>CAVUYM010000010.1:0-11943 GCA_963745675.1 uncultured Chloroflexia bacterium
AGGATCAGCTCATTCGCGATGTCTCGAAGCTGGACGGTATCCCTGGAGTACTCATCCACGGTCGCTATGATGTCAGCGGCCCGCTCGTGACGGCCTGGCAGCTGCATAAGGGCTGGACCACGAGCGAACTCCACATCCTTGACGACGCCGGACACGGTGGCGGCGACAGTTTCTATACGATCGTACGAGAAGCTCTGGATCGTTTCGCAGCCGACTAGTCGTCATCCAACTCTGCCAGCAAACTCTTTCCATCGAAGGGGATTGAGAGGGCAACGTTGAGGGTACCGTCATCAAGGTAATCCCAGCGCTCCTCGGGGCAGTCCCAGGAGATCTCGATGCCGATGCCGTCGGGATCCCTGAAATAGATCGCCTCGGTAACGCCGTGGTCCAGCAATGACGAAACCTCGACGCCATGATCGAGCAGCCGCTTGTAGGCGATGGCGAGATCTTTGCGGCTTGGATAGGTGAAGGCGATGTGGAGGATTCCCGCATGTCCTTCCGCCGGTGGCGGCCCACCCAGGCTCTCCCATGTATTCAGGGCGATGTGATGGTGATAGCCGCCTGCAGACATGAAGGCCACCCGGCCCCGCGAGTTCTGAACAAGTTCGAAGCCGAGCACCTCGCGATAGAAGGCCATCGAACGTTCAAGATCACTCACCTTCAGGTGAATATGGCCAGGGCGAACCTGGGGATGGACGGGAGCCTGAGTCTTTGGCTGTGTTTCGAGCATGGCGTGACCTCTTCAGCTTTGGCGGACAATGTGCCGTGAGTATAGATCAGCCTCTGACACACGGGTTCTCTCGCAATACTCCTGACTGGACGTCACGCGGAACGCTGGACCAGATCCTCAGCCGCCTCGGGCCAGGTCGGATAAACGAAGGTGAAGCCAGCGTTGCTCAGGCGGCCGGGGATGACGCGGCGGCTCTTGAGCAGCAACTCGGTGTCTGAACGCATCAGGAATGCACCAGCCGAAAGCATCCATTTCGTCGCTGGTAGACCGACGCGGACACCCGCAGCACGGCGGATATCGGCCATGAATTCGCGCTGTGGAAGTGGATTCGGTGCAGCCAGGTTGACCGCGCCGTCAATGTCGTCCCGCTCGATCAGGAACTCCAGCGAACGCACGTAATCGGTCTCGTGAATCCAGGAGATGTATTGCTCGCCACCGGCTGCCGCTCCACCGAGCCGCATTCTTACCAACCTGTGGAGCGTGTCGAAGATGCCGCCTTCATCCGGGACTCATGACCATCGCCGCCCGTAACGCGACTTTCCGGGTGTGTGGCGTGTAGGCCGTATCTAGCGCATGTTCCCAGCGTCCGCGCGATGTCGATAGACCACTTCCAGTAGTCTGGAACATCGGGCTCACGCCCACCGATGATCCCGGTTTCCTCATCGTTAGGCGCGTCGAAGCGGTGGGATTAGATCGTCGCGGTGCTCATCTGGAGCCAGACGGCAGGCGGCCGCTTACACCGCGATATGGCCTCGCCAATAACCTTCGTCGACTCGACCCGTGAGCGCATCATCGCCTTCAGATTCTCCGGCGTGTAACGGCAATTGACGCTGCGTCCGGCGAGATTGACGACGACATCGGCGCCTTCAAGCTCCGACGTCCAGCGACCGAGAGACCGGCCGTCCCAGCTGACGATTCGGGCAGTCGAGCGCCCGGCACGCGACAGCACGACAAGGTCATGCCCTGCCGCTTGCCATGCGCGCGCCAGAACCTGCCCGACCTGTCCAGTCCCACCGGCGATGACGATCTTCACTGGGGAATCTACCTTCTGTAACAACTCTGCAACGGAATGGGCTTCGGGCCACTCGCGCCTGTTGCGCTACTGCTGCTAGTTTGATGATTAGAGCGCAGCAGTCGCATTGCTCGCAAACTTCAGTCAATCTATTAGAAAGCATCGCGCCCAATGACAACGAAGGCAATCAAGAGAATTCTCGTCACCGGTTCGACCGGTCAGATCGGCTCCGAGCTGACGTTGGAATTGCGCCGCAGCTATGGCGACGAACAAGTCGTCGCCTGCGGGCACTCAGCTGAACCTCAGGAGGAACTCGCCGAGTCGGGGCCGTTTGAATGGCTTGACGTCACCGACCGTGAGGCCATCCGTGATCTCTGCCGCCGCTATGAGATCGACACGATCGTCAACATGGCCGCGCTGCTGTCGGCCGAGGGCGAACAGAATCCGCTCGTCGCATGGAACGTCAACGTTGGAGGGCTGCTCAACTGCCTGGAAGTTGCACGCGAACTGGGGTTAGTGCAGGTCCTGAGCCCGAGTTCGATCGCCGTCTTCGGACCGGGCATCCCGCGCGACGACACCCCGCAAGATACCGTGCTGCGGCCAACGACGATGTACGGCGTCACCAAGGTCGCTGGAGAGCGGTTGTCTGAATACTATGTCCGGCGCTACGGCGTCGATGCGCGTGGCCTGCGCTACCCTGGCATCATCTCGTCGGTTGCGTTGCCGGGCGGTGGGACGACCGATTTTGCGGTCGAGATGTTCTACAAAGCGGTCGAGGAAGGGCGCTACACCTGCTTCGTGCGCGAAGACACTCGCCTGCCGATGATGTACATGCCGGACTGCATCAAGGCGACGGTCGATCTGATGCACGCAGACTTCGACCGGCTCAAGCACCACAGCGACTACAACCTGGCAGCGATGAGCTTCAGCGCCGGCGAGCTGGCGGAGGCTATTCGGGCTCATATACCGGAGTTTGAAGTGACCTACGAGCCCGATTACAGGCAGGAAATTGCAGACTCGTGGCCCAATTCGATCGATGATTCCGTCGCCAGGGAAGAGTGGGACTGGTCGCCCGACTACGATCTGGCAATGATGACCGAAGAGATGCTCGCCGATCTGACTCGCCGTCACGCCGATGGGCGGCTCTATCTTTAGAGCGTCCGCGCACACAAAGGAGGCACGATGTACGGAGCGATACGAGAGAATCTCCAGCGCGAGATTGAATCCATCCACGAAGCGGGACTGTACAAGGAAGAACGCCAGATCCTGACCCCGCAAGGAGCGGACATTCGCGTTGCTTACCCTGAGGGTAGCCCGCCCCGCGAGGTCGTCAATTTCTGCGCCAACAATTATCTGGGGCTGAGCTCACACCCGCGAGTGCTTGAAGCGGCGCGAAATGCGCTTGATGAACACGGCTATGGCATGAGCAGTGTCCGCTTCATCTGCGGAACCCAGGACATTCACAGAGAGTTGGAACGTAAGCTCAGCGAGTTCCTGGGCACCGAGGAGACGATCCTCTATGCCGCCTGCTTCGACGCGAATGGAGGCGTCTTCGAGCCGCTGCTGGGCGACGAAGATGCGATCATCTCCGACGCCCTGAACCACGCCTCGATCATCGACGGTGTGCGGCTCTGCCGGGCGAATCGCTTCATCTACCAGCACAACGACATGGCTGATCTGGAAGCGAAGCTCCAGGACGCACAGAGCGCCCGCTACAGGATGATCGCGACCGACGGCGCATTCAGCATGGACGGCGATATCGCCAAACTCGACGAGATCTGCGATCTGGCGGAACGCTACGACGCCCTGGTGATGGTCGACGACGCCCATTGCACCGGCTTCCTCGGCGAGAATGGACGTGGCTCGCACGAATATCGCAACGTCATGGGCCGGGTCGACATCATCACATCGACGCTCGGCAAGGCTCTCGGCGGCGCATCCGGCGGCTTCACCTCGGGTCGCAAGGAAATCATCGAGCTCTTGCGGCAACGCTCCCGCCCTTACCTCTTCAGCAACACTCTCGCGCCGACAATCGTCGGTGCCAGCATCGCCGTCCTCGATCTGCTCACCGAAAGCTCTGAACTGCGCGACAAGCTGATGGCCAACACCCGTAAGTTCCGGGAAGGGATGGCGGCGGCAGGCTTTGATATCCGGCCCGGCACGCACCCGATCGTTCCGATCATGCTCTACAACGCCCAGCTGAGTCAGGATATGGCGCGTGATCTGTACGCCGAGGGCATCTATGTCATCGGCTTCTCCTTCCCGGTCGTGCCGCGTGGTCAGGCTCGCATTCGCGTCCAGCTCAGCGCTGCACACGACGACCACCACGTCGATCGAGCAATCGCCGCCTTCACGAAGATGGGCGAGAAGTACGACATCCTCGGCAAGAGCAAGGAAGAGATCATCGCGCAGTACGGCGAATAATCCGGTTGGTAGTTAGATCGGAGAGCCCACGGTGAAGGCTATGGTCCTGCAGGCTCCCGGAGAGCCACTGCAGCTACGTGATGTCCCTCGCCCGAACCCGGCCCGGGCCAGGTTTTGATTCAGGTATCGGCGTGCGGCGTCTGCCGGACCGATCTCCACATCGTCGATGGCGAGCTTACAGAGCCGAAACTCCCGCTCATCCTCGGTCACCAGATCGTCGGTCGGGTTGTGGAATCCGGCGCCGGAGTGAACCAGTTCGAGCAAGGCGACCGGGTTGGGGTGCCCTGGCTTGGCTGGTCGTGCGGCGAGTGCAAATACTGTCGTGCGGGCCGAGAAAATCTCTGTGATTCTGCGCGATACACCGGCTATCACCTGGACGGAGGCTATGCAGAATACGCCGTCGCCGACGCGCGCTTCTGTTTCCCCATCCCGAGGGATTTCCCGACCTGCAGGCTGCACCTCTACTCTGCGCCGGGCTGATCGGCTATCGCTCGTTCGTCATGGCGGGGGAAGGTCGCCGGCTGGGTCTCTACGGTTTCGGGGCGGCTGCCCATATTGTCATCCAGGTCGCGCTGCATCAGGGCTGGGACGTCTATGCCTTCACCAGACCAGGCGACGATGCAGGGCAGCGCTTCGCCCGTGAACTCGGCGCCATCTGGGCAGGTGGTTCGGACGAGCAACCGCCCACCGAACTGGATGCGGCGATCATCTTCGCACCGGTAGGCCCGCTTGTACCCGCCGCGCTGCGCGCTACCGCCAAAGGCGGCACCGTCGTTTGCGCTGGCATCCATATGAGCGATATTCCAGCCATGCCGTATGCACTGCTCTGGGGCGAAAGAGTGCTGCGCTCGGTCGCCAATCTGACGCGACAGGACGGCAGAGAGTTCTTGCCGCTGGCGAGCGAGATTCCGATCCAGACGACGATCCAGACATACCCGCTCGAAGAGGCAAATGAAGCATTGGCGGCGCTACGCGAGGGCCGGGTAACCGGCTCGGTTGTCCTGAATCTGAATGAGTAATCGAGCCTCGCTTCATTAGCTCTGATCGACGTCCTCGGCCGTATGACGGAACCCCCAAACGGTTAGACTGCCTCCGAAAGCGAAAGCTGACTGTCGCCACTCGCGCTCCCGCTGTGCGACGATACCCTCTGTGCCATAGAAGACTAGAAGGTGGGGACGCAACAATGGACAGATTACAGGGGAAGTCGGCATTGGTGATTGGTGCGAGCACCGGCATCGGGCGAGCGGTTTGCCAGCTATTCGCAGCAGAGGGGGCTGATGTAGCCGCCGCCGATTTCGGCCATGAAGAGGACAAAGCCAGTCTCGTCAGCGAATTGCAGCCGTTCGGCCATGGAGCATTTTCTATCGAGGTTGATGTCCGGGACGAGGAGCAGGTCAAGGCTGCGATCGACGCCACGATACAGCGCTTCGGCAAGCTCGACATCATCGTCAACAACGCCGGCATCGCCGGCAACAAGTTCGCGATTCACGAGGAGACGACCGAGGACTTCGACGAGGTCATGAACGTCAACGTGCGCGGCGTCTACTTCGGGATGAAGCACGCGCTGCCGCACATGCTGGAGCGCGGCTATGGTCGCATCATCAACACGGCATCCCAACTGGCGCACAAACCGAGACCGCGCAATTCGCCCTATTCCGCCTCAAAAGCTGCCGTGGTCGCCCTGACCGTCTCGGTCGCTCAGGAGGTTGGAAGGGATGGCATCACGGTCAATAGCGTCTGCCCTGGTCCGACCGACACTCCGATGTGGCGGATTTCCGGCTCGGAAGACACGCGCAGCGCACTCATCGACTCGCTACCGATTCCGCGGGTGGCCGAGCCGAGAAGAGATCGCCTGGGCTTATGTCTACCTGGCATCGGATGAAGCCGCCTACTGTACTGGCCAATCGCTCTCGCCAAATGGCGGGGATGTCATGTGGTGAGAGAACTCCGCCTGCATACGCAGCCCTGCCTCATCTTTATCCGGGGAATGGACAGGAACATCGTCAGATGACCGAAAGCAAGCTACGGGTAGCGGTCCTTGGGGCGGGCAAATGGGCGGAGGAAGCGCACATACCGGGCTGGATTCGCGACCCACGCTCAGAGATCGTGGCGATCTGCGATCCAATACTCGAACGGGCCGAACATTTGCCGCCAGGTTCGACATCCCGGAATCGAGCGCAGACTGGCAGGCAACGGTGGCGCGCGACGATGTCGACGTCGTCGATGTTGCGACGCCCTCTCGGACGCACTTCGACCTCGCCTGGGCGGCGCTGGAAGCAGGGAAACACGTCCTCTGTGAGAAACCAGTCTCGTCCGACTACCGCGAGACTCGCCGCGCCGCAGAATTTCGCCCGGAGCAAGGGGCTGAAGACGAAGCTCGGTTTCACCTTTCGCTATAGTCCTGGGGTGCGCTACGCCTGGAAACTCATACGAGATGGATTCGTCGGCACGCCCTTCATCTTCAATGGCTATGACCAGAACTCTCAGTGGCTCGATCCGGAGACTCCTCTACGCCAGGTCGATGTCAACGCCGACCCGAACGTCATCCAGGTCAGTTCACTGGAGGGCTACGGCGCGTCGATCATGGATATCGGGCACTGGTGGGTGGGTGCTGACTACCACGTGTCATCGGCACAATGCACAACTTCATTCCGGTCCGGCGGGTACGGGATCTCGACAACCGCATGATGCGCATGAACATTGACGACGCGACGGTCTTCCTCACCGAATACGCGAACGGAGCGACAGGCTCGATTCAAACGAGCTACGTGACAATCGGCAACTACTCCGGAACGGAAGCGCGCATCTACGGCGACAAAGGCGCGATCATCTGCCGCATGGTCGAGGAATTCGGCGTCGCCGAGACGATCAAAATAGCCACTCCGGAGGATGTCGAATTCCGAGAACTGGAGATCCCGCAGGAGTTCTACCCGGTCGGAGGTCACCCGCGAGAATCCTGGCGATCGCTCTTCTACGGCAATCTGATCCGCGAATTCATCGACGAGATCCAGGACGGCGGCGACGAGAATCAGGCGAACTTCGATGACGGAGCCTGGGTACAAGAGGCGATCAACGCCGTCGAACTCTCGTTTCGCGAAAGCCGCTGGGTCAACATGCCTCTGGAGGGTTGAGAAACGAGCAATCGTCGACCTCTGCCCAGGGCGGAGGTCGACGATTCAACAGTCGGAGTTGCTTCCTAATCCCTGACTTTACCGGTCACCCAGTCATAGCGTATATCGTCGTCGATGATCGGGGCAGTCGAACGGGTGCCGATGCCGGCGCCACCATCGACGTTCCAGACCGCGCCAGCGACGTAGCTCGAGGCGTCTGACGCCAGGAACATGACGACCGAACCAACCTCTTCAGACTCGCCGGGCCGTGCCAGCGGCAGGTTGGGGATGCGTCTGCCAAGTCCTTCAGCCATGCGTGGCGGCAGCGGCTTCGGCTGGGTGTCGATCAAACCGGGGCTAACGACGTTGACCAGGATGTTGTGCGGTGCAAGCTCGATTGCGGCGACGCGCGAGAAGGACTCCGTGGCCGCCCGGCTCGACGCATAAGCGGCTGCCCAGCCGAACCACGGGTAGTGACACCGGACGAGAAGTTGATGATCCGGCCGCCATTGCCGGCGTCGATCATCGCTTTTGCTGCGGCGCGAGTCATCAGAAACGTTCCGCGCGTATTGACCGAGTAAACCGTGTCCCAGACCTCAGAGCGCTCATCGAAGATGGAAGCGTGCGGAGCAACGGCAGCATTGTTGACACAGATATCAAGCTTGCCGAAGCGCTCGACGGCGGCGTTGACAATGCTCTGCGCGCCCTCATCGGTGCTGACATCGCCAACAAAGGAGAGTACGCGCTCTGGGTCGAGATCCTTGCAGGTCTCCTCAAGTCCCTCGGCATCGCGGTCGGCGGCCAACAGCATCGCTCCAGCCGCGTTAAACTGCTCGGCCATCGCTCGGCCGACGCCCCGTGCGGCGCCAGTCACGATGACAACACGACCTGAGAAATCAAACGAAACGCTCAATAGGGCCTTCTTTCATACAGGGAAGGTCTGGCCATCGGACATCAACTTCCCATTTTGAAGTCTTCGTAATTTCGTCATGTATTCATGAATAGGGGGCTTCGCCACCGATCTCCCAGCTGCTTGCCTATTCCCTAATCCCTATTACCTCTTCCCTACCCCCTACTCCAACGCCGTGACGGTGATCTCGACCTGCGCGCCAGCCGGCAGCGAGGTGACACCGACGGTCGTGCGGCCGGGTGGATTTGAGACGAAATATTCGGCATAGACCTCGTTCATCTCGCCGAACTTGCTGAGATCAGTCATGTAGACGGATGTAGCGACAGCGCGGTGCATGCCGGAGCCGGCTGCTTCGAGGATATTCTTGACGTTCTCGAGCGTTTGCCGCGTCTCGGCGGGAATGCCGCCAGGAACGATCTCGTTTGTATGCGGGATCAATGCCTTTCTCTCCAGCGACATAGATCATGCCGTTGGCGCGGATCGCCTGGGAGTAGGGGCCAATCGGCTTGGCAGCCTTGTCAGTTTCGATCACTTCCAGATCTGTGCGGGTCTCGACCATCTTTCAGATTACCTTTCCTCATCGGTCGGTTGACGCAGGCGATTGTAGCGCGGGGGCTGGCCAATAAGTTCGCGCGTATCGGCCAGCAGTAACTCGGAGTCCTCGCTGCTATGGACCTGATTCGTCAGATTTCGTAGCGTCGTCGAGCCATAGCGCACGAGTTGGCTAATAGTCGGCCCCGGCCTGTATACCGAAGATGCGCCAGTAGTCGGCATGGGGAGGGTTGGCGCGTTCCAGTTGGTCTATGAGCGCCGCCAGTGGCTTTAGCCGCCCGTCAGACTCATAAGCTTCAATTTCCAGCCTATCCAGCGTCTGAGTGGTGAGATCCGACGGCTGGAGCAAGGCACCCATCGCCTCACGTAGAGCTTTCCCACCGCGAGTGCTGCGAACATTGGCGTGGCTGAAGACGGCGATCGCCGCCGCCATTTCGTCGAGTGCCCATGGATAGAGTTCTGGATTGTCGTTATCAGGCTCCTGCGGCATCTTCCCGCCGATTCTTCGTATGATCCAGTCAACGACCGGCACGTGAAAGGCTTGTTTCGTTGAGCAGCAACTACCCGCCACGCGATCCCGACTACGACGCTCCCGAAGGCGGCGACATTCGCATCTCCCGCAGAGCAGCGCTGGCCGGGGCGGCTGGCGTCGTCGGTGTAGCTGCGGTTGCCGTCGTAGCAATCCTACTGCGGGACGACGGTGGGGATGAGCCGGACGATAGCGGCAACGTGATCACGGCAACACCTGAGCCGACACCGATCCCAACCTCAACCATCGCGCCAACCAATACCCCGGAACCACCATTGCCAACCCCAACGGAGGCTCCGACAGAAACACCCACGCTCGAGCCATCCCCAACCGCTGAGCCGACGGCAACAGCAACTGAAGTGCCTGCGACGCCCACCGCCGAGCCGACAGCTACCGCAACTGAACCTGCGCCAACACCGACCGTTCCGCCGACCGCGGGCTGGACACGGCTGGAGCCGCAGGGCGATCTCCCGGCGGGCCGGCGGGACCACTCGCTAGTCGCCGATCTCGCTGAAGATCGTGTCTATCTCTTCGGTGGTCGCGCCGGCAACGAGCCGCTGGCCGATCTATGGCTTTATGACGTTCCGGCCAATCGTTGGGACCAGATCGAGATCGAAGGTGATGCGCCGGCTGCCCGCTTTGGCCACAATGCGATATTCGATGAGACGCAAAAACTCATGGTCATCTTTGGCGGGCAGGCTGGTCCGAACTTTTTTAGCGACGTTTGGGTCTACGATCCGGTAGCAAAAGTCTGGGCAGAAATTGATCCAGGTGATGGAGATGGAACCCCGCGACCACGCTATGGCGCAGCCGCGTCCGCTCGCGCTGGTGGTAGCGGGCTTTACGTGTCACACGGCTTCACCAGCGACGGGCGCTACGATGACACCTGGCTCTTCAATGTCCAGACTGGGCGCTGGTCTGATGTTTCCCCGGCGACCGGTGATAGACCAGAGCAGCGTTGTCTGGTGCGCATGGCGACCGACCCGGATCGTGAACGCCTGCTACTTTTTGGTGGGCAATCGGACAACTCGCCTTACCTGGGCGATCTCTGGGCCTTTGACACGGCCGATCGAAGCTGGAGCGAGATCGACACGAACAACCCGCCAGCGCGTAATCTCTATTCCCTGGTGCGTAATCCAGTGACGGGGAACCTGATCCTTTTCGGTGGGGCGTCGGCGGACGGGTTGCGTGGCGACATCTGGATATTCGATGTCGAAGAAGATAGCTGGAGCGCCGAAGTGATCGACCCGAACATCAGCGAGTTGATCCCGCCGCGCGACAGTCACGACGCCGTCTGGCTGGAAGATGCTGCTGTCATGCTCATGTTCGGAGGCCGCGACGACGGTGGGATGCTCAACGATCTCTGGATCTACGCTCCCTGAGCTACGAGTGGTCAGCTTCAACACCGGGCACGATCTCGTCCTGCGGCAACGCGCCGAACAGCCCGACACGACCGCCTCCGGTATAGCGGTCCATCAGCCCAAGCGATTCCAGCGCCATCCGCACCGTCGGATGATGCAGCACCCGGGGATGCTTCTCGCGCCATCCAGCTCGAATAAAAACGTCGAGCACGTGTCTGCGCACGCCGGCAAACAGCACGGCAATTCCAGCGACGCGGTAGCTACGCACAAGGTCTTCGAGCAAATCGACAGCGACCGCATCGATGTCCGCCACGCCGGTAAAGTCCAGAATAACCCAGCCAAGGTCCTCCCGATCCGCGACCGCGTCCGCCATGTGCCGCGCCAACTCTTCGATATTCGCGAAGTACAGCGGCGCGGAGATCCGCAGAATAAGGGTGTTTGGAAAAGTTATCGTCTCGCTCTCTTCGACCAGGGTTCGAAAGCGGTCCTCGAGCTCGTCATATCCAATCTCAACGGCATGCGGGTCGGTGCTGCGCCAGATGAAGACAACCAGCGAGAAGAGCAACCCGACGATCACACCCCACTCGACGCCGATGATGAGGGTGGCGGCGAAAGTCGCGGTGACGGTCAAACCATCTAGCCGCCGGACATCGAAATAGTGTCGCGCCTCGCGCACATTGATCAGCCCCGAAACGGCGACGATGATCGTGGCAGCCAGAACGGCGTTGGGCAGGTAGTAAAAGAGTGGAGTGAGAAAGAGCAGCGTCAGGAGAATGAGCCCGGCCGCAAACAGCCCTGATATCTGCGAGCGAGCGCCCGCCGGTAATTGACCGCGGTCCTGGCGAAACTGCCGGTCACCGGGAAGCCGGAGAAGAATGCGCCAGCGATATTCGCGATGCCCAGCGCGTGGAGCTCCTGGTTCGCGTCGACGGTGTCTTTCTCACGGGCGGCGATTGTCCGCGCGATCGAAATCGACTGCACATAGCCGATGAATGTAATAGCGACCGCAGTCGGAGCGAGGTCGAGGATCGCGCCGCGATCAATCTCCGGGAATGACGGCTGCGGTAGCCCGCGGGGGATATCGCCAACAACATTGACGCCATTGCTGTCGAGGCCCAGGCCCCAGACAAGGAGAGAGCCGCCGATGACCAGAAGTAGCGGCGCCGGAAATCGAGCGGCAATGAGTAGCAGATTCGTAGGTAAGCGGGGCACGATGTGACGATAGGAGACCAGCGTGATCAGGCTGCCGACACCAATCAGGGCGGTTATCCAATGAACATTCTGAATATCGCGCCCAATCGCGATCATCGACTCG
>CAVUYM010000011.1:0-159378 GCA_963745675.1 uncultured Chloroflexia bacterium
CGGTTTCTGGGCGTTCGACAACCGCTACCATCCGCATCTCGCTTCCATTTGTCTTCCCTACTTTTTGCAACGCTGACGACCGGGTCTTGAAGGACGATCAAAGCCACAGCGATCAGAGCAGTCTAGCCTGAGATCAGCAACGACCGAATCTACGAGACAAGCGAATGACCTTCTTACACTTGTCCAATGCCATGAGGATGGCGCATAATTATTATCGCTGTGGCAGTTGCCAGGGTATTTTGGTGTCCGACGCAGCACTCAGGACCGGAGAGTCGTATTCCGGCAATAGTGGTTAGTAGGAGGTTCGTCTTTCTTGGACGGTAGTCAATCCAGCTTATCCGACCCCGCCGCTAGACGGCGCCGGCTGTCAGGAGACCGAAGATTGGCGCGCCTCATGAGTATGCGCCGCTAACCCCTTCACATCCCGTCTCCTCACGCCAGTGAGGCGCTAGCTGCGGAGTCAAGAGTCCAAAGCTGCAAGCTAGCAGAACGGGAGTTTCACAATGGTCAGATTTCTTCGGAACCGGGGCAGCAAGCCCCGCCAGGATGAAGTTGTCCGCAGAGAGATCATCACGCTCGAAGGACCGCGCGAAGAGTTCCAGTGTCGACGATCTGAAGTTGCAGCGCGAAATCCGCAACCTGATGAAAGAACAGCGGCCGGGACGTTACCGGGTCCAGGTCCGTAGACGGGTCCTTCGTCCGTAGACCTATGATCGTCAGACAATCACATATCGCACACGGCATTGAGGAACTGGGACTAGGCGGGTTGCCGGTCTGTATCCATTCATCGATGAAGTCATTTGGCTGGGTCGACGGCGGCGCGGACGCTATTCTCGACACGTTCCTCGATGCCGGCTGCACTGTCGTCGTCCCGACCTTCAATTATGGCAATGAGATTCCACCGCCGGACGGCATCTCGATCAGCGCAACGGTTGGAGTGAAGTCCGTGCCGCCACTGTCAGCGGCAACAATGCGAAGCCGTATGCCCCCTCATCGAACAAAATGACATTCGAAGATATGGGCGCGATACCGGCCGCACTGCTTCGGCGTCCGGAACGAATTCGTGGCGATCACCCGCTCGATTCATTCAGCTCAATCGGTCCGCTGGCGAATGAGATCATCACCACCCAGTCGCCCTTCAATGTCTACGGTCCACTACGGGCAATTGGCGAGCGTGGCGGCTCGGTGCTGCTGATGGGCGTCGGGCTGGACAGCATGACATTGATCCACACCGCCGAGCAGGATGCGGGCCGCGAGATGTTCCATCGCTGGGCGCTCGATCGCGACGGCGAGCCGGTCGAGACGCTCGTTGGTGGCTGCTCCCATGGCTTCCACCAGCTCGAACCGGCCATCGGCCAGCTAGCTCGGGAGACGACCGTCGGCGACAGTCGATGGCGAGCTTTTCCGATCATCGAGACCCTCCGCGCCGCGGCGGCCGCGATCCAGGCCAACCCACAGATTACGCACTGCGGCAACCCGAACTCTGGACCTGCAATCACGCCGTCCTCGGTGGGCCAATCGTTCGCTCGCGATCATAGTCCACCAAACCGATTAGGCGCCAGGGGTCTGTGTGCGAATGTCAGCCGCCAGCAGACGGGCCAGATTTTCGCCCCAGGCTGTCATGACACCATCGTGGCTGCGCTCCATGCGCCTGTGCAGCGGCGGAATGCGGCTGAGCAGGCGCAGGACCGGATTCGATGGCTCAACGTCCCAGACGTAGGTCACCTTCGTCGTCGGCCCGTCGGCATGCAGCTGCCAGACACCGGTGCCAATCAGCCCACCGGTCGACGTCAGGCGAATAGATTGCGGTTCGTGGATCTCCACGACGGTGGTTTCGAGATGGAAGCGCATACCGAAGTCGCCGCGTACGAGATAGCGAGAGACTGTCCCAACCCCACCTTCACCTTCGACTTCAACGCGTTCAAATCCGGGCCACCACTCCGGAAAACTCTTCGGATCGGTCAGTCGTTGCCAGACGGCGTCAATCGGCGCTTCAAATTGCCAGTTGGTCACCAGATGAAATCGCTGCGTCACAAATCGCTTCCCTTCTCTCTGAATACTTCTATTCGGCACGAGACTCATCCGTATCCAACAACGAGCGCAGACGACACAAGCCGGTCCGGACCCGCGTCTTGACGGTACCGAGTGGCAGGTTGAGTTCCGCCACTGGCTCTGGGTCAGTCCTCCGAAGTAGGCCCGCACTCCCCGCCTCTGGCGCTGGTATGCCGTCGACTCCCGATTCGCACGTAGGCTCGACTCGAGCAGGATTGGACTTGTTCGTCCGTTATCTCTCTGTGCAACCATGGACGCCCCGCTTGCATCGTACGTCACCAGCCGCCGAGAAGTTGCTTCATATGGCCAGCCGATCTCTCTATCGCTCGATAGCATCCAACGTGCCAGGAGATAGCGGGCAGGACCAGTCCAATGACTGATCAGTTTCTGCTCAATTTCCTGAAAGGGCCTCCGGCGCCCAAAAGCTCGGGCTAATCCGACGCTGGATCAGGGCTTCGTTTGGATACCGGCTAGTGTCCGCGGAGCTTAGTCAGACGAACACGTAGGGCAGCAGAATAGGTCGTAGCGAAGGAGTCAGGAGTCATCCCGATGCGGCCGATACACTTCGCGAAACTTCTCGAAAACGCATCGACGGCAGTCGCAAGCGGCGTATCGGTGATCTTCCCGAGCTTCACCATCGAACTGAACGATGTTACCGCCGCTGCCGTCGGAGTCGAAATTGAGCGAAACCTTCGGATGTGTGGCGATGTTGCGTAGTTTCGGCGTGTCGGGCTCGCTATAGATCAGCATCTCGGCATCCCCATCCCAGAGGAACCAGACAGGAACCGGAATCGGCTGGCCATCGCCCGAACCGTCGTCAGCCAGACGATTGATTCTTCTCGCAAACGCCTCTGCGACACGTTGACCCTATGCGGTCGATCTGTCAAATGGCATAGAATCTCCAATTCAGATATCGACAGTGATTGAGACCAGAATCATTCTACCGGGCGGCAGATCGAGTACCGTTGCCCGGATGTCAACGAACGTCGATCCAGATGTCTAAAGACCTTTCAGGCCCGAACGAATGAGCAGCTGAGCGATGGGTGAAATCGCATTGGGTCGGATAGAAGCAAGTAGTGAGATCAACGCCAGCCCCGAAGCCATCTGGCGCGTGGTGCTGGCGTACGAGCGCTGGCCGGAGTGGTCGCCGCTCTTCCAGCTCGTTGAACCCGAGTCGCCGGAGAAGGGGCTGAACGGAGAGTGGACGCTCAACGGCGTGATCGGGCGCGTACCCTACAGCGGTCTGTTTCATCAGGTTGGCCACCGGCCGCTCGAAGCCTTCGCCTTCGCTTCGATTCGCATCTCGCCACCTTACGACTTCATCCGCCACACAGTCCTGCTAAAGAGGGAAACATCGCTCCCAACTCTGACCTGGCGCATTGAGTACAGCATGTCCGGCGGCCCTGGCGGCTGGATCGTTGATCGACTGCTCGTACGCCGTAGTCTCGATGGCTTTCTCGATCGAGCAATCGCTGCCATCGCGGAACAGGTGCAAGGAAATCAATCTACCCACAGTCCGAATGGCCGCAGATAGCTCTGGCCTAACGCCGCTCGAGGGCGTCGTAGCCAGCCTGGGTGATGAGGAATTCGCGGCCGACGTCGGGGCCACGGCGGTGGTAGACGCCGGAGAGTACCCGGATCAGGCCTTCGTTCACGAGACGCGAAAAGCGTGCCTTCGGGACGGTGATGCGGCCTTCGTGGAATGCAGGGTGGAGAACGTCGCCGTCTGGGTATGGATGAAAGCCGAACCCATGTCGGCGCGATGAGCTTCGTTGAGCAATCGTAACAACTCAAATGCGGCCTTAAATTGGTCGTCTTCTGGTAAACGCGGCTGGCGAATTGGTATCGGACCGGTGCGCTGGCGTGTTGCGACTCCTCTTCTTCCTGCTCGTGGTGCTCCTGGGCGACCGGTACCGGCCGTGCAGCTGCCCGAACTTCGGATATATGCACCAACTTCTGACGCCGATCGAGCGGGTTCTGATAAATCGTGAAACGGCCTTCGCGCACGAGGCGTGCCATGGTGGTGTGGCTGACACCGAGAATGTCCTGGGCTTCCTTAAGGGGGATGAGTTCTCGATCTTCCATCAGGCCACTCCAAAGCTCTGCAATATGAGGCAAAGTAGCTCCAGCCGCAACACTACGGCGCGATAATCTACGCGTCAAGCCCCGATCGGGGCCTTTTGTCAGCTATATCAGGCAGGCTCCATACTGCTGAGCCACTCATGTAGCTGTTCGATCTGCTCGTCACTAATCTGCTCTTCGGTGAAGGGCGGCTTGGCGGAGCCTTTGCCATTACGCACGCGAGTCCGGAACTGGCCAATGATCATTCGGGTGCCGACGAGGTTTGTGCGAGGATTCACGCCATCACCTTCGCCGTTCTCGCCGTGGCATTCCGCGCAACCGACTTCGACGAACAGGGCCTGAGCCTCAGCCGCCGCTGGGTCGTCACTCCCCGCATCTCCCGCATCTCCCGCATCATCGTCGTCATCGCCGCCACATGCCGCCAGACTGCCGCCAAGCAGCAGCAGGATGGCAAGAAAACTCCCAGACGCTTCCCAATAGTCATGCGCGTATCTCCCTCTAGATACCCCGATGCGTCCCGGTACGAGACGACACAGTGACTGTCCCGTCGTCCTGAACGGATCCATTCTCCGACTCGGTAGGTCCTACTTTAGCTTAGTGGAACGACCTGGCCAGCCTTGATCCAGGCATGTTCGTAGGCCAGCAACCCTGCCAGCGCGAGCAAGGCAGCGCCCTCGAATGCACTGTTCGGACCGCCACTCAAATAGATCGTCGCCCACGCCAGCGGGATGAGATGGCCGATGAGGATCGCGCCATACCAGAAGAGTCGTGAATAGCTGCCAACGGTCATCGACGATGCAGCACGCGCGATATGCGTCGTGGGGTGAGCTGAGAAGAGCTCAGCAAAGATGACGAGCGCGTTGGCCAGCAAGCCTCCGAGAAGAATCCAGCTGAGCACTTCGGCGAGGTTTGTGGTGATGTCGAGCCCAACACCGACGAGCAGCAGCATCGACGCACCGGCGACGGTCGCCTGGATCAACAGATGCGGCAGCAGAAGCGGGCTCTGCCAGAAATCGCGCCCTTCAGCCTGTCCAAAGAGATAGGCGGTGTAGCCGGAGCCGGCCGCAGCCAAGCGGTACACCGAGAATGCCGAGCCCAATCCAGGTCGCCTCAGCATCAACGTCGAGAACGCCGGCTGCCAGCCATGCCGTTGCCAACGCTCCGAATGCCGCCAGAACGTAACCACCGAGCGCCAGCCATGAAGTGCGGTTCGGCTTTAGCAGCAGATACCAGAAGCGTTCGGGCCGTTTCAGATCGGCGATCAACAGCGCAGCCGTAACACTAATGAAGAAGAGCGCGAGAATCGGCGCCGCAACCTCGAGCAATCCAAGATCGGTCGACCAGTCAAAGAGCGCCAGAGCCGCTGCGAGGCCGAGCGAGCCGGCGGCAATCGATTTGGTCCAGAGGTAGGTCGAGACTTTCCAGCCCCACGGTTGCGGGTGATGCACATCGTAAGCAACACGCGGCGCGCCCGGCTTCATCAGCGCCGGGTCCGCTTCCCATGCGGGGCTGACGTCGGCCTGTCGTCGGGACATACGGCTCGGCGGCGAGACTCAGATTGTGGCTGTCGATACCATTGACATAACTGTGGTCCTGGACTTCCGCCCAGAGGTAAGAGCGACCGCGCGCCAGCGCCTCGGGCGTCAGGTTGGCATCTTCAGCTCCAAGGTAGAAGACCTTCGGCTTGGTGCCCTGCTCAGGCTTGCGCACGCTAACCGGTTCTTGGCCAATCAAACGGGCGATGTCGCTTGAGGCATCGTCCATATCTCCGGCGATGATCGCTTTTTCAGGACAGACGACGACGCAGGCAGGCAAGAGATCCTGCTCGACGCGATGGACGCAGTAGTTGCACTTGGCGGCGGTGTTGTTGTCCGGGTCGATGTAGAGGGCGTCGTAGGGGCAGGCCTGCATGCCGGCGCGGCAGCCGATGCAGCGGTCGCGGTCGAGATCGACGATCCGGTCCGGGGCGCTTCTCGAGCACCCAGACCGGGCAGATCGTGACGCAGGGCGCCTGATCGCAGTGGTTGCAGCGGAGCACGGTGAAGAAGCGGCGCGTGTCCGGCCAGGTCCCCTTCTCGACGTACTTCACCCAGGTCCGGAAGTCCCCCACCGGCACGCCGTTCTCCGCCTTGCACGCCACCGTGCACGCGTGACAGCCGATGCACTTCCGCTGGTCGATGACAAAACCGTAGCGCACTGCGTCTCCGTCCCGGTCGTCGAAGGGCCTCGCTCCTGCGTGAAGGTAGCATGCCACGCGTGTTGGATGAAAGAGCCACGAAGAATGAGACTATTTGTCAGGACATGGTCCTGGACATAGCATCCTCAGCGATGGATCGCTATCTGCAAGGGCTATCGCTAATCTGCCACCGTAATCTGGAGCGACGCCAGCGTGTCCTGTCCGCAGGTGAGGTTTGCGCTTCTTTCGGTGCAAAGGCCGGTG
This sequence comes from uncultured Chloroflexia bacterium, assembly GCA_963745675.1. Lineage (GTDB taxonomy): Bacteria > Chloroflexota > Chloroflexia > Thermomicrobiales > CFX8 > JAUIIK01. Next base: position 6,575 of record CAVUYM010000011.1, read on the forward strand.
ATTGTCATAGTCATCTTTGTCATGGCGCTGGCTTCACCGAACTAGATCCTCCTTTTGATCTGGAGAAAGATGAATGCGTGATGGACACATGATATTGTTTCGAGACGCACCAAGTCACGATGGAGAGTAAATCATGGTCGTCACAAAACAGGACCTGCACCAACTCATCGACGAGATTCCTGAACAGGAACATCAGGCGGCTGCCAAGTACTTGCAGCGCCTACGCGATTTCGCAAACGATCCGGTCTACCAGGCATTCAGAACGCTCCAATCGACGACGAGCCAGTATCTCCGGAGGAGCGCCGCCTTATCGACGAGGCGAAGGCCGAAGTCGCGCGCGGCGAGGTCGTAAGCTGGAAGAAGCGCAAGGGCTCCTTTTTGGCAACGAAGAGAAGTAGATGAGCTGGCAGCTCAACTACTCGCGCCGGGCAATTCGTGACATGCGCGCTATTTCCGAAGGACAGCGTCAAGACATTAACAACCGCTTGCGACAGGCCGCCGACGATCCTGGCAGGGCTGATCTCCGGAAACTCGCTGGAGGCGAAAATGAGTGGAGATTGCGAGTTGGGCGTTGGCGAGCGATCATCGGATTCGACAACACCGGAGGAACGATGACGGTGCTGCGCGTCCTGCCTCGTGACCGCGCCTACCGATAACTCCAGAGCGTGACCCGAAGCGCCTTCGATGCTTCTCTCTTGCATGAATACTTCAGGACGACGAAAGAGACAGAACACATACGGAACCCCACCATTGGCTGGCCAGCAATCAAAGGGCTCGACCGATTGGATGTTTCAGCGCAACGCTCCTGAGCCGGTACCTCAATCGACCCACCGGCTACCGCCAGTTCGAGCGAGGCAACCAGTTCGTATCCGGCGTCGTGGACGCGGGATGCGCCTCGTCGTCTGGTTGATGGCGCTTACATTGATTGCAATCGTCGTGGTCATCGGGGCGATGTTGGCCAGTGAGATGATCGTCAAACCGATGGTCGCCGAAAGGGTCGAAGCCGACTGGGTGCCGGGTGGGACAACTTCGTTGCCCAAGAGCTTGCCGCACTGCCAGTCCCGGTCGACGCTCCGCAGCAATATCTCGTCTCAGAAGGGGAGCTGAACCAGCGCATCGCCGAACAGACGGACCTCGGCCCGCTCGATGGCGCGAGCGCCGAGATTCACGAAGAGGGCATCGTCGTCCATCTCAGCGCCTACCGCATGTCCGGTACCTACCGCGCGCAGGTTGTTGAGGTGGATGGAGCCGTGAGTATCAGAAATGGTTCCCTCAGCGGTCCGCTCAGCTACGTCATTCCGGTCGGAGAGCTAGAGCGCGCTGCCAATGAAGCGATCATCGGGTCACTGGTAGCAACGAGCCTGCGAGTCACAGACGTTACACTTGCCGAAGGTGAGATCGTGCTGACGTTGGAACCAACAGGAGCGTGAGACGGCAAACCCAACGGATAATGAACCTCCACCAGCGCATCTGACGGCGCTCATATAACCTTTCCAGGCATCCCCGCCTGAACGATGGTCGATGCACGCGGCACGACGCCGATCCAGAACATCAACTGGCGCCGCAATCTTTACGCCCTCTGGATCGCCCAGCTCTTGACGATCATGGGTTTCAGCATGCGTACCCCCTTCCTACCTTTCTTTCTCGAAGACATTGGCGCGGCGAGCTTCTCCAGCCAGGCACTCTGGGCGGGAGCAATCAATGCTGGCGGAGCGCTCATCATGGCCGTGTCAGCGCCTATCTGGGGCATCGTTGCCGACCGCCGTGGGCGCAAGCTAATGGTCTTGCGAGCGATGTTCATGGCTTCAGTGACGGTTAGCCTGATGAGCCTGGCGCAGAACCCGTGGCATCTCCTCGGGTTACGCTTCATCGAAGGCGGCTTCACCGGAACCGTTGGGCCTCAACGACATTGATCGCCAGCACAACGCCGCGCCGCCAACGCGGGTTCGCGCTCGGCATGATGCAGACGGCTGTCTTCTCGGGCGCATCAGCCGGACCATTATCGGCGGCGTCCTGGCCGATCAGATCGGCTATCGTCCGACCTTTCTCGTCGCCGGCCTGTTGATCTTCGTCAGCGCGATCATCGTCGTAACTCAGGTAAAAGAAAACTTCGTACGTCCCGAACCGGCTCGTGCAGGCGAGTCAACGGGACCCTCAACGCGGGCGCTGCTCTTTGGCGCGGCAATGATGTCGATGATCGGAGTCATGTTCGCGCTGCGGATCGGTAACAGCGCGATCCAGCCCATCATGCCACTCTACGTAAAGAACTGGCTGCATCGAGTTCGGTCGCAACACTGGCAGGGCTGACACTCGGTATCGCCGGGCTTACCAGCGCCATCTCGGCCATAACCCTCGGCCGCCTGGCAGACAAGATCGGGCATCGCCGTATTCTGCTGCCAGCCGCTTTCGCCTCGCGGCGCCCTACATCCCAATGGCCTTTGCCAGTCACCCTGGCAGTTGATCGTCTTGAGCGGGCTGCTCGGCATTGCGGCAGGCGGCGTTACACCGAGTGCGAACGCCGTCATCAACAACCTGACTCCGGCTGCACGACGAGGGGCGATTTTCGGTTTCACCGCGTCGATAACAGCAATGGGAGCCTTCATCGGGCCACTCGGCGGGGCAAGCATCGCCGCCGCGTTCGACATCAGGCTGACCTTCCTCGTCATCGGTGTCCTAATGATGTTCGGCGCACTGGGGGTGCTTCTCGCCGTCCGCTCCGGCGTTGACCTCGACGCCGAGGGCGAGGAATAGCCCACCAGATTGACGTCGACCGACTCGACCGGCTACCGTCTGCGCATCATGCGATCGGTATTCGATCGATGACAGTTCCAGGAGGAAAACAATGACCGCAACACCCCGGGGCGCGCTCCTTGTAGGCAGCGTTCCCCTCGAAAACAACACCAGGTTTTTCGCACCGCAGCGTCGATTCTGGGAGATCATCTCCAACGCATTCCGGATGGGGGACAGGTGACCGGCTCAATTGGATCGGCTGGCAAATTGCCGTCTTCCAGCAACATCCCGATCTCGAACCCGCTCCGGTCGACCCTGAACACTACGCGCCGCTACCGATGTCTCAGCTGAGAGAGGGAGTGGACGCCGCCAACCTCACCTTCGACGCGCTGGGATACTCAATCCGCGCTCGATTCCTGGGCCGTCTTTTCACAGCTTCAGGCAGAGGGGGTCATTCCGGCAGCGACACGCTTCCAGGTCACCTTTCCGACACCGCTGGCGCCAATCACATCCTTCGTGCATTTCGATTCCCAGGCGGAGGTCGAGATAGCTTACGAAGCCGCCATGCTGCGTGAACTCGCCGAGGTGCTGGATGAAATCGGACGACAAGCTGGCAATCCAATGGGATGTCGCGGTCGAGTTCGGCGTGCTGGAAGGCGTCTGGCCAGTCCCGTTCGAAAATCTGATGGACGGCATCGTTGAACGCATCGTCCGCATTAGCGGGCATGTCCCAAGCGAGTCGAGATGGGCCTCCATCTCTGCTACGGCGATTCCAGCATCAGCATCGTGAACCTGCGGACACCAGCCGTCTGGTCGAGCTGGGACCCGTCAGCGCCGGCGTCGAACGACCGATCCAGTAATCACCTGCGGTCCCGCGTGAACGAACCGATGACGCATACTTCGCGCCACTGGCCAACCTCGATCTCCATCCGGAGACCGAGCTGTACCTCGGATTCGTCCACCACAGAGACGGAGAGAAGGGCGCTAAGAAAACGCATCGAGGCGGCCTCGAAGGTGGTTTCAGAGTTCGGCGTTGCGACGAAATGTGGCTTTGGTCGCCGCCCCAGCGAGCAGGTCGTCACGCTGATGGAGATCCTACGCGAGGTCGCGGCTCCGGAAACGTAATCTGCCAGGGCTATGCAAGAATCTCTCGAGAAACCGGTAGCGCAAGTGTCATCCGGGTTCTGGATCTGCTCGAAGGACCACCCGGCGCTAATGAAGGTGGGTACAGGGAGATAGAGGCCGCCTGGTCAACATCGGAGTCAACTGTCGAACGACCATAGGGCTACGATCCAATATGCGTTGGTAATAATTTGGAAAGGGGTTCCATGGCCTCGATGAATATCAACACCTTTGCAACATTGCGGCTGTGGAGAGAATCATCTGGAAGTCAATGATGGCAAATTCTTGTAATCGTTTGCCACCTGTAGATAATCGAATCAGTAAACGAATCGGAGAGGGAGAAGGGGTCCAGCGAAGCCCCCGGTTAGCGATGGCGGCTTATCGCTGGATGGGAAGAGGTGAGATATAGAGGTCGATTGATTCGACTCTCGAGGAGCGAACTCAGGTCACTCGGGCTGCATTCAACAACAGGGAATCACGACACTTGACCGCAACTGCTAACACACCTCGGGAGCGCATCGCACTAAGACATATTTCGTCCTACCTCGATAAAGAATGCCGACACTGACAACTCCACCCCTCAACAGACCATGACGTCATGCTTCTGCATGACAGATTCGCGCAGAGTAGCCAATGATGCACCTCATGACTCAATCGTCGACTGATCGGGTCGAGGACTGCGATCACTGCAGGAGAGTGGAGAAGTGATGATAGCGCCTGTCAACTGGTCCACGACGCGGTCCGTCCAGCAAGCGAGCGGCGATCCGCGTCGGAGCGCCGAGCACGAACACGCCATCTTCACGTTCGCCAAGCGGGACAACTCCGCGCAGTCGGAAGAGGTCGTCGCGAGCATCGCTGACAGCCAGCATATCGAGGACGACGCCCCACAGCCGGTCGCCCTGTGCGGCATCTTCGCGACCGATGCGCAGCAACTCAGTGGAGTACTTTCCTCACGTGTTATCTCAAGCCCTTGCTTGGCATATGCGCTCCGCGTGAGTTATCCAGCTCGTCACTTCGATGGGTTGTGTCTAGAGTCTGTCGTCTGGGTCCTGCTCCGGCGGTTGCCCAGCGGTTAATGATCTCCCGGATGCGCTTGGGCGCGACGAACGCCGAACCGGATCCCACCGCCTCGCGCAGTGCTTCGCGACCCACTCAGCTCCGCTGGATCCGGCCGCTTCAGCTGCAGGCGCGGCATCGGCTTCCAGTTCGGACAGCAGTATGCGTTCGAGCCGGGTGGCGGGTCGGTCATTGGCGGCCTCATAGAGGGAAAGTGCCAGTGGACTCGGATCTCCCAGGGGCCCTCCGCCTTGCGCTCCAGCCAGACCTGGCTCCGGCGCTCCCCGGCGCGGGTCTGCATTTCCCGGGATGACAGACCACTCGAAGCGCGGTCGGTGACACTTCGCTATTGATCGTTGTATCGTCGCGAACTGCCTCTTCATTGTGTCCTTCACGCCTGCCACTCGTTGACTGATGAAGTCGAGCGGGGAGGTCAGCAGCCGTTGTCTCTGTGTCATCCCCTGAGGCGCTAGTGGTTGTCGTTGTAGTAGTAGAAGAGGATTGGTAATACATTGTGTTGCCCGGCTCAACAGAGCTTTCGCAACCATTGTTGGATCTTGCAACGTTGCCCCTCTCAGGACTACTCAAACCATTGTTGCTCGGTTCAGCAGGGACCCCCGAACCGTTGTTGCTCTCTTCATCAGTGACCATCAAACCTCTGTTGATGGGTTCACCAATGGTTGCGCTCAGGAGGTGGGCATCATGACGGTGTTCGGTAGCGTGGAACGCGAACTTATTAATATGACCACTGGTCATTTCTGCGCCAATATGTGAGTGCGAGAGCAGGTCAGCCTGCGGTCGTGCCAGGTCATCGTTTGCGGGATGGTCCACGTTGGCAGTTGGGTCTTCTGCTTCGTGGTCCGGATTCCTTGCTGCTGGGCACGAGAACGGTGACCGGCCCTGGTACGGGCGCTCGCACGCGCCTCTTCTCTGGCGACGCGTTCGGACAGCTTCTTCCAGGTAGGGTGATCGGCAATCTCTGTCAGAATGGTGTGCCAGACATTGTTCCGGTCAATCGGCTCGAAGCGGCTGGAGAAGATCTTACGGACATAGCGATAGACCGTCTTGTCCTTGCTGGCCAGTTCGACGACCCGCAGCACATCGGCGCAGGTAAGGTCGATCCCTTCCGGGCGATCTTTCACGCGGTAGAGATTCTGGGGCACCTTCCAGCGGCGCCCTTTTTCGTCCGTCTTGCGGACCATCTCTTTCCGAATCTCGATCAGATCGAGGGCGACGAGGATCTTGTTGATCGTGATCAGTTCAGCGCGATCTTCGCCATAGAAGTTGGCCTCTGATTGCTGGCTCGGGAAGGCGTAGCCGCGATGCGGAGAGTCCTCGCGGCGATCGGTCCAGACGGTGTAGGAGTTGAGCAGACCGATGCCTTTGAGTCCGATCAGCGGGGTGTACTGGGTGACGATGCCGTTCCAGTGCCAGAACCATCCGCGGCGGCGCTCATCCTGGCCCGACCGGTCGGCGCTCGTGCTGTTGTCGCCGATCGGCGCGCTGCCATTGGTGGGGGCAGCAGGTGAATTGTTGGCGCGATCCACGGGACCTCGAGCCATGCTGGCCTGTCTCTATCGATGCTCGCCGATCCATCTGCGACAGGATAGCATTAACTGGGCCGTTACTCAAGTGTGCGTGACCAGAGTCGAGTAGCGATAACTCAAGTAGACGTGACTAGTCTTACTCGTCAAGCGTGATGAATTCAAGTACACTATTCAAGTGGGGAGTCTTGGTCGCTGCTCAATCGCTAAGAGCGGCTGTGAGGAAAGGCTGAGAAGGTGTCGGAGTACACGCTTCCATATCGCACCGACTGGCAGGATATGGCGCCACTGCTGGACTACGCCAAGGGCAGCGGCGCGGATCGTACAACGCTGGATGCTCGCTTCGGGGCGGGTGAGGCGATGCGTGAAACGCTGAACGCGCTCGATCAGCTCGATCTCGTGGTGCGTGACGAGTCCGGTGGTGTGCGCTTGACGGAGCTTGGTGACCGGCTGGCCTATGCTCCGGCCGAACAGGACCGATTGCGAGTGCTTGTCTCGGCGCTGCTCGGGTATCGGACCCTACCGGATCCCGTTCGAACGCGCTCTGGCCGATGGGCTGGAAGTCATCGAAGCGCCCTGGGTCGAGCACGTCTGGCAGGTCGATATGCGGCTGGGCCAGCCCCGCAACCGCGTCGCCGAAGCGCGCACCTTCTTCTTCCGCCTGGCCGACGCCGCTGGCCTCGGAACCTACCGCCGCGGCGTGCGCGGTCAGACGACCCGCCTGGAGCTGTCGGATGATTTCGCTGAACAGGTCCGGCCGCTGCTTGTGCCGCCCGTCGACGCGCCCTGCTCCAACCCAGCCATCATCCGCTGCTACGGGGCAAGCCCAAGACAGTCAGCAACAGTCGATGCCGACCAGCATGCAACTGCAAACCTCGTCGCGCCCATGCGCCCGCTATCTCAATCACCGTCGACATGACCGACTGGGACCTCGACCGCATCGAAGCCTTCCTGAGGATGATCGGCTATTTAGTTGTCGAGTAACCTGCATTGTCCACAGATCAGGAATTCCTTATGCGGGTCTCATGATCTCTGGACCTAAACGCAGTGAGCACGTCAAAATCAATCACGCGATACAACGACTTTCGATTCACCGTATGGAAGGTACAGTCTGGGAAGGGCGTTGATTGGAGAAAGTCACCGGCGAGGATTTAGGCTCAGCTCTATCGAACACTATGCAGGATAGGTGGCAAGGAGTGTGCGGACGCCCATTATCATCAGTCGAACTTGGTTCGCGTCATACTGGTCATACTCGGCGTGTGCCGCGTGATTTCGAATGTGATACCAAGCGGTTACGTTGGTCTGTATGACTTTTCCGTAAACTATTTGTTTACGAAGCTCATTATTCATAGAGTCGAGATTGTTCCGTTCAACGCCTCGGTTAGTTTCTCGCTCGGTAGGAATGTTGTGCTTGTTGCATAGATTTCTGATGTGCTCTTCCAGCACCCCTCCTGCCAAAACCGCGGCGGCGGTTACTGGGCCGTTACCATTCTCTGGTAGAAGTGATTCGGCGAAACTGAGAATGTCAGAACCATAGTCGCCTCGTATGCTCTCCAGAATGTTGGACAAATAGCCTCCGGCCACGTCTGCTCGGAGAGCCCGCAGGGCGCCTACGACCTGTTCGACGGGCACATAGTAGCTGTTTGCGTCCAATGCCTTACGCATTTGTTCGTAGTATGTGGAGTTTCGTCCTGTGACACGTTCGGTACAAGCTAAAGAGGCCGTAACCACCTCAGTTGCAACACTCGGTGTCAGATAGCTGTATGCGTCACCGTCCTCGTCAAAACGTTCCTCAGCTACAGACTCGTAGCGTTCAATAATCCCGTCAATCTGTTCCAACGCCTGTGATGCGTCTACCATGTCCAACCTCCAAGGGTATGGCAAACATTCTACAAGTAGTGCTGATGACCTGCTCGCGGTTGTTTGACCAGTCACTATGAGAAACTGATCGCGACAATTCTGGATGAACTAGCGTCAGACGACGAGCAGGACGGCGATGGAGAGGTAGGCGCCGTAGGGGATGTAGTCCTTGCGGGTGCGGACCTTGATCGCGATCAGGAAGAGTCCGCTGAGACTACCGTCCTGAATTTAGGACACTCAAGGACGCCGAAATCGGACAGGCTCATCACAAGATAGTCGTATGGTTACTCACTCGGAGCTCTGGATCACCATGAGCCAACAGTTGGTGATCCATTCACTCGAACTCACCCCGTATCCTATCGAATCTGGAGCGTGAGGCTCCGGCGTTCGCCGCTATCGGGTCAATTTGGATTACGTAGCGACCATCTTCCGGCAAGATCGCCGTCGGGAGTTCTCTTCCAGCAAATCCGATTGGCACGCTCACCGCCACCGTTGCCGGCGGGAAGCTCAACAGCTTCCCGTTCGGAGATTCGATCGAGAACCACACTCCACAGCAAGCCAGATAACCGATCGAGACCTCGCTCGCGATAACGGTAACTTCTTGCCCCGCGCGTCCCTCGAAGCTGACGAAGGCGCGCTGCCCCGGGACCGGTAGGTCAATCGTGACCGGCGGGCCATCAACCTCGATGGTCGCGTCAACATCGGGAGCGATTCCACCCAGCACGGTCAGCTCTTGAGGCACCTCACGCCCTCCCCAGTTGGCGTGCGAGCCGTAGAGGATGAAACTGCCCTCATCGACCACGAATGGTTCGGTGTAGGGTTGCGGTTGCGGGTGGGCGGGGTAGACGGAATAGTAAGTGGTCAGGAGTGAATCCTCCCGAGACGGCGGCTTCAGCTCCAGCGCGATCTGTGCTCGGCCCTCCCCCAGTTCTTCGACTTGCGCCTCCGTCATGTCGTACTCGGCATTGACCCCCACATCACCGCCATGCTGGACCGCCACGGCTCGTTGCTCGCGATCGACTGCGCCATCCCCGTCCTCGTCGATGGCCAGGAGCATCTCATCGGCGTCCTGGTTGGCCGTGAAGATCATCCGCAGCTCAGCGCCGACCGGGGCGGTGATGACGAAGAGCGAGAGGGCAACCGTCTTCTCACCCTCGGCAAATGGTCCGCCACTATTGCGCGGAGGCAGCTCGTCGGTCACGATCTGGATGGTAGTCGGGCCTTGGTCGACAACGGTGAAGTGCAGCGCATAGGGATCGGCGTCAATCGATTGGAGCCAGAAACTCTGAACGAGCCCGTCTCTCACCTGAAAGAGTCCAGCATCGGATCGATAGTCAATTGTCGCCTCTCGAAATCCATTCAGAAACTCGTGGATGGGGAGCGGTTCGTCAGTCGTCACACTCCGAATGAGATTGCCCTCAGCATCGATGACCTCCCCGACCAGCGGACCGGTCACGATGACGCGAATGGAGTGCTCAGCATCTGTCTTCAGGCATGATGGCACCGATGCTGCGACGACAATCATGATGATTCCCCAGGCGATCATCGTTGGTTTCATGATGGACCTCTGTGCACCTCTCATTGCTCGGTGAAGTCGCATATGTCAAGCCTCGGGGCAAGGTGCTCGCGCTGCTGTTCAAGTCATTCTGACAAGGCGTGAAGTCGCCCGACTGAAATGCGGGGAGCGTGCCACTTGATACCAGTGCAAGGGAGCGTACGCCATTACCCAAATGGGTGTGCAAGGAAATCTAGAATCAACAGCAACATTCCGATGCTCATCGCACCGATGATTCCAAGAACGAATCGAGTCAGCCACCACGTCTTCCAGAAGATCGATGCGGACATAGCCAGTGCTCCGACACTGACCGATATGAACAGAAGAACGGCTATGTCTGCCATGTAGAATCTCCTGGCGAGTTGCGATTATTCTATTTCGCCTGCCTCCGTCTGTTTGTCCAATCGCCAGGAGACTCGCGCTGTGATCGGTTCGATTTAGCGGGGCTCAGGTGGCGAAGACGACGATGACGATGGCGGCGAGGGAGAGGTAGGCGCCGTAGGGGATGTAGTCCTTGCGGGTGCGGACCTTGATCGCGATCAGGAAGAGTCCTCCAAGCGCGCCGGCCATCATCCCCAGCAGGATCGTCTGGGCGATGAGGGAGAGTCCAACCATCGTCCCGATCAGCCCAGCCAGATAGATGTCGCCGAGGCCGAGAGCACGCTGCTTGTAGATCAGGATCGCCAGCAGATAGAGCAGCAGGAAGGCGAAGGCAGCCGCAAGCCCGGCGATAGCCGAGGAGAGGAGGGCGCTCGACGAAGTTGCCAGGCTGAAGATCAGGGCAAGCAGTATTCCTGGCCAGATCGTCATGATGAAGATCAGATGGTGCTGCCAGTCGATACGCAGGATCGTCAGTAACACAGAGGCGAGAACGATCGTTTCGAGTGTGCTGAACGAAAAGCCGTGACGGAACAGAGCTGCGGCACTGACGACAGCCGCGCCTAGCTGGGTGCCGAGGTTGGGCCAGTCGATTGCGCCGCTCTCCGGCTCGCGGGTCCCGAGGTAGGGGATGTGCCAGCGCCGGTTCGGTTGCTCGCTGGAGGTCCAGAGGGCCGGGCCACGTAGCGGCAAATCGGCCGGCAGGCGTGTCGCCAGGACGTTGATGCCGGCGCCAATAGCGCCACCGAGCACGAGAGCCACGATGAGATAGGCGATCAGAATCATGTATCGGATTCCTTCATCATTGCCTCGAACTGGCCGGTTGGGTCACCAGTGGGCACGCGGTATTCACCACCCTCCACGCTAACAAACGAATTTCGCCCTTCCACTGGCTCAGAAGTCACGAATTTGCGCTGCACGAAATACCCGCCTGTTTATCAAGCGGGTAATTCGGGGGTTGTAGAGGATTAGGAATGCTGCCATCAGCGCTGGACGTGAGTCCGGGACGCAGAAGAGGCGGCAGGCGGATGACATTGCCTGCTCTCTTAGGGGCGAACCTTGTGTCACGTGTTCCACCTCATTGCAAGTGATTCGCCGTTTCCGTCCCGATAAGACGCCGAACCGCGTCATTCTGAGCTGCGCGAAGAATCCAATGCAGCATGAATCCGAGTCACCAGCACGGCTCGCGATTGTGAAACGGCGGCAGGTAGCCATCTTCACTCGTGAGTTCCGGTCAGGCCACGAGTTGGATTCTTCGCTACGCTCAGAATGACACCCTGTTGGACGTTCGAACAGGGAACATCTCGGCCATTCCCACTAATACGGTGAATCTGGTGGAACGAGTGACCTTGTGTTCATCCGCGTATGTCCGTATCTATAGAACCGGGCGAAGACGAGTTCACTCATTCCACCTCATTGATGGGAAGGATGTGAAAGGCTGAGGTTTTTCTGATCTATCTGCTCGCGCCGGTACCCGCCAACCTGGAAACTCGTTTCCTACTTCAGGGGCAGCACGATCTGGGTCTGGATCTCGTTGGGAGGAACGGTCGTGGGGTCGTTGAGGTAGATCTCGTAGCCCCAGGTTTGCGATTCGATTGCCTGGCTTGCAAGGTGTTCGGTGATTGCTTCCCAGGCTTGTGGAAGCTGGTCGTAGGGACCGGTTAGCACCGTCGTACAGACCTTGCTGGCCGGGATCTCGCTGGCTTGAACTTCTCCACTGCCCTCAATTGGCTCCGCCACCGGAAACCCTGCTTCGACATCGAAATCGTTCATATCCTGGTTGCGGTAGAGCGCATAGGGTGGGCCGGAGGGGTGCTGGCCAGTCGCCGCAATGTGCTTCAATGTCTCACCGAAGGCCCGGTCGAAGAAGGCGGGTAGCTCCCGACATCGGCGTGCGGGTGCGTATTGAAACAGTCGGCTGAGCGGGCCGCTCTTCCATCTGGAACTTGAATGTCAACGCATTGCTCCTATCTGCTGTGACCGCTGCGAGATGTGCGGGCGGGGCCCGTGCCGGAGGTGTTCACCCGCATTCGTACGCCTTGTGACGGATACCTGTTGTCAACGAGACACCATTCGTGGCTATTATGGAACATCTGTGCTACTAGTTGCCACTGTTTGAACGGAGAACCATGTGACATTTACAACGATTGCGCGCTGCCACCGAACAGGCATGCTGGGCATCGCGACTGCAACGAGTTCCCATGCCGTGGGCGTACGAGTTCCATTTGTCAAAGAGCGTCGAGGGGCGGTCGCGATCATGGCGAAGGCGGATCAGCGCCTCGGCGCCGTTGCATTGCGCTTGCTTGACATCGGCTACAAGGCGCCGGGCGTGATCGAGCAACTCGTCGCTGGCGATCCATTTCCCGAATACCGGCAGCTTGGCGTCGTCGATGACGATGGTTTCGCGGCGGCGCGGACCGGCACCGAGAATAGCGACTGGTGCGGTCACCGTACAGGTGATGGTTACGTTGTGCTCGGCAATGCTCTCAGTGGCGAGCAGGTGATCGATGCGATGGAGCAGGCATTTCTGGCGGACACTGGCGAGGATCTTGAAGAGCGGCTCATGCGGGCTATCGAAGCGGGGCGCGACGCCGGCGGGGAGCCAATCGGCCAGACATCGGCCGCGATCCTGGTGCACGATCAAAAGGCCTTCTCGCGAGTCAACTTGCGTGTCGATATCCATGACGAACCAGTCGGCGAGCTGCGCCGTGTCTTCGACATCTATCGCCCGACGATTCCCTACTATGATGCACGCCAAACGGATCCCCGGGTGCCGCGGCTTGACGATTGGCTGAGCGGAGAGCGCTAGCTTTGAGATCGAGCGGGCGGTGAAGTCGACAGGTGACGCCCGACACCATATCATTGGGACAATAGTGGGGAGTAGCCTGCCCGCCATTCCGAGGCGCGGGTCCGACCAATCGTCATTGCGAGAGCATGTCTCTCCGGTTGGCCGGCTAATACCGGACGAGAGGCGAGACCACTGCGACACGATTGTGCCGTAGCGGCTCGCTTTTTTCATGCCCAGCCGCCGCCAAATGACAAGGGGTTACTGTGAAGTCAGCAACCGTTAGAGCAGGTGCGCCGCCGCCTGTTCCCGTCGACCGAGTGCTTGCCCCCTTCCGCGAGTTCGTCCATCTGGAGGCCGCCGGCGGTATCGTGCTGATCCTCAGCGCGATCGTGGCCTTGATCTGGGCCAATTCTCCCTGGGATACTGCCTACTTCGATCTCTGGTCAACGAAGCTCACGATTGGAGTCGGTGACTACTCTCTCTCCAAGGCTCTGCTCCTCTGGGTCAATGACGGCCTGATGGCGATCTTCTTCTTCGTCGTTGGGCTGGAGATCAAGCGCGAACTGCTCGTTGGTGAGCTTGCGGAGCCGCGCAAGGCTGTGTTGCCTCTCGCTGCAGCCGTCGGTGGTGCGATCGTCCCGGCCGGGCTGTTTCTTGCTCTGAATCTGGGTCGCGATGGTGCTTCCGGCTGGGGTGTACCGATGGCGACGGATATCGCTTTCAGTCTCGGCGTTCTGGCGCTAGTCGGTAGCCGGGCGCCGCTGTCACTCAAAGTGTTTCTGACGGCGTTTGCGATCATCGACGACCTCATTGCCGTCATGGTCATAGCGGCGTTTTACACCTCGAATCTCAAGACCGAGTACCTGTTCCTGGCCGTCGCCGTAATCGCGGCATTGGTGGTTGTCAATCGGATTCATGTGAATGGTTCGTTGCTCTATGCACTGCTGGGCCTTGTCCTCTGGTTCGCTTTTCTGAAGTCGGGCATCCACGCCACGATTGCGGGCGTGCTGCTGGCGGCTACGATCCCGGCCCGCACGCGCATCGATACGCGCCACTTCCTGGAGGTCGCTGAGGAACAGATCGGGCGCTTTCGGAAGGCCGGCGACTCGGGCGAGCCTATCCTGACGAGCAAGGAGCACCAGGCAGCGCTGCATCACATTCAGGTCGCTACGGACCAGGCCGAGTCGCCGATGGCTAGCCTCGAACACGCTCTCCATCCCTGGGTGGCCTTCGCCATCGTGCCGATATTTGCCCTGGCAAACGCCGGCGTCGCCGTCGGCTCAGATTTTGGGGCTTCTCTATCGAGCACGCTCACCCTGGGCATCATCATCGGTCTTGTGGGCGGCAAGTTCGTCGGCATCTTTGGGGTCACCTATCTCGCGGTGCGCTCGGGCCTGACCGAGTTACCGGACGGCGTCGGCTGGAGGCATATTGGCGGCGCGAGCTTCCTCGGCGGCATCGGCTTCACGATGGCGCTCTTCATCGCCGGGCTGGCGTTCGATGATCCGGCTATGCTCGACCGCGCGAAGATCGGCATCTTGCTGGCATCGCTTATCGCCGGGATTGCCGGGTATGTTTCGTTGCGAATGATGCCGGAATCGGCCGAGAACTAAGCGTCCAGGATCTCGCGCAAGCGGCGCAGGCCCGTCCTAACGCGCGTCTTGATCGTGCCGAGGGGGATATCGAGATGGTCGGACATCTGGCTCTGGGTCAGGCCGCCAAAGTAGGCCAGTTCAATCAAGGTGCGTTGTTCTTCGGGCAGATCGCCGAGCGCTGCTCTGACCCGCTCGGCCTGGCTCCGTTCGACAACGGTATCGGAGGGTGAATCGTCGGATGGGCCGAGCATGAGGTCGAAGACGGCTGCGTCGGCTGGCATGACTTCGCGGCGACGCTGCCGGATGACATCAATCGAACGATTGCGAGCTACGCGATAGAACCAGGGCGCAAAGCGTCCGATGTCCGGGTTGTAGCGATCGGGTTGGGTCCAGAGAGTGATGAAGACGTCCTGGGCCACATCTTCGGCGTTTCCTGGATCACGCAGGATTGACAGGGCAATCGAATAAACCATCCCACCATGGCGGTCATAAAGGGTCGAGAGAGCGGCATGGTCGCCCATACTCACGCGTGCGACGAGCTCGCGGTCGACCACTGCGTCATCAGCCGCCTTGCGCCGTTCAATCGCCCGAGCGTCGTGGGCGCCCCGGTCGGATGTGTTGCCGTACTCTGTCAACCGCTACCCGCTCCTCGCTAGCTTCAGCGAGGTCAATCCTATCGTGGAATAGGTGCTGGCCGGCATGCACTCGATCTATCCGGGCAGCATAGTTCGTACCTGATGATGTAGCCGAAGTATCTGATCGCAGATTATCATGTGAGAGTCCTCGTTGACGGTCGAGGATCGCACGAAACCGGGCACGATTTGAAGGGACGGCGTTATCTACGTTCGTTTCCTGGTCCTGTGTAGCTTGTTCGTTAGTATGTTCGGGCTGTATGCAACCGCATCCGCTCACGATTCAGACTCTGGCGAACAGCTACTCATCACAACATCCTCGCTAGAACCAGACCGCAGTGCTGGACAGATTGTCGTGCGTGTTGAGGGAATCGCGTGGGCCGACACCGTTGAGCTTCTCGATCGACTTGGCGCGCTGAGTGTTCGATCTCTGCCTGCCTGGGATCAGGTCTATAGCGCCTCGTTTAGCGACGACCTTCAGGCACAAACGGCAGTCGACGCGCTACATGAGATGGCGGCTGTGCGCTGGGCTGAGATGGATGGCATCGCGCAATATAGCGCGGAGGTGAACGATCCACTCTATCCCGACCAACTCTGGGCTCAGAGTATCGACTTGCCGGGAGCATGGGCGATCACACGCGGCCGGCCCGAGATCGTCGTCGCCGTCGTTGACTCGGGCGTCAGCCGCTCGCACCCCGATCTGGAAGGCAAACTGCTTCAGGGCTATGATTTCTTGAATGGCGATAACGAACCGGAAGATGATATCGGTCACGGGACGGCAGTGGCCGGGATCATCGCGGCGGCTGGCGACGATCAGATTGGCATCGCCGGCGTCGCATTGGAAGCGCGGATCTTGCCGATCAAGGTCGGTTCGTTCAATGGCGCGCCGATATCGGTGCTGGCACAGGGCATCATCTGGGCCGTCGATCAGGGCGCGGATGTGATCAACCTCAGTCTTGTTGCCGATCAGACTAGTCTGGCGCTGCAGGACGCACTCCTGTACGCCTATAACAACGGCGTTCCGGTGGTAACTGCGGCGGGCAATGAGCCGGATGCCGTGACCTATCCCGGAGCCTACGAAGAGTCGATTTCGGTCGGAGCCAGCACCTTCTGGGGGACCGTTGCCGATTTTTCGACGCGCCAGAATCGCGTCGATCTGATTGCTCCAGGCTCATCGGTGCTTGCGCCGTGGTGGTCGCCCGTCGATGGCAATACCTGGGTGAGCGTCACCGGCACTTCCTTTGCCGCGCCGATGGTGAGTGGGACGATTGCGCTCCTCCTGTCGGTCGACCCAGATCTGACAATCGAAGAACTGCGTGAACTCCTGCACGAGTCGGCGTTGCCGGTCAGTGGTGATACACCGGTGCCGGGAGCTGGCGCGGGACAGCTCGATGCCGGAGCGAGTCTGCGTACGCTACTCGCTCAATCACTAACTGCCACCTGGACGCCGGCCGATCAGCCGGTTGCTGAATCGTTGGTTGGCCGCACCTGGCTCTGGGGACCAAGCCCTATCGCGACCGGCTTCGAACCCTACAAGGATTCGCCGGAGCGGGAACGTCTGGTGCGCTACTACGACAAGGCGCGCATGGAGATCACCAATCCGTTGGAGGATCGCAACGCTCCCTGGTACGTTACCAACGGCCTGCTAGCGCGGGAGATGATCAGCGGCCAGATTCAGACTGGCGACGCCAGTTTCGAGTTCCACGGCTCGGCACAGGTGGCGGTGGCTGGCGACCCTGGCGATCCGCTCGCACCGACCTATTCCGATCTGCGAGGTTTGTTGTCTGCCGATCCTGTTGACGATAGCGCTCTATTGATCCAGACAGTTGACGGTGCTGGACGTACCGGCACGAATCAGAGTTACGCCGACTATGGCGTCTATGCGGCGGAATATGTCCCGGAGACGAATCACGAGATTGCCTCGGTTTTTTGGAACTATCTCAATAGCGAGGGCTTGATCTACCAGGATGGCGAGCTTGTCAACGGCAGGCTCTTCGATCCGGTCTTCTTCGCGACCGGTTTGCCAATCACCGAAGCCTACTGGTCCAGGGTTCTGGTTGCCGGTGAGCGGGTCGACGTCCTGATCCAGTGCTTCGAGCGCCGTTGCCTGACCTACACCCCGACCAACGCCCCCGAATGGCAAGTCGAGATGGGCAATGTCGGACTTCATTACTATCGCTGGCGCTATGAGAGCGATGGGCATCTGCCGCCGAGAGGCGGGCAATAAGGGATTAGGGAAGAGGGATTAGGGAAGAGGGATTAGGGATTAGAGTGGAGTAAGCGAGTGGTTCGTTCCCATCGGGATCTAGTGGTGTGGCAGCGTTCGATTCAGCTTGTGAAAGAGATCTATCGCGTAAGTCGTTATTTCCCAGACACCGAGCGATACGGTCTTGTTAGCCAGCTGACGCGTGCAGCGATATCAGTTCCTGCGAACATCGCCGAGGGCAATGCGAGAGCGACACGTCGTGACTACGCTCAGTTCGTGTCGATTGCTCGCGGATCACTTGCTGAAGTAGAAACCTATCTCATCATAGCCGTCGAGCTTGGGTACATCTCCAGCGACGAGATCACAGCATTGAATCAGGAGCTGGATGAAATCGGCCGGATGTTAACGGCGCTCCGTATCAGACTGGGCAAGCAGCCGGAATCACCTCTCAACTAATCCCTAATCCCTCTTCCCTAATCCCTACACACTAGACAGTTCCAAAATACCGATCCCCCGCATCTCCCAGGCCCGGGCACGATGTAGCCGACGGCGTTGAGATGGTCGTCGAGGGCGAGGGCGGTGATGTGGGTGGTGGGATCGTGGTCGGTGACGGCTTTGACGCCGTAAGGGGCGGCGACGAGGGCGAGGACGTCGATCCGGCCGGTGTGGTTGCGGCGGATGACGTCGATGGCTGCCGTGGCGGTGCCGCCGGTTGCCAGCATCGGGTCGACGATGAGGACGCGTTCGGCCCAGCCCGCTTCGCCAGGGAGGTTGTCGGCGTAGATCGTCGGTTCGAGGGTTTCCTCATTTCGTCGTAGACCGAGCTGGTAGAGCGCGCTGGTTGGCAGCAGCAGCCGGAAGGCAGGCTCGAAGATCAGCCCTGCCCGCAGGACGGTGACGCCTGCAATCGTTCTGGATGGGATCGGCAGGTCTAAGGGGCTGCCGTCAAAGCCTTCGCCCTGCGTCGTGGTCAGGCCAATATCGCGGCAGGCTTCATAGACGACCAGCCGGGCTAGTTCGGCGGCTATCGCATTGAATGCGAAGACATCCGTGCGGCGATCGCGAAGCCGGGCAAGCATCGTCTGCGCCAGGTTGTTCTCGATGATCGTCAAGCGCTCGTGGCCAATGATGTCATCACGAGTGGGTTGTTCGCGGCCCGCCATTGGGGCTGAGTGGTCCTGACTCATGGGGATCCTCCTGTTGGGTGATACGGCGTTTGTCCAGGGCGATGTTACACTCAGAAGGCTGAAAGGAATGGCGTGTGGTGAAGACTGCTTCGACGCTTGATAGCCGTGAAATCATCGAATCTCTGCGCCAGCAGGGCTACCGGGTGACGGCCCCGCGTGAGGCGATCGTTGAGGCATTGATCGGATTCCAACGGGCCTTCAGCGCCGATGATCTGCTTCAGCATCTGAGGGAGAGCGATCCGAGCGTTGGCCGGGCGACGGTCTTTCGGACGCTCGACATGCTGGTGGGTCTGGGTTTGCTCGACCGCCTACATGCCGCCGATGGTTGCCACAGCTACGTCCTGGCCCACAGCCGGAGCCGCCACTACCACCATCTGATCTGCAACTCCTGCGGCACGGTCGTGCCCTTCGAGAGCTGCAACGTCGAAACCCTCTACCCAACCGTCTCCAGAGAAACCGACTTCCAGATCTCCAGCCACATGCTCGAACTCTTCGGCCTCTGCGGTGCCTGCCGGGCGTAGGTTCATCTTTGTAGCGACAAAACGAGAGGGCCGGGGGGATTACACCTTATCGAGAAGGTCATTGTATTCATCGACGCTGAGGCCCATGTCGCGAATGATCTTCCGGATCAGAGGACGCACGATGACCTGAGGGCCGTGATCGGGGATGACCACGGTTCTCCCGTCTCGATGTTGAAATACGTTGTGACTCCCTCAGGTTCGGATGTGACGAAACCCCGCAGCTTCAGCTACTTGCCGCAAGCCTCGAAAAGGAACCACTCGCAGCCGCGTCATACCGGAACACGGACTCTCCAGGTTCCGACGAACTCAGGCCGCATATTTGCGGGAGGCTCAACGTCCAGGTAGGCGGCGATGGCTTCACGGACATTCGACTCAAGTGCCGGTAGGTCCGGAGCTTGTGTATAGCATCCCGGTAGCTCAACGACTTCTGCGGTAAGCCAACCGCTCTCAGGATCGCGTTCAACGACGATGGTGTAGTCCTGTTCCACGACTGGCTTCTTTCCTTTCGCACGAGGATGCTGGATCTGCCTAACTTTAGCAGTCAGCGGCACATGCTCGAACTCTTTGGTCTCTGCGGCAGCTGCCGGGCGTAGTCTCATACTCCCTCTTGTGACGAGAATTCCCCTCTGATTCGCTCTAAATCAACACGCTCATTGTGCAGCCACAGACGCGTATCCCGTGATCGGGATGGGCTATTTGATGAGGTTGAGATGCTGGGTGTGACCGGGGTTAAGATCAGGCCAATTGGCGCCGTTTGCTTCGATACGCTGCGGAGGACGCAGGTCCGCGATGTGGTCAGGATGGTGTCCGTCGACAGGCTACTCGGTCGAATCGACCCAGTCGGAGCCGTCGTTGGAGCGGAGGAGATAGAGCATGATGATCGGGAGACCGAGCGTCCAGCCGGGCAGTGCCAGGGCAGTGATGCCGATCTTGCGTGGCTGGCTCAAACCCTCCCAGGCGCGGTAAGCCAGCAGCATGATCAGGAGAATCCCGGCCGTCCAGACTGTAGTGGCAGCGATTGCCGTGACCCTGATGAGGAGATCGACGTCATTACTGCCGGAGAGGACCATGAAACACATGACGGCGAGCGCCGCATGGCTTCCCAACCCGACAAGTACGGCCTTTCTCATCACGTTGCCCTCCTAACGGTCCACCCCATCAATCTGGGCCAACAACCACGCCCCCACTATCTTCCTGCCTGGGCCGGTTCAGCGATGTACGCCAGGAGATAGACGCAATGTGTTCTGTAATACAGGTGGAAGTCGAAAGTTATCCGCAGGAGTTAGCCGCGCTCTTTTGCTAGCAGCAGTTCATGCCGAATCGCGCGCCTGGCGGTCGTGACGATCTGGCCCGAACTGGAGACCGCGATAGAGTGCTCGGGTGGCGATCAGCAGGCTCATTGCCGACAGTCGACGCTCGGTGTCGTGCTGGAGCGCGCTCACATCCTGATAGCGTCGCCAAGAGCCAGCCGAGACTCCTCGGCGTCTCCCATCAAGCGCATGGCTAGGTTCGCCGCGTCACTCAGAGCCGCCTTTGGGAAACGTTTCAGGCAACGTCTCTGTCATCTACGTCTCCGCTTCGCCGGCGTTTTCGTCACCTGCAGTCCGAGCCCATGTTCTTTTGAATCGAAAGGCATTACCATCAGGATATCGCGTGGATGTTGCGAGCGGAGGACAGTATGCGGCCTCTCGGTCGGGTAGCGATCCTGGTCTTAGCAGTTGTCACGCTCATCGCTTCGGCCGAAGTGTATAGGCGCGCAGGGTGGGTTACGAAGTCCACGCCTTGGGAAGATGGACGTCTATCTTTCATCTTTATTGCGAGTATGTCCGCCGCCTTTGCCGGTGCGCTGCTCTGGATCGCGCTCTCAGGGGATCTATCCGGGCTGAAGGGCGTGGCGCGCGACGGTGGCACGTCGTTTTCGTTGCTCGCGATCGCCATGGGCATCATTGGCTTGCGCGACAACAACAGCAAGGCCATCCTGGCGGCGATTTTCGCGGCTGGCGTTGGACTGATGTTCCTGGCGATGCTGATCTGGACCTACCGTCTGCCATTTGTCGATCAACGGCCAGTGCCACGGTTGGTGCGGATTTCGTTCGCCGTCTTCGTCGTGGGGCTGGCGCTTGCAGGCGGCGGGTTGCTGTTGCGCGCCGAGCACATCTTTCCCTGGCCACTGAATCCGAAAAGCTCGGTAATGTTCGGCCTGCTCTTTGTCGGCTCGGCGATCTACTACGCTTATGGGTTCGTGCGTCCCGTGTGGAGTAACGCCTACGGCCAGCTGGCTGCGTTTCTGGTCTATGACCTTGTCTTGATCGGACCCTTCATCCGGCATCTGGACGATGTTCAGCCTGGCCACCGATTGAGCTTGATCGTCTACCTTATCGTGCTGGTGTACAGCGGGCTCCTGGCGCTCTACTACTTGTTCGTTAGCCCGGCCACTCGCCTCTGGAAACGCCGTCTCGCACCGATCATCGCTGATCCGCATCCGACTGCGACCGGCCCGAGTTTTTGAGAAATGCGATCGCGTTCGCCGATTGCCTGGTGCTCAGGGTTTCAAGCAAGCGGCCACCAACTCTGAGATGTGGAGGACGCGCGTCGAGCTGCCGCGGGCGCTGAGGCCGCCGCGGATCTGTAGCAGGCAGCCGGGATTGTCGGCGACGATGGCGTGGGCGCCGGTCTGCTCGGCGTTGTTGAGTTTCATTTTGAGGATCGCTGAGGATACCTGAGGATAGTCGACCGAGAACGAGCCCCCGAAGCCGCAGCAGACGGAAGAATCAGCCATTTCCCGCAGCTCAATTCCCAGCACATCGGTGATCAATGTGCGGGCGGTCGATCCCAGGCCGAGCGCATTGTGGGATTGGCAGGCGTCGTGGTAGGTGACACTGGTAATGGGCTGACGGCGCGTTGATCTGAAATCTGCGCGACTGATTTGCGCGACGTCAACGAGGAAGCGAGTGAACTCGACGAGCCTCTGCGCTTGACGATCGACGCGCTCAAGCCAGGCCGGGTCGTCTCGGAAGAGGTGACGATAGTCATCGGTCATCGCCGCCAGGCAGCTTGTCGTGTTGGTCACGATCCAGTCGGCTTTGACGCTTTCGAGCATTTCGATGGTCTGTTCGGCCATCTTGCGGCCATGAGTGCGATCGCCGACGTTGAGCGCGACCAGTCCACAGCAGTGCTGCTGTTGCGGAAACTCGATGTCGCAGCCACAGGCAGTAAGGACCTTCAAGGCAGCTGCGCCCATCTCCGGCGCGATGCGATCTATGACGCAACCGGGGAAGTAGGCGACCTTCATTCCTGCAACCTGGCTCGAGGGCAATGACCAGGCGGATTTCAGCATGCCGTTGGCCGCGATGCGAGCTCGTAGTGGTTTGCTCGATGGTGCTTGCAGGTGTCGTAGCTCGGTCAGCGAATCACTTGCCAGCGGGATGTTACGGATGATCCGGTCGTCGTCGGAGATGATCCCGGCGGCGCGTGAGGCCAGTCCGGCCCAGCGTTGACCGCTGGCGGGTTCGCTCCAGCGCGAGAGCGCCATTTCTTTCAAGCGAGGTAGGCCATATCGTTCGGCGACTCGCTCTCGGACATTAAGGATCAGCCTCGGGAATCGGAATTTCCGCCGGGCATACCATCTCGCAGGCGTTGCAGGAAACGCAGAGACTTTGCGGTCCGGCTGCGTGTTCGAGCCCGTGATGCATGGCAGTCATGATCAGGCCGATTGGACCAGTGTAGATATGGCCGAAAACATGTCCGCCAACGACCTGATAGGGCGGGCAGACGTTGGAGCATGCGCCGCAGCGAATACATTGCAATGCTTCCCGAAAGTCCGGGTCTTCCCGCGACTCCCAGCGCCCGTTGTCCAGCAGCACGATGTGGACTTCTTCGGGACCGTGGACGCCGGTTGCCAGTGTCAGTTCGATATCGGCAGTGCGGCTTGGGCCGGTGATGTAGCTGACATAGCTCGTAATCTTTTGACCGGTGCCGGAACGCGGCAAGACCTTCAGAATGTCAGTGGCGTCATCGAGATTTTGGACGATCTTCTCGACACCCAGAATGGCGATGTGGACTGGCGGCAGCGTCGTCACCAGGCGGCCATTGCCCTCGTTCTCCACGATGACCAGCGTCCCGGTGTCGGCGATACCGATGTTGGCACCACTGATGCCGATGTCGGCGTTGACGAAATCGTCGCGCAAGAGATTGCGAGCCACGCGTACCAGCGGTTCGACCTCGGCCGGCAGCTCTTCGCCCGCGGCCTCCGACAATAGCTCGGCAACCCGTTCGCGCGTGACGTGGATGGCCGGGGCGATCAGATGGGACGGTGTATCGCCAGCGAGCTGGATGATGTACTCGCCGAGATCGGTCTCGACGACGCGAATACCTGCCTCTTCGATGGCGTGGTTGAGGTGGATCTCCTCGGTGACCATCGACTTGCTCTTAACGATCAGCTTCGCTTCTCGTGCTTTGGCGATGTTCAGGATGATCTGACAGGCCTCTTCGGGGGTGCGTGCCGTGTGGATCTGCGCTCCGACCGCTTCAGCTTCTTCGGTGAACTGGTGCACCAATTCCGGCAGATTGTCGAGTGCGTGCTGTTTGAGATCGCGCACTTTGCGGCGCTTGCCGGGGAAATCCTGTCCCTCGAAATGCGGCTGCCCTGCGACGACCGAATTCAGGCAGGGCGCGGTCCAGCGCCGTCGCCAGATGTTTGTCTGCGACCGCCGCATCAACGCGCTTCTTGAAAGCCTTCATGTCGGGTTTGCGTGCTGCCGTTGTCGCCATGCTCACTCAATCTAGTGATGTCTCAACCTTGTCGCATCCTACCATCGACGGTGTGACCGTGAGCACTGAGCACCGTTCAACTCCGCACTACCGCAGGCACTGCGAGGATCAGGCCATGGAAATTCTTGAGGAACGGATAGTGCCAGTCGCTTGGTGGATTCCTGGGATGAGGGCATTCAATGGATTGCTGTTGCTGCTCTGGGTCGGCATCGTGCTGGCCCACTTTACCCAGGCGTGGTCTGCCCGTAGCGGTTTCGGCGCTTGGGAATCGAGCATTAGGCAGATAGCGATGAGGATATGTTGGACGAACCTGCCATGCCTTGAGATATTTGATGATGCAGATCCCGGTAGTAATATCGAAATCGCTCTTCATCGACAGCTAGCCGGTGCCCCCGCATTGTCAGACCAAATGAGTGAGCCGGGAAGGGAATTCCCTCCCGGCCAGTCGAGTCAGGATGTGCTGCCTGTCAGTTAGCGGCCGTTATCGCCGTCGCCACCGGCACCACCGGCGCCACCGGCTTCGCCCCCTATCTCATGTCGCGCTGATACGAAATAGGTATCGTTTGAACTATTGAGACAGACCACGTAGACATCCGCTGTGACGGGCGTCCCGTTTGTGAAGACCGTAAGTAACCAGCCATCAGCGGAAATATCTTCGTATGGACGATCTGCGACCGCAAGCGGTGGCACGAATCCATCTTGATCATAGACGAACTCATAGCCGCCCCCAGTCACCTTATCGCCGGGGCTGCATAGCACGCTTACGGTGTTCTGTGGAATGAGATTTTCCAGTGATCCAACAGGCCCCTGCTCACCCTGCGGTCCCTGCTCGCCCTGGATACCCTGCTCACCTTGCGGTCCCTGCTCGCCCTGGATACCCTGCTCACCTTGCGGTCCCTGCTCGCCCTGGATACCCTGCTCACCTTGCGGTCCCTGCTCGCCCTGAATTCCCTGCTGATTCCACTCGACCAAGATTTCGCTGCTAGTACAAACGCCATTCGGCGGGATACGCACGGCACCCGTATAGCGATTGACGCATGCTTTGATGGTCTCTGGCACAGGTTCTGAAGATGCATGTTGAACAAATAGTCCGGCTGCAAGCGCACCTATCAACGCCGTAACGAGGATCATAGGCAGTACCAGCACCCTTTTGTGCAATAGGCTCAATCCACCAAAATTCACCATAAATGAAGTCCCCTCTTGTTTGTTTGGACCCGCAGTCTGGAGAAGCCTAGCAATTCCCATCAGGTTCTGTATCCGGACGTGGCATTATGCCTCACATCGCTGATCGAAGCTAGCGGTTGAACGAATTGCGCTAGGATATTTTGACGTTTCACGATGGTTGCGAAGTACTGACTAGAGCTATAGATCTTGTGAAGTAGAGGCGGGGGTAAAAGTTGTGAAGAACGAAGAGCGGGCGAAAAAGATTCGACAGGCATGCCAACGTTCGCTAACGCACCATGGACATGTCACGCCACGGCAGGCACTGGAGCAGTTGCTTGAGGATGTCCCGGCAGAGATGGAGAGCGACACCTACGGCTCTGGTGTAGCAATCGAGCAACTGGAACGCCGCGTCGCTGATCTGCTCGGCAAAGAAGCTGCCATCTTCATGCCCAGCGGGACGATGGCCCAGCAGGTGGCTCTGCGCATCTGGAGCGAGCGCAGCGGTCGTAAGACGGTCGCGATGCACCCACTAAACCATCTGGACTTCTACGAGAGCTACGCATACCAACGTTTGCACGATCTTCAGAGTATGGCGCTGATTCAGCCGCCCGAGCTCGAGCGCCTGTTGACCGTTGACGATCTGGAGCGGTCCGGCGAGGCGCCCGGCATGTTGCTGCTGGAACTGCCCCAGCGTGCGATCGGGGGCCAGTTACCGAGTTGGGATCAGCTTGTGGGTATGACCTCCTGGGCTCGCTCGCGTGGCGCTGCTGTGCACATGGATGGAGCACGACTCTGGGAAAGTCAGCCATTCTACGGACGAAGCTACGCCGAGATCAGCGCGCTTTTCGATAGTGTCTATGTTTCCTTCTATAAGATCATTGGCGGGATTGCCGGCGCGGCATTGGCCGGCCCGAAGGATTTCATCGAGGAAGCCTGGGTCTGGCGCCATCGACATGGCGGCCGCATGATCCGCATGTTCCCGATGGTCGTCTCCGCCCAGCGTGGTCTGGATGACCGCCTCCCACGTATGGGTGCGTATCACGATAAGGCGGTCGAGATTGCAGCGGCGATCGACCGGTATCGACGGCGTCGAGGTCGTTCCAAATCCGCCCCACAGCAACATGATGCACCTGTTCTTGCGCGCCGATGGCGAACGTCTGGTTGACGCGGCGCTCGACCTGTCGGAGAAGACCGGGATCTGGATCAGCGATCGCTTCGCATCCTCGTCCTATCCCCGCCTACCGCCGTTGGGAGATGACCGTCGGCGATGCCACGCTCGAAATCCCGACTGCCGAGATTGCCGAACTGATCGAATGCTGGCTTGCCGCCGCTAATCAATAGGAGAGAAGCGTTGTCGAAGACACTGACCGCAGAGATTATGGCCGACATCAACGTTCCGTCCGGCGTCCAGATCAGCCCGGACGGATCGCAGGTCGTCGTCTCAGTTGGGACAAACACCCGCGAGGGCGATCACCGCGAGGCGGCCATCTGGCTGATTGACACCGGCAATCCGGAATCTGCCCGGCAGATCACGGCAGGCACGGTCAACGACACTGCGCCACGCTGGACACCTGATGGAAACTCGATCAGCTTTCTCTCCGACCGCGACAAGCGTGGCACTAGCCAGATCTATCTCCTGCCACTCTCCGACGGTGGGGAGGCGCGGCGCTTGACGGACGAAGCGGGTGGCGTGAGCAACCATGCCTGGCTTCGAGGAGAAGGCAACCGCATCGCCTATCTCAGCCCGGATGCACGCGACGAAGACGAAGAGAAACGGCGCAAAGAGGAGCGCGATGACGCCAAGGTCTGGGGCGCGTTCTGGCCCTTCGCTCGCCTGCACATTCTCGATCTCGATTCCGGTGAAACGAGCAAGATCGACCTCGGCGAACGCCACGTCAGCGGCATGAGCCCCTCGCCAGACGGTGCGAAAATCGCCGTCACGACCTCCGAATCCCCAGAGCTGGAATCGATCGCGACCACCTGTGAGCTGGCGATTGTCGATGTCGCTTCGGGCAACATTGAGTCGATCTGTGCACCAGATCGAATGCTTGGCTCATTGATATGGAACGCCGATGGTTCGACGATCTTTGCCGATGCATCGGCGGGGCCGGTCCCGGCAGTAAGTTCGAATCAGCTCTGGCGCGTTGCGGCACAAGCAGGCGCCAAGCCCGAACTCTTGACCGCCGATCTTCATGGTTGCGTACGCGGTCTAGCTCGCGGCGGTGCTGACGGCACACTTTACGGAGTAGTGCAGGTCGGGGTCGAAACAGATATTTTCGCCTTCGACGAAGCAACCGACGAATTTCAACCAGTGCGCCACTTTTCAGGCGATCTGGCAGAACTCTCGATCAGTGATGATGGCTCTGTAGCTGCGACGCTGGGCAGCACGATCAATCGCCCCTTCGATGTCTACTCGGTCGATTTGTCTTCCGATGGCGACGGCAGTTCCTTCGCTCAGCTAACCGATCTTCATACGCTACCTCGACGACATCGAGTTTGGGCCGCATGAGGTCATCACTTGGGAGCGCGGTGACTTTACGCTCGACGGCATCGTTCTCTGGCCAGCCGGAAAGAGCGCCGCTGACGGCCCACTACCGACCTGCGTCTCGGTTCACGGTGGGCCCTATGGCCGCTGGGCCAATGCTTTCGGCTATGCCCGGCCCATTCGCGCACTGGTTGGCGGCCCAGGGCTTCCTCGTCTTCATGCCGAATGCGCGTGGCGGCTCCGGTCACGGCGAGAGGTTCGCATCGGCTGTGCTCGATTCGGTCGGCAAGGAAGACTGGCCCGACATCCTGGCCGGCATCGACCTGGTCGTCGACAATGGCTGGGCCGATCCGGAGCGGATGGCGATCGGTGGCTGGAGCCAGGGTGGCTTCATGACCGCCTGGGCCGTCGGACACGATCCCGAAGATGGACAACGCTTCAAGTGCGGCGTCATGGGTGCAGGCGTCAGCGACTGGGGCATGATGGTCGCGACCAGCGATGTCCCGACTTTCGAGCAGCGCCTCGGCGGCGGCAATCCCTACGACAGCGTCGGTCCGCACGAATTTCACAAGTGGTCGCCGATTTCCTATGTCCATCGCGCAACAACGCCGCTATTGATCCTGCACGGTGAGAACGATGAGCGCGTGCCGGTCAGCCAGGCGATCTTCATGCATCGTGGGCTGCGCAAATACGGCTGCGAAACCGAGATGGTCGTCTATCCGCGCGAGCCCCACGGCCTCCAGGAACGCCGCCACGTCATCGACCTTCACAACCGTGTTGCAGATTGGTACAAGGAGTGGTTGTAGACGTCGATCGGCGTTTCCGCAAAATCGAGATGATTGCTATCAACTGGAAGAGACGCGCCAGCGGCGCGTCTCTTCCGGTTAAGATCTGATGACCAGCACTCCTGCGGGGCGAGGGTGCTTCACTGGAATGAAAAAGAACCGGCGGCCACTGGGGCCACCGGTTCGGAACAAGATGATGGAGGTTGGTTAGTCTGCGATTGCCGCCTCCGGCAGGAGCCCCGGGGCCTCCTCGATGGCGGGTTTCGGGGTGACACTGGCAGGTGTGCCCTCGATATGGATCTCGGGCAGCCAGGAGAGCCAGGATGGCAGGTACCAGTTGAGGTTGCCCAGCAGCGCCATCGATGCAGGGACGAGGATCATCCGGACGATCGTTGCGTCGAGGACGACCGCCACAGCCAGCCCAAATCCGAACTGCTGCATCGCCGTCAGATCAGCCGCCGCGAAGCCGCCGAAGACGCCTACCATGATCAGCGCCGCGCCGGTGATCAGACGCCCGGTCGAGCGCAGCCCGGTGGCGACTGACTGCTGATTGTCGCCGGTGATGTCGAACTGCTCCTTGATGCGGCTCAGCAGGAAGACGTGGTAGTCCATCGAGAGACCGAAGACGATCGTGAAGAGCACCATCGGCACGAATGCGTCGATGCGCTCGACCTGCCGAAAACCGAAGAGATTCGCGCCGACACCATCCTGGAAGACGAGCACCATCAGTCCGTAGGCAGCAAAGACCGAGAGCAGATTCATCAGGATTGCCTTGATCGGCACGACAATCGAGCGGAATGCGAGCAGCAACAGTCCGAAGCTGATCGTCAGGACAAAGGCAAAGATGAGTGGTAGGTAGTGACGCACCAGACCGGTGATATCGACCATGTAGGCGGTGTAGCCGGTTACGTGGGCTTCAGCCTCGATGGTTTCGAAGTGCGCCGGGATGTAGTTATTGCGCAGCCGCTTGATGGCATCGATCGCCGCATTGCTTTCCGCATCGACGGTCAGCGCAGTGTCTATACGTACGAGATCGTCATTTTCGGCTGTGACGATGGTGGCATCTCCGAAGGAGGCGTCGCTCTGAAGGCTCAACAGGAGGCCGTCGATGGCGGACTGTACTTCAGGTGTCGTGACGTCGTTAGCCTCAACGACGATCGTTGCCGGCTGGTAGGCAGCGCCCGGAAACTCGTTCTGGAAGACGTTGTACGCCTGAACGGTCTCGGAATCCTCCGGCAGAATCGACAGACTGCCGGCGCCCAGACTCAGCGATAGGGCAAAGCTTCCGAGGAAGACCAGCAGACCTGCTGATGCGATGACGCTAACGATTGGACGGTGCATCACTGTCTGGGAGAGCAGGCTCCAGAATCCTGAGGTTGTGTGGGCCGCTTGTGTTGCCGTCGCACGCTGGTAACCCAGGAATGGGACCTTGCCGCGATCGATGCGGTCGCCGAGCAGCCCGACGACGGCGGGGAGCAGGGTGAGTGTCATCAGCACCGAGACGAGGACGACGAGAATCGCGCCGATTCCCAGACTCGTCAAAACGTTCCAGGGGACGATCATCATACCCATCAGCGAGGCGATAACGGTCATCCCGGAGAAGAAGACGGCCTTCGTCGAGGTATCTCCGGCACGGCTGATTGCGTCCAGCACGCTCAGTCCGTGCTCGCGCTCTTCGCGGTAACGCGAGAGGATAAAGAGGGCATAATCAACGCCGACGGCCAGCCCGATCATGAAGATCATCGTCGCAGCAGCTTCGTTGATGCTGGTCAGGTATGAAGTGGCCATTGCGAGGCTCATTGTAATCAGGATAGCGACAAAGGTCAGCACGATCGGCAGCCCGGCCGCAATCAGCGTCCCAAAGACAACCACCATCACGGTCAGCGCGATGATCATGCCGATGGTTTCACCCTTGAAGATACCTTCCTCTGCAGTCGTCGTCACTGTGTCGGTGACACTGACTTCGCCCAGGTTGGTCACTTCAAAGCCGGGTGCGGGTTCGTCAAACTCGCGGATGGTCTCAAGTACCGGAAGCGCATCGTTAATCGCTTCTTGTGGGTCGCCAGCCAGGGTAACGACGACGATGGTCCGTTGACGATCGAACGAGACCAGACTATCGTCGGCCGTTTCGTAGTAGGTCGTCACTCCAGACACCAACTCGCCGTGCGCCCGGATCTCCGCAGTGATATCGCTGACGATTGCTTCGAAAGCGGGATCATCAACGGTCTGATTCTCGGAGCTGACGATAACGAACTCCTGGGCCGGATCTTCAATACCGTTGTTGAGCCGGTCGGTGATGAGGTCGTCGGCTACTAGCGTCTCCAGATCGGTGCGAATCTCTTCTTCGGCGGTAAAGCGATTTCCGACCACTCCCATTGTGGCCAGTCCGATGATCAGGACGATGGCCCAGATCGCGACGATCTTCCAGGGATGCCGCGACGACCAACGTGCCAGTTTTCCGGTCATACCTATCGAATTTTCTCTCCCCGAGCGTATGTCGTTCGTTGACATCAGTTCAACCTCCATCGGTTGTTTTCCGTCCGGCCCTCGTTGCAGGACCTGGTTCGATGATGGCGGTCAACCGGGGGTTGAGTCATTGGAAGAAAGTTAAGGTTGAGGGTTTATTCGGAACTTGACGCGTTCGCGGCGTGAACCAGCGTTACAGGTTCGCACTACGGGCGCGATTGCGTCGTGCTCCTGCTTCGGTTGCTTTGATCCCTCAGGTGATCAGGCGGGAACAACCCTGACTGGCCCGGATGAGATCGTGCCTGCGTGGCAGACGAGCGCGACGGCTCCGCCTGCTAGTGGATCATCGTCCTGCATGTCGAAGATCTGCTGGCCATTGACGAAGGCACACAAGCGGTTGCCAACGACTTCCAGAGCGAGTTCGGCGCTCTCCCAGAAAGACCAGCTCACGTCAGCCTCAGCGAGCACGATGCTCGTATCTCTGACCTTTACGAGTTGAGCGCGGTTCCCGGGCACGAGCAGGAGCGCGTAGTAACGTCGCATGCCCTGGACCCGAGCAGCTATTCCAGCTTCGGCGGCCATCTCTGGCGTCAGGGTGGCCGTGACTCGGTAATCGCTCCAGTCCCGGGTGCCCTGGATGAGCAAGCCGGTACCCTCGTTTTGAATCAAGCGATAAGGATGGGGATTTTGCCACTCGACACGATCCGTACCGTTGACCCAGGCGCGCTGCCAGGCCGTTCCTCCGGCGGGTGGGGCTAGCGTCATCGCTGGGGCACCGCTCCAGTCGAGCGAGTCCAGGAGGATCCGGCCGCTCGGAGCCTGTTCAGATAGGATCTCCAGTCCAACTTCGGCGATTGGTTGTCCACCGGTATCGGGTACACGCCATTTGATCAACTGATGCTCGCCGGGCTCAAGCGAAGCAAGTGGACTGGTCAGGGTCGCTAACTGGTCCCGCTCGTCATAGACACGCACGATCAGACGGCAGGTAGCCAAGAGGCTATTGTCGGACCCCGCGCTGACGTTCGCCCGGATTGTTTGGCCGGGGTAGAGGGTGGGGCAGGCCAGCAATGTGTAGCGCTCCATCGCCAGATCGGATGGCGGGATGAAGGTCGGCGTTGTCACTCGCGCTATCCGGCCGGGCGCAACACGCCGGAAATTGATCGCGAGGGCGCGACCTCCAGCGGTTGCTCGACATTCTCCACCGTCGCAACGCCGCGGGCGTCGGGCGCAGTCGTCGGAACGAAAACCCTGGACCGAGCCGGGGAAGTCGAAATGGAAGCGCGCACCGTCCTTAAACTGCAGTGGCGGTTCTCCGGCCAGCGACCGGCCGATGTTGACGACGCCCAGCGCTTCGCGTGCGGCGTCGGTGATCGTCGCTCCGCCGTCGGCGCTGGAGACGTACATGCGGTCGGCGACCGGGCCGCGCCAGTCGGGGCCAGCCTCGATCCCCGCCAGCCCGTTCTTGATCCCCAGCAGACAGCCGACGTTGCCGGAGTTGCAGTCGGTATCCCAGCCGCAGGTATTGGCGATCATCAGCGAGCGCTGGAAGTCGTCGTCGCCGTGCAGCAGAGCGAGGATGACAGGGCATGGTTCGGGACGATGTGGCAGTGACCGAGGTACTTGTCGTAGCCATAGCGCTGCGTCGACTTTGCGAAAGGTCTCGCGCCAGTCGTCGGCTCTGCTGTCGCCACTCGCGCAGGTCGGCGATGAGGCGGGCGATGATGGAGTCTGCTCGGGATGAACGAGAGCGCCGGTGTCGAGCAGGCTGTCGAGGTCGGGTTCGACGAAAGCCTGCGCCTCCATCGCCGCGATCACCTGCGCGCCGTAGATGGCTTCGCCGTCGTGGCTGACGCTGGCGGCGCGGCGGGCCAGGTCGGCGGCGAGCTCGGGATCGCCGGGCGCGACCATCGCCCAGCCGTCGATGAAGATCTGCGCGCCAATCTGTTCGGCGATGACTTTGGAGTTCATCTCGATCGAACCGCTGTCCGGGGCCGGGATGCCTGCTTTCAGTCGCAGGAAGGCGGTGTGCTCGGTGGACATGCCCAGCCCGCCCCACCAGAGAATGGTGCGCTCCTCGATCAGGTAGTTGAGCCAGCTGTGGCCGATCTGCGCGGCGGTCAGATCGCGTCGATTGCCGTAGTCCGGTAGCGCGCGCAGGAAGGTGAATGTTCCGGAGATGTCGTCGTCGGTGACGACCAGGGGCTGGCCGAAGTGCTCGTTGACGTAGTAGTTGATCTCGCCGAGTTCGGCCATGATCCGTTCGTAGGACCAGCCTTCGAAGGTGCGCCCGAGATAGACGCCGATGATCTTTCCGAGGACTCCGGCATAGACACGTTCGGCGTAGTCAGGCGGTAATGGCATCTGTCGCTCCCAGGGTAATTCAATCGCCCACGAGTGGTTCCAAGCCGCGAGCCCACGGTTACTGTTTCGCTTATCTTCGCATGTTGAGAATCCTGGCGGTGACGGGCAGCCATCGGGTTGAGGCGCCCTCGCTGATCTTGTCGCAGCCATACGGTCTAGTCGACCAGCCCCAGTTCGCGTCCGCGGTTGATGGCCTGAGTGCGGTTACGCACGCCGAGCTTACCGTAGATGTTGTGGGCGTGTGCTTTGATCGTGCCGACGACGACGAAGAGTTCGTCGGCTATTGCGGCGTTGGTGTGGCCGGCCGCGATTAACTGCAATACCTCGATCTCTCGCTCGCTGAGTGGTTCGATGAGGTCTTGATTTGGAGAGGCTCGTTGCCCTGATTCTCGAACAATGTTGAGCAATTTCTCCAAGTAGTCTGTATCATTGCTCCTCCTTCCGCGATCACCGAGCGCACTGCTGATGACACCTTCGATTCCGGCTCCAGCGTCAAGTATCGAGCGCAATAGACCCGATGGCTCGGCGAGTCCAAGGACCTGTGTGAATGTTGCGTTCGTAGCGCTCTGATCGCCCTGGCCCTGGTAGCTGATAGCTAGAACCGCGCCGGTCTGGACTGCCTGTCGAATCCAGCCATGCTTCATGCAGAGGTCGAAGAGCGGTTTCAGGAGCGATGCGGCATCTTCATATCTATTCAGAGCGTTGAGGACTTGGCATCGGGTGCGCAATGCCGGCGTCCAGAGCCAGATATGATCGGGCAACTCAGAGAACGGTGTTAGTAGCTCTTCTTCGATTTCTGACAATTGCCGTCGATCACCGAGCTCGAGATCGATAAGCGCCTGGAGCGCCTCAATCTGGGCGACGATACCCATGCCGGGCCCGATCTTGTAGGGGGGAGACTGTCTCAAATTGGCGCGAGCGCTTTCAAGATCGCCGCGTGCATAGTGGATCCTGGCTAGATGGAGATAGGTCACATCGTAACCATGATTAGAAACCCAGTGTGCGGCGATATCGCGACCGCGTTTCGCAATCTCAAGTGCCACATCAAGGTCGTTGCGCTCATAGGGTATTTCGCTCTGGAAGCTCAGAATCCGCCCGGTGTATTGCCAGTTTGAGAGACCGTGACTGTCGGCGTAGGCAATCGCTTCGTCGTAGAGGTTGGAGGCGAGGGCCATCTGACCCCATTCGACTTCGATTGAAGCGACTCCCAGTAGGCTAACGAGCCGGGCCGCCGTACCGCTCGTCAGTTTGCTCAGTTCGATAACTTCTCGCAGATCATCTGCTGCCTTTTGAAGATCGCCGCGCAGCCAGAATACCTGCGAGCGAAATCCTTTGGTCAACGCCTGCACTTCTAGCTCATCTTCTGTCATATACGAGAGCGCTTCTTCGCTGAGTTCGAGCGTGGCGTCGTAGTCTTTATTCAGAATCGCGATGAACGCCAACGTACGCAGTAGCGAAGCGTGAAGTCGTCGTCGTTCTGCTTCCGGAAGTTCTCCAACCCGTTCTGGGTCCGCTTCGATGCGTTCGAGTAAGCCTTGAAGTGCCGTCAGGTCGCGCGTACAAAGAGCCACTTCGCCGTTGAGGTCGTAAGCTGCGGCGCGAGTGAAGAGCAGCCACGGCTTTGACGCTACAACTTCTTCGGGTATCGCGTGAAGCAGGCGCAAGAGCGTCCTGCTTTGGCCCTGATTGAATAGCGAGCGCTCGTAGTTCTTGACGAGGTCGCTCACTCGGGTCCAGTCTTCGCCGTTTATCGATTGCCAGAGCGCTTCGATCGGATCATCGTGCTCTTCAAACCAGAGCGACGCCCGGCGGCGGAGTTCGGTCACTAGGTCCGGCTGTGTTTGCCGGAGTTTGCGACGCAGCAAGTCGGCGAAGAGATGATGGTACCGAAACCAGCGCCGTTCATTGTCGAGCGATGCAATGAACAGGTTCGAGCGCTCGGCCCGTTCGAGCATGGCGGCGCTATCGTCTCGACCGGTGACGGCATCGCAAAGTCCCGCGGTGAACTGGCTGAACAGCGATGTCTGGAACAGGAACTGCTGCACCTCCAGAGACTGGCGATTGAGCACTTCATCGGCGAGATAGTCGAATATGTGATGGTGCTGCCCGGAAAATGACTGGATGAACGTGTGGATGTCTGCGCGTCCGCGCATCGAGATGGCAGCAAGTTGTAGGCCAGTAACCCAGCCTTCCGTGCGTTGCTCGAGTTCCAGGATGTCCTCGTCCGCGATATCGTTCCCAATCGTGTCCCGAAGGAACTGTTCTGTCTCTTCGGCGGTGAACCGAAGATCCTGAGCACGGATATCGATCATCTCTCGGCGGCCACGCAACCTTGACAGTGCTAAAGGCGGGTCGACCCGGCATGTTAGGACGACGTGGAGTTGTGCCGGCATGTGCTCGATCAGATAGTCCATGGCTTCATGGATCTCGGGGTTTTCGATGAGATGGTAGTCATCCAGCACGAGCACGATCTGGCCAGGGAAGGAGTGGATGTCGTTGATTACTTCCGTGATGACGATCTCTGGATGCGGTATTGCCGTCTTTCCGATCAGCTTTCGCGCAGCAACGCCGATGGCGAGATCAGACACCTGGAAGGCCTCGATGAAGTAACTAAGAAAACGATCGGTGTCGTTGTCACGCTCGTCGAGAGAAAGCCAGGCGAGTGCCACATCGTCGGGGCGGTTAGAGTGGAGCCAGTTCGTGATGAGTGTCGTCTTCCCGAAGCCGGGCGGGGCTGAGACGACCGTCAGCTTTCGACGTAGCCCTTCCTCCAGGTATGCCAGGACCCGCGCACGGGAGACCAGTTCAGACTGAATGCGGGGAGGGAAGAGCTTCGTCTTCAGGAGTGGAACTATTTGCGTTGATGTCGCCGTCAAGAATCTCACTCCCTGTACACACTTCGCGACAATGATAAAGCAGGAAGCTCATCGCGACAGCGATATCGCGCTCCTTGCCTACTTTGGCTCAATCTGTCAGTTCCGGCTATGTCAGCAATTGCCCTCTTCGCCTGAAACGACATCGAAAGGCTGCATTACGGCTCCAGCGTGCTGCATAGCCTGTCGATTGGTATGGGCGATACGCTGATCGACGTTGCGCGGCTACACGCGTCAGGCAGGCTTTACAAATATTGAGTTTCTACTGATTGACGCAGGATTCTTCTATCTCTACCGGTTGATTGGCTAGTTCCGTCGAACAATCATCGAGCCACGATGCCAGAACTCGGGTAGTTAGATTGAGGGCGACCGGCCAAATCAGCGCTGACTCCGATGTTGCAGTGATCATGCGCAGAACTACCCAGTCATATCGCGTCCAGATACCGCCGGCGAAATGCGCAGTTCTCGCGATGTGTGTCAGATGCTGTTTACCTATCATAGGTATTGTCGAAAGCACGGTGCAACGGAGCACCAACGCACAAAGAGCCAATGGAGGCTAACAATGGAAACGTACAGTATTTCAGATTTGTTCCGAGAAGAGCGAAGGCGTTTGACAGACCAGATAGATCGCGAGGCGTGGAAGATCGAGCAGATACAGGGGCCAGATCGAGGTCGTCTGAAGCTCGCAGCGTTTCGTCAGCGATTTAGACGGTAGGGAGGCAAACACGCACGACAACGTCCCGTAGAGATCCCTACCCTCTACCCCCACATCCCCCAAAACCCCATACCCTCCCCCCAGCGGCCCCGCTCCCACGAGCGGGGCCTCCTCATATGCAATCGAGGCCGGACTACTTGAGGTTGATACACTTGTCGATTGCATTCTTTCCGGTTAGTTAGCAGACAGGTAGTGCAATGGGCCAGCCCGATATCATTTTTGGTGATCACGACGACAAGACGATCCTTCAACTTCAGGATGTCGCGAGCCGGGCTGAACGAACAGCTCTGATGGCCGATGGCCACCTCGGCTACATCATGCCAATCGGCGGTGTGGCTGCGTTCCGGGAGCAAGTCTCGGTGACCGGTGTAGGTTTCGACATCGCCTGTGGCAATGCTGCCATCCGCACCAATCTCAAGCGAGATGATCTCGATGACTTGCGCGGCATCGCCGACGAGATTCAGGAGCAGCTTTCGTTCGGCATCGGTCGCAAAAACACGCTGCCCGACGCGCCGGTCGATCACTCACTCTTCGACTCCGACGCCTGGAACGCCTTGCCGGCAAATGTGCGCGAAGGACTGCGAGAGAAGGCGCGCACGCAGCTGGGTACGATCGGTTCCGGCAATCACTACGTCGATATCTTTGTCGATGAGGACGAAGATGTCTGGGTCGGCGTCCACTTCGGATCGCGCGGCTTCGGCCACACCGTCGCTTCAGGTTTCCTGGCGCTCGATCAGGGCGAGCAGTGGGGCACGAGGGTGCCGGAGCGTGAGGCGCTGCTCGATCTCGACAGCGATCTCGGCCAGCGATACTGGACGCTGATGGAGCTTGCCGGTGAATACGCCTATGCTGGACGCGAATGGGTGGCCCGCAAGGTCGTCGAGATGATCGGTGGCGAAGAGCTTGAGCTGGTTCACAACCACCACAACTTCGCCTGGCGCGAGGAGCATGGCCCAAAGGGCGCCCCCGAGGAATATATCGTCGTCCGTAAGGGCGCGACACCAGCCTGGCCGGGTCAGATCTCGTTCATCGGCGGCAGCATGGGCGATGATTCGTACATCGTTCGCGGTGTCGAAGAGCCGGATCCTGAAGTTCTCGACCGCCAGGAGCGCGCTATGTTCTCGACGATTCATGGAGCAGGCCGTGTCATGTCGCGCACCAAGGCGGCTGGCCGCCGGCGCTGGAAGACGGGCGAGGTGATTTCGCCCGGCGTTATCTCTGATGAGATGATGCACGGCTGGCTGGCGGAAAAGAATGTCATCCTGCGCGGTGGTGGCCTTGATGAGTCACCGCACGCCTATCGCCGCCTGGATCAGGTTCTCGACCAGCAGGGCGGTACCATCGAAGTCCAGCACCGGCTCACCCCACTCATCGTCGTCATGGCCGGCGCAAATGAGTTTGATCCGTACAAGGATTAGGGAACAGGGATTAGGGACTAGGGATTAGAGAAGCAGCCGAGCCGATATCACTTTGGGCTTCGGTGTTCCCTGGTCCCTAATCTTCCTCCCCTCTCCCCGCGTAGCGAAGCGAAGCAGTGGGAGAGGGGCCGGGGGTGAGGGCAATTTGTCAACAGCCGTGCTCCTCGCAAGAAAACACATAGCCCTCGTTGCAACTCTCGTGCTGATGCTGCTTTCCTTCGGATTAGCAGCGTGGTCATCGTCGTCGATCTTCGATCGCTTACCGCGAACCGAGGACGAGGTTACCTTTCTTTTTCAGGCGAAGACGGTCGCTGAAGGACACTTGATCGCGCCCGGCCCCGAGCACAAAGAATTCTTCTTCATGTCCTTTGTGATCGTTCGGGATGGGCACTGGTTCGGGAAGTACCCGCCCGGTTACCCGGCGATTCTGTCGCTAGGCGTCCTGGTAGGCCAGCCATGGCTGGTCAATGCAGTCGCAGCGATGACCGCCGTCGGGTTGCTCGTCGTCGTCGGCAAGCGCCTCTACGATCTGCGGACGGCATTGCTCGGCGCAGCACTGATGGCGCTGTCGCCCTTCTTCATCATCCAGTCAGGTTCGCTGCTGTCGCATGTCGTCGCGCTCTGCTGGGTGTTGCTCCTGCTGCTGCTCTTCGATCTGATGCGTTCGCGAGACCTGCCGCTGGCTGCGCTGGGAGCCGGTGCTGCAGGCGGCGCGCTTCTCCTGACCCGGCCGCTGACCGCCGTCGGGATTGCGTTGCCCTTCGCCATCGTAGCCGCCATCGATCTCGGCGCTCAGCGGCCGCTGCTCGCCCGTTATGCGCTGGTAGCTCTCGGCGCGCTCCCTTTTGTGGTGCTGCTGCTCGTTTACAACCAGGCCACCACCGGCCATCCTTTCAAAAGCGCCTACGAACTCTGGTGGCCCTACGACAAGATCGGTTTCGGGCCGGAGTACGGCGTGAACGGTCACTCATTCCACGATGCAATCCATAACATGCGTGTGAATCTTCGCGACCTTGGGGTCGTCCTCTTCGGCTGGCCCCGGAGACTCAGCTTTCTGCCGGTTGTCATGGCTGTTTGCGCCGCTGCCTGGCGTGTACGTCGAGATGGCTTCTCCCGCCAGACTACCGCTGATCTCCTGTTGGTTGGAATGATCATCGGGCTGATCGGGGTCCACATGCTCTACTGGACATCGGGACGCATGTACGGGCCGCGATACTACTTCGAGATCATCGGCGTGTTGTCGCTGCTCGGGGCGCGCGGGATCGTCATTCTCTGGGATGGAGCCGGCAGCCTGCTGCGGCGTCTCAACGCGTCATTTCAACCGGGCAGGCTCATTCTCCCGGTGCTGGTGATTGCTCTCGTTGGATACAGCCTCGTCGTGACTCTGCCCTCTGAAGCCGAACGCTACCGGGGCTGGAATGGCGTCAATCGCGCTGATCTGGAAGTTGTGCAGGCGGCGGATCTTCAGAATGCCGTCGTCTTCCTGCCACGCCCGAACTGGCAGGCCTACGCGCCACTCTTTCTGGAGAATTCGACGACGCTGGATGGCGATGTGATCTATGCCGTCGATAAGGGCGATGCGCGTAATCCGGTGTTGATGCGCGATTTTCCGGGCCGCAACTACTACCGCTACCTTGACGGCCAGTTGATCCCACTAGACGCGCCGAGTGCGACAGCTAGATCCGTTCCTCGACAGTGACGGTGCGCTGGCTGGATACGTTGCCGGTGTTGACGACGGTTTTTGGTTCGATGAGCATGATCTGAACCGGACCGTGGGCGACCGGACGATGCTCGACACCGCGCGGCACGATGATGATCTCGCCAGACCGGACCGGTTCGTTGCGATCTCGATACTCCATGCAGCTAGCACGAGGGCGGCGCGTCGACGATGCCACCGAAGTCGGTCGTCCAGTGATGGCCTTCGCTGACGAAGCCAATACCGATGGCGTTGAAGTTCTCGTTCAGCATGTTGGCATTGTGACCGGGGGAATTACGCCAGCCTTCGAAGACTGCCTGAGGCGTCGCATAGCCTGCGGCGATATTCTCACCCTTATACGTGTTGTAGTCGTACCCTGCAACGGCCATCCGGTCCCACGGCGAATCACCGTTCTGGGATGTATGCGAGAAGTAGCTATTCACGTTCATATCCAGGCTGTGATCGTAGGACGCAACGTTGAGCGATCCCGTCGCGGTCAAAGGTCCGAGCCCGTTCTGCGCTCGGTAAGCGTTGATCAGGCTTAGGAACGCGGCTTCCGTGCTGTTGAGGCAGACCGCCTCGGTGCCGTCGCTGGGCTGCGTCGGCTCGGTTGTCGGTTCAGCAGAGCTGCTTGCCGTAGCATCCAGCTGATCCGCTTTACCTTCAGTCGAGTAGCGCCAGTTGAAGTAGTGGAGCCCGACGTTGCCGGCTTCTACCTGCCAGCCCGGATCGTTATCCGGGGTGAAGGTCAGGCAGCGCCGCTCGAAGCACTGAATCAGCACATCTTTCGGCGTGCCAGCGACGTTGACGGTAGCCCAGAAGGGAGGCGCGATCGGCAGGCCCGTAGCGTAGTAGGGGTTTTGGAAGAGCAACGCTTCGGTGAATTGCTCGCCATCCCAGATCGTTCCGGTCGAGGTCATGAAGGCCCAGAAAACCGACGCCGTGCGATGATTCCGGCCATTTTCGGCCGCGCTCATTCCCTCGGTGATGCCGTAGGCCGACAGGGCTGGATCGTCGGTGAATATGCCATCGGGATTGACGCGGCGGATGATCGTTGCGCCTTCAGCAGCAGGTTCCAGGCCCATCATCGCTGCGATGTCGGCGTAGCTCGGTGCATCGGTACCATCCAGATCGCCGGCAATCGGCAGGGTGGAGGGTTCGCTTAGCGCGCTCGTCGTGTCTCCAGTCTGAATTTGACCTTCAACCATCTCCAGGACGAGCAGACCGTTTGTCACGTACCAGGGCGATTTGGGGTCGCCGCCAGGATTGGTAATCTCCATGCGGGATTTGTCGAAGTATTGGACGCTGCGCATGCCACCGGGCGCTTCGTCATACGATTCCCGGATGACGTCGGTGAATGCCTCCGGAGCCCAGATCCAGGTCCGGTTGACCTGGCCGGACTGGACCGGCAGGTCAGTCCGGGCCCAGGGGCCTGCGAACGGATCCGAGGCTGATTCGGTTGCCTGGGCAGTCATGGAGATGGTGAGAAAGGTGATGAGCGCGAGGAGCGCCCCCCCGGCGTGGAACCATTTGGAACCGTACATTCTATGAGGGCCTCCGGTTTAGAATCGAAATCTACGCAAACGCAATCTTGGAACTTCGGATAAATATATCACACAATCACACAATAGTCATATTGTGATCAGGACTATCATGGGAAAATGGTCCGGCTGCTGCCTTTTGATGCACGACCTTAGTAGGGGGGTATCGAATTTGGGGACGTTGATGAGAGGTATTAGCGGCGATGACGGAAGGAGAGAACGGTCTGAGAGAAGGGTGAGATGCTACTCGCTCACAACAAAAAGCGCTTCTCTCAACATCTCTCGGTCGACTTCGATCCCGAGCCCCGGTGCGGTTGGCGCAGCGCCGATGCCATCCTGCGAGCGAGGCTGGTAGCCGGCGATGTGCTCGTTGGTCCAGTCGTTCATGAAGGAGACGGTGAAGAGCGTATCCTGTGATGTGCTCGCCGCCAGATGACTGACCGCCGCCGTCACCAGATCGCCGCCCCACGAATCCTCGATCGTCAGTCGCAATCCGAGTCGCTCGGCAAGATCGCGAACGAACTTCGCGCCGGTCAGCCCGCCGAACTTCGAGATCTTCAGGTTGAGTGCTTCCATCCCGCCAGCATGCCATGCCCGCAGTAGCGACTGGGTGTCGGTGATGACTTCGTCGAGGATCATAGGGAGGGTGGTGTGTTGCCGGACGTAGAGGCACTCTTCGAGCGTCGCGCAGGGCTGCTCGTAGTAGACCCGCTCCAACGGTTCCAGCAACCGCCCGGCGATGACGGCGTCCTGCAGCCGGTAGCCGCCATTGGCGTCGCAGATGAGCTTGTCGCCGGTATCGGTCACAGCCGCCACAGCCCGCACCCGCTCAGCGTCCTCGTAGGGATCGGCCCCGATCTTGACCTGGAAGCTGCGGATGCCCTCGGCTTTGCGCGCCTGGACATACTCCGCCATCTGCTCCGGCGGTCCGAGCGGCACCGCCTTGTAGAGCGGGTAGCTCTCCTGCAAGCGGCCACCGAGTAGCGTCGCAACCGGTTGACCGCTGACTTTCCCGAGGATGTCCCAGCAGGCAACATCGACCGGGCTCTTGGCGTAGCGATGCCCCTTTAGCGTCCGATCCATCTGCGCATTGACCGCCGCGATGTTCGTCGGATCGAGTCCGATCAGTGCCGGCGCCAGCAACTCCAGCGCCGCCCGCGCGCCGCCAGCATGCGACTCCAGATAGAGCGGCCCGAGCGGGCAGACCTCGCCCCACCCCTCGACGCCCTCATCCGTCACCAGCCGCACCACCGTGCTCGCCAGCGACTCCACCACCTGCCCCCCGGACATCACATAGGTCCCGAAGGCGTAGGTCAGGTCATAGCTGTAGATTTCGAAGCGGGTGATGATCATGATTAAGGTCCCGGAAGTCTTCTATTGGTCTAGCTCGACATAGATATGTTCGGTTTGTGCGCCTTCGAATCGATATCTCGTTCGATCTCTCAAAGTAATCTCCAAGCGCCGCTTACTATGTCCGAAAAGCTTCGAAATGTCGAATCGTGGAGGTTGTATGAGACGGATCGACATGATCTCATCTCGCATGATGAAAAGTTCGTGGGACCTCAGCACGTTGGAAAACCAGAGTAGCCGTTCCGTCGTCACCACGAGTCGACCGATGCCAGTGCCAGGGAGTTCGAATCCTCTTAGCAACCAGATGTCTTTAGCTTCGAGGACTATCTCTTCATGTGGATCAAACAATGGTAGACGGTGGCGCATCGTTTTCGACGTCCAGATCATTTCAACGATTCAGTCGATCTGGCGATGACCAATTCGCGGGCGATGACGATATGATCGACCTACCCGTCGGCACTATCGGTTCGAAACGAGTAGGCACTGGAGTTGCAAGTGCGAACCTCAAGAACTGGCCACCGCCAAAGCAAGTTGCTAGATCTTATCTTATTGATATCCGCGAGAGAGAGGACCAGCGATGTGTGGTGACGGGGCCACGATGCACCCGTTCGCATTCTTCCATAGAGTAGACGCTTGCTGGTAAGGACCAGTACCCCGGGTCGTGGCGTCCAACCGGCAAAAAATGAAACGAGGGCCTAGTGGATCGGAAGTTCGTCTTCTAATGGCTGGGATATCTGAAACTCCGCTCGTATCTTGTCCCATTCAGATTCACGCATGAGGGAGATGTCGGAGTTGATCCTAAATCTAGACCACGCGAATCCGGTCTTCAGAATGCGCAGCAGAGTTAGTCCGCTAGCGGGAGACAGCCACCTCAGAATCTTCCTTCTCAACGAGAACAATCCTCTCATCGTCGAAGATCGCTGCGATTTCCAGACGACCTCCCAGAGCTTCGATGTAGTTTCGAAGAGTCGACAAGTAGAGGTCTGACTCGTGCTCGATGCGTGAGATGTTGGCCTGTGTAACGTTCAGTTCATTGGCAACCTGTTTCTGGGTCGCATCTCGTGATTCCCGAAGCTCGGTGAGACGTAAGGCGGTATACATCGCCCGCTTCATCTCATCGACGCGCGCACTACGCTCGGGATCCGAACGCACCTGATCACTCAGTTTCTTGAACGAATTTGCCATATTAGCGGTTTCCATTCCGTCGTAGATCTTCAAGGTGTTCATCGTATAGTTGGTCGGCAACCGGGATCATTTCACGGTACCAGGCTGACCATTGGTTGGTCTTGTCTCCTCCTATGAGCAGAATCGCCGACCGTCTTGGATCGAACGCGAATAGGATCCGAATGTTTCCGACGAGCGGACGAAGCTCTTTCATGTTGGAGTGTCGCGATCCCTGTATCGTGTCTACCAGTGGTCGTCCAAGCGTTGGGCCAACTTCGCTCAGAAATTCGACTGCAGCATCGATTGCACCTTGCTCATCAACGGTGAGACTGTCCCACCAGTTTCCGAACTCATCAGTGTATTCAACGTCCCAGTCCATACGACCAGTATAATCCTTACATTGTACAATGTAAGGATTATAACCGTAATCACCACTTGGATTATCTGGACTACGCCCCCGGCAGCATGTTCCTGGCCACAAACAGCAAGTTAGCGGGGCGTTCGGCCAT
The DNA here is from genome assembly GCA_963745675.1 of uncultured Chloroflexia bacterium. Taxonomy (GTDB): domain Bacteria; phylum Chloroflexota; class Chloroflexia; order Thermomicrobiales; family CFX8; genus JAUIIK01. The sequence goes on from CAVUYM010000011.1 coordinate 51,046, forward strand.
GCGGCGCATGAGGTAGGGGTACCAGTCGGGGCCGAAGGGGGTGGCGATCAGGACTTTGTAGCCGCGGTTCAACAGGTCGCGCTGGAGGTCGGTGCGGATGCCGTAGAGCATCTGGAACTCGAACTTGTCCTGGCCGATGTTGTTGCGGGTCGTGAACTCGATGACGTAGTCGATGATCCGGTCGTCGTGGGTTGCGACAGCCGTGTAGCCGCCGTAAGCCAGCGAGTATTTCACCGTGCGCAGATAGGCGACGTCGACCTCGCGCTTGTCGGGGTAGGCGATCTCGGCCGGCTCCAGGTATGCGCCCTTCACGATCCGCAGATTGGGCTGGTACTCCATCATCATCTTGAGATCGCGTTCGGTGCGGTAGAGGTAGCTCTGGAGGACGGTGCCGACGTTGTCGCGACCGGAGGTGCGCAGATTGCGGTAGATCATCAGCGTGTCGTCTACGCGGGCGGACTCTTCCATGTCGATGCGCACGAACGCGCCGACGGACGCGGCATGATCGACGATACGTTCCATGTTGTGGTAGGCAACTTCCTCTCCGAGATCGAGCCCGAGGTGGGTCAGTTTCACGGAGATATTCGTTTTCAGTCCGGCAGCGCTCAGCCTGTCGATCGTGTAGATGTACTCACCGACGACTGCCAGGGCTTCAACTTCGTCGGCGATGCCCTCGCCAAGCAGCGTCGTGTTGGTCTTGAAGCCCTCATCTTCGAGCCGCTTCAGGTTGACGATGGCCTCGTCGATGTTTTCGCCAGCAACGAAGCGCGCCGCGCCAAGCTGCATACCGTACTTGTCGACGACTGACTCAACAGCCGGGTTTCCGACCGCCAGTAGGATGGCCTTGCGAAACAGCATATTCAGATTCAACCCGGCGCTCATGGTGCAATCTCCTTCATCCTCCATGGCTATTGTAGTGGCTGGGAGTGTATAGGGGTTGGCTGAACGCAAGTTGGGGTGGTTTACACTTGGTCTATGCGGTCGTAGACGTCACGCCGGTGACCGACACGGACGATGACGACTATGAGCTCGTCATCTCTAATACTGTAGATAACTCGATAGGAGCCAACACGTATCCGATAGAGCGAGGAAGTTGCTTGAAGTTGCTGAGAGCCGTGTCCTCGAGGGGCGTGCTGGAGGTGTGAGAGCTGTCGCTGAATGCGATCTTGAAATTGACCGCGATTTGACTCGGTAGTCTTCGGAACTGTCTCGAGGCAGCGCGAGTGAATCTGATCTGGAAGATCACCGCCTACTCCTTTCCGGCCAGCACCTCCTCCAGAGTAAGAAAATCCTCTTCTCTCTCCTCTTCGAGTACCTTCTTCGCTTCAGTGATATCGAACCAGTCTTCGAGCGCCTCGAAGTACTTCAGATCCTCCTCAGAGATGATCGCAGCGATGGGCTTGCCGTTGCGAGTCACGCAGATGCGCTCGTCAGCGTACTGGACGCGGTCGGATAGATCGGCGAGGTTATTTCCAACGGCGAACTAGTTTCCGGTTCATCTCGTGACTCTCAATCTGTACATTCTGCACGGGATTGACAGGCGTCGGTCAGAAAGCCGACCTGTGCTCCCAACATAGTTATAGATCGTCGCAACATAGCCTTTCTCGGCCCCTGCGAGGCCGTAGACGCGGTCGTTGCCTTCGATGACGTAGTACTCGTCGTAGCTGTGGGCGCGACCGCCGTGGCCGAGGGCGCTAAGCGCCAGCGGGAGCTGCAGCGGATCGCGGTTAAAGAGGTAGGCAGGCCAGTAGGGGCCGAGGCCGCCAGCGCCGGTGCCGGGCATCAGCCTATATTCGACGCCAAACTCTTCATACATCTCGAAGGCCGCGCGCATGATATCGGTGTCGTAGTTGGCGACGACCCAGGGCACGTCACCGATGACGTTGATCTGGACATCTTCGTAGCCGTGACGATCGAGGTGCGCTCGCACTTTGGCCAGAAGGTCTGCGCCATCCTGATCGGGCACATAGCGGCAGTTGTGTTTGCTGGTGACGCTGTTGGGCATAATCGACCCGGCCGTGCCGGGCGTCGTCAAGCCACCCCAGATGCCATCCATGTTCAGGCTGGTGCCGAAAATCGAATCTTGCAGCAGCTCGCGTCGTGATTTGCCAGGAACGAAACCGCCGATGCCGAGCAAGCGAGCCGACGCTTCGAGATCGAGGTCTTCTACCATCAGGTCAAGCATGCGCTGATCATCAGCCGTAGGCGGTTGCTGGCCGTCGTACCAGCCATCGACGAGGATCGTGTTGCCGCCGTCGCTGGTGAGTGTGTTGAGCATCTCGATATGCCGCCAGGCGACACTGTCGACGATGCGCTTGTAAGCGCCGTGAATGTTCGAGCGGCTCGGTCCACGCCCCCACGACTCGCCGCTGGTCGTCAATTCGAAGTAGAGGCAGCCCTCTGAGCCAGACATCGGCTTGGCGATGCCGTGCTGATCCTGCCAACCGAAACCGAGCATCGCGTCGGCCTTGCTCAGCCGTTCGGCGTTGCGGTGGATGAACTCGTGCAGCCCGATGCTCATGCGTTCCTCGTCGCCCTCGGCGATCAGCATCAGGTTGACCGGCAGCTCGCCGGCCACCGCCTTGATCGACATCAGTGAGTTGAGCAGGGCCATCTGTGGCCCCTTCGAGTTGATTACTCCGCGGCCGATCATGACTGCTTTGAAGGGCTCTTGCTCGATGATCTCGGCAGCGTGTGGTGGGCGCACCCAGCGATCGGGGTCTCCGGTCGGCATCGTGTCGTACATGCAGTAGATCAGCAGCGTCTTCTCGGCCCCGCGTCATACTCGCCGAAGACGACCGGGTTGGCGATTGTCCCCCAGCGCGTCTCGCCAATCGGGTCGATCTCGACCGTCTGGCAACCCAATTCGCGGAAGAACGACGCCGTCAGCTCGGCGCACTCCTGGATACCCTCGCCGGTATTCGAGATCGATGGCTGGGCGATCCAGGTTCGCAGCCGTTCGATGTGCTCGTCGAGGTTGTGGTCAATATGGTCGTAGATAGACTGTTTAGATCTGCATTCATGTCATGCTCCCTCGTCATTCATTGTTTGAAGCACTGTGTCCACTTACAGCGTCGACTATAGTAGCCGGACCAGTACATGGACAGCGTGTCTGGACAGTTCAACGTGTGAAGGGGAAATGGAAAGTGCGAGATGAGAGCGATGGTGTCGATGCATATGGTCCGCCAGAGGTACTGCATTTGACGAGGTTGAGAAGCCATCGTCCGGGCGCAACGACATCCTGATAAGGATCCATGCGACTCAGGTGTCGGCAGGAGATTACCGGGTGCGCGGCTCGGACTTCCCTGCGATGGCATGGCTACCGGCTCGGCTAATGTTCGGTCTCAGGCGACCGAAGCATCGAATACTCGGTGGCAATTTCGCCGGTGAAGTCGAAGCTGTTGGCAGCAACGTCCGAGCAGTATAAACAAGGCGATCGGGTCTTTGGGTCAACCGGTGGGGAAGTTTGGCGCCTATGCCGAGTTCATCTGTCTCCCGGAAGATGCGGCGATAACGACGATGTCGGATGGCATGACCTACGAAGAAGCTGCCGCGATTCCGTTCGGGGCACACACGGCACTCTTCTTTTTGCGCGACAAGGGCAATATTCAGCCCGGCCAGGATGTCCTGATCTACGGCGCATCCGGAGCTGTTGGTACGGCCGCAGTGCAGCTTGCGAAGCATTTCGGCGCGCACGTCACCGGCGTTTGCAGTACCGCGAATCTCGAATTGGTGACATCACTCGGCGCTGATCGGGTGATTGATTACACCAAAGAAGACTTTACACAAGGCACCCAGCGATACGATCTCATCTTCGAAACGGTTGGAAAGAGTTCGGTTTCAGGTGGAATAGGCGTCCTGAAGGAAAACGGGATTTATCTTGCGAATGCCATAGGAGCATCGACGATTGTGCAAATGCTGCGACACTCGGTAGGTAGTAGCAAAAAGGTTGTCGGGACGATTGCGCACCCCAGTCACAAGGACCTCGTCGTCATCCGCGACCTCGTGGAAGCTGGAGAATTCAAGGCCGTCATTGACCGCAGCTATCCTTTCGAGGAGATGCCCGCAGCCCACCGCTACGCCGATACAGGCCACAAAAAGGGCAACGTCGTCGTGTTGCTCGAGCAGGATGGATAGCTGAGATGCCATTGCGATCCTCAATTGAGGTGTTTGAATGACATCCTATTTCTTCCTATCCCGTCGCTAGCGACAGCCGTCCGCTACCGTCACTTCGAGCGATGGTTCCCATATGAATGTTGCCGGGTATCCAGATACCACCACGTAGATCGGTTCGAAGGTCATCGGCTCCACCGCCTGTCTCAATGTTCGATTCATGCTTGACCAGCGTTCGATTTCGGGCAGCTAGACGTAGGTTGAATCGTTCGCTCTACCTCCAACAATGCCTCTCGTCGGGAGGAGATCCGATCAATTTTGAGTAGTTGGATCTTTCAGATCGTTCATAGACTACCTCGCCACCTCGCGCTTCTTCTGGATCTCTCGAAATTTCACGCAGTGTGCCAGTGTTTAGATCCGTATGTGGGGCCGATTGCTCTAGTTCCTGTCCCGCGCCTCGATTGCAGCTGCCAGCATCAGATCAATGGGCGGTCGTTGACCGCTCCAGAGCTCGAAGGAGCGGGCTCCCTGGTGGACGAGCATGGGGAGGCCGTCGATGGTTTGGAGACCGGCCTCGGACGCGCCCTGGAGATAGGGGGTCAGGCGGTAGGTGAGGTCGTAGGCGATGGCGTCGGGGCTCAGTTGTTTGAAGAACCCGGCGTCCACCGGGGCTTCGTCCTGCCAGCCGAGGGCGGTTGCGTTGACCACGAGTTGTGTGGTGTTGGCGTGGTCGCTTGCGTCTGCCAGCATACAGATTGCGATGCGAGAGTCTGAGAGGTCGTTGGCCATCCTTTCGGCTCTCGTCAGTGTCCGGTTGGCGATGATGATCGAGCGGATGCCGGCATCGAGCAGGGCGACAACAACGCCCCGGGCCGCTCCGCCCGCGCCAAGGATGAGTGCGTTGCTCATGCCAAATGGGAAATCGCGTTCCTTCAGCGGTTGGATGAAGCCGTAGGCGTCGGTGTTGTCGCCGAAGAGCTTTCCGTCGTCATCAAGCATTACTGTGTTGACCGCCCCGGCACGCCGGGCGACGTTACTAGTGTGGTCGACAGCAGCAGCGAAAGTCTCTTTGTGCGGCACGGTGACGTTCGCGCCATAAATCTCGCCGGAGCGAAGAGCGTCGAGTCGCTCAGCGACCTGCTCGTCGGTCGTCTGCCAGAGTTCGTAGGTGACCGGGATCTTCAACGCATCGAACGCGACCTGCTGGAAGACTGGCGACAGCGAGTGCTCGACTGGATTGCCAATCAGGCCGATGCGTCCGTCGATCGTCTTTGTCATGCGTTTGCTCCCTCGCGTGATCTGGTCGGAAAGACAAGGCTTCAATCACGTCATCCTGAGCGAAACGCAGTGAAGTCGAAGGATCTATGACGACGAACATGTGGCTCGGCCGTTGCGAGATCCTTCGGGCCCAGAGGGCACTCCGCAAAGCCTTCGCTCAGGATGACGTCCCACATCCGGCTCCGATTCTACGCTCAATCGCCGACGTAGCGGTCGACATTCTGCTGATGTTCTTCAGCCGTTTCTGCGAATGCGTGGGTGCCGTCGCCACGGGCGACAAAGTAAAGGTAAGTCGTCTCGGTCGGACTGAAGGCGGCCTGGAGCGAGGCGAGACCGGGGTTGCAGATCGGCCCAGGTGGCAAGCCGGGACCGCTGTATGTGTTGTAGGCGCTTGAAACATCCAGGTCCGAGCCGTCGATGACCGGCCACCAGTCGGCTGGTTCACCAAGCGCATACTGTACCGTCGGGTCGGCCTGGAGCGGCATTCCGATCAGGAAACGGTTGTAGTAGACGGCAGCGATCAGGGGCCGCTCGGCCGGCACCGCCGCCTCTCGTTCGACAATCGAGGCCAGCGTTATCGCCTGGTGAATCGTCATCCCGAGACCCTCAGCGGAGGCGCGCAGCTCGGCGTTGACCCGCTCGTCGAAGGTGCTGAGCAGAGTGCGGATGATGTCGTAGGGTGTCGCGTCGGTGCGGAAGCGGTAGGTGTCGGGGAAGAGATAACCTTCGAGTCCAGCGCCGCTCGGCCGCGAGTGAAGGAAGCTGAACTCATCATTCCAGCCGGGGTCATTGGCGGCGTCGATGAATTCCTCCGGCGTCTCGATCAGTCCGGCATCGATCAACGTCTCGGCATACTGCTCGATGCGCCATCCTTCGAGAAATGTGACGGTAGTTTCGGGCACCGAGATGTTGTCCTGCGATGTGATTGTGTCGATGATTTGGGAGGTCGTCATGCCAGTGTTGAGCGGGTGGGTGCCGGCGACGATGTCGTCGTCCTGACCAGCGAACTGGATGCGTAGCCGGAAATAGGTCGTCGAGCGGATCAGCCCGCCATCTTCGAGCCGCTGGGCGATCGAATCGACGGACTCGCTCGGCTCGATGACGAAGCTGACCGGCTGTCCGACCTCGTCCTGCGCGCTATTGAGATAGCCGGTGATGACGCGCTGGACGATGAATATGACTGCGACCGCGATGACGATGATCGAACTGATGGCGACGATCTGACGGAGCCTGGGCGACATAATCTACAAGTGCTCCTGATGCGAGTAAGATCGGAGGACGCTAGAGCAGGTGGGTGGTCCGCCGCTCCGTGACACGGAGGCAGAAGTCCAACAGTGGCCAATTGTACGGACAATCCACGCAATCTGACGCCGGGTCTTCCGGTCGTCGTAATCCTCGGTCTCACCGCGACGGGCAAGACCGGTTTATCGCTGGCGCTGGCCGAGCGCTTCGCTATTGAAATCGTCAATGCCGACTCCCGTTACCTCTACCGTGGCATGGATATCGGTACGGCTAAACCGACGGTCGCAGAGCTGGCCCGTGCGCCACACCATCTAGTCGATATGCTGGAGCCCGACGATCCCTACTCACTGGCGCTTTTCCTTGATGACGCCTATGCCGCGATCGAAGAGATCGGCCGTCGGGGAAATCTGCCGGTCGTCGTTGGCGGCACACCGCAATATCTTCAAGCCCTGATCGAGGGTTGGCAAATGCCGCGCGTGCCGCCCGATGAAGAGTTACGAACCAGGCTAGAGCAGGAGCCGGTCGAGGGGCTATTCAGTTGGGTAATGGCCGTCGACCCCGAATCGGCGGAGCGCATCGGGCCGACGAACGCTCGCCGCCTGATCCGCGCGCTCGAAGTCTGGGAGAAGACCGGCAAGCCGCTGAGCGTGCAACAAGGCAAATACCCGCCGCCCTACCGGATGCTCGTCGTCGGCCTTCAGCTTGACCGCGACGTGCTGTACCAGCGTATTGACGAGCGCGTTCGCTGGATGTTCGCCAATGGTCTTCTCGACGAGGCCCGGGCGCTACTACCCTACGATGCTTCTTTGCCGTCAATGAGCGCAATCGGATACCCGGAAGCTCGTGCCGTGATTCTCGACGAACTCAGTGTCGAGGAAGCGATCGAGCGAACTCAAAATGCTACCCACCGCTTCGCCCGCCACCAACAAACATGGTACCGGCGCTTCGAGGCTGTTCGCTGGTTTGATACGGAAAGCGAAGAACTCGTGACGAGCGTGGTTCGTGAGATCGATAAGTTGACAACAACGTTCTAATTCGCCTCCCTTTTATGCGAGATGGTATCGATTGATATCTAATCAACAAAGAGCGTGGCGGCCTGCCTAAGGCCGCCACGCTCAACGTTCTTTTGCGGAGGTACCAGTGTCTCCGACACTATCTCTATGTCACCATGAAGGTGAAGCGCTGCCCTCGATCCCGGTGGATAAAGGATGATCCGTCCGGGTTTTGGCTAACGATGAAGCAAGCCGCAACCCACATCCCAGGGGTGAGATTCTTCACCTTCTCGTCACTCGTGCCGGCCGGCAGATCCTCGAACAGCATCTCGCCGTTGATGGTTGAAGCATCAGGCTCTTCATCCTGAAGGCGCTTGTTAATGAACTCGGTGATATCGCCAAGTGGATAAACCAGGAAGTCGTGCTCCATTTTCATGTTATTCGTGACCTTGAAAGTGACATCACCAGCTGGAGCTACCAACCGATCCGGAATGAAGAACCACGACCCATCTTCTTCGCCGGTCATCTCGACCGATATGGTGCTGCCGGAGTCAAGAATTGAAGCTGCTGGTCCGCCCGAGCCTGTTACAGCGATAGTGACGCTCTGGCCCTTGTCGAAATGTTCGAACGTGCTGCCGTCCGGATTCTTACTCTCGATGTGACACGCTAGCTCATAGAATCCCGGCGTTAGTGTGGCATCGAACGAGTCTGACTTGCCCGCTTCGATGTCTTCCGCAACGCCCGCCATGTCCTTGATATATTCATCTTCCGCCGCGTCCTCGCCCTGGCGCCGGAGCGTCATCATCGCCGTCAGATCCTGTACTGGATAGACCATCAGGTCATGGGATCGTGTGCCGGCGTTGTTGAAGGCGAATTGGTAGGTTCCGGCGGGCACCGCGAGTTGATCGACGTCATAAAGGAATGCTGTGCCTTCCTCTCTGGCGGTTACATTGATGATACCGGCCGCGCTTGGCGTATTCGCAGCTCCCGTCGTTGCACTTGTGGGAGTATTCTCCGGGGCAGACGGTGGCGTCGGTGTTGCCGGCACCGGTGTATCAGTGGCGCTAGATCCGCTTCCTCCGCACGCGGCCAGGAGCGCGGGCAGCCCAGTTACCAGCCCCAGCGCCATCGCACCTCTCAGAATGTCGCGACGAGTGACATCGTTTCGGGCAAGTCGACTCCAACCTGGTCGAAAACCGTTGGACTCCATTTTGGTTTCTTCCTTTCCTGGCGCGGCTGCCTATTTGGCAACTGAATTCAGGTACGCCACTATCGCCATAAGATCGTCATCCGATAACGCGCCGTGCGCGTATTGCGGCATCCCGTCGGGGCCCTGGTCGGTCTTGTCTCGCAGTTTCTGCACCTCAAACCCGACAATTACCGGCCCAACTGGACCACCCTGACCGGTCACGCCATGACAGAAGGCACAACCGCGAGCCGCCAACAGCTTCTGCCCAAGTGACACCAGGTCTTCATCTGCCTTAGGTTGGCCAGCGAGGCCTTCGCCTGAATAGGGAACCGGCGAACCCACGATCGTCTGCTCGGTGCGGGTGTAGCCGGAGTCAGGACCCGGTAACAACTGCGCGTGGGTATATGGGCTTCGCGCACCAATCGCGACGAGCAGCGGCCCTAGCGTCAGGACCACGAACGCTGCGACGATCGGGAAGGTATAGCGCTGCTTGCTCATCCCGCCTCTCCCGTCATTGGTGGCAGTTCATCGCTACCAGCATGCGGCGACGCACCGGCTATGCGGAAAATCAACACCACGACAAGTCCATACAGTGACCAGATGACGGTGATGACCCCGCCGATCGGCCAACCGCTCAGCGTCGGCCAGAAGCGAGAGGTGCCGGGCACCGTGTTACTGCCAACCCCCGCGTTGAGGCCCGGGATCTGGATCCCGATGTGATCTGTGTAAAGTTGCTGCGATCCGGTGACTGCCAGTTGCGCGGTCGCCGTAGCCGATGCATACCGGTCGTCTCCGCGGAACTCGGCGTTGATCGTGATGTCACCATTTCGCCTGGCTTGCCAGGTCGCGACCGCGAGACCGTCGGCATTGGTAATGGCCTGGGTCACGGCAACATCACCTTCAGCATCGAGGAAGCTAGCCGGACTGGTGAAAACGATGAGTGCTTTCGCGATCGGCGCGCCGGTGCCATCTACCAGTCGAGCCTGCAACGTGAGGTTGTCGCCCAGGTTCGCCGCCTCCGGTGCACCGATACTGATAGCGGTTGGTTCTCCCGCTGCCAACGCGCGTTCGGACTCGACCACCACGGCCAGCAGGAAGGCGACAACGAGGACTGTGATTACGCGGGAGATCCTTAGCGAGTAACGCATGCTTATCGACTCTCCTCCGCTTACCGGCAAAGGCATCAGAGTTCCTCCATGGTTCGGAGCAATCATTCCGGGTTCAGGGCCGCGGTGTTCCACAACCTCCCATACAGAAACGACCGGGATGAGCTTGGCGAAGACCGAGATGATGAACATGAAGAGCGCGAATGCACCGGCCAGAATCGACCACTCAACCCATGTCGGAGCGTAATTTGCCGGTGAGTACGCCAGGAGAGGCACACGGAAGCCCGAGACGACAATGAGATACCGCTCGACCCACATCGCGATGAGTACGAGCACAGCTCCGAAAACTACACCGTTGATTGTTCTCGTCTTCGGAAACAGCGATGATCAATCCCGGCAAGAAGAGGCCGCCGAGGATGTAGAACCAGAAACAGAACGGCAAACCGGCCCAGCATCAGTTGATCGAACTGGAACGGAACACCGCTTCCATCTTGTAGCCGTGCGTGATGTACTCGGAAAGGTTGAAATAGATCATGATCAGGCTGAACGCGGCCAGGAGGTAACCCAGGTAGAGGAACTGTGTGCGTGTGACGAATTCCTCAAGGTGGAGCAACCGCCGCAACACGATCATGAGCACGATGATGGCGGCGACTCCAGAGTAGATCGCACCGGCGACGAAGTAGGCGCCGAAAACCGTACTGTTGAACGGTACCCGCAATGTCATCGCGAAGATCCACGAGACGACGGTATGCACGGAGACAGCGACCGGGATGATCACGACCATCATCACGGTCATAGCCCGTTCCAGCGCTCGGCGCTGACTGGGCGGTACCATTCCAACCGAGTGCGGCGGCTGTAAAGAAGCAGCGCTTCCAGCGCGGCCCGTCTGTGCCAAGTCGATCACGACAGAGCGCGAAGTCAGGAATCAGGGGCAGGTACAGATAGAGAGTGCTGCCCATCAGATAGGTAGAGATCGCGAAGATGTCCCACAACAAAGGCGACTGCCAGCGACCGTAGAAGACCAGATTAAGACCCGGTCTGGCCGTCCGAGATCGATGAATGGGAAGAGCGCGCCTACCATCAGAGCGACGACTGTAATCAACTCGGCCATGCGTGTCACGGATAGCTGCCAGCGGGCTTTGGAGACCCGCAAGATGGCCGAAAGCAACGTCCCGGCATGGCTGATCCCAATAAAGAAGACGAAGCTGGCGATGTACAGTCCCCAGGAAATACGGTCACGCATGCCGGTCACGATGAGTCCGTTGCGCAATTGGTGGATGTAGGCGAAGAGCGCCCAACTGATAATGACGAGGAGGAATGCGAGCCACCCGTAGTAGCGCCAGCTGGTGTTGCCAGGGGATCGAGCACCCTTCGTTCGAGGCGCTCTCTCCAGGCAACCGGCACGTTTAGCGGTCCTTGCGCTGCTTGGCTGATCATGGCTTCCACGTCGCCGATCCTTTCATCTCATCCCCGCGCCGCTATCGGCCATCTCGTGACCACTTCGTGGCCCCGTTAACTTGCTCTTCCCAGGGCCACACCGTCGCCATTCGCCCCTCCTGTGTACGCATCTCGGCCGACCAGCTCGCCTGCGCCCGGGATGTAGTAGACCCGTGGTTCGGTGCCCAACTCCTCTTTCTGTCGATAGGCGGAATTTTCGGACAGGAACGACGACAGTTGGACTACTTCGACACCGTTCGTTGCCAGATCTTCCTCAAGATCACCGTAGTAGATGGCGTCGTTCGGGCAGGCCTGAGCGCAATAGGGCAGGCCGACCAGTCGCGGGCCATATCCGGGCAGAAGTCGCACTTCATCACCGTGCCCTTGTAGGCGACTGATTGATGTTCGGGGTGATAGTCCATGAACATTGCCTGCGGTGGCTGAGGTGATTTCCCCCAGTTGAAGAATCGCCGGTCATACGGGCAGGCTTCCATGCAGATCCGGCAGCCAATGCAACGCTCCTGGTCGATCAGGACGACTCCTTCAGGGGTCGTGAACGTGGCCGCTACCGGACAGACATTGACGCATGGTGGGTTTTGACATTGCTGGCAAGGCATTGGGACGAATTGCGTGCCACCGCCCGGCAGCTCGGGTTCAAAGACCTGGATCCATTCCATCGGTTCCGGCACGAAGTGGCCCTGAATGCACGCAGCCGTGCACTGTGGAGGTTTACCGACGGACTGGCAACCGTCACACCGCCGAAGATCGATTGCCATCGCCCAGCGTCGCAGCCGTTTGCCATTAGCATCAGTCGGATCAGGCTGACCCGACTGGATGTTGTAATGACTGCCATGAGCAGTGACGGTATCCATTCCCTTTGTCAATGCCATCGCGCAGGCAGTCCCTCCGGCCAGCCAGGCCGCCATCGTTCTCAGGAACGCGCGCCGGCTGACATCGTTTTCGGGATCGGTCGATTGAGGATTTGAACCCTGGGAGGCGAATGCTGGATTGGAGTCTGTGGATTCCTTCGTGAGCTGTGGCGGTCCGTCTGGACTTGGATTGGTCTCGCCAGTTCGTCGCATGATGTGAACCTCCAGAGCGCTTGGATCGTACAGATCGGCCGTTGCCTTGTCGCAAAGATCCATATGCTCAGTTTGATTCGAAATGCATAGACGATCATCCGTGTATCCACCCGATTCACTCCAGGTGTTTCCACCTATTCATCTTTAGGTGGGAACACGCTAGGTACTGTGATCAAATTGGCTTACACTGCGGTTGGAGGGTCTCAACATGGTGACCGTCGTTATCGTCGATGACCACGCCGTTGTACGTGAAGGTACTCGTCAACTCCTGGAACAGGACGCGAGCATCACCGTTGTCGGTGAAGCAGGGAACGGGATTCTGGCGTTGCAGCTGACAGAATCGCTGCAACCGGATGTGATACTCCTCGATCTCTCTCTACCTGACATAAGCGGCATCGAGGTCGCCCGTCGCCTGCGTGACGTGGCTCCACGGACAAAGATCGTCATCCTAAGCGCGTACGATGATGATGACTACGTTCTGGCTGCGCTTGAAGTTGGCGTTGCCGCCTATCTGCTCAAGACAGTACGAGGGCAGGACGTGGTTGACGCCATCCATGCCGTTGGACGTGGACAGGTCATCCTCCACCCGAATGTTGCTGCAAAGCTACGGCAGTCTATGAACAGCGCCGTCACCAAATCGCCTGAACCAGAGATCACGACGCGGGAACTTGAGGTGTTGCGGTTGGCGGCCCAGGGGAAACACAACAAAGAGATTGCCGATGAGCTATCGATCAGCATACGCACTGTTGAGGGGCATCTGAATCACATTCTCGCGAAGCTCGGCGTCTCATCACGCCTGGAGGCCGTCATCCATGGTGTCTCCGAGCACTGGTTCAGTATTGAGGCTCCTTCTTCGGATTGGTAACGCGAGAGGCGCTGAAATGAACGTGTCGCCACGGTTTGCACCTGTAACCTCATCTGCTATGTGGCCCCCGTCTACGGTGCGCCAGTTTCTCACGCAATATCTCCACTATTTCCGTGATCCCCGTTTCTGGTTCGTCCAGGTACTTGTCATTGTGGCGACGCTGATTCATTGGAATGAGGATTTGACCAACCTGCAAAGCTCAGAGTTTTCGCAGGTGCTCATGGTCACGATGTTTAGCTGCTATCTCATCCCTGTAATCTACGCTGCCCTTCATTTCGGTCGCGCTGGAGCAATTCCTACAGCGCTATGGGCAGCGTTACTTGCGACGCCGAACCTTGTCTTCTGGCATCGTGGATACGACTTACTATCTGATGGAGTGCTTCAATTCACGATCATTGCCCTCGCTTTTGTGGTCTCCAGTCGGGTTGAACGCACGCTTGCCTCACAACGCCTGGCCGAGAAAGAGATCCTGAGGCGCCGTATCTCTGAGGCAAAATATCGCAAGCTCTTCGAGGCGGCTGGTGAGGCCATTCTCGTCGTCGAACAGGACGGCACTATCCAGGAGGCGAATCTTGCGGCAGCGGCGTTCTTTGGGACGACGCTCCACTCGATAAATGGCCAATCGCTGGAGGCGCTTGTTGGTGCGGATAATGTGCGCTGGCTTATGCAATCCCCAGGCGGATTGGAGCAGCATCAGGCTGCAAAGGCACTCATGAGCCATGACGGCCTGACGAAGTGGGTAGAACCGATCCGCAGCACGATTTAACATAGAAGAAGAGGCACCACTGCAACAGATCGTGCTACGTGATGTGACCGAACAGCGGGCGCGCCAGGATGGGCTAGAGACGTATGCACGCAGCATTATCGACGCGCAGGAAGAGGAGCGACAACGCATTGCGCGGGAGTTGCACGACAGCACCTTGCAGTCAACGATTCTGCTCTACCGTCAGATTGATCAATTGGAAACGAAGTTCGGTCACACCGATGATCAACTACGAGATGGGCTAGAGGAAACACGAGAACTTGCTGAGGTGATCGCTGATGAATTGCGACATTTCAGCCGGGATCTACGGCCATCGATTTTGGATGACCTTGGTCTGACTGCTGCCGTGCGATGGCTGGTAGCTGAAGCTTCGAAACGTACCCCGATCTCTATGTATTTTGATGTCAGCGGAGATCCGCATCGACTCTCGGACGATGTAAAGCTTGCTCTGTTCCGCGTTGCCCAGGAGGCGCTTCGGAACGTAGAGCGCCATGCCGCGGCAGCACATGTTATGGTCCGTCTTCACTTTGACGAAGATCAGGTCATTCTGTCGATCGAAGACGATGGCATCGGCTTCAACGTCAGAAGCCCCGATTCGAGTCTGGCACTGGACGGGCAGCTCGGGCTTATCGGCATGCACGAGCGAGCCCGTCTGCTCGGTGGAGACGTTCAGGTAACGTCCCGCCCTGGTATCGGCACGAACGTTCGAGCGATGCTCCCAATCCAGATAGAGAGCAACGCTTGCCAGAGCTCGAGTGAGCCAGTAGTGCTTTAACGGTTCTATCTGCGGATACAAGCAATTGCGGAACTGCTCGCCTGTACCTGGTGGAAGATGTCGAAACATCACGCAACCACGAGGGGGCAAGGCATACATGCTCTCAGGATTGATCTTCTGTTAGCAGTGCGCTAAAGTAAAGGCGGCTCTCAATACCTTTCTTGTGTTCAATCGGAGCCGGTGGCTATGACAGCGTGTCGTCTCGTTCGTAGCTGAAGTCTCATTTCTCACGAACTCCTCCACTACGGTTAGAACCGTTCAAGCGTGTACGAGTAAAGCGAATCCAAATGAAGGGATCGACAGCATGTATGTGCGTATGATCACCTATTCACTCCGGCCATCAGTGGGCACCGACATTGCTGAGACGATCTACGAGCAAATGCGTGATTTCATGCAGCCACTCGCAGGCTACCAGGGCATCTCATTGCTGATCAACGAGGACCAACTCGAAGCGGTGTCGTTGAGTTACTGGCAAGATCAGGCAAGCGCCGTCGAAGCGGGTTCCAAGATTCTCCCGTTGCTTATGGAGCGCACGGAAGAATTCGTTGATCGGCCGCCGGAAGTTTCCGGGTTCGATCTCGTCCGTCAGGATCTAGCGTGAGGTTGAGGAGCGTCCTTCTAACATCGAATCAGAGGTAAGAGTTGCATGCTGCAGACGGTGTACGTCCCAGAAGCTTCGATTGAGGAATACCGTCCGATCATCGGCGATGCCGAGGTTGAACGCATCAGAGCGCTTGCCGAACCACTCCGCGGGGCGCGTGTGGTGCATATCAACGCGACGCAATATGGAGGAGGCGTCTCAGAACTCCTGAGATCGACAATTGCGATCCAGCGTGGGCTTGGCATTGATGTCGAGTGGCGCCTGATTAGTGGGAGTGGCCGATTCTTCGAAATCACGAAGCGCATCCACAATGCCTTGCAAGGCTCCGACGATATGTTTACCCCTGAAGATCAAGAGACGTACATGCTGCAGACGGACTACAACGCTCGGCACCTTGAAGATCACTACGACATCATCGTGATTCACGACCCCCAGCCGCTAGCGTTGCGCCAGGTGTATGGCGCAGGAGGAGCGCGCTGGGTGTGGCGCTGTCACATCGATACTTCGGAACCCAATGAGCAGGTGCTCGATTTCTTCATACCCTATATCGAGCCGTACGATGCACTGGTGTTCACGATGCAGCAGTTTGTCCCGCTCGCGCTGCGCGACAGCAATACCCACATCATCCCGCCGGCTATCGATCCACTAAGCCCAAAGAATTTTGAGCTACCGCTGGGACAGTCGCGTCGCATACTCAACTGGGTCGGGGTCGATCCCGACCGGCCACTCATGACTCAGGTTTCTCGCTTCGATCCCTGGAAAGATCCATTGGGCGTGATTCGGGTCTATCGCACCGTTCGGGAGTCAATCCCTGATTTGCAGCTGGCTATGCTCGGATCGATGGCGTTGGATGACCCCGAAGGCTGGGATCTTCTGCAGGCGATTCAGGAGGAGACGCAGGACGATTCCGACGTGATCATCGGGACCAACCTGACCGGTATCGGCAGCATCGAAGTCAATACCTTCCAGCGTTTGTCGGATGTCGTTGTGCAGAAGTCGATCCGCGAGGGGTTTGGCCTGATCGTCGCTGAGACGTTGTGGAAAGGCACTCCAATCGTTGCCGGTCGCGCCGGTGGTATTCCGATGCAGATGCCCGATGAAGCCGACAGATTTCTCGTCGACGCACGCGACGAAGACACCTTCGCCAAGCGGGTGGAGGAACTATTCGCGAATCGCGAACTCGCAAGAGAAATTGGCCAGCTCGGACGGGAACGAACGCGCGAGCGGTTTCTCATCACCCGCCTGGTCGCTGACGAGCTCGAGCTGCTGGCCAGCCTCTAATTGCCGGCGAGAGACTCATGAGGACGGGGCCGAGCGCGCAGGGTTGCAGACATGACGAGCACAGAAACGACGGAACTGCGCCAGGATCCGATAACCGGTAACTGGGTCATCATCGCTGCACATCGTGGTGAGCGGCTGCATGATTTTGTCAAGCAACCCGCACCTCCCCGGCTTTGGGGAACATGTCCGTTCTGCCCCGGAAACGAGCGAGAAACACCTCCTGAGATCTGGCGTCAAGATGGTCCGGACGGCAACTGGCGGGTGCGGGTCGTTCCGAACATGTATCCGATCCTTGCGGGCAGTGGACCGGTGACTCCCCGAACTAACTCTGAAGGTTTTCGCTCGATGCCGAGCCGTGGGAGCCATGAGGTAGTCATCGAATCGCCGGAACACGCTGGCGACCTGGCACTGTTCGAGACGAAACAGGTGCGTGGCGTCCTGGGCGCATATCGGGCCCGCTATCGCGCGCTGGAACAGGCCGGAGCGGCTCTGGTCGTCATCTTCCGGAATCATGGACCGCGCGCCGGCACGTCATTGGCTCATCCACATTCCCAGATCATCGCTGCGCCACTGATACCAGGTGACGTTCGCAACCGGCTGCAGACGGCCATCGATTATCATGAGGAAACCGGGCGGTCTCTATATGCCGATGTGCTAGATCGCGAACTGAGGGATGGACGACCGCGTTTTGCGGGTAAATGACCGCTTCGTCGCATTCCTGCCCTTTGCGTCGGCGTGGCCCTACGAGACCTGGATCATGCCGCGCACTCCTCGTCCATCGTTTGGCTCAGCGTCAGATGAAGATCTGGATGAGTTCGCGCTGCTGCTTCGCGAGGTTCTGACCGCATTGCGCCGTGGCCTGGACGATCCCGACTACAACTATGTCATCCACAGTGTTCCCGCCAGCCACGCGGACCGGGAGTATCTGAGCTGGTATCTCCAGCTGACTCCACGGATGACGACGCTCGCGGGCTTCGAGCTGGGCACGGGAATGCGTGTGAACCCGACCTCTCCTGACGACGCAACAGCCCACCTCCTTCAGGTGCTCGGAGACGACAGTTAAGCCGTAGGCCTATTTCAGTTCGCCTGGTGGTCGATGAGCCAGCCTGTGTTGTGCGACCCCTGCATCCTCCAGTCTCTTGCTTGGGCTGAAGTCTGCAAGCATTGATAGATTCGGATTAATCTCGTGCGGTAAATGCCCCACTGGACGAAGCAGGAGCCTCCGGGTCCAGAGGCTCCTGCTGTTGAATATCCGATGTGGAGCGTTGCTCAGATGAGCGCGCGCAAACGCTCGACGGTCGCAGCGTAGTCATTCTCAATGACGCAATGGATATCGACATCCATGAGATCCATATACGGTTGGAAGATCGTCGTCAGATCTTGTGGATCATCAGTTTCGACAAGCAGAAAGCCGGCGCCACCCCCGGCGAGGTCGTACCAGCCTCGGATCTTTTCAGGTAAATTTTCCCCGCTGTCATGTTGCGCCACAACGCGTTGCGCCACTTTCTCGCGGGTTGTAGTCGGGTGCCAGGTATAGCGACAGTACCAAAGCATGGAAACCTCCTATCCGATTCACGAACGATTCTTCTGATGAGAGTAGCCTCTGCTTCGCAACAGGCGCATAGCAGAACAGGCGGGACCATTACAGGATTGCAACACTCGTGCAATCAGGTAGGACGGGCACGCTTCCGCAACATCGATAGT
Source organism: uncultured Chloroflexia bacterium (assembly GCA_963745675.1). GTDB lineage: Bacteria > Chloroflexota > Chloroflexia > Thermomicrobiales > CFX8 > JAUIIK01. Next base: position 69,474 of record CAVUYM010000011.1, read on the forward strand.
TGGCGCTCGTGTGCCATGCAGTCTTCAGCAATACAGCCTATATGCTGCACTGACCGATTTCGGGCACGCGGCTCCGATTGCAACACTATTGCAACATGACTGGCCGCGGCGTTGTTCTTCTGTCACCTTGTATGGACTACTCTCGATGTGCGCTTCCGGGAGGGGATGAAACTCGCTCGAACGAAGCGGGAGGCTGGTCACACCGAAGCTCTATCGACTTCGCGTCAGCCTCGAATTAGAAGGGCCAGGGTTTAACAATGTACGCACTGTTGACGACCGTCCCCCTGAAGAAACCAGTCCAGGATCTCCAGCCTCTCCTCACCAGCTACAGTCGATCACTTCGGGCATATCCCGGGTGCGTTGATCACATTTGGATGCGCGACGAAGATGGGGTTTCTCTCCTCCAAGTGTTCGAAGATCGCGCATCTCTATCGAACTACCTCAAATCTGGACTGCTCGCAGCTCTGACCGCTCATCCTGCGTGCTCTAGTCGAGGCTCCTCCCGCACATATGAAGTGCTTGCCCACGACGGAAGCGAGCCGCAGCTTCTACCTGAACCCCAAGCATATCCAGGGATAGAAGGTGAGATGAATCCAACGCATCCTGTCTGACTCGTCGAATACGGTCAGTGTGGAGATTTGATCGCGTCTGTTCAGCTACGCGCAATAAACGGTGCGCCAATATTGGCCGAACGTGACCATATTTGCTGAGTCTGCCCGAGTTGTGGAAATGGATCCATCGAGGCGAGATTGAAATTCAGAGCCTGTTGATGGATCAGGACGGGGTACGTGGACGGATCGAGCAAGGCTAAAGGAACGCCTCTCCGACTACCTCCGAGGCGCTCCGTACACCATGTTGTTGGACACCTGGCCGGGCCAGTTCACCCGGCATGCGCCGTGTGTATTTCTTCGTGTTTTGTGAGAGGTATGCTGATCTTCTTCGGAACTGCAAAATTCAACGTCGTTGGTTTGCTCAATCGACAGAGGTCGACGCGGCGCAGCGTAACGATATCTGCATGACTTCCGGCGAAAAAGCGGATAGACGACACATCGGCAAGCTCTGCATCGATGAAGACAGGTAGTCGCCAGAGTTCTCCCAGCGGTGGGAGGGCACTGAGTTCCACTTCCGGAAAAGCGGCAGCGAAAGTCTCGGAGTCGATCAGTGAAACGTCTTCACGACCGGGAAGAGCCCATTGCAGGCGTTCTAGATCGACCTGTTGATCATCGCGCATCACGAGCATCGCTAGATGTTTGCCGATGAAGGCAAGTACAACTCTGACAAGGGGTCCTTCTTGCCAGCCGTCATTGAATGGTCTGGCGGTCGCCGTCCGAGATTCTTCCAGGTGCCGGATAGTAAACGGTATGTCTTTGTTTCGAAGGTAGGTTAACAATCGGTTCTGAAACTGCATTGCGTCGATCCTCCCCGGTATCTCTGTGGTCACTAACGACCCTCTGACCAGGAAAAGCTGAACTGCGTTCGTTCGTCACCCTGGTCATTCCGGTCCACGCCATTTAGCGCCACATGTTCACTGCCGTAACCATCACAGCAGCATCATTTTCCGGGCATCGAGTGGGTTATTCCCGCTATCAGTAGATGCGTCGAAAGAATCGAGTGAGCCACGCTCGGAGATTTTCTAACTCCTCCATCATCGGTCGTCGAGCGAGACTTATGGGATGCTCCAATCGAGCAGGAGTAGATAGTGACGCACCTCTCATTGTGACAGTCAGGCATGGCAGGCACGATGGGGAAGGGAAGCATAACGTTACAATTTCGTGTCAAAACACAGCGTCCGGTTGACTATGCTTTTGGCCAAACGTCCGCCGAACATCGACAATGGTTTCTTGACCGGCGAGAATAGGTGGTAATAGTTGGGAATCGAAGTATCTTCGTGTATGGAGGCATGGTGGAGTTCAAACCTGGCGAGATGGAGACACCGGACGTCTATAAGTTGCTGACGGGGCTGGTTGTGCCGCGCCCGATTGGCTGGGCGTCGACGCTCAGTCCTGAGGGTGTCCACAATCTCGCGCCCTTCAGCTTCTTCATGGCGATCACGTCGAGTCCTCCACACATCGCGCTATCGGTCGGCGCGCGCGAAGGCGAATCGAAGGACACGCTGCGCAACATCCGGCATAACGGCGAGTTCGTGATCAACACCGTCAGCGCCGAACTTGGCCTGCACATGTCGGGTTCCGCAGTCGAACTACCGCCGGATGTCAGCGAGTTTGAGGCGACGGGCCTGACGGCGATTGCCAGCGCAGTCGTCAAACCGATGCGGGTGGCCGAGGCTCCGGCGCATTTGGAGTGTGTCAGCCAGCAGATCATCGCGGTTGGTGGCGAACCCTACAGTGGACACCTGGTCATTGCCGAGGTCGTCCACATCCACGTTCGCGACGATCTGTTGCTCGAACGCAACCGCATCGACCTCCAGAAGCTCGACGCGGTCGGTCGCCTGGCCGGCAACTGGTATTGCTCAACGACCGACCAGTACGAGATGGCGCGGTCGCTGGAGCCGCTCAAGGCGCAGATGGGCTGACAAAGGCCACTACCAGTATTGCGGCGGCAGCGGCCCAGTCGTCGCTTTCGGCTCTTCTGAATGTCATTCCGACTGGCACGCCTGCCAGAGATCGCGTGTTAGCTCGGCTTGACCGAGATGTTCGGCGGTGTGGCGGGCGACGACGATTAGGACCTCGCGCCCAGAGATCTGGCCGCGCCTTGGGTGATTGCAGAGTGTCACCAGTTGCTCGTCCGATAGATCGCCCAGGGCTTGCTCTAGCCTGGGGCGAAGTGTTTCCCAGCGCTCACGCAACTCGGGCATACTACGATCGCGCACCGTGAATTCGCCCGCACGACTCTGGTTGAGCGATTGACCGCAAAGTGTTTCCAGGATATTTTCCTGGGCATTGCCGAGGGTGTGGAATGCGAGCGCGGCGATACTGTTCGTTTGCGGTGCCGGCGGCTCCCAGCGAAATCCGTCATCTTCGATCTCCAACGCCAACGATACGAGCCGGTCGATAGAGCTGGAGATATAGCGCCAAAATATGGTGGCTTCGCCGTTCGTCGCTTGAGCAACCATGATACTTTTCTTTGCTCCTCAATTCGAGATCTGTATTCACGATGCAGATTATGACACGCGAGGTCTCCTGAGGTGCCGGCATTTTTCCCTCGGTTCCTCGATGCGGCCTTTGCGAATCAGAGGGAGGCGCGCTGGTGAGGATCCATCAGATCGCGGAGTCCGTCGCCGACGAAGTTGATCGAGAGTGTCGTGATGAATATAGCGAGGCCCGGCAGTGTCGGGAGCCAGACATCACTCCAGGCGAACATGAAGGATTGTGATTCCTGAAGCATGTAGCCCCAGCTCGGGGTGGGTGGTTGGACCCCAAGGCCGAGGAAGCTGAGAAAGGCTTCGGCGATGATGAGCCGCGCTACCTGGACCGTTCCGATGACGATGATCGCGTTCATGGTGTTTGGCATGATGTGGCGAACGATGAGTCGCACGTGGCCCAGCCCGACGACCCTGCCCGCCTCGATGTATTCCAGGTTCTTGATACGTTCAACTTCGAACTTAATCACCCGTGTATAGATTGGCCACGAGCCGACGCCGAGAACGATCACGACGTTGGTGAAGCTCGCGCCGAGCACCGCGATGACTGCCAGGGCGAGGAGGATGAAGGGGAAGGTCATCATGACGTTCACGAGTGTCGACACGATGGAGTCGACGAATCCCCCGAAATACCCGGCGATCACGCCCAGAAATATCCCGATCGCTCCGGCTACAAGCGTCGCCAGCAGGCCGACAGAGAGTGCGATGCGGGCGCCGTACATCAAGCGTGTTGCGTAGTCTCGCCCGATGCCGTCTGTGCCCAGGGGGTGTGACCATGAGCCACCTTCCTGCCAGGCTGGCGGATGCAATCGTTCAGTAATCCGGCCTTCCTCGGGTGTGTAGGGTGTCAGGATCGGCGCTGCAACCGCGATGAAGACAAGAATAGCCAGAATGGACGCGCCAGCGACCGACATGCGCAGCTTCCAGGCCGCCCGCATATACGACTTCAATGTCCGCCGCCGAATGCGTTGATGGGCGAGCATCGATTCGGCTTGACTCGCGGTAGAGCTGGTGCTTGCCACGACTACTTCCTCGCTAACTGTCCCTCGAACCGGCCGGCATAGGCGCTTGGGCCGTAGTGCGGTTGGTCGACTCGTCTCTCGATCATCTTCTGATGCGAGGGTCTAACACGCCAACGACGAGATCGACTGCCAGGTTCACAATACTGATGATGACTGCCAGGGTCACGACCGCCGCCTGGGTGACCGGGAAATCGGCGTTCCGGATTGATTCTATTGCCAGCAGACCGACCCCGGGCCAGGCGAAGACAGATTCTGTGATCACTGCCCCGCCGAGAAGTTGGCCGAACTGCAGCCCGAGCACGGTGATGACCGGGATGATCGAGTTGCGAAACGCGTGCCGGACCAGCACGGTGCGTTCTTTCACGCCTTTTGCTCGGGCTGTCCGCACGTAGTCCTGAGTGAGGGCGTCTAGCACGCCAGAGCGAACGAGTCGCTCGGTAACCGGCGCCAGAAAGACACCGAGGACGACTGTCGGCAGGACCAAGTGTTTCAGGCGGTCAATGCCAAAATCACCGTATCCGGAAGGCGGTAACCACTTCAGATTGACCCCGAAGACGATGATGAGCATCAGTCCGAGCCAGAAGATTGGCATCGCCTGGCCGGCAACGACGAATAATGTCGTCAGGTTCTCCCAGATGCTGTGGCGTTTGTAGGCTGAGATGATGCCCATCGGAATGGCGATACAGGTTGCAAGCACAGTGCCGGTAAGAGTCAAGAGCAACGTCGCCGGCATACGTTCCATGACGATCGTAAGCGCAGAGCGCTCTGTGCGGAAGGATGTGCCGAAGTCGCCACGAATCGCATGGGCCAGGAAGTCGCCGTACTGGACGATGAGGGGACGGTTGAAGCCCATCTGTTCCCGGAAGACTTCGCGTTGCTCGTACGGTGTTTCGGGGGGTAGCAAGACGTTGGCTGGATCACCAATCATGTTGGTGATAACGAATACGATGACCGAGATGCCGAATACGGCGATGATCATCTGTACCATGCGACTTGCAATGTACGCGCCCACGGTTGCTTATTCCCCTACGAATACTGACCGGCTCCTGGTGAAGATGAGGAATGTGCCGCAATACATTGCAGCACATCCCCCGTCTCGTCGGTTTATGCCTTGGGCCGCGCGGTGAAGTACTGGTCAATCTCATCGGGTCTTGGCGACCATTCGACATCGTTGTTGACGCCCCAGACGGAGTGGAAGCCCCACATGAAGATCATTGGCGCTTCTGCGCGGACGATGCGTTGAGCATCGGCGTAGATCTTTAGGCGCGCTTCCGGATCAAGCGATCCACGGCCGTCTTCCAGTAAAGCGTCGAGTTCGGCATTGTTGTAGTAGGTGAAGATCGAGCTGCTATGAAGCATGTCCCAGTAGATGCCATCGGCGTCGAAGACCGAGTAGGAACCCCAGTTGTAGTTCATCATGTCGCCGCCGTTGCCCTCGTTGTGGCGCGTCGTGAAGACGTTGCCATCGCTGAGGGTCTCGAATTCCGCCCGGATGCCGACCGCTTCCAGGTCGCGCTGCATAGCCTGGTCGACCTGATCCTGGTTTGGCATGGACGATGGGCCGCGCAGCCACTTGACATCGATGCCGTCCGGATAGCCGGCTTCTTCGAGCAACTGCTTTGCCAGATCGGGATCGTATTTGTGCGGTTCAACTGTTGGGTCAAAACCAAAGTGCTTCGGATTCAGCAGCGCTGGCGCCCGATCTCCGCCGGGCTGCAACGAAGCGATGTAGCCTTCGATATCGACGGCATGATTGGCGGCGTTGCGCACCTTTGCCTCCTGGAACGGGCTCGGTCCCGAACGGCCCATTGCGTCCAGGCGCACAAATCCGACGCGTAGGATCGCCTGGGTGATCGGTGTTGCAACACCGGAATTCGCGACCGTCTCCATCTGGTCAAACGGGACGACGCGGATGATGTCGGCGTTGCCCGCCAGGAGCTCGGCAAGTTGTGTCGGCAGGCCAGGGACGATGCGCAGGACCAGCTTTTCGTAGGCTGCGTTGACATTGGAGTTCCAGTAGTTGGGATTGCGGGTGAGATCGATCTCCTGGCCTTTTTTCCATTCCTCGAGCATATACGGGCCGGTTCCGACCGGATGCTCCGCCAGATAGGCGTCTCCCTCGGCCTGGGCCAGTTTTTCGGGGATCATCTGGAAGTTCTGGAGGCGCTCGGTGAAGATCGGGTACGGCTCTTTGGTCGTTACGTGAACGGTGTAGTCGTCGATGACTTCGACACCGGCGATAGCGACATGGTTGCCAATTTGTGGGCTGGCTTGTTCCGGATTGATGATCCGTTCCCAATTCCACTTCACCGTTTCAGCGGTGAAGGGGTCGCCATTGTGGAAGGTCACATCATCGCGGAGTTTCATCTCCCAGACAGTGGGCTCGATGTTCTCCCAACTCTCGGCGAGCCACGGTTCGATCAGGTTCGTTTCCCGGTTGCGTACTCCGAGATTGTCGTGCGTGTGATAGAAGACGATGATCCCAGTGCGCAGGTTGTGCATGTGCGGGTCCATCGTCGGTAGATCGGACTCGCTGATGATGACCGTCAACGTTCCGCCGTCGCCCGTGCTGCCGCTATCCTCGGCTGCAGTTGGCTCCGGCGCGCTGGCCTCGGTTGCGGTCGGTTCGTCTGCGGTGTCCGGGGCGGGGGTGTTGGTAGCCGCGCCGCCAGATGCGCCGCCATCATCATCGTCATCATCGCCGCCACAGGCCGCGAGGAGACCCATTGCGCCAGCGCTGCCAGCCCAGACCATAGCGGCCTTCATCAGTGTCCTACGGTCGATTCGGCCCTCTTGATAGAATCGCTCCCAATTTGCGTAAACTCGATCGGCAAGTTCGCGCGGACTCAGAGAACTCATGCATCCCCCTAAAAAGACGACGAGTAGGTATTTCCTTACGCCCTCTGGTCGGGTGGGACTCACGAGAGCGTCGTCGTCACTATTTGCGCTACAGCGAAACCGTTGGGAGCATAGCCTTACCTTCGTCCGTACGTCAACACCTGAAGATAGTCTTCTGACAAATCTGGAGGATACTTGCAGACAATTAGTATGAACAGGGCACCGAATAAGCACCCTCTTTCAACGCCGCTTCTATTCGCTTAGGGATCCCGTTCTTATTGAAGGTATCGGGAATTTTGGAGACCATGGCGCTTACTGCGAGCGCTGATTGAGGCGGGGATTGCGAGGATAGTAATCGAATACAGATGATTCGTGCTCTTACAGATTGCGGATAAACGTCTGGATGTTAACGGGCCAATTAGTTCGCGTTGCGCTAACCATGGCTCATCCAGCACAATTTGCCCACTCGACTCCAGCGCGCTTTAAGTCCGATGCCTGCAATCGAATACGCTCCTCTGTCAGAGTGAGCGCGACGAGCAACTCGAGCGATTTGGAGACGTAGCGCCAGAGGAGGCGGCTTCCTGGCCTGCGAACTGTCTGGACATAAAGCCATCCCGTTTCGGCACGTCGTAGGCGTCCAGTGAATCAGCCGAGCACGAGGCGCATGCGGCTGATCGCCTCTTCGAGAACCTCGATGGGTTGGAGCAGGGTCATCCTCATATAGTCGCCCCAATGAGCGCCGAAGCCGGTGCCGGGGAAGATCAGCACCTTGGCCTCCTTCAGAAAACGGTATGAGAGGGCGGTCGATTCGATGCCGGTTGAAGCGGTGTTGGTCCAGATATAGAGCCCACCCCTCGGCGTCCCGTAGGTGAAGCCCATCTCGTCGAGCGCGCCCATCAGCAGCTTCCGGCGGGCGGCGTAGGTCTGGCGCATCTCTTCGACGCATTCCTGCGGGCCGTTGAGGGCGGTTACTCCCGCCCACTGTGAGACGGTCGGAGCCTGGAGATTGACCATCTCCTTCAGGGCCGTCGCAACCCTGATGAACTCGGGCGGCCCGGCCAGGTAGCCGATCCTCCAGCCGGTCATGGCGTAGGTCTTCGAGAGGCCGTTGAGGGTGATCGTGCGTTCCTTCATGCCGGGCAGCGAGGCGATGCTGAGCTGTTTGGCATCGTCATAGAGGAACTTCTCGTAGATCTCGTCGGAGATGACGATCAGGTCGCGTTCGATCGCGATCTCGGCCAGACGGCGGACGTTGTCGGGCGAGACAATACCGGCCGTCGGGTTGTTTGGCGAGATCATCAACAGCGCCTTCGTTCGAGGGGTGATGCGTTTGGCGACCTCATCCGGATCGAGATCGAAGTCCTCCGCCTCGATCGTCGGGACCAGCACCATCCGGCCGCCGGCTAGCTCGATCGCCTCGTCGTAGGAGGTGTAGCGCGGGTCGGGCACCAGCACCTCGTCGCCGGGCTCGATCAACGCCTGGACGAGCAGGAAGAGCGCTTCCTGGCCGCCGGTCGTCACCAGCACTTCGGTCTCCGGGTCGACGTTGATGCCGTTGTCCCGTGCCAACTTGCGGGCGATAGCCTCGCGCAGCTCCAGCAGCCCGGTCGGTGGCGCGGGACCGGTGCGCCCTTCGGCGATAGCCTGTTTGGCGGCGGCGATGATGTGGGCTGGGGTGTCGAGGTCGGGGTCGCCTAAGCCCATCGAGATCGCGCCGGTGGTGGCCTTGGCCAGCTCCATCAGGTCGAAGATGTTGACGCTCGCTGGCGTTGCCTGAGGCTCACTGACCATGTCGGATTCCGTTCTGATTCAGGGCGGTGATTGCCTCGACTCCGGTATTCAGTGCTTCATCGGCGCAGCCGAGGTTGATCCTGATGAACCCCGCTTGTTGCCGGACCGAAGAGTGATCCCGGTTCGACGATCACGTTGGCCCCTTCTTCCAGCATATGGGCTACGGCACGATCGTCAGGATCGATGCTGCGTGTATCAATGAGGAGCGGGGCATAGGCGTCGGGCTGGATGACATCGAGGCCCGCCTGCCGCAGTCGTTCGATAGTCCGGTCCCGGCATGCTCTGAAGATATCCCGGCGCTCGACAATCCAATCGTCCGGACCTTCGAGTGCGGCCAGGGCGGCGAACTGGGAGACGGCGGTCGTACAGATCGAAAGCGCCTGCTTGAGCTCCCGCAACCTGCCGAGTTGGTCTTCTGGTGAGACGAAGTAGCCGACCTGCCAGCCGCGCAGCCCGTGGCTGGTCGAGAAGGAGCCGATGACGAAGACTTGCTCGGCAAGCTCTCTGTCGGGCCAGCGTTCGTCGTCCGGCTCGTAGCGGCAGTCCGCCAGACTCCGATCGAGGATCACGTTCATCCCGCGTTCGACGGCTTCTCTTGCGATACTGGCGAGTTCCGCCAATGGCTGCGCCGCTCCGCTGACTGTCGAGGGCGAGGTTAGCACCAGTACGTCGCCTTCTACACCTTCAAGAGCGCTTGCCTGTGGCCAGAACCGTTCGCTTGCTGTGCCCACCGTCTGCACGGCTTCAGCGCCGATGAACTCGATCATCTCGATCAGCTGTGGTTCAGCCGGGCCATGGACCAGCGCGCGGCTTGCCGGGCGCGAGCGTCGCCTGGAGCGCGATGTAGAGCGCCTCGGCTCCACCGTTGGTGATGACCGTCCGGTCGAGCGTCGCCGAAAAGCCGTTGGCGTTTAGCCGCCCGGCGACGGCCTCGCGTAGTTCCGGGACGCCGGGCCGCACGGTGTAGTGCGTCTCGCCGCGGTCGAGGGCGTCGCCTGCCGCCTGCTGCACATGCTCTGGTAGTGACGCTGTCACGGGTTGTGTCAGGTTCAGCGCCTGCTGCGTACCGCCTAACCGCCGTGTGTCGTGTAATTGGGCTAGTTCCAGGGCTCTGCCGGCCAGCGCCCGTCCCATTCTGGTTGGCGGTCTACTTGTGATCCTGTTCTCCATCGTTTCACAATCTTGATTCGAACTCGGTCGCCATGCTGATGATCTCGTCCCAGCCTGATCATTCTAGTCTCGAATCGCACGAAGGCATCTCGACAACATGCTGTAGATCGGCAGGCGCGATGCTGGCAGGTATTCCAAGCGTCGTCGCGGGCGAGATCGAGGACTGTCATGCGCCCATTTGACGGGCGGCAACTATAGGATAAAGACGCTCGGCCTGATCGTCGTTGGAGCGATTTGGGAGGGGATTCGGGGCCGTGCTAGTGTTGCGCGACATTGGTATCTACTTTGAAATGATCGATAGATGAGAACGGGGTTTGCATGGGTTGGCCAAAGGTTCGATTGGTGTTGATCGTTCTCGTCCTTCTTGCTGGAAGTTTCACCGGTCTGACTCCCGATATCCCAACATCTCCAGGGCTCAATCCGCAATCCGCCCTTGCCGCTGATGCGGTCGTTTCCGAGTGTACCGAGGCGGGGTTCGGATGCGGCCCTGAATACCGTTCAGACGACCGGCGGCGGGACGGTCACGTTCGGCTGTACCGGGATAATCTTCTTGACGACCACGAAGACGATCACCTCGAATGTCGTCATCGACGGGGGTGGCACCTTTGCTCCTCCGGCCGGGGCTTCTGACCGAATCCTGCTGAGCGGTAATCAGATGACGCAGATGTTTCGGGTCAACGCTGGAGCCTCGCTGAGCCTGAAGGGCGGGCTGGCAGTTGTTGGCGGCCGAAGCCTGCCATCGGGTGACGGGGGCGGAATCCACAACGAAGGCACACTCACGATCGATAAAAGCACGATTAGTGGGCAGGCCCGGGATTATGGCGGAGCGATCTTCAACGCTGAAGGCGCTACCCTCACAATCACGGACAGCCGTCTCGTAGGTCAGGCAAGGTACGGCGGGGGGATCTCGAATCAGGGCATGTTGACGGTCACTGGAACGAGCTTCGAGGACAGCATAGCGAAATTCTTCTGGCGGCGCTCTTGTCAATCGTGGTGGCACGGCAACGATCACTTCTTCGCTCTTCGCCAGGAACACGTCGAACGAATCGGGCGGAGCGATCACGAATGCCGATGGCGGTACCCTCACCATCATCGCGAGCACCTTCACCGCCAACACGTCCTTCATCAACAACAACCCGAACAACTTCGGCGGGGCGATTCGGAATGATCAGGGTGCGACATCCACCATCACGGCCAGCACGATCGTGGCGAATACGTCGTCGTCCGGCGGTGGTATCAGCAACGCTGGCGATCTCACCCTCCAGGGATCGATCATTGCCAACAACGCATCGGCCTCGACGACAAATTGCGAGGGCACGGTCACGTCGCTGGGCTCCAACCTTAGCAATGACTCGACCTGCGGATCTGACGGCTGCTGGCGACATGCAGAACATCCCCAACATCGGGCTGAACTCGCTGGGCGCTAACGGTGGACCGACCTGGACGATGAAGCTCAATCCGGACTCGCCGGCCAGTTGACGCTGCCGACTGCGCGCGCTCCTCGGCCCAGGATCAACGTGGCGTCGACCGGCCGAAAGGCGGCGCTTGCGACATCGGCGCGTTCGAACTGCAGCCTCCGATTGTCCAAGTTCCGGTCGTGACGCCGTCGCCTTCCAACGAAGGTCAGGAGGTCATCGCCACAGCAGCGTTCACCATTGAAGAGATCAATCGGTTTGACGAAGATCTGACTGTCACCTGCACGGTTGACTACGGTGATGGCAGCGGTCCTCAGGCTGGGACGGTCGACGATGCCCAGACCACCTGCACAGGACCGGCGCACACCTACGCTGACGATAATCCGACCGGGACGCCGAGCGACCCTGTCAACGTTGTCGTGGCGGTGACGGAAACGACCCTGAACAGTGGCACTGGATCGAACATGGTCGTGCATACGATCAACAACGTGCCGCCGACGATCACGGACATCACGACCAACTCCCCGGTTCCGGCTGGCCAGCCGGCCCAGATTCAGGTGACGGCGACCGACCCTGGCGGCGCTGGCGATCCGCTGACCTATAGCTTCGATTGCGACAACAACGGTAGCTACGAGACGGCTGGCGTTGGAAACATGGGCCAGTGCTCCATCGATGGACAAACGACGATCGGCGTTCAGGTTGCCGATGACGACACCGGCATGGCAACACAGCTGGTGGAGGTCACCGGTGGGCCATCCGGGCCGATTCCACCGGGCCCGATGCCGCCCAACCCCAACCCTGCCCCGCCGACTGGACCGCAGCCGCCCGGCAACGACCTCTTCCAGCGCGTTTGGGAGCGAACCGACAAGCTGGTTGCCGACGCGGTGACGGCGCGCACCTGGATGTGGGGGCCGCAGGCCTTCACCGCCGTCATCATGGAGCCCTATGCCGAGTCACCCGGGCAGATGCGCGAGGTCCAGTACTTCGACAAGGCCAGGATGGAGATCACCGATCCGAACGCCGACCCGAACTCGATCTGGTATGTCACAAACGGTTTGCTCGTTGTCGAGTTGATCACCGGCCAGATGCAGGTTGGCAACGCCGCTTTCGAGGCGCGTACGCCAGCTCAGGTCAATGTCGCGGGCGACGCCGACGATGCGAACGGACCGACCTACGCGACCTTCAACGGGCTACTGGGTGCTGCCCCGCGTGCGGTTGGCACGGCAATCATCCAGCGAGTTGACCGGGCCGGGAACGTGACCGATGACCAGCAGCTTGCGGGTCAGAACGTGGCTGTCGGATTCGTCGATGATGTGACGAACCACGGCATCGCGGCGCCTTTCTGGGATTTCATGAATTCCAGCGGACCGGTTCTCGAGAATGGGCAGATCGTCAACAGCAAGCTCTTTGAGAATGCCTTTTTCGCGACGGGCAGGCCGATCACCGAGGCGTACTGGGCGACGGGTCAAGGTCGCCGGTACGGAGCGCGATGTCCTGATCCAGTGCTTCGAGCGGCGTTGCCTGACCTACACGCCGGGCAACCCCGAGGGCTTCGTCGTCGAGGCCGGCAACGTCGGCCAGCACTACTTCAACTGGCGCTACGGAGGGTGAATCAGGGTCGGGCAAAGTAGATACATCGAACGGCTTGATGGCGATGTCAGTGTGTGACGTCGTAGGGGTGGAGCTTGTCTCCACCCGGCTCGAGGCGACTGCATGTACGCGGATGGAGGACAAGCCCCACCCCTACGAATTCGGGAAAGAATGTCTTCCCGAGAGGTCTGGATCCTGTCGTCACAGGGGCCCGATCATGCCTCTTGCCATTCGATCTCAGCGATCCCAATGCCAGACTCGCCGCCGACGGCGTAGAGGAGATAGACGCGCCCATCTTCCTCGTAGATCGCCGGATCTCGAAGCTGATTGACGAGCCCGTAGGCGACCGAGCGAATCGAAGGCTCAACCGGTGCCTCGGCACCTTCCCAAATCCGTTCAGGACGGAGGACTTCTCGTGTACCAACGTCGATCCAATCCTCAAAATCCCGGCTGAGGTCGATGGTTGAGTGAAGAATGCGCTCCGGCGCGTCACCGACCTGGGTCCAGAAGACGTGTAGAGTGTCGTCGCGCTTCAGCATGGCGAAGTGCCGCATGTTGGAGTTAAAGATCAGCGGCCCCTCGGTGAACTGGGCAAAGCTGTCCGTCGAGCGATAGAGCTGTCCGGGCATGGCCATACCGTAGGTCGTGCCCCGGTGCTCGAAGACGCGCAGGTAACTGCGTTCGACGACGATCGGCGACTCGGCGGTGAACTGGATGCCGTCGGTCGAGGTCGCAACCCGCGTCACCTGCCGGCTCGGCGCTTCGAGTCCGTGGAAGTACATGATTATCCGCTGGTTCTCGTCATCAACATGGACATCGGGCGAGGCGATGTGCGGCGTCGGTCAACTCCAGCCTCAGATCGTGGGGTAATTGTCTCCCGCTCTCCCGGTAGCGCTGCGTGTGTTCTTCGAGCACTGCATCGCTCGAGCGGCAGCGGCTCGGTCGGGAAGTGCGACTGCTCCAGCCGCAGGCTCCCCGGCACATGCACCCGCCACGGCCCGACGAGCGCATCGGCATAGGCGAGCCGGATGTAGCTGCCCTTGTGGTCGGCAAAGTAGAGGTAGTAGCGTCCGAGCGGCTCCTCGATCCACTCTGGCACCCGAATCAGCGATGGCCCCTGGATATTCTCCCCGATGCTCGGATCGGTCTCTGCGGATATGATTGGCGCGTCAATCAGCCGCCGCGCTGATCCATACGCCTCTAGCCTCGATACCGCTCATGTGGACTCCACTCGTCAGATGAGGTGCGATACATCGGGCCATGGTAGCAGCGTCGGGACCTGGCTGAGCCCTACCGAAACGCACGCACGCGCGCATCCCGCTGCTCTTGAGAGTTATCATCCAGATTGTCAACCGGTTTAGAAATATGCCAGCGTTTCGCCGGTCAGCAAGTAGTCATCTCAGGATCCCATCATCCGCCCATACGATGCCGTTGGGTGTCATAGGAGGCAAGACGACCATGGTGCAGATCACAGTCGAGATTGAGGGCGCACCCGATGGCGGCGTTAACGTTCGGGTGTGCAATCTAGGCGAGCGCTCAGTCACTCTCATCTATGGCAATGTGTCAAGCACCGTTGGGCGTGAGGTGGTACATGAGTTGATCCGCGACAACGATGTGTTTCGGCTCAACGCCGGAGAGGAGATGAAGTTCGAGGTCAGCCGAGACATACTTACGTGGATGCGCCATCAGCTTGGCGTGCCGCTCCTCTCGCTCAGAGCGAGCATCCTGGATATGGACGGAAACATGCACATATCCAACTGCTATCAAGTTCAGTGATAAGCGGCGTGTATCAATTCCCGGTAGCGAACATCTTTGTTCGAAAATCAGGATCTAGCTTCGTCGCTGATCGGCTCCCGGTACTGATTGCTACAGAGTGCTAGCGGTGCTGCTCTCCAACGATTGCTCAGCCGCCGCCCAGACCTCGCGCAGCCGTTCGCCGGAGCGGATTTCGGTGGGGCGGGAGGCGATGTAGGCGAGGAGGCGTTCGGCTTCGTCTTCCCACCAGGGCAGAGCGCTTGCCGGTGCATCGGTCCTCTCGAGGATGACGGATTGGCGGGTCGGTTCGACGCGCAGGACCTGCTCGGAGCCGGTGATCTCGACAAGTATCTGGGGGCCAGCACCCGACGAGCGGGTCGCCATCACTTCGAGTGTCAGCAGCGTTTCGTCGGCCAGCCGTATGGTCACGAACCAGGCGTCGTCGCTGGCCAGCAGCGAGGCGCGGCGGACCATGACCCGTTCGACGGCGCTGTGGAAGATCTCGAGGGCATAGGACAGCAGCGGCACGAGCGCCTGATCGCGCAGTTCGTCGGATGATGCGCCCCGTTCGAGCCGGTAGGAGCCGAAGAAGCCGTAAATCTTCCCGGCTTCGCCAGCCTGTACTGCCCGGGCTGCTTCTTCGAGCACCCGGAAGCCGTAGAGCGGCGAGACGACCGAGCGTGCTCCCTCCGCCAGCAGCGCTGCGCCGGTCGCGATGGCTTCGGCAGGCACGTTGTCTGATGCGGTCGTAACGGTCGTTGGAGCTGGAGCGTCGATGTACTTCGCTGCCTCGGTCAACATGGCGGCGAGCCGCTCGTCGCCGAGGATCGTCCAGTTTCCTGTGTTAGCCATCGATATCGACTCCTTCCGGCAACGGTAGACTGACCGGCTCGCCACGTTGATAGGAGAGCACTGCGCCGGCTGCTAGTTCGATTGCACCGCGCGCTTCATAGGCGCTCAACACCGGCTCGGTGTCGTTCCGGATGGCGTCGGCGAAGGCGCGGATCTCGCGGACATAGGCCTCGTCGACGTGCAGCAGGACCGGGAAATTCTGTTGCTGGGTCATGCCGGTGGCGTGGGCGAGGGTGGACGGGCTCTGTTCGGTATCGATCGCCTGGAGTCTGCCCTCGGTGCCGATGACCTCCATCATATGGAAGTAGGGGTAGCCTCGCGGCAGGTGGTTGACGACCTCGGCGGCGGCGATTGCGCCACCCTCGAACTCGACGGTGTAGGTGACCATGTCGGGGATCTCGGAGTCGGACTGGGTCATCCGGGCTTCGGCGTAGACCGAAGTCGGTTCGCGGCCGACGAACCAGCGTGCCAGGTCGGTCTCGTGGACGGCGTTGGTCATCGCTGCCCCGTGGGTGTACTGGGCCATCTGCAGCCAGCTCTTGCTGCCCTCCGGCGCCCAGTGGTCGGTCGCCAATCGCAGCCGGTCGTACATCGTCTGTGGGCGGCGCTCGTTCTCGCGGACGTAGCGCACCTCGCCGATGTCGCCGCGCTCGATGGCAGCCCGGATCTGCATGTAGCGGCCGGTGAAGCGGCGCGAGTGGGCGATCATCAGCTTCACGCCGGCGGCTTCGCAGGCGCGGATCATCCGGTCGGCTCCGGAGACGTTGGAGGCCATCGGCTTCTCGCAGAGGACGTGAACGCCGGCCTGGGCGACGGCTTCGGTCTGTTCGGGATGCAGGAATTCGGGCGTGCAGATATCGACGAAGTCGAGCCGCTCCCGGCGTAGCATCTCCTGGTAGTCGGTGTAGTGGGTCTCGACGCCGTACATCTCGGCCGCCGTCATGGCAGCTTCGGCCCGCACGTCGGCGACGGCGACCAGTTCGATCTCATCCTGTAGTTTCTGGAAGGCCGGGAGATGAGCGCTAAACGCGATCGTCCCGGTCCCGATGACTCCCGCTCTCAGTTTTCGTCGTTCCTCCGCCATCAACCCCGCCTTTCGTTGCGTTGGTGGGGAGCATCATAGGTGGGGAAGCGAGGGGGTGCAACCCGTAGAGACGTGCCGCTGGCGCGTCTCCGCTACGCAACTGTCATCGGTCACCGGGGAGACGATCGTATAGAAACCGAGACGCGCCAGCGGCACGTCTC
Organism: uncultured Chloroflexia bacterium; assembly: GCA_963745675.1. Taxonomy (GTDB): domain Bacteria; phylum Chloroflexota; class Chloroflexia; order Thermomicrobiales; family CFX8; genus JAUIIK01. Next base: position 86,252 of record CAVUYM010000011.1, read on the forward strand.
TACGTGATGAACAGTTGATCGTCTTCCCATTGGATGGGGTTGTCCTTGATGTAAGCACGGATCTGTTCGAGGGATTGATCGTTGCGGATGATGTGCTCGTAGAAGCGGGACTGCCAGCGGAAGGATTGGTCAACCTCGCGTCTTATTCGACGAGTACAAGCGCCTTTGAACTGGTTGATGATCGACCCGAGGATATCGGGCTTCCATCGAATGGTGTGGTCGATCACGTCTGGGGATTCTGGATCGAAGTCGATGCAGATGATGCCGTGGAGATGGTTAGGCATGACGATCCAGCCATCGAGCATGATTCTCGACCGCAGTTCAGTGGTCCGCTGCCACTCTTCGGTGACGATGATGCCAGCCGGAGACAATCGCATCTCGTGATCGACAATCTGCCCGAAGAACGGCTGTCGATGCTGTGTGCAAATCGTGACGAAGTACGCGCCAGGTTGCGAGTAGTCCCAGGTCTGAAGGCGCGTTGAGGCGATTCGATACCGGCCGTTGAAATAGGTCATGGTGCTGTGTCCATTCGAGCGTTTCTCGATCAGATTAGCAAAAGACCCGTTTCGTTGGGTAGAGACGTGCCGTTGGCGCGTCTCCTTATCAACGTCGATATTTACCGGGGAAATGGTTTGTACCGAAACCGAGACGCGCCAACGGCACGTCTCTACGTGTGGGAGGGATCTCACTTGGAGATCTTCTTCGGACGAGGATTCGTACACTTCAACCCATGAAAACGATGCCTCCTGAAGCACAACAGGCGCTGCTCGACTGGTACCGGGCAAATGCGCGCGATCTGCCGTGGCGGCGGACGCGCGACCCCTACCGGATCATGGTGTCGGAGATCATGCTGCAGCAGACGCAGGTCGACCGGGTGATCCCGAAATATCACGCCTTCCTCGAACTGTTCCCGACGCTGGAGGCGCTGGCCGACGCACCGGCGAGTGAGGTGATCCGTGCCTGGGCCGGGCTGGGCTACAACCGACGGGCGTTGAACCTGCAACGGGCTGCACGTGCGGTCGTCGATGAGTTCGGCGGCGAGATGCCGCGGGAGGTCGATGAACTGCGGTCGTTGCCGGGGATCGGGCCTTACACAGCCGGTGCAATCGCCTGTTTCGCGTTCGAACAGGATGTTGGATTCGTCGACACGAACATCCGCCGTGTGCTGCATCGAGTACTGCTTGGCTCGGAAGTGCCGCAACTAGCCGCGAAACCACGCGAAATAGAGCAATTAGCCGCTAAGAGTGTTCCGTCAAGCGAAGGATACCGCTGGAATCAGGCGCTGATCGAACTCGGTGCCTTGGTCTGCAAAGCGCGCACCGCTGACTGCGACGTCTGTCCGCTTGCTCATTGGTGCGTTGCCAGGCCGGTCATCAACGAGGCTCTGGCCGAGGTACAGTCCACCCGGGTGCAGCGTCGCGGTCGACAACCGGTTGAGCGTTTCGAAACGACCAGCCGCTATTTCCGCGGCCGTATTGTCGACCTCCTTCGGGATGCTCCCCATGGCCTCACCGCCGACCATCTATCCATCTGATAGACAGTGAACGCTCTGAGAATGGCTGGCTTCAGCCCTACGTCGAGGGGCTGGTGCGAGATGGATTGATCGTTGAACAGCCGTTTGCGGGAGTGTCAGAAGACGCTCCGGAGTATGAGAATTCGAAGCCGTCCCAGGAGCCGCGCTATGCTCTGCCTGAATAGACACTGCAGGCTCGAATGAACGCTATGCGGCTGATTGCTGTCGACCTTGATGGGACGTTGCTGCGTTCGGACGGGACGATGTCGCCCCGGACCGTCGATGTGCTGGCACGCGTGCGTGAGAATGGTGTCTTCGTCGTTCCTGTAACAGCCCGCCCGCCGCGTTTTGTCCAAGCGCTTGCGTCGCAGCAGGTAGTCTTCGATTTCGCGATCTGCTGCAACGGTGCGCTGATTTATGACAGCGCGGCTGGAACGATCCTGGAACATGCCGCGCTTGAAGCGGCTGAAGCGCTGAATATCGCCACCGCGATGCGCGAACGGTTGCCAGGGGTCTGTTTTGCCGTCGAGATGGGGCTGCGCTTTGGTTGGGATGCCCGCTATTCCAGTATCCCCGGAGCATTGCTCGATCCCGGTGGCATCACGGCGGACATAGATCTGTTGCTACAGGAACCTGTGACGAAGCTCATCGTCCGTCATCCGGAGATTGAGTTCGAGCAACTGCTCGATGTCGCGCTGGGACTCGACCTGACTGCGTGCGAGATCACCCATTCGACGATGGAGTTCCTCGAAATCTCTCGTCGCGGCATCGACAAGGCGGCGGCGCTGATCCAGACTGCTGAGAAGTTCGGCCTCACGAGTGCCGAGGTCATCGCCTTCGGTGACATGCCCAACGATCTCCCGATGCTGCGCTGGGCCGGCCACAGTGTCGCTGTCGCCAACGCCCATCCCGACGTCCTTACCGCAGCCGGCGCCGTGACCGCATCGAATGATGACGACGGTGTCGCAGTGATGATTGAGCATCTATTGGAGCCGTCGAACCGCTCATCCTCCCACTAACCGAGACCCGTCTGCTTCCGGACCAATTGGGGATGTCGGAAGTATCGTTCCCGCATCAGACTATTGGGGACTATCGGCAGAACTGGCGAGGTGCAATTCGTGGACCACGATCTGGAGACAATTGCGAAGCTGCGAAGAATCCAAATTGGTATCTACGTCCTGCATGTCGGACTAGTCGCAGCTGGACTGGTCTACTTTGTGCATAGCCAGGAGTACATGCTTGCGCTGGCAGGAGGGCTGTTCGTCTACCCGATTTTCATGGATCTGTTCGGGGCTGGAAGCATATTCCGCGCCTCGATCGATGATCTCCAAGTCCGGTCCATTGAACACCGTAACCTACGTTGGCTCGATTGCTTTATGGTCGGCTTGTTTGTCATCTTGACGATTGCTGAGGGAATTGCGCTAATCGTTTATGAACCTTCTCAGTGGCCGGCTTTGGGAGTTATGCTGCCCTTCTTCGGAACTGCACTTCTAGCACCACTCATTGTCTTTGGATGGATGTTCGATCGTACGAGTCGCAGAGTGCTATTCACCATCACGCGCTCGGGATTCAAAGATCTACCGCCGGATAGCGAACTCTGGGAGGATATGCAGCGCGATCAGAACGATCACCAGAAAGAGTCCCTTGTAGCGACAGTGTTCTTTGTCTCTATCGTGCTGCAGGCCCTTATGATCGAGATCTGGATCAGCTCGTTCGCCGCATTTCTAATGGGTAGCATCGTGATTACCAGCTTTGGCAAGAACGCGCTACTCAAACTCAAACTGCAGCCCATTCCACTTCCGGCCGAGCGGTAGGAGACAGTCTGTGGATCGCAGCATGCAGCGGCTTCGATGGCTGCGTCGCCTTCAGATCGGGCTCTGGAATGGGATGAGATTCGACGGCTGGCCGCGCTTGCTCTCGCTGAAATCGGTGAAGATCCCGGTGAACCCGATACGTTCTATATCGGTGGTAAGTAGCAGTGGTCCCGGTTGAATGGCAGTGCAATGCAGAACCCAGACGTGATAGATCCACCTCGCGAGCTACGAGCCGACGAACGGCCGTGCTCCAAAAACTGCTCTCCGTCGACTTCCCCGGTGCGGAGGAACTACGACAGCAGATTCCGCACACTACGGGTACGTAGAGGAGTGCAGATGTGGTTGTCCGTAGCGTTGTTTTCACCGTAGAGATAGTACAGCGCCACCGCCAGCGGCAGTCGAAATCAACATCCCAGTGGAAGCCTCTACTCATGCCGGAGGTGGTATGCCGATCTGGGTGCATGCTCCATGTACGGGAAGGATATCTGGATGAACTTGAAGATGCTGGGTGCACGATGCTGAGCCACCCGACTCTATGCCCAATGTCGACAGTCCTTGAAGTGTTCTATGCGGGTCCTGATGAAATACAGAGCGTTCTGACAGCGATCCGAACACCTATCGTAAAGATCCGCTGCTCAGGCGGATTCTCACGTGGATTGATCGGTATCAGGGAGGGAACGCTCGATGCAGGTGGGCTGGCAGACAATCTGTACGCTGCTGATGGTGCGATCGACGGAAGTACTCCGCGTGAAATTCGCGATGCGCTCAGCGCCTCCGCCAATGGTATGGAGGGTGCCCGGTTCGGTGTCGAGATCGAAGATGCTGAATCGGCACTCGCGTCGCTGGAGTCGAGCATAGTGAGATACCTCAGTCAGTAGGTTTCAGGCTTCGATTCTGTATTAACCCTGCTCCCGATAGTCACCCTCGTGGGCGTGCTCCAGAAAGAGCTTGAGCAGGTCGATGGTGGCCTGGACGTCGGTGGGGGAGCAGGTCTCGTTGACGGTGTGGGCGTAGCGGACGGGGATCGAGAGGGTGCTGGCCGGGGCGCCGGAACGGGCGCGCTGCATCGCGCCGGCGTCGGTGCCGCCGCGGGTGAGGATCTCCATCTGGAAGGGGATGCCGTTGTCGCGGGCGAGTTGCTTCAGGTGCAGGTTCAGCGGGTAGCTCGATATCGTCGACATATCCATCGCCTTGATCCCGACGCCCTTGCCGAGCCAGAGTCCGGCCGTCTCCTCCGGCGCCCCGGCGTAGTCACCGGCCGGTGAGATGTCGAGCGCCAGGGCGACGTCCGGCTCGTAGGCGAAGGCGGCGACGCCCGCGCCGCGGGTGCCGACCTCCTCCTGGACCGTCGCGACGGCGATGATCTCGGCGTTGGTCGGTCCGTCGAGTGCCCTCAGTGCTTCGAGCATGACGAAGATGCCGACGCGGTCGTCGAGCGACTTCGCCATGATGTTGTGGCCGGACCACTCCAGCTCCCGGTAGAGCGTCACCATGTCGCCGATCTGAATGTGCTCGTTGGCTTCTTCTGCGCTCAGTCCAATATCAACAAACAGGTCGTCGACGGTCGGCGGCTTTTGCTCGCTCGGTGGCGTCATGTGGAGCGGCTTTCCGGCGACGTTGAGCGGCCCTCGAAAGGTCTCTCCGGAGGATGCATGGACGATGACGCGCTGGGCGGGCAGGCGTGAGACGTCGAAGCCACCGGTCGGCTGGAGCCTCAGAAACCCCTTGTCGTCGATGTGTTTCACCATGAAGCCGATCTCGTCCAGGTGGGCGGCGATCATCACCCGCGGCCCGCCCTGGCCGTGCCGGACGCCGATCAGGTTGCCGAGCGCATCGACGCTGATCTCGTCGACGAGCGGGGTCATTTCTCGCCGCACGAAGTCTCGCACCGCTTCTTCGCGGCCCGGGATGCCCGGTAGTTCGCAGAGTCGTTCGGAGGAGGTCGATGTTCAGATCGGTTGTTGTCATCGTTCGTCTTTCTGTATGCAGCCTTCGCACGTCGTTTCGCTCGATCGTACCCGGATTAATCAATCTGTGCATTGATGTTGGGATGGAGTTGAAGAACCTAACTCACGTGGAGGTAGAGCTTCTCTTTACACTGCAAGAGGACTGCATACGTACGCGGGTGGAGACGAGCTCCACCCCTACGAATCCTTTGGCTTTCTATTCCTCGTCGACGAGGAAGTTGCGGGCTAACTGAGGAATATCACCGCCCGGGTCGAGAGCGGCGGAGTCGTCCTTGAGGGTGACGCCGGAGAGGCCGAGGCGGCGGGCGGCGGTCATCAGGTAGAGCAGGCGGTGGGCGGCGGCGGGGTAGCTCAGACCGGCGGCGCGGATGTTGGAGATGCAGTTGCGGTTGGCGTCGGTGTTGCCGATCTTTGGCCCGTAGGTCAGGTAGATGCCGAGGCTGTCCGGGGAGCTGAGGCCGGGCCGCTCGCCGATCAGGATGATGGCCTGCTGCGCACCGAGAAGCGAGCCGATTTCGTCGCTGATGGCGACCCGGCCCTGTTCAACCAGCGCGATCGGCGCGATATGCCAATCGCCCGGATCGAGCCGCGACAGAATGGCGTCGAGCATCGCCGGAGCGTGGCGCTGGACGGCCAGCGCCGATAACCCGTCGGCGACGATGAAGGACACGCCGTGTCTTCTAGTGTGGTCTGGTCGCTCACTCAGGTTCCGGCGCGATGCTTCATCCAGCCGACGCCCGAGATCAGGCCGCTGGAGATATGTTGCCCGGTCGGATGCGGCGCTATGGAGGCGGATCGTTTCGTAGCCAAACGCGCGTGACGTCGCGTTCGAGTACCGCTATATCCAGCTCGCTGTGGACAGCGTCACGGGCGCGGGCGTGGGCGAGCTGGAAGTCGAGGTGGCGGTTGGTTGGAAGGCTGCTTCCGGCGCGGCCTAACGCGATCCGGGCCGTCGTGTAGTCCCGCAGGAACTCCCACGGATTCGCGACCGCTGGCGCGGCTTGTTCTGGTCGATCTTTCCGATCAGCCATCGGACACCTGCGCCAGATGCCTGGCGGAAGGGTTCGGGCAGCGTGTCGGTCAGTTGCGGGCGCATCGCCGCATCGAAAATGCCCATGCGCTCCAACCACGCTTCGAACTCGGGTGCGGGTTTTAGGCCAAGCACCTGCCGGACATAAAGCGCATCGTGGAATGACGTCGACTGGTAGTTGAGCATGACGTCGTCGGAGCCGGGGATGCCCATGATGTAGCTGCAACCTGCCACGCCAAGCAGCGTCAGCAGGGCGTCCATATCGTCCTGGTCGGCCTCGGCGTGGTTGGTGTAGCAGATGTCGCAGCCCATCGGGAGGCCGAGCAGCTTGCCGCAGAAGTGATCTTCGAGGCCTGCGCGAGTGATCTGCTTGCCATCGTAGAGATATTCCGGTCCGATGAAGCCGACGACGGTGTTGACCAGTAGCGGCTTGAACTTGCGGGCGACGGCGTAGCTGCGGGCTTCGAGCGTCTGCTGATCGACGCCGTGATGGGCATTGGCCGAGAGGGCGCTGCCCTGGCCGGTCTCGAAGTACATGACGTTGTCGCCGAGCGTGCCGCGACCGAGCGCCAGCGCTGCTTCGTAACCCTCTTGCAGTAGCGACAGGCTGATGCCGAAACTGCGGTTGGCCGCCTCAGTCCCGGCGATCGATTGGAAGACGAGATCAAGCGGCGCGCCGCCCTCCATAGCCTGAATGCTGGTCGTGATGTGGGTCAGGACGCAGCTCTGGGTCGGGATCTCGTACTTGCTGATGATCTGATCGAGCATGTTGAGCAGCTCGAGTGATGCTGCTGAGGCTGTCGGTGGCCGGGTTGATTCCGATGACGGCGTCGCCACTGCCGTAGAGCAGCCCGTCGAGGATGCTGGCGGCGATCCCGCCCGGGTTGTCGGTCGGGTCGTTCGGCTGGAGTCGGGTCGACATCCGGCCCTGCCAGTCCGATCGTGTTCCGGAAGCGCGTCACGACCCGGCATCGCTGCGCGACCAGCACGAGATCCTGTAAGCGCATGATCTTCGAGACGGCCGCGACCATCTCCGGCGTGAGTCCCGGCGCAAGCCTGAGTCAGACTCTCCTCGTCGGCACTCTCGGAGAGCAGCCAGTTGCGGAAGTCTCCGACCGTCAGACTGCTGACCGGCGCGAAGGCATCGGCGTCGTGCTCGTCGATGATCAGCCGGGTGACCTCGTCATCTTCATAAGGAACGACCGTCTCGTTGAGAAACGTCTTCAGCGGCAGCTCGGCCAGCGCCATCTGCGCCGCGACCCGTTCCTCGGCGTCCTCGGCGGCGATCCCGGCCAGGACATCGCCGGAGCGCAACGGCGTCGCCTTCGCCATCAGATCGCGCAGATCGGCGAAGCTGTAAGTTGCGGTTGGAAAGTGCGTAGCTGTACTCGGTCACTGAGGGAACTCCAGTCGATCGGAATCGCACTTCCGGCCATTGTAGGCCAGATGGCGGATTCCGATTGACGGGCGGATTGCTCCGGGCTAGTCTCGCCTTATCAGTGGCAACCAAAGATTTACAGGGTCAGGAGGAAGCACAATGACCAGCACGACTGGTTCCGGACGCAGCACCGAGACGCTACTCGCCGAAGCGGAAGCGATCTTCCCCGGCCTCAGCACCGGCTCTTATGCTGTGCCGGAATGGATGAAGGGTGTCGTCATCGCCCGGGGCGAGGGGCCACGGCTGATCACCAAGGACGGTGACTCCTATCTGGACTACATTCTCGCATCCGGTCCACTGATCCTTGGCCATGCCTATCCATCTGTCGTTCGGGCGGTTCAGGAGCAGGCGCCGCTCGGCTCGACCTTCTACGCGCTGAACGAGCCGGTCATCGAGCTTGGCCGGGTGATGGTTGACGCTATTCCCTGTGCCGAGCGGATCATGTTCGCCAGCTCAGGCGCTGAGGCGACCTATCTGGCGTTGCGGCTGGCACGCGCTTATACGGACCGCGAGAAGATCCTGCGCTTCGAGGGCGGCTATCACGGCCACCACGACTATGCCAGCACCCAGTCAGCAGGGGTGCCGAGCGCCGTGGCTGAAACGGTCTTGACCGCAACTTTCAACGATCTGGATTCTGTCGCAGCGCAGTTTGCCTCGAATCAGGGCGAGATCGCCGCTGTAATTGTCGAGCCGTTGCACCGCATTACCGTGCCCGAGGACGGCTTTCTCTCCGATCTCGCAGATTTGACGAGGCGCGCGGGCGCGTTGCTCATCTTCGACGAGGTTGTGACCGGCTTCCGGCTGGCCTGGGGCGGCGGGCAGGAGCGCTACGGCGTGACGCCGGATCTGGCGACCTACGGCAAGATCATCGGCGGCGGTTACCCGATGTCAGCTATCGCCGGCCGGGCCGATATCCTCGACCAGGCCGATCCCCGGCGTGGTGGCCAGCCGGGCTATGTCTTCATCAGTGGCACGCTCAGTGGCAACCCGATTGGCGCGGCGGCCGGGACTGGCGACGCTCTCGGCGCTGGCCGAGCCCGGTGTCTATGAGCGCCTCGAACATGCCGGAGCGATGCTACGTGACGGTTTCAACGAGGCCGCGGCGGAGTTCGACCTGCCGCTGGAGATGCGCGGCGAGGGTGCTGTCAGTGGCGTGATCGTTACGCCCGGTACTTCGGAAGATGCCGGATCGCTTCTGCCGAAACTCGGTCGGGCGCTCTTCGCTCGTGGCATCGCCAGTAACCTCGGCAAGGTCTACGTCTCACTGGCTCACACCGACGACGATCTCGCAGAAACCGTCCGAGCTATTTCGGCGCGCTCGATGAGGTGAAGCGGGATCTGATGCGTTGAAGGCGTATCCTCTTCAGGATGAGCCGATAAAGATTCTTGCGAATCCGAACTGGAGTGCAGTTGATGGTCAGGCAATATCAGGTGGTGCTCGAGTGGGATCCTGATGAGGAACTGTGGGTGACGTACGTTCCTGCTTTAGATCACCTCTCCACATATGGTGAAACGCGCGAAAAAGCTCTCGAGCATACCCGTGAGGCAATCCTGGGATATCTTGAAGCGGCAGCACAGGAGGGCATCCTGGTTTCCGCGGAGCGAAGTGTTGAGCTCGTCCAGCTCGATGTTGCTGTGTAGTGCCGCCAACACCGCGAGTCAGTGGTCGCATGATGGTTCGTGCGCTACAACAGGGCGGATTCGAACTTAGCCATATACGTGGAAGCCATCACTACCTGCGAAGGCCTGGAGTTGCACGCCTCGTTGTGGTGCCAGTTCATGGCAATCGTGACTTGCCGATTGGGACGCTGCGGTCCATTCTTCGTCAGGCGGACCTTACCACCGAAGGTCTGATCGAATTGCTGAACTCCTGATATCTACGCCCTGGCCGTCGTCGGCCAGGGCTGATGCTGGCACGCGCTGAGATTAGTTGCCCGCAGCGATGCCGATCCCGAAGGGGTCCGCGCCGCCGTTGCGGAGGCCGGTCTCGGGATCGACGGTGACGCCGGTCGGGCTGGCGAAGGCACGCGGTGCGAAGGTCACCTCGGCGTCGACGACGTTGTGGCCCATCTCGCGCAGCTTGTCGCGCGTCGTCTGGCTGACGCGGGTATCAACGAGCAGCTCGTCGGGGCTGGATGCATCGAGCAACGGAGCCGCGCAGGCGGCCTGGATATCCATCTCGAAGTCGAGCACATTGAGCGCCATCTGCATGCAGGTGTCGATGATTCGGCGTCCGCCCGGCGCGCCGACTGCGAGGACCGGCTGTCCATCTTTGGCGGCAACGATATGGGCCATGTTCGAGGCCGGGCGCTTCCAGGGTGCGATCGAGTTGGCACGGCCTGGGATCGGCTCGAAGAGATTCATCGAGTCGTTGAGCAGCACCCCGACATCCGGCACAGTCACGGCCGAGCCGAAGATGAGCGTCAACGTCTGGGTGACCGAGACCATGTTGCCGTCTTTGTCGACGACCGAGAGGTGCGTCGTGCAGCCGTCATCCATGTGGGTGGCGCTGGCCGCAGCCGCCAGCCGAATACCTGTACCCGCTTCTGGCCGCGAGGCGCGGTTGGAATCGATCTCAGCGCGGCGCTGATCGCCGTACTCCTTCGAAGCCAGCTTCTCCCAGTCGATCTCGACATAATCTGGATCACCGACATAGGCGAAGCGGTCGGCGAAGGCGCGGCGGCTGGCTTCGGCGATGTGGTGAATCGTCGTCGCCGTGTTGAAGCCGGTCGTGCGGATATCAAGGCCGTCGAGGATGTTGAAGGACTCCGCCAGGGTGATCCCGCCTCCCTGGAATGGCAGTAAGAGCAATTCGTAGCCGTGATAGTCGACGACGATCGGATCGCGCTCGACAGGCTCGTACCTGGCGAAGTCGTCTGCGCTGAGGATCCCGCCGATGCTCTGGATGTGCTCGCCGATGCGCTGGGCGACGTCACTCTTATAGAAACCGTCCGGTCCATGCTCGGCGATCTTCCGCAGCGTGCCAGCCAGTTCAGGTTGGCGAATGCGCGGCGAGGCCGGGCCGAAGAGTGGCGCGGGCGGTGTGCCGTTGTTGAGGAAGATCCGTTCGGTTTCTGGATCGCGTTTGATGACGTCCTGCTGTGACGACAGCAGCATGCCGTTGTACCAGTTGACCTCGACGCCCTCCTCTGCCAGTTTGATCGCTGGCCCGACGACGTCGCCGATGTCTTTCTTGCCGTATTTCGCGACCGCTGCCGAGAGGCCGCCGACCATGCCGGGCACGACGCAGGAGAGGGGACCATAGGCATTGGCCTGGTCCTTGACGCCACCGAAGCCGACGACGGAGCGTTCTTCCCCGGTCAGTTCGTACATATCTGGCGTTGCTGCTTGTGGGGCGCGTCCGAAGTAGTCGATGACGGTGCGGGTGCCATCGGCCATGTGGATGGTCATAAAGCCGACGCCACCGACGCCGCTCATCCACGGTTCAGCGACGCCAATTGCGAAGGCCGCTGTCGCTGCTGCATCGACGGCGTTGCCGCCTTGTTCGAGGACCGCGAGCGCGGCCCGTACTGCCGCAGGGTGTTTCGCTGCCACCATGCCGTTGCGCGACACCGCCAGCGAGCGGCTAACGTTCAATGTTGTTTCGGACCTCATCGGGGTAGCTCCCAACTGCCTGCTAGAGGACGAAAGAGACGAAACTCCACAATAGCGGGATGGGGTCACCACGCAACAGCTATCGGGCACTAATCGCCCTGTTTGTCTGGCGGCGCAGTCTGAACCGGCTGCGTCCGGACGGATGGCGGCAACGAACGTTTCCGTCCGTTTGCCACCATCCATCAAGACCGGGTACCCGCTAGCGAGTTGAAGTCGCGATGCTTTGCGGCCCATTGAACGTGCCCTGGCCAGTGCCGGATCCTCCCCACGAGTCGAGGAGCGTGCCGTTGTTGTCGTACCGGTTGATCACGACGCTGATACTGTCGACCGCATAGATCGATCCGTTGGCCCCGACGGCGATATCGCCGGTACCAGTCACGGCACCGGGGTCGCCAAAGATGTCGATGAGCGAACCATCAGGAGCGAATTTGTAGATGCGGATCGACGTTGCGTATGAATTGCCAGTGCCATCCACCGCGACACTTGAAGGAAAGCCCCACAGGTCCGATTCCTGGCCCGTGGCATTCCACTGGTCGAGGTAATCGCCGTTCGCGTTGAACTTCTGAATGCGGTCGTTGTTGCGGTCGGCGATGTAGACATTGTCCTGCTGGTCGATCGCGATACCGGTCAGGCTGTCGAACTGTCCATTGCCGCTGCCGAGACTGCCCCATTGCTTGATGAAGTTCCCGCCGGGGCCGTACTTCATGACACTTGAGGTGGCAACGTCGGTCATATAGAGATTCCCCTGGCTGTCAATCGCGATGTCCCAGGCATTGATGCCGCTGCCCCAGTTCCCCAGGAAGCGGCCGCGTTGATCGTACTTCTCGATCCGGCCGATAGCGTTGACGTAGAGATTATTCTGGCTGTCAACTGCGATGGCCTGCGGCCGGGCGCTTGGTCCATTAAGGTCGTAATCGCCTACCCACTGACAGATGAAATTGCCCGCAGCATCGAACTTCTGGATGAGATCGTTCAATTGGTCTGCAACATATATGTAGGTAGCGGCCGGCGAATCGGGACACGGTGCTACGGCCGTGTTTGAATCGTTCCAGGTTTGATAGTGCTGGCCGATATTGCCCCACTCGATGCGGTAGGGATCGCTGTTGCTTGCGGTGTGATGGAAGCCTCCCACCGGACTGTTGAACCGTCCAGAAGATCCCTCCTTCTTGAGACCAAGTTGCGCCGTAGATCGGCCGGCACGTAACTTGTCCTTTTTCCCGACACGAATGAGTTTCGACACGGCCATAGTAATACCTCCGAACGTCATACTTTCCGACAAAGTATAACTCCGGATATTGAATGACTCTCCTTCGAGGGCCAAACACAACGCCCCCTACCAGCGTGGATAGGGGCGTAATCTTTCAGGCAGAAGCTGGGCGCTGCTGGCTCTTCCTACAACCTACTCACTCTGCTGCTTGCTCAGCGCCGCCACCTTCAACGGCAGCGCAAACAGATTGATGAAGCCCTTGGCGTCGGCGTGGCTGTAGAGGTCGCTTGCGCCGAAGGTCGCGAACTCTTCCGAGTAGAGCGAGTGCGGCGAGGTGCGGCCCTGGACGATCAGGTTGCCCTTGTAGAGCTTCAGGGTGACTTCGCCGGTGTTGGCCTGCTGGGTGACGTCGACGAAGGCGTCGATGGCCTCGCGCAGCGGCGTGAACCAGAGGCCGTCGTAGACGAGCTCGGCGTAGCGCTGGGCGACGAGGTCCTTGTAGTGCAGCGTCGCGCGGTCGAGGGTGATCGATTCGAGTTCCTTGTGGGCCGTTGAGAGGATCGTCGCCGCAGGCTGCTCGTAGATGCCGCGGCTCTTCATACCGACCAGACGGTTCTCGACCAGATCGATCCGGCCGATGCCGTGCTTGCCGCCGATCTCGTTGAGCATTTCGACCATCTCGATCGGCTTCATCTGCGCGCCATCGACGGTGACCGGCCAGCCTTCTTCGAAACCGATCTTGATGATCTGGGCTTCGTCGGGCGCGTCCTCTGGCGAGGTCGTGATGCCGTAGATGCTGGCTGGTGGCGGCTGGCTTGGGTCCTCCAGGACGCCGCCCTCGTGGGAGTAGTGCCAGAGATTGCGGTCGCGCGAGTAGATCGCGTCTGACGTCGCAGTGACCGGGATCATGTGCTCGGCGGCGTACTCAAGGGCGTCTTCGCGGGAGCGGATCGACCATTCCCGCCAGGGCGCGATGATCGCCATTTCGGGCGCCAGGGCGTGATAGGTCACTTCGAAGCGCACCTGGTCGTTGCCCTTGCCGGTGCAGCCGTGTGAGAGCGCGTCGGCGCCCTCGGCCTTGGCCGTCGCGACCTGATGGCTGGCGATGACCGGTCGGGCGAAGCTGGTGCCAAGCAGGTATTTGCGTTCGTAGAGCGCCCCGGCCCGCAGCGTCGGGAAGGCGTAGTCGGTCAGGAATTCCTCGCGCAGGTCGGCGATGACGAGTTTGGAAGCGCCGGTGCGGATGGCTTTCTCTTCCAGCCCGTCGAGCTCTTCGTATTGCCCGACGTCGGCGGTGAAGGCGACGACCTCGCAGTTGTAGTTGTTCTTGAGCCAGGGAATGATGACCGACGTATCGAGGCCGCCCGAGTAGGCCAGGACGGCTTTGGTGACGGTCGGTTTATCGTTGGAAGCAGCGGACATGAAAGAACCCCACGTTTCTTCTATATAGAGACGGTCTCACGGACCAGTGTCAGAACAGGATACGGGAAAGCGCGCCAGCGTCAACAGCCTGCCGTTCGAACCGAACGGCTACGACCTGCACCTGCGCCTTTGCCTGAACCGACCTGCCTGGACCATCCCGGTGGGATTCCTTCTCATCAGCGACATTGTGAAGCGGTGAACAATCTCCCGCTCGACCGCCCGCGGGACGTTATCACGGCGGTGGGGGAGTGTCAATGTAAGGACAGTTCACGTCTATCAGTTGGCAGGCCCAGCCCATGACGGTTGCTTGCCAACGCATGTGTCAGGTATACAAGGTGCATGATTCAGCAGATATATTCAATCGTTTGCCGAAAACTCTTCGACGTAGAAGATGCAGCGCCAGGTTGGAGGATCGCTGACGTAGGTGTCGGGCCGGGGCATGATCCGATCGTCATGTTGTGCCTGGGCGACCGTTTCAGATCATCGAACTGGCAGATGGCCATGCTCCATGACGGAAGATCCTATCTGAGCAGTATGGCAGAGGATGGCGAGGGATTTCGCACGCTACGACCCTTCATTCACGGCACTTGGCTCTATTACAGGAGTCGCGGTCTTGGTCGAAGACCTGATGTAAATGTCGTGGCCGAGGACGGACGTGAAGTCAGAGATTTTCCATTTGATGCACAGGTCAACGACTTTGCAGTCACCACGGAGGGAGATGTGTGGTCCTGGTATCCGGACTTTGTTGTTTACAGCGGAAGGCACCTTTCTCGTTCGGGACTGTGTTGTCTCGATGCAGATGGCGCAACGCTGTATCATCACAACGATGCCGTGATGGACGCGAATGTGTCGAGTCATCCGAAGACGCGCACGTATTTCATCGGCGACTGCTATGCCGCAAATCTCGTCTCTGACAGGGAAATCTGGGCTCACTGGCACCCCAAGTTCCCACTAGCGCGAATTATCGACTATCGGCTTGATGAATTCTGGACGGGGTTTTCCTTCCGAGGCGCGCATGGGTTTGCTGTCGATACAGGCCGAGCCCTCTTTACAGGCGGTTACCACGAGACCCATCTCTATTTCGTTGATCTGCCGACGATGGATACAGTTCGACTTCAGCCGATTGATGAAAATCAGCAACCGGTTCTCTATGGTTGCCATTATTCAAAAGGTCAGGCCGACACGCTCTATCTGGTCAACGAGCAAACAATCCACGTTGTAACCGTGGCAGCAGCAGTTGCTGTCGTAGCGTGGTAGCTCGCGTTGCGAGATGGAGGGTGTAAACACGGCGCGTTGATCCGTAAGAAGCAAGTCACAATCGTTGCTAAACCAGAAGGAGCGACAGCAGCGCGGGAACTGACGTGCTACTCTGCGGCGCGATGTACGTGGAGCAAATAGAGGGATGAAGACACGATGAGCTGGACGAATGTGGCTGCGGCGGTTGAGGCTCAGGAGAAATACGGGATCGTCGGTGTCTCGGTGGTGGGGCCGGATGGCAGCACCTGGTCGCACAATGGCACGCGCAAATTCAAGGCGGCCAGCACGGTCAAGATCCCGCTGATGATCGAGGTATTCCGGCGCATCGACGCCGGCGAAGCTTCGCTCGATGATGTGCATGTGCTCAAAGCCGAGGAAAAAGCTCCCGGCAGTGGCGTCATGCTCAACCTGCATGATGACATCGAGCTGACCCTCAACGACCTGATCTACCTGATGATCTCGATCAGTGACAATACCGCGACGAATCTGCTCATCCGCATGGTCGGTATGGATGCCGTCAACAAGACGATGCAGCAACTCGGTATGGACAACTCCAATCTCGGTCGCGAGATGAAGAATCGCGCCGCAATCGAAGGCGAAGAAGAGAATTGGGCCGCGCCGGAAGACTACACGGGGATCGTGCAGACCATTCTCGACGGCACCGCAGCGTCAGCTTCTTCCTGCGAGGCGATGCTCGGACAGCTGCAGTTGCAGCAGTGTCGCCGGCGCATTGCACGCTATCTCCCGCAGGATGACGGCATCGAGTGGGGTTCCAAGACCGGCAGCATCAAGGATGTCACCAACGATGCCGGCTACGTCAAGACCGACAAAGGGCAGTTGCTGGTTGCTGTCTTCTGTGAAGGCATGGCCGACCAGCATCGCGGCGAGCAGATGATCGGCGAGATTGCGCGGGCCGCCATGCTGGATACCGGTATCGTCGAGCCGCTGCCGATCGTCTGAGCGCGAGCGGCAGACTGCGGGAGCCAGAATATCGATTGTTGAGGCGGAAAGAAGCGCAACGATGACGACCTGGCCGTTGCTCTACTACGAACTGGACGACTACATCGAGCCGTGGAATGCGGCCTCTGCGCCGGTTGTGCTTTTTCATCATGGCTTGGCCGGGAACGGCAATCTGTTTCGCGCCTGGGTACCGTTCCTGGCTGACCGATTTCGAGTACTGCGCATCGATGCCCGTGGACAGGGCCGTTCGCCGCGGCCGGCGGGCTACGAATGGTCCAGCGATGGCTTCGTCAACGACGTGCTGCAACTGCTGGATCATCTCGAAATCGAGCAGGTGCACTGGATCGGCTCATCGGGCGGCGGGATTATTGGCCAGCACGCCGCGATCACCGCTGGCGAGCGCATCGCGTCGCTCTCCCTGATTGCGACGACGCCGCGTTTCAACAGCCCGACGCCGGATCTGGACGAATGGTTGGCGCCGCTGATCCGCGACGACGCCGACGAATTCTTCCGGCAAGACCTCGAACGGCGCTTCGGGAGCGGCAATCAGGCACGCACCGACTGGATCATCAACGAGATTCTGAGGACACCGACGAAGACGATCGAGGAACTGCACCGCTGGGTGGTCGGCGTCGATCTGATCGATGCCCTCCCTGAGATTCGCTGTCCGGCGCTGATCGTCACCGGTGGGCTGGACACGCTGACCGATCTCGATGGCGCCCGTTTGATGGAGCAGGGGATTCCCGATGCGCGGATGCACGTCATCGAGGGCTATCCGCACAACGTCGGCTATACCCACCCGCATCTCGTAGCGCCGGTCGTCAGGCGCTTCCTCGACGATGTCTGCGGACGCCATGAAGCTAAGCAAGAAGAGGGTGCTTGCCGTGAGTGAGAAGCGAGTCGTGACGGTAGAGGACGTCAGAATACTTAGCGAACTGGCGCAATTGCCGTTGACCGAAGCACGCACTGAGCAGCTAGCGCGCACGCTGACCGGTTTTCTCGAGAAGTTCGAGCGTATGAGCGAAATCGACGTCCAGGACGCCGAGCCGCCGGCGATCACCTATGAGACGGAAGCCCGGTCGTGACTCCGGATCAGCAGACCGACCTATGCTTCGCTTCCATCGTCGATTTGCAGCCCAGGTTGGGGGCGGGAGAACTTTCGCCGGTTGAGCTAACCGAAGCCGTCCTCCAGCGCATAGAGCGACATAACGACGAAATGCGCATCTATATCTCGGTCTTGCGAGAGGTGGCGCTGGCCCAGGCGCGACAGGCCGAAGAAGAGCTTCGTGCCGGTCAGAATCGTGGCCCCCTGCATGGCATCCCGATCGCGTTGAAGGACAATGTTGCGACGAAGGGCATCCGCACTTCATGCGCCTCGATGGTCAACCCTGACTGGATTCCTGATGCCGATGCGACTGTCTACACGAAACTCCGGGAAGCCGGGGCGATTCTTGTCGGTAAGGCGAACCTCTTCGAATATGCCTTCAGCATGAACGATGCTTTTCCCCAGCCGCTCAATCCCTGGAATCCCGAGCGCACCTCGTCCGGTTCCAGCTCCGGGTCGGCGGTTAGCGTCGCGACTGGGATGGCGCATGGCTCGATTGGCTCTGATACCGGCGGTTCGGGGCGCGCACCGGCGAACGTCAATGGCGTCGTCGGGCTCAAACCGACCTATGGGCGCGTGAGCCGCGCCGGCATCGTGCCGCTCAGCTTCAGCCTCGACAATGCCAGCGTCTTCACCCGCAGTGTTGCCGATGCAGCGGTCATGATCGAGGCTATCTCCGGCCACGACCCGCGCGATGAATACTCCGCGGCCGTGCCCGTCCCCGACATGCGGGCAAAGCTCGGCTCGTCGATCGCGGGAATGCGCGTCGGTGTGGCACGTGGCTACACCCTTGAAGGAATCGATCCTGACGTAGATGCGGTGATGACCGCCGCCATTGACGTGCTGGCCGGTCTTGGAGCGCAGATCGAGGAAGTGACGATCCCCTACGTCGAACACGCGCTCGCTATTCAGATGGCGATCATGCTGCCCGAAGCCGCCACTGTTCACCGGCAGGCTCACCGGGAGATGCCTGAAAGATTCGGGGATTCGGCGCTGATGCGTATGGATCTGGGTAGCGCTATTCCTGCAACCGCCTATGTGCGCGCCCAGCAGATGCGCAAATTGCTGCGCGATGAGTTCCGGAAGATGTTCGACCGTTTCGATGTCGTCGTTGGACCGGCAAACGCCGCCCGGGCCGGAGACGCCGGCAGCTGGATGACGAAGATCGGCGATGAGGAACTGGATCTGCGAGAAGTCGGTCCGGAGTACACCGGCATCTACAACCTGGCCGGCAACCCGGCGATTGTCGTGCCCGCGGGCTTCGACGGCGACGGCACACCGATCGGATTCCAGATCGCTGGACGCTGGTTCGACGAGCCGGTCATTCTGCAGGTTGCGCACGCCTTCGAGCAGGCCACAGAATGGCACACCCTCCGGCCACCGCTACCGGCTGAATGATTGTCGGCCGTGACGGTATCCAATACAAGTGACGCGATAGCTCGTCACTAGCATCAGCGACCAAGCGGCGTTAAAGGTCTTCCCGCGCATTGTCATGGCTTCGTCGTATAGTGGCCGGGGTAAGGAGGATGGGAAAGGTTTGTCATGAAAGCGGTCGTGCATACAAGATACGGGCCACCAGATGTGCTGGAGGTCCGAGAGGTCAGCACACCGGTTCCGGAAGCCGATCAGGTGCTGATCCAGGTGCATGCCGCGACGGTTCATACGGGGGATTGCGAGATCCGGCGGTTCAAGATCATGCCGCTTTTCTGGATTCCCTTGCGACTCCTCATTGGCGTCATCAAACCACGCGGGACGAGGATTCTCGGCCAGGAAGTCGCCGGTGTGGTCGAGGCCGTCGGTGCAGATGTGACGCGCTTCAAGGTAGGCGATGAGGTCATCGCCACGACTGGGATGAAGATGGGCGGCTATGCCGAATACGTCTGTCTTTCTGAGAAGCGCACGATGGCCCACAAGCCTGCGAGTATCTCTTTTGCCGAAGCCACCGCTATCCCAATCGCTGGCCAGAATGCGCTGCACTTCCTGCGAAAAGCGGATATCCAACCGGGTCAGAGCGTGCTCATCTACGGGTCGTCGGGGAGCATTGGGACGATTGCCGTACAGTTCGCGAAATATTTTGGTGCCGAGGTGACCGCCGTCTGCAGCACGGGAAAGATTGAGCTGGTCACGTCACTCGGCGCGGATCACATCATTGATTACACGCAGCAGGACTTCAGTAAGAACGGTCAGACCTACGATGTCATCTTCGACACGATCGGGAAGAGTTCCTTTTCGCGTGCCATGAGTTCGGTTAAAGAGGGCGGCGCATACATCCAGGCGAATCCCAGCCTGTCGGATATGGTCAGGGGGCCGATTGCCTCCCGACGCCAGAACAAGCGGGTGATTCTCCAGTTTGCGGGCGACAATTCTGAGGATCTCGTCTATCTCACTGAACTCGTTGAAGCAGGGAAGCTGTCGACGGTGATCGACCGGAGCTACCCGCTCGACCAGGCGGTCGAGGCTCACCGTTATGCCGAAGAAGGCCACAAGAGCGGGCAATATTGTCCTGTCGATGGTCCCTGCCAGCTAACTTCCGGCGACGGTGCTCACGACCGGAGAGATACCTTCGCCTCCGGCCTCATCGCTAGCCTGGACGCGATAGAAGTAGATCTGGCCTTTGTCGATGTCTTCATCGATGTAGCTTGTCGTCCCGGGTTGGAGCGTTGCGATATCCAGCCAGCTGTCGTTTTCGCCGGTGGTCGAGCGTTGAAGAATTGCTGTGACCTCTGGCTGGATAGGCTGTGCCCAACTGATCGTGATCGACAGCGGGTCAGTCGAGCCATGGGCAGAGAGGTTTGAGGGCACCAGATCGGGACCGGGAGGATTCGTCACGACAACTGCTTCTCCGGGCAAGACCGCCAGGGCAATCCCCGTGCCGATGGCTGCGACAACCAGTATCCCGGCGATAACCCCAATGACCCATTTGACCATGCCGTAATTCCCCAGATTCTATATTCGGAATCTCCGGCTAAAATGGTCGCCGGCCATACATTCGGAACGCTGGTTCAGGTGTAGTAGTTATGGTTTCGTGTCGCTCCAAAAGGCCGGGTAGACAGGTTAAGCAAACACTAGACGCTGTCGCTAGTATTCTACGTCTGTTTGAGGAAGGAATCCCACATAGCCTTGGGGGTGAAGTTCATCTCCACTCACGTACGTACGCACTCACTTTGCCGGCACTGACGGATCACTCCACTACGAAGTCCGGACACGACATCGCAAACAGGTACCGTCGATTTCCATGTCGGTCTGATTTTGTTCGCCTCGGGGCTGGCCACATGTGGCCGCTATGGCTATTCTGCTCGGCAATGAACTGAAGGGGCACAACCGTGGCTGTCGATTCTCGGCTTTTTGATTCGCTCGAATGGCGTTCTATCGGTCCACACCGAGGCGGCCGAGTCGTCGCCGTCGCCGGACACCCGATGGAGCAAGGCACCTTCTATTTCGGCGCGGTCGCCGGCGGCGTCTGGAAGACGACCAACGCCGGCTCGCACTGGAAGAACATCAGCGATGGCTTTTTCGCGACTTCTTCCATTGGGGCCATCGCCGTTTCCGAGAGCGACCCTAACGTCATCTACGTCGGGACCGGCGAGACCTCGATCCGCAGCGATGTCTCGCACGGCGATGGTGTCTATCGTTCTACCGATGGCGGCCGGAGCTGGAAGAACATGGGGCTGCGGGATAGCCGTCATATTGGACGGATCAGGATTCATCCCGATAACCCCGACCTCGTCTACGTCGCCGCGTTGGGCCACGCCTTTGGGCCGAACGAAGAGCGGGGCGTCTATCGCTCGAAGGATGGCGGTGAGAATTGGGAGCGAGTGCTCTACAAGAGTGATCGGGCCGGAGCGCAGGAGATCGCCTTCGACGGCGGCAATCCACGTATTCTCTACGCATCGATTCACCAGACCCGCCGCACACCCTGGATCATCGACAGCGGCGGCGAGGATTGTGGTCTCTGGCGCTCGATCGACGGCGGCGATAGCTGGCGCGACATATCCCATCAGCCCGGTCTCCCTGAAGGAATGCTTGGCAAGATCGGGATAACGACGACAGCGGCGCGGCCGGGCCGGGTCTACGCGCTGGTTGAAGCTGAGGACGGCGCGCTCTTTCGCTCCGACGATTACGGCGAGAGCTGGCAGCGGCTGTCGGAGCAGATTCCGCTACGCACCCGCGCCTGGTACTACACGCATGTCTTCGCCGATCCGGGCGACGCCGATACCGTCTGGGTGCTCAACCGGATGTGCTGGAAGTCGATTGACGGTGGAGCGAGCTTCTTCCGGGTCGACATGCCGCATGGTGACAACCACGATCTCTGGATCGATCCGTCGAACTCGCTGCGGATGATCGAAGGCAACGATGGCGGAGCCTGTGTCAGTCTCGATGGAGGCCAGAGCTGGTCGTCGATTCTGAACCAGCCGACGGCCCAGTTCTATCGGGTGACGACCGATGATCAGACGCCCTTCAACGTCTACGGTTCGCAGCAAGACAACTGGGCGATGCGGCTGCCGTCGCGCAGCTCCAATGGAGCGATCACCTGGAAAGACTACATGGAGCCGGGTGGTGGCGAGAGCGGCTACATCGCGGTCAAACCGACACCGCCCTACACCGTCTACGGCGGCGGGACAGGGACCGGCATGGGCGATGGACGGCTGCTGGCCTGGAATCCCGAGACCGGGCAGGCACGCAACGTCAGCATCAGCCAGGAGCTCTACAGCCGCTGGGCGACCTCGTGGCTGAAGTACCGCTTCCAGTGGACCTTTCCAATCGAGGTATCTCCCCACGATCCGGAGGTCGTCCACGTCTGCTCGCAGTTCGTCCACCGCTCGACTGACGAGGGCGCGAGCTGGCAGATCATCAGCCCAGACCTGACCCGGGACGACCCGGACAAGATGCTGCCCGGCGGCGGGCCGATCACGCCCGAGTGGGGCGCGTCCGACGTCTATTGCACGATCTCGGCCTTCCGGGAATCGCCACACCGGCAGGGTCTTTTCCTGGTTGGGACGGACGACGGCTTGATGCACCTCTCGCTCGATGGTGGTGAGAATTGGTCCGACATCACCCCGCCCGGTCTGCCGGAGTGGAGCACGATCAACTGCATCGAGCCATCGCCGCATGATGCAGGGACGATCTACATAGCCGCCTTCCGCTACATGCTCGACGATACGCAGCCCTACCTCTTCAAGACGGTCGATTACGGCCAGACCTGGACCCAGATCACCGACGGCATTCCCGATGGCGAATTCACCCGGGTCATTCGGGAAGATCCCGAGCGGCAAGGGATGCTCTTTGCCGGGACTGAGACCGGCATCCACATCTCGTTTGATGACGGAGAAGGATGGCAGCCACTGAAGACGGCCTCCCAGATACTGCCGGCACTGCCGGTTGTGCCTGTCTACGATATGACGATCAAGGAGCGGGCGCTCGTTGTAGCAACACATGGCCGTGGATTCTGGATTCTTGATGACCTCTCGCCGCTGCGACAGTTCGATGCAAATCTCGCCGAAGAGCCTGCTCGTCTCTTTCAACCACAACCGGCGATGCGCTTTCGGTACTACGGACGTATGTTCGAGAGTCCACTGCCGAATATGAACTTTCTGATGGCTGGCCCGGTGACGGTTGCCCACGAACCGGTTGAGACACCGATGGGCACGCACAGGATGGAGTTTCTCGATGCCGGCGCGAATCCGGCGGAAGGCGTCGTCATCCACTACTGGCTGCGAGACGAGCCTGCGGGAGGAAGTCAAGCTGGCGATTCTCGACGAACAGGGCGATGAAATCCGCGCGTTCTCAAGCCAGTCGAAAACCGCGCCCTGGGTACCGGCCAGCGCTGGGATGAACCGCTTCGTCTGGGACCTGCGTTATGCGCCTGAGCGCGGAGCGTACGGGATGAACCCGCCCCGAGCCGTTCCCGGGACCTACTCAGTTCAGCTCGTCGTGGAGGACGAAGTGCTCACCAGCGAGTTTGAGGTCATTGCCGATCCGCGTCTGCCGGTGACGACCGAGGATCTCGTCGCTCAGCGCGATCTACTGCTGGCGATCCGCGAGCGCCTCAACGATGTGCATGAGATGGTGGAGCAGATTCGGTCGGTGAAGGAGCAGGTGCAGGCGTGGCTCGACCGCCCGGATGCTGGCGCGGAGCTGCGGGAGAGTGGTTCAGCCTTGATCGATAGACTCGGTGAAAGCGAGGAGATGCTTGTTAACCTCGACCCGTTTGGCCGCAAGCGCGGGCCGCACCCGCTGACCGAGAAGCTGGCGGCGCTGAGCGCGATGGTCGACGACTCGGACCACGCACCGACGGCCCAGGGTCGGGAAGCTTATGAGCACATCGCTGTCGACGTAGCGGCTCAGCGCGAGGCTCTGCAACAGCTCCTTGATGAAAAACTAATGGCATTCAATAAACTGATAGAAGCCGGAGGTTGGCAGCCGGTAGGCATGCAATGAGCAAGGATGTTGGAATGACCTGGACTGAGCCCGATCGCCTCGTCGTTGAACTCGCGAAGTCCCTTCAGCCTGGCCGTGTGCTCGACATCGGAGCCGGCGATGGTCACGATAGCCTCTGGTTGGCAGAGCGGGGTTGGTCGGCGACGGCGGTTGATCTGTCGCGCCACTCCGTGCGCAAGCTGCGGAAAGACGGCAGTCGAACGTGATCTGGATGTGACGGCGGTCCAGGCGGACGCTGCGGCGCTTGAGTACGACGCTGAGTTCGACCTGGCGCTCATCTGCTACATTCACGTCCTGCCGAGTGTCCGGGCGAAGATACTCAAGAGTGTCACCAGAGCGTTGAAGCCGGGCGGATTACTGCTCTGGCGCAGTTTCGAGGCTGGCATGGAAGAAGACCCCGGTTTCGACCAAGATCTGCTGCCGGCGCGATGAGGATGTGCTGACCGAACTCGGCGACTCCGTCAAGATCGAACGGGCCGAGGTGGCCGATGAGTATTTCCCTTTTGTGGGGCAGGATATGCGCCTTCTTACGGTCCTCGCTCGCCGCAGGTGAAGTCGGCCCGACGGCGTGCCTCAGCACTCCACTTCGAAATGGACGGCTCTAGCTGGCTCGCTGCTCGTAGAGTTGCCGGGTGAGTGACGCCTGGCCGATGTGCTCGCGGTTGTGCTGGAGAGCGTGGAACAGATAGTAGGCGCCATTGTGGGTGCGGCTGCCGGTGATGCTGCTCGGGCGGGTGTGTTCGATCGGTAGCACCTCTTCGGTCAGTTGTGAGATGTAGTCGCGCATATCGGTCTCGGTCGCGTCGATCAGGGCCAGCAAGTCGTCGGCGCTGGCGGCCTCGTGATCGAATTTCTCCTCGCGGTTGCGGTCGAGGGTGATGCCAAGCATGTTGGCGAGATGGTAGCGGGTAGCATCCATCGAGTGGGCGACGAGAGCCGAGATAGAGTTGGTCTCTTCGCCTGGTTTCCAATTGAGGGCGTCGGCGTCGAGACCGGCGATGGCTTCGCGCCATTCGTCGAGTTGGCGGTCGAGAACCTGGTTTGAGGCGACCTTCAACGCCTCTATCGTGTCTGACATGGATTATCCTTTCATGATAATGCAGCAATATGCCGCAGCATGCAGCAACGCTTGGTATTTTTCTGACATCGTAAAAGTGAGGCACTTGATCTATCTTGATGTAAGCCTGGGCCGCTGCCAACGCCGCACCACGATGATTTCGGTGATACTAGCAGGAATATAGCTTGGGAGGAGCTAACCGATGTTGAGCTATGTCACCGAGACCGAGATCGTCGAACTGCTGCAGGCAATGATACAGCGCACCGTCGGTCAATCCTCCGGCGGATACTTCGGCGTGCGCTGCGGTCCTGGTTGATCTCCTGCAGCGGGAGGGCATCGAGGCTGAACGTGTTGAAGGGCAGCCGGGTCTGGTCAACGTCGTTGCGACGCTGTCGGGCGACCGGCCCGGCAAGCGGCTGATTCTCAATGGCCACATCGACACCGTTCCAGCCGGCGATGGCTGGACGGTCGATCCCTTCGGCGGCGAACTGCGCGATGGCTGCATCTGGGGACGCGGTAGCTGCGATATGAAGTCGGGCGTTGCCGCAATGCTGATGGCGATGGTCGAACTGAAACGGTCGGGCGCAAGCTTCGCCGGCGAGATCCAGTTGCAGGCCGTCGCCGACGAAGAGACCGGCAGCCAGTGGGGCACGCTGTATCTGATCGAGCAGGGGTATTGCGACGGCGCAGACTTCGCGATTTGTACCGAGCCAACCAGCAACCGGGTCGAACTCGGCAATCGCGGCCTGCGCTGGATCGACGTGACGGTGACGTGGGGTCGCCTCTCATGCCGGACGGCCACAGCTGGGCGTCAACGCCGTTGCGGCTGCCGCCGAGATTATCGGGCGGATTCAGGCGCAGGAGTTCGATCTGCATGACGAACGCTTCGAGATTCCCGCACCGAGCATTTCCGTGACGACGATCCAGGGCGGTCACACCGTCAACGTTATCCCGGATCGTTGCAGCTTCTCGGTTGATCGCCGCATGTTGCCAGGCGAGACCGAGCAACAGGTGCTGGCTGAACTCGAGTCTTCCATTGCACCGGTGCGCGAGTGGGAAGGTATAGAGGTTGACGTCAGTGTCCGAGCGGGCTGCTGGGATCCCTATGTGATCTCGCCAGATGAACCCATTGCCCTCGCCACGGTCGACGCAGCGCGCGAGGTTCTGGGACGGGAGCCGGAGGTCGGCTACAAGGCTGCCTGCACCGACGCTTCCCACCTCGTTACCCGTGCGGGAATTCCGACCGTTCTCTTCGGTCCCGGCAACGAGAGGTTGTCCCATAAGCCGGATGAGCGCGTTGCGGTCGATGCCCTGGTAAAGGGAGTCGCAGTCTATGTACGGCTGCTGGAGCAATTACTGCGTTGATCTTCCTGATCATTTGAATAGGACGCGAGCAGCCACCCCTCCACCAAAGATCGCTGATTCCTTCGGCAAATGTGCGTCCATTTCGACCGTGTTGCGTCTATCTTGGAAGACACCTTGCGACTGTCGCAGGTGAGGTTCTATTGATACATTCGGGAGTTCGGCGTGAAGCGACTTGACAGGATAGCGCTTTGTTCGTAAATTTCCGAATAAGGATTCGTATTTTTACGAAATAGAGGAAATCATGACTGCTCCCTCCCGCGATCAAGTCCGTGAAGCCGTCCAGGAGAAGTACGCCGGCGCTGCCAGAATGGTCCTCGAAGGATCGGCCGCTTCGTGCTGCGGTCCTGCGTCCAGCTGTGGCTGCGGCTGTGGACCAGACAACGTCTCTCCAATCGTTATCGGTAATTACGACCCCGAAGCGACTGCCAGCCTGCCGCAGGATGCTGTGCTTGCGTCGCTCGGCTGCGGCAACCCGACGGCGCTGGCCAGGCTCGAGGCGGGTCAGACGGTGCTCGATCTCGGCTCCGGCGGCGGTATCGATGTGTTGTTGTCGGCCAAGCGCGTCGGCCCAACTGGTTTCGCCTACGGCCTCGACATGACCGACGAGATGCTCGAGCTTGCCGAACGCAACAAGCAAGAGGCTGGAGTCGAGAACGTCAAGTTCCTCAAGGGTCAGATCGAGGACATCCCTCTGCCCGATAACACCGTCGACGTCATCATCTCGAACTGCGTCATCAATCTCTCGGCCGACAAGCCGTCGGTCTTCCGCGAGGCCTTCCGGGTGCTGAAGCCCGGTGGTTACATGGCCGTCTCCGATATCGTCGTCCAGGGCCAGCTGCCGGAGCATATTCGGACCGATATGGAGTCCTGGGCCGGTTGTGTGGCCGGGGCGTTGGAAGAGGACGAGTATCTGGGTGGCCTGACCGACGCCGGATTCGTTGATGCCTCGATCGAAGTTACTCAGGTCTATGACATCGCAGGCGTGCTTGGCGCGGACGCAGCTGAGGCTGCCGCAGACCAGGGCCGGATCGTCAGCGGCTTCGTCCGGGCGACCAAGCCGGAGTAACGATGAAGACGATCGAACTGTCCCAGGCGGTTGATGAGGAGCTTCTGACGCTGTTGCGGGCCGTCGCCAACCCGGCCCGCTTCCGCATCCTCCAGATCCTCAAGGAGCGTGGCGAGTGCCAGTGTGGCCCGATCGGTGAAGATCTCCCGATTGCCCCCTCGACGCTCTCTCAGCACCTCAAAGTTCTCCGCGAGGCTGGTCTGATCCAGGGTTCCGTCGACGGCCCTGCCATCTGCTACTGCCGCGACGAAGAGCGCATCGCCTGGTTCAAGCGGCAGGTGCAGGATTTGTAAGATAGCTCTCGTCTTGTACCTTGCCCGCGGATGAAACAGAACCAGATGGCAGTACCTCGCCAGCGAAAAGCGAGGTACTGCGCTATTGGGGGATAAGTATTCGGTTGACCGTTGACCGATTGTGAGGCCGGTCTACTGGCCGCCACCCATCACGATTCCTTCGCCCTGTGGATCGAACGACGGGTCGCTCTGCTCGACGGCGCTCAGCGGCAGTCCCTCGCCCTGAGGTGCGTTGAACTGGCGCATCTGGCTGATCTGTCCCGCTGGCTGGGCCACGACCTGCGGGATCTCGCGAGAGAGCGGATAGCCTTCACCCTGCGGCGCCGCGATCTGGCGCGAAGTGTGCACGTGCTCGACAGCGACTGCCGAGGCCCCGTCGATGCGTGGCAGTCCCTCGCCGAAGTAGGGTGCGAAGTGCCGCTCGGCGGCGGGTGTCGTTACGGATGCCGTGTTGCTTCCGATACCTGGAATCTCCACATCGCCGACGGTCGCGAGACCAATTGCTCCGGCGGCGAGAGTGGCGGCGATCAGGAGTCCGCCGGCCAGTTTCTGGAAGTTGCCGCCAAATGTGCGTGTCGTCTGTGCCTGCATCGTGGTGTCCCTTCTGATGATGGTTGATGGCCCCCTGCCATCGCTCTGAAACCAGATTAGGGATTACGCGTCGGTGGCACATCGTACGGCTTACTGGAATGAACATGAGCTGCTGAAAGTGGTGTCTCCGTAGCCTTACGGGGTCTTACGGATCGGGAGGCGATCTCTACCACCGTAAGTGAACGTACAGAGGTGGATCAGAGCAGACCGTGTTCGACGGCTATTCGGGTAGCGGCGGTGCGGGAGGAGACACCGAGCTTGGTGTAGACCGAGGTGA
Organism: uncultured Chloroflexia bacterium; assembly: GCA_963745675.1. Lineage (GTDB taxonomy): Bacteria > Chloroflexota > Chloroflexia > Thermomicrobiales > CFX8 > JAUIIK01. The sequence continues at coordinate 114,667 of CAVUYM010000011.1, forward strand.
GGTGAGAGCTAACGGTGCGGGGACTGACGAAGAGCCGTTCGGCGACCTCAGGATCGGTCATTCCCTGAGCCACCAGTTGCAGGACTTCCAGTCTCACGCGGTGTGAGGCCGAAGGGTATTTCATCTGGCCGGTTCTCCAGCTCGACTTCCAGTGCCGCCACCTGATCGAGGGTGGGCTGCGCCTTCAGCGGCTCGCAGATTGTGCGGACTTCGTCGAGGAAGTTCCGGGCTTCGTCGATTTGGCCCTGGGCGATTCGAAGCCGGGCAATCTCCAGCAATGTCAGGGCTTGTTCGAAGGGCGCCGCGCAGGCCCCGGCGAGATCAAGCGCTGTCTTGAGGTGATCTTCGGCGTCGCTGAAGTGACCCTCCTGGGTGTCGAGTCCACCGAGGAAGCGATGGCTGGCCAGAAAGGTCAGCGGCTGCTCGGGGTTTGAGGCGTAGGCCAGTGCTTGCGTGGCATGGCGGCGAGCAACCTGTGCATCACCGTCAAGCAGGTGATAGCGAGCGTGGAGCAACGCCAGTTCAGCCCGGCCGAGCACCGCGCCACTCCACTCCAGCCAGCGCTGATTGGCATTGATCCAGTTCCGCTGCCCTCCCGAGGTTGCCATCGTCCAACAGGAGATCGGCAGCCAATCGCTGAAGGCTCAGGGCTGACAGGATGTCGCAGCCACCGGGTTCGCTCTCTGGACCAGCGGGTAACATGACGTGCACCTGCTGCCAGCCAAGATCCGGGTGGCCCTGATGACGCGCCAGTTCACCTGTCGCAACCATCGCTGCCCAACGCTCATCGGACAGCATACTGCCGAGGCTTACGCCTGTGACGTCATGTGCTGTGTCCCAGCGACCTTCGAGGAGCAGAAGCGGGAGATACAGTGGAGGGTAGCGTGGTCGATCTGACTCAAAGATCCCGCGAGCACGTTGCAGGCTTGCTTGAGCAATATCAACTAAGCGCCGGCGCTCATCAATCCGGGTCGTCTGGTAGGGTAGAACGACCCGGTATAGTTCATTGAGCGCGCTGTTACCGACTAGCCGGTAGTGATCGATCTGCTCGTAGGCTGCTCTTGCCTGACCAAACGCTTCCCGTGCTTCGGCTGGACGGCCAAAGTCCGCATAGGCAGCTCCGAGACCCAATTGCACATCCTGAAGTGCGGCCAGAAGAATGCCATCGCCCCTCGACAGCGTCGCAATCCGCTCCGCATAGGGCTCACCGAATGCCAACGCTTCGTGATAGCGTCCTGCCATGGCAAGTCGAGTCACCAGGCCGCCCCGCCGAATGTTGATGCCCCAGGCCCACCGGTTTTCGCCACTGCTCGTTGGCGCGTCGACGGTCGGTAAGGCATCCGCAATCCAAATGAGGAGCTCATCGTCGACCTTGATGCCGTCGGCTTCCAGCGCCTCGAGCGCCTCATCTCCCGCCAGCAATTCGTCCAGTCCCCGGCGGATATCCAGTGCAAAACAGCGCAGCATCCCACGGTCAGCCAGTGCAAAGGCGGCAAGTACCCGGTCACTCCCGGCGCGGGCCAGTCGTTCGGCCACCTCAAGGTGAGCGATGCCGAGCTCTGGTTCGGCGTAGCGTAGGTGGCGCCCGATGCGATAGTGCAGCCAGCCTTGCTGCGCCAGGTCCGTCCCGGCTGCCTCTAGTAGCTGCAGTGCGGTCTCGAAGCGCTCGACGCCGATCTTCCAGGCATAGAGCCGGATGGCCCGCTCTCCGGCTCGGATGAACCAGTCGACCGCCCGGTCATCCCCCGCCTGCTGGAAATGGTGGGCGACGGCATCGAGATCGGGAGACGCTGTTGCTGCGAGCAGATCACCAATCTGACGATGCAGTGCCCGGCGGCGGCTGAGGACCAGCGACTCGTAGAGCGCTTCACGCAACAGGGCATGGCGAAAGTGCAACCCTCTCATCTTCCCGGATTCCTTAAGCACACGGGCCTCAAGCGCTTCAGCGATGGCCTGGTCAAGGTCGGCGCTGTCCAGCTGCCCGACCGTCTGCCAGAGATCAAGTGGCATTTCTTGCCCGATCACCGCCGCGACCTGCAGCGCCCGGTGCGTTTCCGGGGAGAGGTGATCCAGCCGGGCATCGAGCACCTGCAGCAGTAAAGGCGGGAGATGTGCCTCGTCGAGATCGCCGAGACGCCAACCATCTTCCGAGGGCTGGAGTACTTGCTCCGCCTGCATCCCCTGCAGCAGCTCATCGACAAAGAAGGGGTTGCCTTCGGCGCGTTGCCAGACGTACGCGATCAGCCGGGCTGTGTCGCCATGGTTGAGCGCATAGTCACCCTCGATCATCTCTCGTACCGTATCCCGGTCGAGTCGTGTTAGCTGCATGCGCTGGGCGTGACTCTCACGGACGATGAGTGGCAGTAGCGCGTAGAGCGGATGGCTGCGGACGATCTCTTCATGGCGATAGGAGGCGATGAGCATGATCGCCGCCTGGCCGATCGATCTGCCGAGGTAGCGCAGCAGTTCCAGGCTGGCTGGATCACTCCAGTGCAGATCCTCCAGGACGAGCAGAAGTGGTTGTTGCGTGCTGACCTCTGTGAAGAAATCGTGGGCAAGGTCGAAGAGCTCGACCTGCGAGCCGACCCCAGCCATGCCGCCGCCCTGGCGGAGTTGATCCGGAAGGCTGGGAAGCGTGGTATCGGTCGTGGGATAGTCGCGGAGGAGCTCGACCCAGGGACCATACGGTGGTGTCGTCGTCAGGTCGTAACAACCGCCGCCGAGGACGAGTGCGCCGGCATCCGTTGCCCGCTGGACCAGATCGTCTAACCAGTGTCGTTTTGCCGATGCCGGCTTCGCCGCTGATCAGGACGAGCGAGCCGTGGCCGGCGATGGCATCGTCGAGCAGGTCACGGAGCTGGGCACGCTCGGGGTCGCGTCCGTAAAATACCGAACGCGATCCCTGAGATTGTCTAAACCAACCGCGGGCTGGCCACTGAGAGTCCTCATCTCTAGCTTTTCGATGTGTTCAGTGTAGCAGGAGGGCGACGGATGCCGGCTGGTTCAAATGCAGACTGGTAGGACGCGCTGAAGTCTGCCGGTCTGTGGTGATTGCTGCGCGCACTTCCAAGCAAGATGGCCGTTCCGGTCCCGGCTCGTTGGTCGAAGGCCGGGACCGGAAGAGTTCGGGCATGCTATTGGCCGCTGCTCATCGGCAGGCCTTCACCCAGCGGAGCAGACTCCTGCTGCCCGGCCTGAGCCAGAGCGTTCATCGGGAAGCCTTCGCCCTGAGGTGCAGCAACGATGCGGGCCCGGTCGGCTGCACCGGCCGATACTGCGAAGATGACCGGCTGCGTCAATGAGCGCGGGTAGCCTTCACCCTGAGGAGCGTCCACTGAACGGAGCAATCCTTCACCGTGAGAGGCCTCAATGGCTAGGCTGCTCCGATCGACGAGTCCTTCGCCTGCATTGACGGCTGTATAGCCGATCACCGGATTCGTAACGCCGTGGGATGTGCTACTTCCAGCGCCGGGGAGCTCCAGGTTGCCGACGGTTGTGAGGCCGAGTGCTCCGGCGGCCAGGGCGGCGGCGATGAGGAGCCCGCCGGCCAACTTCTGGACGTTGCGGTTGAAGGTGCGAGTGGTCTGTGCCTGCATGGTGGTGAGCCTTTCTGGTGACTGGTGATGGCGCCCTGCCATCGCTCTGATACCAGACTAGGGAGTGGGGCGAAGCGGCACATCGTATGGCTTACGGGAATGGGAACGAACTGTATTGGAGAGCTTCACCGTAGGCTTACGGAGAGGTGTTGCGAAGCGCGTCACCGTAGGTGAACGTACAGATGCTGGTTAGAGCAGGTGTTGTTCGACGGCCAGACGGGTGGCGGCAGTGCGGGAGTTGACGCCGAGCTTGGTGTAGACCGCGGTTAGGTGGGAGCTGACGGTGCGGGGACTGACGAAGAGGCGTTCGGCGACCTCGGGATCGGTCAGCCCCTCGGCGACCAATTGCAGGACTTCCAGTTCGCGCGGTGTGAGACCGAAGGGGAGCTCGTCCGACCGGTCCGCGAGCTCGGCTTCGAGCGTCGTGACCTGATCGAGGGTTGGTTGTGCCTTGAGCGGTTCACAGATGGCGCGGACCTCGTCCAGCAGCTTCTGTGCCGCGTCAGTCTGGCGCTGGGCAGCCCGAAGCCGAGCGAATTCGAGGAGTGTGAGCGCGCGTTCGAAGGGCGCGTCGCATGCGTCAACAAGATCGAGCGAGGTCTGAAGATGCTGGTCAGCATCAGCGTATTGCCTCGCTTGGACAGCGAGTTCTCCGAGAACGCGGTGGGCTGCGATTAATGCTAGCGGTTGGCGAGGCTCAGTGGCATGGGTGAGGGCTCGGTCGGCATGTTGGCGAGCCATAGCTGTTTCTCCTACAAGCCGGTGGAAGCGTGCCCATAGGAGTTGGTTTTCGGCCCGCCCGAGGACCGCGCCACTCCACTGCAGTAGCCGGTCATTGGCCTCCAGCCAGGCGCGTGCTTGTTCGATCTGGCCGGCATCCAACGCAATTTCAGCTGCGAATGGTTGAAACGCAGCGAGTACAGGGTAGCGGCACGTACCAGGGTCGGTTGCCGGTCCATGAGGGAGGTAGCGGAGAATCTTCTCCCGACCCGCTACAAGGTCGCCACGGTGACGGGTAAGCTGCAATCGCAAAGGGGTAAAACGGGAAGCTTTGATGAAGTAGGAAGGATCATCCAGCCGATGCAACATTTCGTCGGCACGATCCCAATCACCACTTAAGTAATATTCAAATGCCCAGGCCGTCTTGGAATAGTGCTCTGGGCCATCGGGCATCTGAACACTGGTATCACGCATCCACAGCGCTTGTGTGGCGCGGACGAGGTCATGGCGCTCTTGGATATTATCCGCAGCGTATGGAATCTGCACTTCCATCAAGAGGTCGAGCGCATCCACCCCCGCCTGTCCCAGATCGCCAAGCGCTTCGTACATGTTCCGAGAGCGAGTCATCGCCTGACGTGCCTCTTGCGGCTGGCCCATGACCGCGTAACTGCGACCGGCTGCTCGAAATGCGTCGGGGGATCTCTCCCACTCTTTCTCGGGCCAGTTCTCAAGCAGTTTCCTAGCGCCTTGGAACTGGCCGGCTATTGTCAAATGCAGCGCGAGTGTTCCACGTCCCTGAATACTGAGCCGGGTCCCGAACACCATCTCCAGACGTTCGAGTTCCTCGCGCCCGGCAGGCTCGATTTGTTCGAGCGCAAGCACTCCTGCCGACATGTCATCCAAGCCGCGACGCACGTCGTTTTGAAAGCTGCGGACGAGTCCCTGGTGTTCACGAGCCAGATGAGCGATAATCGATCGATTCGCTGCCAGTGCGACCTCTTCGGCCACTTCAAGCAACCGAATACTTCGAGCGAAATCGCTATGTCGCAGTAGCAGACCGGATCGAAAGAGCAAGCAGGCGCGCTCACCCATGCGCTCGGGGTCACCCGCCAGCAAGGCCTGGGCGCGGTCGAACTGATCGGCAGCCATCAATTGAGCCTGGCGGTGGAGGGCGCGTTCCGCGGCCCGCGCCAGCCAGTCGACCAGACGCGAATCGACCGCATGCTCCAGATGGAAGGCTACTGCATCAGGATCTGGGTCTGGTGCGGTCATCAGAACGTCGGCTACACGCTGATGCCAGATTCTTCTGCGGGTTAATAGAATACCCTTGTAGAGGACCTCACGGATCAACGCATGTGTGAAGCGCACGCCCTGATGGTTGGCTGTCTCGTCCAGCACATGTATCGCGAAAGCCTGCTCAATAGCGGCGTCGAGCACATGTTGCTGTGTCTTGCCTACCGCTTCCCAAAGCTCGAGCGGCACCTCCTCACCGATAATCGCGGCGATCTCGAGTGCCTGGCGTGCCTCCACTCCGAACCGAGCTAGTCGCTGCTCGATAACCTGTACGACGATAGAGGGCATATAGCCTTCGTCGAGTTCGCCCAACCACATATCCCTGCCGTCCAGCGCGAGCACGCCTTCGATTTCGAGTGCGCGCAGTAGCTCAGTGGCGAACAATGGATTGCCGCTGGTGCGTGTTTCCAGGTAGGCGGCAAGCCGGTTCGTGTCCGCTTCTGGAAGTCCCCTCGCAAGTACTAGATTTCGAAGCTCGGCGGGGTTGAGACGCTGAAGCTCAATCCTCAGCGCATCGGATTCACGCGTGATCAAGGGCAGCAGTTGGAAGAGCGGGTGGTACCGGGTGAGTTCGTCCTCCCGATAAGTGATGATGATCAAAACTGCGAACTGGTGAAGAGCGCGGGCGAGATAGCGCAGCAGTTCCAGGCTGGCTGGATCACTCCAGTGCAGATCCTCCAGGACAAGCAGGAGGGGACGCTGCAAACTGACCTCGGCGAAGAACACGCGGACGAGTTCGAACAGCTCGGCCTGCGAGCCGATACCAGCGATATCGCTACCCTCACGAAGCGGCTCGGGCAATGGCGGGAGCATCTCGTCGCTGGTGGGATAACTGCGGACGAGCTCGACCCAGGGGCCGTACGGCGGGGTCGTCGTCAGGTCGTAGCAGCCGCCGGTGAGGATGAGTGCGCCTGCGTCCTCGAGCCTGTCGGACGAGATCACGTGACCAGTGTCGTCTTGCCAATGCCGGCCTCACCGCTGATCAGGACGAGCGAACCGTGACCGGCGATGGCGTCGTCGAGGAGCTCGCGCAGCCGGGCACGCTCCCGCTCACGTCCGAAGATCATTGGACGCTCCCCATGGCGTCGCGCTCGCCAGTCGTGGTTGACCACAGGGACTCCTTCTCTCGCCTAGTCTCCGATGGCAGTGTAGCAGGCCCGTGGGGAAGGGCAGGGTTCGAGGACTCTCGCGAATCCGAGTGGTACGCCACTCGACTGTGCTGAATGAATGAAATGGGTCGAAAGTCATGCGGGACTAATTGTCTCCGGGGCTGATACGCAGATCATGAGGCGTGTGCGTCAGAAATGGAGTGCCCAGGGTGTCTGCTCACCCCGGGCACTCCGTCGAAAAAAGGAGCGTTAGTAATCGCTGGAGCCATCGTCTGCCGGAAGGACCAGATGATCGGTGTCCCAGGAGTTCTCCTCGATCAAGCGGTAGTCAGGCGCGGCGGCTGGAGTGGATTCTTCGCCGGCTAGCCGGGCGCGTGCGTCCCAGTCCCAGCTGTTTGATTCGATGAGACGAATCTCCTGGACTGTGGCCGGCGTCACGTAGTCGAAGCTGTTCTGCTCGCTCAGCCGGATGCTGGCGACGCTGGCGTAGTTGGCCGCTGGCTGGTAGTCCCAGCTGTTCTCTTCCAGGAAGAGCGCGTTGACCGGTTAAGCCGCTGCATAATCGAAGCTGTTCTGCTCGATCAGCTGGATCTGGGCTAGCGGGTCGGCTGCGACGGTTGGTTGCGCCTGGCTATTGCTGCCGATGAGCGGCAGTTCGACCTGATCGTTCAGTGCAATCGCGCCGATAGTTGAGGCGGCCAGCAGTGCCAGTCCGATTGCGCCTGCCGTCAGTCGGTTGAAGCCATTGCCGCGTGTCAGAGTGGTTGGTGCCTGCATGATCATTCTCCTTTTTCTGTGGGCTCTCTGCCCTGCACTCAAATCTCTATGACTCCACTCTAGAGATCGGCGCCCGGCCTCACATCGTCCGGTTGACCTATTCGAAATGTCTACCCAGGGAATGCGCATATTGTGCAGTCTTATGCGCAGGTACGCAGTCGGTCACGAAGCAATATGCGCAGTGATTGCGAGAGCAGTGATCTGATTTCTGGTGAGTGGGGAGCTATCCGCTATTCAACTCGGCCCAGCGGGCGACGGCGGCGGCGCGGGAGTTGACACCCAGCTTGTTGTAGACGGAGCGGAGATGCTGGGCGACGGTACGTGGCGAGATGTAGAGCGCCTCCCCGATCTCGGCATTCGTCGCGCCAGTCGCGGCGTGCTCCAGCACCTCGACCTCGCGGTTGGAGAGACCAGCGGGGTGCTCTGTTGGGTGACGTGCGGAGCCCCGCCTCGATCTGGTCGGCCCGTTTCAGCGAACTTTGGCGCCGAGTTGAAGTACAGATCGTGCGTGCTGCGCGGAGCGAACCGGCTTGCTTCCTCGGCATCGTCCCTCGCGGCGGCGAGTTCGGCGAGGGCGAGCAGGGTGAGCGCCTGTTCGTATTGCGCTTCACAGCGTTCGGCGAGTTCGAGTGATGTCTGGAGATGCTCTGTTGCCTCATCGTATCGACCGGCTTCGGTGTCGAGTTCGCCCAGGAGGCGGTGTGCGGCGATCAGCGCAAGCGGCTGGCGAGGATCGCTGGCACTGATGAACGCTGATTCGGCATGACCGATGGGCGTTGTCCGGGTCGTCAATTATAGCGATGGTAGCGAGCCGGAGCAGGCTGGCCTCGGCTCTCCCGATGACGGCACCGCTCCAGTCCAGCCAGTGCTCTAGCGCCTCAATCCACATCCGCGCGTTCTCAAGATCGTCTGCATCGAGCGATAGCGATGCTGCAATCTGTAGCGCGGAAACTGAGACGTCAAAGTTCGCGTTTCCCGGTTCATCGGGCCGGAGATTTGGGAACCGTCGCCGGACTTCATCCCAGGCCGCGTCCGGGTTATTGTCCTCGGGTGCCAAAGTTCCGATAGCTTGTAACAGGAGCGGTCGCGCGAACGGCCATCGACGAACTCCGCCCGGGCGGCGAATTAGGCTGCGAGGGCGATCCCAATGTCCTTCGAGCAAGTCCACAGGTACAGCATGGATTGAAGCGGAATCGTCAGTAGGCATGATTTCCCTTACCTGCATGACGATACTCACTTTATCTTCCGTAATCTGATGACGCTCACGAATGTTTTCTGTGTCATACAAGATAAGATTCAACAATCTCTTGTGAAGCGTGGCGACAATCAATAGTTGGTGGCTAAGTGTTTGATATGTATCAAGCGCTTGTTGGCGCCACTGTTCCGCAAGCTCGGGATGGCCGAGTGCGGTGTATGCGTTACAGAGCCCGAGATAGGCATCCCGGCAGAAGTCCTGCATGAGCGGTTGATCGTACTGAATAGCTTGCTCCGTACCTGTGACGAAGCGCTCACCGATTTCGATAGCTCGATGAAAGTAGCCCGCCCCGCTCAGTTGCAAGATGAAACTATTGGCGACATTGTTGACACCCGGATGAGCTCCAACTTTTGCCAGCCCGCTGGCTGAAATGCGATGTGGATTTGCGAACGCATCTGCCGGGAACATCGATTCAATTGCCTTTCTCGCGGCTTCTTCCTCCTCAGGCGAGACATCTTCTCGGGTGTGATAGGCCTCTTCCATGTCCCGAAGGCCTGCCCGAAAGTCACCCCTATTGCAGAGCAACAGGCCGCGGTTTGAGCGACTTTGGGCATCCAGCATTCGATTTCCAGTCAGTTGAGCAATGCTAATTGCGTCATCGAGATAAGTGAGGCCACGGGTTCGGTCGGTGTAGCGCAGTAGGTGACCGATATGACCGAGTAGCCAGCCGCGCGACGGTTCGAGTCTGGTCCCCCTCCATCAGTGGTAATGCTGATTCGTAGTGGTTGACTGCAATAGTAAGTGCATACTGTTGTTCGGCTTGAAGTCCGGCGCGTAGGAGCCAGGACGAAGCTCGGGGGTCGCCCGATTCCTGGAAATGGTGTGCAACAGTGTCGGGATACGCGTTCGGCCATCTCGCTTAGCATTCTCCAGTGTGCGATGCCAGCTGCGACGCCGGTTGAGGATGAGGGATTCGTAGAGGGCTTCGCGGAGTAACGCGTGGCGGAACTCGAGTGCGTCAGGCGATGCCGCCTCGCCGAGCATGCGCGTTTCGAGCGCTTCGGCCATCACCCGATCGAAAGCGTCCTCATCCAACCCCGCCACTTCTTGCCAGAGGTCGACTGGGACGATCTGCCCGATCACGGCGGCCACTTGCAGCGCAGCCAGCGTCTCCGGCGTCAGATTGGAGAGGCGCTGGTCGAGCACCTGACGCAGGAGCAGCGGTACCTGTACACGCTCTAGCTCTCCGAGAGCCCATACACCGTTGGATCGTTGCAACTCCCGTTCGTCTTCAAGTCCCTGGAGGATCTCCTCAGCGAAGAAGGGATTGCCTTCGGAGCGCTCGGCGACGTGCTCGACCAGGCGCTCGCGGTCGGAATCCTCCAGGTCGTATCGGCTTAACACCATCTTCCGAATGTCATCGCGGTCGAGCTGGTGGAGATGAAGACGGTGTGGCTGACTCTCACGGACGAGCAGTGGCAGCAACTGGTAGAGCTCGTGCCGCCGGGTGAGCTCGTCATCGCGATAGGTCGCAATGAGCAAGAACGCGGCCTCTTCAAGCGACCGGGCAAGATAGCGCAGTGCTTCCAGGCTGGCGGAGTCAGACCAGTGCAGATCTTCGAGGACGACAACCAGTGGTTGAGTCTCTGCGATCGAGGCGAAAAAGCGGCGAGCCTCTTCAAAGAGTGCCGTCTGGCTGCCGACCTGTCCCATGGCGTCGGAATCGCCAAACCAGGATGGAACGGCTGGCTGATCGTCCTGTGGGGCGTAACCGCGGAGAGCTTCGGCCCAGGGGCCATAGGGCGGGGTCGTCGTCAGGTCGTAGCAACCACCGGTAAGGACGAGGCAGCCCCGCTGCCGGGCTTCTGGACGAGGTCGTCGACCAGCGTCGTCTTGCCGATGCCGGCTTCGCCGCTGATCAGGACGAGCGAGCCGTGGCCGGCGATGGCGTCGTCGAGGTATTGCCGCAGCTGCGCCTGTTCGCGTTCGCGGCCGACGATATGGGCTGGTTGAAGAGAGGCTCGCCACGGGTAGCTCCACGCGATCGTTGTTCGGATGGGCAGATATGTGGTCTGATGATGACTATAGCATCGAGTGGAGAGCAGCTTGAACTGGCGAGAAGGGAACAGGTATGCCAAAGGTTGACGTCGGTGGGCTATCAATTCACTACGATCAGCGGGGAACCGGTCCCGATGTCGTCCTGCTGCACGGGATCGGCGGCAATACCCGACTCTGGCGCTATCAGTTGGAGGGTCTTTCGGATGATTTCCGGGTGACGGCCTGGGATACGCCGGGTTATGGCGGCTCGGATGATCCCGATGGCGATGACTGGACGATGGCCGACTACGCCGAGCGGCTAGCCGCGTTTCTAGACGCAATTGGGATCGAGCGGGCGCACATTATCGGCCAGTCCTGGGGTGGCGTGCTGGCGCAGGAGTTCTACCGGAGCTATCCCGAGCGCTTTGATTCGCTGGTGCTCTCCGATACCTATGCCGGTGGCAATGCTCAGCCCGCCGAAGAGCGCGACGCAGCCCTGCAAGCGCGGCTGACGGCTCTCGACACGATGACGCCAGCCGAGATGGCCCGTCGGCGGGTGCATGCGCTGCTGATGCCGGATGCTCCGGAAGCTCTGGTGGCCGAGGTCGAGTCGGTGTTGACCGAGATCCACTCGCCGGGCTACCGCATGGCGGCGATTGCGCTGGCGAACGCCAATACGCTCGACGTTCAGCCAACCATATCGATACCAACATTGATCACCGCAGGTGATCACGACGGCATCGTGCCGCCGGAGCGTGCTCGCGAGATGCACGCAACGATCCCCGGCAGCCGCCTCGTCGTCATCGAGAACGCGGGCCATCTGCCGTGCGTCGAGCGGCCGGAGATCTACAACGCTGCCGTGCGGGAGTTCCTTCTCTCCGTCGATTAGCAGCATCAGGGTCGAATCAGGTCGGCATTCGGATGAGCAGGATCGGGCGCTGGAGGTGGGCGACGATACGGGGTGCGATGCTGCCGGTGACAAAGGCTTCGATGCCCTGCTTGGCATGCGTGCACATGACGACAAGATCGGTCTCTGTCTCTCGTATCGCTGCGACGAGTTCGGGGGCAACGTCCCCTCGTCGCACGACGGCGCTGACCGAACAGGTCGGCGAGGATAGAACGTTAATCATCTCTTGCAGGTAGATCTGGCGTTCTTCGGCTTCGAGCTCCAACACGCCGGCGGTCGCTGTTGGAGAAAATGTCGCCGGGGCAATGCTCTGGCCGCGAAGCGTGCGGACCGTCGGAACGACACTCGTGAGAAAGAGCGATGCGCCTATTTCGGTTGCAAGCATATGTGCCATGGGAAGCGCCGCCTCAGCTCCCGATGTGCCGTCCAGCGGGACCGCAATTTGCCTGCCAGTGAACGCCATTCCTCCCGGTTTCGTCAGCAGAACCGGCTGACTACCGAGATGGAGGACCTGCTGGGCGACGTTGCCGAGAAAGAATCCTCGTAGTCCGCCGCGGCCGTGCGTAGCAATAAGCACCAGATCAGCACCTAGCTCGGTGGCATGCTCGGTGATGCTGCGCGGGACATCGTGCTCGGGATTGCTATGGACATGCAGATCCACCGGTCCCACTCCTACTGGAGCTTGAGCAGCGATCTTCTGCAGGTATGCATCGGCCTCGTCTTCATTCTGAAGATGCGGATCGCCATGAACGTCCTCCGGTGGGTCGTGTTCGAGCACATGTAGCAGGGTGACCATGGCTTGCAACTTGCTGGCAATAAAGAATGCGCTCGGCAGAACGGCCTCAGCTAGCGTCGATCCATCGAGCGGCACCAGGAGATGCTCGAACTTCCTGGCGGGGCCTATTCCTGGGTCGAATTTCGATGATGAATCGCGCTCGCTCACGACAACTCTCCCGTTTCCGTCATGCGAAAAGCGTTTCGTAGATGAGGAAGAAATTGAGGCCGATGATCAGCACCGCAACGATCGCTGCCGCGATTGTCGTCAGCCGATGATTGACCAGATCACCCATCATATCCCGATTGCGCGTAAAGAGGACCAGGGGCACGAGTGCGAAGGGGATGCCGAGCGAAAGGATGACCTGGCTGATGACGAGCGTCCGCGTAGCCTCAACGTGCAGAGCGATGACGATGAGCGCCGGGGTCATGGTGACGGCGCGCCGTAACCAGAGAGGCCACTGCCAGCCGAGGAATCCGCGCATGATCACCTGCCCCGACATCGTTCCGACTGTCGATGACGAAAGCCCGGCCGCCAGCAACGAAATGCCAAAGAAAAGGCTGGCTGATCCACCGAGCAGTGGGGTCAGCGTCTCGTAAGCTCGGAGAATTAGATCATCACCCGGTTGGAGGACATCCGTCTGGTAGAAGGTGACCGCCGCCATGAGCAGCATGGCCCCATTTACGAAGCCCGCCAAACCCATTGCGATGACGATGTCGATCAGTTCGAAGCGGTAGAGCTTGCGGCGTGCCTGCGCGCCTCTCGGAACGATCCGGTCTTGAGTCAGGGCCGAATGCAGATAGATGACGTGCGGCATGACCGTCGCACCCAGAATGCCCGAAGCCAGCAGCACACTTTCAGAGCCTGAGAGTTGTGGACTTGCGATGGCGCCAAAAGTCGCGCCGTAATCCGGCTTGCCCAGTAGCAACTCGACGACGTAGCAGCCTGCGATGACCGCGATCATGACGGAAATGATTGCCTCGAGTGCTCGAAATCCATAATGCTGGAGTGCAAGGATGGCGTATGTCGCGACACCGGTGACAAGGCCCGCCAGCAAGAGCGGCATACCAAACAGGAGATTGAGGCCCAGCGCCGCGCCCAGGAATTCAGCGAGATCGGTTGCCATCGCGATGACCTCGGCCAGTAGCCAGAGCGCCCAGACAACCGGCCGCGGATATTCCTGGCCAATGACTTCGGCCAGATTTTGCCCGGTCGCGATGCCGAGCTTGGCCGACAGCGCCTGGATGAGCATCGCCATCAGATTCGAGACGACGATTACCCAGATGAGCATGTAGCCGTACTTCGCGCCGCCTTCGATGTTCGTTGCAAAGTTGCCGGGATCGACATAGGCGACAGCGGCGATGAAGGCCGGTCCAAGGAATGGCAGCAGGCGAGCTAGCTTGCTGCGGCCACTTTGGCCGTGGAGGACGGCATCGGCGGCGTTGATCGTTGCGGTATCGACGCGACCGCTTGTCTCTTCGCCGGCATACCGGCGGGTTGGCGTAGGTTGCTCCAGATCTTCTTCGCTCATAAGGACTTCTTGATCGTTATTCGTGTATCTGAATATCAACATTAGCTGACACTAAAGATAGCATGATTGGCCTTCGATGAGTACCGCTGAAGTACGTGCATTCCACGTGTACGGTAGCGTACTCATGCCGCATCGCGTGGAAACGCTTGTCGCTCGCTTCCATGGGCTACCGAGCGCGGCAACCCATAACTGGCCATCTTGCTTTATCCCGTCGATGCGATGTGAGAGCACCCGTCGTGCCGGTGCGTGACTGTGGGTCGAGACCGCCGGTCTTCGATGAGATTAGCGATCAGCTCCAGGTTATCGCTCGTGATTCCACTCACACCCCAACGTAGCACCTCAGCGAGGCGCTCTCTGCTATTGATAGCCCAGGTCATCACAATCGGGGTATGGGTATTGAGGGCCCGGACGACTCGCTCATCAAGCAGGCGCGATTGAATCGATATGGCTTCCCACTGATTGTCCTCAAGCTGATCCCAGGCACGCCGCAGCTGCCGGCTATTGCCGATCGAGTAGACCAGCGTTGCATGCGGGTAAGACCTGAAGCGATCGACCTGCTCCCAATTCTGTGAACATATGAGAACTGGTCTATCCGGCAGGCAGCGCTGCAAGGTTTCGATGATCTGTTCCGTCGCTGGCTCGCGACCCTTGACGTCAATCATCAGCAAAGTATCCGGAGCGAGTGCTGCCAGAAGGTCTGAGAGCTGGAGACGAGGGGTCCAGCCGCGCGCAATTGACCAGCGGTCCCAGAGTAGCGGCACCGGCCCTAGTGTCTTCGTGTGTCGTACTTCAAGACGTCCGCGATAAGTCCAGAGATCGACTTCAACAATATCGGCCCCGGCTTGCTCGGACATCTTCAGGCTTGAGATGGTGTTGCCGTAGCGATGAGCGACGACGAACGGACGATGGTCGATGAGATCAAAAACGGAAGGAGCATCTGTCGAGATAAGGGAAGGCGATCCATCCTTTGTGTAGGCGTTTCCCATCGAGCGAAGATGACTGGAGAGCGGCTGTGTCGTGGCGAGTAGCCGCTGCGCGATCTGGCCAAATGCGACGCCCGAATGACCCGATCGTCGTTGTGGACTCTGCTAGCCGGGTCGATATGGCAAGGCTAACGAGAACGATGGTTCCGCCAGCAACAGCGTCAACAATATAGTGATTTGCCGAAAGTATGATCGCCAGTAGCATCGCGACAGGGATCATATACCCAATGATGCGCACGAAGCGCTGCGGCGATTCCCGTACCAGGGCGATACCCATGAGCAGGTTCCAGCCGAAGTGCAGGCTGGGCATGGCGGCGAAGCGATTCGCGAGTGCGGGTGGTTGGAGAACCCGATAAGAGCTTGATTGGTTCGTTACCGTATCGACGAGTCCGTAGCCCGGCATTAGACGTGGTGGAGCTACCGGATAGGTCGCGAAAATCACCATGCCGATCACTCCAGAGATCAGCAGTGCATTGCGGTACTTCGGATACTGATCGAAATGGCGGAGAACCAACCAGAAGACGATCATGATGATGACCGGCCAATGTGCCCAGATATACACCCAGTTCACGAGGTCGGTGCGCCAGCCCGGCGCTGAGCAAGGTCCGTTGCAGATCTGGCTCGATCCATATCCCCAGTCGTTTCTCCAGGGTGATGATTTGCTCGCCGTGGCGAATCGCGGTTGCCTCGTTGCCATTTACGAGCCCGCGGACGAGAAAATAAAGGAGAACTGCTGGAAGGATGACCAGTACTTCGCGGGTCACACGCAGACCGAGATTTGTTTGCCAGGGAAGCACAATACGCAAAATGACAGCGATTGCCATCAATGCGGCAAAGACCAGTGAGGGCCACTCGAGTGGGTTGAGTGTCACATTGATGGGGATATCCATGGGTGCAGCCACTCTGTCAAGCCAGATCGTGTGTTAAAAGTAGCTTGCCATCTGAAACTTGGGGAATCAAGATTCCATGCTGATTAGCGTAATATGTCGGACCGACTACAACTTTAGCACTAGCACCATGACCACAATGGCGGCTATGACGCCACTACTGAAGAAGTAAGTGATCGGCATTGCCTCGGCAAGCCGTTGCTGCGACCATGTCCGAGCGCGCGTGATCTGTACCGAAGGCATCCATCGTCCAGTGTGGAGGAGTACCCCCAGAAGAAGCGGAAACCAGACAGTGCCACCCCTGTAGAGCAAGATCGCGCCGAGGGCCATGCTCGGCGGCACCCCAAACTGCTGGAGTGTGACCGCCATCGAGACTTCGACGATCCCAATACCCTGGAATGCCGGCGCCAGAGTCACGGTTGCGGTTCCAACGGTATAGCCTGCCAGGATAGTGATGATAGATGGAGAATAACCCACGGCATAAAGCGCGGCGGCAAGCGTCACGATGCTGGCAAGCTGGCTGGCCAGGGCCAGTAGATACGGCGTGATGAGGTTGCTTAGATGCAGTCGATGGTTGCGTACGCGGGCCAGCATGACGGCGATGCGTGCAGGGATGCCGCGCTCGATCCGATGTAGCATCCGCGGAAAGCGCAACAATAAAAGGGCCAGCCCGACAAGCACAACGAAGGTAGCGATCAGAGTGATAGCTCCGGCCAGGAGTATCCCGTGCGGCCGGGCCAGAAGGAGCGCTGGCAATAGAAGTGAAATAAACGAGGCGAAGGCCAGTAGGCTTCTCACTCCAATGGAAAATATCGCGTCTTCGCTCGGAACGCGCTCGCGTCCGAGTCCCCGCACGAATACATAGACTGATGCAGGTCCGCCACCCGGCATAATCGTCCCGATGACCCTGCGCTCCAAGATGCAGCGCAAACAGCCGCCGAAGAGGCAGGCGATGACCGGCGTGGCGGAGCACGATCTGGTAGGTTGCGGCTGCAATTGCCAGACTCGCAGCCTGAGCGATGAGAATCAGGACGATCCAGTGCGGCGAGCTGTTGGAAATTGTCGTGATAGCCTGCCCGAAGTCAGCGCGTCCCTGAAAGAAGAAGAGCAAAGCGCAAAGCGTCAGGATGACTATCCATATCTGGGCGCGGTAGCGACTGGCAAAGAGACGTACGACCCGCCAGATCGATCGAGGCGAAAACACCGTGGCTGGCGAGCTTTCCTCAAATTTCATATCGATGAGATAGATACCCTACGATGAACGGTCGAACGCAGACACTCCAAGTCTGGTGGTGTGTGCTCACGGAGTAAATGGTTATTCAGTATTGTCTTGATGGTGCTGTATCGCTATGCGTTCTTCGATGTGACGAGTAGCCACAGGATCAAACGTTGATCCCAATCTGCTTGATAACAATGACGCCAGTGTCAATAAGGTGACGCCCGTAACGTACGGGGCTGCTGCTACCTGAACTGCATGGCCGTATGCCGGACAGCGTCTATGGGGTTCCCCCGCCTCTCCGTTAGTCGGGAAAGCCCAATGTTCGCATGGTGCAAGTGCGTGTTGGCCGGTGTTGCAGGCCCGGCGAAGGCTTGCTCTCACATCCGGGATTGGATGATGGGCTATTGCTGGATTGGGCGGCTGGAAAGGTGGCACACAATAGCGATGAATTTTCGGAATGGACCCGCTACGATGCATCGTGAAAAGCAGAAGGCTTCGCAGAAAGGCATTCCTCATGGTGCAACTTGAAACACGCGAACAATTGCTTGGCGCTGTGCGAGAACTTCGCGCAGATCTGGACCAGGTCATCGCCGAGGCGGGCGAAGAGCGTATCGAACAAGCCGGCAGCTTCGAAGAGCTTTCGTTCAAGGACGTCATCGCCCACCTGACCGGATGGCGGCAGCTCACGGCTGCCCGGCTCGAAGCTGGCATGGCTGGCGAGGAACCGGTCTTCCACTGGCCGGACCGTTTCGACGAGGCTGAGGATCTGCACGCGATCAACCGCTGGTTTTTCGAGACCAATCGCGACAAACCGCTGGATCAAGTGCTGGCCGAATCGAACGAGAGCTTCGATCGCGTCGAGCAGGCCATCGCGACGATGCCAGAGGAAGCTTTGCTCACGCCGGGCCGCTTCGACTGGATCTTCTGGACCGAAGACGCCCTCGGACCTGCTGTGGTCGGAGGCATGGTTGACCACTATCGTGTCGAGCACGCTGATATCCGCGCCTGGTTGATCAAGGGAGACAGGAATATCGACGACGCGTAGCTGGGGATTGGAGCCGCAACGAGCCCGAGGTCCGATGCACAAATATCGCAGCGGAGCTCGTGCATTGTGGTGGCCCTTTCGGGGATTCTCGCATGGTTGTTGTGACGGTGATTACAGGATATGGATGTGGGATGAGCCGCACATCGTGGCGAATGCGTAAGTCTGTGCAGCGCCAGGCAGAGAACTGGCGAACTATTCCTCGTCGCCGCCTTCGATGAGCGCCTTGTAGCTGGCGTAGCGGTCGGGGTGGATCTTGTTCCGCGCTTCGAGCGCTCCGAGGACGGCGCAGCCGGGTTCGCTGAGATGGCGGCAATCGCCGAAGCGGCAGTGACCCAGGAACGGCTTGAACTCGGGGAAGTACTCATCCAGATAATCGAACTCGACGCCCCAGAGACCGAGCTGGCGCATGCCGGGTGTGTCACCGATGAAGGTGTTTGGGCCGATCTGGAAGAGCTGGGTCCAGGTTGTCGTGTGGCGGCCCTTGCCGGTCGCGTCGCTGATCTCGCCAGTTGGGGTCTCGATATCGGGCGCGAGGGCGTTCAACAGGGTGCTCTTGCCGACACCGGATGGCCCGGCGAAAGCAGTAATCTTTCCTCTAAGGAGTTCTCGCAGCGCGTCCAGCCCCTCGCCCGTCTCGGCACTGGTGTGAATGACCGGGTAACCGGCCATCTCGAAGCGCTCGGTCAGTTCATTCAGGCGGCTCTCGCCTTCGATGTCGATTTTGTTGAAACAGACCACTGCAGGCAGCTCGCGCGCTTCAGCGATCAACAGCATCCGGTCGATCATCCGTGGAGAAGGCGTCGGTTCAAGGATGGCGTAGACGGCCAGCAGCTGATCGGGGTTAGCCATGATGACCTGCTCGACGTCGTCCGTGCCACGGGCGAGGCGGGAGAGCGAGCGCGTGCGCGGCTCAACTTCCTCGATTGCGCCTTCAGGCGGATCGGTCTCCAGGCTGGCGACGGTGAGCCGTACCCGGTCGCCAACGGCGGCCGGATCGGTCTTGACCCGTTCGCGTTTCAGGATGCCCCGGAGGGTGCAACGCACGATGCAGGTCTCGGTCTGGACGTCGAACCAGAGGCCATAGTCGCGAACGATGACGCCCTTGAGTTCGGTTCCGATCGCTAGTTCGTGTGCTGCGGGCAAATAGTGCTCCTCGGGTGCGTTCCTCGTCTCGATCGATCGCTGCATGGCAATTGTAGCCACCGGAGCAACGGAGCGGGAAGCCTCGGTTGGTCATCGTTGGATCAGTTTGCAATGGGACTGGCCAACGAACAAGAGTTATTTCAACCCCTTCGGCCCTGCTCAGGGCAAGCTACGTGGAGAAATCTCAGGGTAACGCTATCGTATTGTTCGACTGAGATCTCTCCGTGAAGCCTGCCCTGAGCGGGCACCCACGCAGTGGGTACGAACGGGTCGAGATGACAAAGGGGCGGCCCAACATTTCAGTTTCCGGTCCAGAAGTCTGCTTGCTATCGGTTCGTGATCTCCGGTAGATCTGCTACATCGGCGTAGACGACGACCCAGCCATCTTCGATCGAGACGGGGTAGGTTTTTACTCGCATCTTCTCGTCGACCAGGCAGCGACCGGTGGCGATCTCGAACTCCCAGAGGTGCCACGGACAGCGGATGATCTCGCCCTCCTGGGCGATGGTATGGTCGTCGCGTAGCAGCGGCCGTCCCGAGGGCGGCGCGTCGGCGACGATGCGGCCGGTCACTCGACCGGTGCAGAGCGGGCCGGATTTGTGAGGGCAGAGGTTGCGCAACGCGTAGAAGGTTCCGTCGATGTTGAAGACGCCGATCCCGGCCCGGCCACGAAACGGCACGACGATGCGCCGCTCATCTGGACCGATCTCCTCCGCCCGTCCAACCACTACCCGTTCCGCCATGTCTACCTATGCGGACTGGCTACAGATCGAACAGCTCGCGCGCGTTCTCGGAGAAGACTCGTTGGTGGAGCTTCTCCGGCAGGCGCGGGAAGGTCGTGGCCGGATCGTCCCAGTCCCAGTGCGGCCAGTCGGAGGAGTAGACGAGGGTGCGTTCGGCATGCAGCGCTTCCAGCATCATGAAGAACTGGGTTTTGTCCTCCGGCTCCAGCATCGGCTGCGAGCCGACGCGGATGTGATCCAGCACATATTCGCTCGGCAAGCGCTTGACCCACGGGGTCTGCTCGCGTAGGGACTTCCAGTCGGCATCCATATGCCACATCATGCCGACCAGCCAGAACTGGTCGCACTCGTCAAAGAGCACCCGCAGCCGTGGGTACAGCTCGAAGACACCCTCGGCGACGAAAGAGACGGCGTGGGCCATGGCCATCTGCGGGCGTGCCATGCGCGTCTCGATGTAGTAGGTCGGATAGCCGACGCCGGTCGGTGAACCGGCCATGCCCGCGCCTTCCGCTCCGGGATGGATGACGACGGCCAATCCGGCCTCGGCACATGCGGCCCAGACCGGATGGTAGAAGCGATTGCCATAGGGCATGCGTGCGCCGGTTGGCAGGACGACCGCCTTGACCTTCGGGTGGTCTGCCAAGCCGCTCGATCTCCTCGACGGCGCGTTGCGGGTCCTGGACCGAAATGGAGATGCCGACGATGAAACGCTCGTCGCGGGCAGCCCATTCTTCGAGTGTCCAGTCGTTGAAGGCTCGACATAGGGCGGCGCCATAGTCAGGATCGGGAATGAGCGATGCGCCGTAGGTGCTGGCTCCGGTCAGCAGGGCGTAGTCAACGTTCCAGAGGTCGAGATGCTGCTCGCGCAACATGTCAATCTCTCCGCCGAGCGTGTGGATATTGTGGTCCTCGAAGTTGCCATCGCCGTCGTAACCCGAGTTCAAGTCCGTGCGGCCGGCGCGACGGTTGACGTTGAAGTAGCCGGAACTCGGCAGCAACATGCCCTGGTCGAGCACCTGCTCGCGATAGACCTGTGACAGGTAGGGCATGAGATCGTCCTGCGACCTGATGATCTGGTGGACATCGCAGTCGATCAGCGCCAGATCGGTACGCGGCTGGCCGGTCCAGCCGGGGGCAATGACGGGTCGAGCGCCGAGACGAGTGGTCATCGCAATATTCCTCTGCTGCTACGGCGCGGTCGTTCAAGCGCCGAAGGATTGCAACTCATGCTGTTTTAGAAGCAGCCGAACGGTAGCACGGAGACCAGCCTGCGTCAAAGCTCGTGTCTTGCCAACTCCTCCGGGAATTCGGTCGTTTTTGCGACAGCCTTCGAGGCTTCGATCGTTCGATAGATTTCCCCAGGTTCTGGTGTGCCAAAACCCATCTCAAAAGCTACGTCTCACAACCCTGCATCAAAGACGAGATTCGAGACACAAACGGTAGATTGGTTCCCCACCTTCAACCTCATGGAACTGACCGGTGGGACGAAACCCTGCGCGCGTGTACAGCCGCTGTGCTGCGACATTCTCCGGGTGCACCGTGAGTGACACGCTTCGGCAATGGGGAAAGTTGTCAAGTAACAACGTCAGGATAGCATCCAGTGCCAGCCGGCCATACCCTCGTCCCTGATAGCGGTGATCAATGAAGAAGTGGTAGAGCCAGTAGGTTTCGCTGCTATCGGGGTCAAACACGAGATTGAAGTAGCCACACCATCACGTCCTCAGCATAGATGGCATAGGGTCTGGTCGGCAGTCCTTGCGGCTGAATGTAGGCCTTAGCAAGTGCTACTGCGGCAGGCGGTGACGTGCCTGCAACGAAACGCTGCTGATGCGGGTGAACCGTGAGCGCGAGGGTTTGGCGCCAATTCGTACGGGTAACAGGCTGTAGCGTCACCTCAGACATCAGCGACATCGTACTCCTTACTGCCGAACCGGATGTCTCACCGTCACCACTCTGCGGAGGATACCCATTATCAGCGTTAAAGGGGCTTCGTAACCGGTTCGATATCGCAGGGTCCGCGGCCTGAGACGATCCTCGAAGAGCGCGTCGTCGACTCTCACGGGTTGCCAGCTCGGATGATAGTTGACGGGATGCCCCACATCCTCACCATCTCATACTCGACCACCCCGAAGCCCGCCTCCTTGACGCACTCGCGCACCGGTATCGGACGACAATCCAACAGCCCCGGCCATGCTGCGCTAGAGTTCCCCAATACGTTCCCGGTGCAGGCTCCGGCATCTCAAGCGAAGAGGATGAGACTATGCAGACGGTACCCGAGTATTCCTTCGAAGATCTCCAGACATATCACGATAAATTTACCCTCAGGACGTGGATCGAGCCCGGTGAGATGATGCGCTACGCATTTCTCAACACGCCCGAGTTCATGCCGCATGCTGTGATCCACCGCGACGGCCCGGTTGCCGAGCTTGCAGAAGAGCCACGAGACGATCTCCCAGGCATGGAGTTTCGCACTCCGCTCGGACCAATGGCGCTCGACGACTACGTTCAGCAAGGCCCGGTCAACGGCGTCGTCGTGCTGCATCGAGGAGCGGTCGTTTACGAGCGCTATCCCCGTATGCGACGGATCGACAAGCACCTGCTGATGTCGGTGTCCAAAGTCTTTGCCGGTACGCTGATCGCGATTCTCGAGGATCGCGGCCAGATCGATACGCAAGAGACGGTGGACACCTACATTCCGGAGGTGCGCGGCTCCGGCTGGGAAGGTGTGCGTGTTCGCGACGTACTCGACATGACCTCCGGCATCGACTGCGATGAACTGGCCCCGGACGCCTATCATGAAACTGACTCGACCTACTATCCCTTCGAAGAGTCGCTGGGGTTGATCCCGACCTACCCCGGTTCCCGCTACTCGACCTGGGATTACGTCACGACGCTGGGGCGAGCGACCGAGCCCGGGCAGTCATTCGACTACACCTCGGTCAACACCTTCATCCTCAGCTGGCTGGCAGAGAAGATCACGAACAAACGCTTCCCCGATCTGGTCAGTACCGAGATCTGGAGCAAGATCGGTGCCGAGTCGGACGCCCTGATCTCCTCCTCACGTTGTGGCGCAATCGCCGCCCACGGTGGCATGGTCACGAACCTGCGCGATCTCGCCCGCTTCGGGCTGCTCTTCACGCCGAGCTGGAATGTCGTCGCCGCAGAACCGGTCATCTCCGAGCGGCACCTGAACGAGATCATGCACGGTGGGCGCCCTGAGATCTTCGACAAGGGCGTCTGGGGCAAACGGGCGCTGGAGCAGCTTGCACCGGCCCGAAGCCGTCCCACAACTCCCACCAGTGGGACTTCGTCATGCCCGACGGCGACTTCTACAAAGGCGGCATGGGCGGCCAGGGCCTCTACATCTCGCCAGCCCGCGATCTCGTCGTCGCTTTCAACGGCACGACGGTCGAAGCCCGCAAGGAGAACGCCCTGATGAGCATCTCCCAGCAGTTGAGCGAGCGCTGGCAGGAGTAGCCCAGAGGGAAGCCTCGTCCCAACAGATCGGTGCAGGCTAACTGTTAGCTCTCGAAGCTTGCCTCTGATAGCAACAAGAGACGCTCCATGGAATATCATTGCAGTCCAATCTGGACTTGGCATTGTGATGGTGTTTCATGATCGAGATCGACGCCGCCCCGATGAGCAAATGGTCAACCTATCGCTCGACGTTGCGTCGGATGAACCCGTTCTTCGTCGACCGCTACGTGCTCTGGAGTCCACTGACGCCGGACGAATGTTTGGCCACTTGCAGCAGGCGGTCTACCCGATGAGCTACTGGATCTCCTTCTATCTCTCCTTGTTGCGCGACCGGCCGGAGAATCCGATCTTCGGATGGGTCAAGCCGGACCATTTCTCGATTCGGGATTATCGCCGCACGTACCTGCATCATGCCTGGAAGCGTGCTGATTCCACCGTTGCGAACGGGCGTCTTGTGCCGGTCGCCGATGGAACGCGTATCGACCTATCACTCGGAATGAGCCGCACTGCGAAGGTTTACGCAGTGCTCTGGATGCTGCTGGTGATCCTGGGTCTGGGAAGTGGATTGGCTCAAGGGGGCATCATGCTGGTTCTCATGACCATCTTTGTCCTCAGTCTCGTTGGATGGTTCGCCTACGGTCGTCGATGCGCAATCGTTCGTCAGGAATTTCTCATACAGTTCCTGAAGGAGGAGCTTGAAGCCTTTCCCGCGTCAGAATCTGATTCGCGAGACCAGCGGCTCCCTCCAGAACATCGTTGGGACCTGTTGTGCAGGTATTAGTGCGACAGAGCTGGCAGCTGATTCGGGGCTACCTGTCTCAATTCAAAGCAGCCGCCAGGCGCGGCTGGGACCGGCATGTCGAATCGCGTGGAATGCGAATGCCTGAGCTAGAAGAGGGTGAAAAGGTCGCACTCAATGAAGGTGTCGTCTCCGTTCACTCCCCGTTAGGCGTCTTCGGCGGCCACCTGGGCCGGTTGGTGTTGACGAACAGGCGGCTCATTTTCATGGGCATGCAGTTGTATGGAATGACTTCCCCACTCCAGAGCGTCGCGCCGGGCTATTCCTTCCCGCTCGAGGAAATTGCGCATGTCGAGCGTGCCAGCTGGACGATCAGGTTCCGAGGCAGTCTGCTCGGCGCAGGGGGATTTTCGGTCTCACTGGACTATGAGCCTGAACCCTATGACTTCCAATCGCGAAACGCAGACCGCTGGGTGGAGATGATTGTGCAACTTTCTCAGCAGAGCAGGTCAAATGACGAATTTCTCTGACGTGGATGCCGACCGAAAACTACAGTGGTGGTCGAATCCTTTCCGCCGCGAATCGCACACCATGATTACCGACTTGTCTCCAGAATATTGTCAGCACCTATTGCGCCAGCACTTGCATGTTTCAACGTTCATAGTCGGTAAGTTGCCAGAGATAGTCGGCCATTTGCAGGATGATCTGGGCTTCTCAATACGGCGCGGTGTCCCTCTTCCACATGGGAATCGCCCGCTTGTGCAGGGTCGATACCATCGGAGTGGAAAACGCACTGAGATCAAGCTCATTGTTTGGATCGGTTGGCATGACGCAGTATCGATCGTCCTGGGACTTGCAGCGCTTATGCTCCTTGGAGGAGTGCTGGTTTTCACGATCTGGGAGTGGGCCAACAACGGAGATCGACTGGCAGTAGGTTTTGCCATGATCGTGGCGGCGTTGCTCTTACCAGCAGTCGCAATATGGTGGTTCACGTACCGCAGGCGCGGATTTTGGGATGAAGCAGATGATCTCGTGGAATGGCTGGTGGAGTTGTTTCAGGCTTGCGTCATCTCCTGAGCGGCACCATTTAGATTGCGTGATCAATCCAGGTGAAGTGTCTCTAATCTCTTTGGAGAACGAAGAGATGTGGCTCTGCAAGATACTGAAGAACGCGATGACGCTAGACAGCTTCACATCGAGCATTGCGTGGCACTCGTAGGGATGTGATTCATCACGTCCGGCCTGGTTGCGGGTATCCTGCTGACCTGCCCCCAGGGTCTGATCCAATCATTATGAGAATCCGACTGCGTATAGATCCATCGAAAGGTCGAATCAGTTGGTCGTGCACCTCCTCTGGTGTGCGGTAGCCAAGTGAACTGTGTGGTCGTTCCTGGTTGTAATCAATGCGCCACGCCTCGATCGTGTATCGAGCGTCGTCAAGACTCGTGAACCAGTGGCTGTTGAGACACTCATCCCGAAACCTGCCATTGAAACTTTCCATCACCGCGTTTTGGACCGGCTTTCCTGGCTCGATGTAGTCCAACTCAATCCCATGCTGACCTGCCCACTGATCAAACCAGATACTGGTGAGCTCTGGACCATTGTCCAACGTGATCCGCTCTGGCCTTTGTCGTGCCAGGAGGATCCCATCTAGCAGGCGGGTCACAGCCCGGCTGGGAAGCGAGGTATCAACCGCGATTGCCAACGCTTCCCGCGTACAGGTGTCGAGGACCGAGAGCGTGCGTAGTCGTCGTCCCGTGCTCAAGGTGTCGCTCATGAAGTCCAGACTCCAGAGTTCGTTGGGTTCGCGTTCCGATGCGGGCCGGTTGTCCCCGCTGAGCGGCAACCCGCTTGCGTTTGCGCTGAGGAACGGTGAGTCCTGCGGTCCGATAGAGTCGGTAGACTCGTTTGTGGTTCACCATCTCCCCCTCCCGTCGCAGCAAGGCGTGCAGTCGCCGATAGCCGAAGCGGGGCCGTTCGCGGGCCAGTTCTCGCAGCCGTTTCGACGAGCGACGTGTCATCTCGACTCCGTCGCCGGTAGCGCACGGTCGACCGAGAAACGCCAACGAGTCGGCACGCATACCGCTCCGAGACGGGAAAGTGCGCCTGCAGATACTCCGCCGCCTCCCGCTTCGCCACCGGCGTCACCACTTTTTTCCGAGCAACTCCTTGAGCATTTGGTTGTCGAGGGCTTGGTCCGCCACCAGCTTCTTCAGCCGCGCATTCTCGGCTTCGAGAAGCTTTCAGCCGTTTGAGTTCGGAAACCTCGAGCCCACCGTACTTCTGTTTCCAGCGGTAGATGGTTTGCTCGCTCACCCCGTGGCGACGGCTGAGGTCAGTAACGCTGGCACCCGCTTCACGCTCCCGCAGGATGCCGATGATCTGTTCCTCGCTGTAACGGCTCTTGCGCATGAAAGTCCTCCTTCATCGGGTCGTGGACTCTCATTATCGCTGGATCAGTTTTCGGGGTGCACGTCACTGCCACTGACACGATCAAATAGTGTTACCCGTGAATTCGGAGAGTCTAAAACATGTTTGAGGAGAGCTTTCGACCAGACGAGCGGGATGCGGTGAATACCTTGCTGCGCGAGTTTCCTCATGGTCTGGATTTGGATGAATGGTTGCGGCTGTGGCAGCTCACTGTCGAGGGAATGCGAGATGGATACGGTCTCTCGAAATGGGACTACCAAAATGAACTCGATGTTCGTGACATCATCGATGATGCGGCAGCGCTTCTCGGTCCGGAGTCTCGATCTGTGTTGGACGAGGCCGTACGGCCGTGGGATGAAGAGTTTCGCCGCTGGACAGTCGAATCCGACGAATGGATCGAATGGCTGGGTGAGGCAAGGATCCCCTCTCCCCAACGTTGGTGGTGGTCACGCGCTCCTCGTGAAGTTGACCCGGTAGAGTGGACAGGTGTGAGTTAGGCTGCCTTGTCGTGGTGGCTTTTCCCAGCCATTGCGTACCCGTTTGCAGGAGCAAGACTCTGGCAGGGCGCGGAGGAGATCGAGGAACCTACATGAACCGACTATCCGCTAAGAAAGCGTTGGTCATTGGAGGGAGCACCGGCATTGGCCGGGCGGTCTGCCGTGTCTTCGCTGCCGAGGGGGCTGATGTCGCCGTCGGGGATTTCGGGCACGAGGAAGAACGGGCAAGTCTGCTGGCTGAGATTCGCGGCCTCGGACGCGACGCAATGGCGCTCGAAGTGGATGTCCGCGATGAGGAGCAGGTGCGGGCGGCGATTGACGCTGCCATCGCGCACTTCGGCCATCTCGATATTCTGGTCAACAACGCCGGGATTGATGGTGGCAACGTCGTGTTGCAGGAGGAATCGACCGAGAGTTTCGAGCGGGTGATGCAGGTAAATCTGCGCGGCGCCTTCTTCGGCATGAAGCACGTCATCCCACACATGCGGGAGCGCGGCTACGGTCGCATCATCAACACTGCTTCTCAACTCGCACACAAGCCCCGGCCGCTCAATGCGCTCTATTCGGCGTCGAAAGCTGGGCTGGTTGCCCTCACAGCATCGGCCGCTCAGGAGGTAGGCAGGTACGGCATCACCGTCAATTGCGTCTGCCCCGGACCAACGGATACAGCCATGTGGCAATCCTCCGGAACAGAGGAAGAACAGCAGGAATTCTTGCGAGGATTCCCGATTCCGCGGGTTGGTCAGCCAGAGGAGATCGCCTGGGCCTACGTCTACCTTGCCTCCGACGAAGCCGCCTATTGCACCGGCCAATCGATCTCTCCCAATGGCGGCGACGTGATGTGGTGATGGAGGAAGATAGGTCGTCAGAAAAGGACTTCTCAGAGCTGATAATCCAGATAGTAAGAGGAGAACGGCCGCTAACCGACCTGCCGCTGGGAGGTGTCACCATGCACTCAACGCGGATCGGGGGAGGAATACTGCATGAAGCTTCCAACGTGTCAGGTCAATCAGTCAGCATTGGGGCTACAGATGTTGCGCGTGGATTGATCACCTATGAGAACGATCCGGCGGCTCTCCAGGGTTGGGCAACTGTCCTTCTTGTAATCGACGCAATCGACGTCGGGCCTTTTCAGGATGATATGGACTTCGATCTCCTTTGGGGCGCGGTATGGGATGCGAGTTTTGGGTCTGCCATATCCGACCGAGTATTTGAGCGAGCTTCAACCCTCGTTCAGAATAGCGGCGGTGCTGGCCCAAAACGGGCCGATCACTAGTTTTCTCCATGAAACGAGTGGTGATCGTTGACTTCTCTATCGGGGATGGACCGATCAGGGGAGTCGTTATTCGTCGTGTCGGCCTTCAAACTACTTCTGCGCTCTGCATGACAGTTCCCGGCATACAGAAGGTTGGCGATGCAAATCGCGTAGCTGAAAGCCATTCGTTCACCGACAGCCGTATCTCCATATCGATCCCGCAGCAAAACGGTGCATACGATCGCGTTTGATGTTGCGAATTTGCGTGAATCGCCAAGAAGCTGTATATTGGTGGCGATTCGGAAAACTGGTCATATCGAGCGGGAGCATAGCTCGTGTCATTTCTCAAACTGGATGTTGCGGAAATTGCCGCCGTCCACGTTGAACCAACTACCAGCCGAAGCCACCTTCGACAATATCCCACAACCACTCACGGGATAAGGCCTACCTACCGGCTTTGCCGGTATGTAGGATGACGTAGTGCGTTCCTGAGCGACGCATAACGCGCATCAATACCGGTAGAGGTCACTAGCACTTCTGCCGGTTTTGCTTTTTCCAATAACACACCATGCAGCGCTGGCCTCAGGTCAGTATTGCTTGCATTTTCTGGGAGTGGGTGAGTAGTGAATTCAGCCGATCAGATGAACACCAGTAAGGGGTTTCCGGCCGCTGCGGGACTCTATGACCCGCAGTGGGAGCACGACGCATGTGGCGTCGCATTCTACGTCGACATAAAGGGACGCAAGTCGCACGAAATCATTGCCCAGGGGCTCAAGGCATTGAAGAACCTGGGTCACCGTGGCGCGTCCGGCTACGAGAAGACGACCGGCGATGGCGCCGGCATCCTGATCCAGATTCCACAGCGCTTTCACCGCCATGTCTGCGGTGAACTGGGCATCGTATTGCCGGACCCCGGTCACTACGGGGTAGGGATGCTCTTCATGCCGCAGGATGCCGAGCTTGCGGAGAAGTGCCGGGATATCGTCGCGACGAAGATCGCGGAAACCGGTCTCGAAGTGCTGGGCTGGCGCGATGTGCCGCAGAACAACGCCGAGATCGGGAATGGCTCGAAAGCGGGCGAGCCGGACATACAACAGGTCTTCATCGGCTCCGGAGAACACAGCCCAGCGGGCCTCGAACGGCGGCTCTATCTCCTGCGGCGGCGGATCGAGAAGAGCGGCGCGCCGCTCTACATCGCCAGCCTCTCGTCGCGGACGCTGATCTACAAGGGTATGCTGACAGCCGATCAACTGCCCGGCTACTATCCCGATCTGACGCATCCGTTGATTGAGAGCGCGCTGGCGCTGGTCCATCAACGCTTCAGTACCAACACCTTCCCGACCTGGTCACTGGCCCATCCCTACCGCTATATCGCCCACAACGGCGAGATCAACACCCTGCGCGGCAACATCAACTGGATGCACGCTCGCGAGCAGCTGCTGGAGTCGGATATCTTCGGCGACGAGCTTGCTGATCTGTTGCCGGTGATCCAGCCGGGCGGCAGTGATTCGGCGGCGTTGGACAACGTGCTCGAATTCCTGCTGATGACTGGCCGCTCGTTACCGCAGGCGTTGATGATGCTGATTCCAGAGCCCTGGCAGCACCACACGCATGATGGGCGAGGCCGAGCGCTCGTTCTACGACTTTCACTCCGCGATCATGGAGCCCTGGGACGGCCCGGCAGCGGTCGCTTTCACCGACGGCGAACTGATCGGCGCGACGCTCGACCGCAACGGCCTGCGTCCCGGCCGCTACTACGTCACCAGCGACGACCGCATCATCATGGCCTCCGAGGTTGGGGTGCTCGACATCGCGCCGGAGGATGTCGTCTACAAAGGGCGGCTCGAACCGGGCAAGATGCTGCTCGTTGACACGGTCCAGGGCCGGATCATCCCGGATGAGGAGATCAAGGCGGAGATTGCGGCGGCAGAGCCGTACGCCGAGTGGCTTGCCGAGAGCCGCGTTCGGCTGGAGGATCTTCCTCCTGCGACGGAAGAGGTCTCGATCGGTCCTGTAGGGGTGGAGTTCATCTCCACCCGTGAACCGGATCGGGCCCCGAACCGGGCGGAGATGAACTCCGCCCCTACGAATGGCAAGCCCTCTCTCCTCCAACTTCAACATGCCTTCGGCTACACCCACGAGGAGTTGCGGTTGCTGGTCGGGCCGATGGCGGTGAAGGGCGAGGAGCCGATTGGTTCGATGGGGAATGATACGCCTTTGGCGGTGCTGTCGGAGCGGCCGCAACTGCTCTTCAACTACTTCAAGCAGCTCTTCGCCCAGGTCACCAACCCGCCGCTCGACGCTATCCGCGAGGAACTGGTGACGTCGATGCAGACGCTGATCGGTCCCGGCGGCAATTTGCTAGTGCCGGGACCGGACAATGCCCGCCAGGTCGAGGTCGACTCTCCTATCCTGACCAACGACGAGCTGGCGAGCTTGAAGCATTTCGACGCGCCGGGATTCAAGTCGGTGGTGCTGCCAACTGTCTTTGACGTTGAACTGGGTAGCGGCGGGCTGTCGCTGGCGATGAACCTGCTCTGTCGCCAGGCCAGCAAAGCCGTCGCCGACGGCGCGACGATGCTCGTTCTGTCGGACCGTGGTGTCGATGAAGCGCACGCGCCGGTCCCGAGTCTGATGGCAGTCGCAGGCGTCCATCACCATCTCGTTCGAGAAGGCACCCGTACGAAGACTGCGCTGCTGGTCGAGACCGGCGAGGCGCGTGAGGTTCACCATTTCGCGCTGCTGCTCGGCTACGGTGCCAGCGCAATCAATCCTTATCTCGTCTTCGACATCCTTGCCGACATGGTCAGTCGGGGTTCGCTGACTGGCATCTCGTTTAGAACAGGGCGCGCAGCGCTTTGTGAAGGCGGCGAATAAGGGCATTTTGAAGGTCATGTCGAAGATGGGCATCTCGACGATCGATTCCTATCGGGGTGCCCAGATCTTCGAAGCAGTGGGCCTCAACGAGGAATTCATCGAACGACACTTCACTGGTACAGCCTCGCGGATTGGCGGGGTCGGGATTGACGTCGTCGCCGAAGAGGTGCTGATGCGTCACCGGCGTGCCTACCCCCAGCGCAACGCCCCGATCTCGATCCTCGACTGGGGCGGCAATTACCAGTGGCGGCGCGATGGCGAGCACCACGCCTTCAATCCGGAGACGATCCAGAAGCTCCAGCACGCCACGCGCAGCGACGACTACCAGCTGTACCGGGAGTACAGCGACGAGATTCACGCGCACAGCCGCCAGCTGGCGACGATTCGTGGCCTGCTCGATCTGAAGTACGCCGCAGAGCCGGTGCCGCTCGACGAGGTCGAACCGGTCGAGGCGATCCTGCACCGTTTCGCGACCGGCGCGATGTCCTTCGGCTCGATCAGCAAGGAAGCCCACGAGACACTGGCGATTGCGATGAACCGCATCGGCGGCAAGAGCAACTCCGGTGAGGGCGGCGAGGACCAGGCGCGTTACATCCGCGACCACAACGGCGACTGGCGGCGCAGCGCGGTGAAGCAGATCGCGTCGGGACGCTTCGGCGTCACCAGTGAGTATCTGGTCAACGCCGACGAGCTGCAGATCAAGATGGCCCAGGGCGCGAAGCCCGGCGAGGGCGGCCAGCTGCCGGGTGAGAAGGTCGACGAGGTTATCGCCCGGGTGCGCCACTCGACGCCCGGCGTTGGCGCTGATCTCGCCGCCGCCGCACCACGATATCTACTCGATCGAGGATCTCGCCCAGCTGATCTACGACCTGAAGAATGGCAATCCGCAGGCGCGAGTCAGCGTGAAACTCGTCGCCGAGGTAGGCGTTGGAACGGTTGCGGCAGGCGTCTCGAAGGCGCACGCCGACGTCGTCCTGATCAGCGGCCATGATGGTGGCACCGGCGCATCGCCGTTGACCGGCATGAAGCACGCTGGCGTGCCCTGGGAGCTTGGCCTGGCCGAGACCCAGCAGGTGCTGCGGATGAATAATCTGCGCGACCGCATCATCGTCCAGACCGACGGCCAGCTCAAGACGGGTCGCGACGTCGTCATCGCTGCGTTGCTCGGGGCCGAGGAGTACGGTTTCGCGACCGCGCCGCTGGTCGTCCTCGGCTGCGTCATGATGCGCGTTTGCCACCTCAATACCTGCCCGGTTGGCATTGCCACCCAGGACCCGGAGCTACGGAAACGCTTCGCCGGACGAGTCGAGGATGTCGAGACCTTCTTCCGCTTCATCGCTCAAGATGTACGCGAATACATGGCCGAGCTTGGCTTCCGAACGATGGACGAGATGATCGGCCGGATCGACCGGCTCGATGCCCGTCCGGCTGTCGAACACTACAAGGCGCACGGCCTGGATCTCTCGAAGCTGCTCTACGAGCACCCTGACTCCGCGGGAGTCGCCGCGTCGACGAATGCAGGCCCAGGATCACGGCCTTGAAAAGGCGCTGGACAACCAGCTGATCGAGTTGGCTGTGCCTGCGCTGGACCACAAAGGAGCGGTGCACGCCAGCCTGCCGATTCGTAACGTTCACCGCACCGTTGGGACGATGCTCGGCAGCGAGATTAGCCGTATCTACGGCGGCGAAGGTCTGCCGGATGGCACGATCCAGTTTGACTTCGACGGCTCTGCCGGTCAGAGCTTCGGCGCGTTCATCCCGCAGCGGCCTGACGCTGACGCTCGAAGGCGACGCCAACGACTACGTCGGCAAAGGCCTGTCCGGCGGACGGCTGGTCATCTATCCGCCCAAGGCAGCGCCGCTGCAGGGTAGCGAGAGCATCCTGCTCGGGAACGTCGCGCTCTACGGCGCGACGAGCGGCGAAGCCTTCTTCGCTGGCCGGGCTGGCGAGCGCTTCGCCGTCCGCAACAGCGGCGCTCACGCCGTCGTCGAGGGCGTCGGCGACCACGGTTGCGAGTACATGACCGGTGGCCGGGTCATCATTCTCGGCTCGACTTGGCCGCAACTTCGCGGCCGGGATGAGCGGCGGCATCGCCTACGTCCACGACGCGCAGGCGCGCCTCCATAGTCTCTGCAACATGGCGATGGTTGGTCTGGAGCCGCTGACCGATCCCGAGGACGAGTCGTTCATTCTGAGCTTGCTGGAAGCGCATCGCGATCTGACCGGCAGCAAACGCGCGCGGAGGGTGCTGGACAACTGGCTCCAGGAGTCGAGGCACTTCGTCAAAGTGATGCCCCACGAATACCGTCGCGTGCTGGATACGCAGCAACAGGGGGCGAAAGCCCTTGCCGAGGTGCGCTATGGCTGATCCACGCGGATTCCTGAAAGTTGATCGCCAGCTGGCGACGAGACGACCGGTGGCGGAGCGGTTGCGGGACTGGCACGAGGTCTATCTCACGCCGCCGGCCGAGCTGGTCCAGAGCCAGGCGTCGCGCTGCATGGATTGCGGGATTCCCTTCTGCCAGTCCGGCTGCCCGCTCGGCAACCTGATCCCGGAGTGGAACGACCTCGTCCACCGCGACGACTGGAAGCAAGCCGCCAAACGGCTGCATGCGACGAACAATTTTCCCGAGTTCACCGGCAAACTCTGCCCGGCGCCGTGCGAGGCCGCTTGCGTGCTCAACATCAACGCCGACCCGGTCACGATCAAACAGATCGAGCTGGCGATCATCGAGCGTGCCTTCGAAGAGGGCTGGGTCGCTGCCTCGTCCACCGGCAACCCGGACGGGGAAGCGTGTCGCCATCATCGGTTCGGGACCGGCCGGTCTAGCCGCCGCCCAGCAGCTCAACTGGGCCGGACACGAGGTGATCGTCTACGAACGCGACGACCGCATCGGCGGCTTGCTGCGCTATGGCATCCCCGACTTCAAGATGGAAAAGACGCTGCTCGACCGGCGGCTCTCTCTAATGGAAGAAGAGGGCATCGTCTTCGAACCGAATGCCAACATCGGCGTCGATCTGAGCGCCGCTCAACTCGTCATCGAACACGACGCCGTTGTCCTGGCTATCGGTGCGACGAAACCGCGTGATCTCCCTCTGCCGGGCCGCGACCTCAATGGCGTCTATTTTGCGATGGATTACCTGCCGCTACAGAACCGGCTGCTGGCGGGCGATGAGCTTGACGAAGGACATTACATTAGCGCCGAGGGGAAACACGTCGTCATCATCGGCGGCGGCGACACCGGCGCGGACTGCCTCGGGACGGCTCACCGCCAGGGCGCGGCGTCGGTGACACAACTCGAAGCGCTGCCAACGCCGCCCGAGACGCGCTCGCCGGACAATCCCTGGCCGCAGTGGCCGCGCATCTTCCAGCTCTCGCCAGCCCACGAGGAAGGCGGAGTGCTCGAGTTCGCCGTCCTGACCCAGGAGTTTCTCGGCAGCGAGGGCAAGGTCGAAGCGCTGCGGGCCAGACGTGCCACGCTGATTCGTGATGAAGACGGCCGCAGCTACCTGACCGAGCTGGTCGACACCGACTTCGAGATCCCGGCCGACCTCGTCCTGCTGGCGATCGGCTACGCCGGTCCCGCCACCGGCGACGTCGTCACCGAGCTTGGCCTGAAGCTGACCGACCGTGGCGCCATCGCAACCGACCGCGCCAAGATGACCAGCCGTCCCGGCGTCTTCGCCGCCGGCGACGCCGCCCGCGGCCAATCCCTCATCGTCACCGCCATCGCCGAAGGGCGGCAAGCCGCCGCCAGTGTCGATCGCTATCTGATGGGGCGGACGACGTTGTATTAGACTCACGACTTGAGCGACTGGCTACCCTGCTCGCTGAACGGCAATTAGGAGGTGCGAGCGATGGATCGAGGCCGTTTCGCATGCCCGTGTTGTGAGCGTGCCACCTTGGATCGAGAGCCGCCGGGGACGTTTGATATCTGTGCCATATGTAGGTGGGAAGATGACAACGTCCAGTTCCACGATCCAGATTATCGTGGGGGCGCAAATAGCGAGAGCCTCAACGAATGTAGAGTGCGCATGGACCTGCCTCGGCTCAGCGCGGATCATCGAACGATCGGTGATTGATATAGGACTGTTTCAGGAACAGTGCGGCCAATCCCTCATCGTCACCGCCATCGCCGAAGGGCGGCAGACTGCGGCCTGTGTTGGCCGGTATCTGATGAGTCGGACGGCGTCGTATTAGCTGGATGCTCTTGGAGTTCTTGCAACTACGACCGGGTTGCAGAGCAGGCGATACGTGAAGCAGAGACTGTCGTCAAGATGCGGCTACTATAACTTGACTAGAATATGGAGCACTGGGGGCAGGCTAGCGAATGGCGGGGAGTTACGATGGTTCACTTTTCCGGTACCGAGGCGATCAATGCATCACCGGAGCGTGTCTGGGCGTTCCTCATGGATCCGGAACGGTTCACGGCATGCGCACCGGCGATGCAGAATGTACGCGTCAAGAATCGCAACGAGTTCAGCTTCGACATCAAGGCTCCCGGCAAGACGGTGAAGTTTGATGCTCGCTGGGAAGATCGCCAGGAGCCCTCGTTTGCCAGATTGCGCATGGAAGGGGGCGGGCGATTACTCGGACGCGCCAGGCTGGACAACGAGTTCCGCATCAGTCCTCAAGATGGAGGATAGTTCTTCCGTCGCCTGGTCCTCGAATGTGGAGATTTCAGGGATGATGGGCGCACTTCTGCCTGATGACCAGCTGCGTGCGATGGTTAACGAGATGAACCAGGACGTGATTGCCTGCATTCGTCGAGAAATCGAATCGTCTTAGATTCCTCCTCCTCTTCGCCGAAGGGCGCCAGATTACCTGCTCTGTTTCGGCACCGTAGCTGCCGGTCTTCGTGCCTGCCTGTCGTTCGGCGCTGAGGTCGGGTGGGTGCACCATACCCTCAGATCCATCACAAATGACGCCAGCTTGAGCAGCGCGTATGACGAACGAGACCCGCACTTGTGCAGCAGCCATATAGAGGTAGACAGAGTGATCTCTGCGGGTCGATGAGCCTTGATTGTGCTTTGGAAACGAGTCGGCTGACAGCTACTGTGACCCCCTCGTTGCTCTCAGCATAGCGCATTGGGGACCGCCTGCGCATCAGGCGGACGGCTAGTGTCGCTCACCAGATTTGCTCGATATGCTGTTCTGCGTCGGAGTAAGCGGTAGTCGCGAGGGAGTGTGGCTATGAGCGAGCATGCAGTTGCAATCGTCGGAGGCGGCCCGACAGGGCTGATGCTGGCGGGCGAGTTGGCGTTGGCGGACGTTGACGTCGTCATTTTCGAGCGGCGCGCCAGCCAGGATCTCGTTGGCTCGCGTGCGGGCGGTCTGCAGTCACGCACCCTTGAGGTGCTCGATCAGCGTGGCATCGCCGACCGGTTCCTCGCAGAGGGGCAGGTGGCCCAGGTCCACGGTTTCGGCGCAATGCGCCTGGACATCAGCGACTTCCCCACCCGGCACAACTACGGGCTCGGGCTGTGGCAGAACCACATCGAACGCATCCTGGCCGGCTGGGTCGGTGAGTTGGGAGTACCGATCTCGTATGGCACCGAGGTGACCGGGTTTGTCCAGGACGATACAGGCGTCGATGTCGCGCTGTCCGACGGCCGGTCGCTACGGGCGGAGTATCTCGTTGGCTGCGATGGCGGACGCAGTCTGATCCGCAAGGTCGCCGGCATCGAGTTCCCCGGCTGGGATCCGACGATGAGCGCGCTGATCGCCCAGGTCGAGCTGACCGGGGAGCCGGAGTTGGGCATCCACCGCGATGCCAAGGGCACCCATTCGTTCGGCCGGGTGGAGTACGAGATCCGCGACGGCGAGGTGGTCTTCCTGGACCGCGGCCCGGTGAGCGTCATGGTGACCGAACAGCACGTCGGACACACGGCCGAACCCACCCTGAGCGATCTCAGCGAGGCGCTCATCGCCGTCTGGGGGACCGATTACGGGGTCCACAGCCCCACTTCGATTTCCCGATTCACCGATACGACCCGGCAGGCGGCCTCCTATCGCAAGGGGCGGGTGCTGTTGGCCGGCGATGCCGCGCACGTGCATTCCCCGGTCGGCGGGCAGGGACTCAATACCGGCGTGCAGGATGCGGTGAATCTGGGCTGGAAGCTGGCCCAGGTGGTCAAGGGGACATCGCCGGACAGCCTCCTCGATACCTACCATGCCGAGCGGCACCCGGTCGCTGCCCGCGTGTTGCGCAACACGATGGCGCAGGTCGCGCTGATCCGCACCGATGACCGCACGAACGCCTTGCGCGAGATCGTGTCCGAACTCCTCGGCATGGACGAGCCTCGCAAGCAGATCGCCGGGATGATGTCCGGTCTGGACATCCACTACGACCTCGGCGAGGGACACCCGCTGCTCGGACGCCGCATGCCCGATCTCGACCTGGTCACCGCCGGCGGCCCGCTGCGCGTCTTCAGCTTGCTGCACGAGGCCCGGCCGGTGCTCCTCAACCTCGGCGAGCCCGGCGGCTTCGACATCACTCCATGGGCGGATCGGGTTCAGTTGATCGACGCCAGCATACGACGGTACCTGGGAGCTTCCGGTACTCGGAGAGGTCGCTGCGCCCACCGCCGTGTTGATCCGGCCCGACGGATATGTGGCCTGGGTGGGAGACCAAGCCCAGTCGGGACTCGCTGGACGCGCTCACGACCTGGTTCGGGCCACCTACCGTGG
This sequence comes from uncultured Chloroflexia bacterium, assembly GCA_963745675.1. Classification (GTDB taxonomy): domain Bacteria; phylum Chloroflexota; class Chloroflexia; order Thermomicrobiales; family CFX8; genus JAUIIK01. The sequence continues at coordinate 152,594 of CAVUYM010000011.1, forward strand.
TGTAGCGCATCCGTTTCTGCACCTCATCAACCCATCAGCGCTCGACACCACCCACCTCGAAGGGCGGCAGAACGCTGCAGGTTAGGCCGGACGGCGTTGTATGGGCCAGGCGTCGAAATGTTTGCCCACGCTCGGAAATGAATACGGCGTTCGTCTGGTAGGTGTGGAGTGGCGGCGAAAGGCCGACGGGATGCCCTCGAAGACGATCCGGCCGCGGCGTCGGCCAATCCGCTTTCCCGCCTGGCGCGGGTGGTCTGCGTTCAGTGACTCGGGTCAGTGTCATGTTCCTCGTGATTGGCGAGCACCTCGTCCATGTGCGCCTCGGCCCACATCTTGATGGCGCCCACTAGATACTGGAGCGAGGGACCCAGCTCAGTCGATTCAGGGTAAGGTGACCGGCATGAGACGTTCAATCAGGTCTCTGCCCCTCCCTCGGCACGTGGCTATGCGCGGGGAAATGGTGTGGCAACTCTGGCGATTATTTGTCCTTTTCCCGCGACCAACGTGTCGATATACTGCTCTCTGGAGTCTGTCCCTCACCCCTCCACGAGGAGGATCTGCCGGGAGGCGCGTCAGCACTTCAACGCGCGGAAAGTGGATCAACCTGACACTGGCGGCGTTGATCGCGCATCCTGCACGCGGGGGAAATTCCTTGTGATCCTTGCAGTGTGCTTGCACGGTGCAACTGCTTGCATTTCGCAATTGCTTCCATTATCGTACGATATCGATATCGAACTTTCATGACGACAGAAAGAGAAAGCTATGAAGGATGTCTCGGAGAATCTCGGGGCACCAGCAGCCGCCATCAACGCAGCAAGCCGACCCGCAAGCGTCGACCGCGCTGCCTATCAGGCCGAAGTGGCCACTCTGCGGGTTCGGGAGAAGGCGCACACCCGCGAGGGTGACGCGATCGCTGCGGCCCGACGGCAGTTGCCGATGGTCGAGGTCGACGCGGCGACGCCGGTGATCGGTCCGGAGGGAGAGGTGCCGCTCATCGAAGACCTTCGAAGGTAGGTCACAGCTGTTCGCTTCCTACCATATGTGGTTCACCGGACGCCCCGCCGCCGAGCAGTGCGAGGGCTGCACCTTCAACAGCGGCCACGTGCTCGAACTGTCATACCTGCACTCGCGCGACGTCACCTATGCCGTGTTCTGCCAGGGCCCGTTCGAGGAAAGCGACCGCTATCGGGAGTTCATGGGGTGGGAGATGCCCTGGTACTCCGTGCCCGAAGGGTCGGTGGAGCGCTTGATTGCCGGACGCCACTTCGGGATGAAGGTCTGCTATCTGCGCGACGGCGACCGCGTCTTCGAGACCTATTGGACCACCGCTCGCGGGTGCGAGGTGATGGGGAACAGCTACGGGATGCTCGATATGACGGTCTATGGCCGCCAGGAGACCTGGGAGGACTCGCCCGAGGGCTGGCCGCAGGGCTTTGACTCCAATCGTCCCGGCGACGCGTTCCGCCTGGATGGGCGGCCGATCTCGCAGTGGCGCCGGCTCGAGGCCGGCCGCTCCGACGACCTCGGCAGCGCCGGGGGCGAAAGGTAGAGCGGGCGGCAACGAGGTCGGCCGGAGTGCCTTCGAAGACGATCCGTTCGCTGCCATGGAGATTGCGAGGGATCGTGTTCGGAACCGTCCTCCCATCACCGTAGGCAGATGGCAAGTTCCAACTACTCAAGGTACAGGAGGTAGCATGTCTCAGGTTCGCGTGCATAACTTCTCGATCTCTCTCGACGGTTTCGGCACCGGTGAGGGTCTCACCTTCGAGGCACCCTTCGGTCACGCCGGGCATCGCATGCATGAGTGGATGCTCGCCACCAGATTCGGCCGTTCGATTTTCGGCGAAGCCGGTGGCAGCACCGGCATCGACAACGCCTTCGCCGAGCGCCACGAGCCCGGTATCGGCGCCGAGATCATGGGCCGGGGCAAGTTCGGCCCGCAGAAAGGGCCGTGGACCGACCTCGGCACCGACGAGGAATGGCGTGGCTGGTGGGGGCCGAACCCGCCGTTCCACACGCCGGTGTTCGTGCTCACCCACCACTCACGTCCATCGATCGAGATGGAGGGCGGCACTGTCTTTCACTTCGTCGACGCCAGCCCAGAGGAGGCGCTCGAACTCGCCCGTCAGGCGGCCGGCGATCTCGACGTGCGCATAGGAGGCGGCCCAACGACGGTACGCGAATTCCTCGCTGCCGACCTCATCGACTTCCTCCACATCGTGCAGGTGCCGATTTTGCTCGGTCGTGGCGTCCGCCTGTGGGACGGTTTAGAAGGCATCGAGGAGCGCTACGACGTCGAAGTCGCCTCATCACCAAGCGGCGTCGTGCATCTGACGTTCACGCGTCAATAGGCGTTACTGCTGTCATTGCCATCGTGGAGCGCCGCAAGATGTGAGCGCCGCGTTTCGGCGATGACAACCTAAACCCGTTTGCTGGACGACGGACCCTCGATGAGCCGACAGACGAGCAACATTGTAGGGGCGAATCCACGCTTATCAACTCCTGGAGAGGTCAAGTATGTCGATATCTGGCCTAGCTTGCGCCCGGCTCTTGGTCAGCGTCGGGTATGCCGCTGAAGATCTCGACGATCAATCCGAGGTCACGCTCTGTGCGGAGATATGCAAGCTGGATACCACTGAATGTGCCGCTGAGTACCAGCGTGTTTCCTCGTGCGGCCCACTCTGCCAACGCCTCGTCGAAGCGCGGCGCACCGACGGCGATGTGATGGACACCTTCGCCCTTCTCAGCGAGGAAGCGCGCAAAGATGCTCTCGTCGTCGTGCGGCTCGATCACCTCCCACATAACCTGGCTGACCATAGCGGTGGCGAAGCGGGTGATGGGGTGGCAATGCCCTCAGATCTCTCGACCGGCTGGCCATGGATGCGCAAGTTCTCGCTGTCCCCGGCATTGAGCTCGTGTAGCTGCCACGGTCCGATGCGGTAGTCGCCGAGGTATCGTCGCAGCGTTGCGTCGAGGGCGCCCACGACGATCGCGACCTGCATCGTCTTGGTGAAGACGGCCTCGCACGTCGGTGTGTAACTGGACTCATTCACGCACAGATTCTCCGTTCGTGATTCTTTAAATCACCCGTTGATCGGGCATTCGTCCCAACAGCAACATCCGTACAGGCGTTCATCCCCTTCCATTCAATGGCTTCCAACGAGATCCACAAGGCGTTGGAGATGAGGGTGGAGCGGGCAGCGACCGGCTAACTGGCGAGGGGAAGACGGATGATAGCGGCCACGACTATACTCTGAGCGTATTCATTTGCACCCAAAAGCGCGATTGCGCTACATGCTGCGGGGGAGACACCTGAATGCGCTGGCCCGCTGCAGCTCGTACGAAGGCTTAATGTGATGCACCCCTCGGTTCCCGGCAGTGGACCGTCGCTTCTGGTCGGGCGCTCGCGCGAGCGAAGCCTCCTCCACGCACAACTCAGCGCAGCACTCGCAGGCCATGGTGGCCTTGTCATTCTCAGTGGCGAAGCCGGCATCGGGAAGACGACGCTCGCCAGAGATGCCTGTCAGGAGGCGAGCAGCGCGGGCGCGCTCGTGCTCGCCGGCAATTGCTACGACCGCACCGAGACCCCGCCCTACGGGCCGTGGGTTGAACTTCTCGAGCAGTATGGCGCGCTCCTTGATCGCTCCCCAGCCCTGCGCAGCGATCGCGGCGCCGAGTCTTACCCAGAGTTCCAGTCAGGCCACACTCTTCGGCGAAATGCGTGGGTTTCTCATCGCTATCGCACGCGAGCGGCCGCTGGTGATCGTCCTGGACGATGTGCATTGGGCTGATAGCGCGAGCCTCGATCTCCTGCGCTTTGTCGCGCGCCAGCTCGCGTCAGTGCCGATCCTGTTGCTGATCACCTATCGCAGTGACGAGGTGACCCGCGAGCATCCCCTCTACCGGCTCATGCCGATGCTCGTTCGGGAAGCCCTGGCAGTACGCATCGATCTATCGCCTCTGAGCAATGACGATGTGTGTGCCCTGATCGATCACGCCTATCAGCTGCCGGACGGACGACACGAGCCGCCTGGCGGACTATCTCCAGGAACGTGCCGAGGGCAATCCGTTCTTCGTTGGCGAGTTGTTGCGATCCCTGGAAGGGACGGTCCTGCTGCCGGCGGCGGCAGGGGGCTGGACACTCGGCGCGCTCGAGCACATTCGGGTTCCCCTGTTGCTTCGGCAAGTGATCGACGCGCGCCTGGCGCGGCTCGGTGCGGATGCGGAGGCTCTCCTCGCTATTGCCGCCATCATTGGCCAGGTGGTGCCGCTCGCATTGTGGGCCAGCGGTGACCGAGGCAACGGAGGAAACATTACTCCTGCTCGTCGAACAGGCCGTTGAAGCCAGGATCATCGACGCCACTGCGGATGGCCTGGCGGTGCGTTTCACCCACGCACTGATCCGCGAGGCGCTCTACGACGGCGTCCTGCCGCCGAGGCGACGTGTCTGGCACCGCCAGATCGGCGAGGCCCTGCTGGCTCAGGGTACGGCTCCGGACCCGGACGCGGTCGCCTACCACTTTATCCAGGCGGTCGACCGACGAGCGGTGGCTTGGCTAACGCATGCGGGAGAGCGTGCTCAGCGCGCGTTCGCCTGGGGCACCGCAACGCAGCGCTTCGAGACTGCACTCGGTCTGCTGGAGGGCGATGAATGGGCCTTGAATGAGAGCGGGTGGCTGCGCTTTCGCCTCGCTCAATTGCGCCGCTTCGAGGATCCCGGTGCCGGGGTCGCCTACCTGGAGGAGGCGGAGCGCCTGGGTCATGCCACGAACGATCAGGCTCTGGTGGCATACGCACGGTTCTATCAGGGGATGCTGCGCTGCCAGGGCGCCGATTTCCGGCTGGGGATCGCCGCCGAGGAAGCGGGCATCGTCATGCTCGACGGATTATCCCCGGCGGATCGCGCCCGCCTGTCAGCCATCGACACGACGGGTGATCCACTTGATGCGCAGAATGGGCGCGGCGAGCTGACCCTCGCTATGGCCGAAAACTGGCGCCTGGCGGAGGCGCGTACGCTCGGCGAGCAGATCGTCAGCCTGCCCCCGGAGCAGACCAGCGGATCACGCGGCGACGCCTACTACGGTCTGGGCTTCGTCTATGCCGGCCTCGGACGACCGGAAGACGCGCGGATGGCATTCAGCCGCGCCCGCGAGATCTTCGCTGCTAATGACTACCGCAGTATATTGACGGCAACGTTCTTCGATGAATTGATGGTCGTGATCCTCCCCTACTTGATCGATCAGCCGCATGAGCGGCAGCGGGTGGAGGCAAAACTCTCGGAGTCGTTCGCCACCATGGACGATGTCTTCGACCAGCACTCGGCTCGTAGCGCCGGTTTAGTGTCAAGAGCGTTGGAAGGGGCGTGGGCCGAGGCATTCGCCATATTCGAGCAGAGCAGTATCCGCTTCATGCGGCTCGCGTCGGCAGCCCTGCTGGCCCCGCTCGCACGCCATCAAGGCAACGCCGCGCTGGCCTGGTCGCTGGTACATGAGGGCTTACCAGCCGGTCCGGAAACTGCTCCCGAGGATACCGCGGGAAAGATAGTGCCGCTCCGCAGGCTTGCGGTCATGCTGGCGCTTGACGCGGCTGATTACGACGCGGCCCGTCAGTGGCTTGCATCTCTCGACCGCTGGCTGGACTGGAGTGGCAGCGTCCTCGGACAGGCCGACGCGCACCTCTGCTGGGCGGCCTACCATCAGGCGATAGGCGAATTCGCACAGGCAAGGACGCGGGCAATCAAGGCACTGGCCGCGGCTGGCGCACCGCGCCAGCCACTGGTGCTGCTTGCGGCACACCGTCTGCTCGGTGAACTCGATATCGCGGCAGGGAACCTGTCCGATGCGGAGGCGCAGCTGGCTGCGGCGCTGGCCCTGGCCGATGCGTGTGGGGCGCGCCACGAACGGGCTTTGACCTTCCTCGCTATGGCGGAAGTGCTTCTCGCGCGCGGCGATCTCCCGGCCGCTCGCGCACACCTCGACACCGTCCGCGCCCTCTGTACCCCGATGGGGGCTGCGGTCACTCTGGCCCAGGCTGACGCGCTCGAGGCACGCCTGCGTGCCACATCGACTTCCCCCCGGGAGAATCTGCCCGCCGGTTTGACCGCTGCGGGAAGCCGAGGTTCTGCGGCTCCTGGCAACCGGTCTGGCGAATGCGGATATCGCCCGGCAGCTCAGCCTCAGCCCGCGTACCATCAACGCGCATCTCACGAGCATATACGGCAAACTGGGCGTCACCACGCGCGGGGCGGCGATCCGCTTCGCCCTCGATCACGACCTCGGCTTAGCCGGGTTCTCCTCACCACTGTAGTTCTACTTAAGCCCTCCAATCTGCGATCCGGTACGCGAGTTAAGCGATTCCTACGATGCGCTTGAACCGTTGGCCAATTACAGTCGGGACAGCGCTCGACAGTGGGCAATGGCATTCCAGCTCGCCTCGGCGACATGTCGTGCTGGCGGGCCTGAATGGTGTGAAGCAGATCGAACCCAGGTGCAAGTTCGGGCCCGCTTCGATGTGCGGAACGTTCGGACATGCTGGCCAGCCCGCGCGACCAGAAGTGCAGCCCGGTTGGGCGTCACAAGGGCATCGGCCACTAGCTGGCCAGTGGGTCCAGGCCCGTGGTGGTGCTGTGCTAGGTCGCGACGATCGTCCGGGCGCAGGGTTTTTTGACCAACTGGAAGTCAAGCCGCGATGCAACGCGCCGGAGTGATGGGCATTCGCCAGTTCGAGGCTTAGACGTAGCATGAGAAGCGATCCACGCGCGAGCAGGAGCTTTCCCGAATGACTAC
>CAVUYM010000012.1:0-394557 GCA_963745675.1 uncultured Chloroflexia bacterium
GTCAGCAGCCTGATGTGTCAGCAACCTCCTTCTGGAACAGGAGTTCCTCGCTGATGATATCCATGCCAGCCCGCTCGTAAAGCCGGGTAGCGCCAGTCAGACTCGTGGCATCAACAATCAGTCGCACATCATGGACATCTCGCGCGTAGAAGGCACGAAAACTCTCATGGAGCAGTGCGAGCCCGATGCCTTTCTGACGCCACTCCCTGCGCACGCCGACATTGTCGATCCAACCGGTTCCACCAACCATCTTGCCCAGGCTGACGCCGGCGATATCAGCGCCAGATCGCGCGATCACCCAAAGATCCGCTTCATCCCATCTGCTGGGCCGATTTCGCAAGAAGCGCTGGAAACTGCTCCGCGGCCGTCCCCAGACATCCTGAAAGGCATCCTCGATCGCCTCGTAGACTTCGCGCTCATCCCTATCCGGCACGAAGAGCGAACGGCCCACTCCCTCCGGCCAGAGCGGCGGCTGCGGGACGGAGAGTTCGATTCCCATTGTCAGACTGCGCCGCACTTCTGCGTAACCGGCCTGGAGTGAGCAACTGGCGTGCGGACTCGTTCTGCGACGCAATCAGATACTGGACGGTTCGCGCCTGGTCTTCCGGTGCAAGGTCTCGCCGATCTTCCATCCATTGTTCCGCCCACGCGATGATGTAGCTTCCAAGGCCAAGTCTCCGATAATCGGGATGGACATGGCCGTGGACCGAAATCGAGATGTAATCACGATTATCGATTTCTGCCGTCGCAACGATCCCACCGCTCGAAGCCTCAATGACAATCGTCTGGCTCGAGAGATCGACGGTGCTCCAGAAAAACCGCACGACTTTAGGGCGTGGTCGATGGAAGCTGCCCGATGGCGGCTTCACTCGCTGCGTAGACGACGGCCACACCTTCCGCATCATCGAACGTTGCCGGACGCGAGCGAAAGCCATTGGGAAGAACTGCAGCATGCAACGCAAAGTGCTCCTTCAGATTGGGAGATATCGATACCGGGAGGCGCACCGGCCCACTTTCACGCCAGCGTCGGATCTCCTGCAGGTCGGCTGCAGTCACTCACCTTCCGAGCTTAATCCGATATCAATTCCCTCCCTGAGCACCTTTTCGTGCAACAAGAAGTTGCTGACGACGTGCATGCCTGCCCGTTCGTAGAGGCGAGTTGCGCCGGTCAGGCTGACACCATCAACACTGAGCCGAACATCGGTGATCCCGCGTTGGTAATAGGCGTTGAAACCAGCGTGGAGCAGCGCCAATCCCAGCCCCTTTCTCCGCCAGGCACGCCGGACACCGACCGTCGGAATCCAACCCTGGTCGCTGGTCAGGGTACCGAGAAATACACCTGCCACTTCGCCATCCTTGTCACCCTCGCGTGCGAGGATCCACAGATCGGGCTTGACGCCCTCGCCCCGACTGAATTCGAGAAAGCGTTCATATGAACTGGGAGGTCTACCCCAGGTATCGCGGAACGCATCTTCAACCGCTTCATGAACGGCGCGTTCGTCGACGCCCGGCCGGTACGCGGACTGTACGACGCCTTCGGGCCACCTGGGGACGGGCGGCGGTTCCTTGAGCTCGATTGCCATGACGAACGTGTGGCGAACTTGTTCGTAGCCGCTGTCGGCAAATAGCCGAAGTGCCGCTTCGTTCTTTGCATGAACGAAATGACGCACGACGACCTGCGCATCTGGATCAGCGCGATCCATGTGATCTAGAGTCCAGCGGTCTCCCCACTCAATGAGGAATCGCCCCAACCCCTTGCCTTCATGTTCAGGTGAAACGAACCCGTACACATTCAGAATCGCATAGTGCCGGTTAACGAGATCGGCGCAAGCCACGACCTGTCCGTCAGCATCCTCGACGATGATCGTCTCGTCCTCCAGATCGACGCCATGCCAATCATCGCGAACGTCGCTCGGAGTCGTCTGTGTCCCGGAATCGTACGCCTGTTCGCAAGCGGTGATCACGGCGGAGACGGCCTCGGCATCGTCAATGGTTGCCGGGCGAGAACGATAGCCATCGGGTAACAGGTTAGCCATCCTGGAACTACGCCTTTCGCGCGCGCACGAACTAGCTCAGGGTCACGACCCATGTTTGGCCAGCGCCGACGACGATCAGATGATTGCTTCCCGCCCAAACTGCGTCGTGGCCGGACATCGCTGGAGCGTTTCCACCGATAGAAGGGAGAGTCTTCCACTCGATCGTGTCGAAATCAAACAGCCAGAGTTCATCGCTGGCAACTCCTCCTGCATTCCCGCCATGCACGAGCATGTAGCGGCCATCCTCACCGGCTGCCGCCGCGTACAGGTTTCGCGGCGATGGTCCCGCGCCCGCGACCGGAGCCCAGTTGCGGGCGGCGATATCGTATGCCCAGAGATCGCCAAGATAGCTTGACGTGTTCGACTGCCCGCCGAACAAGTAGAGTCGCCCGTGGTTCGGGTCGGCGACACCGCGCACGAGACAGCGCGGTTCAGGGCGAGTCATGCCGGCCTCCGGCGCGACTTCCTGCCAGGTGTCGGTCGTCAGATCGAAACGCCAGGTATCGTCGAAGCGTCCCGAAGACGTAAAACCGTGGCTCACGATCAGGCTATTGGTCAGCGCGTCGTAGGTCCCGACCGCCCCGTAACGGGCAAGTGGCCCACTGCCACCGGCGGCGATCTGGGTCCAGTTACCGGCAGCAACATCCCAGGCCCAGACGTCGCCGAAGAATCCCGCCGCCGACTCCCCGCCATAGACAACGACACGACCGCGCGCGGAATCGAAGACGGCATTGTGACCGAAGCGCGGAGCTCGGTCCCGACGTCGCCAGCAATGTCCATTGTTCGCTCACAACATTGAATGCCCAGAGGTCACCGAAATCGGCCCCACCCGACCGGCCGCCAAAGAGATAGACGGTCCCGCTATCCGGATCGGCTACGAGCGAATGATCGCTGCGTGCGCCTGGCCCATCCCCACCGTCGATCTGCCGCCATTCGGCCTGACCTGGGATGACAGTACCGGGCACCCTTAGCGGGGTGGAGTCACCATAGCGCCAGGCGTAATAGTGCTGGCCAACGTTACCGGCCTCGGTGATGAATCCGGGCGGATTGCCCGGCGTGTAGGTCAGACAGCGGCGCTCGAAGCACTGCATCAGCACCTGCTGCGCTGAACCGCCGACCTGCACGTTGGCCCAATAGGCTTCGGTGATCGGTCGCCCAGTCGCGAAATAGGGATTCTCGAATAGCGCCGCATCACGGAGCGTGCCATCGTCAACAATCGGACCGCTTGCGTTCATGAACTCCCAGAACGGCTGGGGGATGGCGTGGTTGGTCACATCGTCAACAATCGCGACCCGGACGTTCTGCGTCTCCAGGCTGGCATCCGAACTGATGTTTCCGGCCCGGTCGACTGTTTGACGATTGGTTGATCCATCGGGTGCGCGTGGTTCATCGAGCAGATCGCTGAAGGACGCGTAGGTAGGTCCATTGGGATCGCCAGCATCTCCGGCGACGTTAACCTGGGCGGGAGTGCGCTCTTCGAAACTGTTGTCACCAATCTGCATCCGCCCCGAAATCAACTCAACAACGAGCAAGTCCATTGGTGACATAGAAAGGCGACTCCCGGTTGGCATCGGGGTAGGTGATCTCCATACGGCTCTTGTCGTAGTACTGCACGAGCCGCTCGCCGTCCGCTGCCTCCGCGTATGACTCGATCAGCTGGCCGGTGAACGCCTCCGGCCCCCAGATCCAGCTGCGTTGGGCCAGCTGATTCTGAACCGGCCAGTCCGTCCGCTGCCACGTCCGAAAGAAGTCGGTATTCCCCGGCTCCTCGGCCGCGACGGGAACTACCATACCCGCGTTATCAGCGTAAGCGCCACTAAAAGCCCGGCAAACACACTCCGCATCGATCTCATCATTCCCACTCCCTCATGATCTGGCCCCAGACGGCCATAGCCCGTCTTCGCCTAATCCGCGATGATTCGTTCATATCCAACCTTGTGTTGCTAACGAGGAGATTACGATGTCGATTCTATCGCGGGCAGTAGCTGGTATGTTCCCCGCTTCGCCAAGCGGCCCTGAACATGTGATTCGCCGCTATTCACCCAATCTCGACGTGCCAATTTCGAGCAAGCCGGATATACCTCTGAAGAACACAGGTGTACTCGAGATCGACGGCGGTTGGCGCTTCCAGACGACCACTCCGCGTGTCTTCGGCCTTTTCGATGCTGATATCAGACACATTGGCCGAGGCCTGACTGACCTACCGGGCTGAGGTACGGACACGTGACGCCGGAACCACAGCCTATCTCGAAGTGAGATTCCGGATTCCAGGACAGGGCGGATTCTTTGTGAAGGGCACTCATGATGTTATCAATGGCGTTCGACGATGGCGCACAGTCGAACTCCCGTTGGTCTTTCGAATCGATCAATGTCCAGACGTCGTTTCGCTCAATCTGACCTTTGACAGACCGGGCGTAGTCGAGATGCGCAATATAGAACTCGTTTGTCAGGAATTGTCAGGACCGCTTGAACTCCGGCAGTTGCCTCGAACAACCCTGGGTATTGCGTGGCGGCTACTACGATTCGTTTTGTTAGTAACTATCAACGCCGCGCTGATCGCCCCCCAACTCGTAATTGCTGTTGCCTTCGATTGGAGCCAGGTGTTCACCTGGTGGCCAAAGAAGAAGGGACCATCGGTAGGGAGATATTCGGGTTAGCGAGTCGGTTGACCCACGTTCTCCACGGAGCACCTGAATTCGTAAAATCGTGTCACGAGCGGATGGGATTTTGAGAGATAGCCAAGCGTCCGCAATCGCCGCTTCCCGAGTCGCCTGTCGAGTATCGCAAGCGCCCGTGTCAACGGATCGCCCGACTCCAACGCAGACTCGATCGACATGTTGAGGTATTCCCGAAGCGATATCCTGATACTCTGGAAGCGTGTAGAAACCTTCAGCCCATCTTGCCGTAACGAGAGTTCTGTGATCTCTTGGGCTACCAATATTCGCACGAGTTTCGTCGAGTTCGTATTCTCTCTGCCAGGCACTCAAGGTGCAGAAATTTACGACCTCTTTCCCGTCGAAAGTGATCCAGCCGCGCCCCTCGCTATCGTGCGCACTGATGGTAACGAGTAGCGTGATAGGCAACTCTCCCACGCAGGGACTCCGCCAGCAACGACTCCATCGCTAGTTTGACTTTGCTCCAACGCATCGTGTAGCTCGATTCCAACAGGTTCATTACGCACGGCAATTTAAGAGCCACTCTATCAAGCTACAGAACTATCCAAAGGCGGCTAACTATGCTGGAAGTACCGGATCTGCAATTCAACAACGCAGCATCGGACTATCAGCCTCGCACTCGAATTATGACGCTTTAGACTAATCAGTATCGATTATGTCATCCTGAGCGAAGTCTTCGGAGTCGAAGGATCTATTTCACAGCCGCAATGCTACGGGTGACGGTCAATCCTATGAATACCAGCCTGCGGCGAAGTCGTGCCAACCTGGGTTGAACCCTTCGATCAGCGCAACCTTCTTCGATCGTCTCCAACCCTTCAATTGCCGCTCACGCGCGGTCGCTTCGTTCGGGTCCGAATACTCCTCGTAGTAGACGAGACGGTTGATGTTGTACTTCGCCGTGAATCCGCCGAAATGTTCATGTTTGTGCTGATAGACGCGTCCTTCAAGATCGCTGGTCATGCCGATGTAGAGCCGTTGCGAGTGGCTTGCGAGGATGTAAACGTGGAAAGTCTTCAGACTGTTGCCTCCGGGAAATTTGATCGGAATTCACGTAGATCCTTCGGCTTCGCGGAGCCTTCGCTCAGGATGACGTAGTTGATGCATAGGTTCACCGTGTGGACACGTATTCATTCCACAACCTCGCTGCAACCTCCCGCATCTCCTGCAAGGTAGTGATGTAGGGTTCCCATTCGAAGAGGAACGGGCCGACCCAAGGAAAGGCATCAGGTTCGTACCAACTTTCGTCGGGATGCTCTTGATCGTACAAGCTCGACTCGCTTCCGAAACGTCTCCAAGTGACGACATCTCCGTCGCGAGAAATGTCGGCAGAGACCACCCCGCACCCCGGATCACCACATAACTCACAACAGAGGATGACGTACCGCCCGGTTGACGAGAGCGCAGGATCGCGCTGCAGGGTGAGACGATCAAACGCGTCAACGTCGAGCGGCCAGGCGAGGGTGGGGATGTTGACTTGATGTCGAATCGGAGTCTCATAACCTGTCTCAAAGTCAGATCCAGACGTATTCGACCGCAGCAGGCTTACCAGAGGGACGCCATCGACAATGTATTCTGGATACTGCCGAATGCCTCTACCAGCCCCCTGGCTTCTCATATCCATACCGACGATCTGAAAGCTCAATGTTGAGAACTCTCGCGTCATTCGGTCTTCACCGCCCTCAAGATCCGGCCATAGACGTCGTTCAGGTAGGTGTCGAAGGAGTCGTCGGCGTACTGGGCGTGGCCGAGGCGGACGATGACCATGTCGCGGGAGGGGATGGCCATCGTGACCTGGCCCCATGCGCCGAGCGCCCAGAAGGCATCGCGGGGGATATCCGGGTATCGGCCACCGGCGTTGAGCCAGAACTGGCCGCCGTACTGCTGTTCTTCGGCTGCTGGAGCCGGGGTGCTGATGAAGTCGACCCAGCCTTCGGGGAGGATGCGTTCGCCCGTGACCGGCCAGACACCGTCGCGGAGATGCAGCAGTCCGAAACGCGCCCAGTCGCGCGGGCGTGCCGTAGTCGTAGCCGCTCATGATGAAGTTGCCCCAGGGGTCGGTCTCAAGGACCATGTTCCGCATCCCGAGCTTGTCGAAGAGCGCCCGCTGGGGAAAGGTCAGATAGTCCTCGCCGCGCCCTTCGACCGTCCGACGGACGAGCGCGCCGAGCGTCAGCGGATCGCCGTTGCGGTAGCGCCAGACCGTACCGGGCGGGTATTCGAGCGGGCGGCTGATCGAGTGCTCGAAGACGTTGACCGCCCCGAAGTAGATGTACATGTGATCGTCCCGGCTGGTCCAACCCAGTTCCAGACGGTCCTCGTCCTGGGCGCGGACGAAGTCGAGGCCGCTGCTCATCTGGAGCAGGTCGGCGATCTTGATCTCGCGTCGAGGATCGTCGTCACCCTGCCATTCGGCAATCGGTGCCGGTTGATCGACGCTGAAATGGCCGTCTTTGACCAGCAGCCCGATCAACGCCGAGGTGATGCTCTTGCCCGACGACCAGCTAATCTGGCGCGTGTCTTTGGTGAAGCCGGGCGCATAGCGTTCACCGATGAGCCGGTCTTTGTAGAGAACAACCAGACCGCGCGTCTTCTGTGGTTTTGGCCGCGCATCATCGTCGAGCGCGAAGTCGAAGGCAGCTTCGAGCGCGTCGACATCGACCTCCGGCGGTAGCGGCTCGTCGGGCAGCAGATCGCCCATCGGCCAGAGCGTCGTTTCCGGATCGGGCACGTGCGGCACGACCGGCTCCGGCATGAAATGAACGTCGTCCGTGCCTTCGGGGAGAATCGTGCAGCCCTGGCCGCCATGGCAGCGAGCGGTACGGGAGATGCCGTGCGCCGACAGCGTCACTTCCTGACGATTATGGTGTACCTCGACCTCGACTTCGTCCCAGCCAAAGGGGTTACCTTCCGGGCGCACGTGGGTCTTGATGTCGTGTTCGAAGAACTCGGTTGGATCGCGGCCAACGACGAAGCTGCCCGAACAAAGCAGTTTGGCGAACATCGCCAGTGCGTGGCTAGTCTTCTCGCGTTCGATGGCATTTTCGGGGCCTGTCTGAGCTGACACTTGTATGTCCTTTCGTTGCGGGATGTTGTGGCGAAAATAGCCCGACCGAGGGCTGCATGTCCAGGCTACAAGCGTCTCGCAGCGGCAACGTCTTGTCCTTTCATCCTCGCGACATACACTTCACAAGAACGGATGAACGCGATTTCCAGTCGAACGAGACACATAGGAGTGCAATGCCGATAAAGATCCACCTTGGCGACGAGGCAGCCTACGCCAGGCACCTGGCGCAGAAGTCTGTCGTAGAACGATCAGATCTATCGGTCGGCTTCGAGCCCAGTCAGGCGTTTGATCCACTGCTACTCGTCGAAGGCAAACAATTCTATCCGCGCATGCTTGAAGATATCGCAAATGCAACTTCGTCGATCCACATCAACGAATTCGGAGTTCGTCCCGGCGTTGTGGCAGATCGCTTTGAGGAGGTCCTGCTCGCCAGAGCCGGCGATGGGATCCCCGTCAGGATGATCGTGGATGCGCGCGGCAGCGTCCCGGATGGCGAGTCGAAGGAGATGTTCGAGCGACTGGCAGCCGGCGGCATCGAGATATTCGTCAATCAGCCCTTCGCGCCTTTTGCGCGAGCGGGAGCATTGGGCACGGAGCAAGAGCATCGCTGGAACGTTCCCAATCTGCTGGCCGTTGACCATCGCAAATTCATCATCATCGATGGGCGTATCGGCTGGCTCGGAACGGCCGGCATCGAAGATCGCTTCGAGGATGGACGCCACCACGACCTGTTTGTTCGCGTCGAGGGACCGATCGTCCACCAGCTGCAAGCTGTCTTCCTGGCGAGCTATCGCTGGCATGGCGGAGCCTATGAGACAAGCGAGATTGAGAGGCTGTTTCCGAAAGCAGATACGAGCGAGGCCGGCGTTCCTGCGCTGGTTCTACACAATGCGCCCGGAAAATACCGGCCCATTTCGATGGAGATCATCGAATTGATAACGGCCGCGCGGCGCTCGCTGGATATCATGAATCCCTATGTCGCCCATCCGCAGATGTTCCAGTTGTTGGTCGATGCCGCGCAACGTGGCGTCAAGGTTCGACTCATCGTTCCGCCTTCGCACAACACGCTGTCAACAGGTTATGCGCGCCTCTATCACCACGCAGAGCTACTTGATGCCGGTGCAGAGATCTGGACCTATCCATCCGTGGCACATGCGAAGGCTTTCGTTCGCGACGATGAAGACGTGCTTGTCGGATCCTGCAACCTCGAAACCTGGAGCCTGCGGCGCTTCTTCGAAATCGATATCAGACTGCAATCCGCCGAACTGGCCGATCAATTCAAGACGAAGCTCTTCGATCCAGATGTCGCGGTTTCGACGCCTGGTCAACCGGCCCGGGGCGTCAAGGAACGAGTTCTCTCGACCGCCTTCTACCTCGTTTCGCCATTCCTTTAGTGTCCTCGCTAATCAATGACGATCTGATCGCCCGGCTTCAAGATGCGCACGTCCGTTTCCGGGGCGATACGCCTGGCAGCTTCGGCAAAGATGTGCGGCGGATCAGTCAGAAATCCGGCGCGCCGCAATGCCGTGCCAATCGGGTGGAATGTTCCCCAGTGAATCGGGACGACGATACGCGGCTCCAGTCGCACCACAGCTTCGGCGGCGCGAAATGGATCGAGATGCCCCTCGCCAAGCGTCGGTCCCCAGCCCCAGACGGGTATTAACGCCAGATCGAGATCACCTGCCAGCCCTGACATCCCGGCGAAGAGGTCGGTATCGCCAGGGAAGTAGGTGCGGTGACGGCCCTCGATCATGAACCCCAGCGTCTCTGCCGTTGGGCCAAAGGGCGGGCGCCAACCGCCGTGATAGGCGGGCACTGCGGTAATCTGTACGGCCTCGACCGATGTGGAGTCGCCGACTGCAAGTTCCCTGACGTTATGAAAGCCTTTTCTTCGTATCCATTCACCGGCACCTACCGGAACGAGCAGGAGCTTTTCGCGTCCCAGCTTTCGGAGAGACGGTAGGTCCAGGTGATCGTGGTGCATATGTGAGATCAATATGACGTCGACCCGTTCGGGCCAGTCTTCCGGCAGTAGAGGATTCCGCCGCCAGAGATGCGCCACACGCCGCCGCAAAACCGGATCAGTGAGTATCCAGGTGTCGGCCTGATTCATCAGTACGGTTGAATGGCCGAGCCACCTGACAAATGTTTGCTCGTTTAGCGGTGTTTCCTGATCGCCTGACACTAGGTCATTCCAGAAGATTCAAGTACGGTCGAGTCACATTTCGATGATGCCGATCTCGTCGCTGGTAAAGTCTACGGGCTAGCACGTACTTCTCGCGTTGCGGTCGAGATATGCACGGAGGGAAGAAGAGGAGCGTCGTGAACGATTCGTCGCCTGTCGATGTGCTCCATCTGTTCCAGCCGGAACGAAATGCATTGCTGGCATTGTTACGCGACCTCGACGCGGAGCAGTGGAGTGCGGCGACCGCTTGCGATGGCTGGACAGTTAAGGATGTCGCGCTGCATCTTCTCGGCGGCGACATCGGTATCGTTTCACGCAAGCGCGACAACTTTCAGATCGACCTGCCGCCGGCAGAGAATTTCGTCGATGCTTTGAACCTCCACAACGCAACCTGGATCGACGCCATGCGACGCCTCAGTCCTGAATTACTGACCGACCTGCTCGATCACGTGGGCAAGCAAGCGATTGCAACATTCGCGTCGCTCGATCTGTTCGCGATCGGCTGGCCAGTAACCTGGGCCGGTCCAGAGCCAGCTCCGGTCTGGCTCGATGTCGCCCGCGAATACACCGAACGCTGGCATCACCAGCAGCACATCCGCGATGCCGTCAATCGGCCCGGATTGATGGATAAGGAATTCGCCGGACCGGTCTTCGAAACATTCGTTCAGGCGCTGCCCTGGTCGTTCCGCACCGTCCAGGCTAAACCAGGAACGACGCTGGAGCTACGAATTGTTGGCGATGCCGGGGGACGTTGGTGGCTGACGCGAGATCACGCAAGCTGGCGGCTCCTCAACCCCGGTGCTGAGATTCCATCCGCTGTAGTCGAATTGCCAGCGGAAGTCGCCTGGAAGATGTTTACGAACGGGTTGCCGGTCGACAATGTGCGCATCTCTGGCCACTGTCACAGGAGACCCCGACCTCGCGCAAGCCCTCTTCGAGACTCGCGCAATCATCGTCTAAGAGTAAAGTCTTATCTTTGGATCTACCCTGGCACTGATTCATCAAATTCCCCTGACTTACAGTCAAAACATGGCACGTGTTCGATGGACAACAGCAAGACTGTAAAGCGGGATATATGTTTCCGGTCAAGCGGTCCCTACCATCCGGGTATAGGCGTCAGAACGCGACGCCTCCGACTTGGAAGGACGAAGGGAGTCAGACCTTGAAACGTCTGGCCAGTATCCTGGCAGCGGTTGGGACATTGATCCTGACACTCGCGCCACTCTTCGCCGGTACGGCCTCTGCCGCCGCACCCGGCAATCAGCATTTCACTCGCACATGGCAACGAACCGATGATCCAGTTGCCGAACTGCTCGTCAGCCGCACCTGGATGTGGGGTCCGGAAGGCAGGACCGGCCTCATGACCGAGGAGTACCTCGAAGCGCCCGATGGCGAGCGCACCGTTCAATACTTCGACAAGAGCCGCATGGAGATTACGCATCCCGACGGCGACGCCAACAGCGTCTGGTATGTCACCAACGGTCTACTGGTCGTCGAGCTGATCACCGGACAGATGCAGATCGGCGACAATCTGTTCGAGACGCGCCAACCCGCAACAGTGCCTGTCGCCGGCGATGGCAACGACCAGCACGGTCCAACCTACGAAACCTTTAGCAACCTGTTACAGGCGGAAGCCAAGCAGGTCGGAGAGATCTATACCGAACGGCTGAGCAAGTCCGGTCAGATTACGGTGGATCGCGTCTCTGGCAGCGCAGGGGATTCGAGCCGGGCAGTTCGATGACGTCACCCGGCACACGATCGCCGAGCCATTCTGGGCCTTCATGAACTCCAGCGGCACGGTTTATGAGAATGGTCAGTACGTCGAGGCGCTGATGTTCCAGAGCCCGCTATTCGCAACAGGCCGCCCGATCACCGAAGCCTACTGGGCCGAGGTTTTGATCGCCGGTACGCCAACCGATGTTCTGATGCAGTGCTTCGAGCGCCGCTGCCTGACCTACAACCCCTCCAACGCCGAGGGTTGGCAGGTCGAAGCCGGCAATGTCGGCATCCACTATTATGACTGGCGCTATGGTGCGCAGCAGACTCCCGCGCCCGGAAATCCGGATCCAGGCAATCCTCCGCCAGGCGATCCCGGCAACCCACCGCCGGGCAATCAGCCCCCCAACGATCCGCCGCCTGGAGACCCGGGCAATCCACCCCCCGGCGACCCGACGCCCGACGGAGAAGTCCCATCAGCTCCGTACAACCTCTACGTGGAAGGCCATGTCGGCGGGGTTGACGGTCCGTACGCATTCCTGCACTTCCAATATGGAGAGAGTGGTGGAGCGACTCCAGATGCGATCGACGCAGCCAACCTTTTCAGCCTGCAAGGCGTAGAGGAGGTTCGGGCCGATCGTTTCGACATTTACCGGCAGTCCAACGGTGGATCGTTCGTGCGACGCGCGCAACTCGGTCCAGAAGAGTTTCGCCTGCAGGACTTCGAAGTAGACCCCGGTCATCGCTATTGCTACTACGTCATCGCCGTCAATGACTACGGTGAATCAAATCGTAGCGAGACCGTCTGCGTCGAAATTCCCTACCCGCCTGACACGCCTCAGCTGATCAGCCCACCGGCAGGCTACGTCTCCTACGACCGAGAGATCACCTTCGAATGGGAGACGGTAGCCGGCGCAACCGGGTATGTCGTCTGTGTTCTCCAACCTGCCGAAGTCGTTGGAGCGCACTGTGACTTCGATCTCGACCCGTCTATCGGTTACATTGGCTGGACTTCGAGCGCGAACGGCACGTTGACAGCGGAGCTACCGGAATCACTAACACCCGCTGGCGAGTTGGCCGAACTCTACTGGTCGGTATCGGCCTGCAACGGTTCCGCCTACGATTGCGGATCCGCTCCACCATACAACCAGCTCCTCGTCGATCTGCGCACTGACATCGAGCCCCCGGTACTCGACCGTGCCGAGGTGGACTCTAACGATCCCGGCCGCTTCACCTTCTACTGGAATCTCTCGGAAAACGCGGAACGCTACGTTCTCTGCGTAGCCGAACCAGGTGCGAACTGTGAGTACGAGACCGGCGCATACTACAAATCTTCGATCCTGGGGCCGGAAGTTGATGCCTACCCGATGGACATTCCGCTCTGGCTCGCGCCGGATGGAGAGGTCACGAACCTGAACTGGACTGTGGCCGCCTGCGACTCCGACCTGAACTGTGTCTGGCAATACAACTTCAAATCCATCGTCGTCGATCGGGACAACGGCCAGCAGCTCGCCGCGCCGACGCTGGCGAACCCCGCCGACGGCGCGCTTACCCATGTATCTCCGACAGTCCTGAGCTGGAATCCGGTCGCCGGAGCGGCATCCTATCGCGTCTGCCTCGCCTACGACGCAGGAGACAGCTGCCCCTACAACCAGACCTTCTGGTCGAGCTACCTGGACGCTTCAACGACAACCTGGACCTTCTACACAGCCGACGGCACGCTGAACGAGCTCGAATGGACCGTTGCCGCCTGTGACGCCAGCAACACCTGTGTCTGGCAAGAGCAACCGCGCACGGTCACTATCGACCTGCGCGTAGAGGCCCCGGAGCTCGTCAGCGCCATCGTCGATGCGCAACAGCCTGACCGCTTCACCTTCAGCTGGAATCTGGTTCAGGACGCCGAGCGTTACATCATCTGTGTAGCCGAACCGGGTGCAAACTGCGAATACGAGACGGGCGCCTACTACAAGTCCCCGGTGCTTGGCCCCACGGTCGACGAATATCCGATGGATATTCCCCTCTGGCTCGCACCGGATGGCGCGGTGACCAACCTCAACTGGACGGTTGCTGCATGCGACGAGAATCTGAACTGTGTCTGGCAATACAACGTACTGGGAATCGTGGTCAATCGAAGCTGATCAAGACCACAAACGAGCCGCTAGAAGGGGCCCTCGGGTATCATCCCGAGGGTCTCTTCGTCATGAATGGATGGGAATCCTGAAGGTGATCGCAACCCGCACCGTAAATGTCATCGACAACTACCACGGCACCAATGTCGCCGATCCATATCGCTGGCTCGAAGACGATAACGACGAAACGGCCGACTGGGTACGAGCCCAGAACAGGCTGACTGAGGGCTATCTCGCCGAGGTAGAAGAGCGCCAGGCGATCCGCGAGCGACTGACTGCCCTCTGGGATTTTCCACGTCGCTCGATTCCCATAAAGGCCGGTGACAACTACTTCTTCTCCCGCAACGACGGATTGCAAAACCAGTCGGTCTATTGCGTCCAAAAGGGTCTCGATGGCGAAGCGCGTGTCCTGATCGACCCCAACACGTTTAGCGACGATGGCACGGTGGCGCTCAGCAACGCAACTCCAAGCCGTGACGGCAAGTGGCTGGCCTACGCAACATCCGAAGCCGGTAGCGACTGGCAGGCTATCAAGATCCGTGATGTCGAATCCGGTGAGGATCTGCCGGAGACGATTCGCTGGGCCAAGTTCCATGAGATCGCCTGGCATCCAGATAACTCCGGTTTCTATTACAACCGACTACCCGAACCGGGCACCGTTGAGCCTGAAGATCAGAACCTTTACAGTCGCGTCTGCTGGCACACGCTCAATACCGACGCGGCCGACGATCCAATCGTCTACGAACGCCCAGACTTCAAAGAATTGCGCTTCTCGCCGAAAATCACCGGCGACGGCCGCTACCTCGTGCTGACTGGCTCCGTCGGCACAGCGCCAAGACGCGCATCTACTACCGCCCGCTGGATAGCGACGGCGATTTCATACGCCTGCTCGATGACGCCGATGCTGAGTACCTCTTCATCGACAACGAAGGTGACTCATTCCTTCTCTTCACCACGCTCGAAGCGCCTCGTGGCCGGGTTATGGCCCTGGATCTGACAGCCACGGAAGCAGAAGGCTGGCATGAAGTCATCGGGCAGCTCGACGGTGGCACGATAGAGTCAGTCCTGGCAGCCGGAGACCGGCTTGTCGCTATCGCCCGAAAGGACGCTGTGCAGCAGTTGCTCGTCTTCACCCGCGAGGGCGCAGCTGCCGGTGAAATTCGGATCGACGCCGACGACATCTTCTCGCTGGATGCCATCTGGGGTAAGCCGGGACAGGATGAAATGTTCATCGGATTCTCGTCATTCCTTCGGCCGTCGACGCCCTACCGGGTCGAATTACCCGATACCACCCCGGAGCCGTTGGCTCAGCCGTCGACAGCCTTCGACGCCAGCAACTACGTCACTCGTCGAATCACGGCAACGTCTAAAGACGGCACGCAGGTACCGCTGTTCGTCGCCCACCACAAGGATCTCAAGCTCGATGGGACGGCCCCGGCCCTGCTGCATGCCTACGGCGGCTTCAACATCTCGATGGGGCCGCACTTCGAGGTGCGGCCTTTGGCCTGGCTCGAGCGTGGCGGCGTCTACGCGCTGGGAATCCTGCGCGGAGGCGGCGAGTTCGGCGAGGAATGGCATGAGGCGGGCATGTTCGAGAAGAAGCAAAACGTCTTCGATGACTTCATCGCTTGCGGCGAGCATCTGATCGACGAGGGCTATACGAGCAAGGAGCGACTGGTGATCAATGGCCGCAGCAATGGCGGTCTGCTCGTTGCCGCCTGCATGCTCCAGCGCCCCGATCTCTTCGGCGCGGTCATCTGCGAGGTGCCCGTTACCGACATGCTGCGCTTTCACAAGTGGAGCGCCGGACATTTTTGGACTTCCGAGTACGGCAACGCTGAGGAGAGTGAAGCTGATTTCGGTTACATGTACGCCTACTCACCGCTCCACAACGTGAAGCCAGGAACGCACTATCCGCCGACGTTGGTCACGACCGCCGACACCGACGACCGCGTCGTGCCCGGCCACGCGCGCAAGTTCACCGCCGCGTTGCAGGCGGCCCAGGGCGGCGATGCGCCGGTGCTTCTGCGCGTCGAATCACGCGCCGGCCACGGCCACGGCAAACCCATCGCCAAACAGATCGCCGAGTCGACGGACATCCTGGCGTTTCTGAGCGATGTACTCGGGGATTGAGCGCTGACTGGTTCTATTCAGGTGAAAGCGGTCCAGGTATATCTGGGTTTTGATCAGGCAGCCATTGCCGGAGCGATTGCGAAAAGCCTGTTTTCGGATTTTCCAGATCATGCTCTGGATCAGGTTCTCGCCAACGCCACGCCCCTCGATGTACCGGCCGGAGGTGTCATTTACCAGGAAGCTGGTCAATCCCGCTGTGTCCTCGTCATATCCGGTCTGATTCGCGTCTATATGACCGCCGACACTGGCCGCCAGGTTACGGTGCGATACGCGCGGTCGGGAGACGTGCTGGGCATCGCAACGATCGTCGGCGGTCCAGCGCCGGTAGATGTCGAGATCATCACCGATGCCAGACTCCTGGCGATTCCTCCTCATCTGCTGCGCTCGTTGGCGAAGAGCGAGCCGGAAATAGGTTGGTTGTTCGCAACCGAGATCACTCATCGCTTGTACGACACCCTCGAAGCTCTGGCAGGAAACGCGTTCGGCACAGTGCTCCAGCGCGTTGCCCGGCATCTGCTCGACATGGCGGTGTCCAGACGCAATGAGAGAGCACTCGTTGCGCCCGTTACTCAACAGGAATTGGCCGACGCCGTCGGATCGGTACGTGCGGTGGTTGCACGTTCGCTGTCGGAATTGCGCGATGCCGGACTGGTCGGGAGTTCATCTGGAGGCGTCACGATTCTCGATCCTGATGGACTCCTCGATCAAGCATGGAGCCGCGACATGTGACTTTTGTGACATCTATCTGCGATCCAGGTAGCTGACGACTTTCGCTTCTCAATGCATCCTCAGAAGGTAACGAACAGTTCCGGGGCAAACCCGGACGAGCGAGAGGATGCACCATCATGACAACAGCCACGGCACGACGAATCGACACTGCTCGCAAGCAGCCGCCGAACGGAAGCCGGGTAGCAATTCATGCCATTCAGACGGGCACGGTCCGTGTTCGCCAGAATCAAGTTCGAGGCGAAGGGTCTGGCATCCGGCGGCTACTCAACACATTCGTCGATCAGGAGTGGAGCGACTGGTTACCAGTCTATGCCTGGCTGATCGAGCATCCGGAGAAGCTGATTCTCGTCGACACCGGCGAAACATCGAGCACCGCCGAGTCCGGCTACTTCCCAGACTGGCATCCCTATTACCGGCGTGGAGTTGAACTGCGGGTCAAGCCCGAGCAGGAGATTGGACCGCAACTCGAAAAGCGAGGTTTTTCTCCAGAAGCCATCGAGCAGGTGGTCATGACCCATCTCCACACCGACCACGCCGGCGGACTCCATCACTTTCCCAACAGTGAGATCATCATCGCGCGTTCAGAGTACGAGCGAGCGAGCGGACTCGTGGGCAAGTTGCGGGGCTACCTACCGAATCATCAGCCAGCCTGGCTCAATCCGACACTCACCGAACTCGACTCTCAGCCATACGGCCCCTTTCCCGCGAGCCAGCCTCTGACAAGTGATGGCGCTGTACGCATCGTGCCGACACCGGGGCACACGCCTCATCACCTATCGGTCGTCGTCGACGTTGAGCACCATCTGTACTTCCTGGCCGGTGACACGTCCTACAATGAGCGTTTGCTCATTGAGGGCGTCGTCGATGGCGTCGCGCCCGACGATCAGACTGCGGCTGATAGTCAGGCGAAGATTCGCGAACTCGCTCGTTCGAAGCCAACGGTGTACCTACCGTCACACGATCCGGATGCCGCCATACGCCTGCTCAATCTCGAGACCCTGTTTCGCGATCAGCGGTAGCTGTGGCCTCAGGTCGTTCGAGACCGGTTGGGACATCTCGAACTCAAGGAGGCATCGAGCACACTGCCACCAGGACGATCAAGAAGCGGCCGAGCACCCATCGGTCGCTTCTTGATCTCCGATCTTCTGCATCATTGAGACCATCTGACCCACACGTGAATCCGACAGGTAAGACCGGCCCCACTCATCGACATGAGATGCGGGGATGCCGAGCACCAGTATCGAGCGCGCGACTTGGAGAGCGCCGAGTGCGGATAGCTCCCACTCAGCTAACGGGCGCCGCTTTTGGAACGCGCTGAGGAACGCCTCGGCAGCGCCTTGCGGCGCACCCCAGAATTCGAGTTCATGAAGATATGTGGCGATATCGAATGCTCGCCAACCATAGCCCGACATGTCGAAATCGATCAGCGTAAGTTCGCCGTTGCCCATCGTCAGGATATTTGACGGGATGATGTCGCCATGGATGAGCCCGAACCCCGGAGCCTCCTTCGCCACCCAACCCTACTCCGACTCCAACAGCCGGTCGCCGTTGGTCAGAATCTGGTGAATGTCACTCTCTTCCAGCCCGGATCGCTCGACAAAATCGACAGGTTGCCGCATGCCCATATCGAATGGGTAATCGGTGCCGAGGATGACTTGTTCGGCTCCGAACGCTTCGACGAGATAGCGCAACGCTTGCGGCTTGAAGACGATCGTGTCGTAGAAGAGCCTCTTGGCAGCGTCTGCTGGGTTATCCGCTCGCAAACGCGCCTCGGGTCGCACGCCGAAGCCATGAAGGACACGCCCCATGACAAAGGGGAATGCACCCCCGCCGTGGGAGAGGATGATACGCAGCTTTGGATGGCGCTCCAGCACACCGCCAAGCACGAGGCGAGAAGCGGCGATCGCAGTATCGAAGGGGTTGCCCAGCAGATTGCGCAGGTAGTATCCGCCAAGACGCTCTGTGCCGGCGATGTAGTGCGGGTGGATGAGGACCAGCAATTCCAACGCATTGACCCGCTGCCAGAATGGATCTAGCGACGGCGAATCGAGTTCAACGCCGTTGATATTGCTGGCGATCTCGATGCCCGGCAGCCGCAGATCCCCCCAGATGCGCTCCAACTCTTCGATTGCAACCGGGACATCCTGAAGCGGTACGGTGCCGAAGCCGACAAATCGATGGGGATCGGTCGCGGCGGCGGCATGGACACCATCATTCAAAGCACGAGACCATCGTGCACCCAACTCCGCGGGCAGCTCATATTGGAAACAGAAGGGCGGAATAACCAGCATACGCCGGTCGAGTCGCTGATGGTGCATGTCTGCTCGCTGTAACTCGAGGTCGAAGAGATGTCCCTCGAGCGACATTTCCTGGCTCGGGGCAAACAAAAGTACGTCATCATCATCGCCGCGTTCAAACTGAATCCCGACATCTGCGCCGTTTGCTGCGTCCATCGGGATGTAGTGACTATGTAAGTCGACGACCATCAGTGCCCGCTTCCTGGATACCTACTCTTAAAGCTTTTGGCCTCTTCACCGCCGACAGCATAGGAACCTGAACGCTCGACCGTCAACGCGCTACAACGGTCCGGCGAAAAGCGTTGGATGACGACGAAATGCTCTTGCCGAAACGGATCGGCATCTGGCACACCAGGCAGTCGAGGACCGACAGTGCGAATTACGTCCGCATCGAACAGGAAGTGCCAGGTGCCGATCTGGTTCAGACTCAATGCCGCTACGGCTAGGCGTTCACGACAACGTCGTAGAACGTCTCCAGCGCCTGATCGATATCGTCGGACGTGATGTCGAGGTGGGTGACGGCGCGGATACGTGCGCCCCGACCTCCGGTGCGGACGCCCTTCTCCGTCGCTGCGTCGCTGATCTCGCCGCCGCTGCGGCCGGTCTCGGAGACATCGAAGAAGACGATGTTCGTCTCGATGTCGTCGGGGTTGACCTGGATACCGGGAATCTCGGCCAGACCGGTCGCGAGCTTCTTGGCGTTGGCGTGGTCCTCGGCCAGCCGCTCGATGTTGTGCTCGAAGGCGTAGATCCCCGCCGCAGCAATGATTCCAGCCTGACGCATCGCGCCACCGTAGAGGTGCTTGTAGCGACGTGCATGCTCCATCTCCTCGAAGCTGCCACATAGCACTGCGCCGACCGGGCAGCCCAGCCCTTTCGAGAGATCGATCCAAATCGTGTCGACCAAACTGCCCCAGTCACTGGCGGATATTCCGCTTGCGACGACGGCATTCATCAGGCGCGCGCCATCGATATGCGCTTTGAGGCCGCGCGCTCTCGCCAGATCGGAAACCGCCTTCGCCGTCTCGAATGGCCAGACCTTGCCCGAGCCAGCGTTGGTCGTATTTTCCATCGAGACAAGTCGCGACTGCGGCGAGTGCGGCCCGCTTGGCCGGATCGCGTCAGCTACCTGCTCGGCGGTGAAGACGCCGCGGTCGCCGTCGAGCAACGCCACGCTGACACCTGCCAGCGCCGCAGGGCCGCCACCCTCGGATGTATACGGATGAGCCGTTTTATCCAGAATGATCTCTTCCCCCGGCTGAGTGTGAATCTTGATCGCGATTGCGTTGCACATCGTTCCCGATGGCAGAAATAGCGCTGCTTCCTTGCCTGTCAGCTCGGCGGCGATCTCCTGGAGACGATTGACTGATGGATCCTCACGTCGTTGCTCGTCACCAACTGGCGCTTGCGCCATGAAATCGCGCATAGCCTGGCTGGGATGCGTCGCGGTATCGCTTGAGAGGTCAATGAGTCCGTTCGTCGCCATGTCTGCCATCTCCTTCAGTCAGATAGAATCTCGCTCTTGTTGGCGGTCACGATAGAGCATCCTGGGCGACCGCGCTACACCGTTACCATCCCGATTACGGGTGTCGGGCGAATTCGTCGAAGATCGTTGCCGCATATTTGATGCCCTGGATGTAGCGCTCGACCGGCATGTTCTCATTTGGAGCATGCAGGTTGTTCTCCGCCGCGCCAAAGCCGGACAGCACCGCCGGATGCGGCACATGAATCTTGAGAATGCCCTGGATACTGACGCCCATGACGACCGGCTGTTCGCCAAAAACAATATCCGCCGCCTTGATCGTCGCCTGGCTGATCGCCTCGCGAACCGGCGACTTGTACGGGTTCTTACGCGCAGTGTGGACCACTACCTCGATGTCATCGAATCCATGGCGCTCCAGATGCGTGCGCAGCTTCTCGAGTTGGTCGGCGGGTTCGAGGTTCGGCGGACAGCGGAAATCGAGCTTGGCGAAGGCTTCAGAGGGAACGATCGTCTTCGAGCCAGCGCCGGTATAGCCGGCTGACAGGCCACAGATGTTAGCCGAGGCGCCATAGTGAATTGCCTTGAGCAGATCTTCGTCCGTCTCGTAGGGAAAGTCTTCGACACCGAACTGGCGTGCAAGCTCGGCGCGGTCGAAGAGCTTGGCTTCTTCGCGAATGAAGTAGAGATCGTCCTCGTCGGGGCCTTCCCAGTCGTCATACCAGCCATCGACCAGGATCTCGCCTTCTGGGCTGAAGATCGTGCTCAGGCAGTGCACGAGTCTCCAGGGCGCAGCCTGTGCCTTGAGCAGTTGGGCGCGACCGGACCAGAAATCCTCGCCATGGCTCTTGACCCGCAGTTCGATGTAGAGGATGGCTTTAATTCCGAGCTGAATCTCGGCCCGGCCACTGGTGCGGTGGACACCGCCATCGAGCCCGATCGAAGCATCACAGGCCAGCATATCGGTGTGGTCGATGACCCAGGGTTCGAAGTGCGGGCTGCCGATCTCTTCTTCGCCCTCGAAGACGAATTTCAGATTAACAGGCACTTCCCCACGCACCGCCAGAAACGCCTCGGCTGCCTGCATGAAGGCATGGACACCGGATTTGTTGTCCGTCGCGCCGCGCGCAATGATGACGCCGTCCGTGAATCTCGGCGTCGAATGGCGGCGATATCCAGCGATCGAGCGGTTCCGGCGGTTGAACGTCGTAGTGGCCATAGCAGAGCAACGTGCGATTGGCCGCCGGATTATGTATCTCGCTATAGACAATCTCCGGCCCACCATCGGTCGGCATGATCTGAGTATTCGCAATTCCGCGATCGAGCAACTGGTCTCGCAGCAATCGCGCACACGCTTCAAGCCCTACCTTTTGGGCCGAGATGCTGGGTTGGCGGAGAAATGTTTGGAGAGCCGAGACGTATTCATCTCGATGGGCGTCGATATAGTCGTAGATGTCTTGCATTGGTCTGCTCCCGTACATAGTTGCGATTGCGCCGGGGCAGTGTAACAAGAAGCCGAATCTCAGGCGGCTTCTGTCATGCTGAAGGTGAGGAAGAGGGCTTCGGTCATTTCCGGGTCAAGCGACTTCGAGAAAAGAAATCCCTGGCCAAGATCGCAGCCTGCCGCGCGTATGGCGGCGAGCTGATCGCGCGTTTCGATCCCTTCGGCACTTACCCGCATACCGAGTGCGTGGGCGAGCGATGTTACGGCGCGGACAATCGCAACATTGCTCGCTATGCGTTCGCCACCGCTAATGAACTGGCGATCCACTTTGAGGACATCAAAGGCCATGCGAGTGAAGAGACTGAGCGATGAAAAGTCGCGCCCAAAGTTGTCGATCGCGAAGCATATCCCGAGCGCACGCAGTTGCTGGACTTTTTCACGGGTATCATCAGGATCGGACGCCAACGAACGCTCGTCGATTTCCAGTCGCAGTCTGGATGGCGGGATTTCATATTTGGCCAGGGTAGAGCTGATGAATTGAACGATGTCCGGTTGCTGAAACTCCCGTACCGACATATTGATTGCAACCATCACGTCATCGATATCCGGGTGGCTAAGATGCCAGCGCCGAAGATGCTCGCAGGCCTCTAAGAAGGCCCAGCGCCCAAGCCGCACGATGAGTCCGGACTCTTCGGCCACCTCCATAAATAGAATCGGATCAATTTCACCTTTATCTGGCTGGCGCCAGCGAGTGAGGACTTCGAGCGTTGCCAGTCGACCACTCTGGAGACTCAATTCCGGCAAGAACTCGATCGATAATTCCTCGTTTTCCAGAGCGTGTCGAAGACTATTTTCCAGTTCGAGCCGTTCGATAACGCGCTCAGCCATGCTCTCGTCAAAGACGGTGAAACGGCTTGCGCCAAGCTCTTTCGCCCGATATAGCGCAATATCCGCGTTACGAATGAGCAGATTTGCATCGTCCATATTCGCTTCGCTCACCGCGATACCGACACTCGTCGATATCGAAATCTCATGATTTCCAACGACTAAGCGGCACGCGGATGCCAGCAATAATCCGCTCCGCGACGGTGATCGCCTCATCCAGTTCCTGTATTCCTTCGAGCAGCACGATCAACTCGTCGCCGCCAAAGCGAGCGACAATATCACCCGGACGTACCGCAGTTTTGAGCCGCTGCCCGACAGCAATGAGCAACTGATCTCCTGCTTCGTGACCGAGGCTGTCATTTATCAGCTTAAATCGGTCGAGGTCGAGGAATAGCACTGCAACCGATGAGCCGTCATCATGGGAGCGCACCAGCGCCCGTTCGAGCCGGTTGAGAATGAAAGCGCGGTTCGGCATACCGGTCAGTGGGTCGAGGAATGCGCGTCGTATCAACTGCTGCTCGATGCTCTTGCGTTTGGTCACGTCATCGGCGCTCACAACGATCGCGTCAACGCCTTCGACTCCGATCAAGTTCGTGCAGACGAGTTCCAGTGTGCGCCAGCGATTATTCGTCGTGACAATTCGAACGTGGCAACGGCGCTGACCGCCGACGAAATCCGGCAAACTATCGAGGCACGTCGAAAGCACATCTCGATCCGCCTGGATAATGAATTCTTCAAGTTGTGCCGAGTCAACTGCCGTGCCAATTCCAAGAAGCGTAGATAGTTCAGCACTTCGAAAGAGCATCGTGCCTGACCGGTCCACATGAGCAACGAGTTCGCCTTCATAACAGTCGGCTCTAGTATCGTCATTGCCTCGCATTCGTGTGGCCGTAGATCGTTGGCCAACAAGAATCATTGACTGACCATTGCTGGCAGTTGCGAGCCGAATGAGCCGCACATCGAACCAGGTAACCTGTTCACCATCTCCCATGATTCGAACACGGATGCTGGATTCACCGCACCGGGCACCTAGCAAATCAATTAATTGGGGTCGATCGTCCGGATGCACGATGCTGAGCACCGAACGTCCGTCGAACGCACGCCGATCATGACCGGTGATCTGTTCAATACCAGCAGTCGAGAATTGAATCTGCCCCTTTGGATCGAGAAAGAGTCCGAGCTCCATGCCTCGACCTGCGAGCTGCGACAGCGCCTCCAGTGGCACGCGCGGAATAGGTTCGGAATAATCGGCTAGTGGGCGCGAGCGAGCGACCTGCTCAAAGTTTTCGAACTGGAGATCGAGCATGTCGAGGTCAAGTGGACGAACCAGTATTTGACTAAACTGATCCATGATCTCCGGAGCGAGACCGTTCACATCCTTCTCGTCGATGATCCCGATTAACATCGATGATGATGGCCCGAGCATAGAGCGGGCCTGACGCACCTGGTCAGATAACTCTGGTGACGACGAATCCAGCCCATACAGCACGAATTCAAACGACGAGCGCTGGAGTTTCTCAATCAACGAAGCGTGATTTGGGCACAACTCTATATGGTGACCTCGCAAAGCAAGAACCATCTCAAGTGCAGTTCTCGCATGATCATCCCGTTCAAACAGCAAAACGTTCAATTGCGCGCAAGTCCATCCAGACAGGTACGGTGACGGTCGATCATGTGAAGTCCAAGGATCTTCACCCGGAGCTTTGCCCCGGTCTGCATGATGTTCTGTCGTTGTCGCTTAGGTACAATCCCGATTTCATTCTGGCACAAACGTACCTAACATACGCGGTATTTCGGTACTACACTCGAACAGTGACTCAAGTACCAGCCCGTTCCACCGATCTGGGATTGAAGGACTAGAAATAGCAAACTCTGCGAGACTGACACAAGGATGAATCCCTCGCCTGTACCTGCTTCCGATCTCGAACGCGCTCATGCAGGGCTCATCCTACGCTATGACTCTGAACGCAACGCGATACTTCGGACGCTTTACGGCTGGTTGAATCTGACGCTACTTTTGAGCTTCGCATGGCCGGCACTCGTGGTCTTCTTTGAAGCACCACTCCTGAATGTCGCAAACACGCCGCTCGACTGGTTCCTCCTGCGCATCGGCGCCCCGGCCACCGTCCTGATCGTCAGCGCGCGACTCTGGTGGGCCAGCGGCGTGCCTGGACATGTTGCCAACCCGGCCCGGGTCGGTGACTTCAGATCCCTCGGCCCGATCTGGATACAGATCCTCGCCTTCATCATCTTGCTGTCGCTCGCTTTATCGGCGGTGCTGCTTATCGATAATCCATCGCACGCGGCAAAGGTGCTGCTATTCGGTCTCGTCGAAGCAGCCGCCATTCAGGTCGTGCTCCCCGGCTATGTCAAGACCTCGCTGGAAACAGTTGGTGGCGATCCGTCACGGGTCTTCTGGATTTGCGTCTTCCTTTATGGCATCACGTTCGCCTTGCGCGGTGGGTTGGCAGCCGCCATACGGCCCGATTCGATCCCGAGCGTTGTTGCCGGAGCAAGCGTCGGGGGACTTATCGCCGGCCTCATACTCGGTTTCGCGTTCGTCTACTTGCGCGATAGGACAGCTAGCCTGCTTCCCGGCATCGTGTTGCAGTGCCTCGTCGTTGCACTCGTTCCGACGGTCGTTGGCTAACCCTTTAATCGTTCGCCATACCAGCGCACTACACGCTCCATCAAGTCAATCTGATGCTTGCGTTCGCGGATGCCATGCGGTTCTCGTGGGTAGGTGACGAACTCGTGCTCGACACCGAGTTCGCGTAGCGCGACATACATCTCAACACTCTGGAACATGTTGACCCGGTCGTCAGCTTCGCCGTGAAGAATCAGGACTGGCGTGGTGCAGTTCTTGATGTAGCGAATTGCCGAGCGCTCCCAGAATGGGTCCGCATTTTCGAACAGCGATTCGTCGAAGTACGAAAGATTTGCAGACGGGATATCGCCAATGCTGTTGTCGCTGACCATGTTCGGCAGGCCAGCGCCCATCACAGCGGCCTTGAAGCGGTTCGTCTGCGTGACGGTCCAGGCGGTCATATAGCCACCCCAGCTCCAGCCGCCGATGCCGATACGATCCGGGTCGGCAATGCCGCGTTCGATCATCGCGTCGACTCCGGCCATCAGGTCCCGCAGTTCAACCTGTCCGATCTCGTTGAAGAGCGCGTTCATGAATTCGCTGCCGTAACCGGTGCTGCCACGGGGGTTGTGATAGAGGACCACGAAACCCTGGCTGGCGAGTAGTTGACCCCAGTCATGCCAGGTGCCAATCCAGCTATTCGTCCAACGAGATGTCGGGCCGCCATGGACTTGCACGACCAGCGGATATCGCTGCGAGGGATCATAGCCGGGCGGCGTTACGAGCACGGCCTCAATCGTCACGCCCGGATCGCTCTCCCAGCTCACGATCTGTTGCTGGCCAATCTCCATCTGCTCGATTTCGGGATTGAGATGGGTGCGGCGGTGGACCTGCCCGGTTGAGGTTTCGAGTACCCAGATGTCGGGCAGATTTGAGCCGTCCTCCCAGATCCCGGCGATGACAGCGCCATCCGTACTCGCTGCCAGAGAACTGCTAAATGCGCCCCAGGGATCGCCCTCGACGAGCGTCTGATGGATCGTGCCATTCCACTCAATTCGCCGGATTGAACTATTGACGCCATAGCCAATGTGGGCGAGCACCTCTTCTCCCCCACGCAGCGGGACGATTGCCTCGATTGTTGCGTCCAGCTCAGGCGTCATGTCAACCGCAACAGCCCGGTCGAGGTCGGCCACGAAGAGATGCTCGCCTTCAACGACCTTCCCGGAAGTGCCGAGGTAGCCGATGCGGGAGCCGTCACTCGACCAGACCATGTCGCCTGTCGTGCCGGTCAAACTGAAGCTCGAAGAAAGATCGCCCGATTCAAGCTCCAGAATGTCAACCTGCGTCTTATGGAAGATATCGTTGAGCCGCGCGTTCGGGCTTGAGTTGATAGCGATCTTCGCGCTGTCCTGCGACCAGGAATAGCTCCAGACCTGGCGGTCTTCTGGAGACACTGTGCGCGCGGTATCGCCGCTGGTTCGGTCGATCAACCAGAGGCGACGCCACTTGGGATTGGCATCCCAAACCTTGACGTCGTCCTTCTTCTCCTTCTGCTCCTTCTCCTCGTCCGATTCTGGATCGACAAAGATGAAGCTCAGATAGCGGCCGTCCGGCGACCAGCGAAGATTTGAGACACTGCCTTCCTGATCGAAGACGCGTACGCCTTCCCCGCCATCGGAGGGCATGATGTAGACCGAATGCTTACCCCGCTTGGCGCGGTCGGAGAGGAAAGCGAGTTGTGTCCCGTCCGGAGACCACCTCGGCGAGGCGTCATCCCATGTCCCGCCGGTGAACTGCCGCGGCTCTCCGTCGAGCGCGCCAACCACCCAGATCGTCGAGACGCCATGTTCGTTGTCTTTATCTACCTCTTTGCTCATCGGCGCGACGGAGTAGGCGATCTTCGAACCGTCAGGCGCCATATCGAGATCGGTGGGACGCGAGTAGGTCGCCAAAAGCTCTGGCGTCAGCGTCCTGCTCTCAACGGAGTTATCTGCTGTATCCAACACATCCTCTATCCATAACGGGTGCTCAAAGTCAAACGACCCAGCATCCTACACCACCAGCCGGCGATCATCACAAGCACAGAGGCCCGGGAGTTCTTCCATTCCCGGGCCTCTGTGAGTTTGGAACGCTGGCGTTAGTCCACCGGCTGGAAGACCTGGATGCGGTTGTTGCCCGAGTCGCCGACGTAGACGTTTCCGGCAGCATCGATATCCAGGCGCGAACCGGCGGTATCGAGCTTGATTTCGCCGTCGCCACTGCCCAACTTGCCGATCGTGGTGATGAATTCGCCCTCTGGGGTGAACTTCTGGATAGGGCCGGTCTT
Source organism: uncultured Chloroflexia bacterium (assembly GCA_963745675.1). Lineage (GTDB taxonomy): Bacteria > Chloroflexota > Chloroflexia > Thermomicrobiales > CFX8 > JAUIIK01. The sequence continues at coordinate 27,687 of CAVUYM010000012.1, forward strand.
GTCGCCGACGTAGACGAAGCCATCGTTGTCGGTGGCAATCCCGGTCGGAGAGTCGAACCCGCCCCACTCCAGGATGAAGTTGCCGTGCGAGATCAAAGACGCGAACCTTGTTGGCGTTTCCGCTGTCGGTGACATAGACGCGGTCGCCGTAGATCGCGATCCCAATCGGCGCATCGAAGAGCTCTGTTCCCGTGCCATTCCAGGAGCCAAGCGGGCTGAAATTCGGAGCGAACTTCTGGATCCGGTCGTTCAAAGAGTCGACAACGTAGATGTTGTCAGCGGCGTCGAGTGCGATCCCGGACGGGAAGTCCAACTTGCCAAGAGCCGAACCGGTTCCGCCGAACTGGGCGATGAAGTTGCCGTTGGCATCGACCTTGATGACGGCGTCGAGGTCAGGGTCGGTGATGTAGAGATCACCGTTTGAATCGAGTGCCAGGTCCAGCGGGTTCTTCAAGGTCACGTTGCCTGCAAGCTGAGGGCCGAACTGCTTGATGAACTGGCCGTCAGCGGAGAAGACCTTGATCTTGTCCTGGCCATTGTCGACGGCATAGACACGACCATCGGTTGCGACAACGATGCCGTCAGGGTTTCCATAGGAGAAGCGGCCGCGCGAGTCATCAACCCAGGTATCGACGAGCTTCAGCGGACCACCGATCACCACGCCACTGCTGGCGAAGATCTGGATCCGATCGTTCCCACGGTCGGCGACGATCAGGCGGCCACTGGAATCGAGGTCGACGCCGGTCGGGTCGATGAAGCTGCCATCGACGGTCCCGCTGAACTGGTACTTGATCGCCTGAAGCGTCGACTGGCTCTGCGCGACGACCGGAAGGACCGAGAACAGCTGAATCCGATCGTTGCCGGGGTCGCTGACGAAGACATCGCCATTGCCATTGACGGTAATGCCCATAGGTTGCTCGAACTGCCCGTCACCTGAACCGGTCTGACCGAAGCTACCCTGCCAGGTGCCGGTGTCGTCAAAGAGCTGTACCCGGTCGTTGCCCGAGTCGGCGACGTAGATCAGGCCTGATGGGCTTACATCGATCCCATGCGGTGCATTGAACTCGCCATTTGCGTTTCCCTGCGTGCCCCACTTGGCCACAAATGTGCCGTCCGTCTTGAACTTCTGAATGCGGTTGTTGTTCTGGTCGGCGACGTAGATGAAGCCGTTGCTGCTGGCCGCAACGCCATGAGGCGCGCTGAGTTGCCCATCGCCCGAACCGGTTCCGCCGAAGGCGAGTATAAAGGCGCCATTGCCGTCGAATTTCTGGATGCGATTCTGCTTCTTGTCGACGACGTAGACGTAGCCATCGCTGTCAACGGCAATGCCGCGCGGGTTCTGAAACTGACCGTTACCAGTGCCTTCGCTGCCCCAGGCTGTCACGAAGATGCCTTTGGCGTTGAACTTCAGGATGCGGCGGTTGACCGTATCGGTCATGTAGTAGTCGCCGGAAGCCGACGCCGTCACGTCGTTTGGCTTCGAGATCAGGACGCCATCGGCCTTCAGTCCAAACTTGGTCAGGAATTCGTACTTGGTCGCCGTTTCATCCGGCGTATCGTCGCCACCGCCGTTATCCTGATCATTGCCATAGCGCCACTCATAGTAGTGCTGGCCAACGTTGCCGGCCTCAACGATGTAGCCCTGCGGATTGCCCGGCGTGTAGGTCAGACAGCGGCGCTCGAAGCACTGCATCAGGACATCCTTGTACTCGCCGCCGACCTTGACATTCGCCCAGTAGGCCTCGGTAATTGGCCGACCGGTGGCGAAGAATGCGTCCTCGAAGAGCTGCTGATTGATGTACTGGCCATTCTGATAGACGGTGCCACTGGAGTTCATGAAGTCCCAGAAGGGCTGGGCGATGGCGTGGTTCGTCACCTCATCGAGGTAACCGGTCCCGATGCCGTAGTTAGCCCAGTGCAGTGCCTCGGTCACGGCACCGCTCCGATCGATCGACTGCGCGATGACATAGGGGGCGTTGGTCGATCCGATCGGCAACGGCGGAGCGTCGAGAACATTCGCGAAGCTGTCATAGGTGGGACCGGTCGGGTCGCCAGCATCGCCGGCCACATTGACCGCAGCCGGATTGCGAGCTTCGAAACTGTTGTCGCCAACCTGCATGTTCCCGGTGATCAACTCGACGACGAGCAGGCCGTTGGTGACGTACCAGATCGAACCGCTATCGCCGTTCGGGTTGGTGATCTCCATGCGGGCCTTGTCGAAGTACTGCACCTGGCGGGTGGCGTTGGGGGACTCGGCGTAGGCTTCGCTCATGATCTGCGAGTTGGCCTCAGGTCCCCACATCCAGGTGCGGGCAGTGATGCCCTCAAGCACCGGCCGATCGGTGCGGCTCCAGGTGCCATTAAACGCGTCATTGCCCGGCGAGAAGGCCCGGGCCACACTCGTCAAGCTCATCACCAGAATCAGGATCGTCGCGCCCATCGACGCGATCTGTGTCAGTTTTCGGGACGTCATGTCTGTCTTCCTGTCTCTCTACGTATCGTTTCTATCCGCTGTTCTGACTGTAGGTTGGGGCACGTGTGGGCGACATCGAGGACACACTGAAGCTGATATCGTGGTTTCTCGATGTGCCGTGGAGCGCGAGCTGCCGTTCAGTACTGAGGGTTATAGCCCTGGAGCTGGATAACGAAAGATCCCGGGCTGAGCGCCCGGGATCTCGGTGGTCTGAACTTTCTCTCGTTGTTACTGCACGGGCACGTACACCTCAACACGCAAACTGGCGTTGTCGATCGTATAGATCGTCCCATCCTGGTCGACCGTGATCTCGTAGGGGTTGCCCGGCTGGCCATTGACACCGACGCTGAGGATCTTGGCAATGAACTGACCATCTGGAGTGAACTTCTGGATGCGATGGTTACCCGTATCAGTCACGTAGACATAGCCATAGCTGTCGAGGGCGACGCCGCTGGGACGCGCGAACTGTCCGTCGTCCGTCCCCACGGTGCCCCACTGCCGCAGGAATTTGCCATCGAGGTCGAAGACCTGCACGCGGTAGTTGTCCCCGTCGGCGACATAGACTTCATCGCCGTAGATCGCGATACCGCTTGCGGCCTTGAACTGCCCTGGCTGGCTGCCATTTGCGCCCCACGAACCGAGGTAGTGGCCATCGCTGGTGTACTTCTGGATGCTAGCGGTACCTGTGCTCAGAATGTAGACATTGTCTTCGGCATCAAGCGCAATCGACATGTCACTAATGAGAATGCGCGCCTGCACGTCTCCGGGGCCCCAGCCGTCGATGAGTTCGCCGTCCGGGCTGTACGTTTCAACGCGGCCACTGGTGAGATTGAGGACGACCAGGTTGCCTTCGTGGTTGACAGCGATACCGCCGGACAAGAGATTGGTCCACTGCTTTGAGAACTCTCCAAACTGCCCGAAGACCTGGACTGCGCCGACGAAGTCGTTAGAGGCGTTTCTGGCAATGTCGGACACATAGAGTCTTCCGTCGGCGCCGACCGCGAGACCAGTCGGCCCGCCGAACCGCCCGCGGCTACCGTCATACAGGCTATCGAGCGGACTGCCTTGCGCGGTAACAGTCTGAATTCGGCCGTTGCGCATATCCGCCACGATCAGATTGCCGCTGCGGTCGAACTCCAACCCCTCCGGGCGCTCGAACTGGCCGGGTTCGGTGCCGGATGTACCGAACTCACCGGAGTAGCTGTAGCTCAAACCGGCGAGCTGGCGACTGGCGGGCGGAGCAAGCACCTGATCCTGGCTATAGATCTGGATGCGATCATTCAGCGAGTCGGCCACGTAGATCTTGAGGCCGTAAACGATGCTACCGGTAGTGACGGCCACATCGCTCGGTAGATTGAACTGACCAGGTCCAATACCGCTACTCCCGAAGCCTCCAAGGAAGTCACCCTCGGCGCTAAAGATCTGAATGCGATTATTGAGCGTGTCGGCGACGTAGATGTTTCCATCCGGTCCAACGGTCAGGCCCATCGGGACGAAGAGCTGACCCGGGTCGCTGCCCGAACTGCCAATGACATTCTGCTGGACGCCGTCGGTGCTGAAGACACGCACCAGATGCTTGCTCGAGTCCGTTACGAAGAACTTGTCCGCTGCCGCGCCGTACGCGATGTCCGAAGGGAAGCCCTCAATCGGCCAGGCATCGAGGAACGCGCCTTCGGGATCGAACTTCTCAATACGGTGATTCGCGAAGTCCGCCACGTAAATGTTGTTGAGGCTGTCGGCTGCGATGCCCTGGGGGTTGTCGAACTGCCCGGGGCCGGAGCCCTGCGTGCCCCAACTGCGGAGCCAGACGCCGGCCGAATCGAAGACCTGCACCCGGTTCGCGCCGTCGACGACATAGAGATTGCCGTTCGGAGCCAGCGCGGTGCCGGTCGGGTTCGTGATCTCTGAATTCTGCGGCAACGCGTCGCCGCGGCTGCCGGCAAACTGATACTCCGTAACCGGGGCGGGCATGGCCGGTGGCTCGTCGGCCGGTGGCTGGTGCAGGCGGCTCTGGTGGCTGGGTCGCAGGCGGCTCATCGGCTGGTGGCTGGGTCGCAGACGGCTCGTCGGCAGGGGGCTGATTGGCAGGCGGTTGCGTTGCCGGCGGCTCAGGCGTTCCGATTTCGCTGCCGTTGTCGTTGCCATAACGCCACTCATTATAGTGCTGGCCGACGTTGCCAGCCTCGACGACGAAGCCATCCGGATTCCCAGGTGTATAGGTCAGACAGCGGCGCTCAAAGCATTGCATCAAAACGTCACGCTGCTGTCCGCCAACCTTCACATTCGCCCAGTAGGCTTCTGTGATCGGGCGGCCAGTAGCGAAATATGAACTCTCGAAGAGCTGGCTCGTGATGAGCTGATTATTGGCGTAGACCGGACCGCTAGAGTTCATGAAATCCCAGAACGGTGCCGCGATGGCATGGTTCGTCACATCATCGATGTATCCGATCGTGATCGCCTGCGCTGCCAACGAAGGATCGTCTGTCACCTGACCGTCGCGGCCCAGCCGCGCCGAGATGACTGAGCCCAGTGCACGCGGAGCGGCATTTAGGAGCACTCCAAACGTTGCGTAGGTCGGGCCGTTCGAATCGTCGGCGTCACCAGCAACGTTGACCATGGCCGGTGTGCGCTGTTCAAACTGATTGTCACCAACCTGCATTCGTCCAGTGATCAGCTCAACGACAAGCAAGCCATTGGTGACGTACCAGATCGAGGATGCGTCGCCGTCGGGGTGGGTGATTTCCATGCGAGCCTTATCGTAATACTGCACCTCGCGCACTCCGCCCGGTGCTTCGACATAGGCTTCGGTCATGATCTGTGTGTTGGCCACTGGCCCCCACATCCAGGTACGGGCCGCCATGCCGTCGAAGACGGGTCGGTCGGTGCGCTCCCATGTACGCTGGAAGGCGGCATTGCCCGGCGCGGCAGCCCGAACAATCGTGGTCAAGCTCATCGTCAGGATCAGAATCAGCATTCCAACGGTCACGATGCGGGTTCCTGGAGGTGTCTTCATTGCCGTCTCCTGTTCGATACATCAGCTTCCAAATCCTGATCCAAATCTAGGGATTCAAGAGCTATTTCAATATCGAACGGGTACGGCAATTGACTATCGTAATTTCACGATAGTGGAGAGAAAGGCGATTGGCCTTGACTTCCAAAGCCATAGCCGCCTGGCGGGTACCAGCGTAAGTTCCCGCTGGGCCGCTCAGCTCTGGAGTGGTGAACTTTAGGAACGATCACACGCAAGAAAGAAGCTTCGATCTGGCTGGCTCGAAGCTTCTCTTCTGTCTTCCGCACCTGACGTAGAAGAAAGGGCGGAGAAGAATCAGTTTAATAGTGCCGCCTAGAGCCTCGACGAGCTGGATAGCCGTCTTCTGATTGGCCTTCGGCACATCGAACGTCCAGGCGCTGCCGTCGCTGAATTGAAGCGATAGTCCGGACAAGAATGCTCCACGCTTCAGCTCTGCAGCGCTGAGTTCAGTCCGTGCCCGGTGGGCGAGTACCTGATCGGTGACCTTCATCTTCAGGAGACCGGACTTGGTCTTCAGAATAGCTATCTCGTCGGCCGTGGCGGCGACGAATGCCACCCGGCCAAACTTGGGAATATCATCCTGTGCCGGCGTCGTCGCTGTAGCCACGAGACGCCCAACAGCGCCTGCGGCGACTGCGGCTGTCGCTTGTCGAGCGAACCCCTTCGGGTTGACGAAGGTGCCCGCGAGTTGCGGCGCACCGAGAGCGAATGATGCATCAGTACTCATGCTGTCCTCCTGTGGTGAACGTTCGGCGGCTATTTCCCTCTTGCTGGCGGTCGCACGGTGCGACCGCCAGCATCAGAATAGAGGTCGCGAAGCTGCGCGCATATTGTGGAAACTCGACTGTCTGACTATCGTATTTTCTCGATGGTTGGAGAGATATCTATTCGCGCATCGTCTGGCATGCAAAAAGCCCCGGCCATTACTGGCCGGGGCTTGCGACTTGCGGTGGTTCCGGCTAATTCAGCGGCCGGAACACCTGGATCCTGAAGTTGGAGAAATCGATGACATAGACATCACCGGAAGGATCAACGACGAGATCTCCAGGTCCATTAAAGCTGCCGGGAGCGTTGCCTTCACTACCCCACTTGGCCAGAAACTCGCCATCCGGCGCGAACTTCTGGATGCGGTTATTGCCCGAATCGGCAGCGTAGACATACCCGCTATCATCCACCGCAATTCTGATGTTGCCGTCGAGGAACTGCCCATTGCCGCTACCAACGCTACCCCACATCCGAACGAAAGTACCGCTCAGGTCGAATTCTTGAATGCGAAGATTACCGCTGTCACCGACATAGATGTGTTCTCCATAAATTGCGATGCCTGACGGGTATTTGAACTGTCCAGGCTGGCTACCCGGTGCTCCCCAGGCATCGAGGTAGGTCCCGTTAGGGCTGTACTTCTCGATGCTGTTCAGGTGGGCATTCGCGACATACAGGTTGTCTTCAGCATCAACCGCCAGGCTCACCAATGAGTAGGATTCTCCGTTCGATGGGATGGCTGGTCCCCAGCCTTCGAGGAACTCACCATCGGGACTGAACTTCTCAATGCGGCTATTTGCGAAGTTATAGGTGAAGAGATTGCCTCGGCTGTCGAATGCCAGCCCCGACAATATCTGGCCACGCCACTGATCGAGGTAATCCCCATCAGGACTGAAGACCTGGAGCATTAGACCGATTTCGTCATCACCGTTATCGATGACGTATATACGGCCGTCCTTGCCCTGGGCCAATGCCGTGAGATTCCTAAAGCGACCGCGGGAATCATCGAGCCAGGTGTCGGTCAAGGTGAAGTCGGTCGGATGTAGCGCAATCGCGTCACTAGCATAGAATTTGAGAGCGCCATTAGCAGCGTCGACGACCATCAAGCGCCCAGCTCCGTCGAACCCGAGTCCGAGTGGGTTGTTGAACGCTCCCGCTTCATCGACCATCCCGGCATATTTGTAGAAGACGCTCGCCAGCCCACGCGCTTCCGCCGGTGTAACCACCGGCAACGGGGTGAAGATCTGGACCCGGTCGAGACCGATGTCGCTGACAAAGACCGAGCCATCGTCGCTCACCACCACGCCGAGAGGAAGCGAGAACTGGCCCGGGCCTTCACCACCCTCACCCAACATGCCCTGAAACTCCCCGTCAACGTTGAAGACCTGGATACGCTGGTTGCCGGCGTCGGCCACATAGACCACACTGCCGCTGACGGCGATGCCGTGCGGCGTCACGAACTGCCCTGGACCGGTCCCAAGCCCGCCCCATGTCTTCAAGAACCCGCCAAAATCATTGAAGCTCTGAATGCGATTGTTGCCCTGCTCCGAAACGTAGACCGTGCCATCGGGGCCGACCGCCAGGCCATACGGATACTTGAACTGGCCGGGATCGACACCTTCACTTCCCCAGGTCGTGATGAAAGCGCCATTGGGATCGAATTTTTGAACGCGGTGATTGCCATTATCAGCGACGTAGACATTGCCCTCGCCGTCGACGCCAATGCCAACAGGCGTGTTGAACTGCCCGGTATTGGTGCCCTGGCTGCCCCAGTAGGTCATCAGTTCGCCATCCGGCGCGAAGCGCAGGATCTGATTCTCGGCCGTGTTGGTCACGTAGATATCGCCGTTCGGGGCGGTCGCGACCATATTCGGCTCGTTTAGCCTGATGTTTTGCCTTACTTCACCCCAGCTCGTCAGGAAGTCGTACTGCGTTGCCGGCTCAGGCTCTGGCGTCGCCGATGGCGTTGCTTCAGGTGTAGCGCTGGGAGTTGCGCTCGGTACAGCTGTTGGCTCCGGTGTCTCGCTGAATTCGGCTGTACCGGTCGGGGTTACGCTTGGCTGTGGTGTTGGAGTGGCCGGGGGCGCCTCGCCATCATAACGCCATGCGTAGTAGTGCTGACCGACGTTCCCAGCTTCGACGACGAATCCTGCCGGGTTGCCCGGCGTGTACGTCAGGCAGCGACGTTCGAAGCACTGCATCAACACGTCGCGATATGTTCCAGCGACCTTAACGCTGGCCCAGTACGCTTCTGTGATCGGACGACCCGTCGCGAAGTAAGGATTCTCAAACAGCGCGTTGGAAACGAACTGACCGTTTTCGTAGACAGTACCGCTCGAATTCATGAAGTCCCAGAATGGCGCGGCGATAGCGTGGTTGGTCACCTCGTCGAGATGCCCAACCGTGACGCCCTGTCCACCTAGCGCAGGGTCTGCATTGACTTTGCCATCCCGGTCAACTCGATCGGTGACGGCCGAACCGATTGCACGCGGAGCGGCGTTCAAGAGAGTGTCGAACGTGGCATAGGTGGGGCCCGTCAGATCGTCGGCGTCACCTGCGACATTGACCGCCGCCGGAGCGCGCGACTCGAAGTCTACGTCGCCGAGTTGGACACGTCCGGTGACCATTTCGACGACGAGCAGGCCGTTGGTGACATCCCAGGGTGGACCATCAGCTCGATAGCTGTTGTCCTCCATACGCGCTTTGTCAAAGTACTGGACGGTGCGACCTCCGCCCGGAGCTTCGCTGTAGGGCTCCTGGATAAGTTCAGAATTGGCTTGCGGACCCCACATCCAGGTGCGCGCCACGAGCCCATCGAGAACCGGCTGATCGGTGCGTTTCCAGGTGCGCTGGAAAGGCGCAGTACCGGGCTCGATTGCCGCGATAGGAACCGAAGTCAGAAGAAAGGTGAAAACAAGGGAAGCGCTGATAGCGAGCCGCCAGGGGGTAGCGGCCATCACCCGGAACCACGAAGAAAGCATCGTCGGTTTCCCTTCGGGAAGTGGCGCGAGTGCGCCAGGTGGCAGACTGTCACGCGATTCGACATTGACGCTAAGATAGAGCCTAAGGAGCCACCTCAATATAGCAATAACTCGACGCTCCATTATCGATAATTCACGATGGAGATCGGCGATCCTGCGAGGCGGCTGCGCATCCCGTGGTAGGCTCACGTCGCAACAACAACGATGTGAAAGGCACTCAAAAAGATGACCGCGACAGCAGTAGATTTCGGCACCCGCCCGCGTAGCGAAGTTCCCCCGGAAGACACATGGGACCTCACCGCGATTTTTCCTGACCGTGATGCCTGGGAAGCCGGGATCACAGGAGTTGAGGAGAAAGTGGCGGAGTTGGCGAGCTTGCGAGGGACACTCGGAGAGAGTGCGGAAACACTGCTGCAGGCACACCATCTGGAAGAAGAGATCGGCGCACAGCTCATCAAGGTCTACGCCTGGGCAGCGCTGCAAAAGGACCAGGACACCGCTGATTCGGAGGCTCAAGCCGATAGCGACCGGGCGACCCGACTCTACGTCGAGTCGAGCAGCAAGCTTGCCTTTATCGAGCCTGAACTGCTGTCGCTGCCCGAAGGCACAATCGAAGGTTATCTCGATCAGCACGAAGGACTCGCAAAATACCGCCACGCCCTCGAAACGATTCTTCGCCAACGCGATCACGTCCTCGACAGCGAGACCGAGACGTTGCTCGCGAGCGCCGGCGAAATCTTTGGCGCGCCAAGCACGATCTTCGGGATGCTCAACGATGCCGACATGGAATATGGCGAGATCGAAAATGAGCAGGGCGAAAGGTTACGCTGACGAAGGCCAACTACCAGCGCTTCATCGAAAGCCGCAATCGGGAAGTGCGTAAAGCTGCTTTTGCAACAATGCACGCCGCCTACCAGCAGCAGCGCAATACGATTGCCGCCACATATAGCTCCAGCGTCAAAGCAGATGTCTTCATGGCCAAGACTCGCAGCTACGATTCTGCTCTAGATTCAGCGCTCAAACCAAAGAATATCCCTGAGGCCGTGTACTCCGCGCTCGTTGAGACGGTCAATGCCCATCTGCCACTTCTCCATCGCTATATTGCGCTTCGCAAGAAAGTGATGGGACTCGATCAGCTCGGCGTCTACGACCTTTATGTGCCGATTGTGCCGGAGGTCGAAGACGAATTCAGTTACGTCGACGCGCTCGATACCGTCATAGGGGCGCTTGGTCCCCTGGGTGACGACTATCTACGCGATCTCGGGGCTGGCTTCGATTCGCGCTGGATCGATGTTTATGAGAACAAAGGCAAGCGCAGCGGAGCCTACTCGTTCGGCGTCTACGGGGTACATCCTTTCATTTTGCTGAACTGGTCGAGCAAACTGCGCGATGTCTTCACGCTGGCGCACGAAGCCGGGCACGCGATGCACTCCTTCTATACGAGCCAGGCGCAACCGTACGTCTATAGCAACTACACGATCTTCGTCGCCGAAGTCGCATCGACCGTCAACGAGATCTTGCTGACCGAAAAACTACGCAGCGAAACCGACGACCCGAAGCTCGATATGTACCTCGTCAACCACGCACTCGAAGATCTGCGCGGCACGCTCTACCGCCAGACGATGTTCGCCGAGTTCGAGCGCTGGTCCCACGAGCAAGTCGAGAGCGGCGCGGCATTGACGGCCGACGCGTTGAGCGCCCAGTACGCCGAGCTGGCGCAGCGCTACTACGGCCCTGACGTCGAAGTGGACGAGAATGTCGCCATCGAGTGGGCGCGCATTCCGCACTTCTACCGTGCCTTCTACGTTTACCAGTACGCGACGGGCATCTCAGCCGCCGCCGCCCTCGCCAAGCAGATACTTGAGGAGGGAGAACCGGCCCGCCAGCGCTACCGCAGTTTCCTGGCCGGCGGTTCGTCGAAGGATTCGCTGGATCTTCTGCGTGACGCCGGCGTCGATATGACCTCGCCCGAGCCGGTAACCCAGGCGCTGGAACTCTTTGGCAGTTGGCTGGACGAGCTTGAGCAATTGATGGCCGCTCAAGGATTGCTAGAGGTATCGGCATGAATCTATCAAGCGCAGAGCGCGAATTTCTGAACCTGCCTGGCTATTTGCGACTGGCAACGCTGATGCCGGATGGAGCGCCGCAAATAACGGTGCTCTGGTACCGCCTCGCTGACGACGTACTGAACGTCATATGCCCACAAAGCGCCCAGAAAGTGACGAACCTGGATCACGATAGCCGGGTCTCGGCGATCATCGAAGACCCTGAAAGCGCTCATCGCTATATGGAGTTGCGCGGAAACTGCGAAGTCATTCGCGACGACAAACTGGCTCGCCAGGAGATGGCACACATCGCTCGTCGCTATATCGGGGATAGAGCAGAGGCGTTCGCTGCTGGCCTATCGGCGGCCCCTCGGGTCATCCTGCAACTTACTCCAGTGCAAGTCCGCCGCTATGGGATAAGTTGATTTTTGATCGCTCACGAATATGCTATGAATTCGGCTTGTGCTCTCGGCATTCTTCGGCTAGGCTTTTGGCATGTGTACGGACAGGGCAGTTCGGCGGATAGGTTGGAGACGCGCCCAACCCGCCGCTAGGCGCCTCATCATCACAATCAGCGCGTTTCTATTGCTCCTTTCATCCGTCGGACTGGCATTTCAACCAGCAACCGCTCGACGGATCGACCCCACCGAAAATCGATTCTTTCAACGGCTCTGGTCTCGGACGGAGTTGCCGATAGTCGCCGGCCAATCGAGCCGTACCTGGATCTGGGGTGAGAACGCGATCACGCCATTGATCTCCGAGCCAAATGCCGACAACACTCGCCTAGTCCAGTATTTCGACAAAGGCGGGATGCAATTCAACCCTGACCCGGTCATTCAGATCGGCAATCCAGCTTTTGTGATGGCGAGTCCACTCGCCTATGAGATGATCACCGGTCAGCTCGCCAGCGGCCAAAAATGGGATCCTCCCGGCATCAATATCGCCGGAGACGCCGACGACGATACGGGCCCAACATACGCCACATTCGCAGGTCTGAGGGGTGCTGCTCCGGCCCCGGCAGGCGCGCTGCTGACCGAGTTCGTCGATCGTCAGGGCAACGTCTCGCAGGACGACCAGCTGGGCCAATATGGTGTGACAGCTGCGCACCAGGTCACAGTCCCGGCCCTGGACCACCAGATCGCATCGCCATTCTGGTCATTCATCCAATCAAGCGGCACGGTCTACGAAGCTGCTCGTTATGTGAACGAACCGCTGTTCGAGGACCAGTGGGCGATGATTGGATTGCCGTTGACCGAAGCCTATTGGAGCCACGTCAAACTCGGCGGTCAAACGGTGGATGTCCTCGTTCAAGTCTTCGAACGACGGGTCTTAACCTACACACCAAGCGAACCGGAAGGTTGGCAGGTACAGATCGCCAATACTGGCCGCCATTATGTCGATTGGCGCTTTGGCGGCAACGTTCCATCAGATCTGATGGCCTCACCCGATGCACTTCCGATCCCTGCTCCTCCCGACTATGAGTCCCTACGAGCCCAAGTGGTCGACCTCTTGAGCGCTGCCAGCGGCAACAACGCCGTGACTATCCTCGATATCCAGACCGGGACGAGCATCTCGATCAATGGTGACCGGCGCCAGCTTGCGGCTTGCACGATCAAGATTCCGATCATGATTGCCGTTGCACAGGACATAACCGCCGGGAAATACACAGCCGCCGATGTCGAAAACCTCGTCTTGCCAGCAATGGGGCCGAGCCTGACCTGGCCTGCCCGAGAGCTATTACGTATCACCGGCGATGGTGATATCGGCGTCGGAGTTCATCGCGCGAACGAAATTATGCGATCGTACGGCGTCAAAGATTCAATCATGACCCACCCGCCTGGATATTATGGCGAAGAATACGGTTATCTACAGAGCGACGGGGAAGTCGAGAACTGGCTCACGAGCGATGACCTGTCCCGTCTACTGGCCGGAATCTGGAAAGGCGATGGGCTGACGCCGACCGAGCGCAACTACGTTCTCTGGAGCCTGACGCTGGCAACACCCTTCCTCGACGCTGCATTCCATGCTCCGCTTCCAGCGGGCGTTGCGGCCTTCCATAAGATCGGCATCCTCTACCAACCAGAAAACACCTGGAACGACGCCGGCATCGTCGTGATCGAGCGTGACGGCCTGGAATACGCCTACGTCGTCGCCATGCTGTCGTCTCAGAATGTGCCGACCTACCATACCGGGTATTACCTGAACGAATCGATCAACCAGCTAGCCTGGCAAACCTTTACTGCTGCGCGGTAGCAAACAGATGCTTGCCAACCCGCGCGGTGGGCTCGCGTTCGATGATGACGATGTAGCCAGGGCTTATATTCATCGTCCTCCTTATCCCGCTGAAGTCTTCGCATTTCTCGCAGATTTACCGGTGCAACGGCGACGAGGGCTCGACCTCGGTTGCGGTCCGGGCAAGATCGCGCACCAGCTTGCAGATCACTTCGATCACATTGATGCCGTAGATCCCTCACAGGCAATGCTGGCCGCCGCGGACAACGGGCTATATCCGCATATCAGCTGGATTCACGGGTACGCGGAAACCGCGCAGCTTGCACCGCAGTACGATCTGGTGACGGCGGGAGCGAGCATTCATTGGATGGACCATTCACTCCTCTTCCCGCGGCTCGCCTCCGTCCTCGCTCCCGGCGGATTCATCGCGATTATCGAAGGAGATGACGCCCACGACGTCCCGTGGCAGGCCGAGTGGGAGGCGTTTCTGGCACGCTGGCTTGTGCGGATAGGAAGCGAATACGATCCAGACGGCTACCGGGAAAAGATGTCAGCTCATCGAGCCTGGATGGAGATCGTCGGAGAGCGGACCTTCGAGAGCAATTTCAGCCAGAGCGTCGAAGACTTCATCGAGTGCCAGCACTCGCGGGCCACCTGGAGCCGGGCAAATCTGGGACCGGAGCTAGCGCCCCAGTTCGGAGATGATCTGAGTGACATCCTGAAGCCGTATTCGAACGACGGTGTGATTAGCTACAAAACGATTGCTTCGGTGTCCTGGGGCAAACCGCGGGATGGTGAGAGATAGCGGATTCAACTCGCTCTCGTCGCGGTCGAATATCTAATTTACCCGCGTACGTACTAGACAAATTGTCACAGCACGAGTACCATCATGAGAGCCGAAGGGCGTACGTAGTAATTGGTCAGGGACTGGATGCCACAGGGTCGAGGGTAGTTCAGTTCCATGCATACGCCGCCCTCCAATTGCGCTCAAAATTCGGAAACAAACGCCGAAGCAGCAGGAGTATCAACATGATCTGGCTCGTATTTTCATTGGTAGTCGCTTTCGCGCTTGCCGAGTCGCTCCTCATCGAACGACTCTGGCGCGATCATCGGCGCACTCGTGGAGAGCTAGACGAACTGTTCGATCAGGTTGATACATTGGCGATCGCCGTCGACCGCCAGATTCTGACCCAGGAACAACTCCATAATCAGGCCAAACCGGTCGTCGCTGCGGTTCGCGAAAGCAACAAGGTTGTCGCTGAAACGATGGACGCCCTGATCGGCACCGTCCGCGAGGCGAAGGCAGAACGTCGAAAATTGCGCGATCTGATCGCACATGCGGGCGCGGCGATGACGCCGCTCGAAAGTGCCAGTGGCGTTACCCACAATGGCTTCGATCGCCCGGCTGTGGCGCTGGAGACCGAACCTCAAAATCCAGAGCCGATTTCATGGCCGGAGACCAACGGCCGTATGGACATCACTACTGCCATCCGCAGAGAAGGACGAAGCCAGACTGACGTGGCTGTCGCTGAACGGCCGGGACGGTCGATACCAGCAAAAAAACGAGCAGTTGGTTGATCTAGATTCGCTCTCGTAGTGGATTAGAGAATTCTCAAGAGGATAGTAGGGGCTCTGCTCATCCCGCCAATCCGAAAGCCAATAGAGTAGCAATGCAAGTTCGGACTGCCTTCGTCAGCAGGTAATCATCAACGAGCGTTGGTATCGATCATTTGGAGCTGCCGGCGGACTCGCAGGCGGGGGATACAGTTGAGGTCTGGAACATCGTCGCTAGTCAGGTAGATATGAATCTGCTGTGGCAGATGCTCGAGCATGAATGAGATCGCCCGATCTGCCTGTTCACACGGATGATAGTTGAGGAGCGCTACGACCAGATCACGTGGGCGCGCCGCAAGCTCATTGAGTAATGCAATGAACTTGAATTGACTGCAATCTTCGGTTCGAGATGTTTCCTCAATCGGTTCGATGATCCCGGCCGAAGCAAACGCGTCGAAGATGCGTTGCGGGCACGCTTCGCGCTCGTCAGCAGATGGGCAATTGATACGAAGCGAATCGTAGTCACTGCGATCGAGCCAGCTATTGAGCGCCTCGCTGCGTTCTTGCGCATCCCGCCCGATAATGAGGGTCAGGCGGTTGGAGAGCCCGTGGTCGAACAAGTGGTCGAACGAATCATCTCCAGTGCATTTTGAAATGTTGAGCGAACTGGTCATTGGTCTACCCGTTTCAATACGGGCGGCTACGAGAAGTGCATGGATTCCGGATATGAAAACGCCGCGGCTCTCCGAAAATCTGGATACAACCGCGGCGTCAGTTTCGAGCTTTGAGTCTGAGGGCTACCGTTCTCGGATGCGAAGCGGATTCTTTCTTCCGGTGCTTCGTCCGCCGTTCGGGTTGTTCAGCATCTCGATTGCGTACATTTGGTCGAGCATCGTCGCTCACCTGTGCTTTCCGGTCCATGGAGCGGCCGCCTAGCGTCTGCGCCGAGCGCGACCTCTTCCGACATTTTGCCTCTGTCTGTGGTCCTCGTGTTGCAATCGAGCGATTTCTCCGAGGATATAGAATGTCTGCTGCATTTTGCGTTCCTTTCTATTGCATTGCAGCGAGTGTCTCTGCGCAACATCTCTGTTGCATTCGGGGCTCCAGCTTCACTGCTGGTGGCAAGCATCATTGTCACGCCTTAACCCCGTTCCGCCCTGTCGTTACCGCTTGCGAATCCGAATCTTGAAGCTTCGTCGCTCGTCTCGGACCTGCTGCTGCCGGAATTGTGCTTCGGCACCTGCGATATAGTGATTGGTCAACATCTTCGTTGCCCTTCTTTGTTGCGGCGGCTCCGTTGCCGCCCCGTTCCGTCTACATGTACAAGAATATGACTAAACCGGCATCGGATCATGTACCAGATGGTGTATACGAGGGTTTATTTCTGAGGTGTAGGAAGGTACATAGACTGACGAGCTTCGACCATCACCCTCCACATCAAGCTAAGGCCAGGTGCGGGGACCGGAGCATCTATCGCCACCACGATGTCATCCCGACGGCAGGGGGGATGTAGCCACACAAGCAATTCGTATCGAGGTATCAGTGGACCGATCGCAACGACTCGAGTGCAGCATTCTTCTCCCGAACGCTATGCTGTTGATCGTAGATCCCTCCTGGCGTCGGGATGCCAACAAGGTTGCTGTAGGTTGTGGCATTCACCTATCTGGTGTACGTGTCGAGATCGTCAACCGCACTGCGTCTCCCAGCTCGATGCGAATGGATGCCGCAACCACCACCTCTCATAAGCGTGTGCCTGTGCGACGATATGAGAGATCTTCGCCGCGCATGTAGCGGTTTCGTATGGAAGGCAAATGAGATGACCGTCTCTGTTTGGCAAGACACCGCGGCATGGTCCACTGAACTGGAGCACGAACACATAGATGCTGATGTGTGCGTCATCGGCGGTGGCTTCGTGGGAGCGGTGCTTGCAACCCTCCTCGCCGATCGCAGGCGCAACGTTGTCGTCGTCGAATCGAACTACGTGGGAAGCGGCGCTTCCGGCCGCAATGCTGGTCACTGCATTGCAGCTTTTCGAGACAGCTACCACCGCGTCATCGAGCGTCTCGGTCACGAGGCGGCATTAGAGATTCGCACTCAAGCGGTAGCGACCAGAGACTGGGTCGCCAACCTCTGCACCGCACTCAAGGTGCCTTTTGAAGCCAACGGGTCGCGCTATCTAGCGATTGACGAACGCGAGCGTGAACGTCTACTCGCCTCGTTTGAGGCGCTTTCGGCAGACGGCCAGAACGTCGAATGGCATGAGGAGGATCCGTGGGATCGCGCATTTCAGGGCATGATCTACCAGGCTGGTGACCTGGGCCTGCAACCCTTTCTTCTGACGTCACGCCTGATGGCGGCGTCGGGGGCGCGAGTGATCGAACAGAGCGCAGCGCACGACATCGCCGCATATGCTGGTGGACTAGAAGTGCGTACGAGACGCGCTACAGTACATTGCGAGCAAGCGATCATGGCAACGAACTCCTACTCGCGGCTGCTCCATCCATTCTTCCGCGATAGGGTCAACCCCGTACGAGCGCAAGCGTTCGCGACCGAACCATTGGGATTTCGTATGTTCGACGGTCCGACAGGGACCAACGATGGCTTCGAGTATTTCCGCCAGCTTCCCGACACACGCTTCGTCATCGGTGGCTACCGGGACATCTACCCCGACGAGGAAGTCGGCTACGCCGATGAGACGACTCCTCATCTTCAGGAGGGATTACAGTCGTGGGCAGGCTCGCATTTCCCGGAAATCGCGGAGATGAGGGTGACGCACCGCTGGTCGGGCACGATGGGCTTCACAGCCGATGGCCTGCCGCTCGTCGGCCAGCTCGCCGACCTGCCGGGGCTCTACTACTGTGTCGGCTTCAACGGCGGAGGGATGTCGATGGGACCGGTTGCTGCCCGCCGTGCCGTCGCCTTAATGCTCGACGGCACGGCACCGGGCGTGTTCGACGGCGCGCGCACCGCGTAAGGAATCGTGTGAGAGATCCCATATCCCGGTATTCCGGCACATGGCGTACAATTTAATCGGCTCGCCGGGTTCGAGGGTCGATTTGTATGCCCGTCATCCGGGCGACAGTCCCTCATCATCAGGACGCAGACGAAACGGGCAGCATTGCCCGCGCGGCTGCAAGGAGAAAGGCGCGTATGGCTACCTCGGCCACATCTGATGTAGGTCTGCTTGAGCAGATGGATGCTAACCAACTGCTCGGTCTCTACAGGCAGATGTACCTCATAAGGAGGTTCGAGGAGCGAGCCGCCGAACAATACGCATACGGCAAAATCGGTGGTTTTCTCCATCTCTATATTGGCGAAGAAGCGGTCGCAGTTGGCGCAATTTCCGCCATGTCCGAGCACGACCATCTCTTCACACACTATCGTGATCATGGCTATGCACTGGCGATCGGGGCAGACCCCGGCGCGGCGATGGCCGAACTCTTCGGCAAGGAAACCGGTACGACCAAAGGCCGTGGCGGTTCGATGCACATGATCCATCCGCCACGTCACTTCTGGGGTGGCTATGCCATCGTCGGTGGTCATATCCCGCTGGCGGTCGGCGCTGGGCTGGCGATCAAACACAAACATGAGGACGCCGTCTCGGTGGCGATCTTCGGCGACGGATCGACGAACTCGGGCGCGTTTCACGAAGCCGCGAATATGGCCTCGCTCTGGAAACTTCCGGTCGTCTTCCTCTGCGAGAACAATCACTATGGCATGGGCACGGCAGTCGAATATGCTTCCGCGGTGCCGCAAATGTCAACCAAAGCGCAGGGACACGGCATCGAAACAGAGATCGTCGACGGCCAGGATGTCCTGGCTATGTACGACGCCATGCAGCGCGCAATTCAGCACTGCAAAGAGGGCAAGGGACCCTTCTTCCTCGAAGCGATGACCTACCGTTTCCGAGGCCATTCGATGGCCGACCCGGAATCGTATCGAGACAGGCAAGAGGTCGATCACTATAGAGAACGCGACCCAATACCGCTCTTCAAAGAACAACTCATCAATGCTGGCAAGGCTTCTAACAAAGATTTCGAAGAGATTGAGGGGCAGATCGAGGAGACCGTCGAACAGGCTGTACAGTTTGCCGACGAAAGTGAATTCCCCGATCCATCGACGCTCTATGACTGGGTCTATTACTCCGATGGCGAAGTTGGGAAGGGGCCAGAACGTGGCTAGCACACTTGCCGATCTCAAATCGCTTGAAGAGGATCAGCTGCAACAGATCGATCAGGATGGCATGCGAGACATCACCTACCGCCAGGCGCTCCAGGAAGCGCTGACGGAAGAGATGACTCGCAACGACAACGTCATCCTGATGGGTGAAGACATCGGCGCATATGGCGGCTCCTACGTCGTCACTCGTGGTTTCCAGGAAGAATGGGGCCGCGAGCGAGTCATCGACACCCCGATTTCGGAACTCGGCATGGTCGGGGTCGCGAACGGCGCAGCGATGGCCGGTCTCAGGCCGGTACTCGAGCTGATGACGATCAATTTCGCGCTGTTGGCGATCGATCAGATCGTCAATCATGCGGCAAAAATCAGCTATATGTTCGGCGGGGAATTCAAGTGCCCGTCAGTCGTCAGGACAGCCGCCGGTTGGGGCCAGCTTGGCGCGACGCACTCGCAGACATTCGAAGGTTGGTTCGCTCACATCCCTGGACTGCGCGTGGTTATGCCCTCTACCCCATTGGACGCTAAAGGCTTCCTCAAGTCGGCCATACGCGGCGACGACCCGGTGCTCTTTATCGAGCACTCGTTGATCTACCGTAACCGCGGACCGGTTCCAAGCGAGGAGTACACCCTGCCGCTCGAAGGTGCGGAAGTGCGCCGAGAGGGTACGGATATCACACTTGTCTCATGGTCGCGGGGCGCAATCCTGGCGCTCGGAGCGGCGGAAGAACTCGAAGAAAAACACGGCATTTCCTGCGAAGTCATCGACATGCGCGTGTTGCGCCCGCTCGACACCGATACGGTGATGGAATCGGTCAAAAAGACGAACCGGGCCGTTGTCGTCGAGGAATCGTGGCGCACGATGGGGCTTGGCGCAGAGATCGCGGCGCGAATTCAGGAAGA
Organism: uncultured Chloroflexia bacterium; assembly: GCA_963745675.1. Lineage (GTDB taxonomy): Bacteria > Chloroflexota > Chloroflexia > Thermomicrobiales > CFX8 > JAUIIK01. The sequence continues at coordinate 47,844 of CAVUYM010000012.1, forward strand.
GGCATTCGACTGGCTGGACGCTCCAATCGGGCGCGTCGGCTCGCTCGAAGTGCCGATGCCATATGCCCGCAACCTCGAACGCCTGGTTATTCCGGGCAAGGATGAGGTCATCGAAGCGGTTCGTCAGGCGCTTGCGTAGCGTAGGGAACAGGGAAGAGGTAACAGGGAACAGGGGAAGCGGCTGAGTCCTACCTTCGACTCCGCAATACCCTGCAACCTATCGCCAGTACCCTAACAAGGGGACGGGAAAACGATACGTGGCTAAGAATGTACTGATGCCCCAGATGGGCTACGACATGGACGCCGGCACCTTGCTGCGCTGGCTGAAATCACCCGGTGACGAAGTTGAGCGCGGCGAGCCCATTGCCGAAATCGAGACCGACAAGGTCAATATTGAAATCGAAGCCTTCGACTCCGGCATCCTGACCAAGACACTAATCGGCGAAGGCGACACCGTACCGGTTGGCGAGATCATCGCCATCATCGGCGAGCCCGGGGAAGAGATCGAAGATGTACCCTCTCCGGAAGCGGCATCAGCCAATGGTGTTGAAGAACCTGCTGAAGAAAAAGCACCTGTTGCTGTCGCCGCGAGTACAGCAACCTCCCAACCAGTAGCTGCGTCCAATACGCCACAGCCTTCGGTGATGGAGACAGACTCCGGCGAGCGCATTCGCGCGTCACCGCTCGTCCGGCGGCTAGCTGAAGAAAACGCCATCGATCTGGCCCAGGTCAACGGCAGCGGCCCACACGGACGTATCGTCAAGCGCGATATCCAGCCCTACGTCGACGGAGAGATCGAGATCCCCACCGCTGCGCCAGAAGTAGCGGTCGAGGCTGCGCCCGCCGAAGAACGGGTTGTGCGCGAAGCTCCAGCTCCAGTTTCTCAAGCCCCATCCGGCGAGTTGCAGGAAATGAGCCGCATCCGCCAGACCATCGGTCGCCGGATGCAGCAGTCATTCCGCGATGCACCGCACATCTTCATCACTATGTCGATTGATATGGGTAAAGCGATGGAGCTGCGCTCACAGGTGAACGCAGAGCTAGACGATCCGGCCAGCGAGGTCACCGTCAACGACCTGGTGATCAAGGGCGTCGCAGCCGCGCTACGCGAGTTCCCGGTTCTGAACGCTGCCTACGTCGACGACAAGCGCGAGATGCACGACCGCATCGACGTCAACTTTGCCGTGGCGATCGAAGATGGGCTGATCAGCCCCTTCATCCCCGACACCGATCACAAGACGCTCGGCGAGATTGCGCGAGCGACGAAGGATCTCGCTCGACGTGCCCGCGACGGCGGTCTCAAGCCGGAAGAGTATGCCGGCGGAACCTTCACCATCTCGAATCTCGGCATGTTCGGAGTTGACCACTTCACCGCGGTCATCAACCCGCCCCAGGCAGCGATTCTCGCCGTTGGCGCGGCCAAGATGCAGCCGGTCTGGAACGCTGAGAGCGAAGATTTCGAGCCGCACTTCATGATGCAGGTCACCCTGGCGGCCGACCACCGCATCACCGACGGCGCAGAAGCCGCCCGCTTCCTCCAGCACCTCAAGCGGATGCTGGAGAATCCGATGCGGATGATTGCGGGGTAGGGAATTCCCTCACCCCCTGGCCCCCTCTCCCAATCTCTGGGAGAGGGGGAACCGATCCAAGCAAACATTGAATTGATCGTCTCGTTTTCCTCCCCTCTCCCAGGATTGGGAGAGGGGCCGGGGGTGAGGGCCGCTTCTACCCCACCGCCGCCAACCCCGCACCCTCAACAGCCTCGTTAAACGCCGCCAACTCCCGGCTCTTCACTGACGCCAACCGTCCCAACTGCTCGTCGGCACGCGCTGACAGATCGTCGAAGACGGCGTAGGACTGTTCGTTTGGCCGTCCATCAGCCGACGCGACTGCGCCCATCAAACCGCTGAGCTTCGCATTCAGCTTCACCGGGAATTTGAGCCGGTCTTTGGCGCTCTTGGCACGCACCTGGATCAGGTTGGCTTCGATGTCATCCAGCTTCTCGACGAATGACTTGCCAGCCAGTTTGACAGATTCGTCGTCAGATCGATCGATCCAGCGCTCGGCCTGCGAACGCATCCGGCGGATCGAGCCAACGGCTTCGTGGATCTCCGAAATCTTGTCGCGGATCTTGAGCTGGAGATCGAATTGGGCTCGAAGATCGTCGGTACTGGCGTCGAGCCGTGGGTCGGCCAGAATCGAAAATGACTGTGACTGGGTTTCGCCTCCAGCGAAGAGCGTCACCACGTATTCACCAGGCGCCGCTTTTGGACCGCCGATGAAGGTACGCGCCACCTCGTCGTCTTTGATCTCGGTTGCATCGGCATAGCGGAAGTTCCAGACGAAGCGGTTGCTGCCCTGCTCGGGATACAGCTTCAGCTTGTCCTTCTCAGCCTTGTTCGAGAATCGGACGATTTCATTGCCATCCCCGTCGCTAATCGTTATCGCGACCTCACCGTCCGCTGGCTCCGAACTCAGGAAGTAGTGGATGACAACGCCATCATCGGGATTGTTCCCGGCGTCAACGTACGTCTCCGTGTAACGCCCATGCTCATCCGCCGTACGGTCAAAGGTCACGACGAGGCCGCTGGCCATGCGGTAGTTCGCGCCATCGATCGGCGCGTGTCCGAAGCCGCCGTAGCGCAGCCAACGGGTCGTGTCGCGGGGTGCAAAGAGAGTTGCGCCTCCATCGTTCAGCTTGCCTTGCGCGAGCTGCCGTAGCGGACCGAGATCGTCGATGATCCAGAAGCCGCGACCGTGCGTCGCGACGACCAGATCGCCGTCCTTTATCACGAAGTCGTGGATCGGCACGACCGGCAGGTTGAGCTTCAGCGACTCCCAGTTCGCGCCACCATCGAGCGACACCCACATCCCCCGCTCGGTTCCGGCATAGAGCAGCCCCGGCACTTCAGGATCTTCGCGGATGACCCGCGTGAACTCGCTCTCCGGGATGCCGTTGGTGATAAGGGTCCAGGACTCGCCATAGTCGGTCGTCTTCAGCAAGTAAGGCGCGTCATCGTGCGACTTGTAGCGGGTTGCAGCTACGAAGCAGGTCCCGGCCTCGTGCGGCGACGGGTCGATGATTGAGATCAGTGAGAATTCAGGCAGCAAATCCGGTCCGGGTGTGACGTTGCTCCAGTTGTCACCGCCATCGCGGGACAAGAAGATCAGGCCGTCGTCGGAGCCAGTCCAGATCGTGCCTTGTTCGACCGGCGACTCGGCGATGGCGAAGACCGTCGCGTAGCACTCTGCCCCGGTCATGTCCTTGCTGATCGGCCCGCCAGTCGGACCAAGCGTCTCAGGATCTGCGCGGGTCAGATCGTCGCTGATCGCCTGCCAGCTATGGCCCTCGTCGGTCGATTTGAAGACCATGTTGCCGCCGGTATAGAGCACGTTCGGGTCGTGCGGAGAAAGCACAGTTGGTGCCGTCCACTGGAAGCGGTACTTCCACTCACTGGCAGCGTGTCCCGACCAGTTCTCTGGCCAGACGGTGATGTTCTTCACCTGTCCGGTGCCGTGGTTATAGCGGGTTAGCAAGCCCTTGATAGCTCCCGGCAAAAATGATGTCGGGATTGTCGGGCCGCACGGCGATGTAGCCAGATTCGCCGCCGCCTATGACTTCCCACTCGGTGAAGTTGATCGCCGTGCCCTCCGACTGGCTCGGCACGCTGAGGGTCGTGTTGTCCTGCTGCGCGCCATAGACGCGGTAAGGCGTCCGGGTGTCGGTCGTGACATGATAGAACTCGGCCGTTGGCTGGTTGTAGATCGTCGACCAGCTAAGCCCGCCATTGAAGGTGACGCAAGCGCCGCCATCGTTCCCCTGGATCATGCGATTGCTGTCCTCGGGATCGATCCAGAGGCCGTGGTTGTCGGCATGCGTCGTCGCGATAGCCTGGAAGCTTTCGCCGCCATCGATCGACTTCAGCAGGTCGTAGCTGGGCAGCCATAGCGTGTTGGCGTCCTGCGGATCAGCGATGACGTGCATCCAGTACCAGGGGCGCTGGATGATATTCGGATCGTCATCTTTCAACGACCATGTTTCGCCGTTGTCCTCCGAACGGTACAGCCCGCCCTTCTCTGCCTCGATGATCGCATAGACACGCCCGCCACCGGCGGCAACCGCCACACCGATCTTACCGAGCACACCTTCTGGCATGCCTGGCTTGTCATTCAACAGTTCCCAGCTATCACCAGCATCGGTCGAACGGTAGAGTCCACTGCCCGGACCGCCGCTATTGAGACTGTACGGTGTCCGCCCAGCCTCCCAGGTCGAGGCGAATAGAATTCGCGGGTTGGTCGGATCCATCGAGATGTCGAGCGCGCCAGCCACATCGCTGACGAAGAGCACTCGCTCCCAGTTTTCGCCAGCGTCGGTCGAACGATAGAGACCACGCTCCTGATTCGGCCCCCAGACATGCCCGAAAGCCGCGACATAGAGGACTTCCGGGTTCGTCGGATGGACGACGATCGAGCCGATATTCTGCGTTTCTGCAAGCCCCATCTGCTGCCAGGTTCGACCAGCATCGGTGGACTTGTAGACACCGTCGCCCCGCGAGACATTACCGCGGATCGTCGTCTCGCCCATCCCGGCGTAGATCACGTTGGGGTCCGACGGCGCAACCGCCAGCGCCCCGACCGAGGCCCACTGGAAGTAGCCGTCCGAAACATTCCTCCAGGTCGTCCCGGCGTCGTCCGTCTTCCAGACCCCTCCACCGGTCGAACCAAAGTAGAAGACGGCCTTGTTTACCGGATCACCGGCAACCGCCACGACGCGGCCACCGCGTGTTGGACCGATGTTGCGGTAGCGCATGGCGGATATTTTGTTGGTTGGCATTGGAGGCTCCCTCCCCTGTCCCCTCCCTCGAAACCGAGGGAGGGGGATCTGTGCGTCGATTGGTGAGTTTTTCGCTTGCGCTTTATCAGCTAAGAGAAGCGTGGCGAATCGTCTCAAGTACCGTTCCCAGGTCGTTCACTATCTGATCATTCCTGAACCGAAGCACGCGATACCCATACTGTTCCAAATGTTCCGTTCGGGCTTCATCGTAGTCCACTTGCTCATCGTGGACATCGCCGTCGACTTCGATGATGAGGCGCTTCTCGGTGCAGACAAAGTCAACGACGTAGCTTTCGAAGGCAACCTGGCGGCGAAAACGAAGACCATCGAGTTGTTTGCGACGGAGGGCGTTCCAGAGCTTTTTCTCTGCAGGAGTCATACGTGTTCGAAGTTGGCGGGCGAAGGCGTCGAGTTCTTCGGTGGTGTGGCGGTAGCGGTTATGGCGGCGTGAAATCTGGGAAGCTCCCTCCCCTAGCCCCTCCCTCGAATTCGAGGGAGGGGAACGGTGCGCAAACTCAGACATTCAGCGGTACTCATCTCTTCCGAGCAGATCCCCCTCCCTCGGTTTCGAGGGAGGGGACAGGGGAGGGAGCCTCTTCTTCCCCTACACCACCACCGCCTTCACACCCGCACCCTTCACCACCGCATTGAACGCCGGCACATCTTCGTCAATGATGCGCTTGAGAATATCCTGCTGGGCATCCACCCGATAGCGGAGCTGTTCGTAGACCTCGTAGCTGCCGAAGGTCGGTGCCGCATCGCCTTCGTCGATCATGAAGGCGAGGCTGGAGAGTTTCTCCTTGAGGCGGCTGTCGTAGCTGAGCGGGCTGGCGGCCTTCTTCTGAACCAGTTCGTTTTCGACCGTCTCTAGCTTGGTCTTGAGCTGGAGAGCGGCATCGGAGATTGCGCGGTTTTCGCCGTGCAGGTTGGCGCGTTCGACCCATTCATCAACTGACGCACGCAGATCGTTGATCTTGTTGAGCATCGTATGAACATCCGAGACGGCGTTGCGAATCTGGATCTTGAGATCGTGTTGCGCCTTGAGATCCAACTCTGAAGCAGTCCCACGAGGATCGGGTTCGATCTCGAACTGGACCTCCTGGGAAGAGCCGCTTGCTTCCAGCTTCGCCGTGTACGTGCCGGGCAACACCCAGGGGGCGAGCGCGTTGCTCATGAAGGACGCGAAAATGTCGCCTTCGCCTTCCTCCTTCATTGGCTCGGCACTCTTGCCGCGCATGTTCCAGACGAAGCGGTTCGCACCAGCTTTGGCGGCGAGCTTGGGCGCGTTCTTATCCTCCGACTTGCTGCTATAGCTGTTGACTTCGTTCCCGGCGCTGTCGAGGATCGTGAGTTTCACCTCGTCTTCTGACGCATCCTTGAGGAGGTAGTGGAAGATGACGCCGTTCGGTGGGTTCTGACCCGCATCCAGCAGCACCTGCTTCTTTTCTCCGTCCGGCTTCTCGATCTGCCGGTAACTGCTGTATCCGGGACCGGAGAAGGTGAAGTTGACGTAGTCAGTGGTTGGGCTGTTTCCGAAGCCGCTATAGACACGGTAACGCTTTGTGGATCGCGGCGCGAAGAGATGCGCGTCCTTCGCCGCCAGGTTGTCCTGAATCTGATGCAGCGGCGAGAGATCGTCGAGGATCCAGAAGCTGCGGCCATGGGTTGCCGCAACGAGATCGCCCTCTTTGACGATCAGATCATGGATCGGTACGACCGGCAGGTTGAGCTGCAGCGGATGCCATGAGCCACCGTCGTCGAAGGAGACATAGACGCCGGTCTCGGTGCCGGCATAGAGCAAGCCTTTACGAGCCGGATCTTCGCGAATGGTCCGGGTGAAGTCATCGTCGGGGATACCGCTGGTGATGAGTTGCCATGACTGGCCATAGTTGCTCGTCTTGAGCAGGTATGGACTGGTGTCGTCCAGACTTATAGCGCGTCGCTGCGACGTAGGCGGTCGCTGGATCGTGCGGGGACGGCTCGATGATTGAGATCAGCGACCACTCGGGCAAAAGGTCAGCCGACGGCGTGACATTCTCCCAATTCTCTCCACCATCGCGGGATATATGGATCAAGCCATCATCTGAACCGGCCCAGAAGGTTCCTTCTTCGTGCGGTGATTCGCGGAAGGCGAAGATCGTGCAGTAGCGCTCTGCGCCGGTGTTGTCGCGGGTGATTGGGCCGCCGGAGGGCTTCAGCTTGTCGGGGTCGTTGCGCGTCAGATCCGGGCTGATCGCCTCCCAGCTTGTGCCGTAGTCGGCTGAGCGGAAGACGACGTTGCCGCAGGTGTAGATGATGTGCGGGTTGTGGGCCGACCACTCGATCGGGAAGGTCCACTGGAAGCGGTACTTCTGCTGTTCCGCGCCAGCTCCCATGCCGTGCGTCTCCGGCCAGACGGTGACGTTGCGAATCTGGTGGGTACGTGGATTCCAGGAAAGAAGGCGTCCATCGCCGACGCCGGAACCGATGCCGCCACCGAAGATGAGTCCCGGTTCGGCCTGCTGGATGGCGATATAGCCTGATTCGCCCGCGCCGGGTTCGATCCAGTCGCCACGGGTGATCGCGCCGTCGAATGACATGCTCGGGATGGCTGTCGCGGTGTTGTCCTGCTGTGATCCGTAGATCCAGTACGGGTTCTGATTGTCGGCGGTGACGTGATAGTACTGCGCCGTCGGCTGGTTGTGGAGCGACGACCAGGTGACGCCACCGTTGTAGGTGACGCAGGCGCCGCCGTCGTTGCCGTTGATGATCCGGTTGGGGTCGTTCGGGTCAATCCAGAGGTCGTGGTTGTCGCCGTGGGGCGTCGGGACTTCGTGGAAGGTCTTGCCGCCGTCGATCGACTTCTTCTGGGGCATGTTGAGCACCCAGACGGTATCGGCGTCGGTCGGGTCGGCGTAGATGTGCATGTAGTACCAGGCACGGCGGCGTAGATCGGGGTCGTCGCTCAGCTTCTGCCAGCTCTTGCCACCGTCGTCGGAGCGAACCAGACGGCCTTCTTCGTGCTCGACGAGCGCGTAGACGCGATTGCCGTCAGCGCCCGAGACGGCGACGCCGATCTTGCCGATGACGCCGTCAAAACCGAGACGGTCGGTGATCTCATCCCAGCTGTCGCCACCGTCGGTCGTCTTCCAGAGGCCGCAGTCCTCGCCTCCGGAGACGAGCTTGTGCGGGTAACGCTGGGTTTCCCAGATCGCGGCATAGATGATACGTGGGTTGTTCGGGTCCATCGAAATGTCGTGGGAGCCTGCTTTGTCACTCTTGTAGAGCACCTTCTCCCAGCTTGCGCCGCCGTCCTTCGAGCGGAAGACGCCGCGCTCCTCGTTCGGCCCCCAGGCATGACCGAGCGCTGCGACGTAGACGAGATCCGGGTTGTCAGGGTGGATCTCGATATCGCCGATGTGGCGGGTGTCTTTCAGGCCGACGTTCTTCCAGGTGCGCCCGCCATCGGTTGACTTGTAGACGCCGTCGCCGTGGCTGACATTGCCGCGAATAGCCGTCTCTCCGGTGCCGGCGTAGATGACGTTCGGGTCGGCTTTCGAGACAGCGATTGCGCCGATAGCGGAGGTGTTGAAGAAGCCGTCGGAGATATTCTCCCAGTACTGGCCACCATCGGTCGTCTTCCAGACGCCACCGGCGCAGGCTCCAAAGTAAAACGTGTCGCGCTCAGTCGGATGCCCGGCGACGGCCACCGAACGGCCGCCCTTGAAAGGCCCGACGCTACGCCATTCCAGCGATTGCAGCAGCTTCGAATCCATGTAGCTCCCTCGTCTCCCAGTTCGTTGTCACAGGTTGAACGGTATGTCCGTTGCAGACCCCTCTACTGTCGCATATCCGGCCAATTTCAATCAACACAGAGCACGATGATCGACAGCCAGTTTCAATTCCGACTTGACAACTCGGGATAGCTTCGTGACAATTCCGACAAATCAACTCGGGATTAGCCGAGGCGTACAGGAAAGGGCAAGTGAAGATGGTCTGGGATCGCGACGCATGGGCCGACACCTGGCTCGGTGGGTTCTGAACGCTGGGTATTGAAGAGATGCAGCCCGTGCGGCATGCCGAATACCAAGCTAGCCGAACTGTCCGAGAAGAACTACTCCTTCGAGACGATGTTGATCGCATCGGAACGACCGAGCAGGAAGCGCTGGCGGCCTGGAAGTCGTACCTGGGACGCGACGTTTCGCTAATGCTCGTCAAGAGTGTGGACCGCGCTCGCAAGCTCCTGATGCACGCCTATGGTGTTGAAGAGGGCGAACGGGTCGGAGTCCCGGTCAATTGCCGACGAGCGCTCTCCGAGTCGGTCAAGAAGACGAACCGCAACACGCCACATTTCATCGAGCTTGACGCTGATCTCAATTTCGCTCCCGACACGCCCGGCCTCGACGAGATTCGGCTGCACTGGTCTCAGCCGATCGCAGGAATGCCCTCGCCTCAGCCATTGGAGGGCAAGACGCTCTTCGTCGACTACAGCTTCACGCTGCCTGCCCCTCCGTTTGCTGAGAATCAGGGGCTCGTTGGCGCAGCGACCGTCTGGGGACTGCACCTGACAGACTCGAAATCCGATTCCGGCGCGCTGGTTGCAGTCACTGATCCGGAACTCTATGAACGCGCGCTGGAGCAATTCGATCCCGAAGCAGACCTGCCGGATCTCGACCGCGCGATAGCTCAATGCAAGCGCATTGACGGCGAAGACGGTCTGGCCGCTCGGGCAATCCGCGTCTATCAAGGACGCCCGCTTCGGTATGGAGATCGGCGCAGGGATGCCGATGTCGTCGTTGGAAGGCATGTGCGCGCTGCCATTCGGCGTCGCCGTCTGGGTGCCGGAGGAAGCCGATCTGCCGTCGTTCATCTCCTACGGGCGCAACGAACTCGTGCCGGTCGACTGGTTCCCGGAAATTCAGCCGATCTTCTACGTCGGTTTCCAGGTCACTCGCGATCCGAGCCTGACCCGGCGTTCTGCAGAGCATCTGTCACGCTGGCTGTTGTCTCCGTTGGGACCCGATTTTCTCGAAGAAGAAGTCGTCCACGCTGTCCTCGTGATGGTCAAGGCAGCGGAATACACCGGCGTCCGCTGGTATACCGACCCGGCGCGAGCGCGCTGGTACAACGACCTGCTCATCGAGTGGTACGGCCCAACCCACGACGCCTACCGTATGGCCTTTACCGCGACGAAAGAGCTCGCAGCCGCGAGGCAGGTAGCACTCAGAAGCGACTAATACTCCCCCTTCCTTCTCACTTCGTTGGAGGAGCCCCGGGGAAGGGCTCCTCCTGTGGGACAGATGCCGCAACTGAACACCTCAAGAGCCGAGATCGCCGCCGACCTGTTGCCATCCCTGGCCGTCCCAGACCGTGCCGCCTGTCTGGGCAATCCACAATGGCTGGACGGGACGTACCTCAGGTACGGCAGCAGACAGCTTGCGCGCCAATCTCAGCTCTCCGGCAGAGCGCCGCAAAGGATTCGCTATAGTGCCTTCGCGCTGGAATTCACCGGTACTACTCATCTTGCCAGCCATCGCCCTGGCTGGGTGTTCGTTCTTCCCCAGAGCCGGTACGGACAGGGCTCGCTACTGTTCCGATCTCCTCACAGCGGACATTCATGGCTACGAATCGCTCGATGAGATGGCCTGGTACTCGGAAGTGATCGTCGTTGGCACCGTCTCGGAATCGCAAGGATCGCGGTGGGCGTCAGACGATCCCTCCGAAATCGTCACCGATTACACCGTGGAGATAGATGCAGTGGATACGCGGCGACATCCAGGGGCGCCAACAAGTCCCCATCCGTGTCTTTGGCGGAGTGATTGAGGACTGCGTCCAGCTTTACAACTAGTTGGCCGCCCTTCGAGCCGGGCGACCGGGGCATCTTCTTCCTCCGCGACTACGAAGGATCGACACCTCCGCGCTACGACCTGTTCGGCTGGGGGCAAGGCTACTGGAACCTTGACCGATCAGGGACGGTGACAAACAGAAGTGCCCCACACCTCTGGCCGAGCCAGTATCCAACGCCGCTCGACGACTTCGTCTCGATCATTCGGAACGAACTTGGGAACGGTCCGCCTCCTCAGGAGGCAACCAACGAACGCTATCTCGTCCCGCTTGAGGAAAGTCCAATCTCCGCGCCCTGAGCGGGAGACAACTACCGTGCTTGGCCCCCGTCCAAACAGCACGGTCAGTCACAGTTATCTTCATCTGAGCCACTTCTCGGCAATGCGGAACAGCCCGGTCGGTCAGTCGATGGATTCGAAAATCGATGCGATCGGGATACTGAGGCCCGGCAAAATATCTCCGCCATCGAGATCGCTCTCGACTCCCAGCACACGCGAAGAGCCATCCGGAAGATGAACGGTAATCGAGCGCAGCTTCGGCCAGACGACCCAGACAATCTGGACTCCGGCACCAAGGTAATCTCGAACCTTCTCCTGGATGTCAGTGGCGTTGTCGTTCGGTGAAATCACTTCGGCAACGAGATTTGGAGGCTGGGGCCAGTACCCCTCCGGCGGTCCATCCTCCGGCACGCGTTCCCAGGAAACGAACGAGACATCAGGAATACGAACGCGATCTGGATCTCGTTGTACGACAAACGAAAGTCCGTCGGGAAACGCATATCCAAGATCGTGTTCAGTAACGAACGCATCGATGAGCTTGAAGAGGGCGACAACGATGATCATGTGCACGCCACCGGTACCCGGCATCTCGATCACCTTTCCATCCACAAGCTCGAAGCGCTTACCCGGAATCTCGGGTTTTTCCCACAGATCCTCGGCAGTCATCAACTTCTGCTCGACGCTCATAGATCGTTCCTTTCAGCCTCAACCCACTCCCGCGCCAGCTTCGTCGCCGTTTCCTGATCGTCGGGATCGAGGTCGCCGTCTATGACCATCTCGCGTAGGCGGTCCTTGATCTCGGCGATCCAGCGGCCGGGTGGGCGCTCGAACATCGCCATCAGGTCGTTGCCATCGAGCGGGCTCTGAAGCTGGTCGAGGGCGTGCTGGGCTTCGAGATGTGCGAAGTGTTCGCGCAAGCCCTCAATGCGCCGGGCGGCGGCCCGCCGGCGGTGCTCGCGGGAGCTGGTGACATCAGCCGCCGCAAGATCGACCAGATCGTTGAAGGTGTCGCCCGCTTCGAGCGCCAACCGCCGCACCGCGGAGTCGGTCCAGTCCGGTTCGTAGGAAGATGGACGCAGGTGCATCGCAACCATTCTGGCGACGCGTTTCTGGAGGTCGTTTTCCTGCTTCAGTCTCTTGAGCAGCCTACGCGCCAAAGCAGCTCCCGCCGGTTCGTGGCCGAAGAAATGAACCTCACCATCATCATCCACCGTTCTCGTCCACGGTTTCGCAGCGTCATGAAGCAGGGCCGCCCAGCGCACTGCAAGGCGTGGCGGGGATTGAGCTACTACTTGCAGCGTGTGTTCCCAGATGTCCTTGTGGCGTGCGTACCGCCATCGCGATCATCGGTGACCATCGGGACGATCTCGGGCAAGATATGAGGGAAGAGTTGTGCGGCATCGAGGACTCGCAAGCCGCGTTCGACCGCTGGCGCGACCAGCAGACGATTGAGCTCGACCGTCACACGTTCGATGCTGATGCGCTCCAACTCCGGACCGGTCGCCTGCATCGCGCGAAGTGTCTCTGGTGCAACCTCGAAATCGAGCTCGGCGGCAAAGCGCGCCGCTCTCAGAATACGCAGCGGATCCTCGTCAAAGCGCTCAAGTGGATTCCCGACTGCACGGATGAGCTTGCGGTGTAGATCGGCGATGCCGCCGAAAGGGTCGATCAGGTCACCGCTCAAGGCATCGAGGGCGATGGCGTTGATCGTGAAGTCGCGCCGCGAAAGATCTTCATCGAGGAGGACGCCGTGGCGGACCGTTGGACGGCGATCACGGGTCGGGTAGACCTCATCCCGGTAGGTCGTGATCTCAACGGTCAATTCGCCATCAGGGTCGTGGAAGACGAGTCCGATCGTGCCAAAGGCCGCGCCGACATCGAAGATGGAGGTTGCGCCGGCGAGACGACCTAGCTCTCTCGTCTTCTCCGGTAGCGACGAGGTCGCAAAATCGAGATCGGCGCGGGGCCGTCCAAGCAGCAGATCTCGCACGACTCCGCCAACCAGAAATATCTCCTCGTCGCCCTCCCGGAACGTGTTTGCCAGAGACAGAGAGACAGATCGCTCCCGCTCTGGCAGTGATTCCACCAGCTCTGGCATTCGCGCATGTTGTATGCCGGTACGCTCCATGGTGCGACCTCCCGTGGTCAAGTGTATAGAGGCGGCACCCTGAGGTCATCCGATTGAGCGAATTGGATCTGAGGGATGAAGCAGGTTGACTAGCCGACGACCAGCGATAGCAAGGCGAATGTAACCGCGGCAGCGCCGATCAACACGACCGCCAGCGCCGCGATCAGCACCGGAGAGAGGGCGATGCCATCCTGCCAGGATGAGCTGGCAACGTCCGCGGCGTCAGCGGAGAGAACGGTCAATTCACCAGGTCTCGGTTTCCGCCGGCAAGGTCGCGGCCCTAACCGCCTCGGCTTCCAGCTCCGGCAGTTCGTCAGTGCCCGACGCCAGGAACGCTCTCAATCGGCGCTTCTGGCGTGGCAACAGATGACTCCGGGAAGTCGGGCTGTCTCGAGGAGCGGCAGCTTCGACCTCCGCCGTGTCCGGCTCAACCTGGGCCGATTCCAGAGCACGATCCAGCGCAGTGGCTTGCGTTACCGGGATATCCGGCGGCGGTTCCGGCGCCAGGTGGAGCCTGAGGTTCCTCAACGGGTGGAACAGGCGGCGCTGCCGGTTCAGCGCGTCGCGGCAGGGGCGTTCAGCAAGGGCACGCATTTGGGCGGCAATCGACGTACCCAGAGTTCAAGTCGGCGGCAATCGCCGCACCGAGGGCAATCGCATACTTCGGATGGGCATCGAGGAAAATTTCAGCTGTCGGTTTCTTCCCGCACCCGCTGGCGCACGAGCGGAATCCGGGAAGAGCCGCCGACCAGCAATATCCGATCAACATCGTTCAGCGAGATGTCGGCGCTACGAACAGCCCGTCGAAAGGCCGCAATCGTCGCCCCGATACGTGGCTCGACCATCTCTTCGAACTCGCTGCGGGTCAGCCGCACTTCCGTCTGCACACCGGGCAACATGACCGGGATGGTGACATCGGTATCGACCGAGAGCACCTCTTTGGCTTGCCTCGACTCATCCCGCAACCGCGCGACGGCAGTCATCGCGGTTGAATCCGATGGGTCGAGGTCCTCTACAGCGTCGCCAAGCGACTGCAGGACGTGGCCAAACACCGCCTCGTCAAAATCGATGCCGCCCAGCCGTTCGATACCCTCGGGTTCGCCGAGCTGCTCGAAGCTCGTCTCGGTTCGACGCAGGAGCGCGGCGTCGAAGGTGCCGCCGCCGAAGTCGTAGACGGCGACAATCTCGCCAGGCTCGATGCGCTCGCGACCAGCGTAGTGCAGGGCAGCCGCGACAGGCTCAGTGATGTACTTCGCATCACCAACATCGGCCAGTCTGACGGCCTGTTCGAGCAAGTCGAGCTTGTAGAGCCCCCAGTTTGCGGGGTGTGTGATGACGAGTGAAGAGGGTGGACCACCTTGCTGCTCGACGACGAGATCGTAGATACCCCGCAGAAGGTAGCTCATCAACGTCTCTGCGCCATAGGGGGCGCTGCCGAGCAGGATTGGCGTCGGGTCGCCCAGGCGGCGTTTGAACTCGCGCGCCGTCCGCAACGGTTCGATCATCGCCCGGCGCTCGGCGGCCTCGCCGATCAGAATCTCGCCCGACTCGCGGGCGACGATGATCGATGGCAAAGTCGGAGAACGGTAACCCAACGACAGAATCTCGGCCTGGCCGTTGCGTGCCACAGCCGCTGCCGAGAAGGTCGTTCCAAGATCAATTCCGAGTGCGTAGGCCAACTGGTAATTCCCGCCCAGGTTCTCACGATCTGTACCGATTATCGCACGTCAGCCCACCACGTTCGCGAAAGATCTTGACAGTGTTACCGGTCTCGATGGATAATCCCGACGGGATGACTAGGAATTGTCAGGCCGTATCGGATCAGCTTGGTATGGGCAACATCTAGCCTGACTCTTGGTGCATATTCATGAAGGCAGAAAGGACCACTTCGATGCCGAGCTCAGCCGGATCAGGTCGAATGCGAACGGGCTCGCTCTGGGTCGCCACCGTGAACTTCTGGACGCGCTTGATTACCGACCGGGTGCAACTCCTGCCAAGGCTGCGTGAAACGTCAGCGGCAAGAACCTGAGCTGCCCATCCTTACAATCTGGAGTGGTCTATGCTGGCGCTCGTGCCAGTGACGGGACAAACTGCTTGCCAGACGTTGAGCAGTTCTCATCAACCTGGCCGCTCAACCGTTGAAGACATTTGCTGACAAGCCCACGCTCACCGGCAACCGGGTGATCTTGCGTCCGATGTCAATCGCAGATGCCGAGCCCTTTTTCGCATCGCTCGACGATGATGAAAGCACGCGACTCACGGGCACGCACCAGACCTTCACCTTCGAACAGATTCAGAACTGGACGGCGTCGCGGCAGACCACCGACGACCGGCTGGATCTCTCGATAATTGACCGCGAAACCGGCGAATGGGTCGGCGAACTGGCGATTCTCGATTGGGACGAAGACAACCACTCCTGTAGCTTCCGCATCGCCATCGGGCCTGCCGGCCGCAACCGCGGTCTGGGCAGCGAGGCCACCCGGCTTATTGTCGACTACGTCTTCGAGCAACTTCCGATTAACCGCATCGCGTTGGAGGTCTTCGCCTTCAATCCCCGCGCTATCCACGTCTACGAACGCTGCGGCTTCACCCGCGAGGGCATCATCCGCGCCGCCCTCTACTGGGACGGCGAGTATCACGACGCCATACTGATGAGTATCCTCCGAAATGAGTGGCTGGCATCTACCAGCTAACTCCAGCTGGCCGGTTATCGCATGGAAGCAGAATTGGGCGCCCAAATGTGGGGCGACACGACGACGAAAGTCAAGCAGTTGTGAGTATCCAATATCCTCGTACGATGGCTTCAGTTCAGCACCTATAGCGTATTCCCAAATGGACTAAGGCGTTGTCATCTATTCTTAAACAGGCTCTAGACTGGATACCAAAATGTTAAGCCGTTCCCTTGTCATCCCGACCCATTCGTACCCACTGCGCGGATGCTCACTCAGGGCAAGCGTCGCAGAGAGATCGAAGTCGAACACGACGAAAGCGCTACTCTAAGATTTCTCCACGTAGCTTCCCCTGCAACCAGGGGTCCCAAGCGATCGAATTGACATGCTCTGTTCGTTGGCCAAATCCGAAGTACCCGAGTCCGTAAACCACATCCTGGTTGGGACAGGTGACGAATGCCTCGCCCAGCGCGATGTAATCGTTCAGCATCGCGATTCGACCCTGTGGAGCAACAGGGAGAACACCGCCGAGCCGCCCGGTGCAGGCGCCTGGATGATGCCAGCCCGCCGATTGTAGCTGTGCACCAGCAGCCAGCCCCAGACATAGGCGAATCGCCCATTCGTCTTCACGTATTCCCCGTGCATGATGGGTCGAACAGCAAGATCTGCCAGCTCTACTCTTCCTCACAATTTCAGAATGAGTCATCACTAACGTGCAACGTTCAGTCTCGGATCAGTCCAGGCTTCTTCAATCCAGATCAAGTTTCGATGCCCGCAATACAAGGCAGCTATGCGTTGGCCTGCCCGGTTGGTTGCGCCGCCGCTGTGTCCTCGCCCGCGCGTTTACCGAATTCGCCGGCTGCGAGGATCAGCACGATGCTCAGCACCAGCGCAGCCACCATCGTCATCACCAGGGTATCGGCGTCGAAGTTCGTCCCGGCGACCAGCAGCGCCGCAGCCAGATTGCGTTGCGCAGTTCCGAGACCGACTGTTTTGCGGGTCATCGGACTGGAACCGGTGGATGCGAACCAACCGACCACGATGCTCGCGACCGCAAGGATGAATGTGCCGACGAAGATCCAGCTTCCGATCGAATCGATGATCTGTTCCCAGGCAACCAGCACACCGGCTGAGAGTGCAATGACGAGGCTAACGGACGAGATTCGGGAGAGCCCCGGCGCCCATCCTGCAGCGCTATCGGGATAGCGCGCATTGAAGAGGAGTGCTAAACCGAGCGGCAAGAGCATCAGGAATAGCAGCGACTTTGCGATATCCCATGGCGCGATTTCGACGCCGTCGATGATCCGCGGCACCACAAGCGGTGCGTAGCCGATGGTTGCAACCATAAGCAGCACCATGGCGCC
The DNA here is from genome assembly GCA_963745675.1 of uncultured Chloroflexia bacterium. Lineage (GTDB taxonomy): Bacteria > Chloroflexota > Chloroflexia > Thermomicrobiales > CFX8 > JAUIIK01. The sequence continues at coordinate 64,940 of CAVUYM010000012.1, forward strand.
GACCGAGAGCGGCACGTCACCTTTCGACATCTGGGCTAGTTTCGGGAGAAACGGAGCACCAGCCATCGTCCCGAGAAGGATGATCGCGGTCGTTCCCGGCGTGTCCATCGGCAGCGCTTTGCCGATGGTCCAGGCGAGCAGAGGCACGACAATGAAGTTGGCGATCAGAATAATCACCAAAAGCCGGACGTTGCGTAGCGGATCTATGATTTGACTAACGGTGAGGCTCATCCCGAGACCCAACATGCTCGTCACGACGAATGCCAGGACGCCGACTTGCGCGACCGTTGCCAGGGTCTCCGAGATCACTGGAAGGCTCCTTCCCGGTTCAGGCCACTGGCTCGAACCAGATCATTGACATTCTGTTGGTGCTTGAGAGTTCGGAAGCAGCGGGATTCCACCCGAGCGTTTGCCACGTTGATGATCACGGAGCTCGACACCCGGTCGTATTTCGCGTGTGAGTAGGTGCGAGCGCTGTCATCTCGCTCCCATTCGCACCCACATGAGATTGCTCCCATTCACGTAGGCAGGGCCCCGGTCGCAATGGGCTTCAGATGCCAGGCACGGGATGATCTCGCGACCGATGCCCAGTGTTGCACCTCACCGGCGCCCGATTCCCTATCTCCTGCAACTCTGCCTGAATATTTGCTTCTTCCTGTCACGCCAGCCTACTCATCAGATCCCAGATATGACGGTATGACAGACAACAGAGCGGACCATCAAACTGCTGGTCGCAGTTCACGGTAGTAGTCAGGCTGTCGATGATCCTGGCCAGTTGACCCGGACGGCATCGCGATCCCACCAGGATTGGGCCAGGCGCAATGGTGCAAGGATTTTCCGCAGGATGGTGATGTCTAGCGGGGCGGCAAGGGTGCCCATCGATCCCGCCACTGTCTCAAGCTCCTGGTACCGGGATCGTAATTCAGGTGCGGCAAGCGATCGACGACGGTGACGTATCCCGCGAAATTTCTGCTCGCGACGGGATGGCGAACTCACCAGAAGGCATCGATCGACCTTGTTCGAACCGACCGCTCTGCCAAGGCCGCGATGGAAACGTGTCTGCAGTGCCGCTATCAGCCGGCGATCCAGCTTCGTGCTGCATCAACGTCATCGGCATGGAATACCCTGACCTCACCGGGGATCAGCCACCCGAAGGCTTTGACGGAGCGTCGCACCCAGTTCGCATCGGTGACGATCCCAATTCGATCGTAGGAGTTGAAGGTCTTCAATCCGAGCTTCGCATCCTCCCACATCGCTTCGCCCTCGTAGCCGGTGAACTCGGCGCCCAGCACGTAGAGGAGGCGCACCTTGTCGTGGCGCTTCAGGCGCTCTTCGATAGCGGGAACGAGCACCTCTTCGTAGTCATCATCTTCAACCTCGCCGATTGCTTCTACACCGATCACGTTATCCGGCAGGTCACCAATGAGCTTCAGCATCTGTCAACCCTTTCGGCTATCCAGGACTCCACAACCCGTCCCGGCCACTTCCATAGCGGCAAAGCGGATCTGCAGCCATCTTCGGCACACACTCTGGTTACCAGAGGGAGCGGATCATGCCGCCATCAACTTGAAGCGTCGCGCCGGTGATGTAGCTCGCTGCATCCGACGCGAGGAATACTGCTGCGTTGGCGAATTCCTCGGCATCGCCGTAGCGACCCATCGGGATGTTGCCGAGCTGCTGCTTCGTAACCGTTTCGATGTCGACGCCCTGACGTTCGGCGTTGGCGCGGTCCAGTTCCTCAATGCGCTGGGTTGCGATGCGGCCCGGAACGAGGTTGTTGACCCGGATGTTGTCACCAGTCAGTTCGTCTGCGAGCGTCTTGGCGAGAGCCGAGACGCCGGCCCGCATGACGTTCGAGAGCAGCAGGTTCGGAATCGGCTGCTTGATCGAGGACGACGTCATCGCGACGATCGAGCCGCCGCCGCGCTGGCGCATCTCGGGAATCGTCCGGCGAATCAGCCGTACGGCGCTCATGAGCGTCAGATCAAAGGCGTTCTGCCAGGCGGCGTCATCGAACCGATCGAAGGTCCCGGCAGGCGGCCCGCCTGCGTTCGTCACCAGCACATCGATGCCACCGAACTGCTCGACGGCGGATGAAATCAGACGCTCAATGTCATCCGGCTGGGTCACGTCGATCTCCAGCGCCAGCACCTCAACGCCCTGATCGCGGACATCGGCTGCGGCGGCTTCGATGCGCTCCTGGCTGCGACTGCACATGACGACGTTGGCACCCTCACGTCCAAAGGCCATCGCAATCGCTTTGCCCAGCCCGGCGCTCGAAGCGGTAACGACGGCGACTTTTCCTTTTAATCCTGTATCCAATGTATCGACCCTTTCACTTGTCTGCCACCTTAGCGCGAACGCCATCCATTTGTGACCACTGACCACGATCTGAACGCCGATCGCCGTCAACCGGCCATACGTCGCTCGTGTCTTGCAGGGTGCCCTTCCAATCGTCGATACACCGCGCAGTTGGCGAGAAGTTCGCGTACGTATGCGATGTAATTGAACGAGTTGCCGGAAACTGGGACATAGGCATTGACACGTACAAATACATCTGTATAATAAAATCAGTTTGTACGATGAAGCGAGGAAGATCATGCAGGAAGTGCTCTATATCGACGATGTGGAAAAGGCCGGGGCGCTGCTCAAGCCGCTACGGGTCGAGATTTTGCGCCGCATGATCGAACCTCGCACCTGCCCGGAACTCGGTGAGGAGCTGGGCGAGACACCCCAGAAGATCTACTACCACATCAAAGTGCTCGAAAAAGCCGGCCTGGTTGTGAAGGTCGAAGAGCGACGGGTGCGTGGGATCAATGAGGGGCTCTACCAGGCGTCGGCTCGCAGCTACTGGATGTCGCCACAGCTCGTTGGTCAGGTTGGCGGCGGCAATGCTGCCCGCGACCAGCTGAGCCTGGGCTACATCCTCGGCATCGCCGAGCAGCTCCAGACCGACATCGGACAGCTATCACGGCGCGTTGGCGAGGACACGCCGTCACTCGGTCTCTCGGCCGAGATCTATCTGGAGGATGGCAACCGCCGGGCTGCCTTCCTCGACGAGGTGCGCGAGGCAGTGCAAGGCATCGCCGAGAAATACGGCCAGGTCACCGGCATTGAGCGGGACCCGGAGTCGTACCGGCTGATGATTGCCTGCTATCCGGCACCTGGGGGTGCCCTCTGGGCCCGGCAGGAACGAGGGGGCGATGAGCCCTCTACGCGCGACGAAACGCGGAAAGGATGACGATGATGTCAGCATCTGTAGTTCAAGCCGAGATTCGCATAGACGCGAACACGGACAGCGTCTACCACGCCCTCACTGATGAGGCCGCACTACGCGCCTGGTTTGCCGAAGAAGCCAGCGTCTCAGTTGAGGATGGTCGCTACGAGTTCTCAGGGCGTTACACCTTGGGAACACCGCGAGCAGGTGATCCAGGCATGAGACTGCTGGAAGTTGAGCCGGGCCAAAAGCTCGTCTATTCCTGGCCGTTGAATGGCGCGGAGTCCGTCGTCGCAGTCGGTTTGAGCGCCGATGGCAGCGGCTCCGAGCTCAGACTGGAGCACCATGACATCGGCGAAACGATGCCGTGGCTGGTCGAATCCTTCTGGTCGATGGCGCTTGAGAATTTGCTCGGCTATGTCGAACGCGGTGAGCCGGGATTGCGCTTCGATTTTTCGAACATCCCGCATGGCAGTATCGAGCTGAAGACAGAGATCAACGCCGATCCGGACGACGTCTTCGACGCCCTTATCGACCCAGTCCAACTGGACCGCTATATGTCCGGCGATCCGGCCACGGTCGATCCGCAGATCGGCGGCGTCTACGATGTCGGATGGGGCAACGAGGGACCGCTCAAGATCCTCGATCTCGCATCCGGCGCGCGGCTGACCTACTCCTGGGAATCGAACAAGCCGGAGATCGATGAGACGGTCGTGACCTGGGAGGTCGAAGGCAGTGCCGGCCACACGCGACTGACGATCGTCCACAGCGGCTTCGCGCCCGATCGCGCCTGCCTGGACTACGGGCTTGGCTGGACCGACTATCTCAATCGCATCAAGCAGATGGTCGAGACCGGCGACTCCTGGAGAAAACCAACGATTCGATCCGTCGACCCACGCGACATCCGCGATGAAGGGCTTTTCTTCCCAGGGGTGGGCGTCCATGACGCGATTCCATCGAGCCGCTACGCGGGTTCAGGCCGCCGCGGTCGCTAATGATGACGAGTAGGAGCGAGATTCTGGCAACCGAAGAGCGAGAGCAGACTCCGCAGAAACCAGCCCAGCGCCGCAAACCATGTCTGGCGGCGCTGGCACAGCAACAACAGACGCAACAAGAAGGGAAGTCGAACGGTGTCGAAAGTGATCCGAGTTAGTGTGAAGGTGGACGCGGCAGCGTCAGATGTCTTTGCGGCCTATATCGACCCGAGTCGGGTTACCCAGTGGCTGGCGGAGCATGCCGAGATCGATCTCGAGGCTGGCGACTTCGCTCTCTGGGGACCGAGTATCCCTGGAGTCCCGGTCGCCAACGACGGCCACATGAATCTGATCCAGGCTACACCCGACTCACGCCTGGAGTTCGAATGGCAGCTGCACGATGACCTGACGAAGGTGACAATCACCTTCGACGCCGAGGATGACGCTACCCTCGTCTCCTTCGAACACACCGGCATCGCCGACAACGATTGGGCCTGGGCCGTCGCCAGCTTCTGGACCACTCAGGCCGAGAACTTGCGCGCCTGGATCGAACGCGGCGTCATCGGCCCGCGCTTCGACTACCGCACCATCGCACCGGGCGACATCGAAGTCTCAGCCGAGATCGATGCCCCAGCCAGCGATGTCTTCAAAGCGATCATCGAGCCAGAGATGGTCCAGAAGTGGATGATGTCCGACAACGTGACGATTGAGCCGGAAGTCGGCGGAGGTTACGATGTCGGCGGCTGGATTCCGGATGGACCAGTCAAGATCGTCGATCTCGAACAGGACGAGAAACTCGCCTACTCCTGGCGCTCCGACTTCGTAGGGCACGAGACGCTCGTCACCTGGAGTCTCGCCGAATCGGCCGGCAAGACCCGCTTGACGCTCGTCCACAGCGGCTTCGCACCAGACGCCAGCTACGACTCCTACCGCACCGGCTGGCACGGCTTCCTCGTCCAGATCAAGTACCTGGTCGAGGTCGGCGACGAGCGCGCTCCCGTCGAATGGGAAGTGCTTGACGCCGAGCCGGCAGAACCTGCCGCTGTGTCCACCTAGGAGTAGAAGAGCCCTCACCCCCGGCCCCTCTCCCACAGTTCGCTGCGGACGCGGGGAGAGGGGAGAAGATAAAGCGAAGCATAGATCGCTTCTCTTCCTCCCCTCTCCCCGCGTAGCGCAGCGAAGCAGTGGGAGAGGGGCTGGGGGTGAGGGCAATCCCGAAAGGACCACATTTTGACCACCACAACGACACTCTATCCGAACGAAACGCTCGAATACCGGGCAGCTAGAGATAAGCTGCTCGCTGCCGAGATTGAACTCAGGAACAACATCGAACGTGTCGCCCAGATGCGGCGAGGACTGCCGCCGGTCCGATCGTAGAGCAGGACTATCAATTCACCGAAGGACCGCACGATCCGGCCCAGGACAGGCCAGCGAAGCTGGTGAAACTCTCGGAGCTGTTCGCCGAGGGACGCGACGAGCTCATCGTCATCAACTATATGTATGGCCCTAACGACGACGCGCCCTGTCCGATGTGCACGATGTGGGCCGACGGTTACGACGCGATCGCGCCGCATGTCGAACGGCGCGCCAACTTCGTCCTCGTCGCCGCAACCGAACTGAGCAATCTGCGAGAGCTGGCACGCTCACGCGGCTGGAAGAATCTGCGGTTACTGTCGAGTCACGGCACGAGCTTCAATCGCGATTATCATGTTGAGTCCCAGGATGGCTCGCAATCGCCGGGTGTCATGGTCTTCCGGCGCGACGCGGACGGTGCTATCCGTCTCTTCCACGCCGCCGAGTTGATGATGAACGAGAAGTACAGCCCGCCACCCGGCGAAGATCCCCGCGGAATCGACCTCTATTCGCCCGTCTGGCAACTCTTCGACCTGCTGCCCGGTGGCCGTGGCGATGGATATCCGAGTCTCTCCTATGACTAGCACTACCCAGATCCCGATGCTCGATATCGATATCCGTCATGGCACCTTCGTCCGTGCCAATCCCGAGCAGGTTTGGGAAGCGCTGACGACCGCGAACGGCATCAACAAGTGGTTCACAACCGGTTCCGAATGGAGCCACGAGCCGGGTACTCCGATGCACTGGCGCTGGAAGAACTGGGCCGTCTACAACATAGACGCCGAGTCGCTCGGCGAGATCCTCGAAGTTGCACCGCATCAGCGCTTCGTCTTCAGCTGGGGCAATGGCTCCGGCAAGACTCCCTCTATCGTCACGATGACGTTTGAAGCGCACGAGGGCGGAACCAAGGTCGAGTTGACCGATGCAGGCTACCCGGACACTCCGGAAGGGCGGCATGCGCTAATGGATTGCGCCTGCGGCTGGGGTGAAGCGCTCACCCTCTGTAAATTTTATGTTGAGCATGGCTTGACCTACTAGCCAGCCTCGCCGCCGAATCAGGCAAGTCCGCATAACGTATACTTACGTGTTGTGAATGGCCCGTCCATCATCGGACGGGCCAAATGCTGTCTGCCGGGATTACGGCGCAGCACCTTTGAATGGAGCCCGAAGATTACAGTGACCGCCAACGCCACAACCATCCAGCACACGGCCATACGCAACATCGCGATCATCGCCCACGTCGACCACGGCAAGACGACGCTCGTTGACGGCTTGCTCAAACAGGCCAACATTTTCCGCGACCCCGACGCCGCCGGCGAATTGATCATGGACGCGAACGATCTGGAACGCGAGCGCGGCATCACGATCTTGTCGAAGAACGCATCGATCACCTACGACAACGTCAAAATCAACATCATCGACACACCAGGTCACGCCGATTTCGGAGGCGAAGTCGAACGTGTCCTGAACATGGCCGACGGCGCGCTCCTGCTCGTTGACGCCGTCGAGGGACCGATGCCGCAGACGCGCACGGTGCTGGCCCAGGCCCTGGCGCTGAACCTCAAGCCGATCGTCGTCGTGAATAAAGTCGACCGGCCAATCGCCAGACCGGAAGAGGTCGTCAAGCGCACCCAGGATCTCTTCCTCGATCTTGCAACCGAGGTCGATCAGCTCGATTTTCCCGTCATTTACACCATCGCCCGCGAAGGCCGCGCCGGATTCGCCCCCGATCAGCTCCAGCACGACCTGCGCCCGCTGCTCGACACCATCCTCGGCACCGTGCCCTCACCAGCCGTTGACCCGGACGGCCCCTTCCAGATGCAGATCGCGTCGCTCGGCTACGACCCGCACCGGGGACGTATCGCCATCGGCAGAATTGAACGGGGCGGCATCTCAGTCGGTGAGACGATCGCGCACGTTGAGCCGGGCCATGAAGTATCAAACCTCAAGGTGTCGTCGATCCATACCTTTGAAGGACTTTCGCGGCGAGCCGTCGATAGCGCGTCTGCGGGCGACATCGTCGCCATCACCGGATTTGCCGACGCGAAGATCGGCGCGACGCTGACCGATCCCAACAATCCTGATTCGCTACCAGCGATTGCCATTCAGGAACCGACATTGAAGCTGACCTTCGGCGTCAACACGTCGCCGCTATCCGGCCGCGAGGGCGATTACTCCACCTCGCGCCAGCTTGGCGAGCGGCTCTACCGAGAACTTGAGACGAACTACGCGCTACGGATCGAACGCACCGACCAGGCGGATGTCTTCTCCGTCGCCGGGCGTGGCGAGCTGCATCTGTCGATCCTGATCGAGACGATGCGCCGTGAGGGTTACGAGTTCGAGGTCTCGCGACCGGAGGTGATCACGAAGGTCATCGATGGCAAGATCTTCGAACCCGTCGAAGAACTCATCATCGACACGACCGAAGAATATGTCGGTCCTGCCACCGAACTGGTCGGCAGCCGCCGCGCCCGCATGCTCAATATGGTCAACGATGGCCGGGGCCATGTCCGGCTTGAATTCGCGATCCCGACCCGTGGGCTGATCGGTCTCCGCAACGCCTTCCTGACCGGCACCAAGGGCAACGGCTCGATGGCTTCGCGCCTGATCGACTACGAACCATGGCTAGGCGAGATCACTTCCAACCGCTCCGGCGCGCTGGTCGCCTCCGAAGGCGGCACGGCGCTAACCCACGGCATCGCCAACGCTCAGGTACGCGGTATGACCTTCGTCGAACCGGGCACCCAGGTCTACGAAGGTATGATCGTCGGTTATCACCCGCGCCAGGAAGATCTACCGGTCAACGTCTGCCGGGCCAAGAAGCTGACCAACATGCGCTCGCAGTCGGCCGATACAGCCGAACGCCTGAGCCCGCCGGTCATCTTCAGCCTCGAGCAAGCGCTCGACTTCCTCTCCGACGACGAGCTGCTCGAAGTCACGCCCCAGAACCTGCGCCTCCGCAAGCGTCTGCTCTCCCACAACGACCGCGCCCGCGCCCGTAAACAGGCGTCATCGAGCTAGCCGCTCCGCTTGCCGCCTTTCACTATCTGATGCCTCGTCGATCCGGCGACGGAATCGACCGGGGCTCCTCGTCCGGTGAAATGTTCACGCGAGAGCGGGTCTCGAAATGTCCGGCGATAACCACCCTTTTCAGCTTATACACGATATTGGACGCAGATTGACAGGCAGCGCTGCCTTGACACCTTCAAGCAAAAGGGCACAAACTACGGGCATTGTTAGAAGAACATGGGTTGTAGTGGCGCCTCAGCTGCTCTCGTGGCCGGATGCCAGCACCCAATGGCTGGAGAGAATCATGGCATGGAAGACTGGTTTACATTTCCTCGGCCCCGGACAGTCGGGGCTGCTGGTGGTGATAAAGTGGCCCGGCCTCCTGGTGACATGGGTCCTCAGCTGGATAATGGCCCACCCCATTCTGAACTCGGGCCGGTCGAGTTCGTCGTGACAGATCACGCAAAGAAGCTGGACTACGAGCTTGGCTGGGTTCAATCTGACGGCACAACTGGCTATGTCTGGGACGTCCCGTCTATTTCTCCTATCTCGTTACCGTCCGAAATGTCGGAAACAAAGCAGTAGTCTTCAGCTTTGAAGGAGGGGCGAGTCTTAGATGCAATCGAAACATGGTCCGAAGATAACTCATCGTTGCGACGGATTCCCGCCAGCGAATCGTGGCTGCCTCGCTAACCGACGGCAATGAAGATATGAGCGTTGGGCGTCGAAGCACTCGAGGGCCAGACGGTCCATGAGCTCGAGCTCCCGATGCCCTGGCGAGGCTCGAAACTCCAGAAGAGAAATCTTCGGCGTTCTCGCGGAAGCCACGGTCACTTCGTCAGGCGAATTGCGCTTCAGGAAATTTGAGCGAATCGAAGATAGCTAGGCGAAGGACGACGAACTGCGTGGGACGCCGCCAAAAGCGTACCGGCTCACGGCCCCTCGCTAGCGAAGCTCTTCGACAGCCGCTTCCAGATGCTCGTCTGCAATAGCGTGGTCGCCCTGCTCGAGGCGGATGCGGTGTGCGGCGGCGAGGACATCGCTGACGGTTTTGCCGGGTGGTGGGGTGAATTTGTAGACGGCTAGCTCGATGCGGAGGCCGTTGGGGTCGTGGAAGTAGAGCGAATCCATGAAGCCGCGGTCGATTGAGCCGGTGTTCGGGTAGCCAAGCTCTTCCAGACGCCGGGCGGCGCGGTCGTGCGTCTCGCGGTCGACGGCGAAGGCCAGGTGGTGGACGTTGCCGATGACCTCCGGGACCTCTTCAGGGTCAGTGACGCGGTCTTCGCGGACGAAGAAGGTCATCAAACGACCGTCACCGGGATCGAAGTAGAGATGCGTCTCCTCCGGAACGTCGAGGTTGGGTTGCTCGAAGATGAGCGGCATGCCGAGGATGCCTTCGTAGAAATCGATCGTGTCCTGACGGTTGGAGCCAATCAGCGTGATGTGATGAACGCCGGTCGTTGGTATTTCCATCATGATTCCCCTTATCGATTGCTTACCCGGAACGGCAACCTCGGTAGAGACGTGCCGTTGGCGCGTCTTGGTTTTAGTTTCGGCCAGTCCCTGATAGATGGTGATATTGAGACCGAGACGCGCCGACGGCACGTCTCTACGATAGTCGCAACCACACCCTTCGGTGTTAGCCCCTGCGCTTCAACAGCGGAATGCCCAGCAATTTCGCAGCTTCGGATGCTCTGTTGGCCGCACTGCCGCTAGCGACGAAGATCGGCCCACGACTCTCGACGGCGTAGACCTCGCCGACCGTTCGAAATCCTGTCTTGAGAATACCGCGGCTGGAAGCGATGTTATCCAGATCGTGGCCAACCCAGAATCGCTCGACTCCGGTCTCGTGCTCAATGAATGCTCGCAGCAACGCCGGGTAGATCCCTCGCCCCCGATAAGCTGGTAATGTCACGAAATCCCAGAGATAGCGGTTGCCCGTTGGCAACTGGAAATCCAGCCCGAGTTCGCCGATTTCAACTCTGCCGGCTGAGGACCAGCCAATAGCAGCAGGTTGGCCCTCGATCAGGCCGATGACGACCCGGTTGCGGCCTTCAATTCGCCGCTCGATCTCGGACTCGGTCAGGCCGCCGATCGCCTTCACGATTGAGACATCTGGTTCAAAGTCGATCGTCAGACCCCTCCGTAATCCGACGATCGGGCAGCACATCACCACGCCACCAGGCATAGAAGAGCCCGACAGGATCATCGGGGAGCATATCGAGGCTGATACCGCTCTCACTCACGGGCGCCGTCTCTCCTGAAGCACCGCGTTCGAACCATTTCCGCTGATTGTCGCATTGAACAGGCATCCTAGCTCTGGACTAGTACCCAAGAACGCGACTCGTCGAGTCGCCCTGTGGTTTCCAAGCCAAACGGCCAAACGGGATGACTATCAGAATCGTAGCAGCGGAACTGCGGCGAGCGGCGCGGTCCGAGCTATTGCTAGCGACGCGACCGGAGGGTGCGGAAGAGCCCGAGCACGAAGAGGATCGCGACGATACCCGCCATCGTCACAGCGCGAATCGCAATCGCTGAACTATCGGTGATCTGCACGAAGCGGCTGCCAGTCGATGTTATCTCGATGTACCCGACAGGTATGACCTCGAGCGCGCCACCTCCACCACCGCCTCCGCCACCGCCGGTAGAAGATCCATCGTCGTCGGTAGGACCTTCGCCGCTGCCACCGCCGAAGCCGTAGCGGGACGACACCCGACCGACCGGCACAACGGTACAGTCGCCACGCTCGACAGGATCGTCCAAAGATCGCCTCAGCTTTGGCGTGACCGAGCGCCCTGCCAATCGCGTTATCGGCAATCCGGTCGATGATCGAGCCAGTGTCGCTATATTCATCCTTATGAGCTGTGATTGCGTCGTTGGTCGAGATCATGTCAATCCTCCCTTTTGATATGGATAGAGCGTATCAGTGATTGAGACATCGAGCGCCTGGCCGAGCGACTCTACGCTGGTCTGCCGAGTCGCTCGGGTGCTGCAGCCTGCGGCCGAGCTGATGCAGACTCATCGGGTCCGCTCCAGAGCTTCCAGGTCAGTAGGCGCAACCCCGGCTGTCGCTGGAACGAGGATCGCCAACGCGCCCGGCTCCGCCACCGGATCGTCCTTGACGATCAGGACGAACGCCATCGAGACGATCGACGCGAGCATCAATGTAAAGAAGCCCGCAAGCGCGCCGGCGCTACGCCTGGCCGTCACGTTACCGCGTAACAGCCCGACAGCTGTCGCCAGCGAAGCCGGGATGACAAAGGCGAAGTCGAGCGTTCGGATGAGCCAGAATGCGGTCGGATGCTCCAGGTACTCTGTTGAGTATGTTCCCGCCATGACATCGGCGATCTGGCGGCTCCAGGCCAGTCCGACCAAGAGCGCAACCAGCAGGAGGAATCCAGCGGTGATCCGGCTCATTCGCCTGGAAAGCGATGGCTCGGCCTGTCTCCCCAGCGCCGCCCACGACGCCACACCGATGGCGATGCCAAGCGCCAGGACAGCGACGAAGAGCGGGTAGTACTTCTCGTTGTTGCCTTCGTAGCGCGCATAGTCCGGGATCAAGATGAAGCCGAGGAAGGTGTAGCTGGCAAAGGATGCCGAGGCGAGCGCCAGCAGCGGCGCGAGCCGGTGTCCCCGCAGCCAGAGATACCCGGCGAGCACGAGTACCGGAGCGACGATCAATAGCAGGACGGCGTCGCCGCCGATGGTCTGGTTCTCCATGTTTGCCGAGAAGCGGTAGTCGATCGTGTCGGTCGCCAGCGGTCCGAGGAGGGCAGTCACAGCGATCCCGAGCCCGAGCAGGAAATCCCAATGGGGACGATTCGCCGTTCAAACATCGCGGAACCTCCTATCCGCCCGGTCGCTATTCTGTTGTTCCTCCTACCCCAGGTCCAACATTAATCGTATCGAATTCCCGTGCTTTCACCCCATCCAAGCGGGTAGTCCAGACAGCGCTCAGGAACGCAAATGATGGGGACCGCACCCGCGTCTCGTTCTCCCCGGCTGTTCCGTCATGTTGCGATTCTGTAACTTCGTCCCCCTCCAATTCCCACCTTCGTAACGCTGGCGGGTAGAGACTATGGTTGGGATCGCCGGTTCGCTCGTCGGTCACAGAGCAGTCCGCTTAGGACCTGGCACCCATAGTTACGAGACAGATGTCTTCCTACCGCCTCAGACCGAGGCTGAATGAAGGAGTAATGAACATGGCAGAACAATTTACCGCCGACATGGCGCGCGAGATCGGCGCACAGATCGGGATCGACTGGGACACCTCGCCCTTCGATGTCGAACAGTTCCGGGACGGCATGGAGGTCGAACTTGAGCACGGCTCGCATGACCCTGAAACCGACGTCACCGGCGACGACCCGCTGTTGACCGGCAAGATCGCCTGGGCGCATCTCAAGGAGTTCGCCGACTACTACACCCGGCTCGACGCGATGGAAGAAGAAGCCGATAGGGAATGGGAATCAAAGAAAGCATAACTGGCGCTGGTAGATAGAGAGCGCATTGGCGCGCATCAAGGGGCTTCTGGCAGATGACGCTCGAACCAGTCCAGAATGCGCTGTTCGCGATCGATGCGGTGGGCAGGTTCGCTAATGCGATGTCCCTCGCGCGGATAGCCGACGTACTCGGCCGGAACGCCATGTTTGCGTAGGGCGGTGAACATCTCGAAACCCTGCGTCGGCGGCGTCGTGCGGTCGATCAGTCCGTTGAGGAATAGCGTCGGCGTCGAGACCCTGTCTGCGTAGCGGATTGGCGACCACTGCAAGTAGAGATCCAGCGTCTCCCAGGGCGTACCGCGCATGCGCCACTCCCAGACATCGGCTGAATAGCGCGTGCCGTAGACGCTGAGCAGGTTCGCGACGCTGCCGGAGCTGACCGCCGCTTTGAACCTGTCGGTCTGGGTGATCGTCCAGTTGGTCTTGTAGCCGCCCCAACTATGGCCGAAGGTCACCAGACGCTCCGGGTCGGCGATGCCTTGATCGATCAGATGATCGACACCGGCCATGCAGTCATGGAAGGCCTCGCCGCCGATATCGGCTCGAATCGCTTCAGTGAATTCTGCTCCGTAGCCGGTGCTGCCACGGAAGTTGGGCACGAAGACGGCATAGCCCGCCGAAGCCCAGAGCTGTTGCGGTCCACGCCAGCCGAGTCCGTAGTGGGCCGAATGTCCACCGTGGTAGTGCAGCACCAGCGGCACAGCCGTCCCCTCCTCATAGCCTGCCGGGAGGACGAGAATGCCTTCCAGTTCGGTCCCATCTCTGGCGGTCCAGGTGATGCCGCGCCCGGTTCCGAAGTCATAGCGCTCAATATCGGGGTTGATCGCGGTCAAGCGCCGTGGAGCCTCGCCATCAACAGCAATCCAGACGTCACCGGGATCGTCGGTCGCCGAACCGACGAAGGCGAGCACATCGCCGGTCTCGCTGGATCGCCGCGAACTCGATCCAGAGGTCGCCATCCGTGAGGTCGCGGGCTGAACCGGATTCGAGATCATACTCGATAATGCGCCGCCGGATGCCCTTGTCTGCAATCGCATAGAGCTTCTGGCCCGAGCCGGACCAGCTGACGTCGTGGAAGGTGCTGGCTCCATCCTGCAGAATCTCTTCGCGCTGCCCGCCGTCGATGTTCGCCAGATAGAAGGTAGGTGCCGGTGCATTGGTCGAGCCTCGGGCCGCGCTGACGGCCAGCCGCTCGCCGTTCGGAGAGAGAAAGACGTTGCAGGACGCGCCGGTGAACTCGAAACGTTCGGTTGCGCCGTGACCATCCCTGGAAAATTCGAGATAGCGAAAGCTGTCCGGGCGGGCATAGCCAGAGATGGTCCTTTCGACGCCGCGCACGAGCTTCCCATCCGGCGACCAGGCCAGGCTGGTCAGCGGTCGCTGCGCTGCGCCAATCTCGACCAACTCCCGCGATTCGAGGTCGAAGATGCAGAGGCGGATGGCCGGGCCGCCGCGAACGAGCTCGGTGATTTCGGTGTAGTGGACCGGGTCGCCGTTGGGTCGCGGTCCCTCGACGCTGAGCTCGCCGGGAACGGCCGGATTTTGCCGCAACATCACCGCCATCGAACGCCCATCGGGCGACCAGCAGAAACCACGCCCGCCCGAGATATCCCCCGGCACGAAGCCGTCATCGGCCGAGTTCAGCAATTGATCGGGAACGCCCCCGGCAACCGCTACCAGCATGAGCCGATCAACACCGTCATCGCCAGTCGAGACATAGGCGACTTCTCGGCAGTTCGGAGCTATCGCGGGCAGCCGTTCGTTGCCGCTACCGGTCGTGAGCGGGACAGTCCGGCCGGTATCGACCGCCGTGCTCCACAGCCGCGTCGAGCGCCTGTTGCGAACCAGATCGTTTTCCTCGACGCCATAGACGACGCGCGACCCATCCGGCGCAATCTCCAGCTCCAGAATGCGTCGCAGCGAAACCTCATGCTCCGGCATTGAACTCGACCACAACCAGCCCCACCTTCCATCAATCCGCGTCTGCCGGGAAGCTCCCGGACGCAGCCTGGATCGTTCCCGTCACTATACGAGTAGACATTAGAGCATGGTCACCCACTCCTATACGCTCCCTTCCCGGCTCGCACGCAGTTCAACGCGAGCAGGCGCGGTAGATGCTCCTCATCGTTGGTCTCGGTGGGGTATTCGCGGCGGTATTGGTGTCTAGATCAGGAGTATTAGCGAAAGGGGTAACGACTGGAGAAGGTGCTCATCGACGGCACTCTTCCAGCACCCGGTGTCGGAACCCTTCATGCGAAGCTAGCCACTCTCGGATGCTTCACAGGTCCCTGGAACAACCGTTGCTTTCCCGAAGGAGGTCCGCGCCTTCGGTTTGGACGGGCACGAAGAACGCAGAGACGCCCTCTAGTCCGAACTCCGAAGGGGAAGTCCGACCTGGAGTTTTTCATTTCGATGTGGTGCCCTCTGGGTCGGAACGATCACCGGTGAATGAGCGACCACCGTCCACGCGGGAGTTCTTTTCCCCACTTCGTGGGCGTCCAGCTTCGCGCCCGCTGCGATCTCGCGTTGATAGATACGCTCGAAACTCCTGGCAAGGGTTGTCCAGGAAAAATCCCGGCGAATCTGGCGATAGGCATTATCGGCGCGCTGGCGGCGCTCCTCCGGGTTGTTGACAACCTCGATCAGCGTAGCTGTTAGAGCCTCGATGTCGTCGCTTGGGAAGAACCAGCCGTTGGGCGCGTCGCTGTCCGTATTCACGAAGGACAGTGGCCCGCCAGTATCCGAAGCGATCACCGGTAGCCCGGAGGCCATCGCCTCCAGATAGACCTGACCGAAGGGCTCTTCGTGGGAAGGTGCGACCATGATGTCGGCACAATTGAGCCCTAACGACAGATCGTCGTGCCCGCGCCAGCCGGTGAAGAAGATCCCGTCGACGTTTCCTTCGTTTGCGACCGTGTGAGGGTGGACACCTTCCCACTCGCCGGGATTCCCGCCCCAGATGAGCAACGGCGCTGGAGTATCGAAGTGTGGCCGTGCCTGCTGATAGGCGCGAATCAACATCGGCACACGCTTGAAGTCGAGAAAGCGCCCGACATACATCAGTACCGGCGCCATCTTGCCGGTAGCCGGGTTGAGGAAGCTCTGCAAATCGTCCTCCGCATAATGGACGCTACCCGGCACACCGCTCTCGTCCCAGCCTTGCGGGTCGTCAATGAGCCAGTGGCGCAGCAGAGCCATACGCTCCTCAGCTGACAGAGGCTGGCGGTTGAAGACGCCAGTGTCGACTCCGTTTGGCACCCACTCGAACCTGCCGACCTCCTTACCGAACAATCTGGTCGCCAGATCCCGGTCATGCGGTGAGATCACAATCATGCTTTGGCAGTGCCGGGCATATGCTCTCATGCGTGACTCCCAGAAGTCGCCATAGCGCCAGTGGCCCCACTTGGTCGAGCGGAAGATGATCCGCTGCTTCCGTGAGAGACGAGAGATCGAGATTTCGGCATCTGCGGCAACCAACGCTTGCATATGTTCCAGATCCGAGCCCAGAAGACGGGCGACCTCGCGACGTTCGATGATGCGCTCGATCATCTTCAGCTCAGTGCCATGCAGATGGCCGATGATCGGCGTTTGCGGCCAGAGTCGCGCGACGGCTGCATATTGCGGCGTAAGGTGGTGCAAATGAAAGACATCGGTCGCATCGAGCTCGCTGCAGCTGAGTAGTTCCGTCCACGCATCTGTGAGATGGCCAGCGAGGAATGGCGAGACGGCGGTGAAGATACGATCCGGTGCCCCGGCACGGTCTTCGTATGATGGATGCAGGGGAATTTGAGCGGCAATCGGGTCTGTCCACGGATCGAATTCGTTGATCGCAGCGGTGTAATCCATCACAGCCAGTTGGTCGCCGCCAAAGAAGGTTGTTGCGTTCGACTGTTTCCCCAGCTCGCCGAATGAGCCGACGGCAAGCGGCACTTTCCAGCCATCAGCAGAGAGTGCCCGCCGGAGATAGCGGATGACCTGAGAGGAGCCGCCCCTGGGATAAAAGAGGAGCCCGGACGTGACTTGTTGTGACATGCATGATCTTTCAGTTATGTTCGATCAATCATACATCACCATTTACACTTTAGTACAGACAGACATGGCGACAATTCTGCATCAACCAACATCCAGCGGCCTATCTCTCGACTCCCGTGCCGGCGCCAAATTCAGCTCCAGCAATCGTCGCAGGATCGTCTCGTCGCCGGGGTCAGCGAGGCCCTCGGGCCAGCCCGGGGAACTCGGTCGAAGAATGGTTGATGGAATGCGATTAGTCCAGATGGACGGAAGATGCTGGAGAAGCTGCAGAGAGAATGCGTGTGATATCGGTCTCGCTGAGATCGATCGTGTGCAGCTGGGAAGGCACGGTTTCCTCGGGAACGGTTACGCCATCTTCGCGCATACCGGCAACCGTAAGCGCGATCAGTTCGTGCGCCATTTCGAGAGCTTCTTCGGCGGTGTCTCCACAGGTCGCCACACCGTCGAGGACTGGAATTTCAGCCGTCCAACCTTGCGTCTCTTCGTCCCAGTACAGCATCACCGAATATCGCACGATGGGCTCCAATCAGCGTCGGATAGTTGGGAGGGTCGCATCCACGATTATAGCAATCTGACGAAATCCTCTTTGCTGAGCCCCGACTGGCGCAGAATACTTCGCAACGTACCAGGTGTGAGATCGCCACGATGCACTGGAACGGTTACCCGCCCGGGCCTGGAGGTGTGTTGCAATTGGACATGCGACCCAGCTTAGCCTCACCTCCACCCATCCATCACGGCGCAATACACGTAATGCCTAACGTGCCGTTCCTGCCGGCAGCCTCCCGCTCACACTGCTCTCCCCACCATCTCGTCTACGCCCCCGCTTTTCCCTCTTCCTTGTTACCTGTTTCCTCTTCCCTACTCCGCTCCAGATTCAGCGCCAGCAATCGCCGCAGGATCGTCTCGTCGTTCGTTTCCGACGGCTCCTTCTGCCAGCCGTAGGCGGCCCAGACGGCGCGATCAAAAAGCTTCGAGGGGACGGGCGAGTAGGACCAGCAGGCCAAACTATGCGCAGACTCACTTACGCTTCAGGCTTCAAGAAGTCAGGGTTTGCTTCTAATACTTTACAACTCAACTCCGTGAGCGGAACGCTAGTCGCAACTGCCCACCTATAGGCATCTTTCTGAATTTCAACATCAAACTCTGCTACATGCAGTTTTCCGCTGGGAGTAATATGCGTGCAACCCTCCCCGACCCCAAAACCCGCAAACACATCATCAAGAAGCGGCTTGGCAGTCCTTATAAGGCTCGAACCTACCTGGAGGTCGGTCAAACTAAATGAATGATCACTGTAGTTTCCTCCTTCGATCCTCCCATCAATATCTGGATTCTCCTTTCCCGGAAACTTAGCCAGCTTTGTCCGAGACCCGTATAGCCCCACCCTCAGGATCAGTTCGCCTGAAATACCGAAATAGGAGGCAAGGGCCCAGTAGCTACTTAGGGCGGCAAGGAATTTTGTAACTAACGTGGTGAAATGAAAATACGGGCGATCTCCCGGTGAACCTGGCGCCAGCATTATAGGTCTGATCCGGTTGCTAAACGAACCGTCGTCATAGAAGCTCCACTCGCCGTTTTCAGCATCGCGAACCGTAATTCGACGATATCTAACCTTTGGTGAAGTATCCGCGATGAAGGAGAAGCCCTGACCGTACGGATTGAGGTCGAATATAGGTCTCGGATGCAGTTCTTCGATTGATTCCACCAGGTCGGCAACGTTCAACGTCGACGGCGAAAACACACGAGTTCGAAGCACTGGGACGCCGGCCACAATGATGTGGCCGGCGTCCGATAGATGTCTTTCTCCGGAGGGTGCAAGAGTCTCCAACCGGTCCGAAAGTTGCTGCGTACGAAAAAACCGATCCCGGTACATACTCTCTATCATCGATTCTGACATCGGAACGCTACGCTGACCGACACGTCGATCAAACTTGTAGTTACCTAGCCCCAGCTTTGTAGCATAAGGCACAAATTCTGACTGCGGAATCTCGGCAAGGACAACGCCAAGATCGCTGTTTGCAACTCGGGGCAACGGATAGAAGTTGGGGAGCATTATCGGCTCAACCTTTTCAGCGAGCGTGTTTTCAATGTCCGTAATGGTCGCGTCAAGCGGTACGGGCTCGATACTCGTAGCCCGTAGGTTTGGCGCATCCACGCCAAAGATGATTAATCCGCCGCCACCATTGGCCATTGAGGTAAATGCGCGAGCCAGCCTATTGCCTGCCGGCGCCTGCTTCTTGAAATCGATGTGTTGCCCTTCCGCACGTCCCGAATTCACTAACTCTTCTATATGCGAGTAGCTGAGCTCATGCGGTGGAATCCTAAGCACCTGCGATATCATCGAGCCTCTCCGATCAACTATCCGAATTCAGGTCCCATAGATGTGCTCATCCCAAGACCATTTCCTGATGTTGTCTATCAGACCCAGACTCGGATCGCTCCAAATTCAGCGCCATCAACCGCCTGAGAATGGTCTCGTTGCTGGTCTCCAAGAGATCTTCGAGCCAGCCGTAGGCGGCGCGGTCGAGGGTCTGGTGGGCCTGATCGAGCCAGTTGGGGCGGCCCTTGTACTCCCAGGCGAAGTGGTTGCGGTACCAGACATCGGCGAAACCCTTGCCGCCGCCGGTCTTGGCGACGCCCCTCTCGAAGGTGTAGAAGGCCCCATCGCTATCGAGGTCGGCCGGCGTCTGCATCCCGAGGGCGTGGCAGAGGTCGATGAAGTGCTCCTGCGACGCCGCACTCTCCTTCAGCCCGACATTGCGCCATTTTGCTTTGAAGTCCTGAATCGTCACTGTGCCTCCGTGAGAAGTTCGTAGTGCGTAGGTTGTAGTTTGTAGTACGCAGGAAGAGTGTACGGCATCGGTTGCCGGGAAGGGGGGAAGGGATTAGGGATCGGAAGATTGGGGAGCGCTATGAGCGAGTCCCTGTCGATTACGACCAACCCCGTTCAAATATCGTAGGGGTGGAGATCATCTCCACCCGGTAACGAGAGTGCATACGTACGAGGGTGGAGATGAACTCCACCCCTACATAAACTCACGGCCCTTTCGTTTGCCGCGGTTGACCATTAGGGCATTCGGTCGAGATCTCTCGTAGCCTCGGGATGCCATGGCGAGGCACGCTGTCTTCCCATTGAGCGTCCGTCAAACGACGCTGCCGGATCAAGCAATTCATCACCTTGAACCCACAATGCCTGTAGAGACGTGCTGCTGGCGCGTCTCCGCTTCGAGTACGACTTGCTCCCAGGATAGAGTGAACACTGGAACAAGACGCGCCGGCGGCACGTCTCTACGGACTTAAGAAGGTGACCATTTAGGGTCAGGGCAGGTCGCGGAGGGTGACGGTGGGGTTTTCCTTGCTGAAATAGGTAGGGGCACGCTCAGAGTCGAAGAGCAGGATGACGCGCTCGTCGCGGTCGGCGACCCGCTGGCTGTTGTAGCTGGGCCACTTCACATGGGCTAATTCTTCGGCGCTGCCATCAACCCAGCGTGCCATACGGTAGGGCAGCAGCTGAATGCGCGTCTTCACAGCGTACTCATTCTCCAGCCGGGCCATGATGACGTCGAACTGCAGGTCGCCGACCGCGCCGAGGACAACGTCGCGGGCCGCGCCGTCAACCGAGTGGAAGACCTGAATCGCGCCCTCTTCATCAAGCTGAGAAAGCCCTTTGGTCAGCTGCTTGGTGCGCGAGACGTCATCGGTGACGAGCCGGGCGAAGCGTTCCGGCTGGAAGCGCGGGATAGCGCGGTACTGGATCTCGTCGCCGGTGCAGACGGTATCGCCAATCGCGAAGACTCCGGGATTGACCAGCCCGACAACATCGCCGGGGTAAGCCGATTCGACCGTCTCACGCTCCTGGGCGAAGAGCCGGTGCGGTCGCGAGAGGCGAATATCCTTGCCCGAGCGCGGATGATGGACCAGCATGCCCTTCTCGAAGCGTCCGGAACAGACCCGCAGGAAGGCCATGCAGTCGCGATGGCGCGGGTCCATATTGGCCTGAATCTTGAAGATGAAGCCGGAGAACTCTTCGTCCGTCGGCTCGACGACGCCCTGGTCGCTCGTCCGCGCCTGGGGCGGCGGGGCCAGATCGATCAGCGCGTCGAGAAAAGACTCAACGCCGAAGTTCGTCAGGGCGCTGCCGAAGAAGACCGGCGCGAGATCGCCACGCCTGAAACGTTCAAAATCGAAATCTTCGCCGGCAACGCTCAGCAACTCGATATCCTCGCGTAGCTGCTCCGCCGCCTGCTCACCAACCAACCCCGCCAGCTCCGGGCCGTCGAGCGTCGCGACCTGAACCGGCGCGCGCTTCTGGCCGTGAGCGGTGCGGCTGAATTGCAGCACTTGTCGTTTACGCAGATCATAGATGCCCTGGAATGTCAGTCCGTCGCCAATCGGCCAGTTGAGCGGGGCAGCACCAATTTCGAGCACACTCTCGATCTCATCCAGCAAGCCCAACGGCTCACGGCTGGGATGATCGAGTTTGTTGACGAAGACGAGGATCGGGATATTGCGCTGGCGGCAGACATCGAAGAGCTTGCGCGTCTGGGCCTCAATGCCTCTGGCGGCGTCGATGACCATGATGGCGCTATCGACCGCCATCAGCGTGCGGTAGGTATCCTCGGAGAAGTCTTCGTGGCCGGGCGTGTCGAGCAAGTTCAGCCGCACGCCTTTCCAGTCGAATTGCAGCGCCGTCGCTGTGACCGAGATGCCGCGTTGGCGCTCCATCTCCATCCAGTCGCTGGTCGTCTGGCGCTGGTTTCTGCGCGCCCGCACCGACCCGGCTAGCTCGATGGCGCCTCCATAAAGTAGAAGCTTCTCAGTCAGCGTCGTCTTACCCGCGTCGGGGTGAGAAATGATCGCAAAGGTGCGCCGCCGCGCGATCTCCTGGGCGAGTTCTGCCGGGCGAGTTACCAGCGCGTTCGTCAACATCTCTCCTCAATAGTCCAGAAGCTCAACATAATACGCCCGGCGCATTCTGGCCTGGACGCGAACCGGACGTCTCTCGAAAGCGTACCGCGAATGAGCATCCCGCGTAACAAATCGGCGCGTAAAACGGTGCATTGCCTTCTCAGGGGATTGACTTAAGGGGTCGCTGGTAGCATGCTGAGAACAGCTTCCAGAAATCCAATAATTGCAGGGAATTAAGATGGCAGAGACCCACGATATCCGCGAGGGGGCCCGCGTCAAGGGTAGCCACGGCGAGCGGTTGGGAACGGTTGAGACCATCCAGACCAACGCCGACACCGGCGAACCGTCGGGCTTCGTCGTCAAGACGGGCTTTTGGCCGATCCAGAAGCTCAAGCTCCTGAGCGTCAATGCAGTCCGGCAAGTCAACAATGATCCGGATACGGTCATCGTTGACGTCAGCAAGAAAGAGATGCGGCAGACTCCTGCACTCGACGGTTGAACCCTGCCCCGATCCCCAATAGTCTCTCGCGATCACCTTCATCGCTGAGCCGCCTGTTGCTGCTTACTCGCGACATCGAACACTGACTATCCAGACCCGCAAGCAGCTTTAGATAGCTCTAACTCATTCCGCTCAACGCCACTCGCGTCACGGGCGATGCGATGTCCTTTCAACGTTTTGGTTGAGTTCGCCAGAACAGAGACGCTCGATGGCGTCAGGAACCCAAGCGCCAGTCATCGTCGCTGGCAGCTTGATCCTGATTCTGTCGTTCGATCTCTGCTGCAACCCGGAACAGAATAAAGCACCGCTCCAAAGCCAGTTGATTGCTCAGGCGATGTCCCTCCTCGGAGCCTGCATTGTGAGCCAATCCGAAGAGATCAAGTTGAGATGAACCGCGCGCTACTAGAAGTTTGGGCTACGCTTTCAAGGTACGAATGGATGACAAAAGAGGGGATCAATGATGCATACTGGGCGGCTGAACGGCGCCCCACAATAGAAGAACGTCTACGTAGAGATCATCCAATGATGTCTACGTTTGGCAAACCAAAAGTTTACGCCCGATCTTACGGTTGCCGGGCCAATTCATCGCGCAATTATCTCCTGCAAAAGTTAAATCTGATTCCCATAGAACAGAGGGCGTAACATGATTCCGTCGTTTCTGACGTACCTCAATGAATATCGACCTGATGAAGGCCAGGGCCTCGTCGAGTACGCATTGATTCTGAGTTTGGTCTCCATTGCCGCGATCCTTGCACTCACAGGTCTAAGTGGGGGCCTCACCGGTATCTACGGCACCATTACCGGGAGTCTCTAATCAGAGATTCTTAGGTCGCTCACGCCAGCAATCCTGTTGGCATCCCGACGTCACGAGGGATCCACGATCACCAGTGTGCCGTTCTGGAGAGGAAGACTGTCAGGTTATTCGACGTATCGGTTCCCTGATGCCTCGATACTGCTTGCTTGTGCGGCTAGATCCCTCCCAAAGTCGGGATGCAATCCGGGTGGGTGCGGCCATTGAGTGGTCAGGCGTAGTCGCGTTAGATACTCCGGCCCACGCTCCTGGACTTAGTCTGAAGTGATGGGTCTCACGAATCTTGCCTCGCAGCGCAACTGCTGTCGATTATTGAATCGGCACTGATAGTGGCGGGGACGAGCCTTCGTGGCTCGGCAAATACTGGCACACGGTTCCCGCACGCAACGTAGAACTCGCCGCCAACACGGTTCGTTCGACAGCAGCAGCCGGTGCAACCTCTAACGACACTGTGGTGTTCAAGCTAACCCAAGAGACAGCTCTACGGCCTGCTCCCGGGCTTCTGTCAGCGCGTACCCATCAAAAACAACGTTACCGGTCGGTGCCATCCTCGCCAGTGTTACGTGGGTAGCGCGGGGCCCAGTCCGTGCCGGGGATCGCACGATCACCGCGCTCGAGTTTGCCGGCGGCGCGCAGACGCACACGGCGCTCATAAGGGTCATTGGCCGGGTCAACCAGTTCGGTCAGGACCGGGCCATGCCAGGACTCAAATTCCCCACCGTACGGTAGGCACTGTAGATAGAGCACCTTGCCTGTCGCATCGGCGATCGCCGCGCGGGCATCAGCGTCAGCGACGATGATTTCACCACGCCATTCATCGAGCGGCTCGAACTTAACGCCCGTGTCGTAGGCGAGGATGCACCATCCGCTGGCGATCTCTGCGCCTCCACGCTCTGCAACAATCGTTCCCGGCAATGTGCGCGTTTCCAGCGGCATGCGTTTTCTCCCTGTGTCACGCTCAATCTATCGCCAGATCGCTGGCATGATGCAATCCTAGTCGATTTCTAGTCGCGATAGGCATCGATATTCACAAGCGTGTTATCTTCCCACATCTCGGAAGATCATCAGAAGGGAGTCAACATGCCCCACGTCGAACCGCTAACCCAGGCAGAGTTGCCGCAGTTCGCAGATCGTTTCGCCCATTACGAACGCACTCGCGGATTCCTCCCGAACAGCATTCTGACAATGGGCCGCCGGCCGGCCATCGCCGAAGCTTTCATGCGGCTCAATCAGGCAGTGCTCTATGAAGGCACGGTCTCGGAAGAGTTGAAGATGCTGGTCGCACTTATCGCTAGCCAGGCCGCCGGCTGCCTCTATTGCCAGGCGCACATGGCTAATTTATCGAGCATCTACAGCGCGTCCGACGACAAGATCCAGGCAGTCTGGGAATACGCAACGAGCCCTCTTTTCAGCGACGCCGAACGAGCCGCGCTGCGACTCGCTCACCACGCCGCGCTCGTTCCAAATCAGGCGTCGGAGGAAGACTTCGCGGAACTTTCCAGGCATTTCGACGACGGCCAGATCGTCGAGATCGTTGGCGCGATCTCCCTCTTCGGCTATCTCAATCGCTGGAATGACACCATGGCCACGGCCCTCGAAGGACCGGCAGTTACCGTCGCCGAACGCAGCATCGGCCCACGCGGCTGGGAAGCGGGGAAGCATGGGGGATAGGTAATAGGGATTAGGGAAGAGGGATTAGTGGCGAGATGAGATGTTGGGCCACATCACCGGTTTCTTGCAGGATCACGAGCGACGGAATTGAATCTCGGGCCACGGATCGCGGCAAGCACAGACGAGACTGTCGCCGCACGTCACTCATCCCTAATCCCTATCCCTAATCCCTATTCCCTGATCCCTCACTAACCGAGTCGGGCGGCAAACTGAGTCACGATGGCCAGGACGGCTATGACGGCAAAGAGGACTGCGCTATCGATGCCGGGCAGGAAGCGCGTCTGGAAGACGGGCGCAAGCCCGAGCGCGGCCAATGTGATTAGCCCCAGGACCGGGTGATACCAGGGCACCCCGGACAAACCATCGACGCTAATCACTACGATACCGAGGACGACTTGCAATGCGAGGAGTCCGTGCGCAATTCCGTAGAGCCAGGAAGGAGGCGATGACTCGCGCCGGCTGTAGATGACCGCGACAATCATCGCCAGCAGATAAATGACGAAGAGCCCTTCACCGAGCCCACGATGAAACGCAACCAATTGATCCATGCGATGTCTCCCTCCCCCAATTTCGCCGCCACGCGGCGGACTTCATCATACAGCTTCAGGAGCTAGGATTTTTCCATCGGGTCAAGAATCAGATGGACTCGCTCTGGAGGGATCGCCAGGCGTATCTTGCTACCACGCATCAAGCGCAAATTCGACGCTGCCGTCGGTGAAAGCGTCACAAGTACCTGTCCGGATCCAACGACTGAAGTTACCGAGGTCAGAGCGCCGTGGTCAGCCACTTCTTCAATCACCCCGTGAAGTATCGTCGCATCTGCAAAACGCTCAGTGCCGCGGTCATCCCGGAGGACACGAATGCCCTCCGGGCGCACTACCGCTGTAACCGTCTGACCGGGTTCGAGCGCGCACGACGCAACTCGCAATTGCCCAACCTTCGTTTCAACGGCCATGGCCCCGTCACATTCGACAACCTTTCCGTCGAAGAGATTGCCCGACTGGGCTAGTTCGGCAACTTCGCGGTCAGCCGGCGCGTCGAGGATTTCGCGCGTCTCTCCGATCTGGCGGATCTCGCCGCCGACCATGATCGCGATCCGGTCTCCGACGACTGCCGCTTCTTCGATGTCGTGCGTAATGAAGATCGTCGGTATCCCGAGCTCCCGCTGGAACTGTCGGAATTCGCGCCGTAATTCGGCGCGTACCGGACCGTCGAGGGCAGTAAAGGGTTCATCGACGAGCAGGATTTCTGGTTCCAGTGCCATCACCCGGGCCAGAGCTACCCGCTGCAGTTCGCCGCCGGACATCTGAGCCGGATATGCGCTCTGCGCGTCGTCCCAAACCGAAGCGGCCAAGTAGCTCCAGGGATCGCTCTTCCGCTTCCCCCTGGGCAATCGTTGCACACCGCGCCGGAGTGGAAGCGAGATATTCTCGAGCGCCGTCAGATGCGGGAAGACGCCCGAGCGTTGTGGGACGTACCCGGCATTGCGCTGCTTGTGGCCGCAGGTTGATACCCGCTTCGGCGTCGAAAACAGTGCGCCCGGCGATCCCGATTCGACCGTGATCCGGGGTTTGCAGCCCGGCCGCCATCTTGATCGTCAGCGTCTTGCCTGCGCCGGAAGGCCCGAAGAGTACGAGGATTTCGTTGTTAACTTTCAGTTCGACGCCGATGCGGATCGCCGGCAGGTCAAGCACGATGGCAATGTCGAGCATCTAGCGAGTCGTCACAATCGAAGAACGTGTCAACACCTGGAAGATAATCAGCACCGCGAACGAGACGATGATGAGAATGCCGGAGAGTGCAATCGCCGTGCTCAAATCCCCGCCTTCGAGCGACTGGTAGATGGCCAGCGGCATCGTCTGCGTTCGACCGATGAAGTTGCCGGCGAACATGATCGTCGCTCCGAACTCGCCCAGCGCGCGCGCCCAGGTCAGCACCGCACCACTCAGCAGTGCCGGGAGCGTTATCGGCAGGGTGATCGAGCGGAAGATCGTGAAGGGTGACAGCCCCATCGTCGCCGCAATCTGCAGGTATTCATCGTCGATCGTCTCGAACCCCGCTCTGGCAGAACGCACGTAGAGTGGCATGGCAACAAAGGTTTGCGCGATCACGACCGCGGCCATCGTGAAAGGAAGTTCGATGCCGAAGAAGTCGGAGAGCGTCGGTCCAAGCACGCCGCGCCGCCCAAACGCGATCAACAGCGCGATCCCGGCTACGGCCGGTGGCAAAACCATCGGCATATCGATCAGCGTCGAGACGACTGACCGACCCCAGAATCGATGCCGCGCTAGAAGATAGGCGGTCGGCGTCCCGAATGCGACCGAGAGAAACAGCGCAATAGCCGTCGTAATGAGCGAAAGCCTGAGCGCGTCGCGTACGACCGGATCATCGAGCGGTCGCAATATCTGCCAGTCCTGAACCCCGCGCACGAAGATAGCGAGCAGGGGGATCAGGATGAACGCCAGCAAGACGCCCATCGACAGCCAGAGCAACCAATCTGGAGAGAGCCGTCCTCGCGCTGAAGTCCGGACCTGTTGGCTCGATTCAAGCGCAGATTGGTCGTTTGCGGGTGGACGGGCTGCCGTCATTCGCTGTCGCCGGGCCGAAAACCCCAGCCGGCCATGATCCGCTGTCCCTCGTCCGAAAGCAGAAATTCGATAAATTCGGAAGCGAGAACGGTGTCGCCTTCATTCAGGACGGCAATCGGGTATTCGGCGATGACATTCAGTGCGTCTGGAATCGGGATCATCTCGACCTCTTCTGCGACTTCGGGAGTCACGTCCGTCTCGTAAACGATACCCGCATCGGCTTCACCGAGGCGCACCCGCGTCACTACCAGGTTAACGTTCGTCTCGTTGGAGACGATGTTGAACCCGGAGAAGTCGGGATACTGTTCCCGAAACTCCTCCGTCTCGATCAACGCAGCCAAAGTTTCCCGCGCGTAATGTCCGACTGGAACATCTTCGGCAGCCAGCACCAGGTTCAGATTGGGGTTGCCGAGGTCATTCACGGATTGTAGACCGGCAGGGTTGTTAGCCGGGACGATGATCACAAGCTGATTGCGTGCGAAGATGATCGGGGTGTCGTCAATAAGATCAGCCTCGACGACGCGCTGCATCTGAGCTGTGTTGGCGGCGGCGAAGACGTCACTCGATGCGCCCTCGACGAGCTGGGTTGCCAGTGCCTGCGAGCCAGCAAAATTGAACTCGACGTTGACATCCTTGTGGTTGGCCTCGAACTCCTCACCTAGCTCGGTGAATGCATTAGTGAGCGATGCTGCGGCAAAAACCGTCAGCGTGCCGCCATCGCCGGAGCTGCCACCTCCGCATGCCGCAACAAGCGGAAGCACAAGCACCATGGTCGTCAGTAGCAGCGCAGGGTGAAGACTAGCCAGAACCTGAAACGCTGGCCTCGATCCGCCGTGCCCGCCCGAGCCATTGCGCCAGCGCCCGATTCTGTGCAAGCCGCATCTCGAGCACCAGCAAGCGGAACTCATCCTCTTCTTCACCTATTTGCGCCTCCAGCGACTTGATGAACTGCTCGCATAGTGCCTGCTGTTCGCGCACAAGGAGCTTTACCCGCTCCGGCTCTGTCTGATAGGCCAGATAGAGCTTCAGCAGAAATTCCAGCCGAATATCGCGGGTTTTGTCGACCGGTTCGGAGAGCCAGCGGTGTAGCTCCTCGCGGCCTCCGGACGTAAGAGCGAAGACCTTGCGGGCAGGTCTGGCCTCTTGCGGCTCAAGCTCCGAGCCGACCCAGCCCCGCCGTTCGAGCTTCTTGAGGTGGGCGTACAGCATTCCCGATTCGAGATGGACGATGTCACCCATCACCCTGTCCTGACTGAACTCTTTAGCAAGCTCATATCCGTGACGCGGCTCGATTGAGAGAAGGCCTAACACAGCATGCTCGATAGCCATCGCGACACTCTCCAATCAGCCTATTCAATCGAATCTTATTCAATCATTGACTAGGTTGTGTTCAACGGTACTGAATCGTCGCTTCCAGTGTCAACGACCAGCCAACTTGACGCAACTGCTGAATTGGGCCATCGTTGCCCGGACGGAGAGACGAGCAAGCTTGGCCCGGTAGCGGCCAGATTCCAGCCAGAGGAGGCCCAGAGCAATGTCAGCAAGCAATATGCGCCAGTGGGGCGGGCATTCGATGGTTTGGCCGCTTGAACGCGTGCTCGTGTACCCGCCAGTTCCGCCAGCTCCCGAAGCATCCTGGGAAGAGTTCGGCTATCTGCGTCCGATGCGCCACCTTCAGGCGCTTGAGGAGCACGATGCGTTCCGGGCGATCCTGCGCGAGGCCGGGGTTGAGGTGCTGACCGGTGAAATTGACGATCCCATGCTCCAGGACGCGATCTTTCCATTTGACCCCGTCTTCACGACCGACGCCGGAGCCGTCCTCTGCCGGATGGGCAAACCGCTACGCGAGGCGGAGGTCGACCTGGCCGAGCGCACGATGGCCGAGTTGAACATCCCGATCGCCGGACGCATCGAACCACCGGGATTGCTCGAAGGCGGCGACTGCCTCTGGATCGACGAGAGAACGCTCGCGATCGGGAGCGGCTACCGCACGAACGACGCGGGTATCGAGCAGATGGCCAGGATCATGAAGGAGCAAGGTGTCGAGGTCGTCCGCGTCGGCCTGCCGCATTGGACTGGCCCGGCTGAATGCCTGCATCTACTCTCGCTCATTAGCATGATCGACGATGACCTTGCGGTCGTTTACCCGCCATTGATGGAAGTCACCTTTATCCAATTGTTGCGCGAGCGCGGCATCCAGATGATCGAGATTCCTGAGAACGAGTTCGCGACGCAAGCTCCGAATGTGCTCGTCACCGCGCCGCGCAAGTGCGTCATGCTCAAGGAAAATCCTGTTACGGCCGCGATGCTGAAAGGCGCGGGCTGTGAAGTGACGCTCTACAGCGGCAATGAGATCTCTCATAACCGCACCGGCGGTCCAACCTGCCTGACGCGCCCTCTACTCCGGCGTCGCGCTTGAAGGCAAGCGTCCTTTCACCTTGACGATGTTCGGGCGTCCTATGGCGTTTCCACTACAAGGCCGTCGTAGGCAATCGATACACCCTCCGGGAGTTCGGCGCTCACCTCAGCATGGGTGCCCATCTCGTGAGAGACGTGAACGATGTAGGCCTGCTCCGGTCCGATCTCATCGATAACCGCCAGCGCCTCATGGAGTGACAGATGGACCGGATGAGGCGTATGGCGCAAGGCGTTGATGACGAGCAGTTGCGCGCCGCGCATGGCGTCCATCGCCGCTTCCGGGATCACCTTTGCGTCCGTGAGATAGACGAGCTCGCCAAACCGAAAGCCGTTGACGGTCCAGCGCCCGTGACCGACCTGGAAGGGCACGACCGGCACACCCAGAACATCGAACGGCCCACTGAAAACGTGCAGATCGAGATCCGGTTTGCCGCCGAAAAATGGAAACGGGTTCTCGAATGCATACGCGAAGCGCTCGCGGATGTTTCCAGCTGTCAACGCATCGGTGTAGACAGGTAACCTGGCCTGGTTGATCTGGTTGAAACGCCGCAGGTCGTCGAAGCCTCCCACATGGTCGGCATGAGGATGGGTGAAGAGCACGGCATCAACGCGGTCCAGGCCAGCTGCAACCGCTTGCAGACGCAATTCAGGGGAAGTATCGATCAGAATGCGCCGTCCTTCGACCTCGACACATGCCGACGTCCGCATCCGTTTGTCTCTGCTATCCGTCGATTTGCAGACCGGACAGGTACAACCGATGACCGGAATACCATTGCTCGTGCCAGTTCCAAGAAAGGTCAGATTTCATAGTGTGAGCCTACGCGCCAAGACCGAAGTCCTGCAAGCCTTAGCCGCAAACTCGCGCATTCCGCATCAATTCGGGAAAGACGGTACCAATAGGGCACGCCTGGGCCGTTGTTCATGCGCTCGATCACCCATATTATTGATAGGGAGTTCGCTCATGGTTTTTTCGAGTACGGTGCGTCCACCGAGTCGGCGCATCGCTTGAACTCGTTACGTCAAGAAGGATCGGTTGTTGCAGACGGCCTGGGATCAACAAATGTCGAGATAGTCACCCCCAGACCGTGGCGCTCGCAGCCCCTGCGGGCGAAGACCCTACATCTCATCAGCCTGCTCGCCCGGCTGGCGTTACTGGCCGCTAGCCCGGATTTCAGAAGTGTGCCTGACGAGGTCGTCGCAGCGGCGATCGACAATCCTTGATGCTGATATCTCCGTCGTCAGAACACTGTCGCCCGACGGGCAAAGTTTCGTCGTGACCTCAGCCGCGGGCCCATCACCGGTCATGACCCAGGGACTGCTCGGAACCTACACACCAGTGACAAGTTCAATAGAGCGTTTTGAATCCGGACATGGCCTGGTCCTCGACCTTCTGGACGACCAGGACGTTCGGACTATCTCGTCTCGAACGAATACTGGATGTTCGAACAGCTAGGCGTCGATCGAGCGCTGATCATTCCGCTCTTTGCAGGTGGCAAGCTCGTTGGACGTTTCGATCTCGCGCGCACCACTGACTCACCTTTCGACAGCGAATTCGAGGGTCGCGCCGGGCTGCTGGCGGCCGTTCTAGCTTCCGCGCTCGAAGTCGAACGCCTGACCGCCGAATCCCGCGACGCGACAATCCACCGGGCAGTCTTCGGTCTGTACCAGCAGATAGAACATCT
Organism: uncultured Chloroflexia bacterium; assembly: GCA_963745675.1. Classification (GTDB taxonomy): domain Bacteria; phylum Chloroflexota; class Chloroflexia; order Thermomicrobiales; family CFX8; genus JAUIIK01. The sequence goes on from CAVUYM010000012.1 coordinate 96,598, forward strand.
GGCCGATCCGCGTACGATATTGCAGGCGGCAGTCGAGCTAACCCGGCGAGAACCGGGCTGCGATCGCTCATACGCCATGCTCTGGAATGATGACCGCCGCGAATTTGTCCCCATAGCCGTCTCCGGTATTGAGCCGCAACTGGTCGAAATGCTCAAGATGATCAGCCTCTCGCCTCAGGTCGTGCCCGCGATTGATCGGATGATGCACAGCGGTGAGACGATCATCGTTGACGACGCCGTAACTTCGACGATGCTGCCGCGTTCACTCGTCGATGCGCTGGGGATTCGGGCGGCGATGTTCGTCCCGCTCCGCGGTCGCCGCCATCGAACGCTTGGCTTCCTTCTGCTTGATTACACCTCTGAAGGCTCGCGCTTCCATGAAGCCGATGAACGGGTGATGGCTGGCATGGCGCCACCCCTATCGACGATGATCGAGAATGCGATGCTCTATGAGGATGTCGTCGCTTCATCGGACAGTCTGGCCGTCATCAATGAGATCGGTATCCAGCTCGCGATGCTGACTGACGAAGAGAGTCTCTTCCGCCAGCTCCATCATCAGGTCGGGTCGGTCGTGGATGCAACATATTTTGCACTCGGCCTGCTGGATGAAAGTCGCCGGGATTTCGATCTACGGGTCGCCGCGGACGGCGAGTACAGCCGCTATCGGACCCATTTTGCGCCCGGCAGCGACGCCATAGCCAGAGCAATTCAGCTTGGTCGCAGTTCAATCCACGGCTCGCGCGAATCGGCGGCGACGACCAGTGGGCGGCCCGTATAGAGGGCTCGAAACTCTGCCATTCGCAGATGACTGTGCCGATCACCGTCGGCCGCAACGTCGTCGGCGCAATGACGGTGCGAACCCCGTTCCGGCACGCCTACGGACCGCATGATCTCTCTGTCTTCGGTGCAATTGCCGTTCATACCGGCGTCGCTCTTGAAAACGCTCGGCTCTATCGGATCGTTCAGGAACGTGGGGACCGAAGAGCAGCCGTGCTCGATCAGGTGCTCCAACAGCAAGAGACCGAACGCAAAGAGCTCGTCGACGATATTCACGACAACACACTCCAGACCCTGGCGGCCTGTCTCTATAGCCTCGACAATGCTCACCGCCTGATCGAAGAGAATAAGGGCACCGGTGAACTGATCGATCAGATTGAGAATGTTCGCACGCAGCTTGCCAGCAACATCGACCGCCTTCGCAAGCGCATCTTCGCCGTCCGACCGTCGACGTTGGACGTTCTCGGTCTCAAGACCGGCCCTCAATGAACTGATTGAAGCGCTCGAAGAGCAGAGCGATGATCAGGTGAATCTGGACGTGCGACTGCCAGGGCGGCTCGCGAGCCCGTTGAAACGGCTGTCTATCGGCTCATCCAGGATGCGTTTCTTGCACATGGTGCCGGCAGGGTCGGCATGATCACGGTGCGCGTGCAAAGTAATGCCGGTCAAGTGACAGTCACGATCACCGATTTCCAGGGCCGGCCTCCGAGCGACGGCGCTGAGAGGGTCACGACATCGCCATGCTGGCGCTCATCGAACGAACTGAACTTCTCGGCGGCTCGATCCGCCGGAATGGGTCGAGTGAGCGCGGGTCATCTCTACAGATCACCCTGCCACTCGATGAATCACGTCCCACAACGAGGACGAACCTGCACATGCCACGGATCCCGAAGCGGCAATTCAAACCGGAGGCGGCACGTCATGACTGACCCATTTCGAACGCACAATGAAGGACCGCTATTTGCGCACACCACTCGCAAGCTTTCCGTTCGATCTTGCAGTCGCGGCTGGTGGATGCTACATCCGTCCAGGATGTCTATGAGATCGGCGTTGCGATCCTGGCGCGCATCCCGGCGACTGTTTGCATTCGCATCTTTCAACGCGATGACACCGGCCAGATGGTGCTGGTGCATGCCTGGCAATCGCCACTCTCAGATCCCACAGGGGTCAGCCCCGACGAGCTCGGAAAAGCCGTCCACCAGCGCTGGATTTCGACCCATCGAATTGGCAGCAACACACTCGAATTCGCCCGTCCTTTCATCCACCCCAGCCATCCCGCCTGGTTGATCGTGCCGTTGATGGCGAGAGACGAGTTGATCGGGGCGATCGCCGCCGAACGCCGCGATGGACAGACCTTCCAATACGCGCCGGAAGATATCATCGCCTTCGCGGCCTGTGCGGCTGGCATGTCGTGGGGCATCCAATCGCTATTTCTGCGCGACCGCACCGACCGCCTCGGCCGGCAAGATCAGGGATCAATCGAAGAGTTGATCGCGAAAGAACGGCGCGAAATAGGCCGTGAACTGCACGACAACGTTGTCCAGAATCTCGCCTATCTCAACATGAAGATGGAGATCATTTCACGTTACGTGGTCGACGATCCTGAGATCGCGCTAAATGAGATTAAGGTCGTTCAAGAACTCGTGGACAAGACGAGTCGTCGAGCTGCGCAGGACGATTGGTGAAATGAGGCGGCCCACGCCGGCAAGACGCGGCATTACCGGCCAACTTCGCTCGATTGCTCGCAACATTGAGATCGATGCATCCGAATTTGAGATGGATATCAAACAGGTTTCCGGCATTCAGCTGGTTCCTGAAGTTGAACGTGCTGCGATTGGAATCGTTCGGGAGGCGTTGCAGAACGTACGGAAACATGCTTCCGCCAACTCAGTCCGCTTGGAAGTGACCCGTCGCGACGGGGAGCTCATCGTAAACGTAATCGATGACGGCGTTGGCATCACAGATCCGGGTGCGTTGCCGCTCGACCATTTTGGAATGGTCCAGATGCGTGAACTAGCGGAAGATCTCGGCGGTGAGATTTCAATTTCTTCGGATCCTGGAGCGGGCACAAGAGTGGAAGCACGACTACCATTAGTCGTGCCGGCAAGCGGCGTGCCGTCTAGTATCCAGGGCTCCGGTCTCAGCGCCAGCGAATACCTCTCCCAACCACCCCCAGAGCCGGCGGATCTGGCCCGGGCTGGTGGACGCTTTGATGCGGGGGATTGACACAGATGTATGCGATTTATGGAGCCAGTGGAAATTCACCCGCAGTGAAAAGGACGGCCAGTAGATGTTACGTGTAGTCATAGCCGACGATCATGATCTGTTCCGCGAAGGGCTCCGGCAACTGCTGGGTTCGGTAGAGGACATTGAGGTGGCAGGAGAAGCCAGCGACGGCAAGCAAGCTGTCGAACTCGTCAAACTCCACAGCCCGGATGTTGTACTCATGGATATCAGCATGCCGGAGATGGATGGCATCCAGGCGACGGAGATGATCGTCAAGAACTATCCCAATACCCACGTCGTCGTCCTCACAATGTACGCCGACGATGAATATGCGATACACGCGATCCGAGCCGGGGCGAAAGGGTACCTCCTCAAGAACACGCGCTCAAATGAAGTGATCCGAGCAATTCGTCTGGCCGCAGCCGGTGGTTCGAGCATTGACCCAGCCCTCGGGCCGGTACTGATGCGCGAATTCCAACGCCTGCTCAACAGCTCACCCGGTAACAGCCGGCAGCAGCTGTCCGAGCGCGAGCTGCGCTTCCTGGAACTGCTGTCGCGCGGGCGTAACAATCGCCAGATCGCTGACGATCTCGATCTCGCCGAAAGCACCGTCAAGAACAATCTCAGCGCCCTCTTCCAGAAGATTGGAGTGCGCGACCGCACTCAAGCAGTCCTCTACGCGTTTCAGAACGGCCTCGTCGCGCCACCGACGGATGCACGCCGGGTATAGAGATAACTCCCTGTCGAACAGCGAAACGAAGCGGCCAGGACATAATATCCGGCCGCTTCGTGGTGTTGTCTGGCGTTGAAATTATCGATATCCGCCGATTGATGGATTGGGCGCTGCTAGAGCAGCCGTCCCGTTGATGCGACCCGTTCCATCCAGTGCCGCTCGGCACCGATAGTCGTAGATACTCCATGGCCGGGATAGACGACGGTATCGTCAGGCAGTTCGAGCAGGCGCCGTATCGTCTCGACGGTCGTCTCGGCGCTAGCATCGGAAATCTCGATCGTGCCGTAACCACCGGGGAAGAGCGTGTCGCCGCCGAGCATGATCTTCTCCGTCGCGCTGTACAGAGATATCTGGCCCGGTGAATGCCCCGGCGTGTGAAACACCTCGAACACAACGTCGCCCAGTTGAACCTGGTCGCCCTCGGCGATTATCCGATCGGGGCTGAATCCTTCAATATCTCCGTATGTAGGATGCTCAATCTTGGGCCGGTCCTCTGCGTGCACCAGCAATGGAATGTCATACTGGCGACGCAGGGCATCCGCGTCGGCGATGTGATCCCAGTGGCCATGCGTGATCACGATCAATTCGGGCTCCAGATTGCGACTACGAACTTCGTTGACCGTTGCCTCGAAGCTCTCCGGCGGCCCGTCAATTAGCATTGCTTTTCCGGACGCTTTTTCAATCACCAGAAACAAGTTCGTCTCGATCGGCCCAGCGATGATCTGGACGATCTCAAGGTGCGGGGTTTCAGCCACAGTTTCTCCTAAGCCATTCGATATCTGCTCAATACCGGCACTCTACCATCCTCCGGATTTTCAGGACTCACCGCCCGATCTGTGCTAGCGTTGGCGAACGTCACAGCGTGTCGCCAATAGCCGGGAGATGCACGATGGCAACATTCAGCCAGGAGATACTCGCAGCAGCCGAACGAGAACACGAGATCACCTTCGAGACCTTCGGGCGCGTCACGGGCGCATCTTCAAAAGTCATAATCTGGATCACGCGCATGGACGACAGCCTCTACATCCGCTCTGGTGGCGGCATGTCCCGCGACTGGCCGCGAAACCTGCAACATCATGGACGTGGTGTACTCCATCTGGATGGTCAGGCCATCCCAGTTACAGCCCGGCATGTTGAAGATATCGCGGAAGCCAAGCGCATTACACGCGCTGTTCAAGGCAAGTACCATGCTGGCGCCGACGGCCACGACCAGCCAGCGGATGCGCCACCTGTCCCTGCCGAACTTGCAACATTCGAACTACTACCTGCCGACTAAGCGCTTGCTTGGTAGACACCTTCAATCGGGGCGTCTTTCTCAACCTGACTTCGCAGTAGTTGGGCTCACCTCAATATCGTCGAGCGTTTGTATGCTGGCTTCAAACGCTCGATCGATGTATCCGCCAAGCGGCCAATTGGGCTGAACCCCGCCATTGTCATGGCGAGCATCTGCACGCTTGCTGTCGAGAGGGGCGACCAATACAGCGCATTGACAGCACCACTGCGGCTTTTGTGATTTCACCGACCCCTTCAACCATCTTTCAGAATTCCCCGACGGTTCGAACTATCCCAGGTCGATACCTGACCACTATCAAGGCAATGTTGCGATGACGAGAACCCGGACGAATTCGATCAGGATGAGGCGGCGACTCCCCAAGCCGGCAAATAGAGATACGTGGAGGAGAGATTGCGTTGATACACAATTCTCCGACCGGTCCCGAATAGCGGAATACTCTCGGCGGTGTCGTTACAGGACCACGGTCGCTTTAGTAAATGCTCCCGGTGCAATAGGCTATCAGAGGATGAGGCGCATACATCACAAGAGTCGACGTTCTCGCGGGTCTTCAGTATTTGTTCGCCGGCATTTGATTGTATGATGCGGTGTGCAATTAGAGACGACAGTCTCGCACACTCCGCACCTGAACGGCGGCATTTGTGCCGATATCGAATGCGAGATGGCACCCCCATCAGTCGACGGTTGACGATATGGCGCAACATCGTTCCAGCGGGTAGTTAGCCGCAAAGTGACCCAGGTACCAGCAAGGATGCGTAGCGTGCACAATGAATTTCAATTGGAAATTTCCGCAGAGGACGCCAATGCAGCGCCAGTACTTGAACGGGCAGTGCAGCTATCACCTGGTTCCCGTCACTCTAACGAACGGACGGACATCCCGATTGTTTTCCGTCAAGTTAAGCACCGCATAGCGGTTTCGACAGATGGATCGACCAGGACAGTTTCGGATGCGAGCAACGCACTCCGACTGCGGCTGGCATATACGCCATCCACCAGCGATCCTGTGGCCAACGAACGTCCAGCACTTCGGTGGAGCGATAGCCACTCAAATGAACTAGGCCCCCTCGACCAATCAAAGACGAGCCCAGCAGAACCTGTGCAGCCTCAGGAGACCGCTCCACGCGCGTGCGTCGACAGCGGCGATTTGCCGCATTCAAGACTGCGACTGGTCGCTCGCAATGACAGCCCGACATCATCAGGGTTCAATAGCCTGCATGCACCTGAACTTCGGCTGATCGCCTTGTATGCTGAACCAACTGCGTCGAAGCCTTCCGAGGATCTGATCACACGGCTTTCCGGGAGCTGGGAGAATTCATTCTTTTCTGCCGACGAAGACACCTTCGCGAGCCTGCCGTCGACTCCAGCGGCCACTCCCGTAGCAACCACCGGGCGCATCCACCCCACTCGACGCATCGAGCCCGCCCTTCGTGATAACGCCACTATTTGTCAGCACGGCACAACTGGTCGTCCTGTGTCCGTACGAAATGACGGCATCAGGATCATTCACGCGGCCAGCTCCCCTGATGGTCCGAGGCACACTCTTATCAGTCACCAGCGAAAAGACGTAGCCGGCACTGTCGAGGATCGAGCAATGCGCAGACCCAGCGCCAAAATGGCTCCACGTAGTAGCCGTACGAGCCAATCAAGCACACACCCGTTGCCGCTATTCGGAGATTATCTACAGGACGAGATGAGCGCCGGTTTACCCCTGGTAGGAGAACCGACGCTAGCTCTTCGCGACGCCGCGCTGGAGATCGCCAGCGAGCTACGCCATGTTCAGAGCACGGGAGGAATGGAGCTTCTATTCAGATTGCACCTCCATCCAGAGCATCTTGGTGCGGCCGATATCGAGATCGAGCGTGTTGACGATGCCTGGTCCATTTCGGTCGCGACCACGAACGACGAGGCGACCCGGGCGCTAGCGACCGAAATCAGCTGCCTGCAGCACCACTTCCAAGAGAGCGATTTGACCTCTGACGCTATTAGCGTCGTAACAAGATCACCGACGAAATACTCCAGAATATGGTGAGCGCTAAACGCTCCACGGCATTCTGAAAACATTGAGGGTTGATCGGCGACTCTTTCTCCCGGTCTTCGTAGGGGGTGAACCTTGTGTTCACCCGTGAACGTACGCGCACTCGTGGCCGGGCGAAGACAAGCTTCATCCCTACGATAATTCCAGATCTTTCCCTCTTTGGCGGTCAGAATTTTCGGGAATCTGTCTAGTCTGCTTCGCCGGTCGAAAAGTAGAGTCTTGCGGTGGGATGCGAGATCGCATCCCACTACTCATTTGCACATTACAGTTACTTCCGCGAAGATGCCCTTCAAGATCTGAACTCGATCCAGGAAGATTGGCACAACGCGATGACAACTACCCGATATCTCTCGATAGATGAGCTACTCAACATGACCTCACCCGGTGACGCGCAGATTCACCCGGACGGCGAGCGTGTTGCCTACACCCGGTCGAGCGCGGTCGGCGAAAAGGGTAACCATGCTGGAAGCTCCGAAGTCTGGCTGGCCAGCAAGCAGAAGGACGACCACCGACTGACTGCCCGAGACACCCACGCGCGCCACCCGCGCTGGTCGCCCGGCGGCGATGAGCTGGCCTACCTCGGGAAACTCAAAGGCAATGCCCACCATCAGCTATGCCTGCTCAAGCAGGACTGGGGTGAAGCCCGCGTGCTGACCAGCCTGAAGGCGGGCGTTTCGCGCTTCGCATGGTCTCCACAGGGCGACGCGATCCTCTTGCTAGCCACCGATCCCGAACCAGAAGAGATCACCGAGCGCAAGAAGGATGGACGAGACTGGGTCGAATACGAGGAGGACCACCGCTATAGCCGTCTATGGCGCTATGACGTCAGCGCTGGCAAAACCGAGCAAGTAACGAATGCCGACCTGCACATCTACGAATTTGCGTGGTCACCTGACGGCACGAAAATCGTAGCCATCGCCGCCGACCAACCTTATGCATGGGCCTGGTACGAAGCCCGCCTCGTGGTGATCGATGTCGAGAGCGGAGCCGTCTCAACACTCTATGCGCCTGACAAACAGCTCGCCCGCCCGGCCTGGTCGCCGGATGGAGCGACGATTTCGGTCATCAGCTGCGTCTTCAGCGACGAGGGCATGACTGGCGGCGACGTGGTCTTGATCGACTCGGCGACCGGCGATGCACGCAACGTGACAGCAGGCCACCCGCGTTCATATCTGGAGTGCCACTGGTCGCCGGGATCAGACTCAATCCTGACTCCGGCCATTGAGGACGGCGCAGCGGTGATCTGCCGGTTACAACTGGAAGGTGCTTGCGAAACACTCTGGTTCGAGCGCGCCAATCTGGCAACCTATGGTGGGCAAGCGCTGAGCCAGAGTCGTAGCGGCGATCAGGTCGCGATCATCACCTCGACGCCTGACAGTCCATCGAATGTTCAACTGGGCCGCCTGGACGGCAACGAGATCGAATGGACGGCATTGACAACCATCGGCGATGCCCTGGGTAAGCGCGTCAACAGCAACGTCACAACCGTGTACTGGCAGAGTTTCGACGACCGCAAGATCCAGGGGTTGCTGCTGTGGCCCGACGATGCTGAGCCGTCAGGTGATCCCCTGCCGATGATCGTTCTTGTCCACGGCGGCCCGACCGGCCTCTCCGGCTATGGTTTCCCGGACACCCGCTCGATGGGTTGGGCTCACCTACTGGCCGAACGCGGCTACCTCTGTTTCTTCCCGAACTATCGCGGCAGTATGGGCTTCGGGACGGAATTCGCCGAGCTGAACAACCGCGATCTGGGCGGCGGCGATCTTGAAGACGTCCTGCGCGGCGTCGATTACTGCGTCGAGCAGGGCTGGGCCGATCCGGATCGGCTTGGCATCGGCGGCTGGAGCTATGGCGGCTACATCACGCCCTGGGCGATTACCCAGACGCCACGCTTCAAAGCGGCAGTCTCTGGCGCTTCCATCACCAACTGGACCTCCTTCCACGGCGTTAGCCCAATCAAAGGCTTCGACGAGACCTTCAACCGGGCCGACCCGCATAACGCTGACGGCTTCTACACTTTCCGTTCACCTATCTACAGCATTGAGAAAGTCCAGACACCGACACTCTTCCTGCATGGCGAGCAGGACCCGGTCTGCCCGGTTGGACAGGCCTACGAGATGTGGCGCGGACTGAAGGAACGCGGCGTCGAAACCGAACTCGTTGTCTATCCCCGCGAACCACACGGTTTCCGCGAGCGTGAGCACGTCCGCGACATGCTCGCCCGGCTTGTCGACTGGTTCAGTGAGCGCGTGTAGTTCTGCTAGACTGGACCTGTCTCGACTCCCACTCTTCAAGTAGAGTCAAACTAATCAGTCCCCAGCCAGGAAAGGTACTCCCTGCCGATGACTTCCTCTGCATCCGTCCTCGAATCCGCCCTCGGAATGATCGGCAATACGCCGGTCGTCAAACTCACCCAGGTTGTTCCTGAAGGGAGTGCAGATGTCTTCGTCAAAGTCGAGGGCGGCAATCCAACTGGATCGTATAAGGACCGCATGGCGCTGGCGATGATCGAAGCGGCGGAAGAGAGCGGCGCGCTTGTACCCGGAATGACCGTCGTCGAATTCACGGGCGGCAGCACAGGATCATCACTGGCCTTCGTCTGCGCCGTCAAAGGCTATCGCTTCAACGTCGTCTCGTCTGATGCCTTCGCGCAGGAAAAGCTGGCGACGATGGCCGCATTCGGCGCCGACGTCACGATCGTTCCGAGCCACGGTAAGGGCATTAACGCGGGGCTGATGGCCGAGATGCGCACGATCGTTGAGGAGATGGCGTCCAGCGACGATGTCTTCTGGACCCGGCAGTTCGAAAACACCGATTCATTGGACGGCTACGCGAAGATCGGCGAGGAGTTGGTGCAGCAAATCGACGGACCGATCCATGCGTTCTGCGCCGGCGTCGGAACAGCCGGGATGCTCATGGGCGTCTCACGCGCCCTTCGAAAGGCGGGACAGGATCCGCAGATCTTCGTCGTCGAACCAGCAACCTCGCCGATCGTTGGACAGGGGATCTCCGGCTCGCACAGCATCGAAGGTGTTGGGGTTGGCTTTATCCCACCGCTTTTAGATACATCCTTCTACGATGCCGCGATGTCTGTTGACGAAGCCGACGCCCGGGCCATGGCCCGCCGGCTTGCCCGCGAAGAAGGTATCTTCTGTGGCATATCAAGCGGTATGAATGTAACCGCCGCAATCGAGATCGCCCAGCAGTTCGGCCCGGGCCATACCGTCACCACTGTCACCTGCGACACCGGCCTCAAGTATCTGGCAGGCAATCTGTTCGACGATTGAGCGCAGCCCAAACTCCCGGCCTCATCCCGGCGGCTCCGCGAAGACCTGAATGCGACCTTTTCCAAGTTCAGTAACGTAGACCAAGCCATTGCCATCGACCGCTAAACCCCATGGCTCATCAAGTTGGTCTGGTCCACTGCCCGCGTTGCCCCAGGCTGCCACTGCCTGACCGGCCGACGTGAACTTCTGGACGCGGTTGTTTCCGTGGTCGACAACGTAGATAAATCCAGTTGCATCTACGGCAATGCCAGCCGGTTGATTGAAACGGCCGGCCCCGGTTCCCAATTTGCCCCACTGCGCCAGGTAATCGCCATCGCGGGTGAACACCTGCACCCGATTGTTATTCGCATCCGTCACGTAGACCGCGCCAAAGATCGCGATGTCGATCGGCCGGTCAAACTGACCATCTCCGGAACCAGACCCGCCCCAAAGATCGATGAACGTGCCTGCACCGTCGAACTTCTGGATACGATTGTTACCGGTGTCAACGACGTAGACGTTGCCGTCCTGATCAACCACGATTCCCTGAGGATCGGAGAACTGCCCAAGACCACTACCGCTTGTGCCCCATTGCCCGATATATATCCAGTCGTGCGTGAAGTACTGAACCCGATTGTTCCCGGAATCAACCACGTAGCGAGCCCCTTGCGGTCCGATAGCTACACTCGTGATGCCGTTGAATGGACTAAGGCTACTGGGTGGCGGGCTGAAGTCGATAAGCGGGTTGCCGAGAGGATCGAACGTCTGGATCAATCCGTCATTTAGCGAACTGTCGACGACGAGCGGTTTCCCTGTCTCGTCGATAGTGACGTCGACCGGCATCTCGAATAGTCCACGAGCATTGTCGCGGATTTCGTAGACGTACGTACCCTGTGGGAGAAACTGCACGACTCGAGAATTATCAAAGTCCGCAACGTAGACGAAACCGTTCGCGTCGAGGGCGATTCCGCTTGGCCGGTTGAGATCACCGTGACCATCGCCAAGGTATCCCCACTTGGTCTTGTAGACGCCTCCAGGCTCAAACACCTGAATCCGGTTGCCGAATGCTTCCGAAACATACACGTTCCCATCCGCATCAACCACAACACCAACGGGAATCGAAAACTGGCCATTTCCGTTGCCCTGGCTGCCATATTGGAAGAGATAGGCTCCGCTTGCCGTGAATATCTGGATGCGATTATTCAACGTGTCTGCAACGTAGACATTTCCGATAGCATCGAGCGCGACGCCATTAGGATGTGTTGAATTCGACCATTGCCACCCCAGCAGCGCCCCATTGCCCAAGATAGGCCCCTGCGCGGTCAAACAGTTGGATACGATTGTTCCCCGTATCTGCAACATACACGAGGTTTCCCGGTCACGACGATATCAGTGGGCACATCGAATTGGCCGTTGCCGGAGCCGAACGAACCCCAATTCGTCACGTACATCCCGTCCTGCGCGATGACCTGGATACGGGAATTGTACGAGTCCGGCGACGTACAGCGTTCCATCTTGGGCTACGGTCAGGCTCAACGGGGTATTGAACTGTAGCGGTCCCGAGCCCGATGTCCCTATTGAGCGCTTGAAGCGCCCCGTTGCATCGAATTCCGAGATACGGTCGTTATCCGTATCGACTGTCCAGACATCGCCGTCCGGATCGATCGCAACATCGGAGACCTTCCCAAGTTTGTCATAGGTACTGATTGCAGAACCCCAACTCCGCAAGTATCCGTAGACTGCTGGAACTGGCACAGCTGTTTCGGTTGGAGATGTCGGCTCAGTCGCGCTACCAGTCATCGTCGGACTGCTTGATGCGGTCTGGGTAGATGTCACTGATGGGCTTGCCGAGGCGGTGGCAGTTGGTGATCCGCTTCCACCGCTATAGCGCCAGGCGTAATAGTGCCGTCCCACGTTGCCCGCTTCGACCCGCCATTCCGGTGCATTGGCCGGATTGTACGTCAGGCAGCGCCGTTCAAAGCATTGCATCAAGACATCCTGATAGCCGCCTCCGACTTTGACACTCGCCCAGTACGCTTCGGTGATAGGGCGACCCGTCGCAAAATACGGGTTTTCGAACAAACCAGCCGACACATAATTACCATTCTCGTAGACAATTCCAGTCGCGTTCATGAAGGCCCAGAAGGGCTCGGCAATCGTGTGCTGCGTGACCTCATCCAGCTGCGCCGTACCTATACCGTAGTTGGCCCAGCGCAGCGCCTCGATCACCCCACCATTGCGGTCAATCGCCTGGCTTATGACGAACGGCGCGCTGGCTGATCCGATCGGCAGCGGCGCGGCACCAAGTACCTGTGCGAAGCTGGCATACGTCGGACCGGTCGGGTCATCAGCGTCTCCCGCCACATTGACCGTAGCCGGTTGGCGCTGAGTGAAATTCGCATCGCCGATCTGCATTCGCCCAGTGATCAATTCGACGACGAGCAGGCCGTTGGTGACGTACCAGATCGAATTCGGGTCACCGCTCGTCGGCTGGCTAATCTCCATGCGTGCTTTGTCAAAGTACTGCACGCTGCGTTGGCCGCTGGGTGACTCGCTGTAGGGTTCCTGAAGTTCGTTGGTGAAGGCGTCTGGCCCCCACATCCAGGTGCGCACTGCCTGGCCGGATGCAACGGGCTGATCGGTGCGCGCCCAACTGCGTTGAAAATACTGATTCCCCGGCGCGACGGCGCCTGCTTGCAGAATGCTCATTAGCAGGAGCACAACCCCCGCAAGTGCCACCAGACCACCAACAGTTAGTCTACGCATGGTCGCACTCCTTCGTAATATCAATTGGTTGGCTCGAAGACTTGGACGCGATAAGCGCCCTGTTCTGTCACATAGACATACCCGTTCGAATCAACCGCGATTCCCCATGGTTCATCGAGGTGTCCTAAACTGCTCCCGGAATCCCAATATCGCGATGAATCCACCTTCTTGGTCAAACTTTTGTATACGGCCGTTGTCGCGATCCACCACATAGACATAGCCGTCGACATCGACATTCAAGCCCACAGGGCTGTCAAACTGTCCCTCATCGCCTCCGTGTGTGCCCCACTGGCCAAGATAGTTGCCGCTGCGGTCGAAGATCTGTACCCGATCATTGCCCGTATCGGTGGCGTAAATAAGCTGACCGGCAGCGTAGATATCTGACGGGCTATTGAACTGCCCATCGCCCGTGCCGAAACCGCCCCAGACCCCGAGGAAGACCCCGTTGACGTCGAATTTCTGCACGCGTTATTGCCCGCGTCGACGACGTGATGTTACCGTCGGCATCCATCGCCATACCTGGGGATTGTTGAACTGTCCCGGCCCTGTGCCCAGCGTGCCCCAGGACTGCTTGTACGCGCCGGCCGGATCGAACTGAATAACTCGATTGTTCAGACTATCCGTGATAAAGCGGTCGCCACTGGATGCAACGACGACGCTCGTTGGGTACTTCAGCTGCTCGATATGGGAGGTAGTAGAAAGCCAGTTTTCAAGTTGGATGCCAATTTTCAAGATATGTCACGATACGCGGAAATTCAGCAAAAGCATCCGCGATGAGCAGATTGCCAGACTGATCCCATGAAAGATCTACCGGGTTAGCAAAGTGTTCATAGCCAGTATCGTTCACCGCATACAGAAAATCACCGGTGCTACTGAAGACTTGAATACCTCCATAATAAGCATCGGCAACGTAGAGCTGTCCGTCGCCACCGATCGCAAGATCCGCTGGCTCAGGGAACTGTCTGGCCAGGCTTCCGTCACTCGCCCATGCGCTCAGGAATGACCCATCGGGGGCAAAGCGCACAATGCGAGTATCGTTGTAACTCACGGCATAGACGACGCCATCGCTAGCCACTGCGACAGCCTGGGCGCGCTCTAACTTCCCTGGTCCAGGATCGGGGCTCCCAAATTGGCTGATGAAGGCGCCATTGACATCGAATTTCTGAATACGATCATTGCGGAAATCGGCGACGTAGATGTTGCCGGCGGTGTCGAAAGCAATTCGCTCGGGCCAACTGAACTGTCCGGGGCCGGTACCCAGCGCGCCCCACTGGTCAACGTAGGCTCCTGCTAGTGTGAAGCGCTGGATGCGATTGTTTTGCGTGTCGCACACATAGACGAGATTGTCTCGTACAGCAACGCATTGAGGAGAAGTGAACTGCCCGTTGCCCGTACCCAGGACGCCCCATTCCTGGATAAACGCTCCGTTAGGAGCGAATTTCTGGACTATGTTGTGAAAGGAATCAACAACGTAGATGTTTCCATCTGCGTCAAGGGCCATATCTGCCGCATCAAGGAACTCTCCCACACCGCTGTTCGAGGAGTCGAAGGACCGCAGGAATACGCCATCTGTGTCAAATTTGAGAATGCGCTCGGCGAAAACGTCCGCAACCCAGAGATCTCCCTGACTGCCAATGGCTAGGCCGATAGCGCCGAATGAGGAGATCAAGTCAGTGCGTTCACCCCAAACAGCGACGGGTTCGTAGATCCTTGCCGTTTCGGGCATCCCGGTAGCTGTTGGAGACGTGGTCGCGGACGATGTGGATGTAGCAGTTACGGTGCCAGCTGGATTTGCAGTTGCCGTGGGAGTCGCTCCGCCACCTGGCTGAGCGTAACGCCAGGCATAATAGTGGCGTCCAACGTTGCCCGCTTCGACCCGCCATTCGGGCGCGTTAGCCGGATTGAAAGTCAGACAGCGCCGCTCGAAACATTGCATCAAGACGTCCTGATAGGTTCCTGCCACTTTGACATTTGCCCAGTATGCTTCCGTAATTGGCCTGCCGGTTGCGAAAGTAGGCATTCTCAAACAAGGGCGCTTTGACATACGCCGTGCCGTCCCAAACCAGCCCGTCGAATGTCATGAAGCTCCAGAATGGCGCGGCAATAGCGTGCTTCGTGATCTCACCAAGATAGGCCGATCCCATGGCGTAGTTAGCCCAGTGCGATGCCTTGCCAGCTGTTCCGATTCGGTCGACTTGACTGGGAGATTACACAATGGTGCGCCGGGTGTTCCGATCGCGCGAGCGGTTGCAGCGTTGAGCACAGCCTTGAAGGTGGCGTAGGTCGGGCCGGTCGAATCGTCGGCATCGCCAGCAACATTGACCGTAGCCGGCTGGCCTTGATTGAAGCTCGTGTCGCCAACCTGCATCCGGCCAGTGATCAACTCAACGACGAGCAGGCCGTTCGTGACGTACCAGATCGAATTCGGATCACCACTTCCCGGTTGGCTGATCTCCATCCTGGCTTTGTCGAAGTATTGAACCGTGCGTTGTCCACCGGGAGACTCACTGTAGGGTTCCTGCACTTCTCCGGTGAATCCGTCCGGCCCCCACATCCAGGTGCGATTAGCCTGACCGGAGGCCACCGGTTGGTCGGTGCGTGCCCAGCTGCGCTGGAAATACTGGTTGCCCGGCGCAACAGCGCCTGCCTGGAAGATGCCCGCGATGAGGATTAAGGCTGTGGCCGATGTAGCCAGGCTACCAACAACGAGACGACGCATGTGCGTATCTTTCTGTGATGCTCAATTCATCGGCTGAAAACTCTGGACTCTGGATCCACCCGCTTCGGTGACGAAAACGTAGCCACGAGTATCGACAACGATGCCCCAGGGAGCATTCAGTTGGCCGGGAGCGTCACCGGGACTCCCCCAGGTTGCGACAAACTGCCCGTCCGAGCTGAACTTCTGAATGCGGCCATTGCCGTGATCGACGACGTAGATATACCCCTCAGTATCCGCCGCGATACCGATCGGGTTGTTGAATTCGCCATCGCCCATACCAGGGGTTCCCCACTGGCCTACGTACTTTCCTTCGAGATCGAAGACCTCAACGCGTGAGTTGTATGAATCGGTAACGTAGGCGTGCCCATCAACGATGGTGATGTAAGACGGCGACTGGAACTGCCCATCTCCGCTTCCAGCAGTTCCCCAGAGCGTCAGGAAGTTACCAGCAGCATCGAACTTCTGGATGCGATTGTTGCCGGTGTCAACAACATAGACGTTGCCGTCCGAGTCAGTTGCGATGCCCTGTGGAGAGATAAATTGACCGCCCCAGATTCCGACGTACTCCCAGTTTGCATTGAAGTATCTGATGACGTTGCCATCGACAACGTACCGGTTGCCGTTCGGACCAATGGCAACATCTACCGGCATCGACATCGCGGCTGGAGCGATTGATGGGCTCACCTCGGTCAGCGGTGTACCGTCGTTCTCGTAGATCTGGATACGAGGGTAGCCACTCAAGCTGTCTGGAACGAGTACTCGTCCCTGTTCATCTACTTCGATGCCTGCGAGTATGCCGAACCGCCCCCTCCGGTTGTCACCGACCCTGTAGACGAACTCGCCTTCGGTTGTGAACTTCAGAACCTGGCTATCCTTGGAATCGACCACATAGATGTGAGAATTGCCATCCCAGGCTACACTGCGGGCAGCCCGAAAATTGCCTGGTTGAGCCCCATCCCCGACCCATTGCCGGAGGTAGTCCCCATTTGCCGAAAATACCTGAATGCGGTTGTTTCCAGACTCGGCAACATAGATCGTGCCGTCACTCGCCGTATCTATGCCCCAGGGGCCGTTGAACTGCCCCGCTGACGAACCAAAGCTTCCGAACTGCCCGAGGTAGATGCCCGTGGGATCGAACTTTTGAATGCGATGGTTTCCCCAGTCTGCAACCAGGACGTTACCGCCGGGAGCGACGTCAATGCCGACCGGATAGTTGAAATTTGAGTTTCCAGAACCGACAACACCCCAGTAACCGCGGAATGATCCGTCCAGATCAAAGAACTGGACCCGGTGGTTGTTGTACTCGGTAACGTAGACAGTATCGCCCGAGACGGCTATGCCAGCGGGTTTGTCGAACTGCCCGAGTGCGGCGCCGTAGGTTCCCCATGTCTTAATGAAGGTCCCGTCAGCAGCGATCTTCTGTATGCGGTAGCCCTCGAACTCGGCGACGTAGATGTTTCCGTCCGAATCAAACGCCACATCGAAGGGCCGTTTGAACTGGAGCGGTCCGGTGCCTTCTGTTCCAATCGTTCGCAGCTGGATGCCATTGGCGTCGAACTCGACGATCCGATGATTGTTGGCGTCGGCCACCCAGTAGTGCCCGAACTGGTCGACCTCGATTCCGATCGGATTGTAGAGATACAGATCTGGAATGAATGGCTGTCCCCATGTTTCGGCGGACTCGTATTGCGTTGCCGTATCGAATGTTGGAGGCGAGCTTGGCGTTGGGGTACTGCCGGCAGATGCAGTTGGCGAAGTAGTGACGGTTGGGTTGGAGGTGGGAGAACTGCTCGCGGAACTTGTCGCGGTTGCCGATGCTGTCTGAGTCGCGGAACTCCCTGGCTGGTCGTAGCGCCAGGCGTAGTAGTGACGTCCAACGTTGCCCGCCTCCACCCGCCATTCCGGCGCGTTGGCAGGGTTGTAGGTCAGGCAACGACGCTCGAAGCACTGCATCAGAACGTCCTGATACGTTCCTGCGATCTTCACACTTGCCCAGTAGCCTTCAGTGATCGGACGCCCGGTCGCGAAGTAGGCGTTTTCAAAGAGCGGCGCGCTAACGTAGGCGCTCCCATCCCAAACCACCCCGCTTGAATTCATGAAATTCCAGAAAGGCTCGGCAATGGCGTGGTTCGTCACATCATCGACCGTTGCGATGGACTGGGACTGATTGGCAAGTGTTGGGTCATCCGTCACCTGCCCCGACCGGCTAATGCGCTTCGTCAATGTCGATCCGACGGCTTCGGGTTGCGCGCCAAGCAGCGCCCCAAAGCTCGCGTATGTCGGACCGGTCGAATCGTCGGCGTCGCCGGCAACGTTGACTATAGCGGGTTGGCGCTGGTTGAAGGTATTGTCGCCGAGTTGCATCTTGCCGCTGATCAGTTCAACGACAAGCAGCCCATTGGTGACGTACCAGATCGAATCCGGGTCGCCGCTCGTCGGCTGGGTGATCTCCATCCGCGCTTTATCGAAGTACTGGACGCTGCGTTGTCCGCCGGGAGATTCGCTGTAGGATTCCTGCACATCCCCGGTGAAAGCGTCCGGCCCCCACATCCAGGTACGGCTGACCTGGCCGGATGCGACCGGTTGGTCGGTGCGCGCCCAACTACGCTGGAAGTGCTCGTTAGCAGGTGCGACCGCGACGGCGCGAAGGGCACTGCCAAACAACAAACCTGTAGCTATGACGACAAGAAGAATCGGGCCTGTCCGACGACGCATGTCCCCGCTCTTTCAATGCGGCAACTGGACGCCCGGACATCAGCACCAGTGGAGCTGCGCGTATTCCGGTGAGCGCATTGTAGCGATACGCTTTTCAAAGTCAATGGATCACACCATATCGCCAGCTCGTGACCTCCTTGACAATCACCAGACCCCTGCACAGGCTGTGCAGGGGCCCGGTAATCAGATCACCTATTCTTCGCGGACGAGGCCGCGTATTGAGTTTCTACTTATCTTTCTTTCCGCCGTTCTTGTTTACGACTCTTACTGATGTGCATCCAGAGACGTTGGTACCATCCATCAGACGTCCGGTCAGACAGACTTGTGTATCACCTGGCTGTAGACCCGTATCGCTGGCGCGAAACTTCAGCCGCAGATCAGTGATTCCGTCGTGGTTTTCATCCTTGAGCTTTCCGTAGGACCTGCCACTCTTCTCCGGAGAAGCCCCAGCCGGACCGAGACGTAGAGAATTCACATCGAGATCGCTTACGTCTAAGTCGTCGCTACCGAAGACTGCAAGTTGGATGGCTCCGTGGCTGTGCGCGACGATCTCCGTCGTCTTCCCATAGGGTTTCAAGTCGATAGTGATCGACACTGCACCAGGGACAGGCGGAGGTGGCGGAGGTGGCGGAGGCTCATCATCATTGGAATGTGACTGGCACAAGTTGCTTGAGAGAGTTCGATTGCCCTGGTTAGCCTGCGGGTCAAAGGTCATCGTCGCGAAGACATTTGTATCTCCGGAGACAACGAGCAAGCCTTGGCCGATTTCTTCCGCACCAATGAAAGGAGTGCCGCTCTGGACTCGCACAAGCGATTGGGCGTTGCCGCCGATTGAAAGCGTCGAGGTCGACGAATAGTTGATCGAATCAACTCCGTCGGTTAGTGGAGATGGGTCGATCATTGTCGTTGTCTGGATGAGGGCTCCAACGAAGGCTGGATCGACAACCATGCCGGAGCCAAGGCTGGCGAAAAGGCTGTTCATCGTGGTGATGGTTGCGGTAAATGCACCGTTATCCGTCATTGCGATGACCGTGCCGCCATCGTTCAAATAGGCCGACAGCTGAGCAATCTGAGTCGTGGAAAATGGCTGAGACTGGCCGGGCAAGGCAACGCAGGCGTAGACACTCAAGTCATCCGGGAATGTATTCAACAGGTCAAGCTGTGCGCCGGTTGCGTCGCCGAAGCTGGCAAAATTCGTCGCTACTGGCCCCTGGCCGGTAAAGATGAGTGCCCGTTCAGGTGCGGCCTGACTAGCGGCCGGTTGAATAGCCAAAATGCCAAGCGACAGAGCAAGCGTGACAGCGATGCTGACGAGTAGTCGCAACCGTCGCGGAACGATGATTATGCCGTTGTTTTCAGTCATGCCGATATCCCTCAGTATTTACGATTCTTATGCCCATCTCACTATCTCAGAGAGATGATTGGGATGTAATACCGCCGGGTACCTCTTAGCCGCGGGCCATCCGGTGGAGTTTGCAGATCCGCGCCGAAGCACAAGAAGGCATGTCGCAGGCCTATGACACTCGCGACTGCCAAACGATATGACCATGGTCACCGAATGAGAGGTAAGTACCTAATTCGACAGTCCGATTAGCCTTGACCTACTACCGTTTTTGGCACTTTTGGACACAGAGCTTACGAATTGGTCTGGCTTAGTCACCCGTTCGATCCATCGGGCCACACTTGCCGAAACCTGCGGGTGCTAGGCCAATCGGTACGCAGGTCTCTGGACGATGGTACCCACTCAAATCATCATTGACCGTTCGCCAGCGCCGATCTCTTCCTTGTGGTGTTGTGTGGCGACCGGCAGATATGACCGCGAACCAACTGCATTCGCCGTGCTACGAGCTCGAACTGATTCGCGGGCAGCCAAGTCATCGAATGCGGTCGTAACAACGGGGGCTACAGCGCTTCTAATCCCATTGGAAGAACCAGAGTGCCGGGATGGCGGCGGCGATAGCGAAACCGGCGAGGATTCCAAGATCAGTGAAGTTCCAGCCGAAGCCGTACCAGGGGTCCTGGATAGCGGTCACCAGATGAGTGAGCGGCAGCAGTTCGCTGAAGTCGCGCAGACCCGATGGCAATACAGCTCGAGGAGGGGCAGTGCCGCAGATGAGCCACATCCCGAAGAACAGCAAGAGGCCGATGCCCTGTGCCGAACGACTGCTCTTCACCAGCGCCGCCATGAGTAGCCCGAGCGCGCCAAATGCCACCGTTCCGAGCAGCACAGCAACAATGACGCCAAGCGGATCATCGGGCAGCATCGCATCGAAAACAAGCCAGGCAACGACACCCATCAGGATCGTTCCGGCGACGAATGTCAACAGCGCGACGGTTAGCTGGGCGCTGAAGAGCGTCCAGGCAGGGACAGACGAAGCCCGTAGCCGTTTGAGAATGCCCTGCTCGCGGTAGCCAGCCAGATTGATCGGCAGGGTCATCACACCCAGGGCCGCGACGATCACCGCCACAGACGCCGCGGTGTAGTAGTTCACCGGCGTCACGCCCCGCCAGACGAGCATACCGTTCTCGATAGCCTGGGCTTCCTCCTGGTCGTTGCCGAAGACGGCTGACAACAGCATCATCATCATGAGCGGGAAGGCGAGGACGAAGACGATTGAGAACGGCTCGCGTAAGAAGAGACGTATCTCGGCGGTGGTCATCGCAAGGTAGCCACGCATCTCGATCAGCCCCGAATCGTTCGACCGGTGAGGGTCAGGAAAGCGTCTTCGACGGTTGGCCGGTCAACGCGCAAGTCGGGCGGAACGATGCCGTGCGCCACGAGCTCGGCGGCGACAAGCGCCAGCACTGGGCCGCTCCCTTGCACCTCAACCGCATCGCCCCGGCGATCCAGCCTGTCAACGACATCCAACGCTTCCAGCCAGCTCAGGTCATCGACTTCCGTGGAAAAGCGCACGACGACCGGCAGCCCCAGACCATCGACCAGCCCCTGGGGAGTATCGAGGGCAATGACCTTGCCGCTGTCGACGACCGCCAGCCGGTCGCAGAGGTATTCAGCCTCATCCATGAAGTGCGTCACGAGGACAACTGTCGTACCCTGCTCGCGAATCTCCCGGATCAGCTCCCAGGTTGCGCGTCGCGATTGTGGATCGAGCCCCTGCGTCAACTCGTCAAGAAAGACCAACTCCGGCGCGTTGACGAAGGCCAGTGCGATGAAGAGGCGCTGGCGTTGCCCGCCGGAGAGACTGTCGAATGTCTGCGTGCGCTGTTCTTCGAGCCGCCAGCGAGAAATAAGCTCCTCGGGATCAACCGGGTTGTGAGCGAAGGCGGCGAAGAGTTGCAGCGCTTCTTCGACCTTCATCCGGCCAGGTAGCGCGGAGTCCTGGAGCTGGGAGCCGATGCGGCTGCGCACCTGCTCGATCTGCGTCGTTGGGTCGAGATCAAAGACCCGCAGCGTGCCGCCGTTGACCTCTCTGAGACCCTGCAAGCATTCAACCGTCGTCGTCTTACCGGCGCCGTTGGGCCCGAGGATGCCGAAGATTTCGCCTTCCTCGACAGTGAACGACACATCCTCGACGGCAACCATCGAGCCGTAGGTCTTGTGTAGATTTTCGACCGTGATAACCGACGCCATCGTTACGCCCTCATCCGTCCCTGCATTGATCCGGCTCCATCCGTGAGCATGTCTAGACTAGCATCGAACAGCGCATCTCCGATGAACGACGTAGAGACGTCGCCGCTGGCGCGTCTTGCTCTCGATGCTCTCGGCTATGCCGGGAAATCGAGTCTCGCGAATAGCAGACGCGCCAGCGGCACGTCTCTACCTGATCTGGCATCTTTTTCTCAGACTGTCGGATCGAATTGAGTCGCAGAAGGCTGGGAGTGACGATGTTCCACCGTATTCGAGCGTCGGTCGTCGTGCCAAGGGATAGCCGCATCCTGCTGGTGGAAGCCTACGCGCCGGAGACGCGGCCATCGGTCGGTGGGATGACCGGGCGCTACTGGAACTTCCCCGGCGGTGGGCTCGAGAACGACGAATCCGTGCTTGAAGGCGCCGAACGCGAACTGCGAGAGGAAACCGGGCTGGTCGTCACCGCCGAACGCGTCATCTATATCCACGAGGTCGTTCATCGCCTGACAGCGCCCGATGCACGCGAGCGGCCTATACGCCAGATCGAGATCTTCGTCCTCGCCAGGTACGCCGAGGGCGTCATCACCCTCACCGACCCGGATGTGCTCGATGCACGCTTCATGACTCGCGAAGAGGTCGCGGCGATACCGGCCTACCCACCGATGCTGGCCGATCTCTTCTGGGAGGATATGGCGCGCGGCTTTCCCGAGACGCGCTTTCTCGGCACGCACTACGTCGGTTGAGTTGCCGGAGGGATCGCCAGCGGTCCTTCTCGTCGAGCGATCAGAACAGCGCCAACCAGCACGGCCAGCGACAGACCAGCGCCCATGGCGCTGTAGCCGCCAACGTCGAGCAGCAGTCCGCTCAGCCCGCCGCCAATGGCCGCCCCGAAGCTCAGCACCGTCTCGGTCAGCACCATCGTCGTTGAGGGACCAGCCGGGCTGCGGTCGGCAGCCATCGTCATCACGCTGACCTGGAACACCCCGTTCGAGATCGCAACTAGCGCCAGGGCGAAGAGCCCCGGGATCGGCCCAGCCGTCAACCCGAAGAGCAGTGCTGTACCGACGGCCATACCGAGCAACGACAACGCCGCCTGCATCCTCGGGTTGAAATCCCCCAGCCTGCCGCCCGCAGAGAGCGTACCGGCAAAGTAACCTCCCCCGGCAACCATGAAGACGAATCCGCCTGCCCGCGTCGAAAAGCCGTGTTCTTCGGTGAAATAGGCCCCGACGAAACTGAGCAACCCAAGCCAGCAGATCGCCCTCAGCGCCCAGACGCCGTAGAGCATCAGCATCGGGTGATCGCGCACCAGCGGCCGGTATGAGTCGAGCATCCGGCCAATGGAGAAGCGTCCGTTTCCATGAGCTTCCTCGGCCGGAAAGAGCCCCAGCATCAGCACGAATCCGACGCCTGCCAGCCCACCGATCAGCGCAAACGCGCCGCGCCAGCCGACGGCAACGCTCGCCGTCGTCAGCAGCAGCGGCCCCAGCGCAGTTCCTAGCGACAACGACGCCCCGATCAGGCTCAATGCCCGTCTGCGGGCAGCACCGCTGTAGAGCGACGCGGCAGCTCCGAAGGTGACGCCAATCGTGATCGCGCTACCGAAGCCGCCCAGAGCCCGGGTCGCCATGAACGTCGGATAGCCCGGCGCAATCGCCGTCCCGAGCGCGCTCAAGCCAGCGCACACCAGCCCGACCAGCAGCATCCGCCGGTGTCCGGAGTGATCCGCCAGCGGCCCGGCCACCAGCCCGACGAACGCTGCCGTGAAAAGGGCAATCGAGACCGCCTGCCCCACCAGCGGCACCGACGAATCGAGATCAACCGCCAGTTCATCGAGAAAGGGCGCCGGCCCCAGTACATTCATCACCCCGACAAACGACGCCAGACACAACGGCACCATCACCCGCAGCGATAGCTCGCGTCTGGGCGCTTCGAACTGGGAATCTCTCCTGGTAGTTGTCGTCGCTAGTTCATCCATCCCGCCGGGCAGGATACTCGCTGACAGTGCGCATGTCACATGGTCTGCGGAGTGGAATATCGCATCCGTTGAGAAGCTCAGTAGGATTATCGAAAGGAGGTGGAGGCATGGAAGCGGACGAGCACGGCTACGAAACGCGCATCACGGTCGACCCTGATATCCTGGTCGGCAAACCCGTCATCACCGGCACACGAATTCCGGTCTACCTGATCCTCAATCTCATCGCCCACGGCTATGGCCCTGAGCAGATCAATGAGATTCGCCGAATCGACTGGCATCAATGAATTCAGGCGCATTCTGTTGCGAGAATGGATATTCTCATCTATCGCGGTCCAAAAAATAGGACAGAAGGTTTCCTTGTCTCAGAATTGTGAACCTGATATTAGCGAGGCTCCGATCCCTCAGAAGATCATCTTCTTTATTCAACTGCCATGATCCCATCGGCATCGCTCATGGAGCAACGTACGGATTCGAAACAGACGATCCGCTGGATGCTCTCAAAGGCGTTCCTACCTATCCAACAGACCTATTCGACACCCAACCTTATCTCCACAGTGGGAGAGGCTACGTTTCATTTCGATTCTGGCAACAGGCTGTCCCCTATCCAAACATTTTCCAAGACACTCTAATGGATGTAATACAGACGGTGCTCCCGGAGCATCTCCATCCTGCTGCTGCGAAACAGAGATCTGAGTCAGTGCCAGAGGTTTCTTCGCAAGCAACGGTCGTGGATGCTGTCACGCACATATTCGATCCAGACTCAACCTCCGAAATCAGAGACGCATTTGACCGCTGCATTGACAAACTATCTCAATTGGTTCACGCCTACCAGGTTCAGACAAGTACGTGGGGAGCGCACGTCACGCGCGAGAGGTTATCCCCCATCATTCCGTATGTGGTGGCTAGTCACGACCTCGAGGATAAATGGGACTCACGCGGGCTACGCCTCCTTTCTGCGCACCAGAATTTTCCTACGCCATCCTTAGCGCCAGAGTTGAATTCAGACGACATGCGAGACGTAGGATTTGTACTTCAGAGAATCTACCAGGGCGATCCTAGTGTCGCTTTCAGAGAGCGTATCTACCATGCGCAGTATCGTTTATACAGGGATGGCGACTACATGGGTTCAATAATTCATGCGCAAATCGCAGCTGAGATCTTTTTCGATAGTGTTCTTGGGATGTTGCTGTGGGAGGATAATGTCTCTCCTCAAGACGCGGCCGTGTTATTCGAAGCGGGTCTTACAAAACGCGTCCAAAGTCATTTCCACCCACGACTAGGCGGTACTTGGGACTCTGCCAAAGCGGGGCCAATCCAGGACTGGGAACAGGACCTGTATACGCCTCCGCGGTCGAACTGTCAAGTCGACGACAGTGCGACAAGGTTGAATCAGACCTTGATCCTCCGCAGAGGAACTGAAGCCCAACTTGGCGGCTCGGAAACGAATCCCCGTATTGATGGTCCAAGATTCGCCAAGTTAATGCTTCCGCAACTGCAATTCCATCTCCGGCAATGAAGTGAACTTCTTGTCGACTCGACGTATTGTTAGAGGAATCGTGATTCGAGACTCATTCAACTCCAGATTGCCGGCAATTCGACGGTCCGAACTGTGCGCAATGGACTTCGAGGATTCCATCGATTCTATGAGACAGGATCCTGTCCGAAGTCCGTAATCCGACGTTGGATAGAGCCCATCGACTGAAACTCAATTGGAAGATCAGGGCAGCTTGGAAAAACTAACGTCCATACCTGCGGGAATACAACATGCCTGAAGTGCAACAGCCGAAGAAGGTATCGTCAAAAACGAAAGATCGAGCGAACCGAGAATGGTTGCACCTATGACCTGCAAACCGCGCTTGTCTACTAATTCCACTGGCCCGCGAATCAGCACAAAGCCATCTCAAGAAAACTCGGCCGCGTATCAGTCCGATCTTCACCCCAAGGGCAAGAAAGTGCGCGAGCATTCTCTATAGCAGAAACTCGATTGTAGTTTGCTACTTCCCCTATGGTCACGGAGCCTATGAGGATTTGCTCCGCTTTTGCGATCCGACCGAACTCTCGAACTGCAAGAGAAAAGAGCTGGTCGGCCACCTCAGACAATTATCGAACCTTTCTCTACTCCCCGTACAGCTTCTCCCGCAGCGCCGTGACGTGGCGGCGGAGGGTGGTGTCGTTGTCGAGGGCGGTTTCGATTTTGGAGATGCCGTGCATGACGGTGGAGTGGTCGCGGTTGCCGAGGTAACGGCCGATCTCGACCAGCGAGCAACCGGTCTCGTCGCGGATGAGGTACATCGCAATCTGACGCGGCAGGACGATCTGCTGGCTACGGCCACGGCCGCGTAGCTCGGAGAGGGTCACGTCGAAGTGACTGCTGATCTCGGCGATGATCCGGTCGGGGGTGATCTCGGCCCGGCGCGCCTCCAGCTCGGTGTCGGCCAGCGCCTGGGCGGCGATGTCCATCCGGATCGGCTGGTTGAAGAGCTGGGCCATCGCGATGATCTTGTTCAACGCGCCTTCAAGCTCGCGGATGTTCGACTGCACCCGGCGGGCGATGTAGTCCAGCACGTCCGACGGCACGTCGACGCCGAGCATCTCGCCTTTGCGACGGATGATGGCGGTGCGCGTCTCGACGTCGGGCAGCGAGACATCGGCGATCAGGCCGCCCTCGAAGCGCGAGCGCAGCCGGTCGTCGAGCGTCTGGATCGTCTTCGGGTGGCGGTCGGAGGAGATGACGATCTGTTTGCCCGACTGGTAGAGCTCGTTGAAGGTATGGAAGAACTCCTCCTGGGTGCTCTCCTTACCGGCGATGAACTGGATGTCATCGATCATCAGGATGTCGATCGAGCGGTAGCGCGAGCGGAACTCGTCGGTCCGCTGGCTCATGATCGACTTGATCAGCTCGTTGGTGAAGCGCTCGGAGGAGACGTAGAGTACCTCCAGCCCCTCCTGTGCTGCCATCGCCCGGTGACCGATAGCGTGCAGCAGGTGGGTCTTGCCGAGTCCAACACCACCGTAGAAGAAGAGCGGGTTGAATGCGCCAGCCGGAGCGTCGGCGACGGCCATCGCGGCGGCGTGGGCCAGCCGGTTCGAACCGCCAACGACGAAGGTCTCGAAAGTGTAGCCAGGATTGAGGCCGTGCCGGGTCGATGCCACCAGCGACATCTGCTGCGTCTGCGGCGACGGCGCAGCGCCCATCTGACCCCGCGGATCGCGGGCAGCAGGCGGCACCGGCTTTGGTCGAGGCTTCGGCGACCTGCGATAGGGTTCGCTGACGGCGGTGCGCACGACGTAATCGACATCGACCTGGCGGTTGATCAGAGTCGAGATCGCATCCGAAATCTGGCGGTCGAATTTCGAGCGCAGCTGTTCGACGGCAAAGGTATTGGGTGCGGCGATGACGGCATTTTCGCGGTCGAGGTCAATCAGCGAGGTCGAGCGCAACCAGGTCTCGAAGTTGGCGCGGGAGACTTGCCCCTGCAAATCATCCAGGGCAGCCTGCCAGACTTGTTCGTAGCGTGCATCAGCCTGCTGCTCGATCGCCATGACCTCGCCCTCTCGAGCCCTACGCACCCCTGTGGAAAACTCTTCCACAAAGCGTACGTACACTTGCCAGTGAGTGTAGCATCCCTAACGATACGGCAACAAGGCGGGCTGAGGCAAGAGTTGACGTTAAGTCACCGAGGAGTTTGTAGGTTGTAGTACGTAGTTTGTAATTAAGCAGCCCTCACCCCCGGCCCCTCTCCCAATCCTGGGAGAGGGGAGGAAGAAATCACAGGGTGACGTCTAGTAACTGATCGATGCCCCTTCTCCCAGCATTGGGAGAAGGGGTTAGGGGATGAGGGCTCTTAGTACTGAACTAGAAATTCGCTAATCCCTACAACCTAATCCCTATTCCCTCATTAAGAGGCTACGGGCCGGATCATTGGGGCGATCCGGCCCGTACAAGGAAGGGGAGGGGTGGAGTTCTAACACTCCACGGTGTGTCAGAGAGAGTAAATCGACGGTGGGGACTCTCTCTACTTATATATACGTGTGAGGACCCCTATTGGTTGCACGTTTTTGACCCCAATTTCGAAATTCGTTGGGTTTCGTGGTCGAAAATCCGTCCGTACACTCCCGATTCCGCAACTTCGGCCCGATTCTACTTCCTACCCTGAACCGAAAAGCAACGACTATCGCGGCGCGGCAGTGCTACAGTAGCCCGTCATATTGCGCAATCAGCAGAACGGAGCCAGACCAAATGAGTGATCTTTCAACTACATTTCAGTATATCGACGAGAATAGCTGAGGAACTCATCGCCGACTACCAGAGACTCGTCCGGCAGCCATCGGTCTCATCGAGCGGAGAAGGCGTGCCTGAATGCGCCGAGCTGCTCGTCGAGCTGATGAGCGCCGCCGGAATCGACGCCCGGGTGGTCCCGACAACCGGGCAGCCGATCGTCTTCGGCGAAGCCCGCAGCAACAACCCGGACGCGCCGACGCTGCTGCACTACTCCCACTACGACGTGCAGCCGGGCGACGCCGACGATCCGCTCTGGGACGCGCCGCCCTTCGAGGCCCAGCGCTTCGGCGACCGCATCGTGGGCCGCGGCACGACCGACGCCAAGGGCAACGTCATGGCCTTCGTCCAGGCGGTCAAGGCGCTCAACGCGACCTCCGGCCTGCCGGTCAATCTGAAGTTCATCTTCGACGGCGAGGAGGAGAGCGGCAGTCCGAGCCTGCCCGGCTTCGTCGAGGAGCACCGCGAGATGCTGGCAGCCGATGCCATCCTCGGCTTCGACGGCGGCTTTCGTGCCGGAGACAAGCCGCACGTCAGCCTCGGCAACAGCGGCCTGCTGACCTGCCAGCTGCGAGCGATGGGCGGCGCCAAGGACTTGCACTCGGCTCGCGCCCGGCTCGTCCCGAACGCCGCATGGAAGCTCGTCTGGGCGTTGAACTCGATGAAAGGCCCGGACGGTCACGTCAACATCGAAGGCTTCTACGACGATGTCCGGCCCGTTTCCGAGCGCGAACGAGAGCTGATCGAGGAAGCAGGCTTCTTCGATCCCGACTGGCACGACGACCTCGGCGTCGATCACTTTCTCAACGATGTGAGCGGTGTCGATGCTCTCGAACAGCTGCTCTTCACCCCAACCTGCAACATCAACGGCTTCGCCTCCGGTTTCGTCGGTGCTGGCGCGAAGACGCTGCTGCCGTCGACGGCGACGGTCAACCTCGATTTCCGGCTGGTGATGGATCAGGACCCGGTCGACATCTTCAACAAACTGCGAAAACACCTCGACGACAACGGCTTCGAAGATATCGAGCTGCTCGAACGCGGCTTCATCGAGCCGTCACGAACCGACGCCGATGCGCCCTTTGCCCGCATCGTCGCCGACGCCGCGCGCGAAGTGCTGGATCGCGAGCCATCGCTCTGGCCAACCGGCGACGCTTCAGGCCGGACGACGCTCTGGATCGCGACCCGGCTCGGCATCCAGGGGGCAGGCACCGGCGTCGGACCGCCCGACTGGCGCGGCCATGCCGCCAACGAGTTCATGCTCGTGCCCTATTTCCTGAACGGCATCAAGTACGCCGCCCGTATCTGGGATATGGTCGGCGAACGTGGAGGCGTCGAGTAGGAGATAGCAACCCTTCCTGTTCATCGGCACTTTAGCTTGCCCTTTCCCGCTAGACGCAGACGGTGTAAACACTGATCTACGTCTAGCGGGAGCATGCTCCCATCGGTTTCGCCACAGGCTGGAATCCCCTCGCGAGGCGACGTCGCTGCCAGGATGTCTCGTTCTGGAATCCATCGCCTCCACGGGCCATAGTCGAGATTGTGTAGCGACCCGAGCCAGCGGCGATGTCTCTACCAGCATCCATCGGTCTGCTTCGTTACCCACCGTGAATTATCCGGGTTAGCAGCCCTCGGCCTTCGACTACGATATCTGCGAGAGCCAGCCCAGGATGTGGACATATATTCTGGCTTAAAAGGTGACGGGCGCCTAAAGGGCGCCCGAAAGGGAAGGGGGGTAAACCTCGGAGAACGGTTTGGGGGGATTACCACTCTCCGAGGGTGGAAGGGAAGAGGGGCGTAAACAGCGCGCCTTACTTCAGACGCGCTCGCCTGCCACACCTAACGTGTGGCATTAGATAAGCGGGTAACCTGATCTTCGTTCGATCATGCGGCGGTAGTCTTGTCGTGATTCGCTGAATGTAGGCAAGCCTTCTGCTCGGGACACGGCGACGACTCCGTAGAACGCCTCGCTCCCTGATGGAGTACCTGCAAGACCACGGCCTATTGATTGGATTAGCTTTGTCATACGGTTCATCGTCAACCTCGCCTTCATGAATATGAATATAAACTAGAACTTTAGATTTGTCAAGCCGGCTTGATCCGGATTCGCATATTTGGCTGTCAGGAGAGCAGGCACAGGAGGCGGCGGGGAAAGCTAGGATTCCTTTGCCGATCTGCCTCTGGAGTAGTCGACGATCGCCGCAACTGCAGCACGAACCCCAGACGCCGTAGGCAGAATTACGCCGAGTGGCCTCAACTCATCAGTGTGCTCGACAGCCAGCGGCCCGCCCACAATGATCGCGGGCTTGCCCTCGCCCGAGAGAGCAGCCTGCAATTCGCGAATCGTGTGCAGAAGCGCCGGCAGCCGTTCGGAGAGCGTCGCCCCCAGCAGAACGAAGTCCGGTCGCCTGAGTCGCACCGATTCGATCAGGAAGCTGGCGGCAACATCGGCTCCGAGTAGGTGTACCTGGTAACCCTGCTCGCGGAGTAAGCCGGAAGCCATGCGCAGTCCGAGATCATGGAGCTCGCCTTCGACACCCGCTGCAAGGACAATCACGCCCTTACTCGACGGCGCGGCGCGGTGGACCGACAGCTCCGCGACGAGATCTTTCACCAACTCAGTCGCTTCTTTTTCCTGACCGACCAGGATATTGCCGCGTTCCCACTCTTTTCCGACTTTTCGCATTGCTTCGCCGATGATGTCAACGAAAATCGTGGTCAGTGGCAACCCAAAGCTGTCCGCGTCCCGGATCAGCTGGGCCGCACCAGCCCGATCACCGTTGGTGACGCGCTCAAAGAAGATCGTACTGAGCTCCTCCGGGTCACCGAGTCTGTCTAAACGTACGAGCCGCTCACGGATCCTGGCGATCGGCAGCCCCTCGCTCTGCATCTTCCGGACGAATCGAATTCGTTCGAGATCCTCTTCATGGTAGAGCCGATGCCCTCCCGAAGTACGTTCTGGCGAGAGCATGCCTTCGCTCTCCAGAAAACGCAACGTAGATGCATTTATCTCTGGAAACTCCATCTGGAGTTGTTCAACGGCTCCGCCGATTGAAACGGGATCTCTGGAGCTATTCGGATGATCCAACTTGTCGTTCATGGCGCTTATTTCGATTAGCAGTCAGTATGTAATTTATCTCAACTTACAGTTGACATACAGTTATAGCATACCTTACTGGATGACGTGTTGGAGCAGCCGATAAATGGCGCTTCTAATATCTCAACTTTGACTTGAAGTTCATGTATAATGATTCAAGACAATCGAACTCCAGCACCGCTGGGGATATCCAGGATGGACTCAAGGTTGAACAATTCCTTCACTCAAGACCGACCGCTTGTACTCATACTCGCCTCGGCATTCATCTCGTTCCTCTTCTCCGTCACGCTCTGGTTCTTCGTCGACAAAGAGACTGGCATATTCGTCGGTCTCTGGGTCCCCTCGATCCTCGGCTTCGGCGCGATCATGCGGAAGGGAAGCTGACATGCTTGAAGTTATTGTCGGGGTCGTCGGCATCATCGTTACGACCATGGTCATGATCGCGGGCCTGCTCTCGTTCCGCAGCTGGGGCGACCAGCAGGGCGTCAATGCGCTCTATCCAAACGAGCAAGAGAAACAGGACGCCCGCGAACTGTCCCACAAGCAGTAGAGGATCTGGACAGCTATGCACTATCTATTCAGCGAGAAGATGACCAGCGTCAGGGCCGGTGATATGATTCGGAGCGCCTTCGTCACCGCCCTGACCGCCCAAATCTCCTGCTCGCGAGATCGTAGGGGATCTCGAATGCAGGAGTTAATGTCAGTACGGCGCGGCAGGAACTAGCGGCCAATCAGCTCGTTAAGGAAGCGATGGAGCGAGATAGCTCGTCGGATCTGCCATCGGGAACGCCTAATGTTTGACCGCTGCCGCGATTCCGTAGAGCATGCGGCGAAAGACGATCTGGTGCAGGGGATAGAGCGCATACCAGTAAAGCTTGCCGAAGATGCCGACCGGATCGAAGATCGCCGTCTGGCGTATGCGCGCACCACCGTCGACCGGCTCGACCTCAAACTGAAGCCAGGCCCGGCCGGGAAGCTTCATCTCAGCTTCGAGCCGCAATAGCCTATGCGGCTCGTACTCTTCAACCCGCCAGAAGTCGACGGTATCGCCCGGATACACCTCGGAAGCATGCTTCCGCCCACGACGTAACCCTGGCCCACCGACCAGCAGGTCGAGAAAGCCCCGTAGCCGCCAGAGTGCATTGCCGTAGTACCAGCCCGCTGAACCGCCTATCCTACTGATTGGCTCAAAGGCATTTTCCGCCGACGTGCGGACTCTCACAGAGCGTGAATCGACGATGCGCGATCCGATCGCCGCACCGCCATAGCTCGTCGTTGCGCCACTCGAAGAGAGTGCGTCCGACCAGCGGGTCATGGCGTACTCCCGATCCTCGTTTGCCAGCGCCCGTGCGATCGCTTCCCGCGCCGACCGCGGCTCGATGTCGAAGAGCTCGGCGGCACGATTGCTGGTGACTATCGTGTCATGCCGCAAGCTATCGACGAGGTGCCTGCCGACCCGGGCATAGACTGGAGTGACCAGTCCCAGCCAGAGACTGGAAATCCCGGGCGTCAGGAATGGCACGGGAATGATCTTGCGGCCAAGATCGCGCTGGCGGGCGTACTCAAGCATCAGATCCTGGTAGGTGACGACTTCAGAACCGCCGATCTCAACGATCTCGCTCTGCTCTACATCAATGTCCAGCGAAGCCACCAGGTAATCAAGCACATCCTCGATAGCGATCGGCTGAGCCTTGCTTCGCACCCAACGCGGCGCAGTCATCACCGGCAGCTTTTCGACCAGCGCCCGCACCATCTCAAACGACAGGCTGCCGGAACCGATGATCACTGACGCGCGCAGCTCGATCGTCGTCACTCCAGACTCGCGCAAGATATCACCAACGCGCTGCCGGCTCGCGAGGTGGGCCGACAATTCGCCGCTCTCGCCCAGCCCACCAAGATAGATGATGCGTTGAACGCCTGCCTCGGAGGCGGCGCGGGCGAAATTCGTGGCGCTCTGCCGTTCGAGCTCTTCGAAGTCATCGCCGGTCGCCATCGAATGCACCAGATAGTAGGCGCTATCAACGCCCTCAAAAGCGTCAGAGAGCGACTCGGGATCGAGCAGATCCCCCTCGACGACTTCAGTATTCTCGCCAACCCGCGACATGACGTTCGCGGGCGTGCGCGCCAGACATCGAACGCGATCCGTGCGGGCTTCCAGCCGCGGCAAGAGGCGCCCCCCGATGTAGCCGGATGCGCCGGTTAGCAGAATCGTCCGTTTGGCCTGTGTTAGAGTCATATATTCTCCGGGGAATCTCAGTTGTATTTAGGTGAGTGTGTGCTTACCAGTATGTAGGGTACCAGTAATAGGATCAAGCGGGCTCCGTGATTGCAGTGGTGACGAAATTACTGGCCCCGGTAAGCAGTAGGTTTCAGTCATCTGCGCTCTCACGAGCCCGCTTATATATAAACATACACTACACCTTCATATTCTGCAATACTCTGATTCATCGATCTTGAAAGTCGCTACAATCGGAATCTCATGAAGATGACTGGAACGAAGGTAGATATGGAAGACAGCACCACTACGACAGCCTACAATCCTGACGGCCGGGGGTTGCGACGCGACAATCTCATCGTCGGTCTCATCCATCTGGCGCAGGTCCTCATACTGGTCATCCTCAGCAATGACTTCAGCCTGCCAGTCACCGAATCGTTCCTGAGCGGCCCGCCCGGAGTGACGGCACCGGGCTCGCCGGAAACGATCTGGGATCTCCCATTGGGTTACGCCGTTGCCTTCTTCCTGCTACTTGCTGCCATCGATCACCTGTTGATGGCAGCCCCTGGCGTCTGGAAGTGGTACAGCCGTAACCTCCGACGCGGAATCAACTACGCGCGCTGGTGGGAATACTCGATCAGCGCATCGCTCATGGTCGTCTTGATCGCGATGCTGACCGGCATCAGCGACGTCACCGCTCTGATCGCCATCTTCGGCGCGAACGCCGCCATGATCTTCTTCGGGATGGTCATGGAGATCTTCAATCGCCCGGGGGCCGAGCGCGTCAACTGGACGCCCTATCTCTTCGGCTGTGTCGCCGGCGCCGTGCCCTGGATCGCCATCGGGACTGCCCTGATCGGCGCTCAGATCGAGTCGGGCGGGAACGTGCCGAACTTCGTCTTCGGCATCTTCATCTCACTCTTCCTGCTCTTCAACACCTTCTCAATCAACATGGTGCTGCAGTACAAGAAGATCGGTAAGTGGCGCGACTACATCTACGGCGAGCGCGCCTACCTCGTCTTCAGCTTGATCGCGAAGACCGCGCTGGCATGGCAAATCTTTGCAAATACGCTGATCGGCTAGCGCCGCATGCTGACAGCTTCCTATGGTCGAACTACGATCGCTGGCGGCTCCAGAACGGTAATAGACGGCAGCTCGCCTTCCCAGCGTTCGATCTCGACCAGCGCGTGCTGGCCAGCACTGCCCTGAGCAAGTTTCGACGTCCCGCGGTCGAGGGTGACGGTGTTCGGATTGCCGTGGACGCACATGCTCTCGAAGTCAGAACTGACGAGCGGGTCGTACCACGCGCCGGTCGATATCTGGATGACCTGCGGCCGCACATCGTCGGTCAGGATAGCTCCGGCCAGGAAGCTGCCGCGGTCGTTGTAGACGCGCACGACGTCGCCGCTGACGATGCCGCGAGATGCAGCGTCGTCGGGGTGCATGCGTAGCGGTTCGCGTCCCTGGATCTTCGAATCCTGACTGTAGTCTCCAACATCAAGCTGGCTGTGCAATCTGGTGCGCGGGTTGTTGGCAATCATCATCAGCGGGAAGCGTTCGGTCGCGTCACCGCCGAGCCATTCCTCCGGGCTAAACCAGGCCGGGTGACCGAGGCAGTCGTCATAGCCGAAACTGGCAATATCTTCGGAATAGAGTTCGATCTTGCCGCTCGGTGTCGAAAGAGGATTCTCCTCAGGATCGGCCCGGAACTCCGAAAAGAGCACCTGAGAGTCGTCAAAGGGCAATTCCAGATAGCCCTCGGCCCAGAATTGGTCGAAGTCGGGAAAGTGATGACCGAGCCGCTCGGCCCGGCGCTGCCAGCGAGCGTACATATGCCGCAACCAGCCATCTTCATCGCGCCCTTCGGTGAAGGCCTCACCAATGTCGAGCGCCGCCGCCAAATCCGAGAAGGTATCGTAATCGCTACGGGACTGACCGTAGGGCGGCACGGCCTGCTGCATGGCTGCCAGATAGGTGTCGTTCTGCGAACCGCCGATGTCGTTGCGTTCCAGCGAAATCGTACTCGGGATAACGATGTCGGAGTGGCGCGCCATCGAGGTCCAGAAGGGATCGTGAACGACAACCGTGTCCGCCCTGCCGAGTGCTCTCCGCAGGCGGCCGAGATCCTGATGATGATGGAACGGATTGCCGCCGCACCAGTAGACGAGCTTTGTCTCGGGATAGCTATAGCGGCCACCGTCGTAGTCAAAGGAAGCGCCGGGGTTGAGCAGCATATCAGATATGCGCGCAACCGGAATGAACGTTCCAGCACGGATTCGCACCCTGCCCCAGTCCTGGCAATCCGAAGCCCTCTGCCAGGTGCCCTTCGCCCATGCGCTGGACCGAACCGTAGCCGAAGCCATAGCCGCCGCCCGGCAATCCTATCTGGCCGGTCATCGCCGACAATGCGAGCGCCATCCAGGGCGGCTGCTCGCCAAATTCGGCGCGCTGCAGCGACCAGGTCGTGTTGATCAGGGTGCGTTTGGCAGCCATACGCCGGGCCAGCGCCCGGATATCGTCAGCCGCAATCTCGCTCAGGCTAGCTGCCCATTCCGGCGTCTTCGGCTGGCCGTCGTCTAGACCGAGGATGTAGCGTTCCAGCCGGTCGAAACCGGTGCAATAGCGCTCGAGGAAAGCCTGGTCGTGCAGATCCTCGTCGATCAGGACATGGGCCAGCCCGAGCATCAGAGCGACATCCGAGCCGGGGCGAATCGGATACCAGGTCCCGTCGACGTTGTCTGGCATGTCGTCGCGCAGCGGGCTGAAGACGACGAATTCAGCGCCATTCTCGACCGCTCGATCGAGGAAAGCTCGCGAGCGGTGGCGGAAGACGCCGCCGTTACTGACCGCCGTGTTCTTCATCGGCACACCACCGAAGGTCACGAACAGTTCACAATGTTCAGCGATCGAAGCCCAACTGGTGCTGGCGAAACGCAGCATCTCGGCGCTGCCGATTGTCCGCCGCAGAATGACATCGCCAGCTCCGTGGCTATAGGAATCGACCGAAGCTGTATAGCCGCCGAGAAGGTTCAGAAAACGATGCACCTGGCTCTGAGCGTGATGGAAGCGCCCGGCGCTCGCCCAGCCATATGAGCCGCCGTAGACAGCCGATGCGCCGAAGTCACCGTAGACGCGTTTGAGTTCACTCGCGAGTAGCTCTGTCAATCGCTCCCACGACACGGGCACAAACGGCTCGGCCCCACGCTGATCCGTCGGACCTGGCCCATGATCGAGCCAACCAGCCCGGATCATCGGCTGGGCGATTCGCGTTGGCGTGGCGAGCGCTGCTGGCGATGTTGCCCAGAACCGGCGACGGATCGGGGTCGTGCTCGAATGGCTGAATCGAGACCAGCCGTTCATCCTCGACGACGGCGTCATACGCACCCCAATGGGAAAGATGTGAACGCGTCACCCGTGTCGCCATGCCCCCGCCTTCCGGAATTCGCTACCATGTTCGAGCGGTTAGCATATCCGATTGCAGCATCTGAGAACGACTCGTGACGGGACAAGGAAGAAGCCAGAGGGAGAGCAATTGCTTGCCTCCCTCTGGCCCAGAGCCTATCTAGTCGCGAGGATCAGGATCGTTGGGATCGACCGAGATTCGGTAGGTGATGGGATCGACGACAAGATATGAGATCGGTGTGTCTATCTCCACATGTGTCGTCAGATGTACATTGAATCCAGAATCCGGGATCCGCTCGACCCAGAGAATCGATGCCGGCGGGTTGCCACTTGGCGCGGGATTCCCCATGAACGTCACGCTCACATGGCTGCGATCAGTTGTCAGTGGCTCGCTGACAAAGATCGATGACACGTTTGGCGGAAAAATGGCGTTGCCGGCGGTCTGGAACTGCGAGCGCCCCTGCGAGACCAGCGCGACGCCCTTGGCATCCTGTGCCCGTGCATGGACGCCAACACCATAGAAGCTGTGACCGTAGACGCCGGTCTGCTCAACGCTGTAGCCGTCGACACCAGTTCCATAGGGAGCCAGCCCTTCGACGCCAATCTTGTCGCCGCTATATCCACGGATTCCCGAAGATGCGGCGCTGGAACCAAAGACACCGATGTCGTCGTCGCTGTATCCGACTACGCCCGCCGCATGCTTGCTCTCGCCGCGTACGCCACTACCATCGGAACTGGATCCGTGAACGCCATTGGATTCAACACTCTCGCCATACACACCGTCGCCATGCCAGCTCTTGCCGTCCACACCGCGGCCGGTATCGCTGTCACCTGAAACGCCCGAGTTTCCCTGGCTTTCGCCGCGTACTCCGTAGCCCGAGTTGCTGATGCCACGCACTCCGTTGTCGATCGTGCTCGATCCGCTAATGGCCGTCCAATTCGGACTGGTGGCAACGATCGCTGTTGCGTCATCGGCCGTAGCAACGATGGCATTGTTCGTCTCACTGTAGGCTTGAACGCCGATGCCATCGACGCTGTGACCGGAGACACCGCGTCCGGTCTCGGCGGCATAGCCAACGACGCCGTCTCCATCGTTCTGTTCGGCTGTGCCCCAGACGCCTACTCCCTGAACGCTCCGGCCCCAGACACCTGGTCCATTGGCGGAGTTGTAGCCGTTGACGGCCGCCGCAGCGTTGTTGCTCTGGCCGTTGACGACCCCGGCAGCGCTCGCATCCTCGCGGTTCAACATTGTTGTCGCCAGCACCCCGGTCGCGAGGGCTGCGCCCACCTTCAGAATTCGACGGCGGGACTGATCGGCTCCGGAACGCTCGGCACCAATTGCTTCGACATCAACTCCGGTCATAGTCTGCTCGGTCATGTTCAATTTCCCTTCTCATTGCATCACCAAATGACCTTGTCTCAACTAAGACCGGTGAGAAGGGAACTTCTTACAGTTTCTTGCAGAGTCGTTTTGGCGTGGCCTGAGAGCCCTGTCAGCCGAGCTCCGGCGGCGCTTGCGGAGCCTGCTCTCGTTCATGCAAGCCATAGTCGCGCATCACGCTCGCAACCCGCAGCCGGTAGTTAGCGAAGATACCGGTTCTGCCGCGTATCTGGGCGTCACGGTGCTGAAGCTGCTCGCGCCACTCGATGACGGCATCTTCGTCCCGCCAGAATGAGAGTGACAGAATCTTGCCGGGGTCGTTCAAACTTTGAAAGCGTTCGATCGATATGAAGCCTTCAATCTCATCGAGCAAGGGTCGCAGATCGGCGGCAATGTCAAGATAATCGTCCTTTCTACCATCGGCGGGTATGACTTCAAAGATCACAGCAATCAACGTCTGAACCTTTCACCTTTATCCACACCCGATCGGCCCTCGGATTACTCCCTCATAGTACCGACATTGAATGAGGCCTACTTGCCGTCGGTACGGAATGACCTGTCGGATTCCTACCTGCCGCCATTCACACAAATGCAATTTCTTCGGAAGATTGAATGAGTCGTTTGACTAAGCCGTTGATGATGTATTGCCTGTTCCTGAATCGTGGCCCGACTTGAGCGCTAGCAATTGGAGGCGAACTATTCGTCTCAACTTGTATCGTTACGGACTCTTCACTGCCGCTATGGTGAGCATGGCCACGCTCGCGGTTATACATTCGCCTATGCTCAATGCAGATCTACTTCTGGCTCTCTTCATCGTATTGCTTGTCGTCGCCGGACGCAGCATCGACATTCGCATTAGCGGCGCGGGTTCAACGCACATGGGGACCCCGGCCCTCCTGGTCGGCGTGCTATTGCTCAATCCAACACTGGCAGTACTTGCCGTTGGAGTAGGCGCGGCAGTCAGCGAAGTCATCAAACGTTCATCACGCGATCGCCTGGTATTCAATATCGGGCAGGGCACGATTCAGGCACTACTCGCCCTCGGCATCCTCCGTCTCGCCGGATGGAATCCGATTGAGCATAACTTCGAGAGTCCGCTCATGCTCGGGGCCATATTCGTTGCCGGGATGGTGGCGATAACGGCGAGCGCATGGATGGTGAGCATCCGCGTCAGTATTGAAACCGATCGCCCGCTATGGCCAATCTTCGTTGAAGTGATGTTCGGCGGGGACTCGAAGCTCTATCTCATCGATCTCTCGAAGATCAGCTTCGGCCTCATCGCGGCCATGCTCATTACCTGGACACCGCTTCACATCCTTCTCATCATCATTCCCTTAGCGACGATGAGCAAGGCCATCATGCGCGGCAATGATTTGCGCCAGCGTTTGGAAAAGGCGCTCTACGAAACCGAAGCTTCGCTGGCGGAGGCTCAGCAGTTGGCCAAGCTCGGGAGTTGGGAATGGGAACTATCCAACCGCTACATGCGCTGGTCGGAACAAGTCTTCGAGATCACCGGCCTTGAATCAGATGGTGCGCTTGTCTCGCTCGGGGATCTACGCCGCTTGTTGCGCCGGCCAGACCGAATGAAGCTCGAACAGACGGTTTGCCGCCTCGTCGAGACCCATGGAACGGCTGAATTCGACCATGAAGTTGTACGCGCCGACGGCTCGGTCCGGTATGTCCATCATGTGTTCGCATGGGCACCGGCAGACGATAGAGCAGGAGATCGGCTCGTTGGCACGTTGCTCGACATCACTGAGCGCAAACAGCTCGAGCTTGCGCTGCGCTTTCAGGCCTACCACGACGGACTTACCGGTTTACCAAACCGGGAATTCTTCCTGGAGCGGCTCGTGGACTATCTCACCATTAGCCGCGAACGTGATGGGAATAAGGGCGTCATCTTCCTCGACCTGGACCACTTCAAAGAGATTAATGACCGCTTTGGTCATAGAGCCGGAGACGCAGTGCTCGTTGAAGTAGCACGGCGACTCGAGCAACTGATCGGCCCGCGGGAAACGCTGGCCCGGCTCAGT
This sequence comes from uncultured Chloroflexia bacterium, assembly GCA_963745675.1. GTDB lineage: Bacteria > Chloroflexota > Chloroflexia > Thermomicrobiales > CFX8 > JAUIIK01. The sequence continues at coordinate 137,097 of CAVUYM010000012.1, forward strand.
GGGGACGAATTCACCGTCCTCGTCTGCAATCAGCACGACGAGCACCACATCGTTAGACTTGCCGCCGACCTGCTCAATGCGGTCCAGCAACCGATTCACGTCGATGGCACGGCTATCCCGATAACTGCCAGCGCCGGACTCGTCTATATCACCGAGCGCCATAAGACTCCATCTGATGTCTTGAGCGAAGCCGACAGAGCGCTCTATCGCGCGAAAGACTTAGGGCGAAATCGCTTCAGTGGCGAATACCTCGTTGCAAACCAGGAAGAGCCGATCGTTCTACGCACGCTCGCCTGAGCCGAATATCCAACAACTTCCCTATAACCTGGAATACACTGATTACCTATACCGCAAATTAATATGTGGTCAGAATAAGTAGCCGCGCCGAAGACGGAGAACGGCAGAGTCTACGGCAAACACTCAGGATGGAGCAGTGCTCGATGAGCGGAAAACCAGGCCAGGATGAAGTTGACGAGCGCATCGACCAAGATACGCAGAAAATTCCCTATGAACCTGAAACAGAGCGCCCGGAGGCCACCGACGAGGGCAGCGACAGCCAGCCGACGATAACCCTCCCACAAAACATCGACGGTGTCTCTCCGACGGTGGAAGAGGTTTCAAGTCCATTTGCCTCAAAAGAGGATCTGCTCACCGTGCCCGAAGACGAAGAAGGAATTCGAACGGCCTGAAGAATCAGGCGACTCGGTCGATGCAATGCCTGCGCAGGAAAGCGACGAACTGACTATTCTCGACAGTGACGATAAACCCGCCGCCAGGCGACGATGGTGATGAAGCGGGCGATACCCCCGGAGGGACTGTGGAAGAGTCCGACACTGGCACCGAGAGCGTCCCTGGCGACGAAGACATCGCCTCCTCTGAACCGGCTGATGAAGATGACGTTGTAATTGAGGACGAAGATGATGACGACTCCACTACAGATCCGCCCGACGAAGAGGTCGTGCCCATTGAAGACGATAGCAATGGCGATGAACAAGAATCAGAAGACTCAGAGAGCGATGTGTTCCTGTTTGCCGACAACGACGGTGGAATCACGATTGACGCCGGCAATGCGTTGGGCTCAGACAACGATAGCATTACCTGGCATTTCGCTGACGACGAGTTCCAACTCGTTGACTCGAACGAAGGCTATCTCTCGGCAGGCGAAGATTCGGATAGCGATTCATTTGAGTTGAGTTCCGACAGCGACAGCACCGGTCTGCAGGAGGGGTCGACAATCACCGCCGGGAATCCCGACAACAACGAGCTAACCTTTCGAATCGAGCAATAGTGACAATAGCCTGTCATTTGGGGATGGCCTACCAAATGTCGGGACTATTGAAATCACGCCAGACCCCGAGGATGAGCAACTCGATGAGGACATTCAGGATTCCGAATCGAGACGAGCGCAGCCGATGCGGAATCTGAAGAGGACGCTGAGAACGCCGACAATGATGATGCAGGTAACGGCTCATCCGATGACGACAAGCCAATGGAGCAAGAAGAACTCAACGAGCCCATCGATTTCACCCCTGAGCCTGAGCCCGAAGAGAAGACAGGCGCAGACGAAGACGACCGAGAAGATACCCCTGCAGAGGAACCCGTAAGACTGGATCTGAGCGGCGGCTCCAACAGCATTCTTGATGCAATCGACGTCTTTGACGGAGACGACGATATGAAAGGCTTCTTCGACGACTCGGACGATGACGACCTCAAAGGTGACGAAGATGATGACGACGATGACGATGATGATTTCGACGATATCTTCTAAAGGTTAGCCGCGAATGAAACCGCCTTCGGAGTGCAGGATCTGACCGGTGATCCAGCGAGCATCCGGCGACGCGAGAAAGGCCACAAGCCGAGCCGCGTCGCCGGGTTCGCCTATGCGGCCCATCGGAAAGCGCGGCAACAAAAACGTCTTGACATCATCGTCCATCCAGCCGGTGTCGGTCGGGCCGGGATTGATGGCATTCACTGTTATGCCGCGCGGCGCGAGCGAGTGTGACAACGAAACAGTCAGGGCATCGACCGCGCCTTTTGTCGCTGCATACGCCAGTTCTCCGGGCATCGGGCCGAGCCCCTGGCCCGATGTGATATTGATGATCCGTCCTGATCCAGCCCGTTGTCGTTCGTCCGGAAAGCGCCGGGCAAACTCGACACAGAGCAGCGCCGTTGCCCGTAAATTCACCTCATAGTGAGCGTCGAGTAGTCTTGGCATTCAGCGTGTCCCAGCTGGAATCGGTCGAATGCGTCGCATTATTCACGAGGATCGTCGCCGGACCAAGCCATTCGGCTGCAGTTTCGATCACCCGGGCCGGAGCGTCCGGTTCTGAGAGGTCGACCTGCATACCTCCCGCCCGGACTCCCTGGCGCTCGATAGCCTCTTCCAGAATTGCGGGTCCATCTTGATCGAGAAGATGACTCGTGTGGGCGTCGTAGGGTTGCCAATGGGTAAAGAAGACGTCAGCCCCGGCTCGCGCCAGAGCCATGCAGATTGCCGCGCCAATACCCTCCCGGCGGCTCGCGCCGGTGACGATCGCGGTCATCCCCGCTAACCTGCGAGCTGGAAGCTCAAGCTCTGAAGTCATTGGTACTCGCTTCTCAACACCAGCAATCGATGCTGGCCATGACAGACACCTCCGGGCAACCGCGATTCACCCGACCGAATAATCGCCGAGCATACAGGAACGCGCACTGGCCTGCACCGTCGGGTCGCCATCCGGCGAACTGCGCGCTCACTATCTGGTTGAGCGAGCCGTCACCAGTGAGCGTCCCGCACGAAGGCCGGCTAGCAGTATGTCTGTATTTCATCACTGCGGGATCTCGGGGGCCGCGGAAGATCTGAATACGCGAATTTTCGCTATCGGTTACGTAAACGTCGTCTGATTACCGCTGAGTCAATTGCAATGCCCAGCGGCGTTCGAAACTGGCCATTGCCTGTTCCGAAGGTCCCAAATTGCAGGAGATACGCGCCATCTGGAGTGAATTTCTGCACGCGCTGATTTCCCGTATCCGTCACGTAGAGATAGCCGAGGCTATCAGCATCGATCGCAGAAGGAGTGTTGAACTCTCCGTTGCCGGCACCAAAGCCGCCCCACTGGCGAATGTAGACACCATCCAGGTCGAATTCTTGTACGCGCTGGTTGCCCTTTTCCGTGACAAATACCGATTCATTCCCACACCGCGATGCCGATAGGCTCGTCGAACTGGCCGTCCCCATTGCCTTGCGTGCCCCAGGTATATACAAACACCCCTGTCGACGTGAATTTCTGGACACGATTGTTGCCTTGATCGACAACATAGACATTGTCATCATCATCGACCGCGATCCCCTGCGGGCCATTGAATTGCCCTTCTCCGGAACCTGTCGATGCCCCAGCCACCCACTAGCTTCCCAAATTCGTTGAATATGACGACACGATTGTGTCCGGTGTCAGTCACATACACGTTGCCTATGCTGTCGAACACTAGATCGCGCGGAGCCAGCAGGGAAGTATAGCCCCATTCAATCGACGGAATCCTGCGTCATTCCAGAGTTTGATCTGATTGAGTGCGGAATCCACAACTCCGATTTGACCGTTCTCTCGCACATCGATCCCGGCCGGGGTGATGAAACGCCCGACACCATCCCCGGTCGAGTATCCGAGGGAATCTCCACTATGAGCGTCGAAAACCTGCATCCGCTTGTTGATGGAGTCCGCCACGAACAACGTCACTCCTGCGATGAGGCGATGCCGTGCGGCTCGGAGAGTTGCCCGACTCCCGTCTCCGGTTGCGCCAATGAGTCTTCTGAAAACCACCGTTCGTGTCAAAGACCTGAACATTATTGTTGACGCTGTCGCTGACGTAGACGCTATTACGTTTCGTTCAGTAGACGATTCCGGTCGGAGCATCGAACTGGCCGGCGGCGCTGTCCTTCAGTCCCCCACTTACGGACGAATACGCCATTCGCATCGAAGACCTGAACGCGAGTGGTTTCCGGCGTCACTGACATAGATCGTTTCCGGAGCCGTCGACCGCAACGCCCTGCGGAAGATCCAGCTTCCCATCAGCTGACTCCATGGCTGCCGAACTGGCTGAGAAACTGGCCGGAAGCGTTGAACTTCTGGATGCGATCATTGTCGGCGTCGCTGACATAGACATTTCCAAGCGCGTCGATTGCGATAGCGGTTGGATTCTTGAAACTCGCCCGGCAACGTCCCCGCTGTTCCCCATGCCAACAGAAACTGGCCGGTCTGATCGAATTTCTGAATGCGGTTGTTGATGAGATCGGCAATATAGATGTTGTCCGATGCATCCACCGCAATCGCCCAGGGAGTGGAGAACGCGCCATTGCCCGCGCCGAGAGAACCCCATTGCAGAACGAATCGACCGTCGGGATCGAATTTCTGAACGCGGTTAGCCAGGGCATCGACGACATAGATGTTCTCAGACGAATCAATCGCTACACCACCGGACCCTGCCATATTCCGGGTCGGGTCGCTCAGGAGGCCGAACTTGCCAGTGTAGGAATAGCCTTCGGAGCTCAGTAACGGTCGGGACCGAGGTTTCGGTCGCGCCGCTCGTCGCCGTCGGCAGTAGGCGCGGGGCTAGTCGCCGTTGGGCTCTCCAGCGGGCCAGTCGCAATTGCCGTAGCGGTATCCGTCGGTGCCGGAGTCGGATCGCGGCATAGCGCCACTGGTAATAGTGCTGACCGACGTTGCCCTGCTCGACCTGCCAGCCGGATGGATTGTCTGGCGTGTAGGTCAGACAGCGACGCTCGAAACACTGCAACAGGACCGGCTTGACCGTTCCAGCGACCTTGATCCGCACCCAGTAGGCCTCGGTGATCGGCAGTCCGGTCGCAAAATATGGATTTTCGAAGAGCAACGCCTCACTCACGGCTACCATTCGCATAGACCGGCCCGGATGCATTCATGAATGACCAGAAAGGCGACGCCACCTGGTGATCGATGCCGGGCACCGTCACGCGCTGAGCTGCCGTCACGCCGTAGATCGCGAACTGGCCGTCGCTACCTACCGTTCCGTCACGCGCAACCGTTTGTGTAATTGGCGAGCCGTCGGCGAGGGGAGCAGCCTGGAGTAATCCCTTGAGCGAGGCGTACGTCGGACCGAGCACATCGTCGGCGTCGCCAGCCACATTCAGGCTTGCCGCAGCGTACTGCTCAAATGTGTTGTCGCCGAGCTGCAACCGCCCGCTAATCAACTCATTGACCAGCAGGCCGTTCGTGACGTACCAGATGGCGTTTGGATCACCCGTATCGGGGTGGGTGATCTCCATCCGGGATTTGTCGTAATACTGCACTTCGCGCTCGCCGCCCGGAGATTCGGCGTACGGCTCGCGCAGTGAGCCGGTATTCGCTTGTGGTCCCCATTGCCAGGTGCGACTCACCACACCATCTGCAACGGGTTTGTCGGTACGTTCCCAAACACTAAGGAAGTTGGGGTTGGCCGGAGCTTCCGCACCCGTGATCGCCACGAGGGAAAGCGCTACGAAACTTGCGCAGAGAAGACCGATTACCCCTAGGCGAACGGAGCCGAACATGCCGCACTCCTCCTATAAATTGTCGCGAGAGGCCCAGAATAGACGCAGTGGGATTCTAGCAGTTTAGGTGAAAACAGAGGCCGTCGCCCCGATCTCCGTGCCCATACTGTCACGTCCCGCAAATTCGGCGAGTCGAGTCTGCCGCTGGCGTTCCGCGTAGACGGAAGACCTACGTCGGCGCCGTGCCACCTACTCGGGCAAGTTAAACATCTGAACGCGAGAATTTCCTCCGTCGGTCACGTAGATTATGTCACCTTCGCGGACCGCGATGCCCAGCGGAGCCTGGAACTGTCCGTCTCCTGTGCCGTTCGAGCCGAACTGTGCGAGATAGCTTCCTGACGGCGTGAACATTTGTACGCGATTGTTGCCGGAGTCAGTGACGAAGAGGTAGCCGGCAGAGTTCGCAGCGATAGAATAGGGCATATTGAATTGGCCTGGCTCCGATCCGGCCACGCCCCAGTCACGAACGTAGTTGCCGTCCAGATCGAATTGCTGAACACGTTGATTGGCAAGTTCGGTGACGTAAACGGCATTACCGTGAACCTCGATGCCACTCGGTTGGTTGAGTTGACCAGGACCGATTCCCTGGCTGCCCCACATCTTGATGAACTCTCCCGCCGAGGTGAACTTCTGGATACGATTGTTCAGTTGATCGACGACGTAGACATTGCCTGCGCCGTCCAGAGCGATGCCCTGCGGTCCATTAAACTGTCCTTCACCGAATCCCGCCGTGCCCCACTCATCGAGGAACTGCCCGCTAAGACTGTATTTGACAATGCGATTGTGACCGCGATCCGTGACATAGACGTTGTCAGAAGCGTCGAACACCAGATCGCGTGGAGTCAACAGGTCGCCATATCCCCAGTCATAGAAGACGGCGATAGGAGCGAACCAGATCTGTATCTGATTGAGCGTGTCGTCCACAACCCCGGCCCACCCGTCGGAAGAGATATCGATACCCGTCGGAGTGTTGAAACGTCCACGCCGGTCACCGTTCAACTGGATGAAAGGGAGCTGACTGGAAACGAGAATGCCCTGAATTCGATTATTTGAGCTATCGGCCACGTACAGAAGCTCCTCGTTATAGAAACCGATTCCCTGGGGCCGGTCGAACTGGCCAGGAGCGGTGCCAGATGACCCAAATGCTGTTTGATAGACGCCGTTGGTGTCGAAGACCTGAATACGGTTGTTGTTCCCATCGCTGACATAAAGCAACGTCTCATTGGCAGCGAGCTCGATATCGAATGGTCGATTGAACTGGCCCTGCCCTGAACCCGTGCCGCCCCACTTTCGCAGGTAGACGCCGTTCGCATCGAAGACCTGAATTCGATCGTTGAACATGTCGCAGACGTAGACTCTTCCGGCGGAATCGACGGCGAGGCCGTGCGGGTAGCGGAGCTGACCATCGCCGGTTCCATCAGAACCGAATTGCCTCAGCCACAGCCCCTCCGAGTTGAAGACCTGCACGCGATGATTGTCGCTATCAGCGACGTAGATATTGTCAGCGAGGTCGACCGCGATGCCACCCGGGTGCTGAAATTCCGAAGCGACAGAACCGTTGGTCCCCCACTTCTTCAGAAACTGGCCATTCTTGTCGAACTTCTGAATCCGATGGTTGTCACGATCGGCGACATAGATATTGTCCGAGCTATCCAGCGCAATGGCGAAGACCGAATTGAACTCCCCATCACCGGTCCCGAAGACACCCCACTGGGTGATGAAGATTCCGGATGAGGTGTACTTCTGAATGCGATTATTGCTGGTGTCAACGACGTAGATATTGAGGTCTGAATCGACTGCGACATCGTTCGGCAACGCTTCATCTGATGACTCGGATCACTCAGCTGGCCAAACTTCGCCGCGAAGGTGTAATTCGTTGCCGGGAGCTCGGTCGGGATCTCCGTTGCGGATGCCGTCGCACTAGCGGTTGGCACCACCACGCTCGTAGCTGTAATGGTCGGGTTGGGCGCAGTGCTCGAGGCAGTTGCACTTGGGCTGGTGACCGTTGGGCTTGCGCCCACATCGGTGGCGGTTGCGGTATTCGTTGCGCCTGGATTGGGTCCGCCACTCTGATAGCGCCACTGGTAGTAGTGTTGCCCGACGTTGCCCTGCTCGACCTGCCAGCCTGGAGGATTATCCGGCGTGAAGGTGAGGCAACGGCGTTCGAAGCACTGCAAGAGCACCGGCTTGACCGTTCCAGCCACCTTGATCCGCACCCAGTAGGCTTCGGTCACCGGCAGACCGGTTGCAAAGAAGGGATTCTCGAACAGCAACGCAGTGGTTAGATTGCCCGCTTCAAGCACTGGCCCAGTCGAGTTCATGAAGGACCAGAAGGGCGATGCTATCTGGTGGTCTACTCCCGGAACAGTGACGCGCGAAGCGGCCGTCACACCATAGCTCGCATACTGACTATCGTTCGCGACCTGCCCGCCACGATCAACTGTTTGCGTAATCAAGACGCCATCGCTAAGCGGCGCGGCTAACCGCAGCCCGGCCAACGCAGAATAGGTCGGTCCGAGGATATCGTCGGCATCGCCGGCCACGTTGACGCCTGCCGGTACGCGCTGCTGAAACTCATTGTCTCCGATCTGGAGACGTCCGGTCATCAACTCGTTGACCAGCAGCCCGTTCGTCACATACCAGATTGAGCTTGGATCTCCACTGTCCGGATGGCTGATCTCCATCCGAGATTTGTCGTAGTACTGCACCTCACGCTCGCCGCCCGGAGATTCCGCGTACGGCTCGCGCAACGAACCTGTATTGGCCGCAGGCCCCCACTGCCAGGTGCGGCCTACCAGGCCATCGGCAACAGGTTTGTCGGTACGTTCCCAGACACCGCGGAAGAACGGGTTGGCGGGATCTTCGGCGTCCGCAATAGTGATGACAGCAAGTGCCACGAGAGCAGCGCAGAATACACCGATGACGCAGGTTCGAAGGGTGCCAGACATGGCGCACGCCTCCTGTTAAATGTCGCGAGGGGCCCAAAATGGACGCAGTGGGATTCTAGCAGCTTGCAACACATCACAACACCACTTTTGCTGCGTCCTTGGGACCCTAGAATTCAGTTCAGAGCGTGAATGTCCGGTAGTAGTCACAACCGGAGAAATTGGCTACCAGCGCCTGCCCGGCGACAAATCTCTCGAAGCTCACGGTCTCCGGCATATCCTCCATGCGCCAGGTCGCATCGCATCGATCCGATGCAGGCGCTGTTCTTCTCCTGAGGGATGGACGAAGAGCAATTCGCCGTCCCAGCCGGGCAGAATCCTGAAATTCGTGAAGGTCGAGCCGTAGGTGCTGTAGTGACCAATTATCTGCTCATACGGATCAATCTCTGGCGGAAGCGTGTCCTGGAGAGCAACTGCCGCTGTTCCCAATCGCGCATAGCGAACAGCACCGTGGCGGGCGCGTAGCCGGTCCTCGTCGAATCTGAGCGCAAGCCTGGAAAAGTCTGGATGATCGACGACGAATGCTTTGTCCGCGATGCGCCAGAGATCGGCTTCGATATCGTCGCGTCGCATAGCGATTCCTTGTTCGTTGGAGACAAGTTCAAATGCAGTTTCTCGCGTCGCCACATCGACATAGTGCCCGACAAAGTCAGCGGCGTCATCAATCACCCGGGGATCTTCGTTGGCTGGGAGGTCCGGGAGGGGTTGTCCACTCGCGGCAGCGGCAAGCACTTCGTTCGCGTACATACAGAGATCGAACAGCGGTCCAAGTCCGTTCGCCATGATCAGAAAGCCGAGACCAATATCGAGATTGGCGAACATGTAGCACTTGTGCCCAGGCATCTCGCCGCCGTGGCTGATCAACGTCTGGCCTTCGATCTCATCGGTATCGATGCCGTAGCCGTACCAGTGGTTTGGCTCGACCTCGACCTGTTTGCCGATCAAAAGGTCATAGGAATCGTTCGTCAGGAGCAGCGGGTCACGATTCATCAGCGCTCGCAGATAGATCGCCAGATCTTCGACCGGCGTGCAGATGCAGCCGTCGCCGGACGCAATCTCCAGCCATGCAGCTGGCGCGAGACCATGGTGCGGGAGCCAGGGCCGGTCGTCGTAAAAGGGCAAGTAGCCGGTCGCGAGTCGCCGGCGCGTTTCGTGGGTCGTCTCCGGATCAGTTTCCGTCATCCCCAGCCGGTCAAGAATGCGGCGGCGGATGATCGCGCCATAGTCCGCGCCTTCCAGCGCTTCGAGCACAAGCCCGAGCGTCTTGTAGCCCACGTTTGAGTAGTGATAGCCCTGCCCAGGCGGGTGGTTGGCGCGAGCATTTCTCAGCGCCCAGACATCGTAAAGCTTGCCGGTCAGGACGTCATTTATTCCGTGTATTCCGGCGGTATGCGTCAGCAGCTGGTGAATTGTCACCGGCTCGTAGTCGCCAGCAGTCTCGAACCACGGCAAGTACTTCGCTACAGGATCATCGAGGTCGAGCTTGCCCTCCTCGTAATGCTGAAGGATCGCGATGGCGGTGAACGACTTGCCGATCGAGCCGCTCATGAAGAGGTGATTCGGAGTGATTGGCTCCCCTGAGTCGATGTTGGCAACACCGTGGGTAGAGAGATGCAGCGTACGTTCCCGATCGGTCACGACAAGAGCCGCGCCTGGGATTGGGTGTCGTTCCATATAGTTTCGGGCGGCCTCGTTGATGCGCTTGATTGCGTCCTGGAGGTTCGTCATTGGGGTCTCACTTTCTCGTGCCCTGGGCACGCTGAAATGTCGATAGAAATCGCAGACCCCGGTTGACGGCCGGCTGAAGAATGCTCATGTCTCCTGAAGGGATGTAGCTGCGCAGGAGGATATTCGCCAGATCAGACACTACGAACAGGTGTCGCCACCGTCCGGGGTGCTGCCAGGCTGCGCTGAACTCGCTTCCATTCTAACTGCGCAGCAGATTGTATGGGTGCTGAATAGGCTAGGATCAACAAGCCAGATTGTGGCGAGAACGAACTGCCGGGTCTGGTTCTATTCGAATGGAAAGGCCGCAAGCCGATGAGTCTGGTCGATCAAGTGAATTGGGACGAAGCGCGCGACGAGGTGACCGGGCACCTGCAGGAGCTGATCCGGCTCAATACGGTGAACCCGCCCGGTAACGAGTCGCTGGTCGCAAACTACCTCAAGGCGCAGGTCGAAGCCGCCGGGCTAGAGGCGCAGATCCTCGAAGCCCAGGATGGACGCGGCAACTTCGTCACTCGCATCAAGGGCAGCGGCCAGGGACGGCCACTCCTCCTGATGGCTCACGCCGACGTTGTCTCGGTCGAAGAAGACGCCTGGACGCATCCACCGTTCGAGGCTGGAATTCATGACGGCATGATCTGGGGCCGCGGCGCAGTCGATACGAAGAACCTCGTCGCAGCCGAACTGATGATCATGCTGACGCTGGCCCGCCAGGGCGCGCAGCTCGACCGCGATCTGATCATGTGCACCTTCGCCGACGAGGAGGCCGGTGGACGCTCCGGCGCTGGCTGGATGTGGGAGAACCATCGCGATCTGATCGACGCCGAAGTGGCGATCAACGAGGGCGGCGGCTCCGCCGTCGACGTCGGCGGCAAGACATTTTTCAGCGTCCAGACCGGCGAAAAGGGCGGAGCGCGCATGCGGGTCATCGCCCGGGCCAACCCCGGCCACGCCTCGGTACCGCGTGACGACACGGCCATGCTGCGTATGGGCCGGGCGCTTCAGACCATCAGCAGCCACACCTTCCCGACGATCATGACCAACTCGGTCCGCCAGATGCTCGACACCTATGCCGAATACGGCGGCGATGACGTGGCCGATATCGTCTCGGCCATCCATGACGATCCGTCGTGGGAGAATCTCAGCCGCCTGCCGCTTGACGACGTGACCCGCCTCGGGCTGCGCGCCACCACTCGCAACACGGCGGTGCCGACGATCATCCATGGCGGCCATAGGCTCAACGTCATTCCCGGCGAGATCGTCTGCGATGTCGATGGGCGTATCCTGCCCGATCAGGACCCGGCCGACTTCGTCGCTCAGGTGCGCGAATTGCTCGGAGACGAGGTCATCGTCGAACCGCTCGGTAGCGGGCGTCCCGGCATCGAAGCCGATCCAGCTTCTTCGCTCTTCGACACCATCCGCGAGGTCATCCAGGCGACCGACAGCAACGCCACAGTCGCGCCATTCCTCGTCTCGGGCGGGACCGATGCGGCGTCGCTGCCGGGGATCAAGGTCTACGGTTTCATGCCCGGCTATTTCTCCGCTGAAGAGATGAATGGCGCACACAATCACGACGAACGCGTCTCAATCGATAATCTCGCCTTCGGAACGCGCGTCCTCTACGACATCGTGACGCGCTACTGCAATGCGCGTGAGGCATAGCTGATGGCGGCAGAGGCACTCATTCTCTTCGACATCGACGGCACGCTTCTCATTGCCGGTGATCGTGGACACGGCAAGGCGTTGCTCGACGCTTTTCGCGAAATCTACGGGCTCGAACCGGACATCGAAGGTATCTCCTTTGCCGGCATGCTCGACTCCCAGATCACCCGCGAGCTAATCCGGCGCCATCCCGTCGACCACGACCACCTGGAAACGCGCATCTCAGAGATGATGCGACGGATGGGCGAACTTTACGAGGAGTACCTGGCGGGGCGCTCTCTGGTCGATCGTTTGCTGCCCGGAGCGGCTGACGCCGTGGGCGCGACGGAAAGCCGGAGTTGGACTACAGGCTCGCTAACCGGGAATGCCCGACGGGTCGCGGAATTGAAACTGGGTGCGGCAGGACTTGGGCATATCACCCGCATCGGAGCCTTCGGAGATACCGCCGTAGATCGCGGCCATCTGGTTGAGGCTGCGCTCGAAAGTGCCGAGATGCAGCTCAGAGTGCGCTACGATGCACGCCAAACTGTGCTGATTGGCGACACCCCACGGGACATCGCCGCAGCACGACACGCCAACGCGGGCGTCGTTGCGGTTGCGACGGGGCGCTTTGATGCTGATGCACTGGCTGAGCTCGAACCGGACGCGCTGCTTGACGACCTTCGCGATACCGACGCCCTCATCGCCGCCATCGAAACGACCCTGCACCGGCGTATGGCATAGCTGGATATCGACGCGATTGGGGGCCGTATGGCCGAACCCGAGGAAAAACCCGAGTCACATGCGGATGACGAACTCTTTGACGAAATCCGGGAGTATCTCGCCGAACAGTCTGGGGATCAGGTCTACGAAGAAATCTCCGCCGCTTACCGCCTGGCGCAAAATTTTGCCCAGCGGGAACTGGTCGGGAGGCCCGAATACATTCGCATGCTACGCGGTATCGATAAATTCCTGGACGATATTATCGGTGAACGCACCGATCCGGAGTTGAAAGAGAATCTCGCCGAGGTCATCTATCTTTACGGCCTGGCGCACTACTCGATTCTCCAGCAACTCTCGGACGATATCGACGGCGAGAGTGAAGATGAGCGGACAGCGAGGCCACTCGTCGTCTATGACATCTGGTTCCCGGATAACATCGGTATCGAAAACACCGACGATGGCTACTTCCTTCATATTGGTGACGGAAGGATCGACATTTCGATTTTTCTGGGGACGACGCCAAATGAACGCGGCGCACTCGTAGAACTCGTCGATCACTGGGAGTACGCGACGGCCAACACTCAATCTATTCCGCGCGGCCCCGATCTTTCCGAAAGTGTGCCGATGATGGCAATCGAAATGGATTATGCGGGTTCGGAGCTGGTGGACGCCGGAGACCACGTCGACATCCTGCTCTTCGACCATCGCGGAGAACCGCTGGTGCGGATTCATGCCCGCGACAGCGACCTGCGGGCTATTGTCGATGAAATTCAGGCAATCGTCCCGCCCGACGACGCCCTCTAGGGAGCATTGATTCTAGAGAGAGGATACGCGCCACAATGCCGCAACAACGTTATACAGCTGAGATGGCAGTCGATCTGTCGATTGCCGGAGACGTACAGATGTCGCCCGACGGCCGGTTGGTTGCTTTTTGCGTTGCGCCGGCCGGCCATGCGGATACGATCCCCACCAGCACGATCTTCATCGCACCAGCAGACGGATCGGGACAGCCGCGTCCAGTCACGGACAGCGACCACAACAACACCTGGCCGCGCTGGTCGCCGGACAGCGGCACGCTGGTCTTCCTCAGCGACCGTAGCGAGCGCGGCAGCCAGCAAGTTCACCGAGTCGCGGCAACTGGTGGCGATCCGACCCGGCTGACGAGCGTCGAAGGTGGCGCGGAACGGCCCTGCTGGTCGCGCGACGGCCGCGAGATCTTCTTCACCGCGCGACGACGCGCCCTCGACGGTGTCCCGGAATCCGACTCAGAGATCAAGGTTGCCAGCGAAGAAGCGCGGCCACGGGCTGTCGCCATTGTCGCGGCGACCGGAGGCGATATTCGTATCATCGGCCCGCGCAACGGCCATGTCTGGGCCTTCGACGAATCGCCCGATGGGAGCAAAATCGCCGCGATCGTATCACCGACGAACATGCTCGACGACACCTCCGACCGCTCCTGGCTGACCGTCTGGCCGCGCGAAGATTTACGCGCCGTCGAACCGCTGACCAGCTTTATGCGTCACACCGAGGTCGTCAAATGGTCTCCCGACGGCAGATCAATCGTTGTCCTCGGCAGCCGCCGCCCGGATCACCATTACGATCATATCCACTTGATCGGTGCGGAGTCACGTGATGTCACGACCTTCGACGACCGTGACATGAGTCCCTACTGGGCTGGCTTTGCAGGCAACAATCTGATCGCAATCAACGTCGAAAACCAGCACACCCACGTTGACCGGCTCAACGACGATCATTCCTGGGAACGGCTCTCAGTTGGATTTCAGGGCCAGCAACGTTGGATACCCGGACCACTCAGCAGCAACAGAGACGGCACAGCCTATGCCTTTCTCGGCGCGACACCAAAACGACCGGCAGATGTATTCGCCCTCGATCAGTATGGCAACGAGCACCGGCTGACCGACCTCAACCAGCAGCTCGACAGCGTAGAGCTGGCCGAGATGGAGGAAATTATCTGGCAGGAATACGACGAGAGGCCGATCCATGGCTGGCTGTTGCGGCCGCCGGGCGCAGATCCCGACAAACGCTTGCCACTCATCGTCAACGTCCACGGCGGTCCGTCGATGGCCTGGGGCAACTGGTTTCACGGCAGCTGGCACGATTGGGCACAACTGCTGGCTGCCAACGGCTACGCCGTCCTGCTGCCAAATCCGCGCGGCTCGACGGGCAAAGGTCAAGCGTTTTCCAGTGCCAACAAAGATGATCTCGGCGGACAGGATTTTGAGGATGTCATCCGTGGCATCCAGGAGTTGGTCGAACGAGGTATAGCCGATCCGAAGCGGCTTGGTATCGGTGGCTGGTCCTATGGCGGCTTCCTGACGGCGATGGCCGTCGTCCGGACCGAGCGATTCAAAGCAGCGGTCGCAGGCGCAGCAGTTACGAACTGGCCGAGCAAGGTGGGCACAACCGACATCCGACCGTTGAACGAAAGCAATTTCCCCGGCCCGCTGCACCAACGTCCCGACCCTTACTGGGTGCGCTCGCCGGTACGTTATCTCAAGAACGCCAGGACGCCGACACTCATCGTGCATGGTGAAGCTGATCCGCGCGTGCCGGTGTCACAAGGCATGGAGTTCTATCTGGGACTACGAGCGGTAGGCGTCGAGACCGATTTTGTGCGCTACCCGCGCCAGAAGCATGCTTTCCACGAGCGTGCCTTCCAGCTCGACCTCCTCCAACGCATCGTCGCCTGGTTCGATAAATACATGAAGGCGGAGAACGAAGATGAGCCCGGTGAGGATTCCTGACGACAGATCTCCGAATACGTCTGACGAGGTCGATCTCAAGACCTACAACCGGGTTTTAGATAGAGGAAAGGGCTTCGGGCATTGCCACGCGTAACCGCCAACGGCATCGAGATCTATTACGAGGATATCGGAGAAGGGATTCCGCTCGTCCTCCAGGCCCACCACCACATTACCTGGATGCCGTTCCAGGTGCCCTATTTCTCCCAGTTCTACCGGGTCATCACCTTCGACCGGAGGGGAACCGGGCGTAGCGATGCGCCGCCTGGAGAATGGACCAACGAGGATTTCGCCGACGACCTTGCCGGTTTGCTCGATGCCCTGGAAATCGACAAGGCCATCGTCGCTGGCGCGTCGCTCGGCGGCGTCATCGCCTGCCAGTTCGGCATAAGCTACCCCGAGCGCTCGCTCGCGCTCGTCATCGGCCATACGACACCCTATTTTCGCGAGGAATCGAAAATTTGGGTTGACGAGCAGATAAAGATCATTGAAGAAGGCGGCAGGCCGATCTTCTTCCAGCCACCCTCGTTCCCATGGCAAGAGCACGGCCCGCCGACGCAGCGGCCCGGCTTCGCTGAGTCAGAAATTGGCCAGTATCTCGGGACGCTAGACGCCGGACTCGGTTCGACCAAGACGGCTGCGATCCAGGCGTTACGTGCGATCCGCGAATGGGACTGCCGGCCAGCTGCAGGCCAGATGGCAGAGTGGACGATGCCCTGTCTTGTTATGGTTGGCGGCAATGAATCGCAGAAGACCCAGACGCTGTCGTACGAGTGGCACAAGATGATCAAGGATAGCGAGTTCTACATCATCCCCAACACCCACCACGGCGCGGCCCGCGAGAACCCTATACATTGGAACGAGATGGTTCACGCATTCTTGACGCGCCATGGACTCGGCGGGGGCGTGAGCGGTGATTCGTTGGGGGATCAGGCGTGAAGCGGAGCAACCTCGCCAATCGGCCGGTTTCAGAAGCTAGTTAGGCAACAATGACGACTAACCACTACGAGTTCGGTATCTTCGACATCATGCAAGTCGATCCCACCCGTCCAACGGCGGAGATCTACAATGAGCGGCTGGCCCATCACCAGGAAGCTGACAGGCTGGGCCTGGACTATGTTTTCCTGGCCGAGCGTCACTTCATGCCGCTCTACAGAGCAGCGTCGCCCGGACTCCTGCTAGCGACGCTCTCGGCAACGACCAAGAATATCCGGCTCGGGACGCTCGCATACACACTGGCATTGCATCACCCTATTCTGCTGGCCGAAGAGATCAGCACACTCGATCATCTGACCGGTGGCCGCCTCGAAGTCGGCCTCGGGTTGGGGCATCGGCCACAGGAGATCGCGGGCCTCGGTTACCCCGCCGAACACCGCCAGCCAATCTTCCTCGAGAATTTGATGATGATGCGCCAGGCCTGGGAGGGTCAACCCTTCAAGTTCGACGGCGCCCTCCATCACGTCGACAACGTCTACGTCGATCCAACGCTGCAGAAGCCACATCCGCCACTCTGGTTCGCCGGCGGCGATCCGCAAATCACTGCCTGGGCCGGCCGTAACGGGTTGAGCCTGGCCGTCGGCTTCGCCCAGGATGAGCAACTCGTGACCGCGACCGAAGCATTTTCGGCTCAAGAAGCGCCGGAAGGGGCTCCGCGCCGAAGGGTCGCACTCATGCGGCATCTCTATATCTCTGACAGCAGCGAACAGGCGCGTGAGGAAATCATCACCGACCTGGTCAATCTGGGCCATGAACTCATCGCAAATCCGCGCGGTCTGCCAAATGTTCCCGAGCGGCCACCGACGCGCGAAGAAGCCGAAGTACAGTACGAGGATCAGAAGCTGCGTCAGATCGTCGTCTCCGGCGGGGTGGAAGAAGTCGCAGATACGATCGCGACATCGATGAAGACGATTGGGGCCAACGTCTTCCTGGCCAACATTCACCTGACCCTGGTCAGCGATGAGCGCATCCGACGAACGTTGCGCCTGTTCGCCGAGGAAGTCGCACCACTGGTCAGAGAGCGCCTCATGAGTTCGACGGCGTAGCTGTCCCGCAACTACTTGTACCGGCAACGCGCTGCGTTGCCAGGCGACGGTCGGCGGATACCATCTGGGGTCGAACCAGTCACCGATAATCTTCCTACCTTCATCCCCTCTGTTTCCACCACCGTTGCATAATGCCCCGAACAACGGAGGGAAGTGGAGCGTGGCGGCAACAAGGAAGTACAACGCAATTGGCAGCGCCTGGCTCGGGGCGCTGACATGGGATGAAGCCGAGACCGCGCTGGAGCAACTGCCGGTCATCATCCCGGTCGGCGGCGCAGCGGTCGATCACGGAGCGCATCTGCCTTATGACACAGATCGCGTTATCGTCACGGCTATCGCGGACGCCGTCGCCGACCGCGCACCGGTGCTCGTAGCTCCACCTGTGGACTACATTTATGCGCCGGAAATGGCCGGAGTCGGCGGGACGCTGTCGCTCAACGCCGTCAGCTTCATTGACCTGATGAGCGAGATTATCCGATCGCTGGCTCGTCACGACGCAGAGCAGATCCTACTGATCGAACGCGGTCCTGGCCTGCTCGCCCCGCTCAACATACTGTCGCGAGAGATGCACCAGGAACTCGGCATCACCGTCGCTATCGCAAGCGCGGATGGAGCAGCCCACGGCATCCGTTCGGAGCTAGTCGCGAGCCCAGTCAGCGAACATGCCGGTGAAGTGGAAACTTCTCTAATGCTGGCTATTGCGCCCGATCGAGTCAAAATGGAACGAGTTGAACCGCGAACTCAACGAACACTTCCATATGGGACCGAGTCAGGTCTGCACGAGCCGATGGTTATTCTTCCTGACCACGGACCAGGCGTAATGGGCGATGCAAGCGCCGCAACCGCCGACAAGGGCCAGCAACTCTTCGATGCGATGGTCGGAGAGATCGTCAACCACCTCCACGACGTCAGCACTGTCTGGGCAACTGAAGTCCAGGGCCGTAGCTCCGAGGACGTGCTCGCTCCGGTCGCATACAAGCTCGCGGATAACCGACCGGCGCGTTTGCTGGCAGAACTTACGTCGGCAGATTGGGACGACGTAACTGCCGATTGTGCCGTTGCAGTGCTGCCGATGGGAGCTGCTTCCAAGGAACACGGACTACACCTGCCGAATCAGACCGATCTATTGACCGCCGAAGCGCTGGCCACAGAGGTTGCCAACCGCTTGCCGGTACTGATGTTGCCGCCGCTGGGCTACGGCTACTATCCCGCCTTTGTCGACTGGCCCGGCAGCATGTCAGTCTCGCCCTCTATCTATCAGGCAGTCGTGCGCGACATCATCGACTGCCTCGCCGACGCAGGGTTCCAGAAGGTCGTGCTGCTCGACACCGGCCTCTCGACGCGTCCGGTGTTGGAGATCGTCGCCCGCGAAGCTCTGCGCGAACGGGGCATTCGAGTGGCTCTAACGACGACCGAACTGGGCCGTGAGAAGGCGCGCGAGGTATTCGAAGGTGAAGGCACTCACGCCAACGAAGACGAGACCGCGATGATGCTAGCCATAGCGCCGGAACAGGTCGATCTCAGCCGGGCAATACCGGAACTGCGCCCGTCGACCATCCTCTCCCGCCGTGATCCGTTCGCCCCGCCAGCCCTCGTTCAGGGAGGCAAGATGCAGTCGGAAACCGGCGTCTTCGGCAACCCAACCAAAGCGACCGCCGAGAATGGCCGCGCCTACTTCGACGCCAAAGTCGCCGACCTCATCCGCTTCCTGGAAGATTTCATCGCTATGGATATCGAATAGCGCCTGTCTCGAAGGATCTCGCTCGCAGCATAGCCCTACCCACGAAAGGAACGGGATGTCAATCAGACCCTGGTTGCTCTCTGTAGCGGCAGTCCCATGGGTGCTACGATCAGCCACTATCGGATCTGAAGGTCACACGGGGAGAAGATCTCCAGTGCTGAAGGTTGAACAACTGCGAGCCAGACGCGAGAACGTTTTCTATGGCTGGTGGATCGTCGGCGCTGGAATCGGAGTCCAGGTGCTGCTGACCGGTCTACTGATGCAGGCGTTCGGCGTCTACGTCTCGGTCCTTCAGGCCGATTTCGGCTGGAGTAAGACGGCGCTCGCCGGAGCCTTCTCACTCCAGCGTATCGAGAGCGGCATCCTCGGACCGGCCCAGGGCTGGATGCTTACCCGTTTCGGGCCGCGCAACGTCATGCGCGTCGGACTGGTCATGTTTGGCATTGGCTTCTTGCTCTTCAGCCAGATCGACACGCTAGTCGAGTTCTATCTCGTCTTCATGCTGATGGCGATTGGCGGCAGCCTGGGCGGTTTCATGGCTGTCATCACCGCGCTGGTCAACTGGTTCGACCGCAAGCGCTCGACTGCGATGGGCATCGCCTACACAGGTTTGAGCCTCGGTGGCCTGATGGTGCCGCTCGTCGCCTGGTCGCTCGATTCCGTCGGCTGGAGGACGACGGCGCTCATCTCCGGGGTCCTCGTCCTCACACTCGGTCTCCCGCTGACGGCGCTCGTCCGTACCCGTCCCGAAGACTACGGCGAATATCCCGATGGCATCGATCCAGCGACGCGACGAGCCCAGCGGGTTGAAGCAAGCGGTCACGTAGAAGATGAAGAAGAACCCGAATTCACAGCACGCGAAGCGCTTCGCACTCGCGCCTTCTGGTTCATATCGATCGGCCACGGCCTGGCGGTGCTGATGGTATCCGCCATCATGGTCCATCTCGTCGTCAATCTCAACGAGGAGCTTGGTTACTCTCTCCAGACTGCGGCTCTCGTGGTGGCGCTGATGACGCTGCTGCAGACCGTCGGTCAGGTCGGCGGAGGTTTCCTCGGCGATCGCTTCAACAAGCGGGTGATTCTGACGCTGACGATGCTCGGGCACGGATCAGCGATCATCGTCCTGGCATTCGCGACGAACTATATGATGGTGATCTTCTTCGCCGTCGTGCATGGCATCGCCTGGGGTGTGCGCGGCCCGATCCTGCACTCGTACAGGGCTGAATGTTTTGGGCGCGCCTCGTTCGCACAGGTGCTCGGCTTCTCTTCAATGATCGTCATGTTTGGCATGACCTCGGGGCCGCTCGTGGCAGGTTTCCTGGCCGACCGAACCGGAGACTACCAGCTCGCCTTCCTGATCCTCGGCATCGTCGCCAGTCTCGGCTCGTTATTCTTCGCCTTCGCCACCAAGCCGAGCCCGCCAGCAGATCAATCGATACCAGTTCAGCCTGGCGTGTTTGCCGCGTCATCGGTGTCACCGCAACTACGCGGCTGAAATTTCTTTGTCTGTTTGATGCTCACAGCCAGGGATCAAGTCGCATCAATTGCCAGGTCTGGTTCCCTGTACTTCGGTCCAGTTCTCATTCTGTATTCCATCGGTACGGCAACATCAATCGCCTGGATTTTTCCAGAACATATCGGAACTGCTTGAGTGAAGAGTAATGCTGTCCAGCCCAAACATAGACGTGATGATGAATTCGTACTCGTAGCTGGATTCGATACGGAAACGGCTCTTGTCGCCCATATCGCCGTCGAGAAGCACCATGTTCACGTTGAGATCGCTCGCTGCCAGTCCGGTTGAAACTGCCAACATATGCGCCCTGATACTGGCCGAACTCGCCGGCGCATCTGTCTGTGTCGAGCCACTTCCGCGGACCGTCGCGTAGCGCGCGCCTTCTCTGGTGGCATTGGTCATCGTGTGATGAGTCCAGACGAGTCGACCGCCTTCGATAATCCCAAAGATAAGAAGAAAGAAGAGCGGAGTGACGAGAGCAAACTCGACGAGACTCTGTCCACAGCGGCGGGTGCGAGATGTCTTGAACATGACTGAACTCCTATCCGACGATCCGCATTTCGACTGACCTGCTCAAATCGACGCTATCCGGAATACCCGGGAACGAAACTAGCGTCTTGAAGGTGAAATCGACCGAAACAGTGACCTGTTCAAAGCCATCGCTATCTCGCTGCGTCGAACTGGAAACGCTCGGAGTCGTACCAAAGATTTCTGGGCTGTCGGCCAGTGCCGCGGCGCGCACGGCGCTTGCGTCATTGGCATCGGACGAGGATCGTGAGCCATAGATCGCCCCCGCGCGTGCGGCATTGCCGATCTCGATATAGGCAGAGTACGCACGTGCGAAATCGATTGTCACCAGGAGTACGAAGAGGAGTAAGGGGGCAAGCAGCGCCATTTCAACAAGTCCCTGGCCGTTGCGGCGGGCACACCTTCCGTTTATCCGGCGAACACATTGTGTCCACTGCGTTGTTCAACATTTTTTGGTCCTATCCAATGGTGACCACGTTCCCCTCTGGGAACGCCGCCGGGAAACCTAGCGCAAGAGTTCGATCAGCTTCGCGATGCCCCAGAGCAAGATGGCCCAAAGCTCGAGGCTGCAACATACGGCAGCGAACCACCAGCCACTTTTCACCCCGCCTTCGTTCCGTCGGGTTATGCGGGCCTGTCGTACCAGTGCGAGGTCGACGATTGTCGCCCGTTGCCTCATGACGCATCTCGCAACAACGCATTCAGACGGATACGAAGATCGTTCATGGCGATTAGATCCTGTCGGAAGCGTTCGCGATGTTCGTAGATCAAGCGGTCGGCTGTGTCCTGGTATCGTCGTTCAGTCGCATACACCAACTCGCTCAGGTTATTGGCAATTGCAGCGAGACTCTGGCGCTCGACGCTAATGTGTTGTCCAGCAGCCGGTTCGGCGCGTTGCAGAGATGTTGCCAGCAGATCATCCCAACTCTGATATTCATCTCGTTCCATGGTAGATCCGTCCTTTCATCTCTCTTTGAAATTAGGGAACTCGGCTGCGCTAAACGTCACTTCCTAATCGACACGGGATTCGCCATCAACGCTCTGGTGCGTTTGGTCAACGATGACGGGTTGATCCCACGCGTCATCGAGGTCACCCTGCGGCTCATCCAGAGGCAAGAGTGGTGTGATTCGAAGTGATTTCGTCAGCGGCAATGCCTCGATAGCCATTGCAAAGGCGGCGGTGCTGATTTGGTGGGACCGAAGAACCATAACAAGAACCAGGTCATACTCGAGTGGTGTCGTCCACTGCTGTTCGATCTGACCACCCAGGGTTGTGATCGATCGAGCGAGGAGATTCAGCGCGCACTGCTGGTCGTCACGTTGTCTCTGGCCTTGTGGCAATTCACAACGAAGTTGAAGGAGATAGCGACAGTTCTGGGTCTGTAGCTTCTGAGCGAACGAGTCTATTTTCCTACCTGTGTCGCGTTCGGGCCCAGCCGACGGATCTTGGAAAGGCGTTAGTTCTTCTCCGAAGAAATCACCCTCTGACGCCGAAATGTCGACGCCGTCTTGTGCGTTGTCGAAAGCTTGATCTCTTGACATCATGCTGTCTCCAACGAGCTTTCGGTCACCTGGTGCTGAAAGTACATGAATGGCTTCTGCAATCGCACTCTCGATGCTGATCGGTTCGCGATCTTCGATCCGCTGGCGATGATCGCCGTGAATTGCGGTTTCATCTTCTCGGCCGCGTGAGCAGCTGGTGTGCCAGCAATGGCTGTTGCAGTGCCCAGCGCAGTGCCTCGATTCGATTTGAGAAGCCATATTCTTCATAGATCAGACGAATGTGATTGCGAACGGTGTGCGGGCTCACCCCCAGCCCGCGAGCGATCTCTTTGCGTGTCTGACCTCGAAGATAGAGTGACAGCACCTGGCGCCGGCGAGGTGGCAGTGATTTCTGATGTTCGCTTGTATCCGCCCAGGTCTGTCTCGGGACGCCAGTCGACCAACTCGGTTCTTTGCCGTAGGGATGAGAAGCCCGACCTATGAGGGGAAGCTCAAGCTGGTTCATGTCTACCTCCTGTCCGCTACGTGCAGTCGATGGCCGGAAACGCTGAAGCGCCTACGTCATCTTCTGGATCTTGCACACATATGGCGGATTGCGACTGATTGCTTAGGTACGATCGTACTGGCATGAACAGGACCTTTGTCAGGGATGAAGGTCCTGTTCATGAAGGACAGACGTACCGATCGTGCAGGACTGTTTACTTTTCGCGTCCATTCGGCAGGAAGAAGTGATTAGAACATTCGGATAGCTCTGCATGGCATCTGAATAGGACTCCTGTACCTTTCCGCCCCGGACCAAAGTCCCGACAATGGCAACAGGGGGCGCATTGCCCTTCGATATGGCGGCGGCTGCGAAAGGCCGAGGAGGTCACCATGCGGAGCAGATCGAAGACGGGCAATCGAGCGCGCGGTCAGATCATGATCCTGTTTGCATTGTCTAGCATGGTCTTGATTGGAGCTCTGGCACTCGCGCTGGACGTCGGCTATCTCCTGAAGTGAACGCCGGCAAGCCCAGTCGGCTGCCGACGCGGCAGCTCTTGCGGGGGCACGCCGTCTGTTGTCTGGGGCAGATACCTCCCAGGTCGTCGATGATGCCCTTGACTATGTACGTGCGAACGATGTCTCACTCACCGCTTCGAGTGGAGCAACAGCTGCTGTCCAGGTCGATGGAGATAACCGGACAGGTGCTGTGACAGTAGATCTAAGCGTTCCAGTGACCCGATTCTTTGTCGGCGCCCTCTATACAGGAAAGTGGGAGGTGTCTGCACACGCGGTTGCTCAGATATTCGATGACGAAAACGGACGCTACGCGTTGATCGCGCTCGAACCACCTGGGATATATGTAAATGGCAACGTAACCGTGGACGTCGTCGGCGGTAGCGCGATGTCGAACGGCGATGTCGCTCGTAGCGGTGGCGCGAACGCCTTCACGGTGGACGGGGCAATCGATGCGGTTGGCTCTGTTGATCCGAACAGCCATTGGGAGGCACCAGGAGGATTTAACGGCTTGTGGGGCGCGGCGATCGACCCGCTCGCAGGCGCCGTGCCGCCGAACGCGGCTACGCTCACCAAGATCACCTCCTTTCCCGACTGCAAGATCAGCTGCACGCTGAGTCCGGGCTACTACGATGGCCTGGGCAAGCAAACGATCAAGGGCACGGCAACGCTTCAACCCGGGACCTACTATTTCCACGGCACGAGCATCAGTTTGCAGAATACGAATTCACGCATTCAGGGCTCGAATGTCATGCTCTACTTCTCCGGTACGACTGGTTCGACCTACTTCGATCCGAAGAATGGAGAAGTACATCTAAGCGCGCCGGCGACATCGCCTTATCCTAGTGGACCGGATCACATGGTTGTCTGGATCGCGAATTGCTCGGACTTCAACAGCCAGGGCAACAACGAGTTCTATATCGAAGGCATCTTCTACGCCCCATGTTCTGACGTCTGGATGCATGGAAATCCGTATGGCACGGCGGTCGATGGGCAAGTAATCGTCGGTACGCTCGATATCCGTGGCACGAGTGACTTCATCGTCCAATACCGGGACCTCGTCGCAACTCCGCGCCTGGCCCTCTATTTGGTGGAGTAGACCAGAACAACCGTGCAACGGGATAGTCGAAGCGTAATTGAAGAACAGCATTGTCAGAGCTATGGCGACCAGGATGACTCAATCCTCGGTCAACACCAGGCAGCCAACATGAGGAGTATAAGGATGGATCTCACACCAGAGCAGAGACGAACGCTCGACTCCCTGTGCGCATGGTTGGAGATCCGGTCCGCGGCTGGCCATAGCTTTCCGGAAAACGTGAACGAACTCCGGGAGTCTTTCGAGCATAGTGCCCTCTTCCGTCGCCTTTTAGCTGGTGAGGGAGCGCTGCCTGAGCCACCGCCACTATCGTTCGGTCAACCGTGGTACGAGCTGGGCGAACAAGGCTTTGCCATGTGCGAGGTGAGGCGAGAGTTCGATCAACTTCTGATCAACGCGACACCCTGGGCAATAGTCGACGATAGCAAGGAAAAGGAAGGGGAGTTTCTCGTGCGAAGCGCGCACGACTCCGGGCCGTATCTCGTGTGGAAAGTTCATCCGCTCTCAACTGAGCAAGAAAACTCGCTAAGTTGGATAATCGAGCGGGTGCGGAGTGCGGCGGCATGAATTCTCAGCGCACCGACGGGCATTCCGGCGACGGCTTTGAAATCGAGCGGTCATACGATAGCGTCGTACGTGAATTTCGTCATTACACAACCCGAGAACTCGTCCTGCTCATAACGTGGCAGGAACGGGATCCTTCCGTGGCCCATCGGCACAAGCAGTCGCTACTAGACATTGATGTGAGGGCCGCACGGGCCGTACTGAGAGAACGGCACTGACACGCCTCTTCGTCCCAGAGCGAAATCGGGTGGCACCAACATCAACACGATGCTGTACAGCGTGACACCTTGCAACACCCGCATCAAAACATTACCCGGACAGCTGGCAGAGCAACGTAAGAGATCAACCGACGAGACTTAGGCAGACCCTAATCTCACGCTGCGATAGGGATTGTCCGGAACTCTTGGGATCTCGTGCCGGTGCATGCTGCTTGCCCGGTATCCCCTGACAATCTATCCTCATCAGCGTATGCAAGTTGCTGATCGAAGAAGCTGGAGGCAGGATGATGGCAAGCGGGCAAGAGACGGGCGGTAATGGGCGTGGTGAATCGCCGCGATCGATTCTTCAGAGCGACTCCGGGCTTGATCTAGCCAGCGATTTCTGGATGCACCGGCATTTTCGAGCGATGGCCGCCCTATATAACTCACTCCTCAACGAGGCTAATCTGCTACCCGGCGACCGGGTGTTGGATCTCGGCTGCGGCAGCGGGACGCATTTTGGCTGGATTGCGGCGATTATTGGCCCCGAAGGGCGCATCGTCGGAGTCGACCCGGACGCTGGCAATCTCGCGCAGGCACAACAACGCATAAATAACAGCGAATATGGGGACCAGATCACCCTTGTCGAGGGCAATCTCACCGAGCCATTGCCATTTGACGACGACGAGTTCGACATCGTGTGGTGCGCTGGATCGATTCAGTATGTCCCGCAACCCCTTGAAACAATTCGCGAGATGATGCGAGTCGTCCGGCCCGGTGGGCGGGTGGCCGTCCAGGATGTCGAGATGACATCGATGTTGCTTGGCCCTATGCCCGATGAATTGCTCATCGCGCTCAAGAGCAGCCTGCCGCGCGGGTACACATCAGGCGACGAGCATCACGATTATGTCGATTGGCTCATGGGGCACAAATTACGCAGCCTCTTCGTCGCGGCAGGTCTGCGCGAGATTCGTGGAGTGTTGCGCACGCGCGTCTATGCCCCACCATTCACCGAGGACGAGCGAGGCTTTCTTGAAGTTGCAGTGCCCTATCTCAGTACCGGTTCACCGGGCATCGAAGACCTCAGCTACCGCCATGTACTCGAGTTGCAGCGCCTCGTGGATCCCGAATCGCCAAACTACATCCTCAACCAGCCGGACTTCATCTTCGTCGAGGGGCGTGCGCTCGCTGTTGGGAGTCTGTTGAGGCGGCGTCCAGATCGCTGGTGGGTGAAGAGAATCGACGAGCGAACGATCGATCGCGACCCAATCGCTAGCTGCGAACTCCATGCGAGGGGCCATCGCGAGGAACCCAGGCTTCCCGGCAGAACCCGGCAGGACATCTGCCGTATACTCGCCCCCTGAGTGGTTTGCCACGACGGTGGGTAAAGGAGTCACCTACCATTCAAGCTGCAATCACGATTAGCGATGTCGAAGCGGCCCGCGAGCGTATTGCCGGGCGCGTGCGCCGCACCCCGGTGCTATCCGCAACGCGCTTCGGGCGACCGAGCGGGCGTCGAGCTGCTGTTGAAGGCTGAGCAGTTCCAACGCGCCGGCTCATTCAAGGTGCGCGGTGCGCTGAATAAGATCTCTTGCCTGAATCCAGAGGAGCGGGAGCGAGGCGTCGTTGCCGTTTCCGCCGGCAACCATGCGCAGGGCGTCGCCTGGGCAGCGTCTGCGCTCGGAGTTCGTTCGGTCATCGTCATGGCGGCAAGCGCCAGCGCATCAAAAGTCGATGCGACCCGCGGCTACGGCGCTGAAGTTATCCTCGTTGAAGGTGGCATCACCGAAGCTTTCGAACATGTCGAAAAAGTCAAAGCGGAACGCGGCCTGACGCTGGTGCATCCCTTTGAGGACCCGCTGATCATCGCCGGCCAGGGTTCGGTCGGCCTGGAGATCGTCGAAGATGTCCCCGACGTCGATACCATCGTCGTGGGGATTGGCGGCGGCGGACTGATATCTGGCGTCGCGCTGGCGGCGAAAGCACGCAAAGCTGATGTTCGCGTCATCGGCGTCGAGCCGGAAGGCGCCGCCGTGATGCGCCGCTCCTGGGATGCGGGCCGGCCGCTGGAAATGACGCCTGTTACGATAGCGGATGGACTGGCGTCGCCGCTTGCCGGAGCGCTGACCTTCGCGATGACCCGTGATCTCGTCGATGATATCGTGACCGTTTCGGATGAAGAGATCATCGCAGCCGTCAAAGATCTGCTCGTCTACTGCAAGCTCTACGCGGAGCCGGCAGGCGCGGCTTCGGTTGCAGCGGTCCTGTCGGGCAGGCTGCCGTTGGAGGCCGGATCGAAGGTGGTGGCCGTCATCAGCGGTGGGAACTTCGACCTGGAAGCGCTCAAGAAGATACTCTGAGAGATCGCCCGGCCTTGTCCCGAGCACATGCCCACAAGTCTCCGCAGATTCGTTTTCGTAGCAGAAGCAGCGAGTTGGTAACCGCGCTAACGGCTATGGGAACCTGATCTTTGTAGATTGCGTATATTGAGAGAGTACCCGACCAGCGGAGCGAGGCTGCTTGGCACAGATCGTTGACCATCGAGACCTAATTTCATCATTTCAGCCCGGCGATCTATCGGCGAGCGAACGCATCGTGCGCGTCTATCAGAATGAGATGGTGCGGACAGCGTTCCTGCTTACCGGATCGCCCGAGGGCGCGGTCTTGCTGGCGCGCGACACCTTTCTCAACTATTTCCGGCTACTGGTGCGCGGCGACGCATCGGACGACCCACGACTGGGCCTCATCCAGCAGATCGGCCAGCGTTTCATGATCGGCGCGGATGATGAGTCAGAGAACGGCGACCGGTCGGAGGGTTTGCTCAGCGGCACGATCACTCTGGCTGTAGATCAACAACGCTACCGGGTCGAAGATGACCGCAGCAGGGTAATTTCTCTGCTCGATCTACTCGACCGGTCAACCCGCCTTGGCATCGTCCTACGAGAATTCAACGCGCTGGAAGAAGAAGAAGTCTGCCAGATTCTCGACGAGGTTCCCTTCGCCCTGCGGCAACGCCTGCACCCAACACGCGATCGTATCCGCGACGCCGCCGGTGTCGGCTCCGACTACAGCGTCCGCGAGCTGCTGGTCAATTCAGCGACAGCCGCCCCCCGTCCGGACCTCTGGCCGGAAGTGCTTGGGCCGCTCGAAGATTTCTACGCCGAAGAGGATGAACGTCGCCAACGCCTGACCTACCTCGCGGCGGGACTTGTCGGACTCTTGCTCCTTCTCGCCGGACTCTGGCTTTTCGATCTTCTGCCCTTCGGCGGCGGAGACGGTGCCGCTGCGATTGCGCCCACCGCCGGACCGACGGCTACTCCAACGGCGACACCGGAAGCAACGATCACGCCGACGCCGATCCCAGCGCTTTCATCCTTCGCCATACCGCAGGGCGACGTGCCTGGGAAATTTCTAATGCTAGTCAATGAGAATGCCAACACGTCTGGCAGAAACGAATTCGGTCTATTTGACGTTGACGGCGCAGATTATACGCCGCTCAGTAGCGTAGGCAACCCGATACCGTCCCCTGACGGTCGCCTCCTCATTGGTTTCGCTGTAGACGGAGTGGGAACGATAGCTAGCAAATCTCATCTGGTCGCCCTGGATAGCGCAACAGGTGAACTCGTTTGGGAGAGTGAGAGTTTAGACGCGGGTTATTCGTACATTGTCACCGAGAATCGTATCTTCCTTGTTACCGGAGATGCGTCGGTTTCCGGAGAGCAACAGCAGTTAGCACGCGAGCTACGGGAATACGATCTGGCAACGGGAGAGCGAACTCGAGAGTGGCCAAACCTCATCCCATCACTGCAAACCGGCACAGGAACCATCACTCAGGTCGTACTCTTCGCCAGCCCGGACGGCGGTCGCCTCTTCATCGCACTTGAGGAGTCCGGCAATGACACATCGAATGTCTCAACGATAAAGCTAGCCAGCTACAGCCTACCGGAAATGGTCCTCGAATCATCAAGTAGCCCGTCAGATTCAGCCGTCAGCCGACAGTTCCCGCCGAGCTTTTCTTTCTATGATGCGCATGCAACACCTGACGGACGTTTCATCTATCGCGTCGACATCGACAAAGAGATTGTCCAGTTCCGCAGCTCGGACTCGAGCGAAGATCTCGACCTGCCAATACCTTTCGCCCAGAAACGCGAACTGGACGAAGACATCGATTGGATCACGTCCAACGACGGGCGTTATCTCTATGTCCTCGCGATGCGGCGTGCTGAGGTCGCGATTGTTGATCTCCTCGCTCGACGAGTAGAGCGCATTTTTGCGCTGGATTTCACTGATGAATTGTCCTCTGAACAGGATCTCTTTCGCAGCCGGATGATTGAAGGAGTAAGACCTGAGACGATCATCAGGCTCTCGTCTGATGGACGTTCGCTCTACCTCGCAACGACATTTGACGGCAGCAATACCAGTGGATCTATCCGCAAGACCTTCTTATGGACGGCCGACCTTTCAACCTGGACAGTGACCCGGGTTCAAGAGATACCTGACCTTATTTTAGGCTTAACCGACCTTAATGGGCGCTTGATCATGACGGTCGCTTCCCAGTCTGGTGACCTGGGAGAGTCCAATCGGATTCTGGTTGCCGATGCTGCTACCGGGGAAACGCTCAGCGAATACAACGGCGAAGGGATTGCCCGATTGGGCGACGGGCTTCTATGCCACCGCGCTAAGCGAACTCTATCGATACGCATACGGACGCGCCGCCGCGATCGACCATATCGCCTACGCTGATGTAGAAACAGCCAGTACCCTGCCGCGCATATCGGTCGTCGGATCCGGCGCAACGATTCCATCTGGTAAATCGTTCGACCTGGCCGTTCGGGCGCTCAATCCAATGGACGGCCAGCGACTCACGGAGGAGACCACCGGCGTTCGATTCGATGCAGACTCGACGGTAATCGTGCGGCTGGTCCATGAAGAGGGCGCAGGCGATCCGGTTATCCTGGTGACCAACCGCACTGATCTCGGTCGCTATCTCGCCAGCACAACGCTGCTGGCGACCGGCTTCTGGGACGCGGAGATTACCGTCACGGGCATCGACGGACGTTCGTGGCACTTCACCTTTGCCAGAGCTCTTGAAATCGTGCCATCATGGGAAGGCAGCAACGGCAAGCGCTACGTCTTTCAGGTCAACACCGAACCCTCCCAGCCAGCGGTCGATCAGACGGTAGCGGTGTCAGCACGATTCGTTGACATCGACAGCGGGGCGCCGTTGCCCGAAGGCAGCGAGATTCTTGCCGACTTCCCCGATCAACTCACGGTTACATTCGACTCCAACGGGAGCGGCATAGCTAGCGCGTCACTTGTCCGCAGCACTGATGGCACATATCAAGGTGAAGAGACCTTCTGGACAGACGGAGACTGGGAGATATCGTTCGAGATTCGCGGCGAGGACAGCAAGCAAATCCGTGTCGAAGCGGGAGTTGTCACCGTTATCCAGTAAATCGGAATGCTCGTTTCAACACCTACTGTTCCGGGTATCGTTGACATTCAGAATCTTCAGACCGGAGAGGAGCGATCGTCCTGCTCAATCAGGCACGCCATGATGACGAATTTCTGCTCGATGCTTGCCGGGCTGGAGACATCGCGTCGGCGCGGCAACTGGTCAAGCGTCACCAGCGAGACGTGTTGCGTATTGCCTATCTGTTGAGTGGCGACGAGAACCGGGCGACCGAGCTGGCGGCGTCGGCACTCACTGAATTCCTGGCAAGTCCCCCTGAGGATTCAGAAAGTCTCGCACAGCTACTGGCGCTCAATCTAGCCAGACAATATGCTCGCAATCCGACGCGCTCAAGCTGGTTCAACCGGCCCGATAGCGCAGGCATCAACGTCGACGACGATCGATCGCGAACGAAAGTCGCGCTCGACCGGTTGGACCCACATCAACGCTCCACGCTCATTCTTTCTCATTTTGCCGGAATCTCAGACACGCAAATTCAGAAGACGCTCGGAGTCGACGGCCATCGCGATCAACAGAATCTCCGGGAAAATGCTCATGCCCGGGTTGCCTTGTCCGCCGGGCGAGCTTCCGATGCGCCGATCATTGATCTGCTCAATCGGCTGGCTGTCGACGCGCCGAGCGCTGATCTCTGGCCCGATCTTGAAGCGCCGTTGCAGCGCATATGGTCGGCTCGCCGTCGATCCGAACGTCTCCTAACGATAGGAGTGGTCGCAGGGGTGCTACTGGTACTTGCAGGCGGTGTGCTCTGGCTCAGCGGCTTCCGACCGGGCAATAACGACTCAGGGTCTGGAAACTCCGAGATTGATCCGGCCTTTCTACGAACACCCATTGACGAGCCAATTCCGACGCCAACCGAAGCGCTGGCAGCCTTTGCCGCCGCGCCAACACTTCCCATGCCAAGCGGGAGCATCGTCACGGTGCAGGATCTACAGCTTCTGCGCGTCTTCGAATGGGCAGGCGAAGAGCGCAGCGCGCTGGTGACCTACGATCCAGAGACGAATACTGCTATCCCCCTCCTGACGGCTGGCGGCCCGCCGCTCATCTCCCCGGACGGCAGCTGGATCGTCTCCGACCGCAACTTGACCGATTCGCCCGGCATGGCGTTGCTGGCGTGTGGATCACTGGATGGAAGCACGAACTGGGAATTACAACTCGCGACACCGCGCGCCATGGCAATCGGGAACGCTCGCATCTACGCCATGAATCTCCAGACTCCGGATAGGTACCAGATCCAGGTCATCGATCTGACCTCTGGCGAGATCCTCGATTCGTGGCCCGTCACGCAGCAGGAAGTTACACCCGCGACCTTGCGCGCGGCGAAGCTCATCCTGTCGGAGACTGACGATCAGCTGGCACTGTTGAGCGCGCGGGTCGATCAAGCGCAGAATCGCTGGCTCCGTAACCTGGCCATCTTTCGGCCCGCTACCGGCGAACTACTCGATGACGTTGAACTTGATGAGCCTCGCACAGATGGCTCAACGGATTTCGACGTTGACAACTCCCGTCCGCTGCCTGGCGAAAATGTGCTCTACAGCGTCGTCGAAGACGAGTACACATCGCACGTACGCCTGCAGTTTCTCGATCTCGGCTCGGGAACATTGTCGAGTCTGGTGCTGCCGTTGGAAGCGCGTTCGGTGCTAGTTGCCGAGCGTCTCGACGAGAACGAGATCTTCGTCGCCCCATCGAACACCGGCGCGGTACTCTACGTGTTCCAGATCCCGCCAACGTGAGGTCGCCGTCGTCGACATGCGAACGCGTAGCCTCATCGGCGTCTTCCCGATTACCGCTGGCGACGCAGACCGTGCAAGTTTCCAGACCGAACTTGAAGCCATGTCACCTACATGAAGGTCATGCTCTCCCCCGATGGCACCCGCCTCTATCTCGCGGTGAACCATGAACAGCAGCTGCCGTACAGCGGCTTCCCGACGCAGTCGCCGGTCTGGGTCATCGACACGACCACCTGGGAAATCGCCGGACACTGGGCGGTGAGCGGGATGCTACGCCGCATGACGATGGATGGGGACGGATCGCATCTCTTTGTGGGCTCGGGGCGTGAGGACGGCAGCGTGCTCCTGACGACGATCGCCACGAAAACCGGCGAGTCGGTCAACGTCCGGGAAGAGCTACCCATGCCAGACTGGGCCGAATTCAGCAGGATCACTTCAGTGACGCAGATCTATCACGATCAATACGGCGTCCGGCCCCGCACCGGTCCAGTCGCTCCGATTGACAACCCGATTCTGGCGGTCCTGCCCGGCGTCAGCGTCGAAGCTGACGCAGCAGTCACCGGGGCCGAGACTACGATAACGGTGCGGATCATCCACCCGCTGACCGGCGAACTCGCCACCACCGACCGCACGTTGCGCTTCGACCCTGCGGCGACGATCGCCGTCGAGCTGACCGGCCCAGCTGAGCGCGTCATCTTTGTTCCATCGAGCGCCGAGCCGGGCATCTACACCGGTCAGGTGAGGTTGAACAGCGGCGGAAAGTGGGACGCGCGCGTGACCGTCATCAACCAGGATGGCACGACCTGGGCAGTAAGCCTGCCGGGTGCAATCGACGTCGCGAACGGACTAGTCGCCGAAAATGGAGGAGCCTATCGCTTCAGTGTACGCCCGGCAAACCCGGTCAACCGCAGAACGATCACCCTGCGCGTCTGGATGGTCGAATCGGACACGAGAGAACGTCTGCCTGAAGAGATCGAGTTCCTCGACCAGATTTCCGACGATGTCCGAATAATCCTGACCCATCCGGATGGCGAGCGCATCGAAGAACCGCTGACACGTATCGACCACGCCTCGTTTATAGGCTGGGTGCGCTTTGGGGCGGCGGGCGAGTGGACGGCCGAGATTGAGCTTGGCCTGGGCGATGGCCGGCGCGTCTCGATCGGCGCAGGAACGATCGAAATCACTGACCTGACCGAACCCTACGAACGCGGGACTGGCGGTGATGCTGCGACCTCCAGCGGCGGCCGCATGGCCAACCCAGCTAGCCAATGAGCGGCGCCAAGCTGCTTCAAGATACGCGCGCAGCGAATGCCGGTGCGTCGCCGCGCGAAATAGTCGAGGCATTCCAGCGCGATCTCTTGCGGCTCGCTTTCGTGCTAACCGGGGATGGAACAGTCGCCGTCTATCTGGCTCGCGATGTCATGCTCGACGTCCTCAGCACAGCCCGCGATGAGGAATCTGATCCGGGCGTGTGGACGCGAATCGTGACCGCCCTTGGCCGGTTCTATGTCGAGGGAGCCGACCCCGAAGGGCATCCGGATGAATCCGGTGATGATGAATCTGCGTGCTTGCGGACGGCGCTCGAATTGTTGAGCCGCCCCATGCGTACCGCCCTCGTCTTACGTGATCTGGGCGGGCTCAACGCAGGGGATGTCGCAGCACTAACTGGCATCCCGTCCAATGAACTGGACGAAGTACTGGACTGGTCGCGCGAGCGTCTCAAAGAGGCGGCAGACCGGCTGGCCGGAGAGTCGCCACAGCGCTTGCTGGCATCGATGGCGAGCGGAGCACCACGGCGAGACCTCTGGCCGGAAATCGCCCCGGTTATCGAGGAACGCGACGCCAGGCGGAGGCGCCAGACGCGGCGCATCGTCGCCGGGACACTCATAGGTCTGCTGGTGTTCACGCTCGCCAGTGTCATTTGGTTCCTTGGCGACGTGCCTTTCAATGGCGGCGACGAAGCTGGATGAATCAGCTGACGAGCCGAGCTTCGTCGTGCCAAACTCTGTCGCCACAGAGCAGCCGACGCCTGCCAGCATCCGCGCGCTAGCTGCTGATTTCACGCCGGGAACGCTCATCCAGGGAACCTACGTAGACGACGAGGGTCGCGGCACATCGGAAGGGGCATGGTTCGCATTTTCTCCCGGCGACGAGGAAGCGCTGACGCCGGCGCCGTTTCACCGGCATAGATATTCAACACCTCTCCCCAGATGGACGATGGGCGATCCTGTTTAAATGGAGATATGGGATGCCAGGCGCCCAATCCGAACGATCCAAACGCACCGCTACAGGTCCCGGTGCTAGCGGTCCTGCACGACGGCATAGAGCAGAACTGGGAGTATGAGATTCCCAACTGGCTCGTTCCGGACTTCCTGGGATAGCGTCATCGCAGGCGACCGCCTATACATCATCAGCAACACACCTGAACCGGCGACGTTGACCGCACTCGATCTCGAAACCGGCGCAGTTGTCGTCTCGCGGACGCTGGAAGTGCCCCGGCTCGGGGCGGGAATGCGAGCCGGCTGGGGGCGACGCCGATGCCCGAAGGAGATTGGTACGTCGACGTCGGATTGGTTGTCGCGCCGGCCGAGGCAGGACCAGCGCTCTATGCACTTGTAACTCTCAGCGAATACGGAGATGATATTCGAGACCGCTGGACACGCTGGATCTATCGCATCGATCCCGGCGACCTGCGCTCGACATTTCTCAGCACGCGCTCGGTCATCGCGACAACTGAAACTGGCATAGATGATAGCGCCGAGCGGGATTTCCGAATCTGGAACGCGCGGGATTTTGCCGGAAGGAAGCGGTCTCTACGCCAAGGTACCTATGCCACAGCAACTCGAACTCCAGTTTCTCGATTTTGAGAGCGGCGAGGTGGAGACGCTAACGACCGTATTCTCGACAACGCGAACTACCGTTCCCGATAGGAAACCATTTCGAAACATTCAACTCAAATGATGGCAGACGGCTCTATGTTTACTCCGACCTCACTGGAGAAGTCGCAGTGATCGATCTAGCGCGGCGGGTGACTGAACGCATCTTCCCTCTCGATCTGGGCGGATTGAGAGACGGCCCTCTCGCGGTGGAGAGTGCCGGCCTTTCGTACGATAGGCAAGCGGCTCTACCTGGTCGAAGAAGTCCCGGAAGACTGGCAACGCACATCTAACGCGGAGCCACCTGCGTCGACTCCCGTCTGGATCGTCGATCTCGCAAGCTGGCGGGTGATTCAGCGCATCGGCGTGCCGGGTGATGTCGTCTCGATCGCGCTAGATGTCAACGGCAAGCAGTTCCACGTGCTAAGCCAGGCCAGCAATCCGGATGAGCCCGGGCGGCTTTGGAAATATGTGCTCATATCACATGACGCCAACACTTTTGAGCAGGTTGACGTCGTCGAACTATCAACACTAGTCGAGCGAAACGCACACTTCCGGCTTCTCTCATTCTCTCGACATCTATCGAGAGCTCTACAGTCGCAGCCCAACCATTGGCAGCGCCGAGCCTGAAGATATTCAGGATTTCACGACACTGCCACGGGTTCGCGTCGCTCTCGAGGAATCGAACGTCCCCGTCGGCGTCACCGTGCCGGTCGAGCTCGAATTTCTCGATCCGGCAACCGGAGCGCCAATGACCGGACCCAATCCACAGGTGCGTTTTGATCCCGCGCAACGGATGACGCTGGTCTTCGAGCAACCCGGCGCGAAGTCGGTCCTCTCCGTCACGGTCGAACTCGCCCCCGGTCAATTGCAGGGCACGCTGAAACTCAAAGCTGACGGCTGGTGGAATGCACGCATCATTGTTGGTGAAGAGGGCGATGGATTCACGCTCGTGCTGCACGACGTCTTTCTGGGTACGCCAGCCTTCGAGGCCGACGACGGACGTTTCTACGCGCTACGCCTGGAGACAGAGCCCAGGGAACCAGTCGCTGCCAGCGAATTTCTGGTGCGCGCGATTCTCGTCGACGCTGCGACTGGCGAACCGTTGCCGGAGAAGCGTTGGACTTCTGGAAGGCATGCTGGAAACGATGCGGCTTGGGCTGACCGGCTACGGAGCAATGAACCGCGATCTATCACGCACTGCTCACGGCGTCTACGAAGCTGACGATTGAGATCGAAACGCCAGGATCCTGGAGCGCCCGCCTCGACTTCCGCCAACCAGAATCGAACAATCCACCAAGCCAGGTCGAGGTGGGCGTCATCGAAGTGGTCGACCAGACATCGCCCTGATCCTCGCCGTGTTGATCTGCGCTCGCCTGCCGACTATTCGAAGAGGTCCGCAACCGCCAGGCTGAAGTCCGGCAGTACGTCATCGCCATCGATGGTGTCAGCACCTTCAACTGTGCGTGTACGGTAATCGGGGGTATGGACAGTGACGCTGCGTCATTCCGGGTTTGTCAGCCAGATCATCCGAACGCTCGCAATCAGATACGCGCTGATCTTGTCGTTGATCTGGCCGAGCCGTTCGGATGGAGACTGAATCTCGATAACGAAGTCAGACGCGATGTCGAAAAAAGACTGGCGCGGAAAATCCGCCGGTGGACGGTCCACCTGCACTACTGCTAGATCCGGACCGACAAGAGTGCCCGGTTCGCGAAGCCAGGACACAACCAGGCTCTCCGGCAAAACAGCATATTTCGGGACGAGCTGGCTGATCGTTCCAATTCTACGGGCAAGGAGCAACCGGAGAATATCTCCACATTCGTTACAATCAGCGTTCCGGTGAGAGGACACAATTGACAAGGATGGTCTCCAATCTTTGATGCACCCGGATCAAGCGAACGTTTCCGCAATCGCGCAGAAGCCGGGAAAGTGCTCGGCGAGGCGATGCTGGAACGCTATGCCAATCGTGGGGATGTCATCGTGCTCGCTTTGCCACGTGGCGGCGCGCCGGTCGGCTACGAGCTGGCGCAGGCTATCGGCGCGCGCTTCGATCTCTTCATCGTGCGCAAGCTCGGCGTTCCGGATCAACCGGAACTGGCGATGGGGGCGATTGCCAGCGGTGGCGCACGCGTCTTCAACAAGGACGTCGTCGCATATAGCGACATCACCCAGGCGCAGATCGAGACTGTCATCGAGCGCGAGCAGACCGAATTGGAGCGACGTGAAGTACTCTATCGCGGAGACCGCCCGATGCCCCAGTTACGCGATCAGATCGTGATTCTGGCCGATGACGGGCTGGCGACCGGGGCGACGATGCGGGCCGCAATCGCCGCCGTGCGCCAATACGAGCCACTTTGGATCGCCGTCGCAGTGCCGGTTGCCGCCCCGGAGACGGCCAGGATGATCGCGGACCTGGTGGATGAATTGATCTGCCCGCTCCAGCCCGAATCGTTTCAGGCCGTCGGCATCTGGTACGACGATTTCTTCCCGACGACAGACGACGAGGTACGAGAACTTCTGAACCGGGCCCTGGATGGCCAGGCTACTACCTGAACCTATCTCATCCCGCGCCGGGATTCCCAGCGATCACCGCTTCGATTCCCTCCAGCTTAAAGAGCTCGACGACTTCACCACGCGTGAGATTCAATAGAGCGGCAATTTCATCAGTCGAAATCATCGTCAGCAGCACTGAGAGCCGCACTCGTGCCTCCGCACCGAGAACCTCTTCGCTGATCTGGCCACTAATCAGTTCGGCTGTCTTGCGGCTAAAGTTCAGTTGCGCCGGGATGGCCACACCAGGTGTCAGGAGATTCGCAAGCAGCTCCGGCAGGACCGGCGCGGCCGGCGAGACCGACTCATTCTTCATGATCATTGACCAGAAGTCCGGAGCATCATCGAGGCTACCGGGTAGGACGCTCGTGCCTCCCGGCACGATCAGCTCAATATCGGGAGAACCGGCGCGGTGGGAATTCAATAAAGCCAGCGCGAACGTATTGTTAAATCGACTCAGCTCTGTGCCCTGATAAGCGATGGACGGTTGTACCTCAAGCAATTGCAGGTAAGTCACCGTCGCGATCGTCAAAATGATGACATCTTCCGGATAGCTGAAGTTGTCATCGTGGTGCAGTATCGCGTGGACAATGTTCGGCGCAATCGCAGTAAAGTGCTCAAACTCATAGCGGTCGCTGACGCCGATATGCTGCTTGCCGTCCGGCCCTGGCTCGGAGGACTCGGCAAATGCCAGGCCCGTTGCAACCCATTCGAGATTGCCACCATAAGCATCGCTCGTGAGGTACGAATCAATGATCGGGGCAGCGACAGTGATGTTCAGCACCACAAAGGCAGCGCGCAACAGAGGATCGGGAACGCGTTCGATGATCGCCGGATCGTCAAAGAGCGCCATAGTCGTCTTGACTTGTGGCGCGTCCGGCCCCAATCCCTCAATCAGGAAATCGTTCAGATCAGCGCGCATCGTCTCTGTGCTGCGGGGCGTGCCTACCGCCGGAGCCATTGGCGGGCCTTCAAGATAAGCCTCTGGATAGACCGGATGCTCCAGATAGTCGGAGGTGAAGAGATCGACGTTGGCAGGTTTTACCGGCAGCAGTCTAAGAATGCGATCGGACTCGGCCTGAAGTGAGGGCATCGTCGCTTCTATCGTCGCTTCTATTGTGGCGGTCGGCGGCGGGGTTGACGTGGGAGTGCTCGCTGGTGATGGGCTTGGCCTGATCGTCGGAGCTAAGGTGGCATTGCCATCGCTTGCGCCCGAGCATGCAGCCAGGAGACTTGCCAAAAGTAGACAACATGCGAAGATCGCGGTAACGCGCATTGACACCCTACTCGTTGGAAGCGGCGCGAAAGTTTGGATTCGCCCGTATCATCCGCTGCCTATCAACTGCTACGAAGATTGCCAGTGACGGCAATCTTCATGAATCATCCTATCGGACCACGTTATGACTTGCCATCGCCATCAAGTCCTGAGTTAGAATTACCGTACGTACAAGCGTACGTATGTAGCAAAACTTGGACTTTGAGTCAAAGGGCGCTCAATTGGCTTCTATCCGTGGACAGCGTGAACTCAACAGAGCGGCAGCGCTCGATTGGCCGTTGCCGCGCGCTGGCACGCCGATCGAACGTTTTTTTGGGCGCGCCCGGCCGACGATCGCATCGCGGGTCTCCGCCAGGGCGATCGCGCGACTGGCCGGGCTCTTCGTCGTCTGGCGTTTCGGCATCTTGCTCATATCGGCAGCCTGGGGCCGTCTTTCAATCGCCACCGGCTGGCCCCCAGCGATCGACGTCATGTGGCTCTTTCGCTATTCGGTGCGCTGGGATTCCGGCTGGTATCTGGCAATCGCCAGCGACGGCTACAGCTACGACCCGGCCTACCCATCGTCGGTAGCCTTCTTTCCGCTCTTCCCATTGCTGATCCGCTTCTTTGACGCGCTCCTACCGGGCAGCGATGTGCTGGCAGCGCTAGTTGTCGTTCATCTGGCACTGGCAGGCGCGTTGATCTACATCTACCGCCTGCTCGTTGCCGAGTACGGCGAGCGTATCGCCTGGCGTTCGATCTATTTCTTCCTGATCTTCCCGGGCGCCTTCTTCTTCTCGGCCGTTTACAACGAGTCGTTGTTCTTGTTCGCGGCGGCTGGAGCGCTCTATCACGCCCGGCGCGGTCAGTGGGCCCGGGCCGCACTCTTCGGCATCTTTGGTAGCGCCACGAAGCTTGTCGGTATCTTGCTGATCATCCCTCTGGTCGTCGAGCTACTGTCGCAGCGTGGACGTTCGTTGCGCGATTTGAAACCGGGCGCATGGATACTCGCCGCACCGCTGGGAGCAGTGGCCTACTTCGCCTATCTCCAGGCCGCTTTCGGGAGCTTCCGGGTATTCTTCGAAACCGAGGCGCACTGGCATCGCGAGCCATTTAGCGCCGTGATGTTGATGGGCTTGCAGTATCTGGCCGGTGACAGGGGGCCGCTGCGTTTCTACCCGCCGAACAGCATGACGCTGGCACCGATCTACCTGCTCTTCGACACGCTGCTGCTGTGGCTCTTCGCCGCCGCCGGCATCATCCTCTGGCGGCGTTACCGCCCGACCTACGGAGCCTTCGTGCTCGTCTTCACCCTGATCCCTGCGCTCTCCGGCAGTCCCCAGAGCGTCAACCGCTACGTCGCCGTGCTCTTTCCAGCCTTCATCATCCTGGCCCACATCCGCAGCGAAGCCCTCCGCGCCATCATCAGCATCGCCTGCATCCTGGCCCTTGCCTTCACCACCCACCTATTTGTGAACGGCTATTGGGCGGGGTGATTTCCAACTATCTCGTCTCGTGGAGCATGCGTCAGCTGATGCGCTCCGGTTTCGCACCGGGCTGCAGGCGCCAAGAGACTTCAGTCACAACGCGACGGTGGAACCGATGCGCAGTGACACAAGCAATGCGCTATTGGTACATCCATCGTTAAGAGGCTAGCGAAGCAGGTGCGTCTGGAATAGGCGAGGCTCCCGCATAGCTATGCGGGAGCCTCACTCAGGTTACGCTAGTCCAGCAAGCCCGGGATCACGCCTGCCAACTCGAATGAGTTGCAGGTTGGCGGCGTAGACAGGACGCGCAGCCGGCCGGTGTAGAGGCTGCGGCAGAAGTACAGAGGGCCGTCGTCCGGCACGATGTGCGGACGTTGCAGAGGCACGCACTGGCCGTTGGAGGGCCAATGCAGCTCGCCGGTGTAGGGGTTGATGCAAGCCGGCGCCGCGTAGTCCAATGGCAACACGAGCGAGCGGGATCCGTTCGTACAGGATCCGTTCGGACCGGCCACGACGAGCGCGCCAGTCATGTTGTTGACGCACATCGCTAGCGTCTGCTTGACTACGACACTGCCGAATGTCACGCCAAGATCGTCATCCGCCACCCGGACGTTGATCGTCGTGTATGCGCGAGCCGGGTTAAGCGTGCACGCTGTGTTGTTTGCCGCCTGCGGTCCGACTTCGTAGTTCCCATCGTTGTCACAGTCGAAGGCATAGGTCAACGGATCGCCAGCCGCGCCGGGATCAGTCGCATTTATCGTGATCTGGGCAAGCTGCCCCTGAGGTACCGGAGAGTTCGTCATGATCTCGACGATCGTCGGCGCGATGTTGTTCACCGTCTGCTTGACGGAGTTTGAACGCGCATCACCAGTACTATCGGTAACGGTAACGGAGACGGTGTAGACATCGCTCGCCGTGTTGCTGGGGTTGTCGTCGGCGTAGGTATGCGTGCCGCTGCAGGACATACCAGCTACCACGCCGGGCAGCGCGCCGGTGCCGTCACCGTAGTTGATCGTGCAGGTGTGCGGGTTTGGGTCCTCACTTGAGAAGGCTGCGGAAACGCTGACCTGCTGCGCCTCGTTAGACGGTGCAGGGTTCACGACCGGTACCTCGACCTGCGGAACCGTGTCGACCAGGACCTCCGGCTCGCTGGGAGAGACATTCGGCAGGACGGTGACGCCCAGAGAGCTGATCTGTCCGCCCTTAAACTTGATGGCATTCCAGTCATTGAAGTCGGTGAGCCCTGTTGCGCCGGTGTTGATCACACCGTCGCCGTTGGCGTCGAAGGTCACCTTGTCGCTGATCACGGCCGGCGTCTCGCAAGACCAGTTGATCGGGCCGTTGCCATCTGCAATGAAGCGGCGATCCAGTGGCGAAGCGCTCGCCAGGCTACAGAGGTGACCGGTGCCGATTCCATCCGAGGCGGGGCCCAGGCCGTCGTCCTCGTCGAGGTTGTCCTCGTCGAGCTGCGGCAGCGTCCCGCTCGAGTAGTCGAGCACGCCAACCGTGCCGTCGATCGTGAGCCCGCGCAACTGGAACATGTAATTCATGATGCTCGGATAGTTCGGCTTGTAGTTGGTGCCCGAATTGCCGCCGTGTCCCAACCCGAGGTTGTGCCCCAGCTCGTGCATCAGCGTGCCGGCCTGATCCTGAACGGTCCCGACGCCGCCGCTGAAGCCGCCGAGGCTGACGATGTAGTCGCTGGTGCCATCGAAAAACGCAGCGCCGTTACTGTTCCGAGAGATGCCACTGGCAGTGCTCTGCGTACCTCCAGTCGGTGGCGCCTCCTGGTAGAAGGCGGCAATCACGTAGTGGAAGATTGGGCTGCGTCCGGTAGGAATGAAGTTCGTCTGCTTGATATTGTCGAATGCTGTCCAGATGTAATTGCCGGAGGCATCCACTGCACCGAGATTATTCTGGAACGTGATCGATTGAGCACGGCTGAGACTGCCCCAGGTAGTCGTCGACATGCTACCACGGTGCAGATTGCTACCCGAACCCTGGTCGATATGCATGTTGATGCCGACCGAACCAGTCGGACTGGTGTAGGGAGAGTTGGCGAAGGCATCCACGACCATCTGAATTGCGGTGGCTCTCAGGCGCTGGTCTTTGCCGGAGCCTTGCATCCAGTCAATCTGGATGAAGATGTCCGGCTTATTCGGGTCGGCGCCCATAGCGGGCAGGTCGATGAACTGCCCGTTGATCGAGACACCATTCTGCTCCCAATCGTCGGATAGCCCGTCGCCGTCGGAGTCGGGCTGATTGTTAATCACCTTGACATTGAAGCGCAGGCTCGCGTTGCCATCCCCGCCGCCGTTGCCCTGGACGGTGATCGCCTGATCGCAGGTCCCGCTGGTGTCGCCGCTGATCGTGCACGGCACGTTGCCCAGGGTGACGGTGATCGAGAGCCCCACGCCACCTCCGGGATTGATGTCGATGTCGTCGTCGCCGAGGCAGGCGCCGCCGTCCTCATCTTTCAGGTCAATTGTGATCGGAACGGTCGCCCCCGCATCCCAACTGGCATTCCCATCGAATACCCAGTCCGGTGTGATGTGATCGTTATCGTCGATCGGGCCCTGCGTCCCGCTGACACCATTGACCGAAACATTGGCGTAGAAGTCGGCCTGGCCGCAAGCACCGTCCAGATCCTCCAACGCATCAACAGCTTCGATCGTCACGCGCACGGTGACGGGAAATGGTGCGGCACTGACCTGCCTGGCGGGCAGAGCGCTGGCGAGACTGGCCAGCAAGGTTGCCAGCAGGAGCGACACCGCGGCCAGACGGGATCGGGTGGCGCGGGCCTGCAGGGCCGCCGCCCGGCTCGGTCTCCGCGCGGGCGGGTGGAACAGGTCCAGAATCCCCTGAGGTCGCATCGTTGGATCCCTTCATGTTGTTTGAACTTATTGCGCCAAGCGCACAACGATCTCTCGCATGAACTCACTGCACGAGCAAAGAGGCTACCCGTCGGCGTGATGAGTCCGGCGATGTCGATATTGCAGCAGGGCGCGATTAGGCGCATCGGGGGGAGATACCTATTACCGTGGCTGGGATGTACCTATTTCGTTGAGGGTCTCAGATTGGGAATGCCAGCAGCGGTCTTTGCCTAGGTCAGTCCGAAGCGCCGGGCAGCCTCGACAGCGTCGTGCCGGGAGTGGACATCGAGTTTGGCCAGGATCGCCGTTACGTGATGCGAGACGGTTCGCCGCGAGATGAATAGTTGCTCGCCGATCTCGCGATCCGTCATCCCGTCCGCCACGAGCTGCAGTACTTCGACCTCACGGCGGGTCAGATTATGGCTGGAGGCGGGCTGGTCGACTGGTTGCGGCGCGTCGCGCGCCGCGACTATGGCTTCTTCCAACGAGAGCGCACGACCTTCCTCCCAGGTGGCAGTGAACTCTATGTCTCCCAAAGTCCGGCGCACGCTATCAAGGACGCGCTCTACCAGTTCCTGAGCGGCGCGACGGCGCGGAGTGCCGAAGATCTCGAGCTGGGCCTGCGCCGCCCCGAGCAGG
This sequence comes from uncultured Chloroflexia bacterium, assembly GCA_963745675.1. Classification (GTDB taxonomy): domain Bacteria; phylum Chloroflexota; class Chloroflexia; order Thermomicrobiales; family CFX8; genus JAUIIK01. The sequence continues at coordinate 181,498 of CAVUYM010000012.1, forward strand.
CGCGCCGCCAGCGCCGGATCGCCGCCCGCCGCGGCCAGCAGGCCAATGCCCTCGACCACGCGCACAACGTCGTACCGGTCATCGATTGACGTCGCCAGTTCGAGCGCTTCCCCATAGGCTGCCGCCGCGCGCTCGAACTGCCCCGCGATAAAGGCCATCAGCCCGACATTCGTCAACGCCAGCGCGATGTGCGTGGTGTCGCCGAGCTGCCGCCAGGCTGCCAGCGCCTCATCGTGCTGCACGAGCGCGGTCGCGTGATCGCCGAGAGCGAAGGCCGCAACGCCAAGCAGGTTTGTGACGGCGGCTACCTCCCAGTGTTCCTCCGTGGCCAGGGCGTGGACCAGGCTCTCCTCAAGCAAGCGGATGGCAGCGACGGCATCATCCTGGTCGATCGCATTGCTACCCATTCCTCGCAACACGCTGGCGACGTGCCGGCGATCACCGAGTCTGCGGTAAAGGGCCAGCGCCTGGGCGTGCAGCTCCTGAGCGCCCGGGGAATCGCTCAGCCAGTCCTTCAGGTCGGCCGCAGTGATGAGTGCATTCGCCAGGGTTTCAGGGCTGTCCTCGGCGCCCGGCAACGCGATCAGCGCCGCGAAGAGGTCACTGCCTTCCTGGAAACGCCCCGGCATCATCCAGAACCAGCCGAGTGCATTTGCCAGACGGAGCGCCTGCTTGATTTCTCCTCGTTCGCGCAGCCAGCCGAGCGCGGCTCGGATATTGCCGAGCTCAGCCTCCAGCCGTTCTACCCAGATACCCTGATCGGGGCCGCTGAGCTCGGGACCGGCGCGCTCGGCGAGCGCCAGACACCATACAGCGTGCGCCTGGCGAATCTCTGGCTCCTCGCCGCTCTGCGCCAGCAGCTCTATTCCATACTCGCGGATTGTCTCCAACATCCAGAATCGCATGCCATCATTCGATGATTGCTGACGCAGGACGCTTTTGCGTATCAGTGAGGTGATGGCATCGACGACAGCATGGCTCTCGTCTGCTGCATCCGCGGCCACTTCTTGTGCAGCTTCGAGCGTAAAGCCACCGACAAACACAGCCAGGCGCCGAAAGAACTGCTGCTCCTCGTGGGGTAGGGCGTCAACACTCCAGGCAATGGCGTCACGCATCGTTTGCAAGCGTTGCGGAGCATCGCGCGGGCCGGTTATCAATAGAGGCAAGCGGCGCTCCAGGCGATCGAGCAGCGCCGCCGGAGTGAACATCGAAATCCGGGCTGCCGCAAGCTCGATCGCCAGTGGCAGACCGTCGAGTTGTCGACAGATCGCGGCGACGATAGAAGCATTTTCCGGTGTCAACTCGAAGTCGGACTCGGCTGCGGCAGCCCGCTCCGCGAACAGACGTACGGCATCAGTGGCAGTACGTTGATCGAGAGTCGTCAGGTCATCGTGATCCGGCAGTGCTAAGGGCGGCACGGCGTAGATGTACTCGCCCGACAACCGCAGCACTTCCCGACTGGTTGCCAGTACCTTGAGCGACGGACAGGCTGCGAGTAGATCTGCAATCAACGGTCCGGCCGCAATCAGATGTTCGACATTGTCCAGAATGATGAGCCCATGCCGCGCCCGCAGGAATGCTTCGATCTGCGCCTCAATCGGCGCTGTCCCGGTCTCCCGCACGCCAATTCGTTCCGCGATCGCGACCGGAACGAGATCCACCTCCCGCACGGACGCGAGAGGCACGAACCAAAGCCCGTCATTGAAATCGGCCAGCACTTCTTCGGCGACCCGGATCGCCAGTCGAGACTTGCCGACGCCGCCTGGGCCGGTGAGTGTCACAAGGCGCATGCCGGGACGACGCAGCAAACCCACGATCGCTGCGACTTCTCGGTCGCGACCGATAAACGATGAAAGTGGCAACGGGAGCGATGCCGGTCGTTCGGAGCTATCGTATCGGCGCAGCGGGATCAGTTGCGGGCCGGAGCGGTCCAGCGGTACGCTCGACATTTTCAATTCCCTGCGTCACTGGCAAACCCGTGCGTATCGTTGCAATCGAATCGGAGACTGTCAACCACCACAAACGAGAGGGAATCATATACCAACAGGCTGCGGGAATTGCCCGGTCGTCCGCCACCTCTCCACTGGTTCAATTTGCTGCCAAAGGAGAGCGACGTGACTGGCGATACGAGCCTCACTAGCCACCTATCACCTAATCTCGTGAAGTCACTGCTTGCGTTCATCGAAATGAGATTCGTTGCGCTTCACTCTCAACGAGAATCACCTCGGCCAGCGACGGTTCGCCAGCCGAGGTGTGCTAGCAGCAGGGCTTGGAGACAGCTTCTAGCAGTAGTAGATGGTGCAAGGACTCGGGGAGGCGACAAGGTATTCGCTGGCGATCACCGAGTAGCGGCCTACGGCTGATCCATAGCCGCGTACCTTGATGACGTAGTCATGCTGTTCACCGAAGCTGCCGGGAGCGGTGAAGGTGATGCGGGATGCCAGGGTCGTCGAGCTGTAGTCGTCGTTCCAGGCGACGAGGTTGAACTGCGACTGGTCAAACGTCGGCTGGATGAAGGTGCCATCCTTGCGGGACCAGAGCTCCATGACGCTATCGCCGAGCATTCCGTAGATATTCGACGAATACGCTTCAGCCGGGGAACCCACTTCGGTCGTGATCGTATAGCTATAGCCGCCCTTGAGGGTGATCGCGAAGCACTGCGACATGCCCGCCCAGCGGATCTTGCCGAAGCCTGTGCCGTTCACTCGCAGATCGGTGACAGTAGCGCAGTCTCCAACGGTGGCCGCGTCGGCCGAATGGGGAGCAGCCAGCGCTGCGCCAAGAGCGACGAGAGTCAAGACCGGTATCAGTGCCAGGCGGAGTCCGAAGGTCTTCAGTAGATGCGTGCTCATGTCCAGTTCCTTTCTGGGAGTTCGTACCGCCGCGTTCCAACAACGCGTCATTAGATCCAGCGTATGGCTAACGACGAGGGAACTGAATGTGCGCTATATGTGCATCTGATTTCATTTTCATTTGTGGGCAGTCGGTCAGGCGATTAACACCTTGAGGCGCTAAACTTCAAAGGGATGCCTGCAATGCAAATCCGGGAGTAATGAGTGCCGGAGTCAGGAACAGAAAGCGTGCGTCTTCGGGATGTCAAGCCTGGCGACATCCCGGTGCTACATCAGCATCAGCTCAGCGCCGAGGCCAACTGGATGGCGGCCTTCACAGCGCCGGACTGGGACGACATCGACGTATTCACGGCCCACTGGTCGAAGTTGCTGGACAACAACGCCATCGGCAAGCAGACGATTCTCTACGGCGACCAGATAGCCGGTAGCATCCTGAAATTCGAGCAATTCGGGCAACCGTCGGTCAGTTACTGGATCGGCCAGGAGTTCTGGGGCAAGGGCGTCATGACGCAGGCGCTCGGGCTGTTCCTGGAACAGGTCGACGAACGGCCGCTCTACGCCCGGGCTGCCAAGGACAACACCGGCTCGATTCGTGTCCTCGAGAAGTGCGGCTTCACGATCATTGGCGAGGACACCGGCTTCGCCCAGGCACGCAACGCCGATGTCGAGGAGTACATTCTGGAGCTTGCACCAGCCGCAGGCTAGCCAGCCCCGCTATCCGGGATGCCCTCGGTATCAAGCCACGATCACTCCGCCCAATCTGGCGACGACCAAGATCAGGACGCACAACGCGTCAACCGCTACATTTCCCCGTAAATGCCGGGCAAACCGTGTGAGCCGAGAGCCAGTGAAAGTTCGCCGCCGTGGTGGATCTCATGTTCGAGCACATGCCAGATAATCCATTGCCGGGAAAATGGAGGAAAAAGTTCTCGCTCTTCTTCCCGCAACGCAGCCGGCGGCTGAAAGACTTCATCAAGGTCATCGGGGGTCCAGCGGCCAAGAGCATCTTCGATCATGCCCCAGGTAGCTTCCAAACCCGGAGACGAGTTCGGCGGCGCTAAGGGGCGCTTGCTCGACTTCATCGGCAGGATCCCAGTGTGCGATAGGAGCCAGTTCCGGACTGCCTTCGCCCATCCAGATCTGGAACCACCAGACGCGGTTGGCTACCATGTGCTGGGCCACCATCCCGATCGTCCAGTGTCCCGGCGCAACCGGCAAGGCCAGTTGTTCGTCAGACAGCGGCGCAATGATTTCGACGAGATTCTTCTGGTAGCTACCCCAGCCCTTATAGAAGGTGATCAATGGAAGAGCTTGTGTCGTCATCTCTATTTCGTCCTTTTATTCGTTTCTTGCGTTCGCAGCCGGCAAACGTGACCAATCCAGCCCGACGCTGGACGTTACGGCCGAATCCGAATAGTAGACCAAATGTTCTACCGTTACAATCTCACTGTTACACATCGAGATCCGAAGGAGAAGAGCGCGATCTCCTTCTTATTCTGCAGGCCCGTCTGATCCAAGGCACCGGAGCAAGTCACCTTGAGAGTACACTGCCACCGGAAGAGAGGATTCTATCAGTGAGTCTGAGACTTGGGATCGATGTTGGTGGGACGAATACCGATGCGGTGGTGCTGGATGAAACGGCACGGCTACTCGGCAGTTTCAAAGCCCCAACGACTGCCGATGTGACCGGCGGTATTCGAGCCGCGTTACGCGGTCTGGTCGCGCAACATCCCGATCTCGACCTCGACCGAATCAGCCATGCGATGCTTGGGACGACCCACTGCACCAACGCGATCCTCGAACGGCGCAATCTCAATCGGGTCGGGCTGATCCGGATCGGCGCTCCGGCCGCGCTGGCGATCCTCCCATACGCAGGTTGGCCGGATGATCTGCGCGACCGCAATCGGCGGCAAATATGCGATCGTCGAAGGCGGTCACGAATACGATGGCCGCGAGATCCTGCCTCTCGACCGCGAGGCTATTCGCGAAGCTGCAACATCCTTTGTAGGTGAAGTCGATTCGCTGGCGGTCGTCAGTATCTTCTCGCCGGTTGACGCCTCGCATGAGGAAGCAGCCGCCGAGATACTCCGAAGCGTGCTCGGTGATCTGCCGGTGACCTACTCACACGAGATTGGCAGCATCGGCATCCTCGAGCGGGAGAACGCCTCGATCCTCAACGCCGCGCTGGTCGATGCCGCTCACACCGCAGCCTCCGGTTTCGAGCGGGCATTGCGGGAACATGGCATCCAGGCAGAGATGTTCATCAGCCAGAACGATGGGACGTTGATGGCGCTCGACTACGCCATGCGCTACCCGATCCTGACCGTCGCCAGCGGCCCTGCCAACTCGATCCGCGGCGCGGCGTTCCTCTCCGGCCAGCAAGACGCAATCGTCATCGACGTTGGTGGGACGACAACCGATATAGGCATCCTGGTCAACGGCTTCCCGCGTGAATCTTCTATTGAAGTGGAGGTCGGCGGGGTGCGGACGAATTTCCGCATGCCGGACCTGCTCTCGATCGCACTTGGCGGCGGCACGCGCGTCGAAATTGACGGCGAGACGCTTCGAGTCGGCCCGGAGAGTGTCGGCTACCGGATCACCGAGGATGCGCTGATCTTTGGTGGCGATGTTCTGACGCTGTCGGACGTGGCTGTTGCCCTGGGGCGGGCCCACTTCGGAGATCCGACGGCGGTCGCGCATCTGCCAGCCGAGTTTGTGAACAAGGTCCAGACCTGGATCGGCATGCGGGTCGAGGAGACGATCGACCGGATGAAGACCAGCGCCGAACCGATTCCCGTCGTACTCGTCGGAGGCGGCAGCGTCGTCATGCCATCGGCCTTTGCCGGCGCGTCGGTCGTCCACCGGCCGAAACACTTCGAGGTGGCCAACGCGATTGGAGCCGCCATCGCTCAGTGCAGCGGCGAGGTCGAACGCATCTTCTCTCTCGACGATCACACGCGTGAGGAAGCTTTGGAGATAGCCCGGAACATGGCGAAGGACGAAGCCGTTAGAGCCGGGGCGGATCCTGCCACGGTCGAGATCATCGACATTCAGGAAGTGCCGCTGGCCTATTTGCCCGGCAACGCAACTCGCATCCGGGTTCGGGCGGCTGGAGACCTGGTTCTTTCCGGCTCGCAGGACAGAGAGGCGCGCTAACCATGCCCTGGGATCTGACACACGAAGACGTCCGCCGTATCGCAACCGGCGCTGGCATCCTCGGAACCGGCGGCGGCGGCAATCCCTATCGCGGCATGGTGCGGGCGTTGCAGGAACTGGATCAGGGCCGCAGCCTTACCATCGTCCGGCTCGACGAGCTGCCCGACGATGCATTGATCGTTCCTCTCGGCGGCATGGGCGCGCCGACGATCGGGCTGGAGAAGATCGGACGCGGTGACGAGGGCGCGGTCGCTATCCAGGCGCTCGCCGACTATCTCGGCGTCGAGATTACGGGCGCGGCGCCAATCGAGATCGGCGGCAGCAACTCATTCGCCCCGATGATCGCCGCCGCCCAGCTTGGACTTGTGACGGTCGATGTCGATGGCATGGGCCGGGCTTTCCCCGAAGGCTCGATGATCTCCTACTATTTTGATGGCAAGGCTCCGTCGCCAGTCGTGATGATCGACGAACAACATCAGAAGATCATCTTCGAGCACATCCCCGATACCCATTCGCTGGAACGCATAAGCCGCGCCGTCTGCGTCCAGCTGGGTGGCAGGGCGATGGTAGCCGACAACCCGCTGACAATCCGGCGGCTACGCGAAACGGGCATCCCCGACACGATTCGTCTCGCCCACACGGTCGGAACGGCGGTCGACGATGCCCAGGCGGCGGGCGCTGATCCGGTCGAAGCGATTTGCGCGGCGATGGGCGGTGCAGTGCTCTTCAGCGGCAAACTCACCGATGTCGACCGGCGCTTCGAACGCGGCTACAACTTCGGATCGATTGCCCTTGACGGGCTTGATGGCTATCAGGGCCAGCGCTGCCAGATCGAGCTCCAGAACGAGTTCCTGATCTGCCGCGTCGATGGCGAGACGGTCGCCATCGTCCCCGATCTGATCACCCTGGTCGACACCGACCGCGGCACACCGATCACGACCGAGGTCCTGCGCTATGGCCTCCGCGCCACCGTCATCGGCATCCCGGCTCCACCTCAGCTCACGACCGCCCAGGCACTCAACTTCGTCGGGCCCCAGGCCTTCGGCTACGACGAACCTTTCGTGCCCCTTAACATCAATAGCCTGATCGGCCAGACCAGGCTCCATTAGCTAGAAGGGCAGAAGCAAAGCAGCAGCCGAGTCGTGCGACCCGGCTGCTGAAGTTATGCCGTTGATTACCTGTCGTTCCTATGGCGCTGTGTTCTGATCGCTTTCACACCACACTCGAATCGGGTTCGATCAAGCTCCATGGACTGCAAGAGTCATTTCCATGGCCGCCATCGAGCGCGTAGTTGAGATCGTATGGATCGTAGAGGATATCATCGTCCCACTCACCGAGGAGATGATCATAGCCATAGCCACCGTCGAGTATGTCGTTACCACGATGGCCCCAGAGAACGTCGTTACCGCTGCCTCCCTGGATGATATCGTCGCCGCGCAAGCCGTGAAGGGAGTCATTTCCGCTTCCACCGTAAAGCTCATCGTTGCCGCCCGGGCCGTCTGGATCGCTATAGACATCGCCATACAGCCAGTCATCGTTCGATCCACCCCAGAGACGATCGGCCCCGCGGCCACCTTCGAGATAGTCCCGACCGCCGTTGCCGCTCAACTCGTCGTTACCATCATGTCCGAAGAGATAGTCGTCACCGCTACCGCCCCAGAGTCGGTCGTTGCCTTCGTGCGCGTAGATGGAGTCAACGCCATCGCCGCCGGAAAGGCGGTCGTTGCCAGCATTTCCCCAGAGCGAGTCGTTACCGTCGAGGCCATAGATCAGGTCGTCGCCGTTCCCGCCAACAAGCGAGTCATTGCCGTCATCGCCACAAATCAAGTCGTTGCCATCAAAGCCGTAGATGATGTCATTGCCGCCGAAGCCGACAATAACATCATCACCATTTGTGCCCGAAATCACGTCGCTGCCGTTCGTGCCAACGATGGTCGCCAGTTGACCACCGCAGACTGCGCGAACCTGAGCATTGGCGTCAAGAACGCCGAGCGCTCCAAACCCCGTCACTACCAGTGCGCCTACGGCTGCCGTACGAAAAAGCTTCTGCGAAACTGCGGAGAAATTGATCCCGAACCGCATGTCTGTGTCTCTTTCATCTCTGCTCAAACCCTCTTGCATCCTGAATCCATTGTGTAGACACACGCAGATCTGGGCACTATCGTCGGCTACAAAGTCAGTGTTGTCTGGTTTACAAACGGGCGACGATAGGTCTTCAAGAGCGGCAAAGCGCAGAAAACTGGCCCGGAGTAAATCCGGGCCAGTGCCAAACTCTCCTAATTTCAGAGAAGTTATCGCTTGATTACGACCGTGTCAGCGAGAAGATCGCCAAGCCGCTGGGTCTCATCCGAGCGCCGCATTAGAAAAACACCAATCAATCCTGACGCCATCTCATCGATGGGACGACAAAGCGCTCGAACGAGAATTTGACCGATTGACGCGCGTGAACCATCGGCGCTCACGACCTTCATACCAAAAAGCGATTTGCCAACGGAGCGGCGAAATACGAGCTCCGTCGCGAGGAAGTAGGAATGAATGCTAAGCACTAGCAACACAATGCCAGAGCTGTTCGTCAGCCCCATCGCCAGGCCATAGACCACGAGCGCAACGACCATATCAACGAGGTAGGCTTTCATCCGATCTCCGACCGATGCGATGGGTAGTATCGAGTTCGCGTCTGGTGTGAACTCTCGACCCGGTACAAGCGACCGGTGATTGATGCCACCGCGAGCAATCATTGCGGAATCGGATCCAAAGTAGCTGCCCATTTCTCTGTCCTTTACCCTTATCTGTCATGCAACCTCACCACTGCATTTACAATAGGGTCGGGACGTGCGGCACGCGATATCGCCTAACACCGTTAATTTGTATTCCACGATACACGGGACATTGGGGTCGAGGTCCACGGACCACTCCCGCTATGAAGCTTCTCCGTAGCTCGGATAGGCAGGCCAAATGCAGCAGCCACCCGACCCGCCTACCCGTCCGCAAGCAGTTCTTAGTTCATTTCCCAGACCGCCAGGTTAGTGAATTCAAACTCGGTAGAACCGCTTTGGGATCCGAAGACATAAAAGCCGACGTATCCGCCAGGTGGTCCTACGTGCGATGCAGTTCCGACGAGCTCGTCGTTAATAAGGAACCAGAACGCGTATCCTCGCGAGATGATCGATAACCGCACCCACTCATTGGGATTGGATGCACCGGGTCGTATATCGATCGGCAGCAATTCTTCGTAATACTCCGGGTTAAACTGTTCATAGACTGCGCCAGTGTAGCCATCCGCAGTCAGACAAAAAGCGTAGTCGTGACTGAGATCGATCGGATCGAGCCGGGTCATCAAGCAGGCCAGTGCACCATCAGAGGTCTGTTGGCTGACCAGCCGTAGATCGATGCTGACCCTGATGTCAGTGAATGGATCGTTGCCGGTTTCTAACCAGTTCATCAAGAATCCGTCTGGATTGGTGCGTAGATGATAGGTCCCATTCTCGACGAAATATTCACCGTCATCGACAACTCCAGTCTCCCAGTCCGAGAGTGGCGACTCATACAGCAGTTCACCTGACGGCGGCACACTATCTGTCGTGGGTTCGGAGTAGCGCCAGTCGTAGTAGTGCCGACCGACGTTGCCCGCTTCGATTTGCCAACCGACTGCGTTGCTTGGCGTATAGGTCATGCAGCGCCGTTCAAAGCACTGGATCAGAACGAGTTTGCTCGTTCCTCCAACCAGCACATTTGCCCAGTAGGGTTCGGTAACTGGACGTCCAGTGGCGAAAAATGGATCCGGGAATAATCGGCCAAAGACAAACTCACCATTCTCATAAATCGGTCCCGTTGCATTCATGAAGACCCAGAACCGGTGAGCAATGCCGTGATTCGTTACTGGATCGATGAAGTCAATCGTGACGAACTCATCTGCGAGCGATGGATCATCGGTGACAACTCCCGCGCGGTTGATGCGCTTGGTGGCAAAGGAGTCCAGCGTCGTTGGTGGGGCATCGAGCACAGACGCGAACGTTGCATAGGTCGGACCATTGGGATCGTTGGCGTCACCGGCGACGTTGACCTCGGCAGGTTGACGCGGTGTAAAGCTACTGTCACCGACCTGCATCTGGCCGGTGATGAGTTCGACAACAAGCAAGCCATTCGTGACATACCAGATCGAATCCTCGTCGCCCGCAGGGTTCGTAGTCTCCATACGCGACTTGTCGAAGTAAACGACGTGCCGCTCCCCGCCTGGGGATTCCGCGTAGGGCTCCAGTAGCCCCTGACCGGTAAAGCTCTCAGGCCCCCACATCCAGGTACGCTGCTCAACTCCGTCGGCAACAGGCTTGTCAGTGCGTTCCCAGGTACGTTGGTAGGGAGCTAGACCTGGATCCGAAAACACCCCGGCAGTTGCGGCGCTTGACAGAGCACCGCACAGGGTTACGGCCGCAACAATACTCAGCAGGAACCGGCTTCGTGTCATTCTCAGGTCTCCCCTTCGAGAATCGTCGAGAGCAATCGAAACTGATCTCTCGAACCGCCAATATCAACTTTCGCCTCCGTTTTGACATCTTAGCGTATATCCGCAACTACCACTCTTCCACGATAAGACCCCCTGAGGCGAGAACTTCTCATCGAGTTGCATGTTACTTACTGTGCATTAGATCTAAATAATGATTGTGCGGTCACTTGTCTAGAGAACTCTCCGCAAATTCAAGCGCCGGTCACGGGGCAGGCAAGTTGAAAGGGTCTCTCAACTGCTCCTGGCTTTAGATGCATGAACCAGGTACATGCATCGCTGTTCAACGCAGCAGTCTGACTCTGCAATCTATGGAATCGATGGCACCAACCGACTAGAGGGCGGCTCTGGCAACGACACGATTTTCGGTGGTGAAGGCGATGACGTCATTCTCGGCGGCCCAAATGATGACACCCTCTGGGGCAAAGACGGAAACGACCTCATCTGGGACACTGAGGGACTGAATTTCTTTCACGGCGGTCTAGGTCATGACGGATGCCCGCAGATCATCCCGTTTCTGAATTGCGAAAGAGCGTTGGTCACGGCGCTCTGACTCCAATTCCCTAAACTCCAAAACGACAAGGGCACCTGGCTTATGCTCCGGCCGCCCTATCAATGTCTGACGGTGATCCATCGAGCCAGTACACCGGTCACACCTCAAATGAGGGATACAATCGGTGTAGTTTGATGCGAGCGTCGTCGGTCGTGAGGCGCCAGTCGATCGGGGCACCCTTCGCATTGAGCTCGACCATCCACGTCGCCACCTCGGCTTCCAGGAATGTCCGATCCGGCAAGCGTCGGTTCAGGCACTGACGACTCGCCCAAAGGGCACCCGCACTCAATTCAATCTCAGCCATGTTCAACCAACTACCGTGCCGTGCTCGGGTGTGTGGTGAATTTCCAGTTTGCCTACCAACCGTATGGCTTTCGCGGGCGGGAAGCGCTCGTAGAGCGCCGCCGGAGTGGGTATGCTGGAGGTTGTCCCGGGTGCCCCCTCGGACGCAGCACGATGTGTTCTACCTCGAGATGGGCGACATCAACCAGGTGCTCGATCTACTCCGCCCCCGTCCCCTTTCGTGCGCTGCGCGGTCACCGTCACTTGGCGCTAGACCCGTAACAGAGACGCGTCACAGTTTCGGTTGCCGACAGATGGCTCCGCGCCGGCTACTCAACCGCCCAGATAGCCAGGTTGGTGAACTCCCACTCGACCGAGGAGAGAAAATCCAGGTTGTAGACGTAGAAGCCGACCAAACCTCCCGGCGGTCCGGTATGCGATGCCGTGCCGACGAGTTCGTCGTTGACGAGGAACCAGATCGCCTCACCACGATGAATGATCGAAAGCCGGGTCCACTCGTTCGCATCGGTCGAACCGGCGCGCTGTGCGTAGGGCAGCAGCTCTAGGTAGTCACCGGAATCGACTTGATCGTACCCACCGTATGTATAGCCGTCGTTCGTCAGACACAGTTCGTAGTTGTACGAAAGCGAGAACGGATCGAGCCGTGTCACGAGACAGGCATCGGCAAAAGCGCCATACTCGGTCACCATGCGCACATCGAGATCCACACGCACATCGGTATAGGGATTTTCACTGTCCAGATAGACGAACGGTGAACCATCGACATTCGCGATGATGTGATAGGTCCCATCCTCGGCGAAGAATTCGCCATCATCGGTAGAGTCTGCGACCCAGTCAGTTAGATCCGACGAATAGAGTAGCTCGCCGGAAGGCGGGTAGGAGTCGGGCGTCGGATCGGTGTAGCGCCAGTTGTAGTAGTGCAGGCCGACGTTGCCGGCCTCGACGACGAAGCCTTCGGGGTTGCCCGGCGTGTAGGTGAGACAGCGGCGCTCGAAGCACTGCATCAGGACATCTCGCGGAGTGCCTGCGACCTGGACCGTAGCCCAGTACGCCTCGGTGATCGGTCGACCGGTCGCGAAGAACGCATTCTCGAAGAGCGGCGCTGTGACGTAGTCCCCATCCTGGTAAATCGTGCCGATGGAGTTCATGAACTGCCAGAAGGGCTGGGCGATGCCATGGTTCGTGACGGTGTCGACGTAACCGACGACGACCTCGTAGATATCCAGCGAGTTGTCATTGGTCAACGCGCCGGAGCGGCTAACGCGTTGGATGACGACGGAACCCTCGGGCCGTGCAGGAAGATCGAGCAGACCGCCAAACGTCGAGTAGGTCGGGCCATCAGGATCGTCCGCATCGCCGGCGACGTTCACCTGGGCCGGCTGCCGCTCGACGAAGGCGTTGTTCCCGACCTGCATCCGGCCGGTGATCAACTCCGTGGCGAGGAGCCCATTGGTGACATACCAGATCGAGTTCGGATCACCGTCAGGGGCCGTGATCTCCATGCGTGACTTGTCAAAGTAGACGACCACGCGTTCGCCGTCGGGAGACTCGTCATAGCGCTCCAATTTCCCGAAAGGCGTGAGCGATTCCGGCCCCCACATCCAGGTACGTGCCGTCACTCCGTCAGCGACCGGAGCGTCGGTCCGCTGCCAGGCAAATTGGAAGGGATCGAAGGCGGGATCGGGAAAGACCCCGGCGCTTGCCGGCGCCGCCAGCAGATTGCCCATTGACACGATCGCCGCAATCACAAGCAGGAGTCGTCCCCGCTTCATACTCTCACCTTCCCTGAAGCTACTCAACATCATCGGTGAATCCGAGCACGATCTCTTCAGCTTCGGCCCAGGCCATCAAGGAGAGGTATTGAAACTGGCAAGATTGCGCCTGCATCTCTGCGGCTGATTGTAGTACAGAACTACGGTCTACACCCTGTATCGCTCTCGCCCAATCCCTGATCTCTACTTGACCCGCTCCCAGTGCAGCCGGCCGATGGTCGCGATCAGCACGAAGGTTTGGCCATCCTCGGCGACCTCGAAGCCGCGCGGGAGATCCTTGCCAACCTGGTTGGCGTCGAGGTGGAAGAGCGGCTGGTGGATGACCTGATCGCCTTCGATCTTGTAGTTGCCGCAGTAGATCACGGTGCGGGTCTGGCCATCGGCAGAGGTCAACAGCAGCGACTCCGACATCCAGCCCTGATCGGTGTAGACAATCGCGCCGGTTGGGTCTGGCGCCGCCGCGCCATCGGCAGGCGGGTTATCCAGATCGATCCGCACCAGCTTCCACATACCGACAAGTGGGTGGCTCATGTGTGACTCCTTCTCTCCAGACGGTCGCCCGGGTGCTATCTTCAATCCCGGATTTCCGTCGTCTTTCTCGTATGACAGGTGAACGATCATGCACGCTAACGGTTCACGTTGACGCCGCCGCGAGCCACTCCAACCCGTGACGACGCATCCCGCATCCTAACAGAGGTGATGGGTGGCGACGTCGAGTTCATCGAACGGTTCACTACCGGGCTGGCCCACTACGTCTACGACGCCCGGCTCAGCGACGGTCGCCGTTTCGTCGTCCGGCTGACTCGACCCGAGCAGGCTGAAGAATTCGCCGGCGCGCTCTACTGGTATGAGCGACTCAAGCCACTCGGCATCCCGCTACCGGAATTGTTCTATGAGGATGTCACGGGGAACGCGGCACGGCTTCCCGGTGATGATCATGGAGCGACTGCCGGGGACCGACCTCGGCCACGTCTATGATCGGCTGTCGGATGACCAGAAGCGGCGCATCTCTGCCTGGGTCGTCGATCTCCAGCGCCGGACCGCGACGCTGCCGCAAGGCCCCGGCTTCGGCTACGCCCACTCCTATGACGACCCGACTCTGCTGCCAACCTGGCGCGATGTCTTGCTCGCCAGTCTCGAACGGAGCCGCCGTCGCATCGAGTCGGCTGGTGTCGTCGATGTGGAAGTTGTCGAGCGGGTCGAGTCCCGGCTGGCGGATTTCGACGACTACCTGCGCCGGATCGAGCCGATCCCTTTCCTCCACGACACGACGACCAAGAACGTCATCATCGATCTGCAAGGCAACGGGGCACCCTCTGGCTCCGGCATCGTCGACGTCGACAGCATCTGCTTCGGCGACCCGCTCTTCACCCTCGCCCTAACCCGCATGGCCCTCCTGGCCCACGGCCACGACACCGCCTACATCGACCACTGGGAGCGCCACCTGAACCTGACAGCCGAACAGCACGCGCGCCTCGCTGCTCTACACCGCCATCCACTGCGTCGCCTTCCTCTCCGAACTCGGCCAACCCTTCAACACCGACGCCAATCCAGCTATCGACCCGGCCTACCACCGGCATCTACTGGCGATTTTGGGTGAGATATGTTCTGGGATGGAGTGACGCGACAGAGCCGACCAAGCCAAGCGGTGAACGGGACTCGCCGCTAACTTCCTGATTTCTGGAGCTGAGTTAGACGATCACGAAGCTCGCTAAGCTGAACATCACCGGTTGGTAGTCTCGCGTGCCAATGAGTCCACCCGTTGATCGAGATTCTTGATGGTCCAAGAAGTTGGGCAAAATCTCTTGCTGAGGGAACAGAGTACACCGAGCCATGCCACTCGATCTGTCCCTTGTCATTGAGCTTAGCTTCTGTAATTTCTCGAGTTCCGGACTTCAGGACTAGCTGAGTGTCTGCCGAGACTACGCCTGCTTCCACCAGATCATGCAAGGAAACTCCGTAGTATCTGCTTCCCGTTCCAGATGGCTTCTCCGAGGCGCGTATAGCCTTTTCGACCAGTTCGTTGAGATCATCATCTATCTCCGACTGATTGTGAATTTCAACGACATATGTCATTCGTCGCCAGTTGAAGTAGTTCCCAACCGGCTGCAATCGAGGATGTCGTGTTGACTCTGGAAGCGTTAAGCCCACAATCACATGGCTTGATCGAAGTTTCGCACCGAGTACGGTCTCATCCTCCACGGATGCCGCCACATAGTGCTTCGTTGCTCGCCATTCGAGATTGGGCCAGCGGCGAGTCAGATTCGCGCGCAATCCTTCCAGGAGGTCGCGGCTCCCCGGCCATTTTTCCATTCCATAAACGTCAAGCCACCCAGCAATCGTCGCAGGCTCGACCTGAGACCCAGGTAACTCAACCGGATTGAGCATGGCGGTAGTCGGGAATAGTTGGGGCCTGAGGAATTTCGAGAATCGTAGGGGCGAGATGCTTACGAAACCAGTTAGTCAGATCGTTCGGTGAAGTGCTTATGTCGGCATGTTGCATGTGTTCACCGAGCTGCCGTATTGCGGCTGAGGACGGATCAAGGAGTAAGCGTCTGAGTTCAGTATCCAAGCGCAATTGATTCAACCAGGTCCGTACACCCGTCGGTTCTGTAAGACTTTCTCTGGACAAGCGCCAGATCTGATCAAACAGTGCTTCAAATTCCGCGTCGGAGTTAAGACGCCAGGAGATCGAGCTTGATGACACGCTTCGCCTCAAGATCGGGTTTTAGAAATGTGTTGAAGAATTGGAGCTCTCGGCCATTTGTAAGGGCCGCCCATTCGATCCCCTCGACAGCACAGTATTGAACAAGTTGAGCGGCGTGTTTTTCAGTTAGCTGATTCAATAATGCTTTTGCCTCGATCGCTAGGATCGGGGTTTGGCGATCATCCGGCGGCTGCCGCGCAAACATAACGTAGTCAATGAACTCCTGCGAATTTCGAACGTAGTACTCGCGAGTGACGGTTCCGATGCCTGACCAACCAAGTGCGTCAACTATCGGCTCTATGAAATTCGCCTTGGTGTCCGCTTCACTCAATTTCCGAGGATTCTCCTGCGCCAGATACGTCTTTAGCTGTGTCAGGACAGACTTGACGAACTCAAACGGGACTCCAGCTTTCGGAACAGACATCTTGTCACTCCAACGAGTCCACTACGAATAGATTTCCTGCAGCGCAGCATACGCCGAAAACACGAGAGCTATGGGATCTTATGTTAGATGCTGCAGTGAATCACAGCAAGTATTGGCCCAGCCAATCCAACAGCACTCGCAATTACAGCGCTATCGACTGGGCGAGATTCGTCGACATAGGGGAGGTGAGGGCGATAAAGCGGGATAGCCAGGCGTCGGTCCAGTCGAGCTTCGGCGGCAAGATGGTAATGGATACACGCCCCAAGCACGTCAGCTGCAAAGCTCTCCACACTAGAAGCCGTAGTGAGAGGCGAGTGCGACAATGACAGTTGTCGTGGTCGTCTGCATGCGATTGTGGAGAGGAGATGAGCGATGAATCAGTCTGACTTCGAGCGCGTGCATCAGGAGGCGATCGTCATTGATGGGACCTGCCCGCTGCTGAACGATGAAGCCTATGCCGATTGGTGGATCGAGGGCGGTGCGACGGCAGCTGCCCCGACGGTTGGCTCGTACGAGCGAGCCGGCGGGACGTTGAGGAATCTGGCGCGCTGGCGGAGGATCATCGAGCAGGATGATCGGCTACTGCTGGTGCGCTCTGCGGCCGACATCGAACAGGCCAAGGCCAATGGCCAGTTCGGGATTATCTTCCACTTCCAGAACACGACACCGCTTGAAGACGATCTGAACCTCGTCGATGTCTTCAAAGATCTTGGCGTCGGCATGATCCAGCTCACCTACAACACCAAGAACCGGGTCGGGGACGGGGCGGAAGAGCGGACGAACGGCGGCCTCAGTCGCTTCGGCGTCAGGCTCATTGAACGACTCAACGAAGCCCGGGTCATCGTCGACTGCAGTCACACCGGCGAGCGCACAACGCTGGAAGCCATCGAGCTATCCACTGCGCCAGTGGTCTTCTCCCACGCCAACGCCAAGACGCTCCGGCCGTCGGCGCGGACAATCACCGACCAGCAGATCAAAGCCGCGGCCGAAACCGGCGGATTGGTCGGAATCGTCGGCTACCCGGCCTTCGTCAGCGACTCCCCACGTCCAACGCTCGACGAATTCATCGCGCACATCGACTACGTCGTGGAACTCGCCGGCATCGACCACGTCGGCCTGGGCATCGACTACTACCAGGGGCAAGCCGGCGTCGCCGATCTCGCAGTCGCCGAAGCGATGTACCGCAATGCCGTGGCTTCCGGGCGCTGGAATCCCGAGAGCTATCCCCCACCGCCCTACCACTACCCGGCCGGCATCGAAACGCCCCGAACGCTCCCCAATCTGACCCGCCGCCTCCTCGAACGGGGCTACAGCGAAGTCGACACGAAGAAGATCATCGGCGGCAACTGGCTCCGTGTCTTCCGCGAAGTATGGGGAAAGTAGGGAAGAGGGATTAGGGATTAGTGGGAACAGCCAGTCTGAAGGAAACCCGGGAATCGTTCTTTTCGACTCACAGGCTCCCACAACTAATCCCTAATCCCCTAATCCCTAATCCCTTCCTCTACGCGCCCCAGGTCGTTCGCAACACACGCACCCAGTTCTTCCATGCGATCTTTTTCAGGTCATCGTCGTTGTAGCCGTGGTCTTACAGGGCCTGGACAAGTTTCCAGTTGCCGGAGGCGTCGGCGATCTCACGCGGGACGGTCGTGCCGTCGAAGTCGGAGCCGAGGGCGACGCGGTCGATGATGCGGAATGGCCGCTAGTAGGTCCGGTCAAGTTGGGCGGCGAGGACAGGGCCGCCAGGGTAAAGAGCACGCCAAGCGTCATGAATTGTTGTGAAGTTGCAACATCGCCCATCTCCCATATATGACCTTATGACGATCTCGACCGGACAATGCAGACTGGCGAACAGTTCGGTTCGTCCGCTGTGCAGGGATAAGGGAGAGACACCGTGAGGCCTGCCACCTGGATCGAGGAACACGCTCGACCATTGTCGATTCCAAGATTTTCCACGCCCAACCTGGCACGCGGGGCGCTGCTGATCGCGCTCGGCTTCCTCATATGGGTGGGGCTGTGGCAACTCCGCACGCCGGAGGTCGCCCCGGCGTCGACATCCGCGACCGAGTTCTCGGCTGAACGGGCGCTGGTGCATCTGCAAGCTATCGGGACGGAATCACGTGCCGTCGGCGAACCTGGCCACCTGGCGGCGAGGGAGTATCTCGTCGAACAGATCCGGGCGATGGGCTACGAGCCTGAGATCCAGACCGCGCCAGCGCACGTTCGCTTCGAAGGCGCAGACGGCTTCTCGGCCGGCACAGTCAACAACATCCTCGTTCGCATTCCGGGCACCGACAACAGCGGCGCGATAGCGATCAACGCTCACTACGACTCCGGCACGACCGGGCCGGGCGCGAGCGATTGTGGTGCCTGTGTCGTGACGGTACTTGAGACGATGCGCGCCGTCGCCGCTGGCCCAGCCCTGCGCAACGATGTCGTGTTCGTCTTCAGCGATGCCGAAGAAGATGGCGATCTCGGCGCGGAAGCCTTCGTCAGCCAGCACCCCTGGGCACAGGATATCCGCCTCGCCGTCAACTATGAATCGCAGGGCAGTGGCGGTCCGGCGATCCTCTACGCTACCAGCGAGGACGACGGCTGGATCGTCTCGGAATTCCTCGATGTCGCGCCGAATGCCAGCGCCTACTCCTGGATTGGCGCAATCACCGAACTGATGCCCGGCGCGCAGCTCGAATGCGACCTGGCCGAATACATGAAAGCCGGTATCCAGGGTGTTGGCTTCGTCTACACCGCGAACACCTACGACTACCATACGGTCCGCGACAACATCGAGAACATCGATATGGGCAGCGTCCAGCAGGAGGGCGACTACACCGTCGCTTTCGTCCGCCACTTCGGCGACATGGACCTGACAGTGACGGAGACCGGCGACAATCTCGTATTCTTCAACCTGTTGCCCGGCCGCGTCATCCACTACCCCTACGGCTGGGTCGTGCCGTTGGCGGCCTTGATAACCGTCTTGACGGCGGCGCTGGTCTTTGTCGGATTCCGCACGGGCGAACTCCAGGCAGGACATCTGGCACTGGCGACGATCGCGCTGGGCTTTGGAACACTACTGACGATCATCTTCAGCGCCCTCCTCTGGTTCGCGATCCGGAGCTTCAACGCCGACTACCAGGTCGTCCTGGTCGGAAACTACCAGACGAACATCTACACCATTGCGCTGATCTTCCTGTCGGTCGCGCTAATCGGGACGCTCTACGCCCTGCTGCGACGTCTTGGGACGCGCAACCTGCTGGCTGGCGCGTTGGTGATCTGGCTGCCGCTGCTTTGGTTGATGAGTATTGCCACCCCGGCCATGAGCTACATCGCGACCTGGCCAGTCCTCTTTGGGCTGCTGCCGCTGGGTTGGATACTGCTGGGACGTGGCAAGACCGGGAATCCCTGGCTGCGAGCCGGCGTCCTCGCTATCGCCGCAATTCCGGCGATTGTCCTGATGCCGGGAACGCTCTACCAGGCGGTCGCTATCCTGAACCGGCTCGAAGGCGCAGGTGGCCTGCCGGTCTTCGGATTGACAGCGCTCTTCATCGCCCCGGCCGTGCTGCTGCTGATGCCGCACTTCGACATGTTCGCTGGAGCCGAAGGCAAAGACCGCTGGGTGGTCCCGATCGCAACCGGCTTGATCGCCGTCGGGCTGATCGGCTGGGCCAACGCGACATCCGGCTTCGATGCCGAACATCCGCGACCTGACCACATGTCCTACGTGCTCGATGCGAACAGCGGCCAGGCCGAGTGGGTCAGCTTCGACCAGAACCTCGATAGCTGGACCGAGCAGTTCGTCCCGGCCGGCACCGCGCGAGGCGACTACGAGACGGTCATGTGGGGCACGTTCCAGGCTTACACAGCCAGCGCCCCCGTCGTAGAGGTCGCCGCGCCGACCGTCACCATCGAGAACGATGCCGTCAACGGTGATCTGCGGACGCTCGATCTGCGCATTTCTTCGCCACGCGGCGCGCCCGAAATGCGTGTCCGCATCGATGCACCGGGTGAGATCGTCGCCGCGACGCTGGACGGCCGCGAACTGGATCTGTCGGACTACCAGCTTGCCGCCGATGGCACGCTGCAGTTCGGTTACACCAACACCCCGCCAGACGGCATCAAGCTGACGCTCAGCGTTCGCTCGACCGCTCCCATCACGATCACGGCCCAGGACAGCTCGACCGGCTTCCCGGAGATCCCCGGCACGAGCATCGAGCCCCGGCCGGACGACAAAATGCCCGCCCCGCTCTATCGCCCGAACGCGACGGAGGTGCTGGTGGAAGTGAGTGTGTAGATAGTTTGTAGGAGAGCGGGGGAAGCTCCCGCCCCCGTCCCCTCCCTCGAAACCGACGGAAGGGTGTCATTGCGATGAGTGAGAACCGAGGTCAAGTCTCCGCTTGAGTCTTGTTCCCCTCCCTCGAATTCGAGGGAGGGGTTAGGGGAGGGAGCCTCTTTAGCTGCTTCTCTCTTCCCTAATCCCTCTTCCCTAATCCCTTCCTCTACGCGCCCCAGGTCGTTCGCAGCACACGCACCCAGTTCTTCCAGGCGATCTTTTCGAGGTCGTCGTCGTTGTAGCCGTGGTCTTTGAGGGCCTGGACGAGCTTCCAGTTGCCGGAGGCGTCGGCGATCTCACGCGGGACGGTTGTGCCGTCAAAATCCGAGCCGAGCGCGACGCGGTCGATGCCGATCGTGTCGACCAGGTACTCGATATGGCGCACCATCGTCTCGATTGGAGTGTGGGAGTCCTGCTTGCCATCATCACGCAGGAAGCCGACAGCGTAGTTCAGGCCAACGATACCGTTGCTATCGCGGACTGCATCGAGCTGCTTGTCAGTCAGGTTCCGGGGGTGGGGCGTCAAGGCGTGGACGTTGGAGTGTGTTGCGACGAGCGGATCCTCGCTCAGTTCGGCAACATCCCAGAAGCCCTTCTCGTTGAGGTGCGAGAGATCCATGACGACGCCGAGGTCGTTGCACTGCTTGACGAACTCCTTGCCGGCATCGGTCAGGCCGGGGCCGGTATCTGGTGAGTGCGGGAACGGCTGATTCACGCCGTGAGCGAAGATGTTCGGGCGGCTGTGGGTGATGCCAACCGAGCGTAGCCCGGCTGCATGGAAGACTTCGAGCGCCCGGCCATCGGCGTCGAGCGGCTCGGCGCCCTCCAGGTGCAATTGCATCGCCAGCACACCGTCCGCAATGCACTGCTCGATGTCGGCGGCGGTCTTGACGATCTTTACCTGTCCTTCGGACTCTTCGGCGGTCTTCATCAGCACGCCGAGCGCCGTCAGAGCGAAGTTCTGGGCGTAGGCTGTCGACATCATGCCGTCGGCGTCCGGATTGTTCGGGACATAGACGGCAAAGAATCCACCGGCAAAGCCGCCATCCTTCGCTCGTGGCAGGTCAAGATGCCCGCCGCTGCCGCCGGCATGCTTATCGAGATCGGGCGTGCCGCGTTCGAAAAAGGATCGGCCGTGGTTCATCATGCTGAGGACGGTATCGTTGTGTCCATCGTAGACAGGTGGCAAGTTCTTTGCGCTCATCTGTACCCCTCCCGGTTACCCGGATGTGTCATCGAAATTGTCTGCAGTGCCAGTCTAGCCCGGACCTTCCCGCCTGTCATGGGCGTGTAGCCGCCAAATCTGCGAATCGGAATAGTGGCGTAAGAAATGATGTTTAATATCGTGATAGATGAATATGGCAGGGAGATCGACACAGAATGCATCACCCCCGGCCGATCCGCACAGCTAGCTACTGATCTCCCCGTTAGACACGTTACCGAATTGACCATCTGGATAAGGGTTAAGATGATGACTGAAGTTACGAAGCCCACAACTGAAACGACAATCAAATCGCCAGCGGACTTGCGCGCTATTGGCCTGGCGCCCCGCGAGATCTACCGCCTGCGCGTCCTTCGGGACTGCATCGGTTGCTACCCAAGCATCGAATTCTTTGCGAATGATGAGTGGCGCAATCTACTCTTCATGAAGTGGCGCTACGACCAGGGCGAGTACGCCGACGATATGCCGCCGGATACGATTATCAGCAACACAGCTCTCGACGACGAATAACAGCGCCGTGATCTGAA
The DNA here is from genome assembly GCA_963745675.1 of uncultured Chloroflexia bacterium. GTDB lineage: Bacteria > Chloroflexota > Chloroflexia > Thermomicrobiales > CFX8 > JAUIIK01. Next base: position 203,842 of record CAVUYM010000012.1, read on the forward strand.
GCCAACAGACGGCTGGGTATCAAGCGGGTTGGGCGCGCCTGCAACGATCAGATCGGCTGCGCTATACTCATGGACTTGAACCGGTCTTTCGACCGGATTCAGGGAGCTGTAGCCAAGTGGTAAGGCACGAGTTTGCAAAACTCTGATCGTCGGTTCGAATCCGACCAGCTCCTCAACCAGATTCAACATATCTGACGCCTCAGGCCCTCTGGATTACTTCCTTCACATCTTTGCTGCTATGGATAACGCTGCAACCACCAATTGGCGATTTCGATGCGACGGGCAAACCAGACGCCTTCGTGGCTCTTCGCGTAGTCGATGAACTTCTCGAGTGCTACCGACCGTGATGGACGCCCGGCGATCCGGCAGTGCAGGCCAACCGACATCATCTTGGGATGTGTCGCGCCCTCGCGGTAGAGCCGGTCGAAGCTGTAGCGCAGCGTGTCGAAGAAGTCGTCCGGCTGGTTCATGCCGCCGCGCCAGAAGCGGGTGTCGTTCGTCTCCAGCGAATAGGGCACAACGAGCCACTTCTTCCCATGCACCTCGGTGTAATAGGGCAGATCATCGTTGTAGGCGTTGCTGTCATAGACGAATCCGCCCTCCTCGACGACGAGCTCGCGGGTGTTGACGCTCGGGCCGTAGCGCACGTACCACCCCTGAGGCCGGACGCCGGTCGTGCGCTCGATCGAGGCGATCGCTTTGTGCAGCGCTTCCCTCTCGGTGTCGCGATCCATCTTGAAGGACTCTTCCCAGCGATAGCCATGCCCGCAGATATCGTGGCCGCGCCGGACGATCTCCGGTCCAACGTGCGGGTTTCGTTCGAGTGCGAGGGCGCAGCAGAAGAAGGTCGCCGGCACATCGCGCTCATCGAGAATATCCATGATGCGCCATACCCCGACCCGGCTGCCGTACTCGAAGAAGGACTCGTTAGCCAGATCGCGTTCTCCAGGCGGCACCGGTGAAGGCACTTCGTTGTTCGTTTCGTGGGCGGTGTCGCCGTCGAGCAGCGAGTACTCCGGCTCCTTCCTCATAGTTGACGACCAGCGAGATCGCGATGCGCGCTCCATCCGGCCATTCCACGGGATCCGCATGTGGTCCGTAGCCGATGTAGTCTCGTTCCGCCACTGTTCGTTCCTCTCCTCAAAGCTGCGAGTATCTGCCGCCACAGCATCGGACGCACATGCTCGATCACCTCGAAGGTCTGCAATACTCTGATCGGACGACATTTCAGGCGGATGCATTGACGGTAAGCTAACCTGGAATGTCGGTCGATTTGATCAAAGGAATCTAATAGTTGGCGTAGAGAAGACGGGTCAGCGGTGAAGAATCCGGGCCAGTCCGTCAATCTCACAGACCGATGAGGCGGGCGCGAGATCGCAGTCGTTGAATTCTCGGTGGTAAGTGAATCGATGCACTCATGAGCGCCCCAATTCGAGCAGCTCGAGTCGCTCTTTCGAAGAGTCTCCTTGCGCGTCGATCCCGTCGAAGACACCGATGGCATCGTGCAGCTGGTGACCTACGAATCTGGGCCAACCTACACAAGCGTATCCGGATTTATCAAATCAAGGAATGGGAAGGGTCGGGTGATGAGCGAGCGTCGGAGAGACCCAAATTTCTACTACCCGGGCGAAGAGCTTGGGCCCGACGAGATGCGGATTACGGCGCTGGGCACGGGGATGCCTTTTGCGCGGAGGGAGCAGGCATCGACTGGCTGGCTGGTTGAGCTGGGGAATGGCGATGTCCTCGTCTTCGATCTCGGGACGAGTTCCAGCACGAATCTGAATGCGATCGGCGTGCCGCATTCCAAGCTCGACAAGGTCTTCCTGACCCATCTGCACATCGACCACTGGGGCGACCTGACCTCGCTCTATGGGCTCGGCATGGTGCGGGGACGTTTCACGCCTTTGCAGGTCTGGGGACCGTCGGGGCCGGAGCCGCGGCTCGGCACGGCGGCCTTCGGCGAGGCATTCAAGGCGGCTATGGCCTGGGATATCGAGAGCAGGATGGGCGTCGTCAACCACGGCGAGGGCCACAGAGGCGATCTTCCACGAGTTCGACTACGCCGAGGAGTACAAAGAGGTCTACAACGAGAACGGCGTCGTCATCACCGCTTTCCCGTCGCTGCACTGCATCGACGGGCCGAACAGCTACCGGCTCGAATGGAACGGCCTGACGCTCGTCTACCTGGGCGACGGCAAGCCGAGCGAGTACATCGTCAAGTACGGCCAGAACGCCGACATCCTGATCCACGAAGCCTTCGTACCGGCCGAGGCCTACGCCAAAAAGACGCACCTGCCACTCCAGATCGCCAAAAACATCGTCAACGGCGTCCACTGCCCGCCGCGCTCGGCGGGGAAGATCTTCAGCCTGACCAGCCCGAAACTGGCCGTGCTCTACCATTTGATGCTGAGTGAGGATCTGCTCATTCCAATCATGGACGATCTGCGAGTGACCTACGACTGGCCCGGTCGCGATCGCCCGGGATCTGATGACCTTCAACGTCTCGCCGGAGGGCATCACCCAGCGCATGGCGGTCGTGCCCGACGAAGCATGGCCGGTTCCGTCGCACCGGCGCTTCCGAGGAGCGCCCGCCGATGGATACGTCGAACATCGCCACCATGTCCGACTGGCTGGCGGCGAAGGAGATTCCGGTCGAAGGCGTCGACACGGTCATCAGAGCCGGCTGAGGCGGTCAGTCGACTCTTCGCCACAACTGGTAGTGGCCGGCGTTGATCGGTCCACCCGGGCCGATTGCAGAATTGATGAGCGCCCCCGAATCTGGATCGTTGTCCAACGCTCGCACGGTCTGCTGCCGAATGAGACAGGTTCCGGTAGAAGCTCATGGCGACGATCTCATCCACAAGGGTTGCGCCAACGAGCGCGCATTGATAGCGGATGCCGAGAGCCCCGCCTTCGAGCATAGCCGCGCCAACCTGGTCGAGATGCGCCTTCACGTCATCGAGGCTTGCAGAGCACAACCGTCCGTGCATCGTCCAGGAAATGCTCTCCATCGGCTGCGCCGGCAAGGCCGATGATGGATTCCACGGCGCGACCGTGAAAGACACGAGGCCCGCTGTCGCTGCGGAGCGCTCGGTGGGCAGCTTCGACTTCAGCGACGCTATCCAACGCATTGAGTGCTGATGCGTCGGACAAGATGAACGCGCGTGCAACGAGGTCCATAGACGGGCCAGTGATGATGGCTCTCCAGAGCGTTGGCGGCGCGGAGAGCAACTGGGATCGCTCGATCGTCTGGTCGAGCGCCTTGATACCGGCGATGAACTCTGTCATCCGGCCTGGCCTAACCTCCGAGGCTTCACCCACGGTAAGCGCCACAGTACACTGTCTCTCTCGTCGACTACATGCCTGTCGGGCAATGAGCATGCTAGCGTATGGGCGGGATGGACCATCGTTCAGGGAGGAAAGCCGATGCGCGCACCATTCGGCCATTCCACCGGATCGGCAGACGGTCCGTATCCTATGTAATCTCGATCAGACACTGTCGCTTCCTCTCCTTAATGTGCTCAATTCAGAGTTGATCAACACGTTTAGCCTCCCCTGCTGAGCCATCGCCAATATCAAGACAGCTTCGAGCGTGCTAGCGTAGCCACAGGCTACCGGTTCACTGAAAGGGAGACAACGAATGAACGCACAGGACGCCTACATTTCGCAGATTCGGTGGATGACGACCGAGATCAACGCGATGTTCGATGATGTGCCGGAAGAACTGCTGCATCAGCGGCCGGGTCCGGGGCTCAACCCGATTGGCTGGAATTACTGGCATCTGCTACGCATCTGGGATAGCTGGCTCAACTTCCGCATCGGCGGGCGCGACGGCAGCGAGGACACCTGGCATCGCGGGAACTTCGCTGAGAAGAGCGGCTACAACCCCGACGGCAAAGGCGCCAACGGCGTCGGAACGGGCATGGGCTTCTCCGACGCCGAAGTCGACGAGGTCCAGATTCCGCTGGCGATCATCCAGGAATACCAACAGCAGTTGCAGGACGAGACCGAAGCCTATCTACGCCAGGCCGATGACGCCGAACTCAATCGACTGATTCAATCCCACCTGGGCGAGACGCCCTGCCACATCGCCATCGAACAGTCTATCCGCAACGGCTGGATGCACTACGGCGAGATGCGTTACGCCAAGGGCATGCTCGGACGACCCGACGCAACCTACAAAGCGGCGCTTGACGAGGGTTAGATCTCGAAACGACTCGACGACGTTACCAGTATCCGGTTGAAGGATTTCAACCACAATTAGCTCCCGCGGATAACGCGGGGGCTTTTCTGGATGTGCCGAATCTCACATTTTTACACTCCCGTCAGGCAACCGGCGCGGGAGTCCATTCGAGACGGTCCATCCCACCGAGGTCGTCTCTCACGGTCCTACGGAGAAGGCAAGCAGTGCATCGGTTTGCTCGCCGCAACGTGATTCTGCTCTGTATCGTCATTGCGGCGCAGCTTGTGACGGCACTACTCGCGCGCTCCGATGCACGCCTCTGGCAAATACTCCTTCCCTGGTTCCTCAGTTTCGGCGCCGCCGTCCTTCTGGTTCAGCGACGGCTCCCTCGCCTGCCACATGCTCGTCTGCTCGCTCGGAATCCCGAAGTCTGGTTCGTCCTCGGACTCACCGCGCTGGCGGCATCCTTGCGCCTGCCTCACCTGGAGACGCTCCCCGCCGGCATCTACGGCGATGAGGGTGAGTTTGGCGTCATCGCGCTCACGATTTCGCGCGGACAGGGTCCGAAGCCCTTCGGAGTGGCCTTCCTCGGCGACCCTGCCCTCTATGTGCATACCCTGGCACCCTTCGTGGCGTGGATGGGACCGACGATGGAAGCGATCCGGCTGCCTTCGGCACTCGTCGGCATCGCCACGGTGCCGCTCTTCTACGGACTGGTCAGAAATCTCTTCGGGCGCTTCGCCGCCGCAATCGCCGCTTTCCTGCTCGCGACATCGGCGGTGCATATCCACTTCAGCCGCCTGGCACTCAACGTCATCTGGGTGCCCTTCTTCACCTGCCTCAGCCTCTGGCTCCTGAAACGCGGTCTGGATGAGCGCCGTGATGTCTGGTTCCTGCTGGCCGGCATCAGCGGAGGACTCGGCTTCTACTCGCACTTTGGGGCACGGCTGATCATCCCGATCATGGGGCTGATCCTGTTGTCTCAATGCATCGTCAAACGCAACGATTGGCGCAGCTGGGCGAGAGGGTTCGGGCTCATCGTCGGCGGCGCGTTGCTGGCGCTCGGCCCGTTCTTGGCCACCCTCTCCGGAAACCCAAAACTCCTGACCGCTCACACGAGCAAACGCGGCATCTGGAACCACTGGCAAGATCTGGCGGACCGCTACGGGACGTCACCATCAGACAAAGTCGGCATTCTCTGGCAGCAGATTAAGCACACCTTTCTGGCGTTTGTCTCAGAGCCGGATTCGTTCTATGGCGCGTTCATATATCGCTTCATGGACCAGCCGTTGCTGCCGTCGTTCATCGCGGCGCTGGCAATGCTCGGCTTCGTCGTGCTGTGCCTGCGGGTGCGCACCGATGCCGCCCGCCTGACCTTGATCTGGCTTGCCGTGCCCTGCCTCTTTGCGAGCGTGCTGACGGATGTAGCCGGGCAGGCACACCGACTGCTCAACCCGATGCTGGTCTGGTTGATCGCGGCCGCGCTGATTATTGATGCCGGACGACGCTTCGTCTGGCGGCACTTACCGGCTCGGGCTGCGGGATTCCTCGTTGTCTGTATGCTGGCCATTCCACTCGTCGCCGGTTCACGGGACGCCTACAGCTACCTGCAACCGGGCGCAACCGACCGCTTCGCAATCGCTGGAACTGCCCAGGCGCGGTGCCTGGAAGCATTGTCGCCGGGAACGATCGCGCTGATCGACGGCGCTCCGAGAATCTATGCGCGTCATGGTCCCAGCCGCTATCTGGGAAACAGCGTCGTCAGGCGAGATCTTGATGCCGCGTCGATGGACATCCCTGCCGGAGCGGATAGTCTCGTCATTCTCGTTCACGATTGGAACCGGTCGGACGTTGACGAGATTCTGAACCGCTATCCCGACGCCCCCTCCATCGAGGTCGAGCGCCCGGCAGGTCGGAGAGCACTCACCGTCATCGCTCTCTATAGCGACCGCGAGTCAGCGACATCGGCTCTCGCGGCCTGCAAGCGGAATGCCGAAACATAGCCGGGCGACGAGCGCGAAATATATCGGAGTGATCTAGGCTTCGTCCTGTTTGAAACGCAGGCCAAAGGAGAGCAGCATGACGACCAGCGCGCAGCCGAAGATGGCGACGCCGGCGGGGATGTGGAAGGCCAGCAAAGTCTTATCATCGCGCGACGAATAGCCCAGCCCGATCTGGGAAATGATCGCGATCAGCAGCAAGCCGGTCCAGACGATCATCCGATTGCGATGCTGGAACTGGGCCAGGAAGACGAGCCCGAAGAGCAGAATCGCCAGTGGAAAGAGCGCGTTGGCGATAATCTCGTGAATTGCCGTGTAGTTGGTGCTGTCCGCCTGTCGAAAGAACCCTGACGAGCCAAAGAACGCCTGCAGCGCAGTCAAGGCAAAGACAATGACCGACAGGCCACGGAAATTCTTACGCAATCGCGCCGCTCGTTCCGGCGACAGATTCAACATACATGCAGCTCCAAGCCGTGATGATCTTCGCGAATCGACTCGCGGCAACGATATCGCCCGCTCGAAGATCCCGCCACACGACTGCTCTAGAATGGTGCCGACGAGCCGGGCATCCGGCGATACACAACAGGAGCTGAAATAGAGAGATGGGGAATATGAGCCGCAACTGGGATGTCGCGGAATGGCTGGACGAGCGGCAGGAACGCTATATCCAGATGTCGGACGAGATCTGGAACTTCGCGGAAATCGCGCTGGCTGAGACGAAATCGTGCGCGTTACAGGCCGAGTTTCTGGAAGGTGAAGGCTTCGCCGTCACCAGAGATATCGGCAACCTGCCGACGGCGTTTATGGCCGAGTGGGGCTCCGGCGCGCCCGTCATCGGCTTTCTCGGCGAATACGACGCCTTGCCAACGCTCTCGCAGAAGGCGGAACCGGACCAGTCGCCGGTTGTCGGCGGCGCGCCCGGCCACGGCTGCGGCCACAATCTACTCGGTACGGCTTCGCTGGCGGCAGCCCACGCCCTGAAAGCCTGGCTGGAGATGACCGGTCGCGAGGGCACGGTGCGCTACTACGGTTGCCCGGCCGAGGAGATCGGCGCAGGCAAGGTCTTCATGGCACAGGCCGGGGCCTTCGACGATCTCGATGCCTGCTTCACCTGGCACCCCGGCGCGACGAACACCGCCTGGGCCGGCAGCAGCCTCGCCATCGACCACATCAAGTTCCGCTTCTTCGGCAAGACGGCTCACGCGGCAGCATCGCCGGAGCTTGGCCGTTCCGCCCTGGACGCCGTCGAACTGACCAACATCGGCGTCAACTTTCTGCGCGAGCACGTCATGGAATCGGCCCGCATCCACTACGTCATCACCAACGGCGGCGGCCAGCCCAACGTCGTCCCCGAGGAAGCCGAGGTCTGGTACTACGTCCGCGCTCCCGAACGGGCCGATCTGGAGCCGATCACGGCCTGGGTGCGCAAGATCGCCCGTGGCGCGGAGATGATGACCGAGACGCGGCTGGAGGAGCACGACTTCCACGGTCTGCACAACTACCTGCCGAATCAGGTGCTGACCAACTTGATGGTCGACGTCATGAACGAGATCGAGCCACTGGAGTTCACGGACGAGGAGCAGGCCTTCGCCAGCCAGGTGCTCGAAGGCTATCCCGAAGCCACCCGCCGAGCTTCCGTGCGTTCGCTACAACTACCGAAGGACGCGCCGGACCTGGCGCTGCTGAGCGATGTCTACCTGCCTGCCGATGCTGGCAAGACCGTCTCCGGTTCGACCGACGTCGCCGAAGCCAGCTGGGTCGCGCCGACAGCACAGATCCGAACGACCTGCTTCGCGGCCGGTACACCCGGACACAGCTGGGGCATCACCGCCTGTGGCGGCATGTCGATCGGCCACAAGGGCATGCTCCACGCCGCCAAGATCATGGCCGTCTCCGCCGCCGAGCTGGTCAACAACCCGGATCTGATCGAACAGGCCCAGGCCGAGCACCGCGAGGTCACCGGCGGCAAGCCCTACAGCGCCCCACTGCCCGACGGCGCGGTCCCGCCGAAGCCGCAGTTAGGACGTGCAGGCTAATTGAACTGTCGGCCCCGGTCGTTTCGAGCGGGTGGAGTAATCGTCCCGCTCAGCGTTCGGCGCATCGTTCCCAGTACGGGTTAGACGGTTCAAGACCTGACGTGTATAGGAGTTGCACCTACTGGTGAACCGTTGGTGCCAACCATTCCATCGGAACTCCGTAGATCCACCCCTCGATCTCAAGTGATGATCGAGGGAACTCCTCGGGTGGATGGATAAGCGGCGGAAGGTTGTTTCCGCCCCGGTCACTTGTAGCTCCGAAGGCTGCGGCCAAGACGCCACAGATCGCAGCATCATAGAGGTCCGTTCCTGGTTTCAAACCGGAAGGCAGCAGCCGCTCAAATCGCTCATGGCACCGGCGCTCAGCGGAGTCTGCGCGCTTGACCAGTGCTGGATAGACCTCAATGATCGTGTGACCCGGCGACGGCTCGATCGTGTTGCGGGACGATCTGGAATCCGTGTTGGCGGGACCATTTCCGCGCCTGAATGATCGCAGTGACGGCGTTGTTCCCAAGCTTGTCGAAAGGCGGCGGACAACGGCCGCTTGCCGAAGGTTCGATAAACCCAGCGATCAGTTGCCGAAATGCCAGCGGGTTCTCATAGAATGAGCCTTCGTTCGATCTCCGGGACATCGCCTGACGTCCAGCACGTGGCTGAACATTTCCGGAAATCCGAGCGGCGCATCAATGGCAATTTCACCCGGTGCGATCGAGAACGTCATCCGGAACCTCAGCCCACGCGAAACGTATCAGGTCGACGACTGATCCACCGAGCTGATTCAGCTCCGAGATCGAGAAGATGGCTGGCTCGCCCTGCCAGTGCAGCTCGTCATCCTCATACCGAGCGACGGCGAATGCCTGTTTTCTTCCATGCCACCCGCCAACATCCCATCCGACGCCAAGTACGGGACGCATCGATCAATACATCAGCTGCTTGTCCAACACATTCTGCATGTCATCGAGTCGGCCATCGAGGTAGCAGCGCAGGTTGTGGCAGAAGATGTCGGTGATGCGGCCGTTCTCGCCATAGGCGGTGCTCGCTGAATGGGGGCTGATCAACGCGTTGGGTTGATCCCAGAAGGGGCTATCAGGCGGCAGCGGCTCGCTCCGAAAGACATCCAGCCCGGCATAGCTGATCTTGCCGGACTTGAGCGCCGCGAGTAGCGCATCCTCATCAACGACCTGACCACGAGCAATGTTGACGAACATCACGCCGTCCTTCATCGCATCAAAGGCCGCAGCGTCGATCATATCCTCGGTGTCCGGAGTATGCGGCACGCAAAGTACGATCGCATCGGCCTGAGCGAGCATCTCATGGAGCTGATCGGGGCCAAAGAGCGCATCGACGCCCAGTTCCTCGGCACGGCCGGGGCTCACCGTACGCGCCGTCGCGAGCGAGCGCATCCCGAAGGCACGGGCGAGCCGGGCAACTCTGCGTCCGATCTTTCCCGCGCCGACGATAGCCACTGTCTTGCCATCTAATTCATCGGTGCAATAGCGCTCCCAGGTGCGCTCGGCGCGGCCTTTGCGGATCAACGCCATGTCCTTGACGTGGTTGAGCATCACCATGAAGGCGTACTCGGCCAGCGGCCCGGCATGGACACCACTGGCGGTCGTCACAAGCAGATCCGAATCCTGCAAGCCCATTCTGACGATCGCCTGACCGACCCCGGCGCTGGTCGTCTGCACCCATTTGAGGTTGGGCGCGGAGTCAGTCACGAGCTGCCCCTGCAGCGCTCCACCGGGAAAATCGAAGAGGATGTCAGCCTTTCTGAGATTCGCTTCCCAGCGCGCCTGCTGCTCCTCGTCCCGCTTGAATCCGACGACGCCACCGTGGTCGGCGATGTAGCGCACCGGCGGCAACAGATCCGGCTCGTAGATCACCTCCACCCGCTCGGGATCGACGGCCCGTAGCCGCTCGACGTGTTCCGCTTCAAGTGGGGAGGTGATGAATATCGTGTGCTCTGCTGCCATTCTTACTGCAAGTCCTTGTCTACATATACGTCAACGTCAGGCATTCCCTGTAAGGGATGCAGAATAACAGACTGCCGCGCCGAATAGTTAGATCGGCCCTCCGGGAACGATCCGAAACACCGTTTTGGTGCGCTGGACTGCTACTGCTGTCACGGTCAGAGAACTACGCGATCCGGGGTCGGGCCATTCGCAACGCATCCTCGAACCGGCTAGCGAATGTCAACGCCAATTCTGCACAGGAGGACAGATGAACCAGAGTCGAAAGCGCGTCGTAACCGGTCTCGATGACCATGGCCGGTCGATCATCAGCTCGTCCGGACCAGTCCCGAGCATCACTGATACCGGCGATCACATCACCGAAGATCAGTGGATCTTCGACGCAATGCCGCCGCCCATGGATGAGGAGATGAACGCCGCCGACGAGCCGGAACATGCCCTCTGGCCGGCAACTGGCGGCGCGGTCTTCCGCATCGTCGCCTTCAAGAAGGGCGATGGCCCGATGCACGTGACCGACACCATCGACTTCGTCGTCATCCTCTCCGGCGAGGTCTATCTTGTCATGGAAGAAGGCGAAGTGCTCCTCACCGCCGGCGACACCGTCATCCAGCGGGCGACGAAACATGCCTGGGAGAACCGCAGCGACGAGGAGTGCGTCCTGGCAGGTGTCCTGATTGGCACACCGCCAGGCGATTCCTGAAGAGCAGTCCTCCGTTACCATTGAATGAATGAGCTACAGACATTGCTTCCGCTCCGGCCCGAGCAAGTACGAGTAAAGGAGGTCCTATGACAGATGCATCGGTTCGAATATATCTTCACGACGATCCGGGCTTTCTGGCATGGCGAGACAGTAATGACCGCGCTTATGTGATCAACACCGAAGGAGATCGACTTAGACCTGGCTACCTGATGCTGCACCTCGCCAAATGTTCACACCTTCGGCATCGCAACGAAGGCGGCGAGGAACACACGATGACCGGTTCGTATGCGAAGGTCTGCTCGACATCCAGAGAAGCGCTCGATCGCTGGCTCCGATGGTCATTCGGTCACGAGGCTGAGGTGACTCACTGCCAAGATTGCCGCCCCGAATAGCCAGTCGTCGCGACCGTCGCAATCGACCTTGGAAGAGATCACCTACCACCCACGTCATCCCGAGCGGAGTCTTCGGAGTCGAGGGATCTACCAGGATCAGGACGAGCATGAGCCGGAAAAGGGATACCCGGGATCAGAATTCTGAGAGACCACGACTGATCCAAGAGTCTCGAAGATGCAGCTAGATCCCTCGACTGCGAAGACTCCGCTCGGGATGACGTAATCGAGGGTTTGACCTCCATCCGGGTCAATCATGCTCGTAACCAACGCCCTAACCGCGCCGCAACAGGCGCAGCCCATTCAGAATCACGATCAGCGATGCGCCGACGTCGGCGAAGATGGCCTGCCAGAGGGTGGCGAGGCCGAAGACGGCGAGACCAAGGACGACGGCTTTGATCGCCAGGGCGAGGGCGATGTTCTGGATGATGATGCTCTTGGTGCGACGCGAGAGTTTCACGACATTGGCCAGTTTGCCGAGGTCGTCGCCCATCAGCGCCACATCGGCGGTTTCGAGGGCGGTGTCGGTTCCGGCCGCGCCCATCGCGATGCCAACGGTTGCGCGGGCCAGGGCCGGGGCGTCATTGACGCCGTCGCCGACCATGCCGACGCTTCCGTAGCGGTCGAGTAAGGCGGCAATCGCATTGACCTTTTGATCGGGCATCAACTCCGCGTTGACCGAATCGATACCGACTTGCTCCGCGATAACCTCCGCAACATCGGCGCGATCACCGGTCAGCATGATCGTCTGCTCGATGCCGGATGAATGGATCGCCGCGATGGACTCGCGGGCTTCCGGGCGTAGCTGATCAGCCATCGCGATGACGCCCTCGGGCGTGCCATCGATGGTCACGATGACGGCAGTCTGCCCCTGCCGTTCCAGCGCCTGTAATTGCTCTTCAATGCCGGCGGTGATGGTGTCGATAGCGACCATTCGGCGGCTACCGACCTCGATCAAGCGTCCATCGACTCGAGCCGAGATGCCGGAGCCGGTGGCGGTGCTGGTGTCGCTCACGTCAGCGGAGGCAAGCTCAACGCCGCGCGCTTCGGCCGCCCGGACGATGGCCCGGCCCAGCGGGTGTTCGGAATAGCGCTCCGCTGATGCCGCCAGCCGGAGGATCGAATGCTCGTCGACACTATTGAGCGAAATGATCTGCTGCACTTCGGGCTTGCCGAGTGTCAGCGTGCCGGTCTTGTCAAAGGCCAGGGCACGCAACGAACCGAGCGCTTCGAGATGTGCCCCTCCCTTTACGAGGACACCGTCCCGGGCTGCCGCCGCGATAGCCGAGACGATCGAAACCGGCGTCGAAATGACCAGCGCGCACGGGCAGGCGACGACGAGCAGGATCAAGGCCCGGTAGAACCAGCCCGACCAGCTTCCATCGAACAAAAGCGGGGGAGCCAGCGCGACGAGCGCAGCAGCGACGACGACCGATGGAGTGTAGTAGCGAGCGAAGACATCGACGAAGCGCTGGGCCGGGGCCTTGCTGGCCTGGGCTTCCTCGACCATGTGGACGATGCGGGCGATAGTCGAATTGCTGGCCGGCTGGGTCGCTTCGACCTCGATGACGCCGCTGCCATTGATCGTTCCGGAAAAGACCTGATCGCCGGCACCACGCTCGACCGGCACACTCTCGCCGGTCACCGGGGCTTGATCGAGCATCGAGTTGCCGCTGCGAATGATCCCGTCGACCGGCAGGCGGCCTCCGGGGCGGATGATCACGATGTCGCCCGGCACGATCTCAGCGACCGCCAGCGTCGCTTCCAGACCATCGCGACGTACCGTCGCTTCGTCAGGAGTGAGCGACATCAGGCCGCGAATCGAGCGTCGAGCGCGATCCATGGCAAAGCCTTCGAGCGCCTCGCCAATCGAAAAGAGCACGACAACGGTTGCCGCTTCGAGCCACTGGCCGAGCACGGCCGCGCCGATGACGGCGATCGTCATCAGGAAATTGATGTCCAGCTGGCGGTTGATTCGCAGGCCATTGATACCGCTACGTGCTACAGGCACCCCCGCGATTAGTGCGGCAGCGGCGAAGAAGCCGACTGAGACCAGTTCGGGAGCCCCGGCAGTCAGCGCCACGATGCCAAGCAACGTTAGCGCGACGCCAGCGATCGTTGGCCGCAAGGCGGGTTCGAACAGGAACGAGCGCAGCGAACCAGCATCGCTTGTTTCATCACGTTGGCCATCGCTCACCCGGTAGCCCATCTCGGCGACGCGTTCGGCGATGGCATTCGAACTAAGAACATCGTCGCGGTATTCGAGATCCATCCGAGCGGCGATGAAGTTCACGTTGACGGTATTGACCCCGTTGAGCCGGGCCACCGCGTTCTCAAGACGCAACGCGCAGTCAGCGCAGTGCATCCCCTCGATCGGAATCGTCCGCCGCAGATAGAGATCGCAGGTCGCTCCGGCCACCGCCTCGCAGGCGGCTTCGATGTCGGCCAGTTCGGCGGTGTCAGCGTCGTAAATGACTGTGGCGCGGTCAGAGGTCGCGCCTGCCTGCACTTCAACGACACCGTCGACGTCGCGCATTGCCCGCATCAGCCGCTCAAGGCATCGATCACATTCCTGATGGCCAGCTGGCAGGCGTTCCGCCAGTGAGACGCTTGCGGTAACCATCAGGTGGATATCCCTTCATGGTGCTGGGCGTGGTCGTGCGCCTGGCGAAAGAGTGCGCTGACATGCTCGTCATCGAGCTGGTAGTAGACGCGGCGTCCATCTTTCCGAGCGCGAACGAGCCCTCGGTCCCTCAGGACACGTAACTGGTGAGATGCAGCAGACTGGCTCAGGCCAACGACCGCAGCCAGATCGTGGACGCACAATTCGGTCGATGCCAGCGCAGCGACGATCCGCAGCCGGGTCGGATCGGCCAGGGCGCTGAAGATCTCGGTCATGCCGACCAGCTCTGGCGCACCCGGTAGTTCGCGCCGAGCGCCGATCACGGCATCGAGGTGCACGACGTCATCTTCACAAACCGGCAGGTCTATCGTTTCGAGCAATTGATCGTTTCGAGTTGGTCTCGCCATTGTTATTGATTCTCAGTCTCAATATGCATGAATAGTTACTCATATAATGATCCTAATGATAGCCGCCTTGTGCCCGAAATGCCAGTCAATCTTGAGCGTAATTTGTCACGTAGCTGATGCCATGGGCATCGAGTACGGTTGCAAGGAATCTGCATGCGGACACAGAGAGGGGCAGCCGTGGGACGAGTCAGCATCACAACCCGGATAGACGCCCCGCCAGAACGATGTTTCGACCTGAATCGCGACGTCGATGTCCACATCGAGTCGACACCAGGGACCTCCGAACGAGCGGTCGGGGGCGTCACGAGCGGCCTGCTTGGCGATCGAGACCGGGTCACCTGGGAAGCTCGCCATCTCGGCATCCGCTGGCGGATGACGATGGAGATCACCGCCTACGCGCATCCACGCTTTCTCGTCGACGAGATGGTCAGCGGACCATTCCGAAGCTTCCGCCACTTCCACGGCTTTCTGCCGGACGGCGCTGGCACAACGATGATTGACATCATGACCTACACCGTTCCTGCGGGCTTGCCCGGCCGCATCTTCGACCGCATGATTCTGGAGCCCTACATGCGCCACCTCTTGACGCAGAGGGTGGCCGTGCTCACGGCGCTGGCCGAAGGTCGCTCGGATTCGCCGGTAACGCCTCAGACTTGACCACTGGCCAGCACGCCCGTTGAGCTCTCAGGCCTCGGGCTTCTTCCAGACCGATACGTGTTTGGTGCTTTCCGCCGTGAAGGGTTCACGGTCCCAATCTTCCCAGCGTTCGAGCAGGCTCATCCCCGCTAGCTGCGCCATCAGATCAAGCTCGGCAGGCCAGACATAGCGGAATGGAATCGAGTTGCGCACCAGCTGCCCGTCCCGAACGCTGAAGTGGTGCGACCAGAATTCCTGGGTTGCGATGTGATACTCGTCAATGTCCCATTTATTGTCGTCCATATAGTAGGTATGGAGATTCTCGCCTGGCGGAAGGAGGCGCAAGATAGGAACGCCGACTTCGACGACGAAGCAACCTCCGGGCTCGAGGTGGGCGGCGGCGTTTCGGAAGCAGGCGACCTGTTCCTCCTGGGTTGTCAGATTGTTGATCGTATTGAAGACGAGATACGCCAGCGAGAATTTCCCGTCCACTATGGTCGTGGCGAAGTCGCCGATCGTCACGCCAATATCTTCGGCATCCTGCTTCGCTCGGAGCCGCTCAACCATCGCATTCGACATGTCGATGCCATGCACCGGGACACCACGCTGCGCGAGCGGAAGCGCGATGCGCCCGGTCCCAATCCCGAACTCAAGCGCCCGACCATCGCCAGCCAGCCCAGCCAGAAAGTCCACGGTCAGATTGACCACTTCCGGAGCAAACATTTCCGGAGAGCCCTCATCGTAGGTCGCTGCTATGCGTTCACCGAAGAAGCCGTCGTCGATCACGCATTCCCCCCTCACTGTTTCTGATTTCTTGCCGCAGTGTACAACTCGCTTAGCCTCCGAGGGCGCGGCCTGGGTCAGGTATATAGCGGATCATGGCAGACGTTCGTTCGCGAAAGACGCGCAACAAGTAATTCCTGGCAAGAAGGCCTATCTCAGAGGAATAGAAGTCAGATGCTGCGACGTTGAATCGCTTCAGAGAGACGGCAGACATCAAGGAGGAACGAATGCGCGATCAACTGGTCTACGTCCTGGAGGGCAAGGGCGCGCACATGACGCTGGATGAAGCGGTAGCAGATTTCCCGGTCGAGGAGATCAACACGAAGCCGCCGGGTGTGGACTACAGCTTCTGGCACCTGCTCGAACACATCCGCATCTGCCAGTGGGACATCCTCGAGTTCACCCGCGACCCAGAGCACGTCTCGCCGGAGTTCCCGGTCGGGCTCTGGCCCGCGTCCGACGCGACGACCGACGAAGCTGGTTGGCATGCCACGCTCGACGCTATCCGCGCTGATCTCGCGGCAATGATCGCCCTAACCCGCGACGAATCGCTCGACCTGACCGCCGAGCTACCCCACGCGCCCGGCTACACCTACCTCCGCGAGATCCTCCTCGTCGCCGACCACAACGCCTACCATACCGGCGAACTCGCGATTCTGCGGCAGACGCTGAATCTATGGGCAACGTCGGCATCAACGCCTTGAACTCGAGACGACAGAATCCAGTGGATATAGACGAGAGCGCATCTCCGCGAGGTCCTGAGATCCTTCTCCTAAACGTCGCTCCGCCTGAACGCTTTGAGAGTTCAACCCTGGCCACATCCAACGCCTTCGCAGAGCCACTCCAGATCTGGCACTCAACCATCGAGAAACCACGATGGTTGATTCACGTGCAATCCCGATTTCGAAGGATCTCTTACCACCCCATACTTCAGTCACCATCAAGCGATGGCCCGACTGCGAAGTCGGATTGCGGCGAACAGGAGTAATCCCAATGATGAATCTGGCAGATCTTGAGCAGCGTGTGGCCGAACACAGAGCGAGGGTTGAAGCGGCCGAAACGGGCTCATTCCGGACAAGCCAGCAGATCGGACCGCCTCCACGGCGTTTGACGTCAGGGCATGACATTCTAGCCAGACTCACTTCGTATTTCGGCGCGCTCCGCAGCCCCGCTCCGGTTCTGCAGGCCGCTCAACATAAGCAACGCGCGACCCGGCCCACTCCGCTGTAGTGCCATGAAGCACGGCAATGACGCCGTACCGAGGACAATGAAGTCCTCCACCCAAAATTAAGGACCTAACGACGGGTCAGTACCCCCTTCCTCATCCCTTCACATAAACGTATGGCTCGGACAATCCGGGCCATACGTTTATGGTCGAATCGACACTCGAATCTGCTTCCCGCCACACCTAAACCTAGCCGCCAGAGCGCGCTGGTGTAGACTCATCAACCATATGTAACCCCTCTGTTTCCCGGTGTTTTCAATGATGACGCGCATGCGCTGGAAATGGAAATGTGAGATGCGGGCACGATGAAAAACAACAGGATCCTCCGATTCCGAAACACCTTTTCAATGTTCATCGCGCTGGCAATCCTCTTGACAGCCTGCGGTACTGCGGATTCCGATAGCTCAACTGCAACACCGGAGCCCGGTGCAGCCGGGCAGAGCGCGGGCACGGCGATTGTCATCGGCAACGTTGAAAGCACCAATCCGGCCGATAAGATCGCGGAGTTCCAACCGCTGGCCGACTATCTAGCCGCAAATCTTGGTAACTTCGGGATCACAGAGGGCAAAGTCGTCCTCGCCCGCGACACCACCGAAATGGCGAATATGCTCAGCGACGGCGAAGCCGACATCTATTTTGACGCGGCGTTTCCTGCGCTCGATACCTGTGCGATAGCCGGCTGTACCTTCACGCTGCGACAGTGGAAAGGTGGGACACCCACCCAGAAGGGCGTCTTCGTGACGACGAAGGACTCCGGCATCACCACCCTCGAAGACCTGCGCGGCAAGGTCATTATGCTGGAGCAGCCACATTCGACCGTTGGCCACATCCTCCCGCGAGCAACACTCGCCGAGCACGGCATCACTTCGGTTTCGGTCAGCAGTCCAGAGGCTCAGGTCGGCCCGGACGAGGTCGGTTACTATGTCTCATCAGGTGGCGAGACCTCGATGAACCTGCTGCTGAACGGCCAGATCGCAGCGCTAGCCATCGGCGACAAGGCTTTCAAACAATTTTCGCCTGATGTCCAGAACCAGGTGACGCTCCTCGCCGAGACCGTTGGAGCGCCCAGCGAACTCGTCGCCTTCCGGCCGGACGTCGATCCCGATCTGCAGGCCGAGGTCGTTCGTTTGATGCTCGCGCTCGATCAGAGTGACGAGGGCAAAGCGATCCTGCAGACCATGCGACAGTCGGAGAAGTTCGAGGAACTCTCGCAGGATGTGCTCGACAATCTCTACGAACTCTACGATACCGTGAAGCAAATTCTGCGGAGCTAGCGGATAGCTGGGGTGCTGGATCGTCTACGCGGCTGGCTGCCAACCCGCTGGCGTATTGCGCCGATCCTCGCCGTCACGATGATTTTGCTCTCCGTGACCTTCATCGCGACGACGACGCTGCTCGACATCTCGCGCACCAGACGCATCTACCGGGAAGAGCTACGCAATCGCGGCTGGAGTCTGGCTGGCCAGATGAACGATCAGCTTGCCGATCCGCTCTACCTGGCTAACGTCGAAGACGTCAAGAAGGTCGCGACGCTGGTCGCCAGCCAACCGGATGTCGAATATGTGCGCGTCTTCACCACTGAAGGTGTGATCCTGACCGACACCTCACTGGGCGGCTTCCAGTCGCTGGGAGGGCAAGCGCCAGAACTCGGCATGCAGGCGCTGGCGGAAGAACAGGGAATTGAGGATTCCAACGGCGATCTATTCGAGATTGCCCAGCCGGTGAGGGTGCCCTCTGGGCCCGGCGGTCAGCTAATCGGCGGCGTCCAGATCGGCCTGCGTAGCGACATCCTCCAGCGGCAGATTCGGGCCATCATGATCGAGCATCTCATTCAAGGCGCAATCTTGATCGTCATCGCCACCGGCATCGCCTATGTGATTGCACGCGGCTTTTCCAAACCGGTGAGGACTCTGGTCATAGCGACGGATCGCATGGCCTCTGGCCGCCTTGACACGCGCGTTCAACGACTACAGAGCGGAGAGCTACAGGAGCTCGCAGGGTCGTTCAACGCCATGGCCCAGGAGCTCCAGACGACCGTTGACGATCTCCAGGACTCGCGTCGCCGCATCGTCGGTGTCCAGGAAGGTGTACGGCGCGAGATTGCGACACACCTGCATGGCCGAGTCCAGGCGCGCATGCTGGTCCTGCGCACGCAGCTTTACCGGACAATGCAGCGCACTAATCCGTCTCCGGAAGCCGAAGAGCAGATCAACGCAATCATCGCCCAGCTCGACGATCTGATCCAGAACGACATCACGTCGCTCAGCCGCCGCCTTTATCCCTCGATACTACGGCGTGGGATGATCCCGGCTCTGCAATCGCTGGCCGATCAATTCGAGCCCTCGTTTGAAGTCCGGCTCGACATTAGCAATGAGTTCGGTCAAATGGAAGAACGCGACCGCGAAGCTATCTCCGAGACGGTGAAGCTGGCAGCCTACCGCATTACAGAAGACGCCCTGACGAACGTGTTGAAGCACGCCGAAGCCTCGATGGCTCGCGTCCGGATAGCGATCGAACACGGAGATGAGTTGCGCCTGACAGTCGAGGACAATGGCAAAGGCTTCGAGCTCGACGGCAGTGGGCGGGGATTAGGCGTCGAAGCGATGCAGGACTATGCCAGCGCCGTCGGTGGCGCATGCACGATCTGGAGCACCCCCGGCCGCGGCACAACCATCACCGCCCGGCTACCGCTAGACGATGAATCGGATTAGAGTCGCTGAGAAATCGAGCAACTGCCTCTACGCTTCAGAACGTTTGTGATGCATTGGCTGCCCGTCGGTGACTATCAACGACCGCCGATGACGGGATTGCTTCCTCAGAACTGCCAGCTCATCCTGGTCGCTCGGCGATGCTGATCGTTCGAGCGAGTGGTAATTGCGGCTCCGCCTCGCGGAAGCGCTGCCGCGTATCGCGCAAGTTCCCGCCCTCAATGAGTTCAAGCACCGTGTGGCAGGTCGTGTCGGCGCTGCCAAAGTTGAGAGTGCGCATCCCATTTGGATGATCGAGCCGGGGCGAGAGAATTTTGATTGCAACCCGCCAGTCCGGCGACTCCTGAATTCCACGATAGACCTCGCCCAAACCACCGCGGGCAATTGGGCCAGTGCCGCGATAGCCATCAATGCACTGGCCGACAGGAGTGTGCTCTTCCTGCCATTCCGGCAAAATGCCGCTCAGTCACCATTCAAAACCCCTTGAAACACAATAGAACCGGGGTTCGCTCGGAAGAGAGGCACTGGCCCGGCGAGGAATTCCATGTCCCGTGTAGTCCGTCAGAACGACCATGACGAAACCGAGCGATCCACTATGATCCACTATGATGCAGCTCGGTGAACAAATAGGATGTGGATATACGATGAGCGCCGGTAACAGACAACAGGAAGGCGTCGACGAACGCCCTGGCTACTGGCTAGAGTCAGTAGCCGGTAGCCGGCACTTCATCGACTCCGTTGCGACAATCGGCCGCGCGCCGGAGAACGACATACGCGTCGACTCTCGCATCATCTCCCGCTATCATGCCCTTCTGCGCTCGATTGCCGGTGAGTGGATTCTCACGGACCTGGACAGCACCAACGGGACCCGGCTCAACGGCAACGAGATTTCGACACCGCAGACGGTGCGTCCAAATGACGTCATTGACTTCGCGGATGCGCGCTTCCTGCTGCGATCGACTGACCAGGCACTTGATGTCGCCGTTTCCATCGTACTTCAAGCGCGCGAAGTCATCTCGACCGAGCATTTCGTCCTGCGCTTTCGAAAAGATTCATTCGCCGATCAGCATCGGGGCGCAATCATCGATCGAGTCGAGCGCTCATACGCCATCCTCGCCGGACTGCTAGGCATTGCCGATCTCGATCAACCAATTGAGGTCTTCCTCGTCAATGAGCTCGCCGATCCGCAGCAACGCAACGCGACGCTCCTATCCGGAGGCTATGCAGAGCAGGTCAATCGCACGATCTACGAGGTCTATCGTGGAGACGCTCCGGGCGTCGATCTGGATAGATCTTTGCTCGACGTGCTGCGGTACGTTGCGTTCGGACCCGGTGTTAAGTGGCCACCAGCATTGACCGAGGCGTTGCTGATCCTTGTGGATCAGCACATGCAGGAGCGTTACGCCGCCGAGCAGGTCCCATCGCCGCTAGCCGATGCGGTCGAGCAGGAAACCCTGCCGCCATTGAGTGTGTTGCTCGATCGTGAAAGCGAGTTCGATCGGGGCTTGAGGGCACTGGCACTGGCGCACTTCATCGAGTTTCTCGTCGCAGAGGTCGGTTCGCAACGAGTAAGTCAGTTTCTACGGGCGCTCGGCCATACCGATGCAAATTCCGCCGCGCGGCAGGCAACAGGACGCAGCTTGGATGCACTGGAGAAGCGGTGGCGCAAGCACCTCAAGTCCGAGGTAAAAGGCGGCGTCAAACTCTTTCTTAGCCTGGTCATCCCTTATCTGCGACCCTATTGGCTGAAGCTCAGCGAACTGACGATCTACATCCTCATCTCAGTCGCCTTCGGCATTATTCTGGCCAAGTCGCAGGGCTACCTGTTCGACAAAGCGCTCCTCCAAGGTGACCGCCACCTTTTCGGCATCGTTATGATCGGGCTAGTTGTCCTCTTTATCATTTCAAACCTCTCCGGGCTGCGCGAAAGTTACGTCAAAGCCTGGGTCGGCGAACGTGTTGCATTTGACGTTCGTGGCTCGCTCTACCGCCACGTCCAGGGACTGCACCCTGGCTACTTCTCTCGCGCTGACAGCGGAGATCTGATTACGCGCCTGACGAGCGATATCACAACGATTCAATTTGCCATGACCCAGGGCATGGTCGAGTTCTTGCGCCTGTCGATCATGTTCGTTGCAGCGATGCTGACCATCGTGCTGACAGAGTGGCGGCTTGCTATCCTGGCGCTCATCGGCGCGCCCTTCTTCTTGATCACTGGACGCTTTCTTGGCCCGCCGGTGGCCCGCGCCAGCATCACCCGTCAGGAGGACTACGCGAGCATGACGGTCTTCCTGCACGAGAGCCTCGCTGTGCGTTCGGTAATGACGTTGTTCGGGCTCCAGCGCCTGATGTCCGAACGTTTTCAGCAGCGGCTAGAAGCTGTTTTCAATTCATCAATCAGGATGAATTTCCTCGGCGGCGTCTATGTCTCGATTCTCGGCGCGACGGCATCAGGTGTTGAACTGGCCGTGCTTGGTATTGGCGGCTACCTGATTCTCGACGGCAACATGACGCCCGGCGACCTCGTCACCTTCCTCTTTCTGATTGGTCTCGTCATCGGACCGCTCCAGAGCTTTTCGAATATTCTGCAGCTCATCCAGCAGGCCACCGGTTCGATGCAGCGCATCGACGAACTTGCCAGCTCAAGAAGTGAGATCGCCGATGTCCAGGATGCCGTGGCGATTGGCTCCGTCCGTCAGGAAATTCGGTTGGAGAGCGTGACCTTCGGCTATGAACGGTCCGAGCCTATCCTGAAAGATATCAGCATGGTCATTCCGGCCGGCTCATCAGTTGCTATCGTTGGCCCGAGCGGATCAGGCAAGAGTACCGTTTTCAACTTGCTAACCCGCTCGTACGATCCTCAACTGGGGCGGGTGATGTTCGATGGCGTCGACCTGCGTGCATCTACCCTAGAGTCGATCCGGAGCCAGATAGGAATGGTGCAGCAAGATAACGTGCTGCTAAAGACATCAATTCATGAAAACATCCAGCTCGGGAATCTGGGGGCGAGCGATGAAATGGTCATCGCTGCGGCACGGGCGGCCGAGATTCACGAATTCATAGAACGGCTGCCGGATGGCTACGACACGGATGTTGGGGAACGCGGCGGCCTTCTGTCAGGCGGACAGCGACAACGGGTCGCCATTGCACGCGCTATCATTCGCGACCCCGCGCTGCTCTTCCTCGATGAAGCAACGAGTGCACTCGACGCCGGCACCGAGGCAGCAATCAACGCGACGTTGCGTCGTGTTGCCCGCGGCCGGACGACGGTAACCGTCACGCACCGCCTGGCTTCAATCACCGAAGTCGATACAATCTTCGTCCTCGAATCTGGAAGACTGGTCGAACAAGGAACCCACACAGAGCTCCTGAAATTCAACGGGATCTACCGTGATCTCTGGCGCGAGCAAGAAGGCGGTACAGCGGACCCGACGATCGTGCAAACGATGGCCGACATCGAAAACCTCAGACGTGTGCCGATCTTCTCCGAACTGGACCGCGAACTGCTGACGAGACTCGTTCACAGCGGGGAAATCGAAATCTTTTCGGAGGGCGCAGAGATCGTCACGCAGGGAGGCATCGGCGACCGGCTGTACGTCATCCGGAATGGCGACGTCGACGTTCTTGCCAATAGTGATGGGAGCATGCCGAGGCGTTTGGCCCGGCTGCATGCGGGAGATTTCTTTGGCGAGATCGCGTTACTTCAGGATGCCCCGCGCACCGCTACCGTAAAAGCAGTTTCTACTGTCGAGACGTTCAGTCTCGGCAAGCATGAGTTCCTATCGCTAATGTCAAATTCACCGCGCCTGCGCGAAGCGGTGACCAACGAGGCCAACATGCGCGAAGAGGAGTTGCGTGCGCTGATGATCAGCGAACACGGCGAGCCTCCTGCCGCCATAGATGCATAAACAACCGAACAGAATATCGTTACCGGGCACAATTGTCACGCACAACCCCTGGAGCTTACGGCGTTTCCATTTCTGTTGTGGATTGGCGTTATCGCGGAACCGTTCGCCCGCAACGTCTTTCGAGATCTGTATTGCATAAATAAAGTATTCTAAGTTACAAGATGATTGTAAATAAGATGACAGGAAAGCTGTATCCGAGTTGACACGTAGCACGCTCTTTAGAGCATCCTCCCTGTGTTCTAATATCCATGTGGGCAATTGAAAAGCAGAGTCACGAGCCAGAAGTGACACAAGTAGGAAGGGTCGTGTCCAGATGACCGATCAAGATTCGACCGAGGGCGCAGCCGAGGGACAGCAAGGACGGACTATTCTCATCGTCCCGAACGAGCATGCTGAAAAGGTTTGGGAGTACGCAGCACAATTGCAGGCAGACGAACAGCCGGATGTCGAGGGATATGCTGCGCGGACCTCAATGAGCCTCGGCAGTCCACCTGCGATGCGCCCTGATGTCTTGCAGGTTGGAGTGGGAACCAATTGCACCTGGTGGGATTCGGGCAAAGGTCAGGATTTCGTGTGCACGGATCCATAGATCATTCAATCTTTGGCAACGTCAAGGCAGCCGTTCGGAAGCACTAGCAGTTCGAGAGCTTGCACCAACGAAGATGATTCGAAAGGAAGATCCGATGACCTCCGCTAACGCACCAGAAAATACGGCCGAAGAAGGCCAGACCGTATCAATTATTGAGGTGCCGGAGGAGCACCTCGAAGCCGTACGAGCATTCGCGACAAGTCTCCAGGAAGCCCAGGAACCAGATGTTGAGGGCTACATTGCCCCACTCACGTCGATGAGCCTGGGCGGTGGGATCGGCAGGGGCAGCCTCGGCCCAACGATTTCCGGCGTTGTTTCAGGAACCCAGTGCCAGATATGGGAAAACGGCGATATTCGTTGCGCCGACGACGACAAAGCGTAAACACTGCGGCAGCATTGTTCGCAGTATCGTTGCAAAAGGAGAGAATGATGGTTGATCAAGCAGCCGGCGGAACGAGTGCGGAAGAGACAGGCTTCGGCATCGTCGCAGTTCCCGATGAACACGCCGATGCGATCCTCGCTTATGTGGAAACACTTCAATCAGGACAAGATCCGGACGTTGAAGGCTACATCGCACCAACTAGAGTGGGCAGCCTCGGCGGTGGCTCATTGCGCCCGGGAATAGGTACAAGCTCGGTGGCCCACACGGGCTGCACGATGTCGCCGGACAAGAAGAACTGGATCTGCACCGACTAATTGTGGCTTTCCTCGTGTACAGCGTGCAGTGCATAGAAAGGGTATTGGTTTGCTGGAAATCATACATGAATACCGCACCAATACCCTTCTTTATGCTCGTCGCGTGCTAGTCCCATTCTGTCGGGCGCTGACGCGATGAACACCAGCAGCAATGCTCCAGCCCCCCTCGCTGGCGAAACAGGACAGCCAGTACCGCGGTTTGACGACCGGCCAGTGCCATTCACCTTGCGCGTCGCCGTCCACTGGATGACGCGCGACGAGGCGATGCAATCTTCCGGCGATCGACCGCTGCTCTTCTCCCGCCGGGCCGGGATGACCGGCGAGCTTGCTATCACCGACGGCGGCAAAGACATGAGCATGTCTGACCTGGAGCTCGGATGACGATCCTGATCGTCTCCGATATCGCACATGACGCTCACCTGGCGCCGGTAGCATCCGCACTCAATCAGCGCGGCCACAACGTCCGCATTTTCAATCCGGGCTTACTGCCATCGTCTGCAACGGTGATGGTTGACGACACTCCTGCTGGCCCCAGGCAGGTGATTCACTGGGAAGGCCGGACCCTCGATCTCAGCGAGGTGCGGAGCGTCTGGTATCGGCGACCAGGCAGCTTTGACATTTCCGACGAGTTGGCCGAAGGTGAACAAGAATGGCTGCGGCGCGAGTGTCGCGACCTGATCCAGGGTATCTGGGCCAGCCTCGACGCCTTCTGGATAAGCGAGCCGCATCGCATCGAGTACGCGAACTCCAAGCTGCTCCAGTTGAAACTTGCCCGCCAGCTCGGATTTCGCATTCCAGCGTACACCGTCACGAACAGCCCCGAACGGGCGCGGGAATTCGTGGCTGCCTTCCAACATGGCGTGGCGGTGAAGGCACTGGGATACCCAACGATCAACCTGGCTGATGCCGGCGGTATGATGTACACCCATCGGGTAACCCAGGAGGACATGGCCTTAATCGAGTCAGTGAAATACGGCCCAACATTCTTTCAGGAGTTCGTGCAAAAGCGCTTCGACATACGGGTGACGGTGTTCGGCGACAGAGTCTTTGCCGTCGCCATTGACTCAACGGGGACACCCGAATCTCGCGACGACTTTCGCGACGCCCAGATCTTCGACCTCCCTCATCACCCGCTTGAACTGCCGGAAAACGTCAATAACGCTTGCATCGATCTTGTCGACCGGCTGGGTCTGGAATTCGGCGCGATCGATCTGCTCTTGACGCCTGACGGCGAGTACGTGTTCCTCGAGATCAACCCGAATGGCCAGTGGTACTGGATCGAGATGATGACCGACCTGCCAATGACAAACGCGCTCTGCGATTTACTGGAACGCGGCGGCGGTCTTGAGGCCACGGTTCATCGCTCTGCAGGAATTCCCGTCCCTACCCCTAGCGCAGATGGCGATCAATCTTCACCAACGTTCCAGCTTGGCACTCACACGATTC
This sequence comes from uncultured Chloroflexia bacterium, assembly GCA_963745675.1. Taxonomy (GTDB): domain Bacteria; phylum Chloroflexota; class Chloroflexia; order Thermomicrobiales; family CFX8; genus JAUIIK01. Next base: position 230,141 of record CAVUYM010000012.1, read on the forward strand.
CACTGCCTTCGACGTATCATGCTCAAAGCGGGGCCAATCCCGCCTCCAGTGACATGCCAACAATCGCGACAAATGCCTGGATGGAAGAGAAATCAGGCACAATCTTGCTCCACATTGGAGATGTAGAGGACAATGACCGACGCTGAATCTCGCCGAACTACGTCTTGGCTCGCTTGACAGTAGACGTTTCAGATCAAAACGATCTCAGTCTCGCCGTCCGACGTTGGAAGAGAGCGCTCGCAAGACCGTTTTGATCTGAAACGGAGTTAGATCCGGATGTTTCTCAACGATACGCGCGATGACGCCAGTAATATGCGGCGCAGCGAAGCTGTTGCCTGTGGCCTGTATCGTCTGACCATCTAGCCACGCCACCCGCACATCGATACCGAACGCGCCGAATTCAACCGGCGGGGTCGGGTTGTAATAAAACGTAAAGGGATCGTCGACATCATGTGACCCCACGGATATAACTGAGGCATAAGTTGACGGAAAACTCGGCGTCGGCATGTTGTTCGCCGCGGCGACGAGCAGCGTGTTGTTGAAGTAGGCGGCGTCCGCCAGCTCATGAAACTCACTGTAAAAGCGCCGCTTGGTCGTTCCTAGGCTGAGATTGCAGACACGCATATTCTGCTCGATGGCCCAGCGCAAGCCGGAGATGAACATCGAACCGGTACCATTCAGATTCTCGCCGAGCACCCGAATACTCGTGATCTCGCAATCGGGCGCGATCGAACGGATGATCCCGGCGCAGGCTGTGCCGTGACCAAAAAGGTCATCGTCCTCAACCTCGTGAACCTCCGTTTCACCGTCAACTTCCTGAACTGCCACCGAGTGCAAAATCCCGCCTGCGACCGCTGGATGATCTGCATCGATGCCACTGTCGATGACTGCCACCCGCACGCCACGCCCAGTCGTATCGCCCCAGGCCCATTCCGGTGTGATGTCGTCCAGATGCGGGATTGCCGACAAAGCATCAAGGGAATCGGGCGCGAATTGCGAGCTCCAACCTGGCCGGGCGCTCATTGTCCGCTTGTGCTTTCGAGGTATTCGGCGAAGCCGTTCAACAGTACCAGTGCAGCATCCAACTCCGGAGTTCCGTGCTGGCTAATGCGCTGGATCGTGTTGGCCAGCTTAAGTGAACATTGATAGCGTTCGTCAGCCTCGATCTCAGCTGCAACCGAATCAGCTGCTATCGAGTCGCCAGATGACCCTAGCGAGGTGAATAGCGCTTCCTGGATTAGGGCCGAGAGACGGCTCACCATCCTCGATTGATCGATCGCGACCGATGCCAGTTCAGCGAAGTGGCCGAGCACCTGTATGTCGCCCGCGCTAAACGCAGCCTGTTCGCGCTTGTCGAGCAATTCCAACACGCCAACGACTTCTCCATCGCGCAACAGAGGAACGCAGAGGATACTCTGCGGCTCGTAGCCAATCTGGTCTGCGACATCTGCAGCGTGGCGGGAGTCGCCCTGAACATCCGAAACTGCCATCGGTTGGCCGGTCACTGCAACCAGACCGGCGATGCCGTGGCCCAGAGGAACACGGACTCCTGTCGTCGACGCCGCCTGCGGGCCGGTCGCAACTTCGAAGATCAATTCCTTCTGAGTCGCGTCAACCAGGAAGATCGCGCCGGCAACAGCGTTGATGACGTTCGCCGCCGACTCAACAACCAACCGAAGCAGTCCCGATTCCGAACGAGGCAGACCTATCTGGCTCCGAATTCCAGCAGCGCTTATCGCTTCCCGCACAATCTGCCACGGTTCCAAACCAACTATTTCTCGCTCAAGCCGCGCAATCTTCGCCGCCTGTTCGGCGATAACTTGTTGATTTTCCCCGTCACCCGCCATCCGTACCCCTTAAGATCAATCCCTAATCCCTAATCCCTAATCCACCCTCACAACCCTACGCTGTGCTTTCCTCCAACGCGATCAGCGCAGCCTTGACCCGCGCGTTCGTTTCGCGTTCGCCACTGACGCCAAGCTCCTGGTAAATGACCGAGACGTAGGTCTCGACCGAGCGCTCGGTGAGTGAGAGTTCGTCTGCGATGGCTGCATTGCTGTAGCCCCGAGCAATGAGTTCGATGACATCGCGCTGGCGTGGAGTGAGGCGGGAGAGCGCGGAGTCGGGCTTCGGCCGCATCTCGCCGATCAACGCCGGATCGAGGACAACCATACCCATAGCACTACCCTGGATGGCTCGAATGACCGTGTCGATGTCGCCCACCGACTGCTTCAGCAAATAGGACCAGCCCGCCTGTTGGTCGGCCGGCAGGCTGGTGAAGAAGCGCCGGTCACGGTGGGAAGAGAGCAAGACGATGCCGGTCGATGGCTTTCTCTTGCGGATCTCGATACCGGCGTCGATGCCGTCATACTGCCCGGGCATCTCGATATCCATCAACACGACGTCCGGCTCATGATGCGCTGCAAGATCTATCGCCGACTGGCCATTATCGGCTTCGCCTACGACTTCCAGATCAGGCTCTTCTTCCAGTATCTGAACCAGCAGATTGCGAAACAGCGCTTCATCTTCGACTACCAGCAAGCGCAGCTTTGCCACTGCCTTCTCCCTCAACGTGCCCCGCCCGAAACGGCAAGAACCTCAGCAATTATCCCTTCCTGGACTCTAACACGCCGTCGATGGGTCCGCTCTGCAACATTGAGAATCTCCCATTACGATCATCGAGCAGCATCGATATCCACACCGCGGCAAACGCAGTAGACTGAGAGAGATGTGACCGAATCACGGGTGATACGATCGGAGGAGGATTGCTTCAGCAGCGCAATCTCTTCTAGCTCGAGGCTCGTCTATATTCCCGCGACCATCCAACCGAGAATGGCGGCAAGCGAGCGTTCTTCGTCTGCCACACCAGCCACGCTCATTCACATTCAGCGGCAAGAGGGCAGTTCCTTCCCTGCCCTCTCTGTCTTGCCATGAAATAGCGGATTTCACTTCACCATCGAGAAACTACGATGGTCCTTCCAGATGCCCACTCAATATCCGGATCGAGCTGCTGTCCCTATCCTGATCTTAGAGCCGCTCCGATAGCGGCGCCCCCTCAGGAAAAGGAAATCGACGATGGCACGCTCGAAGTATTGGCTGTTGTTGGTAGTAGTTCTTATTCCCTCATATATCTCAATGATTCCATTCCCAGTCGCGGCCCAGGTTCCGGCGGGCGGCACTGTCGCGCTGGACACCAATCAAGCCGCTATCGCAACCACCGACTATGGTGATGTGCGTAGTGGCATGCTCTCGGTCGTCAGTGAGTTTCAGCTCTCGCTCACTGCAGGCGAGGCGCTCACAATCGAGACGGTCAACATCTCCGTAGGCGGAGATCCGGTCCTGCACCTGCTCGACGCCCAGAGCGGCTCCGAACTTGCCGTCAATAACAGCTTCGACGGCGGAGTGGCGGCGCGCATCGACTTTACAGCGAGTGAAGATCGCACCGTGATTCTGGTCGTGCGCTCGATGTTCCAGGAAAGCGCTGGCACGGCGGACCTCTTGAAGAACGGCCAGCCCTGGAAGACGGCGGTGTCCGTTCGCTGGCTGGCATCAGCCGTATGCCGAATTGCTACCGGGACAGCAGCTGCAGACGGTCCACCAGCCAAACGGCACCGGCTCCGTCCATCGCATGTACATCATTTCCGAGGATCAAGTCAGCATGGCGATGCGCGTGGTCGGTGGCGGCCCGGACGGAGCGGCAGTCGCGCGCTTCAGCGAGGGGCTGGGCAAGCCGGACGTGATTATCGGCGTGCCAACTCCGGAAGCAGCCGAGCAGGTTCTATTGATCCATAACGATCTGAACAATGACGCCGACGGCGATGGCCTCGGCGACAAGCTGGAAGCGTCTATCGGCACCTGCTCGTCGCTCTCCGGCTTCGTCAGTGTCAACGGCGGCTACGAATTCGATTGCAGCCAGGCCTCCGACCCGCGCGACACCGACGGCGACGGCATCTCGGACGGAGCCGAAGTCTTCGGCCTGCTGGTTGACGGACAGTTCGTCGCAACCGCCTCCGCAGCCGAAGGCAGCCAGCTTGCAGCAGTCATCGCCCCCGGTACCGGCGTACAGTTCAAGGTCAGCCTCGATCTGCCGAAGTGGGGCGCGGACCCGCGCCACAAGGATCTCTTCATCGAGGTCGATTTCATGCAGCGCATGCCGGGCGAGACTCCGCAGAAGCTGCAGCCAGCCGTCGCGCGCCAATTTGCGGCTTACTACGGCGACACGCTCGATAACCCCATCCCGCTCGTCGATCTTTACCGGGCAGTGTCGCTCCTCAATCCGGACGGCCAGCGCGGCATCCACACCCATCTCGACACCGGCATCGCCCCGGAGACGCCCGAAGACGCAACGATCTACGGCGATTGGGGCGGCTACAACGTGGTCCCGCCAGTCCAGAACGCTGACGGCGACTGGGTTGGCGACAATCCACATACCGCCTGGCAGACGAACATGAGCTATGCCCGGCGCGGCATCTTCCGCTACATCCTGGCCTACCCAAGCGGCGGTGGCTCCAACCCAGTCAACAGCTTTGCCGCCTCCGGCCCGATGAACAACGCCTGGGTGCTGGCTCACGAGTTCGGACACGCAATGGGGCTCGACCACGGCGGCAACCCCGCGAATCAGCAACCCAACTGCAAACCCAACTACCAGAGCCTGATGAACTACGGCTTCCAGGGCAATCCGGAAGTGGGTTTCTCAGACGGCGTCGGCACCTTCGCGCTCAACAATACGAACCTGATGGAATACGGCGCGGTCGATCCCAGCAACACCTCCTACCTCGACGTGCTGGAGAATGTCTACAAGTACTACGTCGACCGCGAACACGGTCACGTTGACTGGAACCGCGACGGCGTGATCGCCGCCGAAGGCTGGTCGGTACGCGCCTATGCCAATTACAAGCCAGGCGGTGGCGGCTGCGAATTCACCCGCATGAACTCTTCGATGATCCCAACAGCAGCCAGCACAGTCTCACCGGCCATGGCCCGCCTCGGCAACCGCCTTTACGTCTTCTATTCGGTGCTCGGCGCTGTCTATACGACCTATTCGACCGACGCCGGCAACTGCCCGCAGGCCGACTTCAGCGCCTGCGCAACATGGAGCGACCGCGTTCCGGTCTACATGGACGCCCAGGGCGGGATCGATGTCGTCAAAGCCGGCAACACGCTCGTCATCGTCACCATCGACAACAACGGCGTGCTCTGGGAATCGCGACTCACACTCGATGGCGCAGGCAACGAACAGTGGGCCGGCCCGGTCCAGATAGCTGGTAGCGCCGCCGTGAGTGAGCCGTCGCTGTCGGACGTCGCCAACTGCAAAGTGCTCCTGGCTTATCGCGGCGCCGACGGCAATGTGCGCCACAACAGCTTGAATTGCGCCGACGGCTACGCCAACTGGCAGGGCGAGCAGCTCTCACTCGACCAAGATGGCAACCCGATCGCGATGGCGGACTACGCATCACCGGGTATCGGCCGCGCCATGATCGAGCAGCCAGGGTTTGCAGAGACCTACGGCGCGTTCGCGGATGCCAACGGCCTACTCGATCTCTACCGCTACAACGACAGCACGAACCGCTGGGACAAGAGCAGCCTGCTGGACTATCGGCCCGGCCCGATCGAAGGCCGCCCGGCGATTGCCTGGACACTGACAGGCGGAGAGTTCGACCAGCAGAACAAGCTCTACCTGATGTACATCCGCCACGACACGACGCCGGACCGCGCCTACCGCGAGCAGACTCGTGAAGTGCGCATGCTGACCTCGTACGTCAAGGTCGACAAGCTCGCCGACGGCCAGGAAGTCCGCACGCTGAAGGTCGGGCTGGAAGGCTCCTTCGACAACGTCTGGCTCTACGCCTTCGGGATCGACCTCTACTTCGAACCCGGCGTCGACACGAACCTGCGCTCGGTTCTCTCGATAGCGATCAACAAGCCCGACGTCTGGGCAGGCATCCAGTTCCGCCCGAAGGCAGATGGTATCGCCGACATGACGATGACGGATAACAACGACTGGGAAGTCCTCCGAATCGGTCTCTGCAAGAACGTCGTCAACCCAGGCGGACTCGTCAGCAACCCGATCGTCTGCCCGACGAGCTAGCCGATTCACTTGCCAGCACAACAACCACCCCGTCTCGCTACTGAGACGGGGTGGTTCCCTTTGACCTTTTCGACAGGAAACCGCGCCGGACCATCGAGAAAATACGATGGTCTTTTGCAGAGGTCCATCGATATCGTGCGCCTCATCACCAACCTAGTCTGAAAGCAGGTGATCGTTCGAACACAGGAAGGGCCTCAAAATGTTGAGACTGACATGGCGTCCAATACGTCCACTGATTTATCTGGCGATGGCATTCATGCTCGCGCCATCACTGGCCGCCGCGCTACCGCGTGCCGTGTCAGCTCAGGTCAGGGCCCCCCGTAGACGTCGTCGCGCCGGGGGATCAAGTACTTGCACCTGACGATTATTCCTACGGCCCGGTACGCGACGGCCACGTTTCCACGGTCAGTGAATATCGGCTCGCGTTGGGCCAGGGCGAAAGTATCACCATCGAGACGGCCAATATCTCTAGCGGTGGCGATCCGGTGCTGCACCTGCTGGAAACCGGCGGCGCGCAGATCGCCGTCGACGACAACAGCGGCGGCGGCACGGCCGCTCGCATCGTCTACACCTCGGATACAGACAAGAGCGTCATCGTGCTCGTGCGCTCCAAGATTCAAAATAGCGCTGGCACGACAGACCTCATGAAGAACGGCGAACTCTGGAAGAGTGGCGTCGCTTTCGCCGGCTGGCACAACAGCTATACAAGCTTGCTGGCAGGCAACCAGCTCCGGACAACTCAGCAACCGAACGGTGCGACCGGCATCCAGCGCCTGTATGTCCTCAAGCCGGACAACCTCGGCATCGACCTGCGTGTTTCCGGTGGCGGTCCAGGTGGCGCGGCAGCCGCCTATATCCCTCAAGATTTGGAACAGCGCACCGTGGTCGTAGGGGTCGCTAGCAGCAACGATGAAGGCGCTGCACGACTCATTTACAACGACATCATGACCGACGCCGACAACGACGGCCTGGGCAATGCCGTCGAGGCGGCGCTCGGCACCTGCTCCTCGCTCTCCGGCTACGTCAGCCTCAACGGAGGCTATGAATTCGATTGCAGCCTAGCCGCCGACCCACGCGACACCGACGGCGACGGCATCAGCGACGGACTTGAGGTCTTCGGATTGCTCGTCAACGATCAGGTCGTCGCAACGGACACAAGCTCACAGCTGGCTCAGATCGGACCGGTCGGACCGGGAGCCGAACTGCCATTCCAGACTCACATCAACCTGCCACTCTGGGGCGCAGATCCGCGCCACAAGGATCTCTTCGTCGAGATCGATTTCATGATGCGTATGCCAGGCGAAGACTGAGCAGCGCCTGAGCGCTAATGTTGCCCGCCAGTTCGCCGCATACTACGAGGATACGCTCGACAATCCCAGCCCGTTGGTCGATCTCTACCGGGCGGTGTCGCTCCTCAATCCGGACGGCGAGCGCGGCATCAGCACGCATCTCGACACCGGTATCGCGCCGGAGACGCCCGAAGACGCGACAATCTACGGCGACTGGGGCGGCTTCAACGCCGTGCCGCCGGTTCAGAAGCGATGGAGCGGCGCGGGCGTGCATGTCGAGCGACAATGACCGTCAGACCCGCCTGGCAGGAGGACAACATGGCTCCGGCGCGGCTCGGCATCTTCCGCTACATCCTGGCCTATCCCAGCGGCGGCGGCCAGAATCCGATCAACTCCTTCGCGGCACCGGTCCAATGAACAACGCCTGGGTGCTGGCTCACGAGTTCGCACACGCAATGGGACTCTCCCATTCCGGACCGCCGCGTGCGACTGGTGACGTCGATCCGAACTGCAAGCCGAACTATCCAGAGCCTGCTGAACTACGGCTTCCAGAGCAACCCTGACGTCGGCTTCTCCGACGGCCTCGGCACACCGCCAATCAACAATGCCGCGCTCGTCGAATGGGAAGCCGTTCCTCCCAGCAACAGCGCCTACCTCGATGTCTTGGAAAACACCTTCAAGTACTACGTTGATCGCGAACATGGACACGTCGACTGGAACCGTGACGGCGAATTCGCACCAGCAGGCACAACAGTCCGCGCCTACGCCAACTACAAGCCCGGCGGCGGCGGCTGCGAGTTCACCCGCTACAACCAGTCTTACATCGAGAATGCCGCCAGCACACAGGCGCCCGCCATGGCCCGCCTCGGCAACCGCCTCTACGTCTTCTACTCGGTGCTCGGCTCCGTCTACTACACCTATTCGACCGACGCCGGAAACTGCCCCGAACCTCAAGAGACTGCCTGTGCGACCTGGAGCGATCAGAAATCGCCTACATGGATGCCCAGGGTGGCGTCGATGTCGTCAGGGTCGGAGGTGGCGCGGACGCCGCTCTGCTCGTCGTCACGATCGACAACGACGGCAACATCTGGGAGCGCCGCCTTTCGCTCAACAGCTCGGGCAACGAGCAGTGGACCGACAACCGTCAGATCGCTGGCGCGGCCACCCCGGTCGAAGGTCTCTCCACCGGAAGCGCACCTGCGCTGTCGGATCTCGGCTACTGCAAGATCTTCCTGGCCTATCGTGGTGCAGACGGCAATGTGCGCCACAACAAGCTGAGCTGTGCCGACGGCTTCGTCAGCTGGCAGGGTGAGCAGCAGTCGCTCGACCAGGACGGCAACCCGATCGCCATGGCCGACTTCGCCGCGCCCGGCATCGGCCGCGCCTACCTGGCCGCGCCGGGTTTGCCACAACTCTATGGCGCCTTCGCGGGTGTCAACGGCTACCTCGATCTCTACGAGTACGACGAAGCGGCCAATCGCTGGAACCGAACCGATCTGCTCGAAGGCAGTGCCGGTCCAGTTGAAGGTCGGCCTGCGCTGCAGTGGACCTCCGAGCAGACCGAGCTCGACTATCCCGGCAAGTTCTATCTCATGTATGTCAAGCACGATAGCAGCACGGACAAGAGCTACCGCGAGCGGGATCGTGAAGTGCGGATGTTGACTTCCTATGTCAAAGTCGCGGAGGAGGCCGACGGCAGCTTGAGCAAGACGCTCAAGGTAGGCTTACAGGGTCCCTTTGACAACGTCTGGTTCAACGCCTTCGGCATCGACCTCTACTTCGAAGCTGGTGTCGATAGCAATCTCCGTTCGGTACAGTCGATTGCAATCAACAAGCCCGCAGTCTGGGCCAGCATCCAGTTCCGCCCCAAAGCGGACGGCATCAACGACTTCACGATGACTGACTACAACGACTGGGAAGTCCTGCGGATCGGCCTCTGCAAGAACGTCGTCAACCCCGGCGGTCTTGTGAACAACCCGATTGTCTGCCCTACGAACTAGCTCTGTTCCTGGTGGCAGTCTGCTCCCCTCTCGTGACCGAGAGGGGAGCCTTTTTGTTAATAGCAGGCTATTCTGAGCGGATAGCTGAGTGCCAGCATAGGGCAAAACACTCCGATGAAAGAGGCTTCAAGATGAGTAGTCATCTGACTGAAACGTTCCGGCACAGTCATTGGGCAACGCTACGCATACTCGACTGGTGTGGAGAATTGGATGACGAGCTGCTCGACAGCAGCGCTCCAGGCACCTTCGGCGACGCCCGAGCGACGCTCGTGCATCTGGTTGGCGCCGAAGAACGTTATGTCGAACTCCTGACCGGCGAGCCGATACTGGAGGCGGAGCGCCTCAATCGGGAATTTCCCGGAATTGACCTGCTGCGCGAGCGGGCTGACCGTAGTGGCCAGCGGCTGATCGAACTTGCAGGCTCAACACCGTTTGATGCCGTCGTCGAAGGCACGTTCCTCGATGGCAACGCCTATCGGCTACGGGCGACGACATTGCTCATTCAGGCGCTCCACCATGCCGCCGAGCACCGCACCCATGTGATGACGGTAATCAGCCAGCATGGAATCGAAGTTCCCGACACTGACGGCTGGACCTATGGCGAAGAAAATCTTCCAGCCGGCTGACAACTATTAAGCACGGTGTAAAAGGGTGACGATCTGCGTATATCTTTTTTTCTGATGGGGCGTAGCACCGCAGCTTCAGATCAGGGGCCAGCACCCCGCGTTCTGCATAACTGATCGACCACGATTTCGGAAGATCTGCGGCGGTGAGCCATTCCCGTTATTGCGCGGCTACCGTAGCTTCCAGCCATGATTTACGGTACCTCATCGCCCGCGAACCCCACCTCGCTGCAAGCAATCGAGCGCCGCGAGGGTCGTACTGTGTCCCAAATGTGACTACACCCTCTAACCCGGTCTATATGCTCCTTTCTCTTCCCTCGATAAGCTAGATAGAGAGAAATTTCATAAGGAGCGATCATATTGACCGGAATCTCAACGAACAACAACATCGGCAAACTCGCCGCGGCAGCCTTCGCTTCGGCCGAAAACGCTGAAGCAGCGCTGAATGGCTTGATCGAAGATGAATTCGACGAAGACCAGATCGGCATCATCACCTCAACTGAAGGCGATCATCTCGTGCGTGAGTGGCTCCCAAACGCACAGGAGGCAAGCGCCAATGCAGCCGGCACACAGGTTGCGGTCGGCGGACTACTCGGCGGCCTGCTTGGTGGCGCGGCGGCGCTGGCAATCCCTGGAGTGGGGTGGGCGCTTGGAATCGGAATTATCGCAACCACCATTGCTGGTGGAAGTTTCGGCGCCGGCCTGGTTGGACCGCTGCAGCACCTGAAGATGGGCCAAGAACACGCTATGTATCTAGATGAACGCCTGCGGGCCGGTGAAATTATCATTACCGTACACGACGACCAGCGTTCGGGCGAGGCACAGCAGATCCTCCACAAGTTTGGTGGCACGTCTCCCGCAGTAATCTGATAGCGTTTTCGCGCCAAACCCATTGGGTCGCGAAGGTCGTGATGGGTCACCCCTGATCCGAAGCAGGGTTAACAGCCGATGAAGGCGCCGTTCTCGCGGACTCTGGCTAGCGCTTCGCCGCGCACTTTTGACGCCGCTGTATCCGACTCTTCCAAATAGATTTCGAACGCCCCGCGGCTCAGGGCGAGAACCCGGCAGCGCTGGGCCACGACGACGCTGGCTGCACGCGGCGTATCGGTCAAGAGCGCCAGCTCGCCGAAGTAGTCTCCGGGGCCAAGCTCGGCGATGACGGTATAGTCCTGTGCTTCGTCGTGCTCGTCACGCTCTTCAAATTCGACATCGACGCGCCCATCAATGATGACGAAGAATTCGTCTGCCCCATCACCCTGACGGACGACGACGGAACCCGCCTCATAGGAACGCTCTTCCATATAGGGCCGCAATGCTTGGAAAACTTCATCTTCAAGCGGGGTGAAGACTCCTACCCTGCCCTCCTTCCGGCGATGCCGGAGACGGCGGCGGAGCGAATAGAGCGCCGCTAGTCGACGTCCTGTTCGTCGCAGACCACCCGAAGGCTGTATCGTCTCCTCAAGGTCGACCGCGATCACGGTCCGAACGGGTCGTTCGAGCAGCAGGTCGATCGCAGCTTGCGAGACCAAACTGCCGACCAGGCCACTGGCGGGCGCGCTACGAGGAAGCTGATCCCGTTGGCCGAGCAGGATACGCTCGGTTTCGCGCAAAACCTCAGGCTGAGACTTTGAAGGAGAGACCATCCTGAGCAGTATCGGTACGGCCGTTGTCGGCTCACGCGCTTCCAGATCAGCCGGGCCGTAGGTTCCGCTGAGCACCTCCAGATGATCGTCCCGGTAGTCGTTGACCAGCGTCCAAACGGAACTCCCGATATCAAAGCCGGTTACAACGGGCACACCGGCACTCTGGGCTGCTTCGTGCAGCGACCAACGGACGCGAAAGTCTTCAACGTTCTCGATACCCAAAGCGTCGATGACCAGATCAGCGGTGGCGATGAGCCCTGGAAAGTCAACCGCCTGCAGCGGCTGGTTGTGTGATGTACATGTAGCAAAGGGATTGATCCGCTTGAGATCTTCAACCAGCAGATCCACAAAGTTCTGGCCGATAGAATGGAAACCACGGCCAATTCGTGCAAGATGATATTGGGTCACGATACGATCGTCGACAAAACAGAAACATTCGACGCCCGAAGTCGCGAGATATTCGGTAGTGCGCGACCCGATAACCCCGCAGCCGACAACCAGCACCGTGGCGTCGCGCAAACTCAACTGTTGGTCAGCGTCGACGAGCCCGGATTGTTGCGACGTCAGTAGCCGGTAGAAGGTCTCGTGATCAGGTAACTGATCAAAGGTTTGCATTTCGATCTTTGCGTTTCTGTCGCTCGATCTATCCCACACGATTGCTGAAAGCGGCGTTCTATTCGCAAGTTACGCTGCCGTCGCCGTTGCCGGCGGTTGTTCGTCGGTCGCTCGGTCACGATAGTAGAAAAACGCCAGCCCCACCAGCCCCACAACGACCCCGACGAGGGAAAAGAATTGCGCCTGCTGCATACCCAGGAACCAGATATGCTCCTCTCGGAACCACCCATGTATGAAGAATCGACCGATTCCGTACGTAACCAGGTAGACGGCGAAGAGCGCGCCGTCCGGCATCGACCTTTTACGCAGCTTCCAGATCAGGGCGAAGACGAGCAAGTTGAGCGCCATATCGTATATCGGATATGGATGAGTGCGGACATTGAGCAAACGATCTGGGATGAACGAATTCGGATTGGTATAGGTAAAGGAAAAGAAGGAGTTGGTCTTCGAGCCCCAGGCGTCGCCGTTGACGACGTTGCCCCAGCGCCCAATAGCCTGGGCCAGCACCAGCCCCGGAGCTACAGCATCGGTCGCTTTCAGGAAGTTGATCTTGTAGATCCGGCAACCGATATAGACACCCAGAGCGCCCATGATCACCGCGCCCCAGATCGCAAGGCCACCCCGATTGATCTGAATGATGCGTTCAGGATGATCCGAGTAGAAGCTCCAGTCATCTATAACATGAAACATACGCGCACCGAGAATACCGAGCACGATCGTCCAGGTTGCGATACCCCCGTAGTGGGTCGTATCCATGCCCTTGCGCTTAAACTCGCGGTCGATTATCCAGACGGAGACGAAGATAGCAGTTGTGATCGCTATGCTGTACCAGCGCAGGATAGCTATGCCGCCTATTTTGAGGAGAATCGGATCGAGCGAGATCGTGATGTGCATAGCATCCTTCGTATTTCGCGCTATCTGCCACAGACGTCGGGCGGAGTTGAACGGCGAGTCAGTTTGAGCCGTTCACCTCGCACTGCCAGGAAAGTATAGGACAACCACGGACGCCAGCCTGTGGTCGATATTCCGGTACAATCGCCGATGGCGTCATCCAGATGCCGTTTCCGATCACCGTCGAAAGGGCGCTCCATTGACCAACACGACCAATCGCCGCCGAGTCGTCATCTCAGGGCTAGGCGCGATAACCTCACTTGCTGATTCTGCAGAAGGCACCTGGCAGCGCTTGCTCGCCGGAGAGTCGGGCATTAGCCGTATCGATCGTTGGGACCCGAGCGAACTTCCAGTGCAGATCGGCGCGGAGATCAAAGGGACGCCCGAATTGCCGATGATTGACGCCAAGCAAGCCCGGAACATCGCCCGCTACGCGCGCTTCGGCATCGCCGCCGCGGGCGAAGCCCTCGACGACGCCGGCCTGCTCGACAATGGCATGAATCATGAGCGAGCGGGTGCGATCATCGGAACCGGAGCTGGCGGCATGTCTGAGATCGCCGACATGACGCGCATCTTCGACGAACGCGGCTACCGGCGCGTATCGCCCCACTTCATGACAACGTTCCCGCACAACATGGCCTCCTACCACGTTGCCCAGGCATTCCAGCTGCTCGGCCCAAACTCGACCGTATCAACGGCCTGCGCAACCGGCGCTCAGGCTATCGCCGACGCCACGGCCGCAATCAGGCGCGATGAAGCAGACGTCATGGTTGCTGGCGGTGCCGAACACGCCGTCTTTCCACTTTTCCTTGCATCCTTCATCGTCCAGCGGGCTGCCAGCACACTCAACGATGATCCAGAGCGCGCCAGCCGGCCCTTCGACGCCGGCAGGACCGGCTTTGTAATAGGCGACGGTGCCGGGATTCTCGTTCTTGAAGAGATGGAGCATGCGCTGGCACGCGGGGCGACGATCTATGCTGAGTTGCTCGGGGCCGGAACATCCTCGGACGCGTTTCATCCAATCGCGCCACACCCGGAAGGGCACGGCGCGGCACGGGCTATTCAGATGGCCTTGCGCGATGCTGGTGTCCAACCGGAGGAGATTGATTTCGTCAACGCCCACGCTGCATCAACCCCGCTTGGCGACGCCGCCGAGACCGAATCAATCAAGCTGGGACTGGGCGCAGAACACGCCCGGAGTATTCCGGTCAACTCGACTAAGTCAATGATCGGACACACGATGGGCGCTGCCGGGGCAATCGAGACACTGGCAACCGCCTTGAGCATCCGCGACGGACGCGTACATCCAACGATCAATCAGGAGACGTCCGATCCGGACTGCGATCTCGACTACGTGCCGAACCAGGCTCGAGACGTCGATATCCGTATCGCGTTGAAGAACTCCTTTGGCCTCGGCGGCCAGAACGCCTGCCTCGTCCTGGGCCGCTTCGACGGCTAGTGGAAACTGGCCGCACCTGCCACGAGGGTGGCCCGAAAGAACCTGTCAACCCGGTCAACGTATTCGTCGGGAACTCTGGCGAAAGCGCCCAAATGTCCTGCGTCGGAGACGACCCAGGGTTCGACGACCCGGCTGCCACCGCTCTGCTCTATTTTTCGCATTTGGGCAATGGGAACAGCGCGGTCAGCCGAACCGTGAATCAGGAAAACTCGACCAGTCTCTGCCCGTGCAACTGAACGCGCCGGCTGAACATCATCAATATTGACGCCCTCCACTACTCGCAGGGCCAGCTTCAAACCCGGTCGCAGTAGATTACGGGCAAGGAGTGGCGAACCGTCCGCGTACGCGGAATCGCTAACGACGGCCGCCAAACCAGGCTCATGCTCCATCGCCATCAGTGCGCTTGCGCCGCCAAGGCTCCAGCCGAGGACGCCAATCGAATCCCGTTCGATGCCTTGCCCCGCGACAAAATCAACCGCTCCAAGCACATCCCACTGTTCGCGCAAGCCATAGGTGCAGCTTGCTGACGGGGACATACCATGACCTCGAAGGTCGAACAAAAGCAGGCTGTAACCCCGTTCCCACAGCCGCCGCGCCAAATCCAGCATGCTCGTGCGGTTTTGATAGCGCCCGTGGACCAGGACGATAGCCCGCGCCGTACGTTCCTGCCCGATCCACCAGCCCTGAAGAATGAGACTGTCATCCGATTGCGTCGGGAAACTCACAACGTCGTAAGGCATTCCGAAATCGCGCGGAGTCGTCTCTCCAGTAGGCTGCCGCGGCGTAGTTGTGTAGTCATGAGCCTTGTAGACCGCAAGGGCGGAGTAGAAACCCGACAAGCCGAGCAGGCTTGCGAATAGCACAGCGTACAATCGCCCTGCCGGCATGTGGAAGAGCCAGCAGGACGCTCTGAATTTCGACCAGAGCGGACGCATGTTTCGAATCTATCCTCAACGACGGAAAAGCAAGCTCACACGCGAGACCTGGATTTCGAGGTAAGGACAAGCGAGCGCCCCGAGTATACTTGGCATCCGGGCTGGCATAGGCGACCTGGCCACAGGCGGTGATAGGGGAAAACGGGTGAGCGTACAGACGGGTCCGTTGGCCGGACGAATGACACGCAGGGCAGCTCAGGTGCGAGCCGGCAAGTGCGAAGTCTTCGACCTGAAAACCGATCAATTTCTCCAGATCTCCGATATGCTCGGCAAACAGGTCGCTATCATGACAGCCTTCAACGCCGAGGACCACAGCGAGGTGCTTTCAACCGCCCACACGCGTGCAATCAACCACTCTCTGCTGTTGCTCAAAGACCACGGCCTCTACTCGAACAAGCGCAATAAGATGATGACCATCATCCAGGATACCGTCGGCCGCCACGATATCCTCTTTCCGCTCGACGACGAACGTGGCTATCTCGACGACTATGGCGTTGAGGGTCACCGTAATTCACTTGATGCGCTAGCTGACGCGCTCAAGAAGCATGAAATCGAGCGCGAACAGATTCCGATCGATGTCGTGAACTGGTTCATGCACATCGCCCTCAAACCTCGTGGCGAGTTGGAAGTGCGCGAGCCGTTATCCGAGCGCAACAGCAACGTCGTCCTCAAAGCGCACATGCCGCTGCTGGTTGCCGTCGTTCCAAGCCCCAACGATCAGAGTCCAATGAACGGATTCAATCCGACTGATATCCTCGTTCGCATCTATATGTAACGACACCACTCGATCTAGCACTTCGCGCCTTTATCAAAGCTTTAATTTGCGCCGGTAGAGTGCAAAGTGTGAATAATCGAGCAGGTATACAGAGCATAAATAGCGAAAACAGGAGGACCAATGTTCGCAAACTCCCGTAGACGCATGGTTTTGGCCGCAGCGACGCTGGCTATCGCAGTGATCGCTGGCGCTGGACTGGCATTCGGTATGGCATCCGGAGACAACGAGCACCCGATCACCGGCCCGGCACTACAACAGGCCAGTGACGCAGCCCTGGAATACACTGGCGGAGGACGAGTGACCGGAACCGAAGTCGGCGACGAGGATAGCTACTACGAAGTCGAGGTCACGCTCGACGACGGTACCCAGGTCGACGTTCAGCTAGACGAGAATTTCAACGTGCTGTTTTCCGAGTCGGACGGGGTTGGCGATAGCGAGGACTAATAGCGTCGCAGGATAGCAATACGGAGCGGGGTGCGTTACAAGGCGCACCCCGTTTTGCATTCTCAGATAGATGTGAATCGCAAGGCGCCTATCCGATGCGATAGATCATCTCGGTGCGACCGATGCGGATGCGGTTGCCGTCCTGGAGGGTGTAGGGCGCACGGATTCTCCGGCGGTTGACGTAGGTAGCATTCTCGCCGCCACCGTGGACGATGATGTGTGAGCTAACGCTGGAATCCCAACGCATATGAGCGTGGACGCGATGGACGTAGGGGTCGATGATTCTGACCGTTGCGTTTTGGCCGCGCCCAAGGATGATAATGCCAGCTGTCTCGTCACAGGGCAGACTCGCGATCAAGTTCCCTTCGGAATCTTCGAGACTAACCATACGATCTTCGCCGGTTCGTGACTCGAAAATCGGTTCCTCCGGAGTAGTTGCTAAGCGCAGGCGGTCGGATAATGGGCCGGAAACAGCTTTCACATCTCGGCGTGTATCCATCATCGAGTCGGCATCGTCGAAGTCTTCGGCCTCTCTGCCGCCTGAATAAAACGGGTCGACAAAATCGGCCAGCCGCTCCTTGGCTCGCGACTGTTCGTGTTCTCGTATCTCTTTGATAGCGCGGAGATTGAATTGCCGGCGACTCATGTCAGCGCACCCCGACGTTCGTAAGCTGCTGTGATACTGGCCCGGTGGACTATGGAACAAGCCTAGTCTAACAGGCGAAGTGGCCAAATCGACCTGCGTACGTACAGGATATTAGAGCCATTTCCGCCGCCAAGCAGCACATACGTCCGCCGCATCGCACGCGCAGGTGCGGGCTGTAGCGCCTCTTGACGATTGCGCTACGCTCGCCAATCTTGCAGATAGCACTCGAACCAGTTGAGCAGCCCGCCGAAGGAATGCTCGCTCGGACCGCCGGCCAGAGCACCATGCGCGCCGCTGGCGCTCTTCAGCCCGGGCAGATATCCGCAGCCGGCGAGCAGGCTGAAGTGGGGGCGCCAGCGTCTAGACCGGTGGTCGGTTAGTCACCGAAATATTCAACCTTCACACTGCTCCACTCGATATGATGCACGCCCTCATAGAAGTCGCACTCGGTATCGGAAGCCAGGATATTTGCAGACCCACTCGACGTGCAATTTGCGTTCAGCTGAATGTGTATCTCATCACCCTTAACGACTTCGACGAAGGCGGTGAGTTCCGTACTCCCAACGACAGAGCGCGTAGCGGTAGGAGAGTCAATCACAAAGCTGTCGGACTGAGCATCGTCCGTTTCGGTCGGACTCGAGACCGACATGACGAGAAAGAACTGGGAATGCATGTCGCCCAGACCGTAGGTCCACAGCTCCCCGTTCCAGCTGACATCAGCCGTAACGCGCAGGACGCCGGTGTGCGTTGCCACGATGGTGTTTTCCAGATATGGGTTAACGGTGACGAATTCGTTGATGCCAAAATAGACTCCCGTGCGCATGTCTATTGTGGCCGGATAGGCAGTGACGTCGGTGAAGAGGGCGACGGCCTGGGCGAACGCGCCATGCTGCCCGGAGTAGGATGCGTTGGCTTTGTCGGGGGCATCAAGTTCGACGACGTTCGGCAGGTCTTCTGTCGCTGTTGGGGCCGGTGTAGGAGGTTCGGTCGAAGTTGGCGATGCCGTCACCGTCGCGGTCACTGTGGGTTCGGCGGTCCCTGTCCCGGTTGCAGTTGCCGGCGTCGTCGATGTCGGCGTTGCGGTCGCGCCGGACGTTGCCGTTGGAGAAGGCTCAGGCTCGGGCGCCTCGTAACGCCAGGCGTAATAGTGCTGGCCGACGTTTCCGGCCTCGACGACGAAGCCCGGCGGGTTCCCCGGCGTATAGGTCAGGCAACGTCGTTCAAAACACTGCATCAGCACCAGGCGTGGCGTCCCCGCCACCTGCACGATTGCCCAGTAGGCTTCGGTGATCGGCCGTCCAGTAGCGAAGTAGGGGTTCTCAAACAGCTGGGCCTGGATGAACTGCCCATTCTCATAGACGGTCCCGGTTGAATTCATGAAGCTCCAGAAAGGCGCGGCGATAGCGTGGTTGGTCACATCGTCGAGAACGCTCACGACGACGCCCTGCCCGACCAGCGACGAGTCGCTGGTCACGCTGCCCGCACGGTCGATGCGCTGGGTGATTGCCGAGCCGATTGCTAGTGGCGCTGCATTCAGCACCGCGCCGAAGCTGGCATAGGTTGGACCTGTTGGATCATTGCCGTCGCCCGCCACGTTGACTGTAGCCGGCTGGCGGTCAATGAAGCTATTGTCGCCAATCTGCATCCGGCCACTAATCAGTTCGACCACCAACAGACCATTGGTGACGAAGAAGAGGGAAGCGGGATCAGCACCTGGATCGTTGATCTCCATGCGCGCCTTGTCGAAGTACTGGACGCTGCGCTGACCGCCCGGTGACTCGTCATAGACTTCGCTGAGCTGTGTGGTGAAGGCTTCCGGTCCCCACATCCAGGTGCGTGTCGCCTGCCCCTCGACGACCGGCCGGTCCGTACGATCCCAGGTGCGCTGGAAATGCTCGTTAGCCGGCGCAACTGCGAGCGCCTGCAGGATGCCTGCGCCGGTGAGGATTAACGCTGCCAGGAGCGCTAAGTACGGCAGCCGTCGTCGAATCATCACCGACCTCCAAACGCGGAACTCAAGGATCCGCTTCTGAGTATGAATTGCCGGCGTCAATGGATGCGACCGGCGTGAGCAATACTATGCATTATCCGCCTGCGACTGGATAAGGATAGCGCAATAACCTGGAACGGTGCGGCCAGTGCAATAGCGCGATGATTCTCACGCTTTTCTAGCACGCCAGCATGGCCTGCCCCGGCTCTTGCCGTAACTCGTCGAGCCCCGCCAATTCACAAGCAGCCCGATGTAGAAGCTGCATAGAGCAACTTGCCGCATCGACTGCGAGCCTACAGGTAGCGAGCGAACCAATCGATCGTGCGTTGAAGTGAATCAATGCGATGCTCGATCGGTCCATCGCTCTGGAACGGGTGCGAGCCACCGGGATAACGCGCGAATTCGGTCTCCACACCGGCCTTCTTCAGCGCGATGAACATCTGCTCGCCCTGGCCGATCGGGCAGCGATCATCTGCTTCCCCATGGATGATCAGGGTAGGCGTGACGGCTTTGTGGGCATGGTAGGAGGGTGAGTGTTGCTCGTACCACTCCGGCTGCTCGTGGAATGGCCCGCCGAACTGAACGCTCCCGAAACGCACGCCGACATCGCTGGTGCCCCAGAATGATTCGAGATCGAAGCAGGGCGCGCCGCAGACACAGGCCTTGAATCTGTCGGTCTGGCCGATGATCCACGAGCTCATATAGCCGCCATAGCTATAGCCACGGACACCCTGACGATCTGCGTCGCAGTAGGGATGCTCCAGCGCCGCGTCCATCACCGCCATCAGATCGAGATAGTCTTCGCCGCCCCAGTCGCTGAAGACCCGGCTGGAGAAGTCGTGCCCGTAGCTACCGGATCCACGCGGGTTGCTGTAGACGACAATGTAGCCAGCCGACGCCATCGACTGATGGATGACGCTGAAGTCGTAGCCGTAGAAACCATTCGGGCCACCGTGGATATCGAGAATGACCGGGTACTTCTTCTCGGGATCGAAGGTCGGGGGCTTGAGCATCCAGGCCTCGATTGTCAGCCCGCCGCGTTCGACGTCAAAGCGTTCCCAGAGCGCCTGCGGGTGCGTCTCCAGCACCTCATCCGAGTAGCTGGTGATGCGCGCTGCGCTGGCATCGGCCAGATTGACGACGACAAGCTCGCCGCGCGCGTCCAGGCTGTTGAACGCTCGTGCCGCTATCGTGCCGTTGGCGGCAAAGCTGATCGCGCCTGCCATGTTATTGCCCTCGCGCACGAGCTCCGCGGTTCCGGCCAGCGTGTCGACCCTGTAGAGAACCGTCGTGCCGCCCTTCGCGCCCTGGAAGAGGACATGCTGCTCGTCCTGCCAGAATGGTTCGGCGATCATGCCACCCCCGAAACGGACGCCCGGATTCCAGTCGAGGTCTGTCAGGAGTTCCGTCCGCTCCCCGGATTCGACATCGTAGAGCCAGATATCACCATGGTAGGTCTGACCGTCCTCGCCGGAGTAGATGATCTTCTTGCCATCCGGCGACCAGGCATAGGTATCGACCGCGCCACCCTGGGGATTGACCAGCTTTGACGCGCCTGTGACCCGACATCGATCAGCGCCAGTCGAGAGCCGACGCTGTCTTGGCCAGAACGTTGAACCGCTATTGTTCCGCTATCGGGCGACCAGCGCGGATTGGCATAGTCCTGAACGTCGTCAGTCAGCTTCCGACGCTCGCCGTTATCGACGTTGACGACGAATAGCTGCTTGCGGACGTCACCCCGGTAGCCAAGACCATCAAACTTATAGTCGAGGCGGCTCGTTACCCTTATGCGCGGCGCATCGTCTTCGCCGGGCTGATCCTCATCGGGGTTATCCGGATCAAAGTCGGTGATGTAGGCGATGTTCTGACCGTCTGATGACCAGGCGATGTTCGAGATTGCCTGCATGTGACTGGTGATCTCTCGGGCATCGCCGCCGGTCAACGGCATGACGAAGAGGCCGCTCTTCTCGACGCGATTCGAGACGAAGGCGAGCGCAGCGCCGTCTGGCGACCAACGCGGCTCGCTATTGCGCGATCCATCATGCGTCAACTGCCTGCGGTTGTTGCCCTGAGCATCACATAACCAGATCTGTGTCTGTTCTTTATTCTTTTCGCGGTCGACCGTTGTCAGTGTATAGGCAATCAGCGAACCATCCGGCGCTACCTGTGGATCACCGGCGACCTTGAAATCGCAGACCAGGATGTCGGGCGTGAGTTGTTCGGGCATGGTGTCGTTTCCTTCCAGATTCCATAGCAGTTGGTGGGTATCATAGACGCCTTTGTGCGGGAACGTGTCCGGTTCAACGAAGACCATGCGTGTGCGGAGAAGGGCAGGCGATGCTGAGAATTGGAGCAGTCTTGCTGACCGCCTTCATTGCACTCGCCGCCATAGCCTGCAACCCGCTCGACGACGACGCGCAGCCAACACCGACGGAAACTGCTATCCCGCCGACGAGTACGCCAACAGCTACTGCAACATCAACCCCGATGCCAACAAGCACACCGACCCCAACCGCCACCCCCAGCCCGACACCGTCGCCAACTCCCACGGCCACGCCATCGCCGACACCAACGGCAACACCAGAGCCACCAACGCTGGCAATCAGCCAACTGAGCCTGCAAGACATTGACGGCTCGCCGCTCCAGTTCCTGAGCATCGATGAGCACCCCTACTTCGGTGGTTTTACGCCAGTGCACGGCACGATTGCGATCGTAGGCGAGGGCGAGATCGCATCCGTGACACTCGAAATCATCGATGCAGCAAACGGTGCGAGTGCCACAGTTGAACTCGCACAGCCTGCCAGTACCCAGTTGCTCCTGCCGCTAGGCGAAGCAGGGCAGGTCGCGATCTCCACAAGTCAGCTGCTCTTCGAGATCCCGTCAACAGCCTTTGCGGAGTTCGACAAGAGCCAGGACGGCAATGTTGAGATGCGGGTGCGCGTGCGAGCTACGGATGGCCGCGAAGCGGTCTATGAGAGCGCCGATCTCTTACAGGTTCACAAGCTCGTCCGTTACACCGCTGAAAATCGCTACTTCGTTGGCGAAGAGGAACAGGGCGGGAATAGCTGGGTGACGCCCAACGTCAAGGCTCTGGTCGAGCAGTTCCAGGATGTCGAATTCGGCGACTTCAGCAACATGAATGGCGGTCCATTCCCACCCCACGTCAGCCACCAGCGTGGTGTCGACGTGGACACCTGGTTCTACGGCTACAACAACCTGGACGGGGCGACCGCCCAGGGCCTACTCGATCTCCTGAACCAGCCCGGCGTCATCGAACGTGTCGAGCTGGTCTACGTTGCCTACACCCAGACTGACGGCGACCTGTTTTGGGAAGCGATTCGGGATGTCGTGCTCGTCGATGGACGCCAGGCCGGGGAGGTGTTCTTGCCAGAGCCGGAGCATACGACGCATTTTCATTTGCGGTTTTGGGAGTAAATCGGCACAGGAGCCGAAGAAGCTCCCTCCCCCGGCCCCTCCCTCGAATCCAAGGGAGGGGAGAAACAAGGCAACCGCGGATCGATCTCAGTTGCCCTGTTCCCCCTCCCTCGAATTCGAGGGAGGGGCTAGGGGAGGGAGCGTCTCTCGTTTTCCTACACAACCAACACCGGACAGCTCATGCAATGCGGTCCACCATTCCCGAGCGCCAGCGTCTCACCGGAAACGGTCGTGATTGCGATCCCGTGCGATTCGATTTCGGCGTTGACTCGCGGTGCGCCGGCAAAGCCAATGGCTGACTTACCACGGTGGGTGATCGTGACGTTGGCGCACATGGCGTCGCGTTCATCGTCGTCGAAGGCGATGCAGGTGAAGCCGCGCTCGGCCAGGAAGTCGAGGAACATCACGTGGCGGAAGTCGGACTTGCCAGCCTCGTAGAGGCGACAGGGGAAGACTTCGAAGGTCGGCTCGTGGACGACACAGAGTTTCTCGTCGAGGACCATGAAGGTGCCGTCGATGTGGATCTCACCGAAGGGCATCGGCACGTCGAGGAAATACTGCGCGTCGTTGCCGAGGACAATCTCGCGTAAAGCCCGAGTGCCATTCTCGTTGGCGCGGTCGCAGATCGAGGCAGCGATGGTGTCTTCGCCGATCGGGATGACGCCGCCGCCTTCGAGGAAATCCGGTTGCTCGATTGCGCCGAGAATCGGCACGCCGAGCTTGTTGAAGGCACGACCCATCATCGCCTGATCGCCCCAGCGCCCGCGCAGATGTGGACCCATCAGCACCGCGCCACTCTTGAAGACGGTCGCCAGATCGCGGGTGTAGGTCATGTTCGGCCGGTGGCGAATGTAGCCGAGCGCGTCGTCATCGTCTGCAAGCACCTCGGTCAGCAGCAAAGTCTCAACATCGTGCTGGTGGAAGATGTCGAGCATCGCATCGTAGTCAGTTTGGAACGCCTCTACGTCGACAGGACAGTCGAAGTTGTACTCGGCTAACGTATTCGGTGTGACCTTGTGCAGTTCTTCGCCGGGCCGGTGCATGATGACCCGCTTGAGATCGCCATATCCCGACCGCACTCCATACTTCATAGCTCCGCCTTCCCTATGATTGTCAGGCTGCACGCTAGCATAACGGCTTTCCGCAGCGGTCGAATGTGGTCTCTAAGTAGCCTTGACGGACAGTGAATGAATCAGCAACGTTGACGCCATCCGACGACCTGACTCCCGAATCCATCTCCTGGCGACCGGAGCCGGCTTTCTGGCTGTTGATACTTTACTTTGCCGCGCTCGGTGTATTAGTTGGTTCGACTGGCGTCATCTGGGCCAGCCTGGTTGAGAAGCTGGATATTGAAGCTGGACCGTTCGGCACCGCCCAGCTTGGCTCGGCAGTGGTGTCGACGATCGTCGTCGTTGCCTACGCTCGCCTGACCGGTTGGCGCGGACCGCGTTTGATAGCGGCACTCGGGGCTTCTATCGTCGTCGCCTCGATGGCGGCGCTGGCCGTCGCCGACTCCTTCCTCTGGCTGATCGTAGCCCTCGGGCTGATGGGCATGGCCACCGGCCTGACCGATGGCGCGATGACTCAGGGTTCGGTTGATTGGGAACAGGCTACCCGGCGCAGGCGCATGAGCCTCTTCCATGCAGGCTTCAGCATCGGAGCGGTCTTCGGCGCGTTCGGGGCAGGCGGTCTGCTTGCCGCCGACTTTTCATTCCAGCTACCACTGATTATCGTCGCGCTGATTCATGTCGGGCTGTTGGCGCTGACTTTCACGATTCGATTTCCGCCCATCGAAGCAGCACCGCGAAGCTCGCGCTTTAGCGATGTTGGTGATGTGCTGGCTAGCCGGGAAATACGAGCGCTCGTCCTGATCATTCTCTTGAGCATCGTCGTCGAGATCGCAGTCTTCATCTGGGGCGTGATATATATCCAGACCGACCTCGACGGCTCCGACCTCATCGGTGGGATCAGCTACGGCGTGTTCAACGGCACGATGTTCGCCGGACGCATGCTCAACGCTCCCATCTTCGAGCGTCGTGGCCCGCGCTTCTCTTTGGTCATGTCGGGGGTTGGTCTGATCGTTGGCGGCGTCTTGCTGGTTGCCGCCTGGTCGCCGCTCATTGGCTTGATTGCGCTCGGGCTGACTGGCTTCGGCGTCGCCGGGGTCTATCCAACGGTGATGGGCGCGGCGGGGGAGCGATTGCCGGGCCGTAGCGGCACGCTGGCCAGCGTCATCATGACAGCGACCTACACCGCCGGAATGGTGACGCCACTGGCGATGGGCTGGATCGCCCAGTTCGGCTCGCTACGCATTTCGATGGCGGCCATTGCGCTGTCGGGCGCCGGGATTCTCTGGCTAACGCGGCGAGTCGACTAGCGCAATTTGCATCCAGCCTTGCGACTGGTTCTAGCCTCGTGTGGCGACGAGCCGGTGGACTTGCGATACTAGCGGGAGGGACCGACGCAGAGCTAGCGGGGAGCAGAAGGTATGGCGGAAGAGCGAGCACCCACAGTGGCGCAAGATCAGGCCCAGGCTGAAGCGGAAGATCGGCTGGACCAGCATCCCGAGCCAATCGAAACGACGCTGACGCTGGCCGAGTGCATCGATCAGCTCCAGCAGTTGCGTATGGTCGTCATGCCGATGCTCGAAGCCTGCCGCGATGAGTACGCCGGGCGTGGCCGTCCCGGCTACCCGCACATGGTCGACAACGTCGAACGGGGCGGTGTCTTCGGCATCAATCTCGACCCCGGTTTTGGCGCCTATTTCATGACCGATGGCGAGAGCGTTTACGCCGAAATCCACCGGGTCGCCCTCCGCACTGACACCCTCTCAGCCGCAAACTACGAGAAGTTCAGTGGCCGCCCCTCCCAGGAACGTGTCGACCTCGACCTCAACGGAGATTTGGTGCGCCAATCCCGCAACATCATCTCGCGTCTGCTCAACGCCTGGACGCAGCAGCAGACGTTTCTCTTTCGCGTAGATTCGTAGGCGAAGAGAGGGAATAGGTAATAGGAAACAGGGAAGAGGGAAAGGCTGGGGAGGAGTGTAGTGGCTGGTAATGTTCAGTCGCATCGGGATCTGATTGTTTGGCAGAAGGCGATGGACCTCGTTGAGCTCGTTTATCGATTGTCCGACCAGTTCCCTCCGGACGAGAGATTCAGGCTGACATCACAGATTACGCGCGCTGCCGTGTCGGTTCCTTCGAACATCGCAGAAGGCAACGCTCGATGGTCTCGCAAGGACTATGTCCGTTTCCTTGCCATCGCCAAAGGTTCGCTGATGGAAACCGAAACCCAGGTAATGCTCGCCGTGCGGCTGGGTTTCCTATCGAACGACATGGCTCAACCTGCCCTCGACCTCATCGTCGAGATCAGCAAAATGCTCACCACAATGCGAAAACGCCTGCTCCCCTAGGCCTCTCTTCGCTTTCCCTCTTCCCTGTTCCCTCTTGCCTGTTCCTCTTCCCTATGCTTCGAATATCCACCCATCCAAGATCGCGCTCGTAGGAGAGCAGTTCGCTCTGGTCGAAGAAGATGCCGACTTCGCGGCGGCCGCTCTTGGGTGAATCGGAGGCGTGGACGAGATTACGGCCGATGGTCAGACCGAAGTCGCCACGGATCGTGCCGGGAGCTGCAGTAGCCGGGTTGGTCGCGCCAACGGTGCTGCGGATGATCGCGCAGGTTCCGCTGCCAGGCTTCGGCTCGTTCGTGTCTTTGTCGATCTCCTGGGCTGGTCCCTCGATCGCGGCAACGACGACCGGCGAGCTGGTGATGTAGCTGACGAGATCTTCGTAGAACGGTTTGCCAACATGCTCGCCATAGTGTTGCTCGGCCAGCGACCGGTCGACCTGCATCAGCTTCATGCCGACAAAGCGCAAGCCGCGCCGCTCCAGCCTCCCGATGACCTCGCTCATCAAGCCACGTTGCATCGCGTCCGGCTTTACGATGACCAGACTCTGTTCCGTCTCCATTATGTCGATTCCTTTCCTCATTTGAGTGCACATCCCAGTCAGCCTGTTAGGGTACAGGAGTGGAAGGCGCAGGGGCGAGGGATCGGCCAGTTTGTAGTGAGTAGGTTGTAGTTTGTAGGAAGGCGGGAGCGTTCCGCAATCCGGGCATCTTCATGGTGCCATCCGGAAATGGGGAAGGCTCGGCCCGAATCGAGCTTCCCGAGTTTTCCTACAAACTACCCACTACAACCTACAACCTATCCCCACGCTGTACCCTTGCGACCAGAGCCTCTCCGCGAATGAAAGGGAATCAGCGGTGGCGGCGATAGGGTTTGATGTCTATGGGACGCTGGTCGATCCGCTGGCGATGAGCGCGACGCTGGGCTTTGCAGTCGGGGAGCGGGCGGCGGAGATGGCTGGCATCTGGCGGGCGAAACAGCTCGAGTACTCATTCCGGCGCACGTTGATGAACGACTATGAGAATTTCGACGTTTGTACCCGCGACGCGCTGCGCTATGCCGCCAGGGCGATGGGAGTAGCGCTCTCCGATATTGAAGAACAGCGCCTGATGCGCGGCTATCTCCACCTGCAGCCCTACCCAGATGTCGTGCCGGGGATCGAGAAACTCCAGCAGGCGGGGCATGCCGTCGTCGCCTTTTCGAACGGTGTTGAGGAATCGTTACGCCAGTTGCTCGCTAATGCCGGAGTGCTCGACTATCTCGATGGCATTGTCAGCGTCGATAGCATCCAGATGTTCAAGCCGCACCCAGCCGTCTATCGTCACCTGGCGGATCAACTCGAGAGCCCGCGAAACGAGACATGGCTGGTGTCGAGCAATTACTGGGATGTCATGGGAGCACGCCAGGCGGACCTCCGCGCCGCATGGCTCCGCCGTGACCCGGACGCCATCCCAGATCCCTGGGGTATAGAACCGGACATCATCGTCAGTTCGATCGAAGAGTTCGCTTCCCGGATCGCTTGACGAAAGATGATCATGCAGCGTATGCGGCGCACACAATCCATCCGCTTGCCTATACTGCTAGACATACTCGCAAAGCATCACAGGAGTAAACAATGCGCGTTGAGTGGATCATCATGGCGGACTCCGCCGAAGTCGTAAACGGCAAGCTCTATCTGATGGGTGGTGGCTGGGACCACCTGGTTGTCAACCAGCCATTCCCGACCCAACAGCTGATTTCTATCGCAGTTTCATTCTCAGTCGGATGGGACGAGACGAACATCCGCCAGCCGATGGAGATACGAATCGAAGACATGGAAGGCAAGCAGCTGGCCCGGGTCAATGGCGAAATCGAGGCCGGACGCCCTCGAGGCATCACCCCGGGACAGGCGCAGCGAGTGCAACTAGCCTTCAAGCTCCCGCTACGCATCGAAAAGCCGGACAGATTCAGCGTCACCGCGCTCATCGCAGACGAGATTGCGGGCCATGCCAGCTTCGGCATCACCGCCGGCCGCCGGCAACGGCAACCAAGACAGCAACCTGAAGTGAAATCAAAGAAGCCCAAGCTGGACGCTTAGATCCTATCGCTGTGATTCTATGTCCCTTGCAATAAGAACGCGCACTTCGTAGGAGTGGAGTTCATCTCTACCCGGTCGACGGAAGGCGTATGTTCGCTGGTGGAGACGAGTTCTACCCCTACAAAGCACAAACAGGCCCATATTCAGTCACACTCCAGGTTGCGATAGACGACGTAATTCTCCTCACGCGCGATGCCCTCGACGTCGGTGTAGCCGTAAGGAGCGGGGGCAACTCGGTCGTCGAGAATCGCGTAACAGAGCGGTTTGGCGGCAGGCTCAAGCTCCAGATAGCCGATTGTGCCGTTCCCCCGGACGTCATGACCTTCACGTTGGAGAATCGCAACCAGCAGGCCGAAAGCCAGCGGGTCTGACGAGATCTCCGGCAGATCGACCTGCTCGTCGTCGGGCACTGAGTCCGCAAGATCCCAGAGCCAGGGATCGTGGTCTAATCTGTAAATCGCATCAATACCGGGAAAGACGAGGACGACGGAAGAGTTTGCCTTCAACCCCTCCTCAACCTCACGCCGGCGATCTTCCGGCATCTCTTTGTGGACGACGATGTAGTCGATCCCCAGTCCCTGCACGAGTCGTATAGCTTCCGGGTCCGGAATCTGGCGCGAGCGCTCGCGTAGCAGATCGTAGGTTGGCGGCACGATGCCGGAGAAGCCGTTGACGACCGGATTCCAGTGCTTCGTCGACCAGAAATTCGGCCAGGCGGAAGCCACCGGTCCCTCGCCCATAGGCATCTCCAGCATCGACCCTGGGTGCTCGGAAAGAAAGACGTAGTCAGGGCGAGGATTGTCGACCGGCAGCGGAGGTGGGAGATTCATCGAGGTCGATGTATCGGCCCAGATCAGCGCAAGCCCGGCGACGATGACGCCAACCCAGGCAAACTGCCAGTTCTGTTCATCGAGCCGGGTCTTCAGATATTGCCAAGTGAGGTTCAAGCCGATCCCGGCCAGTCCTCCCAAACCGACGAGCGCCAGATGACCGAATCGTGCAGGCACACGAATCGCCCTGAAGCCGGGCAGCCAATCGTAGAAAAGGTGATAGGGCAGCCAGATGTCGCGTCCAAAGATGTGACCGGAGAAACCGAATGACAGCACAAATCCGGCGACGGTGATGGCGACGAATATCCAGCGAGCCCGACGCACGCGCCTATCGAAGAGCCCGACGACGGCAAACCCGAACAGAAAGAGGCCTGGGAAAAGGTCCTGCTCGATGTTACGGTGCTGATCTTCGAGTAGTGCTCCCCATAGATCATTGGACGGCGCGGCGGCGAAGTAGTCGTCACGGGTCGCCCGCCAGAACGCGACCTCGCTCTCCTCGCGCTCGACGCCCAGATCGAGATGAACCTGCTGGTAGGGCCAGAGAGTCGGGATGAGCAGCAGGCCCCCGATGGCGCAGGCGACGATAGCGACTCCAAGCGAAGTGAGCAACTGCCGATTGCGCTCGACCAACGCATAACCCAGATAGACGGCCCCGGCGACCATCAGCATGACGATCATGAAATAGAGGAAGTAGATACCGAAGAGCCCCTGAGCGACAAAACAGCCTCCCAGACCTGCTGCCCAGAGCAGCCGCTTGCGCCCTTCGGCAAGCGTCGTGCGCCGCAAGCACAACAGCGCCAGCGGCAGCCACTGTGCCGAGAGGATATGGAGGTGCTCGGCATGCGCCATACGTGGCGGAGCAAAGGCAAAAGCAGCCCCGGCCAAAATCCCGGCCAGCCGGTTGCCGGTGATGTCGACCACCAGCAGGTACATCGCCATCGCTGAGAAGATCAAGGCGATGAAGAAGGCGAGATTATCGGCCAGCAGGACGTTGCCGGTCAGCGCATAGACCGGCCAGACGAGCAGCGTCTGCCCCAGCAAGTGATCGGAGTAGGCGAGCACATTCCGCCAGGGGTAGAAGACGTTGGCGTTGAAGAGATCTCCGGGTGAGGTCGTCAACGCGTGCCAGTTCCAGGCCATCGTCCAGACCTGAAAGACAGGGTCGCCCCAGGAGACGATCGTATCTCGCATCTTCCAGGCCAGCGGCCAGGTGAGCGCGATGCTGAAACATGTGAAAATCAGGAGGGCGAGAAGGTGAGTCCGATACCCGCCTCCCCCCAATCGCCCTTCAGACGCAGCGGCGGACTCCTGTCTGTCCATGGCGGAAGTATAGGGATTTGTGGGGAGTGAGTTCGTAGGTTGTAGTGAGTAGGTTGTAGGAGTCGGGGAGAGCAGGAAGCTCTGTTGATCCTTCATCGAAGTCGCCGGGGCTTACACCCCTCCCTCGAATTCGAGGGAGGGGACGGGGGAGGGAGCTATTCCAAACATCCTTGCAACAATTCAGCCAGTCATCAAGCAAGCTCGCTGGGTAGCAATCGATCGAGAAGCTCTTGAGCGTGTCGCCGACACGGCTTGCGTCAGCCGACGAACCGCTGCCGGATTGGGACGAGCACTTGCACCCTGTTGGACGGGACGCTGGGGAGACTGCGACCCTGGTGCTGGTTCTCGATGCCCTGAACTTCTGTTTCTGGCCGCTACCCGGATCAGATGGGCCGCGCTGGAGTGTCAGCTACCAGGGTACAAACTACGATGGCTATCTGGCTTTAGCCGTCGCGCTGCGCAAAGCGGTCGAACGCGGTGTTCCGCTGACCGATCCGGACTATCTGGCGGGTCTGGATCTCGGACTGGTTCGGGAATTGCTTGCGCCTGTTCACGGCACGCAGGAGATCCCACTGATTGAAGCCCGGCTGGGAAACCTGATCGAAGTCGGCGTTGCCCTTCGGGACCGATGGGAAGGATCGTTCGAGCGGGCGATCGCGGCAGCAAAAGGATCATCGATGACGCTGGTCGACGAGATCGTCGAAGCATTGCCTTCCTTCCGAGATACGGCGACCTATCGAGGAATGGAGGTTCTGCTCTACAAACGCGCCCAAATTCTCATCGCCGACCTCCACGGCGCACTGGGCGGTATCGGGCTGGGCGCATTCAATGACCTTGACCGGCTCACAGCATTCGCCGATTACAAAGTGCCGCAGATACTGCGCCAGTTCGGCATCCTGCAATACCATCCTGACCTGGAGCGGGCGATCAGGCGTTACGAACTCATCCCGCCCGGTGATGAACGCGAGGTCGAGATCCGGGCCGCGACGATCTGGGCGGTCGAGTTGCTGCGCCAATCACTGGACAAGCATGGCAAATCGATGCGCGCGTTCGAAATCGACTGGTTGCTCTGGAACGCTGCCCAAAGCCTGCCAGCCAATGCCGAGCCCTACCACCGCACGCTGACGATCTACTATTAGTCATTGACGAAGACTATCCCGAAACCCTCGATAGGAGAAACCTATGTTCACCGACCAACAATCGTTCGAAATTCTGCTGAAGGACGCGGAAGCACCGTTCTCCGGATGGGATTTCGCGCATATTTCGGGATTCCGGCCGCATGCAGACGACACCGTGGACCTGGAGCTACACCAGCACCATTTTGCCGTTGGTTCGCAGCGTCGATTCCATGCTCGATCTGGGTACCGGCGGCGGCGAGTTTCTGGCGTCGCTCCAACCGTTGCCTGAAACGACCGTTGCGACAGAGGGCTATCCGCCGAACATTTCCATCGCCCGGGAGCGACTCGAACCAATCGGCGTCAGCGTCTGCCCAATTGAAGATGACGATCAGCTACCGCTTGAGGACGAATCGTTCGATCTGGTCATCGACCGGCATGAGTCCTACGATCCGCTCGAGGTCCTGCGCGTCCTCAAGCCGGGTGGAACATTCATCACCCAGCAGGTTGGCGGGGAAGATGATCTGGATCTCAACCGCTTGCTCGGCGCAGACGATGTCCACCCATTCGCGCACTGGACCGCTGAATTCGCTGCCAACCAGCTACGTGATAGTGGCTGGAAAGTCGATGAGGTGCGGGAGGATTTCCCATTCACCCGCTACTTCGATGTCGGAGCCATCATCTACTACCTGAGGGCAGTGCCCTGGCAGATCGAAGACTTCACGGTCGAGCGCTACCGCGAGCAGTTATGGGCGCTTCACCAGCGTATTGGCC
The DNA here is from genome assembly GCA_963745675.1 of uncultured Chloroflexia bacterium. Taxonomy (GTDB): domain Bacteria; phylum Chloroflexota; class Chloroflexia; order Thermomicrobiales; family CFX8; genus JAUIIK01. The sequence goes on from CAVUYM010000012.1 coordinate 262,499, forward strand.
GCGATGGTTACGTCGACATCCGCAACCACCGCTTTCTGCTCGTCGCCCGCAAGCCGTAGGATGAAAGGAATAGCGATAGAACTGGGTGAGCGATGGAGGCAAGAGATGAGACGTTTCTGGCGCGGGAAGACGGACGAACGGCGGCCGCTGCTCAACTGCTGTTCGGTTTCGATCTCGATCAGTTGCTGCTCGCTCCCGGCAGCGATAGGGCTGGCGCTGGCTGCCGTGCTGATCTGGCTGGGCATCCGTTCCGGTCTAGACGAACAGCGGAAGCGCCGCCTGGAAGATCCGGCGAGCTAACAGGCCGCGCAATCAGGCTGGCATGAGGCACAAGTCTGAATCTGGCAGCCGCCGTTGGGTTGGATATTGATGACGCCGCCAAGCCGGTCCAGTTCCAGATGACAACAGGTGACAATCAGATCCCGGAGCCGCTTTCTCGCCCGCTGGACGCGCGACTTTGCGCCTGAAAGTGAGATGTCGAGCCGTTCAGCCAGTTCGCGCTGCTTCATGCCGTCGATCGCAGTCAGCCGAAGTGCCTCGCGATCCGGCTCTGGGAGTCCCTCAAACAAACTTGGCAAGCAGTCGGAAAGTTCCGACGTTTCCAGGTGCACGAAGTCCCGGCTGTCGATCAGGTCGTCCGGCAACTGCCCCAGCGGTCGGGCTCGCCGGTAGTGGTCGATGATGGCGTTGCGGGCAATCTGAAAGAGCCAGCTCTCGACCCGCGATGAATCCCGGATCGTATCGACCTTCTTCACCGCCCGCAAGCAGATCTCCTGGACGAGATCGTCCGCCTCTTCCGGGTTCGACACCCGGCTACGGACAAAGCGGCGCAACCGCTCGTAATGTTCTTCAAGAATGACGCTGAATTCAGCCGTTGTCATCACACGTACTCCTTCATCTCAATAATAGACGTAGCGCTTGAGAAAAGGACGCAAATTGGACCGCATCTTCACGATATTGCATCCATTTGGTCCTGTTCGCGTCTACAAGATTGACCGGATCAGTTGACCGGTTGAGAACTTGAACAGGCTCAATGAAAGGAGTCTTGACGATGACTATCGAACGATGGCTGGTGGCGGCGATCGATCCGAATGCCGGCGACGATGACTGTTGCGATGACAGTTGCTGCCCCGATGGAGGATGCTGCTAAAACGATCCTTCGCCGTGCAACGTACACATCGAGAGGGCGGGGTCTCCGCCCTCTCGTCATTCTGCCAGCTACTGTCAGCGCAGGGTGGCCCGGTGCGCGGTCAACGCCGCACCGACAATTCCGGCTTCGTTGAGCATTTCGGCAGGCACGACCTGGGCGTCGGTTTCGAAGTATTGAAAGTACTTCTCATGCTTCTTGGACACGCCGCCTCCAATGATAATCAGATCGGGGCTGAAGAGGAATTCGACATGATCGAGGTAGCGCCCAACCCGCTTGCCCCACTTCTTCCAGCTAAGGTCCTTGTCGTCGCGAACGCTCTCGGCGGCGTAGTGTTCGGCGTCCGATCCTTTGAAAATCAGATGTCCTAGCTCAGTGTTCGGCACCAGCACACCGTCATGAAACAAGGCGCTGCCGATACCGGTTCCGAGCGTCAGCATCAGCACCGTGCCGTCCCGCCCTCTACCCGCGCCATAGGTCATCTCGGCAATACCGGCGGCATCGGCATCGTTGATCAACTCGAATCGTAGACCGGTCTTTTCCTCGAAGAGCGTCCGTCCATCGGTTCCGATCCATCGCTTGTCGACGTTGGCGGCAGAATGGACGACGCCGTCGCGGAGAATCGCCGGGAACGTCGCGCCAACCGGTCCATCCCACTCGAAGTGCTCGGCTATCTGTTTCACGACCTTGGCGACCTTCTTCGGTTTGGACGGCTGCGGCGTCGGAATCCGATAGCGGCTTTCGACCAGTTCGCCGCGGTCGACATCAACCAGCGCGCCCTTGATCCCCGAGCCGCCAATATCGATCCCGAGGACGATATTTCCGTTCTTCTCGCTCATCGCCGTCTTCCCGTCCGTCACCCTGAATGCCTCGATATCAGTGAGTACGACTATACGACGAACCAGCGCCGCTATCCGCAAACCTCAATACTCAATGATCTGAAGATTGACCGGATTGAACGACAGTCCGATCGAGCTATGTTGCTGGCGCCCCAGTTGAATCCACGCATGCAGCCTCAAACCGTGGATACATCGCGCAGTGCGGGGGCATTAGGTGCTAGCCCGTTTCCAACGCAGGCCGTAGCCACCGGCGAAGGCCAGGCCAACGGCGCCGACGAGGACGGCGGGGAGCATCCAGTCGCGACCGCCGGAGGTACCGGCCTGCAATGTCGACTCCTGGCCCTCGATCTCGACAAGTTCTGAGCCAGCGGGGAGCACTTGAAGGGTCTTGAGGAACGCAACCAGTTGCTGCTGCTCTTCAAACGGAAGATCGGCGAACTGATCGCGGGATGCGCGCGCTTCACCACCGTGAGCGAGGATCGCGTCGGTGATCGTCGTCAGATCGCCGCGATGGCCGTACGGCGCGGAGTTGCCGACATCCCAGAGTTTGCGGGTGATGAAGTACTCGGCGCCGGGGATCCCGTCCTGATCCGGCCGGGTCTGGGCGAGTGTCTCGTTGCAGTAGAAGCGGATTGCGTCCGGATGATCCTCGGGGTCGCAAAGGTTATGACGTTTGAGGTCAGTATAGGCATGCACGATCGCGCCGCCATCGCCATTCGACTCCAGATGCGGCCCTTCGCCCTGGGAAGTCATGTCGTAGCTAAAGATCTGATCGACATCGCTCCATGTCCCGGCCGGGTTGAGCAGATAGGGTTCGGTGAACTCCGCACTATCAAGCTCCATGCTCGACGAGTGACAGGACTCGCAACCGATACCGTTGAATACTTGCTCCCCCATATCGGCCCAGGCGCGCTCGGCTTCATCGGACGACAACAGTCTTCCCGGAGTGCCGAGTTGCGCCTGATAGATCGTCGCCGCCGTGATATCGCCAATGGTCAACTCATGGGCGACGCCGTCCTGGTCGTAGTCGACGCCCTTCTCCGGATTGAGGTCGAAGCGTTCATCGGCCTGCATGCCGTGATGGTGGTTGTAGGCGTTGACCGTAAACTCTCGGAGCGAGCGCACGACACCCGCCTGATGGAATGGCTTCACGACGAGATCGTCATCGACACCAACCACCTGCAACGTATCGAGCGTGCCATCCGGGTTTGCGGTTATCTGGCCAAACGAGACACCCTTGGTCAGCAAATCTTTCGATACAGGCGAGCCACTGGCCTTCGCCTCTTCGATGGCTTCATCGCGGATAGCCTGCAGGTCTGCGGTCATCTCGCGCCCGAGCATCTCGATTGCGCCGGAGCCGAACATGCCAAGCGTGTTGCGCTCATTGCTGAATTCACTGGGTTGACTGACTCGGTAACCGGATCGAGAGCCTGTGCCAGCACAAAGACGTTGGCTACGAAATCTCCACCGCCGCCGCCACGGGGCTGGTTGTGGCAGCCTGCACATGAGTCTGAGTCTGGCGCTGACGTGCGGATGAAGTGTGGTGGGTTGGAGTCGGGGTCACGCGCATCGCCTGCGCCTGTCGTGCCGGGTCGCCCCTGGCCATCGCAGAAGTTGAAGGGCGCGTCGAACAGATCCTTACCGAGCGCCACCAGTTCTTCAAAGTCGATACTCGCCCGAATTGATGTCGGCCTGGTCGACGTGGGCCTCGATCACCGGCGTATCCGGATACCCGTCCGGACAAGTGTGATCTTCGTGCGCAGCGACTCCTCCGAAGCCTATCTGCAACCAGACAGCGCATCCGAGCCACGCGAGCACGAGCGCTGACACAAAGAGAAACCGGGATCGCAACAGTGAAGACATACGGTCAACTCGCATCAAGTTCGTCGGGCGGAGCCTACTTTGTGAAGTTTCCTTCGCCCGGGTTCGTTCCTCAATTAATGTAAGGAAGCTTACACATAAATGGACAAAAGTTCACCACGGATTGACGTCCTAATAGTGAGCGTTCGCTTTGCAAGATGTGATGGCCCTTTCGTCCTAGCTAGCTTCCTTCACTAGCCCTCAGCGGCAGGTGCGACCGCCATCTGGAGAGACTCAGGCCTCGTCCACAATTCGCCGCTGCGCCCCAGCCACAAGCCCGCTCCGTCTTGTCCGATACCGATATCGTACGAGTGGGGTTTCGCGCCACATCCGTATAAACGCCCAATTTGCAATACGTAGATGAAGCCATGCCCACTGTTCGGGCAATAACTAATCGGCCTACGTTGCGGAGAACTATCGGAGCCGAGTCGGTGCTGTATCGTTTCATCCGGAGATGGATAGAGAGAACCTAGCGGCAGGAAACAGATTATGGCGCGGACGATTATCCAGAACGGCGATGTTGTTGTCTGGCACGAGGGCGGCCATGCATTGATGCCCGGAGCGCACGTCGTCATCGAAGGTGACCGGGTAGATCACATCACGCGCGACGATCCGGGGCCAGCTGAGACGGTCATCGACGCCAGCGGCAAACTCGTCTCGCCTGGATTCGTCAACTGCCACGTCCACGCCGGCATCGACACCCAGGTGCTCATGACCGACAAAGGAGCGCCAGGCTACTACAACTCCGGCATGCTCTTTGCCAGTGCATCAACCGCCACGATGGCGAACAGCGGCCCGCCCTGGACCGACGAGGAGCGCCGGGCCGCCGGACTATACCCGCAGGTCGAACTGCTCAAGTCAGGGGTTACGACGTTTCTGGAGATCGGCGGCGCGATCGGCGATATGGAGCTCTTCGGCGATCTGGTTGGGGAGTCCGGCATCCGCTGTTATGCCGGACCCGGATTCGAAGATGCCACATGGGTGCTTGACCCGGACAGCGGCGCCTTTCGCTACCACTGGGATGAAGCGGCTGGTCGGGAGGGTTTCCACAGGGCCGTCGACTTCATAGAATCTCGCGATGGGGATCACGACGGGCGGCTACGCGGCGCAATGATCCCGGCCCGCCTGGATAACTGCACTCCCGCTCTGCTGCGCGATGCACAGGATGCCGCAGAGTCACTCGACGTGCCAATCTCAGTGCATGCCGCTCAAGCTGGATTCGAATATCACGAGATGTTGCGCCGGACCGGGCGGACACCTATCCAATTTATGCACGATCTCGGACTGTTGACACCGCGTATGCTCCTGGGGCACTGCATCTATGTCAGCGGCCACCGCATGACCGCCACTCCACCAGGGGACGATCTCGCGCTGATAGCCAGCGGCGGTCGTCCGTGGCCCATTCGGTGACGGTCTTTGCCCGTCGGGGAATTGCGATGGAGTCCTGGCAACGCTATCTCGACGCCGGAGTCCGGATGACCTTCGGTACCGACACACTGCCACGCGATTTCCTGCAAGAGATACGGCTCGGCAGTTACATCTCAAAAGTCATCAGCGGAGACTGGTCGGCAGCCGCAACTCGCGACCTCTACTACGCTGCGACTGCCGCAGGAGCAGATGCATTGGGACGTGCAGATCTGGGCCGCATTGAGCCGGGCGCGAAGGCCGACATCTTCATCGCCGATCTTCGTAAGGTCCATGTTGGCCCGGTTGTTGATCCGATCCTGGCACTGATCCATGAAGCGAACGCCAGCGATATCGAAACCGTCATCGTCGACGGCAAGATCGTCATCGACGAGGGCTGGCACACGCGGATCAACGAGGGCTGGCTGATCGAGCAGGGCGAACGCGTCGGTCGCAAGCAACGCGCGGCGATGGCTGCCCGCAACTGGCAAGGCAAGTCGGAAGAGGAGATCTTCGTCCAGACGCTTCCGCACATTTGATAGACGGCAGAAAAGCTGTCGATTCGGATGCATCCATAGCTCGAACAGGAACTGCAATGATCGCGTTGGACAAGATACAGGCGGCGCAGATTAGGGATGCGGGGCGTCGCGATCGAGACGCCGCTGTTGCCCAGCCCACGGTTGAGCGACGCGACCGGGAGCAGGATCTTTGTCAAAGCCGAGAATACGCAGATCGGCGGCTCCTTCAAACTCCGCGGCGCCTATACGAAGATGTCACAGTTGCCGGAATCCGACAGGCAGCGGGGCGTCATCGCTGCATCGATGGGCAACCATGCACAGGGCGTGGCGCTGAGTGCCCAGATGCTCGGAATCAAGGCCACCATCGTGATGCCTGAACATGCGCCGCTGATGAAAGTCAACGCAACCCAGCGCTACGGCGGTGAAGTTGTCCTGACCGGCACGACCTTCGACGACGCCGATGCGCGCGCTCGCGAGATCGAGCAGGAACGTGGCCTGACCCGCATTCATGCCTTCAACGATCCTGCCGTTATCGCTGGCCAGGGCGTCATCGGGCTGGAGATTCTCGATGCATTGCCAGAAGTCGATGTCGTCATCGTGCCAATCGGCGGCGGCGGGCTCATTAGCGGTATTGCCACTGCCATCCACGCCCTCCGGCCAGAGACGCGGATCATCGGCGTCCAGGCGAGCGCTTTCGCATCGATCGAGCCATCGCTCCAGCACGGCGCGCCAGTAACCATCGAACCGGCGGCGACAATCGCGGACGGAATAGCGGTCAAGCGTCCCGGTGAATTGACACTACCGATCATCGCCCGGCACGTCGAACAGGTCGTTACCGTCAGCGAGCAACAGATCGCGCATGCCATTCTCTTTGCCCTTCAGAATCAGGGATTGGTGCTGGAAGGGGCGGCAGCAACCGGCATCGCGGCCTTGCTCAGCGGTAGCGTGCCGATTGAGCCCCATGAGCAAGTCTGCATCGTCCTCTCGGGCGCAAACATCGACGCCAATCTCCTGGCGCGGGTCATCGATCAAACATTGACGGAAGAAGGCCGCTACCTGGTCATCCGGACGGCGCTGCCCGACCGCCCCGGCAATCTGGCAGGACTGGCGGAGAAGGTTGCTTCGGCCGGAGCGAATGTCATTGATATTCATCACCGACGCTCCGTCTGGGGCGTTCCACTATCGTCGACGGGGCTGGAACTGATCCTGGAGGTGCGCGACACGGCCCACGGCCAGCGTGTAGTGGATCAGCTTGAGCTATCCGGCTACAAGGTATCGAGAGTGCTGCCGAACGAGTACTCGCACTGACTCGAGTCTCCGCAAACCTAATTCGACCTCGGGCGGGGCCTTCCCGGATCGGGCAGGCTCATTCCGGGTCGCGCCGTTTGGGCTTCACACTGCGAATCGGCCGCGGTGCGTTGAGCCCGTAGCGGATCGACAGGCTTCGCAGGATAAACGTCGCCGCGACTCCGAGTACCGCAGCCGGCACCTTCGGCATATCTGCTTTGAACGCGAGCAAAAAGGTGAGAGAACCTAACAACGCCGCCAGCGCATAGATATCCTGGCGCAATAACAGCGGTGTTTCGGATGCCAGCAGGTCTCGCACGACGCCTCCGCCCGCCCCGGCGATGACCCCGATCAAGAGGGCTGAAATAGGTCCCTGACCAGCATCGAGCGCTTTGAGCGTGCCGACGACAGCGAAGAACCCCAGGCCCAGCGCATCGAGCAAGCGCACACTGTGATTGATTCTCTCGATCTGAGCAGGAAGCAGGAAACCGACCGCGGTAGCTGCGAAGACAGTCACCAGATAGGCTTCGTTCTCGATCGCTGCCGGAGGAAGATCGTCCAGCAAGATATCCCGCAACATTCCGCCGCCAAGCCCGGCCACCAGCGACAGCGCGAACACACCGACAATATCGAACTGTTTTCGGGTAGCAAGAACGGCCCCGCTCAGAGCGAAGACGAACGTGCCGATGAGATCGAACGAGATGAGCAACGACGGCACGCCTGAGCCAATCCGTCACATCGCAATATCTGATGGTATCGAACCATCTTCGCAGTGTTCAGCGCCACATCCTCCGAAAAGGAGCAGATGACCTGCCATCGCGAACACAGGCACTGCTAGCTTGTCGCCGGATATCCCGCTCAATGCCCTAGGAGCCGGTAGAAAACGGACCGCGCAAGACGTTGCGGCCGGTCGGGCCCGGACTGCCACCAGCAGGTTCTTCGGTAACGCCGACCACTTCTACGTCGCTCAGAGTTATCGGGGACAATCACTTGCACGGTGATTTGCCCCAATGCGTCCGGGTGGAAGACGCCGCCGCTATCGCGCGTTCCATCGGCATGAACGAACCACAGCTGGTAGTCACGCTCCGCGCTGAGCACCGGCAGACCGCTTGCTACGAGAGCGCCGTTCTTTGAGTCTTTGTCCAACACGCAAATGCCCTGAAGCGTTCTGCGCCTCCTCCGAGCCCACCAGCGGCACGACGATAGGCGATACTGCTGGAATCCAGCGGAGTAGTCATCATCGGTGTCGAACTGGAGCCAGAGATTCCAGCCGAGCATGACGAGCAGGAGCGCCGCAAGAGCCGCGAAACTGGCCCAGAGATATCTCATGCTGCGTTGCGGTGGTGGCGGGGAGGTCGCTGTTTCCGAGCGGGCCCGCTCGAGCAGCCGGTCGAGCGCTCCTTCCGGCGGTTGTTGTTGCGCTAGCGACAGCGGATAGCCAGCGACGACGCGCTCATATTCGGACAGGATCAGCCCGGCATTCGGCGCAGTCGCGCAAATGGTTTTCAAGCGCAGCACGGGAAGCACTATCGAGCGAGCCAAGCGCGTAGGCCGCGAGATCAATCTGGAACTCCTCGTGCGTTCGCATGTGATCATTCATGAGCGTCAGCCTCGGAGGATGCAGGGCCAAAGGTAGATCGCAAGCGCTGGCGCATATGTTCCATCGCCGAGCGGGTGCGTGATTTCACCGTACCGAGCGGTTGGTCGAGTTTGGCGGCTATCTCAGACTGCGTCAGACCGCCGAAATAGGCCAGCTCGACCACTGTCCGCTGCGATTCAGGCAGTTCGGACACAGCTTCGGACAACGTCTGTTCGACAGATATCGCGTCGCCATGATCGGCGGTCGACATTGAGATGAACGGCGCCAGCGGAGTTTGCTCGCGCAGGCGCGCCTGATGCTGACGACCGCGAATGACATCGATCGCCCGGTTGCGGGCGATCCGGGCCAGCCACGGCGCAACATTTCCAACAGATGGACGATAGCTCTCCGGCCTTGTTCCAGCAGTTCAGGAAGGCGTCCTGCATGACTTCCTCAGCCAGCGCATGATCGTGAACGACGCGGTAGGCAACGCTATAGACAAGTCCGCCAAAGCGACGATAGAGCTCAACAAGAGCTTCTTCATCGCCTATCTGTAACCGGCGTACGAGTTCGCTGTCGGACAATGCACGGATAGCTTCACCACCCGCATCGTGTCCCGCCCCAGCCATAGCGGTGCTCCCCGCATCCTGCTGATCTGGACAAAAGCTGGTTGACTGTGACGCCCTCCAGCATCCGTCTCGTACTCTAACAGCTACGACGAACCTATGGCCTTTGGATTGAATGAACTCGGAAGCAGGACCGATGGCGCGTAATGGCCGCCCTGGATTTATGAAGATCAGAGGTTTGCAGCGCAGGCACCGTTATTCTCGACAGTGGAGCCGGCAACGAGAATCTCTACGATATCTACTCCGACGGCAGCGACTGGCCCTTCAGTAACAAGATCCTCGGCGGCAGCGGCACCAACCGCCACTCCTATTGGGCATGGGCTGTGCGCGCTGGCCGTTGGGAAACCAACCTGCTCTACGCCTGTGAGAGCTACAACGTCGCCAGGCTGGACCGGTTCCACTTTCTAATCATCAAAGCGGAAACTGAAGCACGATGGCGTGGGACCGGCCACGTGACTGGTCCCGTCGTTTTCGCCGCTTGTCGAGCCTACGTTCCAGGTCATGGACGATTGCGAATTGTCCCAGGGCCGGCGAGAAGCGGTCGTTCTGAAGTATTGGTGACCATATCGATGAACAACCTGACAAATGTGCTTTCAACAAGAAGAGCTATCTACTCGCCAGTTGGAACCGCTAGCCTCATGATCGGGCGGGTCTCGGAACGACGCTCGACCTCAATGAATCCCGCCTGGTGGAAAATGCTCGCGATGCCGGTATGCGCGAAAGCTGCTGGATAGTTGGCATCTCGCGGATCGACCGGATAGCCCTCAACGAGGGTCGCGCCCTGGGATGAGTGGCGAAATCGACTGCGGCGCGGAGTAGCTTTACCGACAATCCCCGGCGGCGATGATCTTTCGCGACGAAGAAACAGGTGACCGACCAGACTGGATTGTCGTCAATTCGCTTAAGCACCCGTGAACGACTGAGAACCGAGAAGTCTTCACGTGGTCCGACGGCACACCAGCCGACCGGCGTGTCATCGACATAGGCCAGGATTCCCGGCGGCGGCCCGGCTTCGACGATCTCTCTGAAAGGCCTGGCGATTGCCGTCGCCCTTCTCCCGCTCATACTCGGAGCGGGAACGGCGCATTGTCATGCACCAGCAACCGCCAACGGCGCCGCGCGGCCCAAAGAGCGCCTCCAGGTCGGCCCAGCGATCCGGTGTCAGCGCGTGGAATGTGTAGGTTTCCAGCGGCTTCAATCTTTCTCTCATCAATCAACGACGGCTGGATCGGACTGTACGACGGTAGACGGCGTCGGAGGTCCGGCGAATCGCAATGCTCGGACACGGAAGGCTACAGCGCTTGCGCCACTAATCACCACCGTTGTGAGCCCGATCATCGTGCTGATACCCAGGACTGGCAAGAGGAAGCCCCCAAATGCGCCACCCAGAGGTTGACTGCCCTGCATCATCATCCGTAGTAGCGCGAAGGTTCGCCCGCGCATAGCGGCCGGGATGATCTCCATCCTGAGCGTCTGTGCCCAGATCGTTAGTGGGGCGGTCAGCGCGCCGGATAGGAAGATTGCCACCAGGGCGAGCCCCGTCTGGCCGGCCAGCAGTGGCAGGGTAGCCAGCCCGCCGAGGAATCCTGCCAGGCAGATCAGCGTACCGAGCGGCAACCAGCGATTGATCCCGACCGCGACGATGGAGCTGAGGGTTTGACCGGCTGCGCCCACTCCGAGAAGCAACCCGAAAAGACTGGCATCTCCATCGAGGATGCGCTCGACATAGATCGGCAGCCAGACGCGAGTCGCGCCAAATCCGACGTTTACCGCCATATACATCAGCGTCGTCGTAAGCAGTATCTGATTTGACCGCAGCAGCCGCACGGCATCGCCGAGACTGGTGGAGCCTCGCGGCGGCGCAGCACTTCCAGCTACATCACCAGGCTGATCGAGGTAGCGCACACCGACGAGCGCCAGAGCGAAGGCGAAGTAGGAGGCGGCATCGATGATCAACACATTCGGCGCTCCAATGAGCGCAATCAACACTCCGGCCAGCGGTGGACCAAGGACGCTTGTTACGGAGAAACCCAGCGTTTCGAAGGCATTCGCCGCAGTGAGCTGATCACGAGGAATGATCGATGGAATCAGAGACGGACTACCTGCTAGCGAGATCATCATCAGGCTGCCAAAGACGGCTGCCGCGACGTAGGCGTGCCAGACCTCCAGCATTCCAAGGAAGTGCAGCAGTGGCACCATCGCCATCGCCAGACCACGCACGGCGTTGTCGACCGCCATCACCCGGCGCCGATCGTAGCGATCCAGCAGGTAGCCGGCCGCTAGCCCACCGATCAATATCGGTGCGGTATAGCAAAGCGTCAAAATCCCGACGGCTCGCGCTGAATCTGTTTCCTGCAGGACGAACCAGACGAGCGCCACCCTCGCCATCGAGTCGCCCAGCGTGGAGAGGGCGAAGCCCGACCAGAAGCGCCGATAGGAGGTGAATTGAAAGAGTCGCAGATAGGAACTGTCCCGAAAACGCATAGCGCCCTCTCAATTGGACCCAGCCGGTCCGAAACACTGATATGAGAGTATGCTGGGAACTCTGTCAGCAGCATGTCAGGGTTTAATCGCGAGGAGTATCCGCGCCGATGCAGCGTTCCGACCGGCTTGTTGGCATCCTCCTTCAACTCAGTGACAGGGAACTCGTCCCTGCTTCCCGGCTCGCCGAACGTTTTGCAGTATCGGTGCGAACGATCTACCGGGATATGGATGCGCTCGGAGAGCTTGGCATCCCCTTCTATTCGGAGACAGGACGGCATGGTGGCTTCCGGCTGGTCGAGGGCTACCGGCTTCCTCCGATTATGTTCTCGGAAGGCGAAGCGATCTCGCTGATTCTGGGCGTCACGATGCTCGACAGCCTCAGAACGCATCCACATGCCAAAGATCTGGCGAACGCCGAGGGAAAGCTGCTCAACGCGCTCCCAGCGCCGCTGCAACAGACCCTGCGCAATGCCCGGCGCATCATCGGATTTGAAGAGGCGGCGGTCGACGCATTTCACGTCGAGCGCGTCAGCGAAGATTCTCTGCACCAGGTGAAGTCAGCGATTGATGACGAAGGGGCGGTGCTGGACGCGTTTCTCACCGCGATCCTTTCCGGCAACGGGGTCCAGATGCGCTACCAGTCACCGTATCGCCGCGATGGCCCACGAAGCTACGAGGCAACCCCACTGGGGCTCTTTTGGGACCGCAACTGCTGGTATCTCGTTGGAACGCTCGTCAACGGCGAATCACGCACCTGGCGCGCTGACCGCGTGCTGGATATTTCGATTGGTGGTGCCGAAAGGCTGCGAAGCCCGTTGCGGACATCAGCGCCTATCTCAATCGTTCCTGGTTAGCCGCAGCGATGGAGAGTTGGGCGGAAAGCAGCCCGGTGAGGATCGCTCTCAGTCCGACACAGGCGAAACGGCTGAAGCATGACTGGTACTACCAGCACGCGCATTTCGAGGAGCAGCCGGACGGCCGGGTGCTGATGACCTTCGGCCAGAACAGATCTGACATCGTACTCGAACTCGTGCGCTGGCTCGGTCCTGGCGCGGAATTGCTTGAACCGGTTCGCTGGCGTGACCTAGTCCAACATGAACTGGAGACGATGCTTAGAGCATATGACGACAGTCATCAAGCCTACTGTGAACTCATCTAAATCCAGAGAATTCAAAGTAGCCTGGTAGCCGCCGGACGACTCTCCCCAATTCCATCTTCTTGACCACGTCAATCGATTCTATCTCGTCCCTAGTGATGGCTACGTCTCCAGAGACTCAGGGATTCCCCTCCCGTCGATCACCCTGCCACCGCGGACCAGAATATCGAAGGCTGCCATCTGTCCCTCTCGCTGTCTACTGTCGCATACCCTCGCGGGTGAATCGATTCGATCCTATGCGAGTTTGGACGCGTGTAGCCTGTTCAGTGGCGAACTCGTCGCCAGCATCGAGACCCAAGATGAGCTTCTCTAGATGCTCGAGGATGTGGCCTGGCGCTACTATGCGCCACGCGCCGGCGAATGATGTGCGTTTGGGCTACGGAACGGGCAAGGTCGGGGTTGCACAGGTTGCATTACCAAAGCCCGCGCCGTCTATCGTCACAGTTACGAGACCTCGCGTCGGTACATTCGTCGACGAGATATATGACTCGACAGTTGTATTTACCGCAACCGGATAGGGGCCGGACAACCCTTGCAGGTTGTAGATATTGCCGACACGTTGGCGCAGCTTGATGTCTTGATCGAACTGTCCTCCCGTCACCGTATTGCCAGCGAGATTGAGACAGACGGTGTGACCACTCCCCCCGGCACTACTGCCTGAGTTGATCTCTATCCCGTCATTCCCGAAACTCACGGGACTCTCAATGAGATTGTTCGTTACGGTGATATTCAAGACTCCGGTGTTGGTCCCACCGACGGTATTCCCGAGCGAAGCACGTCCATTGACACCGATGCTAGGCAGGTTCCGCATCTCATTGTCATCGATGAGTATCGTCAGCGTGGCCGTTCCGCCTTCGTTGGCGGCTTCAGCAATCGCGTCGACGCCGGTCCCATTCTGCGTGCCATTCATCGCGTCGTTGTTCTGGATACGACCGTCAATCGTTGATGCACCCCCGGCATAAGTGTTGATGAGTTGCGCGCCACCATCGCCGGTCAGGCGGTTGATGATGAGCGGATTGTTAGAGATGTCGAAGCGCAGTGTCGCGGTGCCGGAGGCGGACATATTCAACCCGATGTTGTTGTCTCTTACCGTCGTTCCGGTCACCGTGCACTCAACCGCACTGGTGTCGCCGGCATCGCATTGGATGCCGTCAGTTGCATTGTTGTCCAACGTGCTGTTGGTGAGGACGAGTTTCATGTTCGCGGTCAGCCGCCCCGAGAACGTGATCCCATCCCCTCCAGTCGTTGCTATCGGAGTATCCGAAAAGATCGAGTTAGCAATCTCGATGCGGTCGTGCTGCCCTCCAGCAGCATTCGTGCCCGATGAATTCTGGATGAAGAGATTGAAGTTGGAGGACGCCGTTATGGTCGAATTGGTGATGGTGTTCACCTGGCCATTAGCGACGGTGCCAAAGAGATTCCGTAGATGTACCCCGTGTTCGTCGGACGCATTTCCCGCGTTTTTCACCGTGCTATCGACGAGGTCGAAGTCCGTTACATTATTGCCATTGATGCCCATCTCGTCTGATCCGTCAACGAGTATGTTCGTGAAATGAGCCCCAATGACGGACGCAGAAAGATAGCTCCGTTACATGCAAGGTTCGTGTTTCCGTCACACACCCCCGCACCACCGGCGTCGGTCTGACTGGCATTTATGAAATCCACATTGCTGAGGCTGAGATCCTGTGTCGAATTCGCTTCAACTCCGCGAGTCGTGATGTTCTGAATTGTGCCGCCACTGGCATCCGTCGTCCCAACACCAGTCACTGTGAAGCCGCCTTGTGTGCCGGTTGTGGTGAGCACAATACCTTTGGGCGCACCGTTGGCACTGACGCTGCTGGAAGGTAACGCCCTGGCTGCCGATGGTCACATCGGTGATGTTGACGGCTGTCCCCGTTCCACTGTTGACCGTGTTGGTCACCGCTGTCGCCAGCACTTCGACTGTCCCGCTCGTTGTGGCGTTCAAGCCAACGCCGCTGGTCGTGTCGATGTCCAGCCCGCCGCTGAAGGTCACGCTGTGACTGCCATTCGTCGTCAGGTTCACAGCGGTGAAGGCGCCTGTATTCGCTGTCACACTGCCGCTGAAGAGCGTCGAACCACCGCTATTGCTGCTGACGTTGAGTCCTTCACAACTGCTGGTACAGGTCAGGGTGTTCGAGAAGGTGACCGTGCTGCTGGAACGTCCCGTCACCTCGACCACTTTCCCGGCCGTCGTCTTCGTGACCGTCGCAGCGATCGAGATCGCCGCCGTCCCGCCCTGGATGTCGACGCGCATTGCCGCCCGGGTCGTTCGTCGCGCCGATACTGCCGCCGTTGACCGTGACCGCACTGGTGTTGTTCTGCACGTTGAGCCCGACACTGCCGATCGTATCCAGATCGATGCTGGAGAAGGTCACCGTCCCGTTACTCCCGGTCAGGTCGATCCCGTTGACCCCGGCATTGTCGATCGTCGTCGTGCCCTGGAAGTTGAAATCTACAGGACTGTTGGTAATCGCAATACCGTCGCCGCTTGGGTTGGTGATCGTCGTCGTACCCTGGACGTAGACGGGCGATGATCCCGTGACACCGTCAGGCTCATGCCTGGCCCGGTCGCGTTCGTCGACGCGATACTTTCAAACTCGGCCAACAACGTCCCCGTTGTGAGATCCAGGGCCTGCCCCGTTCCCATGATTGTGACCTCGCCGACGAGGACATGAATCAAAATTGCTGCCCCGAGATTCCTGCTCCGGTACCTGTGTCGCCGATGGTCAGTCCAAGCATTCCGTTGAACGTTCCGAGTGTCACCGCGTCCACATCGCTCGTCGTGATTTGCGGGTTCGTGCCGTTGGTAGCCGGCAAACTCGGACTATCGGCCGGTGGCGTCAACCCGGTGATCGTGCTCAGGTTTGCGGCCGCTCCCTCGCCGATAAAGAGCTGGCTAGCAAGCAGGGTCAGACCACCGGTGTAGGCGCCGCTGGCCAGAAAGATGCTGTCGTCAGGATCGTCCGCCGCTGTCGGGATCGAAACAGCCTGTCCCGACGAGACAATTGAAGGGATCCGACAAGCGGCCATCGCCGCCTGCTGTCGGATCTTGATGTCGATGAACCAGAGCATCCCGCTCACCGTCAGGCTGACCGTGCCCGTCTGCGGGTCGTTGAAGCCGTTGTCGACGTGTAGGTCGAAGCTGTCATTGCCCTCGAAGCCGGGGAAGGGGTCGTAGCTGAAGGTGCCGTCGGTGTTGAGCGTCACATCGCCGCCCTGTGCGCTGGTCAGATTCGTCGTCGTGAAACTGATCAGGTCGCCACTGTCGTTGTCGAGCACATTGAAGAGACTGCTCGTTGACGTGTCGATGCTGACATTGCCGAGCACGGTCGGGCTGTAGCTGTCATCCAGCGCACTCGGCCTGACGCCCACGGCAATCGTCACCGTCGCGTCACTGCTGCCAGCGTCGTTGGTCAGGCGGTAGGCGAAGCTGTATTCGCCGGTGAAATTGGTTGGCGGCGTGAAGCTGAAGCTGCCGTCGGCATTGACCGTCAGACTGCCGTCAGGGTAGTCCACCAGCGGACTGACCGTCGTCCCTGCCGGGTTGGTCGTCACCGGGCCACCGAGCGCGCCACCACCAAAGCTGACAATCTCCCCCTCGGGGAAGCCCAGGTCGTCGTTGGAGAGCAGGTTGTCGTCGCCTGCGGTGACGGTCGAATCGAGGGTCGTGTTGAGCGCGGTATGGAAAAGATCGCCCGGCGCCGAGTCACTGGCGGGACCATCGTCGACTGCCGCCGGCGGTCCCTGGATCTCGATGGTCACCGTGGCATCGTCGGAGCCTGCAGGGTTTTCCAGATGGTAGACGAAGGTGAAACTGCCCGTCTGGTCCGGGCTGGCCAGGGTGAAGGAGCCATCGGCGTTGACCGTCAGCGTGCCACCGGCAAAGGCCACCGTCGTTCCTGCCGGATTGGTGGCCACCGTGCCCGGCGCATCTCCTCCACCGAAACTGTCGATGCCGGTCGAAGGGAAGCCGGTGTCGTCGTTGTCGAGGAGATCGTCAAGGTCGCTGGTCAACACCGTCAGGGTCGTGCCGACGGTCATCGTGTAGGGCCCATCGTCAACGGCGTCGGGTGGACGCTGGACATCGATCGTGACTGTCGCCTCGCTCGAGCCAGCCGCATTGGTGATGCGGTACTGGAACGTGTAGTGGCCGCCGTCTGCAGGAGTTGTCAGGGTGAAAGAGCCGTCGGCAGCGACGGTCAACTGGCCGCCGGCCAATCCCACCGACGTCACACCGTCGGCCGGGTTTGTCGAGGCGTCACCGGCGAGTGAGCCGCCGCCGAAGCTGACGATGGTCGCCTCGGGATGGCCCAGGGTGTCGTTGTCGAGCAGGTCGTCGAGGTCGGCCGTCGTGCGACTCAAGGTCGCACCGGGCAGGGTGCTGTAGCTGTCATCGTTGGCGGTCGGGGCTTGTTGTACCTGGATCGTGACGGTGGCACTGTCGCTTCCGGCTACATTGCTCAGCAGATAGTCGAAGCTGTAGTCGCCGGCCGCTCGTCGGATTGACCAGACTGAAGCTGCCGTCGGCGTTGACTGTCAGATTACCGCCAGCCAGTCCTCCGACCAGTGTCGTGCCAGCTGCGTTGTCGGTCACCGCGCCACCCAGACTGCCGTCGCCGAAGCTGGTGAGCGTCGCCGCCAGGCAGTCCCAGATCGTCATTGGTCAGCAGACCGGGTGCCGTCTCATTCAGGTCGCTGTTGACGAGGGTCGTGTAGAGCCCATCGTCGACGGCGTCGGGAGCGATCTCGCCGACGACGAGGATCTGGATGGACGCGCCGACGCAGGTGTTGCTGGCGCTGTAGCGCAGCTGGTGGGTGTAGGGGCTCATGCAGAAGGGCACGATGCCGGCGTCGGGCAGGATGATCGGCAGGAAGCGGGGCGGCGTGACCGGTGCGTAGATGACGGCGCCGGTGTAGGGGTTGACCGCCAGATTGAAGGGGAAGCTGTCGGGAATGAGCAAGGTGAAACTGTTGGCGGGACAGGTCGTGGAGGTGACCGGGTTGGGCACGGAGACGGCGCTGGTGTAGAAGTTGACGCATAGACGCGTTGAGCTCGATACCGGCCGGTTCGGCTTCGACAGATTCTGGCTGATTCGCGGTGAAGAGCCCTGCCGAGAAAATGAGTGCCATGATCAACACCATAGGCCGGACGAGTATCGATGGTCGCGTCACGTATTTAGTCCCCACATGCGTTTCTTTTGAAGTTCCCGTCACATTCTACAGGAGGGCGCACTGAGTCCTCACACTATTCGCACAGTTGCAACCGTGAATAGCCGTAGGATCTGCTTTGAGAGCTCCTACGGCTATTCTTTGGGAGCAGGTCACTAGATGCCGGATACTCCAACGATCCGCAGCGTGGCGCTACGGTCGCGGAGTGGGATGATCTCGCGATACTCGTCAGAGTCGTACCACTCTCGAATACCTTCATGGTGGTCGAATTCAAAGATCAGAACTCGCCCAGGTTGCCAGTCTCCGGCCAGGACATCGATCTGCTCGCCCATAGCAATCAACTTCGCCCCATGCTTCGCTAGCATCGGCCCAACCTTGGCGCGGTACTCGCCAAATCCTTCTGGATCGCTCACCTCGATAATCTCAACGATCATGTATGCAGCCATTGATGCATCCCTTCGATTCCTGTTCCGGCTAGCTCACTCTCAGATGATCTTTCATCCAACCAAGGGTTTGCCCGAGCAAATCCTCTCGATGCGGTAGAGATCCCAAGCGGCGGAAGCCGTGGGAGCAGCTTGGGGTACTTCTTGTCTCCCGCTTAGCGGCGCCATTCCTCGACGAATATATAGTAGGCGGAATCATTGCGGTTCGCATACGCTGAAAAGGCGATGATCGAGCCGTCGGACGAGAGCCCTATCGTGCCGGTGTCGATGTTTGTCTGGCTGCCGTCAGATGCGCCGCTCACCCTCGTAGTTGATTGCGACTTGCCGGTCATGGATGAAGAAGTCGCGGACACCGTTTGTATCGCCAGGAACGAGTGTGGTGGCATCTGACGCGAATGCGACGTATCTTCCGTCTGCGCTGAGTGCGGGGAACAAGCTCGCGAAATCACCTTGACGACCATCGCTGGCGACACTGACAAGCTCGGTCATGCCGGTCTCCCGGTCATGCACGAAGACATCCCATGTCTGGTTCGTGTCGCCAGGAACGAGGTTGTCTGCAATCGACATGAATGCGACGGTCCGTCCATCAGCGCTGATTGCCGGATACATCGATGTAGCGTTCCCCTCACTGCCCGAGTTCGAAACACTTATCCGCTCAGTCGCACCACTTTCACGATCAGTGGCAAATACGTCCCACCGTCCGTTGGTATCACCATCGACGAGGTTGCTTGCTCTGGACTGGAAAACGACATAGCGCCCGTCCGCACTTATCGCCGGACTCGTTGATTCTCCATTCGCCGCGCCGTTGAGCAGCTCCATATGATCGGATTCGCGATCGTAGACAAACACGTCAGCGCCATCAAATTCCTGACCGCTTACGAGACTGTCTGAATCCGACACGAACGCAATATAGCGACCGTCCTCGCTGATCGTGGGTTGGTAGCTTGGGTCTGACAGGCCGTTGCCGGCCTCATCCCGACTGACCCGCGTCGTCGCGCCAGTCTGCCGGTCGTGAAGAAAGACATCCCAGACGCCGTTCGTGTCATCGGCAACGAGGTTTGTAGCCATCGACTGAAAGACGACGTAGCGTCCGTCGCCACTCATGACCGGCGAGAAGCTGTTGCCTCCGACTGCCTCCGTGCCGTCAGTCGCCACGCTCACCCGTTCAATAGCTCCAGTCTGGCGATCGTAGACAAAGATGTCGGCCTGGTCGTTCGTATCCCCGGGCACCAGATCAGGGGCAAAGGAATGGTAGGCCACGTAGCGTCCATCGGCGCTCAGTGAGGGAGCGTAGCTATTGCAGCTGGTCGACGAGGGATTGCCGATAACGCCCATCAACCCGGAGCCTCCGGCGGAGTCACCAGTTGAGCGGTCAACCCGCGCCGTAGCGAATGCTGCGGCTTCACGGCTCAGCGGCCAACCGAGATCCTGCAGCATCGCAATCGTAATCGGTCCGAATGCTTGATTGCCTCCAGCCGTGAAGGGCGTCATTATGGCGTCCGGGTCACCATCAGGGAAAGCCCATTCATCTACGTGCGCTATGCTCGACCCTTGAGCCCAGGAGGTGGGAGCGTAGACGGCTACGGGCCTGTTTCCATTCGCCGCCAAAACATGCGGGCCACCAAAGAAGAGATCGTTGCTCTGGAGTTCATTTGCGAGCGCAATGCTACTGCCTTGATATTTGTCAATGAGTCGCTCGCCGCAGCCATTGAAGACGAAGGTATCCCAAATCGTCGGGTTCGAGTAACTTGCTTGACCTTCGAGATTAAGAGAGCCTCCCAATTTGAAACTCTGGACTCCGATGAGACCGTGACCGATCTCGTGCACTGCTATGCGAATGAAGTTCGCATAGGTACCGCTCGGTTGATCCTCAACGCCAAAATACCATTGGAAAGGGTCTTCTAGCTCGCTGTTGAACGAGATACGAATGTCCGGACGTTGCGGAAGCTGGTCCTCTCCAGTAAGTGCGTTGGCGAGGGCGATCGGATAGTACGCGCCCGATACCGGCATACCATCGAAAGAATTGATCGCCTTTTCTGGCCTACCGACACCAGCGAATCCGGCCCTCGCAGATGAGAATGGCTCCCAACGGGCCACAACTTCTATCGGCACCGTCGAACTGATATATGACGACCAGAAGTCGAGTGCATATTCAAAGGCGCTGCGAGCCTCGGCGGGAAATTCGTCGTTGTAGGTAACACTGAAGACAGCGCGCGCTCCCGGCGGTGCGGTCTCATCGCCATAGCGCCAGCGATGGTAATGCTGGCCAACGTTACCGGCCTCGACCTGCCAGCCGGGAGCGTTGTCCGGGGTGTAGGTCAGGCAGCGGCGCTCGAAGCACTGCAACAACACATCCTTGTAGACGCCGCCGACCTTTACGTTCGCCCAGTATGGCTCGGTGATCGGTCGGCCGGTCGCGAAGTAGCGGTTCTCGAAGAGTGCCGAAGTAGTGTACTGGCCATCCTGATAGACGATCCCCTCGCTCCCCATGAAGTCCCAGAACGGTTCAGCAATGCCATGATTCGTCACGTCATCAATGACTGCGATCGGGACCGAAAGCTCGGTAAGCGACTCGTCAACGGTCACCGTTCCATCACGACTCACCCGCAAAACAACCATGCCCCCAACGTCGACACCAGTCGCGTCAACGAGCTCAGTAAAACTGGCATACGTTGGGCCAGTGGGGTCGTCGGCATCACCGGCAACGTTCACCTGTGCCGGCGACCGATTCTCGAATTGATTGTCGCCTAGCTGCAGCCGGCCGCTGATCAGTTCGGTGACGAGAAGACCGCTCGTGACATCCCAGGGAGGGGAAGTCGCCTGCCAGCTGTTGTCTTCCATTCGGGCTTTGTCGAAGTACTGGACCGTGCGCGTGGTGCCAGGTGCTTCAGCATAGGGTTCGGAAAGTCCCCCGGTGAACGCTTCCGGCCCCCACATCCAGGTGCGGCTGGCTTGTCCGTTAAGAACCGGCAGGTCCGTTCGCGACCAGGAACGTTCGAATCCCGAGGTCGCCGGCGTTTCGGCAGTCGCGACCGGCATATTGAGCGAGAGCCATCAGGACAACGAGAATGCCTGCTAAGAAATGTGATCGATCGATGAGGTCGAGTTTCCTTTACGGCTTGCGCCAGGACGCAGTGAGAAACTAGGACGGGTCAAAAGTTCTGTCAAGATCACTGTCAATCCACACTCCAAGAGTACAGGGGCCACCCAACAACCGTGGGTGGCCCGGAGCATTCGAGCAACTGCGTCAAGCGCGAGACGCTACATCAAGTGGCCCTTCATCCAGCCGAGCGTCCGACCCAAGCAGATCCTCGCGATGCGGCGGCGGGCCTATGCGTCGGAAGCCGTGAATCTGAAGTCGGTAAGGTCGAAGCATGGCCGATTGCGTCATGTGACTAATCGTCCCTGCCCTGAATCAATTGTTGCAATTGTTCGTTCTGCCTCAAGAAATGGCGCTTAAGCGCCTGATGGCGCGCTTCCTGCACCGTTGATAGCTCGTTGCGATCTGCGAGATCGTCGAGTTTTGCGAGCTTGTCCTGCTTGAGCGGCCATTCCGCCCAGACATCAATGCGCTCGTGCCGTGCAAGTGCTTCCCAGCAAGCGAGCGTCTCATCGAGGTCTTCCAGGCTATTGCTGAGATAGTCGAGAATCCAGTCTGCGTCGGTAGCGATTGTGTTATTCACGTCAGCCATCGAGCATCTCCTGAAAGGCGTAGTGCGGCTAGCGATGAGATCATATAGGCGGTGACAATGATAGCGCTGTCGGCCGAGTAGAGGCTGAACAGTAGCCGTTCTGTCCGGCTACCCCGGCGATAGGAGGGAACAATCGATTCTGTTTCCACAATTGTCGCAGCGAATGATCCTCCCCAGTTTCGAAATACTACCAGTCGTGCGTGTTTGGCCCGAATCGCCGATCGAACATCTTGCAGAAACTCGTCAGCGGTCGTTTCGCGCGTCCACTGTTCATCTTCGTAGACTCGCTTGATCAGATGAAGCGACAAGGCGTCTGCTCTTCCTTCGAGGAGACGCCCTCGCAAGTGACCGCGTAGCCTTCGCGGAGCCCGCTGCATCTGATTGTTGAAAGGCGCCGTTGCCATACGCTCGACAATCATCTCGATATCGGCATGCGAAGGCTGTAAGTCCGCCACTTCAATGAAGCGGCGGATCAGTTCGTCCGCAGGGTGCGTGTTCGGACCCGTCGACAACGTTCGAACCTACATCAAGTGGCCCTTCATCCAACCAAGGGTTCGCCCAAGCAGATCCTCGCGATGCGGAGGCGGGCCCATGCGGCGGAAGCCGTGGGAGCCGCCGGGGTAGCGGGCGAACTCGACCTCGCAGCCGGCCTTCTTCAGGGCAATAAACATCTGCTCGCCCTGGCCGATCGGGCAACGGTCGTCGGCCTCGCCGTGGATAATCAGCGTCGGGGTGACGGCGTTGTGAGCGAAGGTCGAGGGCGAGTGGTCGCGATACCACTCCGGCGTCTGGTGATGCTGGCCGCCCCACTGGAGATCACCAAAGGTGTGGCTGATGTCGCTGGTACCGTACATCGACTCCAGATCGAAGCAGGGCGCGCCGCAGACACAGGCCTTGAATCTGTCGGTCTGACCGATCGTCCAGGAGGTCATGTAGCCACCATAGCTATAGCCCTCAATGCCGAGCCGGTCAGCATCGACGTAGGGGCGCTCTAGCACCTTGTCGACGACAGCCATCAGGTCTTTGTAATCCTCGCCGCCCCAGTCGAGCGAGACTTCCATCGTGAACTCGCGACCATAGCTGCTCGAGCCACGCGGGTTCGAGAGCACGACCAGGAAGCCATTCGAGGCCAGCATCTGCTGGACAGGTTCATAGGCGTAGCCGTAGTGGCCGTTGGGTCCACCGTGGACGGTCATGACCAGCGGGTAGCTCTTCGATTCATCGAAGTCGTAGGGCTTCAGCAACCATGATTCGATGGTGTAGCCCTCCCGCTCGATCTCGATCTGCTCCCAGCTGGCCGGGGGGTGCTCGTTCAGGAACTCCTCGTTGAGATTCGTGATGACGTTGAGCTCGCCGCTCTCGCGGTCGTAGACCGAGAGCTCGCCGGTCGAGTCGAAGCTAGCGTGGGTCTGGACGATATAGCGATTGGATGCATCGCCGCCCAGTCCTCCGCTTGTTGCGTGGTGGCTGTGGCTCAGTTCGACTTCGCCGTTGCTCAGATCGACGATATAGAGCCCGCTGGCTCCTGCTCGACTGCCGTTGAAGAGCACGCGGTTGTCATCGAGCCAGATCGGGCAGGCGACGCCGCCGAAAGCTCCGGCGGGGAGTGGATCGAGATCCTCGGTGATGCGGCGCGAGCCGCCGGTATCGACGTGGTAGACGAAGAAATCGGTCTGCCAGGTCTGGGCGGTATCTCCGGTATAGACAACGCGGTCGCCCGACGGCGACCAGGACCAGGATGAGACCGTCCCAAGCTCCGGGCCGACGACCGTCTCAGCGCCAGTCGCAACATCGATCAGGACGAGCTGCCCGTTCATGCCGTTGCGGTTTGGTAGCAGTGCAGCGATTGCCTTACTGTCTGGCGACCAGATCGGCAGCTGGAAGTCGTTCGGGCGGTTGGTCAGCTTGCGACGCTCGCCGCTAGCGACATCGACGATGAAGATCTGCTGGCGCTTGTCGCCGAGATAGCCCATGCCGTCCTGCTTGTAGTCGATGCGACTGGTGACGCGCACCGGCGGAGCGGCCTCAGGATCGCGCTTCTCTTCGTCAGGATTCTCGGGGTCGAAGTCGGTGTTGTAGGCGATGCTCGTGGGGGTGCCCCGTCCGGCGACCAGGCCAGGTTGCTGATGCCCTGGCCGTGACGCGTGACTTCCCGCGCATCGCCACCGGCCAGCGACATGACCAGGATTGCCCGCGCTCCTTTACGATCATCCTCGATGCGGTCCGAGACAAAGGCGATCTCTGAACCGTCCGGCGACCAGCGCGGTCCCGTATTGCTCTTGCCGCTGATGCGTCAGCTGCCGTTGGTTCCCGCCATCGATATCGCATAACCAGAGCTGCGTCTCGACCTTGTTCGTCTCCGGGTTTGCCTGCGAGAGGGTATAGACGATCTGCGATCCATCTGGAGATACTCCCGGGTCTCCCGCCGTCTTCAGGCCGTAAACCAATGCTTCCGGTGTCAAACTACTCGCCATTCTTGATCCTTACGCTTGCGATTCTCAATCGTTCAATGAGATACGATCTTCCCACAGGTGGCTGATCTGTGGAAGAGGGTCGAGGAAGCGCGTGCAGCGCATCGTCTACGGCGACAATCTGGCGGTGTTGGCTGATATCGCCGACGCCAGCGTGCCGTTGATCTACATCGATCCTCCTTTTAACACCGGCACAACGCAGGTACGCGAGCGACTGACCACAACGCGCGATGAGGACGGCGACCGCACCGGCTTCCTCGGGCAACGCTACCGGACCGAGCGACAGGCTCTCAGTCCTTCGACGATTCCTTCGACGACTACCTCGGTTTTCTGGAGCCGCGCCTGCGTGAAGCTCACAGGGTACTCGCGCCGAATGGCACGCTCTACGTCCATCTCGATTATCGCGAGGTGCACTACGTCAAGGTGCTGCTCGACGGGATCTTCGGGCGTGAATGCTTCCTGAACGAGATCATCTGGGCCTACGACTTCGGCGCACGTCCAAAACGCCGCTGGCCGGCCAAGCACGACACGATCCTGATGTACGTCAAGAATCCGCGCGACTACGTCTTCAACGCCGACGACATCGACCGCATCCCCTACATGGCCCCCGGTCTGGTTGGGCCGGAGAAGGCGGCGCGCGGCAAGCTCCCAACCGATGTCTGGTGGCACACCATCGTCAGCCCACAGGCAAAGAGAAGACCGGCTATCCGACGCAGAAACCGCTCGGCGTTCTGCGGCGGATCATCGCGGCATCTTCGAATCCCGGCGATCTCGTGCTCGATTTCTTCGCTGGTAGCGGCACGAGCGGCGCAGCCGCCCTTGAGCTGGGACGAGACTTTCTGTTAGTGGATAGCAATGAACAGGCGTTGGAGACGATGGCGAAGCGGTTTGAGGGGGTGGAAGGGGTTGAGTTCGTGGGGTGGCCAGAGGCCCTCACCCCCAGCCCCTCTCCCAATGCTGGGAGAGGGGTGTAAGAATGGTGAAAGCAACCCTGATTTGTTTTATCTTTCTCCCCTTCTCCTAGGATTGGGAGAAGGGGCCGGGGGATGAGGGCTCTTGGAATCGCGTCTCGAAGCCTGGATCGATAATCAGATAGCGGTATATCTGCGCCACTGGGTGCTGGTGTCGTCGATCCTCTCGCTGGCGATCGTTGGCGGGGCGGTAGCGATACCGCTGCTGGCGGCGGGCGGGTTCGATACCCTGGCCTGGGTGGGCTATAAGGTCTACCGGCTACTGTGTCCTCAACAGCCAAGCCACTCCTGGTACATCGCTGGCGAAAAGATGGGCTTCGAACACCGCGAGACGGCTATGTTTACTGCTGCAGCCATTGCCGGACCGCTCTATGTTCTGGCCAAGCGTTTGGGGTTCACGAAGCTCAACGGCAAGCTCGTGCTGATCCTGATCATCCCGATCCTCTACGATGTCTTCAGCCAGGTCGTTGGGCTGCGCGACAGCACCGGCTTCTGGCGCTCGGTGACCGGGGCATTGGCCGTCTTCGCCATCGCTGGCTGGCTCTATCCGCTGTCGACGCCGACTTCCAGAAAGCCCTCGCGACCATCCACGCAAGCAAGCGCGCCGGGAGCGAGAGGCTCTGGTGGCTGAGAAAGAACCTGTGGCAGCCGACTGAAGCATCACATTGTTTCGCAAAGCTCTGTGTTCAGTGGGGATGTCATTTCGACCGGAGCGATAGCGGAGTGGAGAAATCTCAAGCGAACGCCAGCAGCTTGTTCACATGAGATCTCTCCATTGCAGTCGAAATGACAGGTGTGATGTTAGCTATTCTCTGGTGAGCCAGTAGTGACTGTCGGTAGTATGAGCAGAGTCGGGCTCTCGACGTATATAGACATCGCACCTCCTTGAAGAGGAAGGGTTCAAATGGAATTTCAAGACGTCATACGCAACCGGAAGATGATCCGCAGCTATCTGGACCAACCAGTCGATCGGGAGACCGTCGATTTCATCCTCGAGAACGCGATTCGGGCGCCTTCTGCCGGATTCAGTCAGGGCTGGGGCTTCCTGGTGCTGGAGGAGGAAGCGGATCGCAAGCTCTTCTGGGAGTCGAACTGGCCGGATCGGGAAGAGGATAACCGCTGGACGACGATGCAGAATGCGCCAGTGATCATCATCCCGCTGGCTCACAAGCAGGCTTATCTCGACCGTTACGCAGAGCCGGACAAGGGTTGGGAAGACAAGGATGAGAACCGCTGGCCGGTGCCTTTCTGGCTGATCGACACCAGCTTCGCCGCCGAGAACATTCTTCTCACCGTCACCGACCTCGGCCTCGGGGCGCTCTTCTTCGGCGTCGACACCCCGCGCTTCCGCGAAGCGTTCGGAGTTCCCGAAGCCTACGAACCGATTGGCGCGATCTCGATCGGTCATCCGGCGCCAAATGACCGGAAGTCGCCGTCGCTCAAACGCGGTCGCAGGGAAATCGACGAAGTCGTCCGACGAGGAAGATGGAGCTAACGATGGAATTTCAGGATGTCGTCAACCGGAGGCGAATGTTTCGCAAGTACGATCCAGACCGGCCGGTCGCGAAGGAGACCGTCGAACGGATTCTCCGCAACGGAACACGCGCACCCTCGGCCGGATTCGCTCAGGGTCTCGGCTATCTGGTGCTGACCACACCGGAGGAGCGTGCGCTCTTCTGGGAAGCGACCAACCCGCCGGGCCAGGCCGAGGCGACCGGTTCGCCGCAACTGCATGACGCGCCGGTGATCATCGTCCCGCTGGCCCACAAGCAAGCCTATCTCGACCGCTACGCCCAACCCGACAAGGGCTTTCCGCCGAACTACGAGGAGCGCTGGCGGGTGCCGCACTGGTACGTCGACACGGCTTTCGGCACGATGGTGATGCTGCTGACTATCGTCGACGAAGACCTGGGCGCGCTCTTCTTCAGCATCCGCGACGAGAGCGACGATCCACAACGCTTTCGGCGTCCCGGAGGAGTACGACCCGATCGGTGCAATCACAATCGGCTACCCAGACCCCAACACCAAACCTCCATCCCGCTCGAACGAACGCAAGGATTTCGATGAAATCGTTCATTGGGGCCGCTGGGGAGACTGATCACAGCGGCGTCCGGTCATAGACCGCAGGAATGAACCCACCCCGGTTTACGCCAGGGTGGGTTCATTACAACATCTAGATTCAGGGCAGATCCGCGAAGGTATCGACCTCGTGATCAGCGATCTCAGCGATGGGATCATCGTCGGGATTCCAGCGCCAGAGATCGCAGGTAGCGGTGTAGGCGTCGGCTTCGACGGCGTAGCTGTGTTCCCAGATGTCGATGTCGGCAAGGGTGGGCTCAGGCGCGCCGAAGAGTTCGATGTGGTCGAGCGGATGCTCCATATCCTCCGGCTGGGTTCTGAAACCTTCTACTTCCGGCTCGGGCACAACCGGCCCAAAGTCGATTGGTTTGAGCCCCTGGATGTCCAATAGAAACGGTTTCGGTTGATTCACGTGCTGCATCTCGGTGTTCCTTCCTGTTACTGACCAGCAATTCCAACATCCATAGATTGATGGCCGAACGTAACAGGTTGGAAACAGAACCTGTTGTCTGCTTTACAGTCTTGGTGGTGCGCTGGACGAGATGGCGTCAGGTGAGCGGTCCGCCAACATAGGCGCAGACGCCGGTGCGGGGAGAGTTGACGACCGGCATCAGTTCCTCCCAGCTACCCCATTCGCAGTCGTGATCCTCGCCACAACTCTGGCAATAGAAGCCCATACCGTCCCACATGCAATGGGGGCAGATCCAGGCTGCTGGTTCGCCACACTCGCTGCACGGGATCTGTGGCGGTAGATTGCGAGCCAGTAGCCGGACTGGAGTGTTTGCCTGCGGCCTGCCAATCCGCTCGGCGACGACGCGTCCTTCAAGCTCAGTCGTCGAGCCGAAGTCGTAGCTGTAGCGGAACGTTGCGCCGACGGGCAGGACCTTCAAGAATGTCGTTTCGAACATCGATTCACTGGGCGGCATCGCAAAGGAGCCGAACACCATGTCGTCATCTTCAACGTAGGAGATATATCTCGTCTCATCGAAGAAGAACTCGCTGAGATGACCGCAGCATTCCAGCCAGATATCGCGGAGATAGCTGTCAAGCATCCCAAGCGTCGCCGTACACGGTATTTCGAGATGCAGCCAGTAGTCGCTGATATAGCGATCTTGAACGACGAGATGTAGCAACTGGGTTGCCGCGAGCGATTGACCGGCGCTGTCGCCGGTGCGTTCTCGACAGGCTTTGAGATGGTTGCTCATGCCGCCTTTTGTGAAGGTCTCGCCACAGAGCTTGCAGACGCCGCGAGATTGCCGGGTAGCCATAAGCGTGCTCCTGTTCGCGATGCTCGATACGCAGCCCAAATAGTCTGGATTTGCCATCAATATCATCGTATACGAACGGTTCGGGAAGTGGAAAGACTAGGCTCCAGTTGCCAGCGCAGCGCCTATTTCGTCGTAGTCATAGCTGGTGACCTCATAGTTGTTGCCCCAGGGATCTCGGAAGTAGATCGACCAGGCCAGATCATGGTCAACGACATCATCACGAGAAAGCCGGCCGCCATGCCGGCTCGCAACCTCTACCTGCTCGATATGGTTGAGAAAAACCATGAAACCCGTGGCATCGACACGGAATGCAACAAGATAGTGGCCGGTGATCGCGCGCTCGCCAGGACCGTCACCCTGGAAGAGAGCCAGCATCGTACTGCCGCCATCGCTGGAGATCATCAGCGGCTGTCCTTCATCCGCCCAGAGCTTCGCCTTTGCTACCGGCACAAGCCCCAACACCTTCCGATACCACTCCAGCGCCGCATCGAAATCTGGTACGAAGAGCTCGACGTGGTCGATCTGTTGGACTTGAAAAATATCTGTCACTGTTGTTCTCCACTGGCATAATCAGAATTCTAGATGCAGTCTGGGTTCCGACGTTCTCCTTGATCATCACGATGATGCTATTCTCATCAAGGTAGCACTTGGAATATCGGGCTCGCCGATCATCGAAGTGAGAGGAATCTATCACGTCACAGTCTCGTGAGTCCGAAGTTGTTCATCTCTCCGCTGCAGGGCTTAGCGTGAGCGTCAACGCTTACACTGTGGTCTTGGAGCTTAATCGTGGTGAGCGTATACACCCCGATGGCGGAATACGTGAGGTGCCAGTTGCGACAGTGAACATGAGTCCACAGTTAGCTAAGGCACTGGTGGCAATGCTCGCGGAAATGCTGGCATCGTACGAAGATCGAATCGGACCCATACCAGTGCCAGATGAAATTCGAGATCGAATAGTTTTCGAATCTGTCCCATCTGTTGGTAAGGATCTAGACGATGATCTTCAGGAGGGTGAATGATGTCTGATACCCCTTCTCAGACGTGGCATAGACACACCTTTGCACGCGCATTGAACGTTTCTCCATCGCGCACCAGGATTCGTGTGAATTTCCAACCTCGACAGAGTGGTAGCGATGGGTCATCGATCTCTGACAAGGAATTCTCATCGCAATCGACCACAGCTGGGCTACAGGAAGATATGAGCACCGCAATTTTTACACGATCCTTTGATCAAACTGAACTTGATCTCATGGTTCGTGACATCGTTGCATCCGAGGCACTAGAAGGAAATTCGGTCTCGCACGACGAGGCGCGGCGTGCCATTTCTCAGGCATTGAACCGTCCGATTGTCGAAATCTTCTGAGTTCCAGAGCCGATTTGATAGCGGGCCACCCTTCACCGATATTGACCTAGATTGGTGGGATGATCTTGAGAACCATCCCACGGCGCGCCTCATGCGCATTGCTGCACTCGCAGATATTCAGATCGCAATCGCATCTCGTGCTCGAATCGAACTGCTCACGGTTCAAGCGATTCGAACAATTCATCGCACTATGTTTGGAGCGATCTTCCCCGAACTCGCGGGTCATACTCGCGGACCCATACCCGACATCCCAGCGAACAACAGCTTCGGATTCCGGAGGGGTATCGAGTACGAGCGGGTGCCAGATTCGCTAACGAAGCTTGATCAGTATCTAGTTACACTACTCGACCAGCTTGACGGATTCGCCCAGAGTACAGATCCAACTCGCCAGCGATTCCGGAGAAATGTGCTCGAAGCCGGATCAGTTGTTCACTGCGAAATAGTACGCATTCACCCATTCGTGAATGGAAACGGGCGCACGGCCCGACTCTGTATAAACTACTTCTTGGTTCGCTACGGCCTCCGGCCTATCCCTATAGAACGTCCCAAGGACGAATACATTCGAGCGATCGATGCCTGGTTGGACAAGAGCGATATTTCCCCAATGGCTGACCTCCTGGAGTCACTTGCAGCCAGTTCGTAGCCATGAGGTGAGTCCGAGACAGGAAGCTCCAGGGGAATTCACTACATTCAAGAGATCGTGAATTCGAATCTAAATGTCCGCGCTACAATGCCGCCGGTATCGAACATGATCGAACTATCCACCGGTACAGGGAGGAATTACATGGCTGATAGAGCTGAGTTGATCGGGGCGATGGAGTATCGCAATATTGGGCCGCATCGCGGGGGCCGCGTCGTTGCGGTGGCTGGCGACCCGGTCAACAAATCGACCTTCTACTTCGGGTCGACCGGGGGCGGGGTCTGGAAGACGACCGATGGCGGCGTCTCCTGGAACAACGTTTCCGATGGCTATTTCAACTGGGCCTCGGTCGGGGCGCTGGCGGTTGCGCCGTCGGACCCGAACGTGATCTACGCCGGGATGGGCGAGACCTCGATCCGCGGCAACGTCTCACGCGGCGATGGCGTCTACAAATCGACCGACGCTGGCCAGACCTGGCAGCACATGGGGCTGGCCGAAACCCAGAACATCGGCGAGATCTGCATTCATCCGAACAACCCCGATGTCGTTTACCTTGCGGCTCTCGGTCACGTCTTTGGGCCGAACGCCGAGCGAGGCGTCTACCGCTCGAAAGATGGCGGCCAGAACTGGGAGCTGGTGCTGCACAAGAGCACGACAGCCGGCGCGGTCGATCTGGCGATGGACCCGCTGAACCCGCGCATCCTCTACGCCGCCATCTGGGAGGGCAGCCGCGGACCGCACTACCTGTCGTCAGGCGGCAACGAATCCGGCATGTGGATGTCGACCGATGCCGGTGATACCTGGACTGAGATCACCCACAACCCGGGCCTGCCGCAGGGCGAGGTCATCGGCAAGATCGGCGTCTCGGCTTCGGGCGCGAAGGCCGGACGGGTCTACGCCATCGTCGAGGCCGAGGATGGCGCGGTCTTCCGCTCGGAGGACTACGGCGCGACCTGGACGCGCGGCAGCGAGGATCGCAACCTGCGTCAACGCGCCTGGTACTACCACCACATCTACGCCGACCCGAACGACGCCGACACCGTCTATGTCATGAACGTCAACATGTGGCGCTCGGTCGACGGCGGCAAATCCTTCGAGAACGTTGCCGTCCAGCATGGCGACACGCACGCGCTCTGGATCGATCCGGCGGACTCGAACCGGATGATTCTCGGCGATGATGGCGGCGCTGAGGTGAGCTTCAACTACGGTATTGGCTGGTCGCCGATCGAGAATCAGGCGACGGCCGAGTTCTATCACGTCACCGTCGACAACGCCGTGCCCTACCGCGTCTATGGCGCGCAGCAGGACAACACGACGATGAGCGTGCCGAGCCGCTCGAACACCGGCGCGATCACCCGGCCCGAGTACTACGACATCGGCGGCGGCGAGTCGGGCTACATCGCCGTCAAGCCGGACGATCCCGACATCATCTACGCCGGCAGCTACGGCGGTCTGCTGACCGAGTACAACGCTCGCACCCGGCTGGCAAAGCCGGTCAACGTCTGGCCGGAGATGACCCTCGGTTCGGCTGGCGCGGAGATGCGCTGGCGCTTCCAGTGGACCTCGCCGACCGTCTTCTCGCCGCACGACCCGAACACGCTCTACCACGGCGGCAACATCGTCTTCCGTTCGAAGAATGGCGGCCATAGCTGGCAGGCGATCAGCCCGGACCTGACCCGCGCCGACCCGGAATCGATGGTCGCCTCGGGCGGCCCGATCACCAAGGACAACACCGGCGCCGAGACCTACGCGACTGTCTTCGCGATCGCCGAATCGCCGGTCGAGCAGGGCACGATCTGGTCCGGTTCCGACGACGGTTTGATCTACCTCTCACGCGACGGTGGCGAGAGCTGGAACAACGTCACGATGGGCCCGGATCTGTTGCCGGAATGGGGCCTGATCTCGATCATCGATCCGTCGCCGCACGACGCCGGCGACCTGCTGGGTCGCCGCGACGCGCTACAAGTCGCACGATGACGCGCCCTACCTCTTCAAGACGACCGACTACGGCGAGTCCTGGCAGTCGATCACGAACGGCATCCCCGAGAACGAGTTCACCCGCGCTATCCGCGAGGACCCGGAAGTGCCGGGCCTGCTCTACGCCGGGACCGAGCGCGGCGTCTGGTATTCGGTCGATGGCGGAGACAATTGGGAATCGCTGAAACTCAACCTGCCGGTCGTCCCGATTCACGATCTGGTCGATCAAGAACGACGATCTCGTGCTGGCAACCCACGGCCGTAGCTTCTGGATCCTCGACGATCTCGGCCCGTTGCGCCAGCTCGCCAGTGGCGCCGTTGAAACGGACGGCGTCGTGCTCTTCAAGCCGCGCGACACCGTCCGCTGGGCCTCTGCCCGCGGCTTCAACAGCCGCCCGACCGAGGGCCGCAATTACTTCCGCTCAACCGGTCTCGTGGTCAGCTACGAGAATCGTAAGAACGAAAAAGGCGAAGTCGAGCGGCACTGGCTCGACGCCGGCGCGAATCCGGACGACGGCGTCGTCATCCAGTACTACCTGCCGGAGAAGCCCGGCGACGACATCTCGCTGACGATCAAGGACAGCGAAGGCAATACAGTCCAGAGCTATTCCAGCAAGAAGCTCGACGATCAGCACTACAAAGACAATCCGGGTTTGACCCGCCCTCCAGTGGTGAAGGCCGACCAGGGCTCCAACCGCTTCGTCTGGGATTTCCGTTACCCGAATGCGACTCCGGTTCCGGACGACACCGGCTCGATGGGCTTCGCCGGCGGCGCGCCGACCGGCCCGAAGGCCGTGCCAGGCCGCTACACCGTCGAACTCACCGTCGGAGGCACGACGCTCAGCCAGGACTTCGAGGTGCTGGGTGATTCCCGCACCGGCGCGAGCCAGGCCGATTACCAGGAGCAGTTCGATCTGAGCACAACAGGTCAGCGACAAGCTGTCGGAGCTGCACGCAGGCGTCAACCGCATGCGCAAGGTCCGCAAGCAGGTCGATATGTGGATCGAGCGGCTGGATGACGAAGGCGTTACCCAGGCGGGCGAAGATCTGAAGACCAAGCTACGCGAGGTCGAGGACGTCCTGATCCAGTGGCGCGCCAAGGCCGCCCAGGACACGCTCAACTTCCCGGTCCTGATCAACGCCAAGCTGGCCGCCCTGATCTCGATGGTCGGCGCAATCGAAGGCAAGCCGACCCAGCAGTCCTACGATGTCTACAACGACCTCGCCGGGCGGGTGGACGAGCAGCTGACGAAGCTCAATGCGGTGCTCGAAAGCGACCTGCCGGCCTTCAATGCGAAGGTCAAGGAGGTCGGTGCCGAGGCGGTGGCGGTGTAGGGGATTTCCCTCACCCCCGGCCCCTCTCCCACACGCTTCCGCTGCGCTTCAGCGGGGGAGAGGGGAGTAGAACAAGAGCAGCACATCCAAATCCCGGTTCGGTTCCCCCTCTCCCCCGCGCAGCAGTGGGAGAGGGGGCTAGGGGGTGAGGGAATATCCCATGACCGTCGAGTTCCTGATCACATCGCTCATCGTCGTCGTGACGCCCGGTACCGGCGTGCTCTACACGCTGGCGGCCGGACTGTCGCGGGGGAGGCGGGCCAGCGTCGTCGCGGCGTTCGGTTGCACACTCGGGAGC
This sequence comes from uncultured Chloroflexia bacterium, assembly GCA_963745675.1. Taxonomy (GTDB): domain Bacteria; phylum Chloroflexota; class Chloroflexia; order Thermomicrobiales; family CFX8; genus JAUIIK01. The sequence continues at coordinate 297,126 of CAVUYM010000012.1, forward strand.
GTGCCGCATATCGCGGCAGCGATCCTGGGGCTGGCGGCGCTGCTGCACACCAGTGCTCTGGCCTTCGAAACGCTCAAGTATCTGGGTGTGGCCTATCTGCTCTATCTGGCCTGGGGTGCGCTTCGAAGCCAGGGCATGTTGACCGTCGGAAGACGGGGTAAGCCCGAGGTCAAACTTCCAGGTCATCCGGACTGCGATCCTGATCAACCTTCTCAACCCGAAGCTGTCGATCTTCTTTCTGGCCTTCTTGCCACAGTTCGTTGACACGGATCAGTCACACGCATCGCTCTCCATGCTCGGTCTGAGCGCCATCTTCATGCTGATGACCTTCGTCATATTCGTGGGCTATGGGTTGTTCGCCGCCTCGGTCCGCAACCACGTCATCTCCCACCCGCGAGTGATGACATGGATGAGCCGATCCGTCGCCGGCGCTTTCATTGCCTTGAGCGTCAGGCTTGCTCTAGCAAAGCGTTAGCCCGGATTGTTTCAGCCTGTTCATCTGTCCGGAGTTGGCGATACATCAGGCTCAGATTTTGAGACGGCCGTAATCCGGTCTACTATTGCGCCTGTAGTCACGCTATTAGAGAAAGATGACACATGAAAATAGAAGCGAAGATTGCGGAGATGGGCTTGGTACTGCCGGCACCAGGGGCCTATCTGTCGTCACAGACCGGACCGCCGGTGCCGGTCGTAGTACGAAACGGCATCGCCTATGTGTCGGGGCATTCCTCACGAGCTATAGATGGCAAGGGTGGCGCTCCCAAAGGGGCAGTGCCGAGCAAGGTGTCGCCGGATGACGCGCGTGAAGCAGCCAGGGGCGCCGGGCTAACGATTCTGACCCAACTCAAAGAGGAGCTTGGCGATCTCGACCGCATCTCGAAGTGGCTCTACGTCGCCGGGATGGTCAATGCCGATCCAGGTTTCGACCGAACATCCTACGTCATGAGCGGCTTCTCAGAATTGATCATCGAAATCTTCGGTCCGGAGATCGGCAACCATGCCCGTGCCGCAGCGGGCCATTCGACGCTGGCCGGCAATAGCTGCGTCATCGTCGCCGCCTGGGTAGAAGTCGACGGACATGAGTAGGGAATAGGGATTAGGTAACAGGGAATAGCAGAGGCCATCCGCCGTCCTAGCCGCTGGTCTGCCTACAACCACTCACTACAACCTGCAAACTGACTGTATCTACAGCAGCCAGAACGCCACCATTCCCGCCAGCAGACCGGCCCAGAGCTGGCGGGTGAGCAGGACGGCTGCAGCGGCGATGACAACGGCTGCTATGCGGGAGAGAGCGAAGTTGCCGCCATCATCGCTCAAGCCCGGGACGATCAAAGCGGAGAATGCGGCAATCGGGACGTATGTTAACGCCCGGTCAACACGCTGAGGGATCACCCTGCGATCGAAGCTGAACCCTGCAATTCGGGTCGCGTAAGTGACAGCGGCAACGGCGAGAATCAGACCAAGTCGCTCCACTAACTCTATGCCTCTCCAGGTCGCGAGGCATAGAGCAGTCCGACCGTCGCTGCGATAGCGATTACAAGCACAATCGATAGCCCATCGGGCACAACTCCATCGAAGACGAACATCAATCCTGCCGCGACGATAGCGACAGTAACGTCGATGCGACTTCGCAACAGAGGAACGAGCAACGCGATAAACGTCAGCGGGAAGATGAACTCGAGCCCAATCGCATCGGTCGCGGGTAAAGCCTCGCCAAGCAGAGCTCCAGCGACCGTTGCCGAAATGAAACTGATCCAGAGGCTGATGCTCGCGCCGAAGAGGTAACTCGCGCTGCCTTCGCCGGCCAGGAATGTCCGAATGGTAATGCCATACGATTCATCGGTCAGAAAGAAGGCGAGCAACGGCTTCGGCGGGTTGGTTCGTACTGGGAGCCAGCGGTTGATCGAGAGGCCATAGAAGGTGTGGCGGACATTGAGCAGCAGGGCCGTCAGAACGATCGGGATGAAGCTCGCGCCTGAAGCATAAAGAGCGACCGTCGCAACCTGCGCTGACCCGGCGAAGACGAAGAGCGAGAGAGCGATGACTTCCAGCGTTGAAAAGCTGGCGCTCTGAGCGGCGATCGCGAAGGCAACAGCAAAAGCAATGACTCCGGGCCAGACCGGGATGAGAGCTACGAAGCCTCGTTTGAATCCATCTTCACCAGCAACACACGCCACTGGTTGGGAAAGGGCCTTCTCGCGCTGCATGGCTGTCATTGGTCGGCTCTAATCTTCTTTCGAGAGAATCCAATAGGCTCATTGTTGTCCTATATCACCTCAGAGACCATATCCAATTGACGATTGGCCTTTACGGATGATAGACCGACCGCTACAATGGACCCATGAATTTCACTGCCATCAGCCTCGACCGACTTAAGGATAAGGCGCTCTACCTTCAACTTTGTGACGTGTTAGCGGCGGCAATCGACACCGGTGAGCTCAGTTCCGGAGAACGGTTACCCTCGGAGCGCGATCTGGCGCAGCAGCTCGGTGTCAGCCGCACGACGGTCATTAACGCTTTCGACGAGCTGCGGGCACGGGGACTCGTGCGCGGGCAAGTCGGCCGGGGCACCTTCGTCGATGCCCGGCCCGACGACGCCGGAGCGCCCTTTGCATGGCGCGGCAAAGTATCGCTCGGCGCGTTGCGAACACTCGATCCGACGGTTAGCTGGATGACACGGGCGGCCAGCGAGGGATACCCACTGGGTCCGGTCATCTCATTCGGCGCGGCGCTACCAGCAATCGATATCTTCCCAATTGAAAAACTGAAGCAATCGATCGGCGACATCCTGGACCGCTACCCGCTGCGAACGCTGACGCTGTCGCCCACTGAGGGTCAGCCCGAGCTACGGAAAGCTGCCGCCAAACGTGTAGGCGCTCGGCCGGAACAGATCCTCGTTGTTGCAGGAGCAACTCAGGGGATCGACCTGGTGGCACGCTGCCTGCTAGATCCTGGGGATACGGTCATCATGGATCGGCCCGGCTACCTCGGGGCGCTGCAAATCTTTCGGGCCTCCGGTGCCAGCATCGTTGGATGGGATATTGAGAGGGCTGATCTGAATGAGCTCGAGGATTTACTGGTCCGCTACCGCCCGAAGCTGCTTTACACCAACCCGACGTTCCAGAACCCGACCGGCAAAGTGCTTTCGCGAAGCATCCGGCGCGACTTGCTCGAACTCGCCAACCGCTACCGGCTGCCGATCGTTGAAGATGAGCCATATCGAGAGCTGGGTTTCGAGGACGCACCGCCTCCGACACTCTTCAGTCTCGACCGCAACGCACTCGTGATTCATATCCACACGTTTTCGAAGACGCTTGCCGGGGGCCTGCGGATAGGATTCGTTGCCGCCGCGGAAGAAATCATCGATCAACTGACGCTCTTCAAGCAGCGCAGTGACGTGAGCTCTCCGGGACTGGAACAGTTCATCGTAGCCAACATGCTTACAGGAACCTTCTTCGACGAACATATGAAGCGGTTGCGACACGAACATCAAAGCCGCGCCGCGCGCATGCTCGACGCGTTGGCAGAGCACACGCCGGCCGGGCTGTTGGCGATCGAACCAGTCTCAGGAGGGCTGTACGTATGGGTGACGCTACGCAACCGGCTCGATAGCCGCGAGCTATTGCGTCGCGCCGAGGCCGAGGGAGTTATCTTCGTGCCCGGTGATACCTTCTACGCTGATGGGGCGGGGAAGAATCAGTTTAGGCTCTGTTATTCAGCGGCGACGCCGGCAACGATCGACGCAGGGATCGCCAGGCTCGGCAAATTGATTGCCTCCTCCCACGCCGATTGACGACAGAAGGCGGCAACCGGCGTCGATAGGTAGCGACGCAGTCCTCAATTTGTGATTCGTGATCGCTGGCAAGCCGGAATTCGCGTCGTAGCTGTGGATTCGAACAAATAGATGTTGCCTCTAGCGTCGTTGACCCCTCGCCGCACAACGGCCGTCGCTCAAAACCAGCAGCCCTCGCACGAAAGAGCTTCGAGGAAAGGATCTGAAGGGTCAGGGCCTATAGACGTCGGTGTCCGGGAAGAAGCTCGACCAGCCGAACCAGAATGCGAGGTGGCCGGGAAGACGACTCAGGCGCTGATCGACCGGGCCGATCAATGCGTCCTCCGTTACCGCCCAGACGTTTCCCTGCTCGTCAATGAGCGCTGCGGGCTCGATGCCAGAAGTAAACACATGCCCGTCACGCTCGTAGGCGCGGATCGCCCCTCCAGCCTGGTAGCTGAAGTCGAGCCCATCTCGACCGACTCCGTTGACTTCGATATTCTCTCCACTGCCAACAATCACAATGTCGACGCCTCCCAACTCGTCATTGACAGCCTGCTCCGCCAGCACCGTATCAACCGGATAAGCCTTCGGGCTGCCGTTTACTTCGAGCGCGAAGATTTGCGTCTTATCTTGCAGCCGCTGGTCGCCTTCAGGGACTGGGAACCAGAGGCCAGTGCTGGTGAAGTATTCGTCGTAGGGGACGCCGGGCAGGTACTGGCGGTCATAGCCAGTGTCAAAATCAAGCACGGTTGTATCCGGGTGCTCAAAGCGCCACTCGGCCCAGGTCGTAAGCACAATCGGAAGGATCTCCAGCCGGATGCCCGTGCCCGGCCAATTCGCCCAGGACCGGCACACCGGTGAGCTGGTTCCAGAGCGTGCGGGTCTGGCGGTCATACATCAGCTTGTTGCTGCGGTAGAGCAGGCCCGAGGTGCCGAAATCGAAGACGGTGCCGTCCGGCTGGGTCGTACGATAAGCGATACCGGCGCCGCAGAGAGTGCAATAGGCCAGGCTGATCGGCTCGCCGCCGACAACATCATTGGCCATCTCGTGCTGATCCATGATCCGCAGCGGATAGGCGCGTGCTTCGCCGTTGATGAAGACGCCCGAAGACCGGTTCGCCGTCCATCATCTCGGTCGCTGTCCGCAGCCGTAAGCACGGGCGGGTATTCCAGCGGCGGGATACCGTCGACACCAACACCGCCCCAGACGATCTCCTCGACGCGTATGGTGCTGATAGCGTCGTCGCGCAAGAAGTCTTGGAAGCGCCTATCAAACCGGGCGAAGACTGTGCCTTTCCAGCCGGTGAAACCGGGCGGCGGTTCCAGATCCGTCGATGGCGTACCAGTCGCGCCACTCGAACCAGGAGCGTACCGAGATGTTGCCCGCTTAGTGCCTCCAGCGTTTCGACATGAGCGACTCGCTCGCTATTCCTGACCATCATGCGTTGGGTTTCGATGAAGACGGCTATGAAGCGCTTATCATCCTGTTCGCGGATACGCTGCATTGCATCGAGAGCTGGTTGCCCTCGAACCTCGGTAATGGTGTAGAGCAGTTCAACAGCTTCGGCGTCGGAGATGCTCCGGCTGGGCTGATTCGCGACCCCCAGCGCAGCCAGCAGCGAAATGAAGAGCAGGATAACACCCGACGACCGAAACATAATCCTTCATCCCCCTCCAACTCTTGATATCCAACGCTATCCCGAGCACATCACCCTCTGTGGCCTGTGCCTCAGTATCGGGCGGAAATATTACGCCCGCCCAACAGACGGGTGATTGCACGTTGCCTGGCCATCGATAGCGACCGATGAGGTAAAAGCATTCGAATCCGTACTCGCTTGCAGAAAGGTACAAAGCTAGACGGCGCAATCAGAAATATCGAATCTTGGACAAACAGGAATAATCGGGAAGACGTCTGAGTTATAGATAGTGCGCCAACTAATTGGGCCGGTGGCGCAGCGCCTGACGCCTTGGTTCCTTCCCACCAGATTTTTGGCGTCGTGGTTTCAATACCAGCTAAGCATCCGCTTCGAAGCGCATCCGGCCCACTGAGGACCCATTCCTCTTCCCAGTTTGCCCGGACGGCACCCCCACCGTCCGGGCAGCCCCTTTTATGGCGTAGAAGAATTCGTCGAGATCTGCGCCTTGACCGGCCTCCTCACTCCCGCGGAGTCGCCTCGATGAGGTGCGCATAGGGTCACTAACTCTGAACCCGAGCCGGGCTATTCAGTGTTCAGGCGAGCGATCCGGTGCTGGACGCTCCCACGAAAACGTTCGGCCAGTTCCGGGAGAGCGGCCAATGCACGGAGCGCGTCGATGTCTCGCCCGCGGCGGATTGAGGCGACACGGCTAATGCTCCATTCCGGTTGTGGGCGCTCGGTGAGCCTAAAATCCTGACCCGCCTGGACATGGCCTTGCTGGATAGTGCGATAGTACCAGCCGGTCCAGCCGCGCTTCTCGACGATCGCCGTCAGTTCAGGGATACCGTGGCGGCGGGCGATCTTCCAGCACGGTCCACGCGGGCTCGTGACCTGCACCACCGCCTCTCCCACCTCAAACGTATCGCCAATGCTGACCGAGTCTTCGTCCAGCCCGTCGATGGTGAAATTCTCGCCAAATGCGCCGTAAGGGAAATCGGGGCGTTCGAGTTCTTCTCGCCAATGGAGATAATGGCCGGCTGAGTAGCCAAGGATCGACTGATCCGATCCACCATGCACTTCAAGATCGTCCTGCCGGTCACCTGCCAGATTCAGAGCACCGAGCCAGACCGGTCCCTCAACAGATTCTTTCAGGATTGCGCTCGACCAGGAACGATCAGGTCGAAAGCCACCTTCATCTCCGAATATCTTCGGCATTCCAACCTGAATCGACACCAGACGCACGCCCATCACACACCACTCTCACCCGTACCTACCAACTCTCGCTAACCGGTCCGAACGGTACGACGTTCCACCGATGCCCGGCAATCTTATGCGGATGATTGCGCACGACAACCAGGCCACGAGATCGAGTTATCTTCGATGAGGGCCCTGTCGAATGAGCATGAGTCCGCTTATGTGTCGTCGAGATGGAGGCCCCTCACAATGTCACAGTCCAAAGGACATAGGACATTTGCGAAACGGACGAGTCTAGAGGGTGTCTGACAGGATGCTAAGCTGTGCTTCTCATGTCTCTTGGCGAGAAGGAGCGAGATGGCACGGCGAGCCTATGCGACCGATGTCAGCGATGCTGAATGGCTGCTCATCGAAGCGTCCATTCCCGCGGTCAAGTCCGGTGGCCGTCCTGCATTGCACACACGGCGCGAGATCATCAATGGCATCTGCTACGTATTCCGCAGTGGCGGCGCCTGGCGCTGGCTCCCGCCGGGTGCCCTCTGGGCGTTCCCGCCCTGGCAGACGGTCTACCACTATTTTCGATTGTGGCGTGACGAAGGAGTCTTCGCGCACCTCAACCACGGACTCCGCGAAGAGGTCAGGGAGCGTGTCGGCCGCGAGCGCGAGCCGAGTGGCGCGATCATCGACAGTCAATCAGGCCCAGAGGGCACCCCGACGACGGAAAAAGGGGACCCCGTGGCTACGATGGAGGGAAACGCCTCAACGGCCGCAAGCGCCATCTGATCGTCGATAGGCAGGGACTCATCCTCCAACTCGTCGTACATGCGGCTGATATCAGCGATCGCGATGGGGCGTGTGTCGTGCTCGACAACGTCGTCGCACAGCAACCACGTCTGAGCCATCTGTGGGCTGATGCCGATTCCCAGGGACCGGAACTACGGGACTGGACAGCGCGCCAGGACTGGACGCTCGAGATTGTGCGTCGCAAACGGCGCTGGAGCCGGACCCCAGCGGATCAGGCAGCACCACCCTATCCACCAGGTTTTCAGGTGCTAGCGCGGCGCTGGGTGGTGGAACGAACCTTTGCCTGGTTGGGGCGCAACCGGCGACTGAGTAAAGACGACAAAGGACTGTCGCGGACCAGCGAGGCGTGGTGCTATCTCGCAATGAGTCGGTTGATGGCGGCCCGACTGACTGGACGGACCCGCTCTGAGCAGCGTCCCGATCGAGTGCGAGCGTGAACTGGACAGGCCACCGGGAGGATGGCAAACACAAGCGCACCACATCGTGGTTCAGCATCTCCTGGATACTTATCAGCCACCCTCTCGGTGGAACAAGCGAGAATTCCCTCTCCCCCAACCCCCTCTCCCACAGCTGCGCGGGGAGAGGGGAGGAAGATATTGAAGCCGCCGAGGGTTCCTGGAATCTAATCCCTAAGCCCTCTTCTCCAATCCCTCACTCACTCATAGCGCAAGGCTTCAGCGACTGGCACCGAGGCGGCGTTGCGCGAGGGGATGATCGTCATCAGGATGGCGGCGACGAGAGCGACGAGCAGGAAGATGCCGATCTGGCTCCATGGCACGATGAAGCTGTCGAATTGGGAGCCGATCTGGTCTGACGTTATCAGATTGCGCGCGAGCATCAGGCCAAGCACAAGCCCCGATACGACGCCCAATCGCGGCGATCACCATCGACTCGATCAGGAAGGTTGCCGCGATCATGTTCTTCTGGAAGCCAATAGCCCGGAGCATGCCGATCTGCTGGCGACGTTCGACGACGGCGCGGAAGGAGATCACCCCGAGGGCCGCGATACCGACGAGCAAGACCGAGTGCCATGAAGCCCTGGATCAGATCGATGAAGCCAGTCTGAATTTTGGCCTGATCACGCAGCTGCTCTTCCATTGATTGAGCCTGAACGCCGCGCTCAACGAGCGCCGATTCGATTTGACGCGCTACGTCTCGGGTATGTTCGAACTCATCGTTCGTCAATTGCACGTAGATCTGGCGGGTATCGGGCGTACCGTAGATGTCGTCGATAACCTGCTGGTTCATGTAGACGCCGAAGACGGTGCTGATCTTCTCGTCGATGACACCGATGATCGTGACGGTGGTGGTGCGCCCGGAACCAGGGTCGCTGATTTCGACCTGGACCGGAGTGAAGGCTCTTCGTCTCTGAGTCGGTCGCTCCAGATGAAACGGCGAATTGGTCGTCGGCACTTCCGAATCCGTCAGCACCCACGGTGAACGAGTCAACGACGGCAACCGTCGGATCGGTTGCGATTGCCTGCCAGACAGCATCGTCGGTCGGGTAGCCGGGGGCGCGGAAGGCTATTGGCATGACCGTGTTTTCGGCGTATTCCGGGCTGACGCCATTCAGGAAGTGACGCTTCCACTTCTCTGTGCCGACGATCCGGATCTGGCTGGCGTCGTAGGTGATGACGTCGACATTTCCGACCGCTTTTATCTCGCTTGTATCCACTCCACTACCCTGCAACGCCTCTTCGAGATTGTCGATTGGATTGGATGAGCTGGTGATGACCTGGATATCCCAGTCACCGGTAGCGCCTTTTGTCGTGAAGAGTTCGACGAAGTTGGCATTGAGTGTCGACATCGTGACGAGCGAAAAGACGATCAACGAGAACATCGCCAGGGTCAAACCTGTCTTCGTCTTCGATGCCAGCGGGTAGGCAACGGCGGTCTTGACGGCCGGGACCCAGCGAGTGAACGCTCTGCCAAAGAGTCCAACCGTCCAGACGGCGATCTCGGCATTCCAGATCACAAGCAAGGTTGCAAAGGTCACCATCATGATGCCGGAGATGAAGAACATCTCGAAATCGCCTTCGAGGTTATTTGGGGTGATCGGATCGAAGATCTTACTCAGGAAGCTGCCGTCGGGTGCAAGCCACCAGAGCAACATGATCAGGGACCCGGCAGTGAAAACGATACGGGCCGGGAACCAGCGTCGCACGATCAGCATGATGCCGATTGCGACCAGAGACAGCCCGACCGAATAGAAGGCCAGACTCCAGGATTCGCCTCCGCGCCAGAGCCAGCCGAGCATCATCAGCAGCAGGCCAATCGGTGTCAGGAAAGGGCCCCAGCCAAGATAGAAGCCCATGATTCGCAAGAGCCAGATAACCAAACGTGGCAGGTAGATGATGAGATTCGGGATGAGTTCGATTGGGAACCAGAGAATACTGATGATGTAGAGGCCGATACGGGGAATGCGTGGTCCAAAGCGCGGGATCTTCTTCCACCAGTTCCAGCGCGGACGACGGCCTCCGCCGACTTCCGACTCGGGCAGATCGCGGATGGCCGACACGATGTTGAGCCGTGAGGCGCGCGCCGATGCAAAGACAATCGTGATGAAGGTTACTGTCACACCGAGGCAGTAGGCGACGGCCAGTGAGCGAAAGGTCCAGGTCGGTGTGATCGAGAAGAATTCGCCGACGAGCCGGTCCATGATGCCGACCATGAGGAAGGCAACGCCGACACCGGCCGTCGCTCCGACAAGGGCGGCGCCGAGATCGTAAAGCGTCCCTTCAGCCATGAACTGCTGAATGAGCTGGCCCTGGCGCATGCCGACGGCCCTCGCCATGCCCATCTCCGGTCGCCGTTCGGAAGCCAGCATCATGAAGATGAGGAAGATCAACAGCACGCCGGCTGCGATGGAGAAAAGCCCGAGGATCAGGAAGAAGCTCATGAATTGATTGCCGGCCAATTCCGCGGCCAGAACAGCCTGAGCCTTGACGGGATTGACACCATACTGGCTATTGCGGCCGAAATAGTCCTTGAGCTTGCTTTCGGCGGCGTCGGAATGGGAGACACTGCCTTTCGTGCCGCCCGGTAGCGTTACCGCGACGTAGCGTGCCTGCCCTTCGAGGCCGGTGATTTGCTGGACCTCTTCAAGCGACATAGCCAGACCATTGCCAGCCGCGCCAGTCTGAGTGCCGAAGCTGATACCGGTCAGGATCGAATCCTCACCGATAGCGGCGACCTCTATATCTGTCGGCTCGTTGTTGAGCAGTATGCGGACCGTGTCGCCGATGCTCGTCTGAGTGTCTTTTGCGAGCGTCTCCGACATGATCGCCTGGCCGGGTCCAATCTGGCTGAGATCAATGCGCCCACCGGAGGGCGTGCGAATGCCACCGACGGCATCGACCTTCTCCCAGTCAAGGCCGGTCAGAATTGCGCCCGGCTCACTTTGCCTGGCTTCCTGATTTACGACTGGAACGTCGATTGTCAGGACCGGCATAAAGGATTCGAAATCGGGATCGCCAGCGAATTGAGCTGAGAGCTCGTCGGCAAGTGTCGCCGGGATCGGCTCGTTGCTGACCGAGAGGCTGCCCTCGCCACCAGCGTCGCCGACAAAACCGACACTAATGTCGACCCGATTCAGGCTGTCGTAGGTGATGCGCTTTATCGAATTGTCGAGCGTATCGCCGGTAGTAAGTGCTGATGAGATGATCAGCGTCGCCAACATCAAGCCGATGACGATCAGGATCGTCTGGGCCTTGCGCCGCGGCGGGTTACGCATAGCCATCTTGAAGACGACCGGGCGAAAGAGCGCGATCGCGGCGGTTGAGACGATACAGATCGCGACAATGGATGCCAACACGATCAGGATCGTGTTCATCGATATTCCGAAAATATTGTCCATGGAGTGTCCTCAGGCTTTCGGGGCGTGTAGACACCGCGTCTGGCGGTCGGCGATGTACTCGCGCGGACCAGGCGAAGGCATCCCAGCCAGGGCTATCCGCTGAATGCGTCGGCGAATTTCTTGTCGGCGGTGGCGTGGCTTTCCGTCTCGTCTGAGATCACTTCGCCATCCTTCATACGCACCAGCCGTTCGCAGGCTGACGCGACACGCGGGTCATGGGTAACGATCAGGAACGTCTGGCCATTCTTGACATTCAGCTCCCGCATCAATTCCATGATTTCGGCGGCGTTTTCTGAGTCGAGTGAGCCTGTCGGCTCGTCTGCCCAGACGATGGCCGGATTGTTGACCAGGGCGCGCGCAACAGTGACGCGCTGCCGCTGACCACCCGACAATTCAGCTGGCTTATGGCGGGCCCAGTCACTGAGTCCAACGATGTCCAGTATGGCGAGCGCTCTCTCGCGGGCTACCGAGGGTCTCGTGCCGCTCACAACGAGCGGGAGCTCGACATTTTCAACGGCATTGAGGACAGGCAGCAGGTTGAAAGTCTGAAAGATGAAGCCCATGTTGTGGGCGCGATAGTTGGTGCGCTCATTATCCGGCAGGTCGGCCAGATTGGTGCCGTCGATCTTGACGACGCCTTCGGTGACCGTATCGAGCCCGGAGAGGCAGTTGAGCAGCGTCGTTTTGCCGGAGCCGGAGGCTCCCATGACGGCGACCATCTCGCCGGGATGGACAACGAAGTCGATACCGCGGAGGGCATGTACCCGGATGTTGCCGTTGGCGAAGATCTTGTGGACGCCAATGGCTTCGATCGCTGGTCCTGTCGTGGTGGCGTTTGACTCTGCGTTTGAACGCACTGTGGTGTCAACGGACATGGTCGAAGATCCCTTCCTGTCGACCGCGGGCCGATCCACGTTGATCGACTCCCTACGAATATGGACATGCAAGGCGCGCCGCGAGCGTAGCGGCGCGAATACCCGTCAAGATTGTGCCACAGCGTCACGCTTCTTTTAAGAAGGATGGGCAGAAAGTAGGGTTATCCCTACTGGGACCAAAGATTATGTCGATTGGTCATCGAGAAATGTTGCATTGTTCCTGCAGTACTGATTGAAAGATGTTATGGCTTGTTGGACGTAGGGACGTGATTCATCACGTCCGGTATTCGCAATCCGCGTACGTTCGCGGGGACAAAGCGCTGGCGTGATGAATCACGCCCCTACCTTGTTTATGCCATCCCCATCGTGAAACAGTATGAAGCTCGCTCGATGGTGTTTCACGTGAAACAAAGGCTGGGCCGGTCCTTCATGCTAAGAGCAGTCCAGCTATCGGCCGCAAGCACAACACCGTCAAGAAGGTCTGGCATCCGATCCGTGCAGCATCTTCCCGGAACTGAATCGAAGCGCCCCGCCTCGGTGTTTCGAGACGGGGCGTCACATCACTATCTCCGCGAACGGCTAGATTGGGCCCGAGATAAACGCCGGTCTCTCAGCATCGAAGCTGCAGTAGGCGGGGTCGGATGTTTGGCGTACCGCGCCGGTGTAGCGACTCGCACAGACGAGCAGATCTCCATCTGTCGGGATGACATGCTCAATCTGCCCCGGAGGACAAGGACGCCCAAAGCTGTAGGACAGTCTTCCCGTATAACGGTTGATACAGAAGGAGTACGACTGATGGGCCGGTAGGCTGATCGTCTGCTGGTAGGGCAGGCAGTTCCCGTTGGAAGGACTGGAGACCTGACCGGTGTAGTAGCTGGCGCAGAGCGTCGTCAGCTCGATTGGCGGGATGGCCTCGACGCTGCCGCGGTCGCAGTCCAGCCCCTGAGGACGCGAGAGCCCGCGCTGATCGGCGATGGTGACGCAGGTGGCGGAGTCGATGGCAGCCGAGCCGAGCAGTGGATGGTGGGTCTGAGTTGGACCGCCGAAGTTGCCGAGCGGGGTGAGGTTGGCGGGTGTGTTGGGCAGGTCATTGCTCTGGTCGAGATTGCAGGTGCCGTCGTCGCTCAAGTTGAAATCCAGGGAGTTGATTGCACCGGAACAGTTGCCTCCGGAGGAGCTATTGGCGATGATCGTGTTCTGGAGCCTGACGTTACCGAGTTCGCGCTGGATGCCACCACCCAAAGTAGCGCTATTCCCACTGAGCGTGCTGTCGATGATGGTTAGAGCCCCGCCGCTGGCGGTGGTGAACACTCCTCCACCTCCAGAATCGGCAATATTCCCGCTAATGGTGCTGTTGATGATCATGAATGAACCGGCAGCTCTACTATATTCCGCCCCCGTTGCCGTGAGCGGTGTTGCCGCTGATCGTGCTACTTTCGATGATGATCGTGCCGCTGCCGGTGCTGATTCCGCCCCCTTTGCTGTGAGCGGTATTGCCGCTGATCGTGCTATTGTCGATGGTGATCGTGCCGCCACCAGTACTGATACCGCCCCCGTCAATGTTGGCGGTGTTGCCGCTGATCGTGCTACTCCCGATAGTGGTCGTGCCGCCACTGCTATTGATCCCGCCCCCGTATCTGTTAGCGGTATTGCCGCTGACAGTGCTGTTGATCAAGGAGACACTGCTAATACTGCCGGCGTGGATGCCTCCGCCGTCACCGGTGGCGCTATTCTCACCAATAGTGCTGTTTGCGATAGATACTGTGCTGAAGCCACTGGCATTGATGCCGCCTCCGTCGCCGTCCGTGGCGCTGTTTTGACTGAGAGTACTGCCGTCGATCGTGACGGTGCCGCCACTGCTACTTCGGATAGCGCCGCCGCGGTCGGCGCTATTGCCGTTAATCGTGCTGTTCTTGACAGTGACGGTAGCGCTGACTACGCGGATTGCGCCGCCTGAAATATCAGCGTGATTGCCAATGAGCGTGCTTGCGGTAACCGTGATCGTGCCGTATTGGGTGAAGATCGCGCCACCACGACCCGAATCACTGGCTCCGGTGCCATTTCCACCAGTGAGCGTGATGCCCGTCAGTGCAAGCGTGACACCGTTCGCTACCCAGAAATGTCGAGTTTGTCCTTGTCCGTCGAGCGTAATCTTGGCGCCTCCATCGATAGCCGTGTCAGCTGAGATGACTTTCTCGCTGCTGATTGCGATGGTGTGGCTGCCTGGTCCGCAGTTGAAGCTCACGGCTCCGCCTCCGGCCAGCGCCACATCAAGCGCCGCCTCAGTGCAACTGGCCGCATTTCCCGTCCCGACGACACCGGCCGCCTGGGCCGGACTCGCAGGCGTAAATGCGATCAACCCTGCAAGCAGCGCGACGATCCCGGCAATTCGCACGAAACAAACCACTATTTCCCTGCCCCATCTATCACTTTATCTGCCCATATCTGCAGATAGTATAGCCACCATCCTCAATCCCTGAGACTGTTTCACGTGAAACAGTCTCAGGGATGTTCCACGTGAAACGTCAGGCGCTGTGGCGTGGCTGAGCGTGCGTCGCGTCAGCGAACTGGTGCAACCGGTTCGCAACCCGCGCGAAGACGGTCTCGTCCTCGAAGCGGCCAACTTCGTTCGCGGCCCCCGCTGGCTGGCCGGTAAAGATCTCAATTGCCTGTTCTACGGTCGAGACTGGATAGAGATGGAATAGCCCATCCTCAATCGCATTCACGACATCCGGACGGACCATCAAGTTGATCGCGTTGGACTCGGGGAACACGACGCCCTGGCTGCCACTCAAACCTCGGGCCACGCATAGATCGAAGAAACCTTCGACTTTCTCGTTTAAACCGCCAATCGCTTGCACCTCACCGCGCTGGTTCACCGAGCCTGTTACTGCCAGATCCTGACGCAGGCCGAATCCGGAGAGGCTCGACAACAACGCGCACAGTTCGGCCAGCGACGCGCTATCGCCCTCGACCGGCGAGTAGGTCTGCTCGAAGACGAGGCTGGCCGTCAACGAGAGCTGTCGTTCTCTTCCAAACAGTTCACCGAGGAATCCCGCCAGGATGTAGACGCCCTTGCTCTGGATCGGGCCGCCTAGCTCGACCTCGCGGTCGATGTTGACAATGCCCTGTTGGCCGGCAAACGTTCGGGCGGTGATCCGCACCGGCGAGCCAAACGCGAAGCCAGATTGGGCCATGACGGTCAGTCCGTTGATCTGGCCGATGACGGACCCCTCGGTATCGACCATGATCGTTCGATCGACGAGCATATCACGCAAGCGTTCGGCTCCATAAAGCGCTCTGGATCGCCGCGCCTCTATCGCAGTCTGAACCACTTCACCGGTCGTCGCTCGCAAGCCCTTGCTCTCCGCTATCTGCATCGCCTCGCGGGCAAGGTCCGATAGTGGCTCCAACTCGATGCTCAAGCGGCGTTGGTCGCCGGCCAGTCGGGCTGAATACTCGATGATGCGTGCGACGCCCGATGGGTCGAGCGGAGGTCGGGTGCGATCGCGAATCGCCACGAGAAACGAGGCTAATGCCTGGGTTAACTCAGCATCACGACTGGCTGTCGAGTGAAATTCTGCGCGAATCTTGAACAGGCTGCCAAATTCAGGATCGAGCGCCGAGACCTGAGCCGCCAGCAGCATGTCAGCCTTCAGAATCACTTTGATGTCCAACGGGATCGGTTCGGGCTCGAGCGATGTTGTCGCAACAATCCCCGCCAATTGACCGATTTCCTCGATCCGAACCGCTCCTAACTGTAGCGCGTGCTTGAGCGACTCCCAGGCGAATGGAGAACTGATCAATTCGCGCAAATCCAGGATTAGGAATCCCTGGTTGGCCTTAATGAGCGCGCCCGCCCGGATCATCGTGAAATCGGTCACGAGTGTGCCCATGACACCGCGGCGCTCGATTCTGCCGACAAGGTTGCCGTAGTTTGGATTCTCTTCGAAGAGGACAACCGGGGATGTTTCGCCATAATGATCGACGATCACGTTGACACTATAGCGCCGAAAGAACTCCGCAGCCTGGGCCGTTTCGCGTGTCAACGTGAAGGGCGAGTTGTCATCGTCGGACACCCGGCGAAACGCGCCGAGATTATCCATAATGTCACGCACCATCTCATTCAGATAGCTGATGATGGTCTGGTTGTCAGCGTAACTTTCAAATAATGACTCGAACTGCAGTGCAACGATGCCGCTCGCAATGTCACGGTCGAGATCCCGAACTCGCGCGCGGGCATCGGTTTCGAGTTCGCGGACTGCGCGCAGCGTGCGTTCCAGGTCCGCGCCCAGCTCGCTACGGGCTGTATTCAGTCGATCCTGGTCCTCCTTCGGAAGTTGGGCGAAAGCCTGCGGTTGCATTGGCTGTCCGTCAGCGAGAGGCACGAGACCGAGTCCTGCCGGAGACTGAATCAGGGCGAACCCTGCTGCGCTGGCCCGCTGTTGCAGTCCCTCGAACAACGCGTCGCGCCGGTTGGAAAAATCTTCCAGAAGTAAGCGCCGCCGCTCCTCGTACGGTTCGGCTTCGAAGGCATCCGGAATAGCCGTCCGAAGATCTTCAATAACCTTTTCAACGGCATGCTGAAATGCGCGTGCCTCACCGCTTGGAACCCGGATCGCTCGTGGGCGATTCGGCTGCTCGAAGTTCATGACATAACACCAGTCACAGCAGGGATCGAGGTGTTCTATCGTCGAATTGAGCAGCCAGCTGATATAGCGGTCGGTTTCAACCCGATTATTCCCCACCGCAATGACATGAAAATCGGCCCCGGCGGCGACGCCGAAGCGTAACGCCTCTATCGCTCGCGATTGCAGTTCTTCTGGAACCGGATCGGCAACCATCTTAAAGCGCTCGCTGGAGCAGGTCCATCGAACCTGATCGGCGTTCATCGACAAGACAGGGGAATGTGACATGAGCGACGGCTCCACTTCAGTCTAGTTTCGGCGTGAGGATCGGAAGCCGGAGTGCGGCGTATCCGGATCGCTATCAAATTGTTCGGCGCGCATCGAATGGGTTTCACCTGGCCGCTCGACGAACGGATCTCGCACGGCCTCGACATCGTGGCTCATCTGCGTACCCCAGAAACCGAGCAGCGCCATTTCATACTCTGCACTGAATGGTATCGATCGATCGTGGCCCGGTAACTGTTCCATCTCAGGCGCTGACATCCCGACCGAAATCGGGTCTGTTTCCAGATCCAATGCCAGAATAGGGGCTAGAAAGTGCTTGTGGTTGATCTCAAAGCGATGATCCGACTCGATCTCAAGATAAGCGCGGTCGGTGTGGAACTCATCAAAGACGACGTCGCTCACATGGCCAATCGGACGACCGTCGCTGTCGACTACCTTGCGCCCGGCCGCTTCATCTAGCTCTCTGGGCAGCTGGACCGTTGCATGGCTGGCTCGAATGTATCCTTTCATGATCCGCCCCTCCATCTCTTCCTATTGCTATTGACCGGCTGCGACGGACGGTTATTCCGCTCTTGAGTCAGGCACATCCTACACTGGAGACAGTCTCAACCCGCAATCGCGACCAAACTGAGAAGCGCAATGCCGACTGCATTGATCCTGATGGAGCCCGTTGCCTGCTAGCCCTGCGCACCCATCGCAACTGAAGCTGAGATCGATTTTGGGAAACGGAGATATCTGGCTGGGAATCTAGTGATCTGGAGAGATCCGCCTGCGGCGGATCTTCTGCTTCCCTGATTTCGAATATGCTCTACAGTTCACCAGCCTCGTCGGTCAATTGGCCGGAGAGGAAGCTCATCATCCATCCATCACAACCGAGTGAGGCAAAGGAACTGTCGCAACGTGGTTAGCAACAGATCGCCGAAATTGTGTTCTCCATGACTCTAGGACTCCAGGACTGGCGGCGGGCTGATCAGCAATCGCGACCGTCGACCGCTGTGCGACGTGCCATTGCCCTGGACTACAATGCCGGTGGCGAAGACAACGGATGAAGGGGAGCGGACGATGCGACGGACCTGGCGGCGGACGATGATGCTGATGGTGCTGCTGGCAGGGCTGGTGCCCCTGCTGCCGGTCGGGGTGGTGGTGGCGGACGATGCCGTCGTCGCGACCTGCGATGAAGGCGCTTTCGATACGGCCCTGGCGGCGGCCCAGACCAACGGTGGTGGGACGATCACCTTCAGCTGTAGTGGGCAAATCGACTTCACGAGCGAGAAGACGATCAGCTCGAAGCGGTGACGATCATCGGCGGTGGCAACATCACCTTCGATGGCGGTGGGAACACCCGGCTGTTCATTGTGAGCAATGGCGCGACGCTGGAGTTGGACGGGTGACCCTGCAGAATGGGAGCGCAGACGTCGGCGGGGCGATCTTCAACGACGGTGGCACGCTGACGGTCACTTCCAGCACCTTCAGCGGCAACAGCGCAGGCTCCGGCGGGGCGATCTTCAACGCTGGCACGCTGACGGTCACGTCCAGCACCTTCAGCGGCAACAGCGCCTACTTCGGCGGGGCGATCTTCAACGACGAAGGCACGCTGACGGTCACGTCCAGCACCTTCAGCGGCAACAGCGCAGACTCGACGGCGGGGCGATCTACAACTGATGGCACGCTGACGGTCACGGCCAGCACCTTCAGCGGCAACAGCGCAGACTCTCGGCGGGGCGATCTTCAACGACACTGGCACGCTGACGGTCACGTCCAGCACCTTCAGCGGCAACAGCGCAGACTACTACGGCGGGGCGATCTACAACGAGTGGCACGGTGAACATCGGATCATCCATCCTGGCGAACAGTCCCAGCGGCGGCAACTGCTTCAATA
Organism: uncultured Chloroflexia bacterium; assembly: GCA_963745675.1. Lineage (GTDB taxonomy): Bacteria > Chloroflexota > Chloroflexia > Thermomicrobiales > CFX8 > JAUIIK01. The sequence goes on from CAVUYM010000012.1 coordinate 316,059, forward strand.
GTGGCACGATCACCTCCCAGGGTTCCAACCTCAGCGACGACACCACCTGCAACCTCATCGCCGCCGGTGACCAGCCCAGCACCGATCCCCTGCTCGGTCCGCTGGCCGACAACGGTGGACCGACCCAGACGATGCTGCCCGGTAGCCCGGCCATCGACGCCGCCCTCAGCTGTGCCACCGACACCGACCAGCGCGGCATCAGCCGTCCCCAGGGAGCAGCCTGCGACATCGGCAGCGTCGAGGTGCTCGTCGCGGAGCAACTTCCGCTGTGTGTCAACGGCTACACCGGCGCCGTCTCCAGCCCAGCGAGTGGACAGTGTCCACCGAACCAGCAGGAGCTTGCGGATACCGGCGGGACCTTCTGCATCAACCCGTACACCGGCAAGGTCAGCTACGTTGGTGGTGGTCAGTGCGGGCCTTCTTTCCAGACCCATCTGATGCCCGACGACGGGGCACTCCTGACCTGTGTCAGCCGCTACACCGGTGCCAACCGTGCGGTGGCTGACCACAGCCAGTGTCTCGTCTACGAGCTGCCGAACATCATCGCGGCGACGCCGGAGATGTAGAGTGAGGATGTGGCCCGGTCACCGTTGCGACCGGGCCACATGGGAGCAGGGGGCGGACTGAGACTGGAGATAGGAGTCGCTGTCTCGTTCATCGAATTCGTCGGGTTCTTTGGGGTGTACATGGTATGCACCCTCCGGTGATTCCTTTGATTCAAGGTGTTCGGTAAATTGGGGTCTGGGCACCATATCCAGCACCTCTCAGCTCCCAGGGCAATCACGCCGCCGGCGAAACATCGGGTACAGATGCCGGCGCTATGCGCCTCATTCGCTCCGAGCGTCTCGCCCTTCTCAAATTCATGTCCACACAAGGCACAATTCTATGGCACGTTGTTACCGTGTTGCGGTTGTGTTTGGCGACTGCTTTGCTATGCCGATCCGGGCGGTAAATGCCTTCGTGCAAGTGCAGGGCAGTCGGCATCAGTCTTCGTCTTCTTGTCGCTATTTCATTCCTCAGCTGTCAATTTGGCTAAGTTGACGGTACACACACGACGCCGGTGCGTATGTTTCGTGGTGTGGCGGCCACGGACTTTGAGCCCGGCGTCTCCATTCGAGGCTTGCCGATCTCAGCTTCTCAATTAGAATGGGCGCGGGAGGTGTCTCTGATGGACCCGAGAACGAATATGTCCTTGCGAAACGCGCTTGTTGGGATTGTTATCGGTAGTGGACTCGGCATCGTGTTCGCTGCGATAGCAGACAGCACAGCGTTCATTGGCTTTGGCCCGGCTGCCGGCGTCGCAACAGCGCTCCCACTAGCCCAACCTCCCCAACGCCTCCTGTACGTCGTGCTTGCCGTTAGCTTTACCGCGCTGGTCGCGCTCAGCATCATCTACTTCTTCTTTTTCCGCTAGCCCTCTGCTTCACACTCTTCCACCGATGGCAGCCTTGGCCTCTTGGCACTTCGGGCACACACACCAGTTGCCGTCGCGACATCCTCCGTATCCTTCATATGTTGCCCACTGCGTTGCGGTCACGATCTCGTCTCACGCAGTCCTGAATCTTCATCGCAACGACTTCATTCTGGCCGCGAAAATCGATCAGGGGCTGGCAAAAAGCGAACCTGGGGCCGAAATGAGCGCAATCTAGTCCCGGGAAGACGCTAGAATCGGCTTCAGATGCTGGCTGCACCGGGCGCCGGCGAGCTGAGAGGAAGCTGCTGTGGCGCTGTCGAAGGACGTCTTGAAGGATATTCGCAACGCGAGCGCCGAGCGGGTCGACGATGTTTGTGCGCTCACCGTCGATATCTGCAATGTCTCTGCTCCAACCGATGCCGAGCAGCAACGAGCCGAGTACGTAGCCGGACTCCTGCGCCAGCGCGGCTATGAGCCGGAGATCGACGCGGTCAGCAATGTCTATGCTCGTCGCGGCAATAAGGGCGGACCGGCGCTGCTGATCGACGCCCATCTCGACACTGTTTTCCCGGCCGGCACCGAGATCAACGCCCGTCGCGACGGCGACTGGCTCTATGGTCCCGGCATCGGCGACAACAGTCTCAGCCTGGCGGCGATGATCGCGACGCTCGACATTCTCGATGCTCTGAACATCGAAACCGATATCGACATCATCGCCGTAGCAACCGTCGGTGAGGAGGGACTTGGCAACCTCAAGGGCGCTCGCGCCGCCGTCAATCGCTACCAGGAGCGGGGCGAGTTGGCGGGGCACCTCGTCATCGACGGCAATCTCGGGCGGGTCGTCCACGTCGCCGTCGGTTCCAACCGCTGGCTGGTGACCGTCAACGGACCGGGCGGGCATTCTTTCGGCGCATTCGGCACGCCGAGCGCGATTCATGGACTGGGCCGGATCATCGCCGCCATCGCAGATATCAACGTGCCCGCGAACCCGAAGACGACCTTCAATGTCGGGACGATCACCGGCGGCACCTCGGTCAATACGATTGCCCCGAGCGCCTCAGCCCTGATCGATATGCGTTCGACCGATGCCGGGGAGTTGGAGAAGCTGAGCGCACAGGTCCGCAAGATCATCGAGACAAAGCCGGGCAAAGGACTGGAAGCCAAGATTCAGGTCGTCGGCGAGCGCCCGGCTGGTGGGATGCCGAAAGACGCTCCCATGGCCAAACTCGCAGCCAACGCCATCCGCTGGGTCGGCCTCAACCCTGAGTACCAGGCTTCCAGCACCAACATGAACATCCCCGTTAGCCAGGGCGTCCCGACGATCTGTATCGGCATCTCCCACGGCGAACGCACCCACACCATCCACGAACAGGTCCCCGTCGCCCCCATCGCCGACGGCCTCGCCCAACTCGTCCGCCTGACGGTCGAGGCTGCCGAGATGCTGGGTAGGGAATAGGGGACAGGTTACAGGTGATAGCGGAGCGAGGTTCAGACGTCTATTAGCGTCCGGCCCTTCTGTGCACAGCGGGTCGCTTGCGGCGCAGATGATGATCTCAGGAAGGCCCGCTAGCACCCGACCTACTAGCTTCTTCTAGGAGATCACGACAAGACTTGACGATCTTCGAGCAGGCTGTGATGATGGCGCTCGTGAAATATTTCTCTGTGGTGATAAGGGCAGATCCCGATGGTGCGGGAAATCTTTCGGCGAACCCGGCGTCTGGCGGTTCGCGGAGCCGAGACACAGCAAGATTCCCAGGAAGAACGTGAGCTGCATGCCTCTGCACTGGTGCTGTTGCGAAATGCGCTGAACGATCCCCGAGCCGAATTTCGAGAGGGGCAATGGGAAGCGATACGTGACCTGGTGCTCGGCCGGCAGCGGCTCTTGCTGGTTCAGCGCACCGGCTGGGGCAAGACGCTGGTCTATTTCATCGCGGCCGCGCTGCTCAGGCGGCGGGGCAGTGGCACGACATTGCTCATCTCTCCGCTCTTGTCTCTGATGAGAAACCAGCTCCTGGCGGCGGACCGCATGGGCATCCGCGCGGCGACGATCAATTCGACGAATAACGATGATTGGTGGCGTGTCGAGCAACGCGCTATCCGCGGAGAACTTGACGTATTGCTGATCTCTCCTGAGCGTCTGGCGAACAACCGCTTCCGTCAAAAGACACTCGCAGAGATGGCCGATGGCATTGGCATGTTTGTCGTTGACGAGGCGCATTGCATCTCAGACTGGGGCCATGACTTCCGCCCCGACTACCAGCGCATCGTCGGCGTCCTGCGGCTGCTGCCGCGCAACGTGCCAGTGCTGGCAACGACGGCAACGGCCAACGATCGCGTCATCGCCGATATCGAGTCGCAGTTGGGATCGCGTCTGCGAACGTCACGCGGCCCGCTCGTGCGGCGTAGCTTGCGCTTGCAAACGATCTCGATGCCCAGCCAGGCGGCGCGAATGGCCTGGCTCGTCGAGCAGATTCCGGATCTGCCCGGCTCGGGGATTATTTACACGTTGACTATCCGAGACGCCAATCTTCTCTCGGCCTGGCTGCAAGCTAATGGCATCGACGCCCGGGCCTACAGTGCCAGACTCGATAATCCGACCCGCGAGGAGTTGGAGCATCTTCTGCTGAAGAATGAGGTCAAGGTGCTGGTCTCGACGGTGGCGCTTGGCATGGGCTTCGACAAGCCTGATCTGGGCTTCGTCATCCACTTCCAGCGCCCCGGCTCCGTCGTTCATTATTACCAGCAGATCGGCCGTGCCGGCCGCGCATTGGACAACGCTTACGCGGTGCTGTTGCACGGTTCTGAGGACGACGACATCATCAATCACTTCATTAATCAGGCCTTTCCAGCGGAAGCCCACGCTCAGGCGATCTTCGACGCGCTGTCGGAAGCCGAGTATGGTTTGAGCGCGTCGGAACTTGAACAACAGGTAAATGCCACGCCCGGCCAAATCGAACATGCCTTGAAGATCCTCTCGCTTGAAACACCGGCGCCGATCCAGCAACTTGATCGCCGCTGGTACGCCAACCCGGTGCGATTTCGCTTTGATCGGGAGCGCGTTGAGCGGATCACCGAACTCCGTCAGGACGAGTTGCGGCAGATGAATGAGTATGTCCATGGCGAACGCTGCCTGATGGAGTTTCTGCTGGACGAACTCAATGATCCGAGCACCGCGCCATGCGGACGTTGTTCGGTCTGTACCGGTTCGCCGCTATTGCCGGAGGATGTTTCTCTTGAACTCGGCCGACAGGCCGTCGTGTACCTGCGGCGAAATGCGATACCAATCTACCCTCGTCGCGAATGGCCGGTTGCGAAACGTGGGGTGGTTCGTTGGAGCGATATCCCCGAAAATCGGCAAGCAGAGGTAGGACGGGCACTATGCTATTGGGGAGACAGCGGCTGGGGCACCTTCGTTCGCAGGGGTAAGGTTAATTTTGGATGGTTCGAAGATGAACTGGTCAATGCCGTTACCGCCATGGTCCGGGTCCGCTGGACCCCGCAGCCGGGGCCGGCGTGGGTCACCTGCGTCCCCTCGCTTCGACACCCTGAGCTTGTTCCTGACATTGCGAAACGGATTGCCGAGCGGCTCGAACTTCCATTCGTTGCCTGTATACGGAAAGTCAGAGAAACCGAGCCACAAAAAGAGATGCAGAATAGCCACCAGCAAGCGGCCAACCTCGCCGGAGCATTCGAGATCGACCGATCCCTGGTCCGCCGAGATCCGGTGTTCCTGATCGACGATATGGTCGACTCTCGCTGGACCTTCACTGCACTTGCCGGATTGTTGCGCCAGGCTGGCAGCGGCCCGGTCTTTCCGCTCGCGCTTGCAGATAGTCGAGGGAATTGAACGCCATGACCGCAAGTACGACGCTGGCACCGGATGCGGAAGCGATTTTGCTGCTTTGTGGCCGCTTCACAAGCGGGGAGGATGCGGTCAAGCCCCTGACGACATCGGAGTATTATCGACTGTCCCGATGGCTTGAAGACTCTCGTTTGCGGCCAGGAGATTTGCTCGATGCCTACGACTCGATCAATCCCACCGACGAGCTTGAATTGGATTGGTCGCGGATCGGCAGGCTGCTGGAGCGCGGACCGGCACTCGCGCTGGCGGCGGATCGCTGGTTCACTCAGGGGTTCTGGATTCTCACCCAGGCAGACGCCGACTATCCGCCGCGCTACATCGATCGTTTGGGCTCGACCGCCCCTCCATTACTGTATGGCATAGGTGCGCATCATCTTCTCGGCATGTCCAACCGGAGCCTGGCGGTTGTTGGCTCGCGCGACGTGGACGAGCGCGGAATAACCTTCACCCGCGAAATTGCCAGAAAGGCGGCGATCGACGCTATTCAATCGTGTCGGGCGGTGCGCGTGGCGTCGATATGACGGCGATGACGGCCGCGCTGGCGGCGGGCGGGTCGGCTGTCGGGGTGTTTGCGGGGAATCTCAACCGCGCCGCCGTCCAGGCCGAGTTTCGCGACGCCATCCGAGACGAGCGGCTTACCCTCATCTCTCCATATCACCCGGAAGCCGGGTTCAAGGTCGGTACTGCGATGGCCCGCAACAAGCTCATCTACACACTCGCCGACTGGGCCCTCGTGATCTCTAGCGGCGAGGGCGAGGGCGGCACCTGGGCAGGCGCAACCGAGAACATCAAACGCGGTTGGAGTCCATTGTTCGTCCGCGCCGGGCAGGGCGTGCCGGATGGCAACATGCAACTGATCGGACAGCGCGGCATTCCACTCAAGCTCTCCGACGTCTCATCGGAGGTGACCCTAGACAGAGCGCTCGACCAACTCGTAGCGCGTGCGGCTGCTCAATCCGTCACTGCACCGGTCCCGCGCCGGTTCGAGGATGCTGCGACCGAGCCTGGCGAGGCGATATTTCAGGCCATTTGGCCGGTGATCGAACGTGAGCTTGCGACGCCTCGCATGCCGGGAAAACTGCTGGAGCGTCTCGGCCCCAAGATCAAGCGGGTACAACTCAAGATCTGGCTGGACGAGGCCGAGGCCAGGGGGTTGATTACCCGCCGAAACCATGCGAACCCCTATGAACTTCTGGATCAGCAAGACTCCGATCGCCCGCTACAGCTGGATATGTTTGACCTTGAGCTTTGAAGCAACCCTCACCCTCCCCTTGGCTTCCCACAAACAGATCTCCTACCAACCCCAGCTATCCAAGAGCTCCGCGCCAAGACGCCGCAGGAGTACCTGGCTCGACTCCGGATTGTCCGGGTGAAACTCGAAGACAGCCCGCTCGAAGTACTGGGTCAGGACGGTGTCGCCGTCGGCATTGGTCTCCATCATCGGCTCCGAGAGCGGGTAGCCGAAGAGCGCCAGCGACTCATCGAAGCTCACGCCGCTATGACCGAGATCAAGGCCGTGGGTCGACCAGTAAGCGTAGAACTCGGGCGCGATCGCGTGGCCAGTCGCGTCGAAGTAGTGCTCAGCCGACGGATCAGCCTTCTCGAAGGTCGTCCAGTCGCGGCCCTGTTCCTGGAGGATCGTCTCGCCCAGGCGGCCAAGGAGGACGGCGTAAGGGGTGCCGATGTTCTCGGGATGCCACTCGAAGCGCTGCCGTTCGGTCATTTGAGCGGCGTAAGCATCGCCTGTCTCGGGGCTAAGGTAGTCGAATTCTTCGGTCATCGGGTAGCCGAAGACGGGCAGTCCGCCGTTACCGTCCCAGAAGTTGCGGAAATCGTGTGCCAGGTAGTGGCCGGTTTCAGGGTAGTAGGTCCATTCAGGACTCGTCGTGCCAGGGCTAGCCTGGTAAGCCGACGGTAGCTGATCGGCGATCGGCGTGCCGTGTATTGCTGACTGCCAATCGTTGAAGTACCAATGGCTCCACGTCACCACGCCGTCATGAGCATCGATCTCTCGGACCGCTCCTGCTCGATCTGGCTCGGCAATTGGAATCGTCCAGACCCGAAAGCGTGCATTCGTGATCGTATCGAGGGCCATCAGGTAGCGGTCACTCTCGGTGAATTTGGACCAGAAGACATATCGACCGTCCGTCGCAATGTAGTAATTTGACGGTTCGTCCTCAAGCCAGAGTTTCTCACCGCTTGCCAGGTCGTGAAACAGGGGACGACCCTCGGTCAGGGTCACCATGACCGTACCCTCGAGATCGACTCGCGTAGTGTCATGTATGGACATAAAGTACGTTACTGGATCACCGATTGACGCTTCCGCCGCGTGTCCTACGTCATCTGACCCGAACGTCGTTACCCAGCGGATCAAGTCTCCTTCAACATAAAGTGAGATATCACCATCGGGAATGAACTCTTCCGTTGCCACAATGGACGGAGGAAAGTCGGCTTCGATATTCATCGCCATGATTGAGAGTTGCGCGGTGTCGTCCGTTTCATCGACGGCGGCCCAGGCTACGGTCGGGTAGTCGATTGCCAGGGCATAGAACCTGCCTCCAGAGGATGTGACGAAACTCTCGGCCAGAAATCGGCGTTCATTGGACGCCAGGTCGATGAGGCACAGTACCCCATGAACCTCTCCGGGGGCATCCTCGATGCACTCGTCTGATGAGGCTAAGACCACCAGATAACCATTGTCAATTGCTACCAAGCGTAAGAAGGTACCGTATAGTAGAGGTGTCTCCTCTCCACCCGCGATTGGCGCGACATGCAGGCCTGCGTATGGTGAACTTGGAGAAAGGCCGTGCCTTCTCCAAACGACAAATTCACCGTCAGTGATCGGATCTTCCAGTACGAGCGTGGCGCTACTATCATTGAGGCTGACGAGTGTCGGATCCTCCTGTGCCAGGGCCGATAGCGTGGTGAACAGTGACATAATCAGCAAGAATGGGATTATGATTCGTATACGCTGAGCAAGCGAGTTCAGCGTTCTTTGTCCTGAACCCGGCGCTGTTGCTCGATTCGATCTGTGCCTAGTCTCCCGCCTGTTCCCCGTTTCGCTGGAATGCAGCATTCTTCCGCCCTTTCTCCGTGTTCAACCCGCAAATCTTCTCCCTATATTGAGAGTAGGACGGTCGGGCGTAGAGTTTGGTTGCGGAACTGGTTAGTTGCTGATCAATCGCGCCCGGAGGATTACTACCGGCGGGGTAAGTCGCTGTTCTTCGTGCGGTTGGTGTTGGATAGTTCGTACGATGTCCATGCCTTCGATGACTTGGCCGAAGGCGGCGAAGCCCTGGCCATCCGGGTTGCGCATCCCGCCGAAGTCGAGCACCGGCTGGTCGCCGATGCAGAAGAAGAAGTCGGAGACGGCGCTGTCCGGCGCGAAGCGGGCCATTGAGATCGTTCCGTCGAGGTGCTTCAGGCCGGTGACGGTCGTCCGTTCGAGGGGGATCGGTTCGTTGCGTTCGTCGTCCCGTTCGGGATTGATCCCGCCCTGGATGACCTCGATCCTGATCTCGTCGTTGGGTTGGTTCTCCGGCGTCACGGTGCGGTGAAAGCGCCCGCCATCATAGAAACCGTTTTCAACATAATGCAGGAAGTTCGCCGCCGTTCCGGGTGCGTTCTCCGTATCAATCTCGACGGTGATCGAGCCGTGGTCAGTTTCGATAACGACTCTTGGCAGAGTTGAGGATGCGTTCATGTGCTACTCCCTATATCCAGCTTGGTCACCTGATAGGTGATAAACGAACAACATCGTAGGGGTGGAGCTTGTCTCCACGCGCGTACGTATGCGAGACCGCTGCCGGGTGGAGATGAACTCCACCCCTACGATTGCGTCTGTTTTTCTCTATCCCACCGGCGCCATTCCGCTCTCCGAGACCTTCTCGTTGAAGGCGGTGACGTCGTTGCGGTAGATGCTCGACAGACCCTCCAGACTGCCGGCAGTCTCTTCGGAGACCGTCTGGTAGACGTTGTGCATCTGCTGGGTGGGGGCGCTGTCGCCCTCGTCGATCATCGCCGCCAGGGTCTTGAGCTTTTCGACGACTGCCGTCGCGCCGCGCTTGCGGCCATTCGGATCGAGGTTGACGAGCTGCCCTTCGATCTCGGTCAGGTCGTCAATCAGCTTCTGGCCCTGTTCCTTGATTTCGCTGGACGCGCTATCACGCCCGATGACGCCCTCAATCTGATCCTTCGTGCTCCGGATGCGGTTCACCGACTCGTGGATCTCGGTGATCTTCGAGCGCATCGCGAGCTTGAGATCACGTTGCTCGATCAGATCTTCCTGCGTCCACGGCAGCCGCGGGTCTGGGTCTACAACCACCGGTTGCGTATATTCCGCACCGCCTACCGTAAGCGTCGCCTGATAGGTGCCGGGGACTGCTTTTGGTAGCAGATTTTCGGGCAATTCATCGGCGTCCTTGAGTATTACCGGCTGGCTATAGCGGTAGTCCCAGACGAATCGATTGGCACCCGCAGCCTTCGGTAGATGGGGGACGGTTGCGGGATCACTGGTATACGACGTGACCCGGTTACCCGCCTCGTCGGTGATGGTCAGCGTGATTTCGCTCCTCTGGTTCGCTGCCGAGCCAGTAGTGCAGGATGACGCCTTCCGGCGGATTCTGACCTGCATCGAGGAATTTCGGTTTGTAGAGGCCGGTCGGTGTTTCGACGGCATCGAGGCCGACGGTCACCGGGCCGACCATCAGGAAGTTCATGTCCGGCTTCGGGTTGTGGAAGTCGACCATGCGGCCATACATCTTGTAGCGTGTCGTCGCCCGCGGCTCGAAGAGGTGTGCCGCTTTGCCGGTGACCTCGTCGCTCAGCTGGTAGAGCGGCGAGAGGTCGTCGAGGATCCAGAATGAGCGGCCATGCGTCGCGGCGATCAGGTCGGTGCCCTCGATGATGACGTCGTGGATCGGGCAGACCGGCAGGTTGCACTGGAAGGGCTGCCAGTTCTGGCCGTCGTCGAAGGAGATGTGCAAACCAACTTCAGTTCCGGCGTAAAGCAGGCCCTTGCGATTCGGATCTTCGCGGACGACGCGGGTGAACTGGTCCTCGGGAATGCCGTTGGTGATCTTCGTCCACGTAGCGCCGTAGTCGCTCGTCTTATAAAGGTAGGGACTCGGGTCGCCGTGCATGTAGCGGATGACGGCCATGTAGGCGGTCGCCTCGTCATGCGGCGAGGGCTCGATGAGCGAGACTTTGCTCCACTCGGGCATGAGATCTTCACTCGGGGTGATGTTCTCCCATGTCGCGCCGCCATCCTTCGAAATGTGGACCAGTCCATCGTCGCTACCGGCCCAGAACAGCCCCTGCCGGTGCGGCGATTCGCGGAAGGCGAAGATGTTGCAGTACATCTCGGCCGCGCCGCGCTCGGCGGTGATCGGACCGCCCGAGACCTGGAGCTTGTCGGGATCGTTGCGGGTCAGGTCCGGGCTGATGATCTCCCAGTTGGTGCCCTCGTCGGTCGACTTGTGGACGTGCTGGGAGCAGACGTAGACGACATTCGGATCATGGGGCGAGATCTCGATCGGGAAGGTCCACTGGAAGCGGTACTTCTGCCGGAATGCGCCGTAGCCGAAGACCTCCGGCCAGACGGTGACGTTGCGGACTTGCCGGGTGCTCGGGTTCCAGGAGAGCAGGCGTCCATCGCCCGGGCCGGTGCCGATGCCGCCGCCGTAGACGGTGTATGGCTCCTCCGGCTTGATCGCGATGTAGCCGGACTCGCCGCCGCCTGGCTCAACATAATCTTTCCAGGTGATTGCGCCCTCGAAGCCGATGCTCGGGACCATCATCGCCCAGTTGTCCTGCTGCGAACCGTAGACGTTATAGGGTTTCCGGTGGTCGGTCGTGACGTGATAGAACTGCGCCGTCGGCTGGTTCAGGATCGACGACCAGCTCTTCCCACCATCGTAGGAAACACAGGCCCCGCCGTCGTTGCCCTGGATCATCCGGTTGCCGTCGTTGCGGGTCGATCCACATCGCGTGGTTGTCGCCGTGGGGAATCGCGACGCTGGTGAAACTCTCGCCGCCGTCGATTGACTTCCAGAACTGGACGTTGAGGTTCCAGAGGGTGTTGGCGTCGGTCGGGTCTGCGACAAGGTGCATGTAATACCAGGGTCGCCGCCGCAGATCGGGGTTGTCGGCCAGCTTCTTCCAGGTGTCGCCGTAGTCATCGGAGCGGAAGAGGGCGCCGTCTTCGTGCTCGACGATCGCCCAGACCCGGCCCGGCTTCGCCGGCGTGGTGGTAAGACCGATCTTGCCGACGAGTCCTTCCTGGGGAAGTCCACGGTTGCGAGTGATCTCCTCCCAGCTATCGCCGCCATCGGTCGAGCGCCAGAGTCCGCAATCCTCGCCGCCACTCTGGAGCGTGTGCTGATAGCGCCGCGCCTGGAGGATCGAGGCGTAGAGAATGCGCGGGTTGCCGCCGTCCATCGCGATATCCGGCCGAACCGGCGCGATCGGACTTGTAGAGGATCTTCGCCCAGGTCTCGCCGCCATCAGTCGAACGGAAGACGCCCCGTTCGCTGTTCTCGGCGAAGGCATTGCCCAGCGCCGCGACGTAGACCGTGTCGGGATCGTTCGGGATGGATGATGATGTCGCCGATATGCCGGGTAGCGGCCAACCCCATGTTCGCCCAGGTGCGGCCCCCGTCCGTCGATTTGTAGACGCCATCGCCGTGGGAGACGTTGCTGCGGATCGTGACCTCGCCAGTTCCGGCGTAGATGACGTTCGGATCGGACTGCGAGACAGCCAGCGCCCCGATCGCCGCCGTGTTGAAGAAGCCGTCGCTGATATTCCTCCAGTGCGAGCCGCCGTTGGTCGTCTTCCAGACCCCACCAGCGCAGGCTCCGAAATAGAAGGTCCCTACCTCGGTCGGATGTCCCGCCACGGCAATAACACGCCCACCACGATGCGGCCCGATACTCCGCCACTCCAGCGACTCGAACAATCTCGGATCAACCACGGCTTACGCCCTCCCTGTATTGTCTCGCTCATTTGACCCGCACGATTGTCGACCGATTCCCTGAACTCGTCAATGCCTAGTTGCTCTTGGTAGAGCCCAACATGAATAGCTGGAAATAACGCGTCACGGCAGCTGGTCAGACCGAGCAGTAGAGTTAGGATGATTGGTTGGAGGGTAGATCCACCCTGTCTGGAGGGAAATCGAACATGTCGAAGCGGAGCTGGATCATAGTCTCGGTCATGGCTGGACATTGTGCCGGTCTGATCGCGACATCGGCCGGGTTCGCCGCTTACATCCATCCGCCCGGAAAGCCGCCGCGGCGACGGCCCGTGTAGCCTTCGATCCCTATTACGCTATCGTCCAGTACTTGCGGTCGGTGGATAAGGCTGATCCGGAGACGGATGGGTTTTAGGCCGGAGCGTGGTTCCGTCGACCGTAGAGACGTGCCGTCGGCGCGTCTTCGTTTCGATGGCAGCGATTACCAGGGAGATTAGACGTAATTGATACCGAGACGCGCCAGCGGCACGTCTCTACGGTGGGATCAGGGAAGCCTCCAGTGGAAAGGATTGCGACCGATGACTCAGTAGATCACCGGATTTCCCGGAATACACCGCGACCGGCGACCGAATCGTGGGACAACCTGGCCGAATGGTGGGATGACGCGATTGGAGACGGCAACCCGACCCAGGATCTGATCGTCGAGCCCTACACCGAGAAACTGCTTGCACTACAGCCGGGCGAGCGGGTGCTGGACATCGCCTGCGGAGCAGGGCGCTTCGCCCGCCGGATGGCCGACGCCGGGGCCATCGTCACCGCCTTCGACCACGCCGAGCGCTTCGTCAACCGGGCCAGAGAACGCTCGGTTGGATACGAGAAGAAGATCAGCTACCACGTCGCCAATGCGACCGACCCGGACGCGATGCTGGCGCTTACCGGTGGCGAGCCATTCGACGCTGCCGTTTGCACGATGGCGATCATGGATATGGCCGAGATCACTCCGCTCTTCGCGACGTTGCCCAGGCTACTCAAGCCCGACGGCCGCTTCGTCTTCTCAGTCTCTCACCCTGTCTTCAACACCGAGCATGCGCGACCGACCATCGAGCGGCTGCATGTCGGGACCGACGTCGTCAACCGCTACGCCGTCAGCGTCGCCGACTACCTCGACATGCGCATGGAAGAAGGGCATCGGCGTCCCCGGCCAGCCCGATCTCCAGCACTACTTCGACCGGCCGATCAGTGTCCTCGTCAACACCGCATCCGATTGCGGGCTCGTCCTCGACCGGCTGGAGGAGCCTGCTTACCCGCCTGGCACCCCGGCCGAGAACCCGCTTTCCCAGGCGAGCTTCGAGTTCATCCCCTGGGTGCTGCTAGGGCGCTTCCGGGTGGCGAACCGGTAGGACGCCTTCGCAGCTGAACCCGCTTCACTGTACCGGCAACGCGATGCGTTGCCTCACCCAACCCAAGGCGCACTGGCAGCGTTCCCTTGTACGTCCATACATGCAAGACAATCAGTTGGGCACCATGCACTATACTTTGCTCGTCACACAGTAGTGGGATTTAGCAGAATGGATTTGCCAAATGAGAACGCACGTAATCCTGCGTGACGATCTCGTAGAAGAGGTTGACAAGCGTGTGGGAAAGCGTCGTCGCAGCGAGTTCATTAACGAGGCCGTTGAAGCGAGCCTGAAGCGCTTGCGCCTGATCGAATCCGCGGAGGCAGTTGCGGGTTCGCTCAAAGATGTCAACGTACCGGGTTGGGAGACTGAAGAGTCAGCGCTTGAATGGGTCCGCAAGATGCGTGCGTCCCCCGACCCCTGGGATCAAGATCCTGAGCGTGAGGGCTACTAAAACCCTTGGCCCGCTACCTCCTCGATACCAATGTGCTGATCTCATTCTCGAAGCAGCGCGAACCGGCCTATTCGTGGGTGCTTGCCAGGACACGCTCCTCTGATGAACTTGGCGTCTGTGACATCGTTGTGGCCGAATTCTTCGCGGGGTTGCCGCCGGCGGATCGACCAGCCTGGGAGAGATTCTTCGGCGCTATGGACTTTTGGGAGACGAGTTTTGAAGCCGCCCGGCAGGCAGGGCTTTATCGCTACCGATATGCTCGCCAGAGTCAGGTGGTTTCATCAAGCGACGCCCTCATCGCGGCCGTTTCGGTCGAAGCTCAGGCCACCCTCGTCACAGGGAATGTCCGCCATTTCCCAATGCCGGACGTCGTCGTGATGCCCCTCTAATTCCTCTTCGTTATTGGCCCACATGAGATCGTTGTGCCAATCATCGCAACCACCCCGGCTTGCAGAACACCTTCGCTTCTGTATACTCGATGCCCTACACCCGCCTACCTGGGAGATGGTAGATGACCGACTAGTAACCAGACGAAGCTCGCATGCTGGCCGTCAGGGCCTGTGTACTCTGCTGTTGAGGTTGCTATGTTGCTTAATGTTGCCCAGGTTTCCCATTCGTTCGGTCCAATCCATGTACTCGATGAGATCTCGTTTCACCTGAATCCGGGTGAGCGAGCTGGACTTGTCGGTGCCAACGGCAGCGGCAAAACGACGCTGCTGCGGATCATCACCGGCGAGCTTGAATGCCAGTCCGGGACGGTCGCAATCCAGCGCGGCACCGTCGCCGGTTATCTGTCCCAGAAGTTGCCCGATGTCCCGCCCGGCACGACAGTCGACGACATGATCTTCCAGTCGCTCGGCGATCTGAACGAGATCGAAGTCCGGTTGCGCGAGTTGGAAGGACTGATGGCCGATCCGGACGCCGACTTCGAAGCGGTGACTGAAGAGTACGCCCGGCTAAGCGAGCGCTTTGAAGCCCGTGGAGGCTACGAGCTCGACCACCGCATCGAGATCGTCCTGGCTGGACTGGGGCTGGCAGATCTCGGACGCGAGCGCGAATTTAGGACACTCTCGGGCGGCGAGGCGAAGAGGGTCATGCTGGGTATTTTGCTTCTGCAAGCACCCGATCTCCTGCTTCTCGACGAGCCGACCAACCATCTGGATTTCGCCAGCATCGACTGGCTCGGTGATTTTCTGGCTAATTACGGTGGCGGGGTGCTGGCCGTCTCTCACGATCGGCACTTTCTCAATCGTTCGGTCAATCGCATCCTGGCCATCGATGAATTCGATCATCGACTACGCTCCTATCCCGGTGACTACGACGATTATCGCTTGCAGCGTGCGAAGGAGATCGCCGAATACGAAGCCGCTTATGAGGCGCAACAACGCGAGATCAACGAGCTGAAGCGATCGATCAAGTCAACCAATGCTGCCCTTAGCCGCAGGCCTCCGCCTCCGCCCGATCCGGATAAGAGCCTCTACAACGCCCAGGCCCAGCGCGCCGAAGCGACCGCTGGCAAAACGATCGGCTGGATGCGGGAGCGATTGCGGCGGCTGGAAGCCGATCCGCTACCCCGGCCGCCGGAACGGATCGAGATCCGGGCCGATCTTGGCGATGAGGTCGTGCGCTCGGATCAAGTCGTGCGGTTACGTGGTGTCTCAAAGTCCTACGGGAACGTTGTCGTGCTCGACAACGTCGACTTCACCCTGCGGCGTGGAGAGATGGCGGTCATTGTCGGACCCAACGGGGCGGGCAAAACGACGCTGTTGGAGATTATCTGCGGCGGACTGGAGGCGGATGCCGGTGAGGTCGTTATCGCGCCGACTGCGAAAGTCGCCTATATCGACCAGCACGCCCGCTCGCTGCCGGAGGATTCGACTGTGCTCGACGCCTACCGCGAAGGGCGGATCGAATATGAGCACGCACTGATCCGCGAGCTGCTCCAGCACGGCCTCTTCCGGCTCGTCGATCTCGATAAACGCGTGTCGGAACTGAGCATGGGACAGCGCCGTAAGCTCCAGTTGGCGCGACTGATAGCCTCCGACGACAACGTGATCATCATCGACGAGCCGACCAACCACCTTAGCCTGGACGTCATCGAAGAGTTCGAACGGGCCTTACGTGCATACCCCGGCCCGGTCATCGCTGTTTCCCACGAACGTCGCTTCATCGAACGCTCGCGTGGGCAAGTCTGGGAGTTGTGCAACGGAAAGTTGATCGAGCACCATGGTTCGCTGGTGGATGCGATCGAAGAATTGACTCAGGGGGCGGGCGCAACTCAGTTCATAGCTGCTGAAGAGCGCTCGCTATTATCCAACAGTACCCGAAAGAAGGGGACGAACCTACCTTGGGCACAAACTGGACCGTCTGTCATTCTTTAATCTGAGCGAACATTATTGCTGTGGCACACTGCGGCTGCGGATTTATCCGTGAATGGTATCCACCGAGCGTGTTCAACGATCTAGGAATTCGACTCAATCTCTCGCTCGATTCTTCCAACCCAGCCGACGCCGGTCGCCTGTTGGGACGGATGTCGGGTGTGGTGCTCATCGCTACTGGCATTGCTGCCGATTGTTATCGCTGCCTTGCACCAGGAAGCACCGGGCAGCGGCACGGCAATATTGGTGCTGGCTGTTCTAATGGCAGCTTTCACAGGCACTCTTGTCTGGAAACTGCCCTGGCGGCGTTGGTTCCTGTTTCACAGCCATTCCATTGCCATCATTAGCCTGGGATTGATCGCGTTCAGCGCCTGGGCCGGCGAAGATAGCTCTCTCTATAGCTCTTTCTACATCGCGGTCTTCATCTGTATTGGATTGCTTTACAAGCGCGGAACGTCGCTGCGATTCCTGCCGCTGCTCGTCTTCGCGTACACCTTGCCGGTACTTCTCCGTGGAGAATCACTCGGTACCTTTGCCGGACCATTTATCTACACCGTGGCACTCTGTCTGACGATCGGCGAAGCTATTGCGTGGTTGAGAGAGAAGCTGTCGCGTCCGGAAGAGGAAGCAACCGAACGAGAGTTCTTCAGCAGCGTTTCGGCCCGCTCATCGACCACCTCTCCGATATCATCGCAATTGTTGACCTCGACGCCCGCGTGAGCTTTGTGAGTCCATCGATCAGCCAGGTACTCGGCTATCTTCCGGATGAAGTTGTCGGTAGAAACACTCTCGCGGCGATCCATCCTGACGACCGCCCGCGTTTCAGTACATTCATGCAGGCTCTCCTGGCGAGTGCTTCGAATCCAGTATCCGGCGAATTTCGCTTCAGGCATCGCAGCGGCGGGTTTTGCTGTCTCGAGGTACTGGGTATCAACCAGGTCGACAACGAACATGTACAGGGACTGCTCCTGACAGGTCGGGATATCACCGACCGCAAGGCAACCGAAACGCGCTTGCTCGAAGCGGAAGAACGCTATCGTTCGCTCATCGAGCAGCTTCCGGCGATGACGTACATCGAACAGATATCGCCTGAATCAGGTTTCTGGATCAGGCCCTGGGTCAGCCCCCAGTCGGAAGAGATGTTCGCATACAGCCCGGAAGAGTGGGCTCGAGGAGTCAATTTTGAGAAGGAATTCGTTCATCCCGACGATCTGGTACGGGTGCAAGATCAACAGATGGTGAGTGCCGAGACGTTTGAGCCATTCGACAGTGAATACCGGGTCATCACCAGAGATGGACGCGTCGTCTGGGTCCGAGACTATGCCGAGCTACTCCGTAGCGACGATGGATCGCCGCTCTATTGGCAGGGCATCATGTTCGACATCAGCACACAGAAGCAGCTTGAATCTCGGCTGGAGCACGTCGCTCTCTACGATCAGCTCACCGGTCTGCCAAATCGATCGCTACTTGTGAGGGAGCTGGAGTTGAATACAGATGTGCTGGGTGGCATGCGCGAGAATGCAGCTGTCTTGCTCCTGGATATCGACAATCTCAAGCTCATAAACGAATCTATTGGACATACGAGCGGCGACCAGATCATTGCGATCGTTGCCCGCCGGCTACAACAGGCGGTTGGGCGGATGGATACCGTCGCTCGATTCGGAGGAGATGAGTTCGTCATCCTGCTGACCGGCTCGAATGCCGCCAGCAGCTCGAGTGAAATCGCCCACAGAATGATCCAGGCGCTGAAGAGGCCAATACGCATCAGCGGCCACGAGATCACTGTGACGGTGAGCATTGGAATTGCAACCACCCGCCCCGGAGATCAGACTCCCGAAGACCTTCTACGTGATGCGGACATCGCGATGTTCGAAGCGAAGTCACAGGGTCGGAATCAGTGCGTCAGATTTGATGAATCGATGCACGGGCGGGCCATCGGGCGGTTGGTGCTCGAATCCGAGTTGCGCCGAGCCATCGACGAACGGCAATTCGAAGTGCACTTCCAGCCGATTGTTGACTTGCGTACCCGCAAAATCACGAAGCTAGAGGCGCTCCTCCGCTGGAGACATCCCACGCGGGGATTGCTGACACCGGACGACTTCATTGGCGTTGCGGAGGAAACGGGCCATGTTCTCACGATAGGACAGTTCGTCATTGAAGAGGCCTGCCGTCAGGCTGGTCGATGGCAAGACATCCTGGGGGTTGAAGACGCGCCTTCGGTTTGCGTCAACCTCTCTCCGGTTCAGTTTCTCGAACCCTCGCTGGCCGTAGATATCCAGCAAATCATCGAGCGGTCTGGCATATTGCCTGAGCGCCTTGAGCTGGAGATAACCGAAAGCGCGGCGATGCGTTCTCCCGATGTAGCCGTTGAAACACTTCGCAGTCTGAAAGCCCTCAATGTCCGTATTGCTCTCGACGATTTTGGCACTGGCTACTCCGGCCTGAGCTACCTCACTCGATTTCCGATCGACACCCTCAAGATCGATCGCTCGTTCGTAGCAGGTATGCATGACTCGCCAGAAGATCTTGCAATCGTCCGGACAATCCTCGCTTTTGCGGACAGTCTCGGACTCGAGACCGTCGCTGAAGGGATTGAGTTATCGAGCCAACGCAAGCAGCTGCTCGATCTGGGATGTGACTATGGTCAGGGCTACTATTTCTCGCATGCGGTGCCTGCCGACAAGATCCCGGCGCTGCTCGCAGATAAATCACGCGTCAGGGTAATTAGTCCGCGCCAGTTACCGGCTCATTCGATCGCTGCAAACTAACCCGTCGATACATCGGGTAGACTGTTACCCGTGATTTGAAGGCAAAGCAGAATGCGGTCTACCCTGAGGCGACTCAATCGCCATCAAAGAGGATCGCCATGCGCCAGCAGTACGTTGTCCAACTCACGCCAGCGGAACGAGAATGCTTGTAGGGCTTGATTGCCGCCGGCACCGCCCCGGCCCCCGCAAACTGACCCATGCCCGGATCCTGCTCAAGAGCGACCAGGGACCCGATGGTCCGGGCTGGGTCGATTGGCGCGTGGCCGACGCGGTGGAAACGAGCCAGCCAACGGTCGCCCGCGTGCGCAAACAGTACGTCGATGAAGGGCTGGAAGCCGCCCTCAACCGGGGGCGTGTATGCGCGCAAGCTGGATGGTGAACAGGAAGCCCAGTTGATTGCCCTGGCCTGTAGTGCGCCGCCGGAGGGCTATGCTGAGTGGAGCCGTTGAACTGGAGATCGTCGAACTCAATCTCCTACCAAACGGTCAGACGGTGCGCCGTACCCTCAAAAAAACGAACTCAAATCGCATCTGAGAGAGCAATGGTGTATCCCGCCCCAGCACCATGGTGAGTTCGTGTGGCACATGAAAGACATCCTGGAAGCCTACACTCGCCCCTATGATCCTCACCGGCCGGTGATCTGCAGGGCCCAGAGGGCATCCCGGCAGTGTCTGGATCGCCGTGTGCTGGACCGAACGACGTTGGAAGACGATATTGCCGCTTGGATGGTCGCACGTGATACCAGGGGCGCACCGATCGACTGGCGCTTCACCACTGCGGATGCACGTATCAAACTGCACCGCCTCTACCCGTCAATCGAAGCGTAACAGCCTACTCGTTGAGGTCGGACATTCGCTCCACGCATGACGTCTGCGGCAATCAGTCCTGCCTGAGGGCACCTAGGAGAAAGGGTTATTGCGGCCCGGAGAAGCCATCTGCATATTTGTCATTTTGCCGTGAGCTGACCCGCTCCGAGTCAACAGCCGATCCACAGTCCCACTATCCATATTCTTGTTGCTGGGACCCATCTTTGCCGGTTGTCGACCAGGAAAGTCAGCCTGCGCGGCTGTTCGCAGATCGAAGGCGGGGACATGTGCGCTGACAGACATCTCGAACAACATGATGGGCTCGGTTCCCGTCGCGTGAAGCGGGAAGCAACCGGTCACATAAGATAGACGAGATAGACATAAAGAGATGACACAATTAGGGTCGGTATGGTGATTGGCATACCTTCTTTGGTGAATTCCATGAAGCTGATGCGCTCGCCATGGCGTTCGGCAAGACCGGCGCCTACGACGTTTGCCGATGCCCCGACGAGCGTCCCATTGCCGCCCAGATCGGCGCCAAGCGCCAGCGACCACCAGATCGGCATCATTTCAGCGGTGACCACAAATTCCTCGACCGGCATGTACCCCAGTTCAGGAAACAGGCCACGGCCCACCGCCGTGCTGAGTGGGATCAGCGTCGTGACGGCGGGGATATTGTCGACGATCATGGACAAGAAGGCGGCCAGCCACAACAACGCGAGCACCGTCAGCGTGACGTTGCCACCGGTGAGGTCGACGATTTCTTCCGCGACGATATCCAGCACCCCGGCATGCTCGATCCCGCCAACCAGCACGAATAACCCAGCGAAGAAAAAGATCGTCGGCCATTCGACCTCGTCGACGATGCGATGGATATCGATTCCGCTGACGAGCAGGAGCACGGCCGCTCCGGTCAGTGCCACCGTGGCCGCTTCCAAGTGTAGCGGGCCGTGCAGGAGAAAGCCGAGCATTGTGATCCCCAGGACGATTAGGCACTTTTTCAGGAGCGCATAGTCGACGATATGTACGGCGCTCGCCGAAGCAATCACTTCGGCCCGCCGTTCCTCGCTCGGTTGCGGTATGCGACGGAAACGCAGCGCCCAGATGGCGATAACCATGCCGAGGTTGATGAGCACAATCGGCGTCATGTTGAGCAGGAAATCGAGGAAGGTCAAGCCCGTCGCGCTGCCGATCAGGATGTTCGGCGGGTCACCGATCAGCGTTGCCGCACCGCCGATGTTGCTGGCGATGATCTGGGTAATCAAGAAGGGTTTGACCGGAATCTGGAGCAGACTTGCTAGCGCTATCGTGATCGGGACCATCAGGAGAATCGTCGTGACGTTGTCGAGGAATGCCGAGGCGACAGCGGTGACTATCGCGAGCACGACCATCATTGGCACAATGCGTCCACCGGTCCAACTGGCAATCTGGAAGCCGATGTGATCGAAAACGCCGGTTCGCCGAAGGATCGCCACAAGGATCATCATACCGATCAGCAATCCGAGCGTATTGAAATCGATCGCCTCGACGGCGATGTCCTGGTCGATCACACCGGAGAGCACCATGATCAGTGCGCCAAGAAGCGCTACTTTAGTGCGGTCAACCTTTTCCGTGACAATGACGGCATAGGTTGCCAGGAAGATGAGCGTAGCCAGCATCACGTCGCCTATCGGCATGGGTCAATACCCTCAATCCCCAAAACTGTGCTTCTAAGAAACCCACCCATGAGGATGATCAACCCGGATCGCTGGATGGCTCGATGTCGGCTGAATGTGTGTCCGTACTTCAGCCCGACAAATTATACCGGTTGCGTCTCATCACATGGTCATTGATCCCGTCGGAGCCGAGCCAGCATCCGATACTCGAGGTCGCTCGCATGCAGCTGGGTGCGAGCAATAGTCTGGGAATGGGCCACTCTAGGTTCTTTATTGGGCGATGTCAGCCTGCCTCTGTGATCCAGCTCGAGACCGCTCTTCGACTATCTGTGGACGAGTTCCGGGACAGCCTCCCCGGCCTCCTCGATTGCCTCGATCATCTCGGCCTCCTCAGCTACTTCGTCATCCCATACATTGAGTTGTTGACTGAAGCGTCCGATGAAGACGACTGATATTGGCACGGTCAGCCAGCTGAGCAGGACGGCGGCGAACATATCCAGAGAGGCATCGAAATAGCCGTGATCATACATACCCGCTGCAGTTGAGGTAGGCACCCCAAGGAGAGCGCTTGCGAGGAGCATGGATACAACTGCGAATGCTCCATAGAAGGGCTTACCCAGGGTTTTCGTCCTCAACAGGCAGTAAAGCTCGTACACTCCGCGCATGAGTAGGACGCCCCCAACGAGGATGAATAGTCCGTTGCGTAGATGAACAGGCTCTGCGATGAGTGCTCTGAACGGCATGATGGTGATTGCCGCGGCCAAAAAAATCGTCAGGCCGGCGACGGTCCAGATTTCATGGTAATGCGCGCGAATCTCGTCGACTGTAGCATCTTCAATCGCTTCCTCATCGGATTCTCGACGACGATGATAGATGGCGTTGCCGAATATCATGCCAATGCCGATGACGCCGATCGGAGAAGCTGCGAGCACGAAGGCCAGGTGCATGGTCACGATGACGGAAATCAGGATAAAGACCTGTTCGAGCTGTGCTTGCCGTTCGTACATCTTGCGCAGCTCGTCATAGCGCATCTCGATTGTGTTCCTGAGCCGGTCGTGCCGTATGAGCCAGCGGGCGCCTTCACCCGCAAAAGCGAGTCCGATACCCAGAATGACCGTCCAGTAGAGCAGTTCGGCGATGGTCGAGAACGCTGCTCCGGAGAAGCCTTCATCCAGGATCGCTGAAAAGGCGTCGTTGGCTACACTCTCGATCTCATAGAGCCAGAAGAGCATCAGCAGATACGAATTTCGAGGTTTTCGGATGAGCTCGAGCGCGATGCCGATCGCGGCTGGGTCGGTCGCGGTGAGCCCTGCGCCAATGAGGAGCGCGACGTGCTGATCGTATCCCAGCAGCATCGCTATGGCTGCGATGCCCAGACCTCTCAGGGCGAGTGCAATGGTGATGAGGTGCAGGAGCTTCCCTTTGTAGGCCTCCCAGTACTCCTGTTGTGCGCCCAGTCCGTTGGTAAATGCACCAGCGGTGATCGCAAACCCGACCCCTATCTGTGTCAGCAGTTTCAGTTCGTCGGTAAGCCACTCGGGCATCTCGACGATGCCCCACCCATGAAACAGGCTGGCTGAGAGGACCGGTCCGACAAGGAACGCAACAATGACACCCATGAGCATGAGCCGGCTGTGCGCCAATCTGCGCAATTCGTTGTATGTGGTTGCCACCAATCCTCTTTCTACTGGCTGTCATCGATAGCAACTTCACTCGGATTGAACGAAGATTGCTCATGCTATCTATGGTTCACCATCGACATTCGATCGATGGCTTTATCGACCACGTAGTGGCTCAGGCGATGCAAGATTCGTGGGTGTTGACGCGTCTGGAAGCGTTGACACGCGCCGGCCAGTTCTGTTCTGTCGCCTCATCCCAGATTCTCTGCGCGGGTTATTAACGAGTGCTACCAGTGAAAGTTCTCGAAACACTAACTGGAATAACGCGTCTGTGCTCCACTGAAGTATAGCGAACTTCCCACGGCTCTCTCCAAAGCCAGGCGATCGAAAGATACATCCTGTTCTTTGACTACGCAGCGTACTTGGCAATAGGCCCTGAGAACGGTCTGGCTGATGCCGGGGAGCGATCTTCGATAGTGGTCGGAGAGAGTAGGGAGTCGAACCGGTGACTTCTCTGCCTTGCCACGGCGATCAGGCGTTTTCGAGCCATACAGGGGTGAGTTCAGATAGCTTCTGTTCTTCGAGGGCAGTGACACTCGCGCCCAGGGATTACGGAACGAGCCAGGTCAACGGTCGAAGAGTGACGGGTAAAGATGAATAGTTGATGGTCAGATGCCAGAGTGTCAAGAGCTCGCATTGCCTCGACTGCCTGTTGTGGATCGAAATTGACAAGAATATCGTCGATGAGCACCGGCAGCCGCTGCCCGCGACGACCAGCGGTTCGAATGAGGCCAATGCGCAACGCCAAATACGCCTGTTCCCGCGTTCCACGACCCATTTCGGCAGTGCTAATCTGGCGCCCATCGCGGCCAACTGCGGTGATCCCATCGTCGAGGGCGATCAATTGGTGATATGTGCCGAAGGTCATGGAATCGAATGCGTCGCTGGCAAAACGGAGAAGATGTGATCGCTGGCTCTGGAGGAGGGAGCGTACCGCCTCGTCGATGAGTATCCTGGCGGCGATCGTCGTGGACCAGTCGCATAGCTGCTCGTGAAGCGAAGTCAGCAGTTCCTCGCGCTGGAAACGCAGCTCTGTACCCCGCCGGTCATTCTCGAGGAGGTGTAGCTGCTCATCGAGCTTTGCGCGCTCGATCAACAGGGCATCACGACGCATAGCAGCCGCCTGTAGCGCAACAGCAGGAGTGGCGCCAACAGCGTCTGTCGATCCCAAGTCTTCGATGAGCGATTGCCAATCTGCCAGCGCTGCTGTGAGTCCGGCGTCTCGTTGTTCCAGCAGTGCATACGTTTCGGAATACGCCGGGCGGCGTTCTTCTTCCAACAGCTCACGATCCTTCTCCGGGCGCTCTGGGCGGGAAGTCTCCAGCATCTCTGTATGAGTACGTTCCAACCGGTCAATTTCATCATCGATATGTGCTGGATCGATCTGCATCGCCATGGCCGAATGGAGGAAGCGTCCCTCGGCTTCGCGGTGCGTCAACTCGAGATGAAGGAGTGCCTGAAGCTGTGCCGATTCAAAACGAGCGCGTGCGATAGCGGCGAGAACAAGCGTAATCAAGCCGGGCACCGCAGAAGCAATACCGAAAGTCAGTACCACCTTTTGACCGGCAACGGCTCCGATGACCACGGGTAACATGACGCCCGCCACAAGCAATGCTAGGAACCATGGGCTACGAGGGATTTTCTGTTGTTCGATCGTCTGCTGGTAGACATCACTCATCCGGCGTACTGCTTGAAGGCGAGTCCAATTTTCTCGTAGCTCGTCGATCCCACGCCGCAAACGGGCATGGTCCTTCAATTCATCTTGCGGCGCTCCCTCCGTGCGGTCAGAATCTTGTTCAGACTGACTCATGCGCGCTTCGGTTGTAGCTTCGTCTTCTTGTGCCCTGTCCCGGCGTTCTTCTTCTATGAGGGGCTGTTCGACGTGGCCGATTACAGCGATCTCATACTCGACCTGTCGAATGTCGAGGTTGACTTCATCGCGTCGGCGTCGCAATTCATGGTAGCTGTCGGCTTCGCTCCCGATGACTGCCAAAGCGCGTTCGATTTCATCTAGATCGCGTACGAGCTGAGAGATCGCACCATCGCTCTGACACGGATCAAATATCTCTTTCGCTCGACCGTCGATCTGGCACAGGATCTCCGGGAGCTGTTCGATTCCAAGCCCAGAGGCATACTCGCGCGCACTCGCTGCGTCTCCTGACAGAGCTTCTATTGGAAGCAAGGCTTCTGCTCCGAAGGCGAAGCACGATCTATAGACATCGGACGAGATGTGAGCCAGCAAATCATGAAGCACTTCGTCCCCGGCGACTTTGCCATCTGGCCCGATAACGCTCGCTCTCCCGTTGCGCGTCTGGAGAAAGCGCTCGATGCTATAGCGCTGTTTATCTCCAGATCGCACGATGAGGCGGCCGCCATATCGATCGGAAGCTGTGCCTTGCCGGGCAGCCTGTAAGGATGTTGGCGGGAAACCGAAGAGAATCGCCTGGATGAGGGCATGGATTGCTGATGGTCCTGTCTGGCCTGGTTCGTGGATGATCGCAACACGGTTAGAGAACGGTCCAAGCTGAACCCGGTTGAAGTGACCGAATGCGCTGATTTCGATGCTTTCTATTCTCATGCTTGCGTGCCGAGAATTTCCAGTGCGACCGTTTCGGCTCTCCTGACAATAGTGGTGAGGTCGTCTTTTGTTAAGCGGGCTCTTCGGTGGTACGAGCTGATGCGGTCGTCGCTCAGCAGAATAGAGAGGTCGTCGCAGAGCCGTTGGCGGATGTCTGGATTAGAGGGCAAGCCATCGCTCAAACGAAGAACGTGCGCAACAATATCGTCTGCCTGCATGAGAGTCTGCCGGTCGACGGGAGCAGTGTTCTGCCGCTCGATTCGATAGCACCAGGCGAAGTCAGCCCGTTCGCTGAATAGTTCATTCAACTGGATAGCAATGCCGTTGTTTTGCAATGTAGCTGGCGACTCTTTTGCTCGCGGGACTTTGCTGTGAAATATGATTTGATAGAGCAATGGTCGCCCCTGGGCTGCTTCAAGCCGCTCGTTAACACGGAGCATCAGCATCTCTAGCAGAGCAGCTTCTGATTCAACATCTGAAATTTCAACGTTGATCACTGCCCATCGGATTGCATCGAGCGCGTAAAATTGCGTCGTCGTCGCGCCGTCCTCCTCGACGTCGACCAGATAGACCCCGCATGGTCCTGCCTGGTTCGGCTGGACAGCTTGTGGAGTACCTGGATAGATAATGTGTGGTTCACCTGCCTGTACGATTTGCCGTTTGTGGCGCATACCAAGCGCCCAGTAGTTGACGGCCAAATCGGGGAGTTGCTTTCGCCAGGGATCAATATCTCCGTAGAACATACCGATGGTGTGTGGAGCCGACGCAGCGTTTACAAGCGCCTGCGGGAGATTGGGAATTGGCGCGGACGGCGAGTTACTAATGCCGGCGACCTCGACCAGACCATCGCCATCTACAGGAACGGCTTCGGGAACAGGTCCGAAGCGATGGGCCAGCCGCGGAAATCGCATGCGAGAGGTCCAGTCATCCAGTGGATCGGCATGGCCGTGGCAGATGAACCCGCGAATACCGGCCGCATCAAGACGTTCTAAACCTTCGATCAGGTGTAACTGTGCGCGCAGGCTGCGATCCTCGCCATCATATACATCGCCGGCGATCAACAGCGCATCAGCTTTTTGCTCGATGGTGAAGTCAATGATGTGCTGGAAGGTGTCGAACGTCGCAGTACGAAGGACTTCAGCAACTCGCGAGGGCATCCCGCGAATTCCACGAAACTGACGATCCAGGTGCAGATCTGCTGTGTGGACGAAGCGGATCAGACTCACACCATATCCTATGCAATGTAGTGTACGTACACTCTACTGCTGGATGATACCATCTGGCGCTGCAAGGATTAGCCATGTTGTTGTGTTGGATACTGAAACCGATCGTCAAGTCGCCGTTGGCGTCGGGGCAATCAGCGCGCGACTCGAAGCGGTGGATGAAATCTGATCCGATGCCAATAAAATACCGACCCGCGAGTAGGTCTCGCGGGTCGGCCTGTGCATTACGAAACAGTCACTACTGCAGCGAGAGGATATCCTCGAGCGACTCGCCATTGATGAAGATATCGACCGCATCCACATTCGGGAATTGCAGGACGGTTTCTTCGAGTTGCGACTGGATACGCGGGTGTTCGCAGATACCGGCGATCGAGAAGGTTCCACTCATCTGAACCGTCGCCAGTCCGTCCACAACTGTGACCGAATCAACGTTGACATCCCATGCATAGAAGGCTGTCGAGAGGCCGGATTCACCGAAGTCGGGCCCCGGAATCGAAAGCAGTTCCTCTAACGCCCCGACGATGGGATCAACATTGCCCGGTATCGTGCGGGTGATCCCGACCAGGCTATCGCCGCAACCGATCATTTCGCCCGATGCGCCGTTGTCGCCAATAGCGACGAGATAGACGGTCACATCCTGGGTGGCGACATTACCGTAGCGCCAGTTGTAGTAATGCTGTCCCACGTTCCCCGCTTCGACCTGCCAGCCGGGCTCGTTTGTCGGCGTGTATGTCAGACAGCGACGCTCGAAGCACTGGAACAGGACATCCTTTTCGACCCCACCAACCGGGATCGTCGTCCAGTAGGCTTCGGTGATCGGCAAGCCAGTGGCGTAATAGGGGTTCGGGAAGAGCGGCCCTTCGTAGGGCATGCCGTTGTCGACGACCAGTCCGGTCGAATTCATGAAGGACCAGAAGACCGAAGCTACGGTGTGGTTGGTTTCGGAGACAAAGGTCTCCGCAGTGACGCCTGCATTGGCATAGGTGGCGTCGCTCGAAACATTGCCGCTGGCATCTGCGGTTGCAGTAATGACCGAACCAGTGTCTGCGGCAGGTTCGCCCATTAATTGCGCGACGGTGGCGTAGGTTGGTGAATTCGCGTCATCAACCTGATCACCGGCGACATTCCCGAGGGCTGGCGGGTGTTGCTCGAAGGTGTTGTCGCCCATCTGCATCTGGCCCGTCGCCATTTCAATCACGAGCAGGCCGTTGGTGACGTACCAGAGCTCGTTCTTGTTGGCGTCGGGGAAGGTGATCTCCATGCGGCTCTTGTCGAAGTACTGCACCCGCCGCATGGCATTTGGCGATTCAGCGTACGTTTCATCGAGGCCTGGTGATATTGGACCTGGTCCCCAGATCCAGGTGCGATCAACTAGCCCCTCGGCCACATGTAAATCGGTATGCGCCCAGCGATCGTAGAACACCTCCTGGTCATAGGTGATAGCCAGCGCCGATCCCGGACCGATCATTGCCAGCAAAAGCGATATCACAGCGACAACTGGAAGCCACTTTCGAATCATCGTGATTGCTGTCTCCTCCGTAAGAAACCGGGTAGAGCAACGCTCGCTCTACCTTCTTATTATGCTGGACGCCGGTCGATCTGGATACGTTTCAACTTATCCGATATTTCGCTGGAACTATGACTCGGGAATATTCCCACTGGTACATGAACGCATTGGCGCGGGAAGAGGTTGCAAACTCCCTATCCTGCGGCAACTTGCGTAACCAGAAACCGTCCAAAAGCTCGCGTTTGCGCCGACCAAATCCGGAAACAGGTGCACTAAATTAAATGCGCCGTCTGGCTGGCGATCTGTGCCGCCTGGCCTGCTTCCCAGATCAAGCGGTTCTGGCCGCGAACGAGTGTGTTGACCAGCACTGGTCGTTCGTCGTCGCTTGCTTCAGGTATGTCTCGCGCAAACGCCAGATCAGGCAGAGTCGGGATCGTGCGGGCCGGATCTTGGCGGAAGCGGCCGTCGCGTGTGTAGCCGAGCGACACCAGCGTCCGTCCAATGGCGCGTTGCGCGGCATTGACCCGGCGTATGATTGCCCGATCCGCATCATCGTCAAGCCTGGCGCTGGCCTCGTAGAAGCCATCGAGCGCTGAGCGCAACCGTCCGAGCGCTTCCTGGCTCGCCTCAAAGCTGAAGGTTTCTCCGGCCGCCTCCTGGTAGCTTGAGACCGTGGCCAAAAGTTCATCGACCGTCGCGCGATAGTCGAAGGGCATGACCGGCGCATTGAGTGAGCGCAGCAGGGTCGCCGCGTAGACCTTCATGTCGCGCTGCAGGTTGTCGCGGTCGGCAATCTCCATCGTGTCGTCTTCCGTGTGCCAGGCGATGTTCGCGCCACATCCGCCGACGGCGTAGTAGCCCTTCTCCTGACGCAGCTCGTCGGGCATCGTCGATGAGAGCATGAAATAGGTCGTGATCCCGAGGTTGTTGAAGGAGCAGTCGCCGGCTCGCAGAACGTGCCCTTCGCCGCTCGATTCCAGTCCGGTGATGTCGCGAATGACCGACTGGCAGAAACCTTCGGCCTCGCTCATCCAGGAGACGCCTTCATACACCGTCGCCCAGCGGCAACCGGGTGAGTCGCAATTGACGTGGCTGACGCAGTTGGCCATCAGATCGAGTGCGAATGCGTCGGCGTACCAGGTCGATCCGGCGTAGCGTCCATGCGAATGGCCGCTCCACCATGCAACACGCAGCGAGCGTTTAAGGCTCGACCGGTGGGAGTGGAAGACGCGAGCTAGTTCGAGCAGGGTAGCGTCGCCTGTAGCGTTGTCGCCGATGCCGACGTGCCAGGAGTCGAGGTGGCCGTGGAAGAGCACGAACTCGTCGGGGAATTCATTTCCCTCGATCTCGGCGACGATGACCGGAATCTGCCTCCAACCGGTATCGACCTGATTCGAGAAGGCGACCTCGACTGTTCCATTTTCGAGCATCCCGATCAGTTCTTTGCCGTCGGAATTGTTGATCGTAATGATCGGGAACGGAGCGCCGCGGTCAGTCGAATCGACATCGGGCGAACCCCAGGATGTTGTCGTGATGCCTTCGTGAATATTCTCACCGGGGTTGATGAAGAGTGCGGCGATGGCTCCCGAAGCGGCCAGATCGAATCCCCGGGCCGCGATCCCCATACCTTCGGTCATGACGATCTTGCCGGAAAGGTCCATTTCGACATTGTGGCGCTGCTCGCCGAAAAGTTCGTCCATGCCCTCGGCCTGGATCGCTGGTACATAGACCAGTTCAGCGGTGACTTCTTCACCACCAGTTTGGGGCGAGAACGAGGTCGTCTTGACCCGATACTCCTTGCCTTCGTCGCCGCGCCCAGAGGGCACCATCCTCAGCGTCGCTGGCCCCGGCAGGCTGATCAACGTCGTCGGGTAGTGCACTTGATGTGGAACGCCCCAGCCCTCCAGCTTGTCGGTGATGTATTTCGCTGCTTTCGCTTCATCCTCCGACCCAGAAAGCCGGGTTAGTTGGGAGAACTCTTCCAGCAGTCCCCACGGCTCATCGGTGCTGATGCTCGTCCAGAATCGTCGTCTCGACTGCATCGTCTTTCCAATGTTGATTCATTTCCGTCTCCTTGTGTTCCATACCCTGACGTGTTCAGTCTGAACGTAGTACGAACACTCCCAGTCTGCAACGGTTCGGATCAGCCCTCCAATATCGACAACCAGGCTATGAGTCTCTCGCATTGGCAGGGCTCTGCTCGTTGAATGAGGCATATCGTGAGACTGGATAAGGATCCGGTCCAAACGGCAAGGCAGTGAGAACCGCACCGTCCACGACTGTCTGTTATAGTCACGTTTCTAATGGCGAGTGGCTTGGTTTTCCCTGCCTCCAATTCCATCGCATAAATATTGCCCCTTCTCTTGCTGGTAATTGAGAGCAGGGACGCTCGTGTATTCGTCCCCGGCGGCATTGGCACGCGGGGAAAGATAGGGTTGCGCCTGAATGATTCTGTCTCGATTACCCGCCGACTGGTTCGGCAACATACGCGGCGATCTCCTTGCCGGGCTGGTCGTCGCACTTGCCCTCATCCCGGAAGCAATTGCCTTTTCGATTATCGCCGGCGTCGATCCCAAGGTTGGGCTTTACGCGTCATTCTCGATGGCGGTGATCATTGCCTTCACTGGTGGACGGCCCGGCATGATCTCAGCCGCCACGGCTGCAATGGCGCTGGTCATGGTGAAGCTCGTTAAGGATCACGGTCTCCAATTTCTCTTCGCCGCGACGATTCTGACCGGTATCCTGCAAACCATCGCCGGTTTGTTGAAACTTGGCTCGGTCATGCGCTTTGTCTCGCGATCGGTGACGACCGGATTCGTGAACGCGCTGGCGATCCTGATCTTCCTGGCGCAAGTGCCAGAACTTATCGATGTCAACCGGGCTACCTATCCAATGGTCGCCGGCGGCCTGGCTATCATCTATTTGCTCCCGCGTGTAACGAAGATCGTACCGTCTCCGTTGATCACTATCATCGTCCTGACCGCGATTTCGATGACAACCGGATTTGATCTGCGGACCGTCGGTGATCTGGGCGAGCTGCCATCGTCCCTGCCCGTCTTTCTTCTACCCGACATCCCCTTGAATCTCGACACGTTCCTGATCATCCTGCCGTATTCGCTGACGCTGACGGTGGTGGGCTTGCTCGAATCACTGATGACCGCCTCGATTGTCGATGATCTCACGGATACGACGAGTGACAAGAACCGTGAATGCAGGGGCCAGGGCATGGCGAACATCGCCACCGGATTCCTCGGCGGCATGGCAGGCTGTGCGATGATTGGGCAGTCGGTCATCAACATTAAGTCCGGCGGCCGCGGGCGTTTGTCGGCCTTCGCTGCCGGCGTGTTCTTACTCATACTCATCGTCGGCCTGGGCGATTGGGTCGCGCGGATCCCGATGGCCGCGCTTGTAGCGGTGATGATCATGGTTTCAATCGGCACGTTTAGCTGGACGTCAATCAGCAATCTGCGGACTCATCCGCGCAGTTCCAGTGTCGTGATGCTGGCGACGGTGGCGGTCGTCGTCTACACCCACAATCTCGCCGCCGGTGTCCTGGTCGGGGTGCTGTTTAGCGGTATCTTCTTCGCCTGGAAGGTGGGGCAGATTGTCCAGATCAACTCGTTTGCCTCGGACGATGGCCTCGATCGGACCTATGTCGTGACTGGCCAGATCTTCTTCGCGTCGTCGGAAACCTTCACCTCTGCCTTCGACTTTCAAGAAGTGCTCGAGAAGGTGACGATCGATGTCTCGCGCTCCCATTTCTGGGACATCTCAGCAGTGGCAGCGCTCGATAAGGTCGTCATGAAGTTCCGCCGCGAGGGGAGCGTGGTTGAGGTGGTCGGTTTGAATGAAGCCAGCCGGACGATCGTCGACAAACTTGCGATTCATGACAAGATAGATGAACTCGATCTTCTATCTACGCATTGATGGCTACAGGAGGAGACCATGACGTCGATTCTGGCTTGTGTCGATGGAGCGCGCTACACCGCGAGCGTCTGCGAACATACCGCCTGGGCTGCCAACCGCATGAATGCCTCGGTCAAGATCCTGCATGTCAATGATCACCATGCGGCGGAAGGCATGGACTTCGACCTCAGTGGCAGCCTCGGGGCAAGCGAACAGGAGACGTTGCTCGCGGAGTTCACTGCTCTGGACGAGGAACGCGGCCGGCTCGCCCAGAAGCGCGGGCGACTGATTCTCGCCGAGGCACGGGCACGCGTTCTGAATGCAGGGGTCGAAAGCGTCGTCACCCGCCAGCGCCACGGTGTCTTTGTCGATACCGTCATTGAACTTGAGGCTGAGGCTGACCTCGTCGTCCTCGGCAAACGCGGCGAGTCCGCCCAATCGACGATCTCACCGCATCTCGGAGGGAATCTCGAACGTGTTCTTCGGGGCAGCAAGAAGCCGGTACTGGTGGTGTCCCGTGCCTTTCAACCGATCAAACGCTGCCTGATCGCCTTTGATGGCGGCTCCAGCATCAACCGGGGGATTGAGTATCTCAGTCAGATATCGTTACTTGACGATATTGAGTGCTGTCTGCTGATGGTCGGTACGGATACTACGCGCAATCGGCAGCAGCTGGACGCGGCCGCCGAACGCCTTCAACAATCCGGACTCAGCGTAGAAACACGCATCAGACCGGGTGACCCTGATGACGTCATCGCATCAGAGGCCGCAGCCAATGACATTGATCTCATCATCATGGGCGCGTTCGGCCACTCTCGTATCCGCACCCTGATCATCGGTAGCACGACGACCGCGACACTCCGCAGCAGCCGCATCCCGGTCCTCATGTTTCGCGCCTGACGGCGACGGAAAGTTCCCCTAAACAAGTGAACCGGAGGCGTACGCCGCGCCCGGTCTCAGTGTAGATAGGGTCGGAGGATGAGGACCGCCGAGAGTGGTGGTCTGGTCAGACCGAGCACGAGCTGCTCGGTGTCTTTACCGGTTTCCAGCGAACCAACGCACTGACTGATACCTTCGGCGGATTGCGTGTATCATAGTGGGTCTATGTCAACTCAGATGCTGACGACTAAACTGTATATTCCCCCGCCTCAGCCCAATTTGATCGTTCGGCCTCGCCTGATCGAACGACTGAATGAGGGGCTGTCCCGCAGGCTGACGCTCATTTCGGCCGCCGCTGGCTTCGGAAAGACGACGCTGGTCAGCGAATGGGTCAGCGGCTGTGGGCTGCCGGTCGCCTGGCTGTCGCTGGATACGGGGGATAGCGACAGCACGCGCTTTCTGGTGCATCTCGTCGGTGCGTTGCAGACGGTTGCGGCGAGCATAGGGGAAGGGGTGCTGAATGTGCTCCGATCCCCCCAACCACCATCTACCGTATCGATTCTGACGAGTCTGCTCAATGACATTTCTCACGTCCCGAACCGGTTCATTCTCGTCCTCGACGACTACCACGCTATCGATGCAAAGCCAGTTGACGACGCTCTCACCTTCCTCCTCGAACATATGCCTCCACAAATGCACCTGGTCATCGCCACTCGAGAAGACCCACTGCTCCCGCTGGCCCGAGTGCGTTCACGTGGTCAGTTGACCGAGCTACGCGCCACGGATCTAAGGTTTACCCCCTCCGAGGCGGCCGAGTTCCTTAACCAGGCAATGAACCTGGATATCTCAGCGGACGACATCGTTGCCCTGGAGAGTCGCACCGAGGGCTGGATCGCCGGCCTACAGCTGGCCGCGATATCCATGCAGGGGCATGATGACACCACCGGCTTCATCAAGTCCTTCACCGGCAGCCACCGTTTCATCCTGGACTATCTGATGGAAGAGGTCCTGCAGCAGCAGTCAGAGCGCGTCCAGGCTTTCTTGCTGAACACGTCCGTCCTCGATCGCATGTGCGGAGCCCTCTGCGACGCGGTGCTGCTCGACGCTTCCGCATCCGGGCAGGAAACGCTGGAATACCTTGACCGCGCCAACCTGTTCATCGTTCCCCTCGACAATGAGCGGCAGTGGTTCCGCTATCACCACCTCTTTGGCGAACTGCTGCGACAGAGGCAGCGCCAGATCGCTGACTCCTCGACCGCTTACTCAACGTGGCACCCAGCCGAACTGCATGCGCGCGCCAGTGCGTGGTTTGAAGAGCAAGGTCTGGAGCTTGAAGCCTTCCATCATGCGGTCGCCGCCAACGATATTGATCGAGCGGAGAGGCTGATTCAAGGAACTGGGGCAGCCCTGTATGTGCGTGGCGGTGCGACTCCGGTACTGGATTGGCTGGGTTCGTTACCACCGTCGGTGCTGAATGCCCGGCCTTCTTTGTGGGTGATGTTTGCGAATGTCCTCTCTATTGTCGGTCAAATTACCCGTATCGAAGAGAAATTGAAGTCTGCCGAATTGGCCATAGAACGGCTAGAGCCAGACGATGCGACACCTGGTCTGATCGCCCGTATCGCGGACATGCGCGCGCTAGTGGGCTTGCTGGCTGCCGATCCACATTATCTGAAAGTCACCATTGACCAATCCCGACGCGTCCTCGAGCACCTCAACCCCGATAACCTGACTCTCCGTGCATCTACGCTCTGGAAACTCGGACTGGCCCACGAATACAGCAGAGATTATGAAGTGGCCGGTCAGATCTTCACAGATGCAATCGCGGCCAGTGAGGCATCCGGAAACATCCACGTCAATATCCTGGCCACGACCTGTCTCGGTAGGGTGTATGAACATGCGAATCGGCTCGATGATGCAGCCAACGCTTTCTGCCGCGTGCTGCAACTGGTTGGTGAACCTCCGGGGCCGGTTGCCTGCGAAGCGTACGTTGGCCTGGCCCGCATTTCCTATGAACGCGACGATCTGGATGCTGCCGAACACCATGGGCTCTACAGCGTTCAGCTTGCCCGGCAGGTTGAACTTGGCAGCTTCGTATCAAGCGAGCTGTTTCTCGCCCGCTTGCAGCTTGGCCGGGGTGATGTGGTTGGCGCACTTGCAATGCTGGCGCAAACTGAGCAGGCGGTGCGTCAGCGAAATTTCCCGGTTCGGATGCCTGAAGTTGCTGCGGCACAGGTAGTTGCGTTGCTCCACCAGGGCAAGGTGGCGGAGGCCGCCACATCTCGTTGAGAAGTACGATCTTCCGCTTTGTAAGGCCCGCGTTCACCTTGCCGAAGGCAACACGCCCGAGGCGCTGGCGATTCTGGAGGCGCATCGTCAGAAGGTGGAGTCAAAGGGCTGGGAGGATGAACGTCTCAAGGCCATGGTGCTGCAGTCTCTCGTCCACCGGGCGCACGGTGATACAGACCAGGCTTTACGGGTGTTGGCCGAGGCGCTGGAGCTAGCTGAGCCAGCCGGCTTCGTCCGTATCTTCGTTGATGAAGGGCCGTCGATGGCCCGATTGCTTTCTGAAGCAGCCGCTCTCGGGATAGCGCCCGACTATACAGGTAGGCTTCTGGCGAGTTTCGGATATGCGGACCAGAAGCCCGCCATTCCCACCGCTACCGCAGTTCTCCCTTCTGACCAACCCCTCATCGAGCCGTTGAGTCAACGCGAGTTAGAGATACTAGCCCTCATCGCCGAGGGACTGTCGAACCATGAGATTGGCGACCGCTTATACCTCGCCCTGAGTACAGTCAAAGGGCACAATCGCAACATCTTCGGCAAGTTGCAAGTCCAGCGGCGTACCGAGGCCGTGGCACGTGCGCGCGACCTGGGATTGGTCTAGCCAGATCGGTTGAGCCCCTCGGGGGTTGTCGTAGAGCGGGTTGCTGGTGTCTCACTGGTGGGTCGCGAGCGCATGCCACCGAGCCTCTCGGTGTTAGGCGGGAAATAGCTTCCAGTGACCTTCGGATACGACTTCGACGGTGTCGTCGACCACTTTGATGGCGGTCTGATCGTCAATCGCGTACGCCGGTACTGGCATGGCGGCGGCCCATCTTTCCGCGTCGGCCATGGTATTTTCCGGCAGGTCCTCGTGATCCAGGTGTGGAAAGATCGAAAAACCAACCAAGCCTAGTGTTTCGTCGCCTCCCGTGGGCGGGGTCCAGCCGACGAAGTCCTGCCCGATGTTGGGGGTCATCACCATGCTCCCGGCGCTCAGTCCCACGTAGACCGCGTCCAGCGATGGCAAGAGGTCTGCCAGTCCGGACTGTCGCATCCAGTAGCACAGGTACAAGGGGTCGCCGCCATTCACCAGTAGAACGTCGATCTCCTGGACCATCGGGACCCAAAGCGCTTCATCGATGCTGGGCAGCGCGGTGAGCTCCAGCACGCCCAACGACTTCCAACCCAATTCGCACATGGGGCATTCGGGTTCTTGTCCGCTGATGAACCGCCATGCCGCGGCTGGACCGGCCATAGGATGCCCATACGAAGCGGTGGGAATGCAGAGGGCACTGGACTCGGCAATCGGTTTGTCCAGGAGGTCGACCAGCGCGTTGTGGATGCTCGTGTTCTTGATACCCGCGGACGTGAGAAGCAGCTTCAACTTGGCCTCCTTGGCTATATCGTCGGTCTGTTCGGTGAGTCTATCCCGTGACGTCAAACTGCCCCACTCCCTGCTGGTAAAAGCCTAACTCGAACAGGCGCTCGACCAGGTCTTTCCGATGGCTGCCTGGGTCGTTTCATGTCGTGCGGTCCCCCATCTTGCCGGCTTGGACTCGCACATCGAGTGGATCAGCTCACGGGGATCCGGTCATAAGAATAGGTGCCCGATGGCGATTCCAGCCCTCAAGACGGCTTCTTTCTTCCGCTGGAAGTGATCCGACGCGAGAGGCAGACGCGCCAGCGGTCTGAATTTTTCATGCAACTCTCGATACCGCTGGACGCTACTTTAAGTATTGGTCCCAATACTCTCCCTCATTTCCAAACGATCCTTTGGTGTCTGTTCAGCAGTACCGTCCTGCCGCCATGATGTGGAAGATGAGCGATCAAGCGACCAGAAGAAACGCAGGCCAATGACAGACGAGCGTCACCCAACAGCCACCAGCCCAGACCAACCTCTGGTCTATCAGATAACGGTCAAGGGCCATCTGAGTGACCAATGGACGGACTGGTTCGAGGGTCTAACGATCAGGTTGGAAGACAGCGGTGACACGTGCTTGACCGGTCCTGTGCCAGATCAGGCAGCGCTCCATGGATTGCTCAGGAAAGTTCGTGACCTCGGGCTGCCGCTTCTGTCAGTCCAGCGTATCACCCTGTGCACACGAGAAAGGACCGCCGCCGATCGCAACTGGTGACTCTTTTCACACGACGAACTGACTGAACTTGATTCATTGAAAAGGACTCGAAATGATAACGGCAACTGGACTAACAAAGCGCTACGGAAGCACAGTCTCCGTGGACAACCTCACTTTCGAGGTGAAACCTGGCATCGTGACCGGATTTCTCGGCCCGAATGGCGCGGGCAAGACGACCTCCATGCGACTCATTCTCGGTCTGGATACTGCGACTGAGGGCAGCGTGACCATCAGCGGGCAGTCATATCGCGACAAGCGAGCGCCAATGCAGGAGGTTGGCGCACTGATCGACCCCTCTGCGGTCCACGGTGGACGTTCGGCCTATAACCACTTGCTCTGGCAGGCGCAAGCCGGCGGGCTGTCCCGCCGCCGGGTCGATGAGGTGCTCGACATGGTCGGCCTGACCGATGTAGCAGGCAAGAAGGTTGGCGGGTTCTCACTCGGTATGCGCCAGCGGCTGGGTATTGCCTCGGCGCTGCTGGGCGATCCTCCCGTACTGCTTTTCGACGAACCGGTAAACGGGCTCGACCCCGAGGGCGTCCAGTGGGTGCGCCTGCTGATGCGGCAATTCGCGAGCGAAGGTCGGACCGTCTTCATCTCCAGTCACATGATGAGCGAGATGGAGCAGACCGCGGACCACGTGCTGGTGATCGGGCGGGGCCGACTGGTCGCGGATATGTCGATGGAGGAGATGACACAGCGGAGCGTACAGAGCCATGTCCGGGTCGTCTCCACCACAGGCGCATGACCTCATCCCGTATCTGGAGGCGAAGGGCGCGCTGGTTACGAACGGCACCGTCAACGAATTGTCTGTGTCCCGGCTTGATGCACCTTCGATTGGCGCAATCGCGTTCGAGCTCGGCATCCCACTGAACGAACTCTCGACCCAGCGGGCAAGTCTCGAGACCGCATTCATGGAACTGACCCACGACAGCGTCGAGTTCCGTGCCGACAGCAAATCCACCCGTGACGATTCGAACATTCAGGAAATGACCGGCGAACTCGCCGGCGAAGGGATATTCTAAGATGACTGCTACTATCGTATCGACCAACCGGACTACCGCAACTATCGAGCCCGGCTTCGGAGCGGCCTTGAATGCTGAATGGACCAAGCTCCGATCGGTCCGCTCGACCTGGATCATCACGGCTCTGGCAATTGTGCTCTCGATCGGGTTTTCGGCGCTGATCGCGCTTGTCTCAGGTCTGACCTACCATAGCTGGAGCAATAGCGTCCGGGAGGCGTTCGACCCGGTGCTTACGACCAATAGCGGCTCACTGTTTGGCTGCGTCACGCTCATAGTGCTCGCAGTAACGGCCGTCACCTCCGAGTACAGTTCGGGAATGATTCGCACAACCTTTATTGACAACCCTCGGCGCAATCAGGTGTTCGCTGCCAAGGCTGCGGTGGTGGCAATGTTCGGGCTGGCAATCGCCATGGTTACCATTCCAGTGATGTTCCTGGTCAGCCAGCCGATCTTCGCCTACTACGGTCTCGAAACTGCCAGCATCACCGATGGCGAGACGTTTCGTACCGTGATGACCATTACGCTCACCCAGGGACTGATCTACACGATCATCCCGTTCTCGATAGCCTGGCTTCTGCGTGGCACCGCCAGCGCAATCACCGTATCACTCGGCTTTCTGTGGATGCCCTGGATGATTGGACCAATTGTCCCGGACTGGATCAAGCTGAACGTGCTGCGGTACCTTCCGGACGTAGCCGCGAACAGCCTCTCCGGCATCATGAAGGCCGACGCTCCACAGTATTTGAGCCAGACCCCTGCAATCAGCGTGATTGTCATCTGGCTCGTCGGGTCGCTCATCGCCGCAGCAGTTGTCCTGAACCGCCGCGATGTCTAGGCAGTCCAGCCGTCCCGTCCCGCGCCGCTTGGAAGCGCACCGCCTCCAAAATTGAGTTGCGCCACCCACCAGCCGATCCGAATTTGCATCTACGTCCCGGTCACAACGCTGTGACCGGGACTCGTCTTTTGGGAGCTGTAGGTGGGAGTTCTATGCGCCAGGCAGATTACCATCCTGTTTCTCCGTCCACCTGGGAACCTGTCTATACTAGCGACGCCGTTACAGAAGCTGCGACGACTAGATCTTTCCCTCCCGCGTCAACTGGACAATCGGCGTGCTCAGCGCCAATTCGTCGTTGACCGTCGCGGCCTGGAGCTCGGCGGAGGCGGCGACGACATCGCGGTGGACCTGGGCGATGTCGACGTTGGTGAAGTGGCCGTCGCGGTAGATGACGTTGCCGGCGACCATCGAGAGGACGACGTTGCGGCCGGTCTCGGCGTAGACGAGGTTGGGGACGAGGTTGCGGGCGGGTTCGAGCAGCACCGGCGAGAGTGGCGGCTTGGTCAGGTCGAGCATGATCAGGTCGGCTTCTTTGCCCACTTCGAGCGAGCCGACGCGGTCACCGATGCCGAGGACGGTCGCGCCTTCGATCGTCGCGCTGCGCAGCGTCGACCAGGCGGGCATCGGCAGCGGGCTCGTCGCGGCGATCTTGGCGTACATCGCCGTCGCCCGCATCTCGCTGAAGATGTTGTGCGAGTTGTTGCCGGGCGCTTGATCCGAACCCAGCCCGGCGATGCCGCCATGTTCCTTGAAGAGCGCGATCGGCGGCATGACGCCATCGATGATCCCGATCGAGTTCGAGCAGCAGACCATCCGGGCGCCGCTCCTGGCAACCATCTCGACCTCATCGTCGGTCGCTGTCGAGAGGTGGACGGCGATCAGGTCGGGTCCGAGCAGGCCGATGGAGTCGAGGAAGGGGATCGCCCGCAGGCCGTAGCGTTCGAGCGTCGCGTTGTTCTCGCGCGGGTCCTGGGCGACGTGCAGGTGCATCAACGCGCCGCGTCTTCTGAGCTTCCTCCTGGATTTCGAGCAGCATCTCTTTCGAGAGGAAATCGGCGGCATGGGGTCCGAAGATGATCTTGATCCGGCCGTCGTCGTAGCCGTCCCACTCATCGTGGAGATTCTTCTCCGCCTGGAAGGTGCGCTGGAAGGTCTCTTCGTCCAGCGGGGTCGGGTCGCCCGGCTTCCAGCCCTCTTCAATCCACTGTTCGCGATTGGTCCAATTCAGGGCGCTGATGCCGTTGCAGAGGACGCCACGGCTACCCATCTGGATGTGAGAGCGAATCAGGTCGTTCATCGGGCGGTTGTAGTCGCCGAAGGTCGTTGTGCCGTTCATGACGCCTTCGATCAGCGCCAGCATCGTCCCGAGCGGCGCGTAGTCGGGGTTACTGTGCCGCAGCATCGGCGCATAGGCGCTCAGCCATCCACGTCTCGACCTCCTGCGCCCAACCCCGGCCGAGGACCGCCGACGAGTGCATGTGAGCATCGACCAACCCCGGCATCACCAAGCCGATCGGTCGCGTCGATGACCTCCTTCGCTTCGCCCTCGATCTCGGAACGCGGCCCGACGGCGACGATGGTCTTGCCTTCGATAGCGATCGCGCCATCCCGGACGAAGCCCGCGCCGTCGCCCTGCATTGTCAGCAGATGGCCGCCGGTGATCAGTGTGTCGTACATGGTCCCTCACCCCCGGCCCCTCTCCCACTGCTTCGCTACGCTACGCGGGGAGAGGGGAGTAAGAACAAACAGTTCGTCATTGTTGTGAGTGGTTATAGCCGACGGGGGCGATCTGAGGCACATTCAGGGTGATCCACGATTCGCTGGCAGCGCCTACGGTCTGATGCGCGATAGCATTCGCTGCGTGCGAACGGGGTTTTGAATCTCTCCGACACATGCTGCGAAATAGCTGGACAAGGGGCGACCACCATATGTTGACATGGATCAGTGTCCCGCTTGGCATTCTCTTCATCCTCTTCGCGGTGCGGGACATCCTGCTGACGTTGATGACGGCGACGGGTCGAGGCGCTATCAGTCGCTGGTTCATGGCGTTGGCCTGGCGGGTGATGCAACCGGTCATTCGGCGCTGGCGCCCCTATCGCGAACTGGCCGGACCGGTGACCTTTCTTGGCGTGATCGCTATCTGGACGACGATGATCGTCGTCGGCTGGGCGCTCATCTACTGGCCCTTCCTGCCTAATGATTTTCTCGTCGACTTCGGTCTCGATCTGGAACGTGACAGTCCCGGTAATTTTCTGACGGCGCTCTACTTCTCGATGGTCGTTCTGGCGACGCTGGGCTTCGGGGATATCGTCCCGACCGGCGAGTGGCTGCGATTGCTCGTGCCAATGGAAGGGCTGGTTGGTTTCGGGCTGAT
Organism: uncultured Chloroflexia bacterium; assembly: GCA_963745675.1. GTDB lineage: Bacteria > Chloroflexota > Chloroflexia > Thermomicrobiales > CFX8 > JAUIIK01. The sequence goes on from CAVUYM010000012.1 coordinate 358,167, forward strand.
CACTGCCGGTATCAGCTGGTTTCTGTCGATCTTCCCGGCACTGTCACGACGGCGCCGGCTGGCCCACCAGATCGCGCTGGTACGTGAAGCAGAAGAGGATGCGGTCGAGCATTGGAAACCAGATGCGGCGGCAGCGTTGCTGGACTCCTTCTCAACCCAGCTCATTGAAATCCGTAGCGACCAGATCCAGTTCCCGGTTATCTACTACTTTCGAGACGCCGATCCGAACGCTGAATTGGTGCCAAATCTACGCTATTTGCTGGATATCGCCAGCTGGGCGGAGGATGAAAACAGAGAAATCGGCACCCCGCTGTACCTGCATCAACACATGCTGCGTCGCGCCGTCAATGACTACATCCAGATCATCACATCGCAATTCATCACGCTGGAGACCGACGACTCTGAGGAGCTACTGGAAGCGCTAGCTCGTGAGCATGTTTGAGCGAAAGTTCGTCAACAGAGAAACGGAAGAGGGCCGCGAACTATTCGCGGCCCTCTCCGAACACTGAGGTGATTAGCTTGTGATTAGAACACAAACATAATCAGCAAGATGATGACGATGATTGTGAGCAGTCCTCCACCGATATAGACGTTCATGTTGGTTCCTTCCTTCTACAATATTCCATTGCGCTGCTAGAGCGCCTAAGGTTTCACTAACTACGGAGCAACCGTCGGCGCTATCTCGTTGATCGCTTCCTCTGCGCCCCTCAATTCGACCACGCCAAGCGCCCAGAGCAGGATGACGAAGAGGAATGCTGCCGCGACGACGCCGAGCGGGCTGACTCCCCAGCCGCGGCTATAGGGCCAGGCTGGTATTGCTGCGATGAGGGCAAAGAGCAGCACGATCAATAGAATTGCCCACAGGGTCATGACTTCCTCCTCTCTTTACGGAGCCGCTGTCGGATTGACTGCGTCGCTCGCGCCACCGAGGTCAATGACCCCGCTTCCGAACGCCGCAACGATCAGGATGATGACGACCGCGATCAAGACGATCCAGAGCAGTTGTGCCGTGAAGAAGCTGGCCGCTGCGGCGCCTTCTTCAGCTGCAACCTCACGCTCATACCGGGGCTCATCCTGTTCGACGTGTACGTGGATGTCCTGACGTTCTGACATGGACTCACTCCTTCCCTCAATCCGCGCCGGTGTCTACTGCGACCAGTAGGGTTCCTGGCCGTAGTGGGCGTGAATGCTCTCGCCCCATGCGCGGTCGGCAACATCGGGCCAGTTGTCCTTGTCGAAGCCGGGCGCATCCTCCAGGGTCTGTCGACTGACATCGAGAATGAACTCATGATTGGGCGGGTCCAGAGCCAGCGATTCCATCGGGACGGCAAAGTACTTGTCGCCCATACCGAGGAACCCACCGAACGAAACCACAGCGTAGGCGACCCGGTTATGATCCAGATCGATCATCAACTCTTCGATCTTGCCGAGGTCTTCGCCAGCGGTATTGCGGACTGAATCCCCAATGATGGTTGTTGCAGAGAGGACATGCGTGCGCAGTCTCGTCTGATCCGTTGTAGATGCCATTGTCTCGTCTCGCTTTCTTGCTATTCATTGCTGCCGTGCTGCAATCCAGCGCGGCGTTTCGTACACCAAAAGAGTAGGGTAGGTACTTTGCCGATGATATGCATCGATACACAATGACGCGGTATACATCCGGGCACGACAGTGAAATGAATCATTATGTCGTTTGGAATTCGCCACCACAGCAGAGGTGGTTCTACTCTTGCTCAATTTGCGTAAACCTCCTGATGCTTCACGTCCGCCCGTTTGCTTCATTGGCAGGGCTATATGCGGTTGGAAACGAGGAGAGAGTAGTTGGCTGAAGTGCCGCTGACACCGCGTATGTTGAACATCCTTCGAACGGCTTCTCTCAATGGCCACAGCTGTTTCACTCCCGGAGACTTCTGTTACCGCTGGCAGACTGAAACAAGTGCAGGTGCGCCAGTTGAGATCCGGATTTGGCGCGATGAGGTAGGCCGAGAGATTGCTTTCGGCTGGTTGAGTGGCGATCACCTGCATATCGTTTCGAACGACGAATCGGAGTAGCCTGGTCGAAGAGATCATCGTTTGGGGCGAGCGTCGTCTACGGGCACAGGGTATCGAGCGCAATCTGCGCATCCCGATCGACGGGCGGGCGAGGGGTTGGCGGACGATCCTGACGCAAAAGGGCTATCAGCCTTCTGAACCTACCCTCATCCAACGCTCCTGTTCGCTGGATGCGGTCACGAGCGCTCAGTCTTTGCCCGGCAATTACCGCCTCAGTCACGTCCAGAACGCAGCGCAGCTAACTGGCTGGGCGACTGCATATGAAGACGCCTTCGCGCCGGAAGTGATGACCAGCGACATTCACCGGTCGGTTAGCCTGAGTCCTCTCTACCGGCCCGAACTTGACCTGATTGCGTGCAACGGGGATGGTGTGGTCGTGGCCTTTGCGTTGGCCTGGTTCGATCCCGAGTCGGCTTCCGGGACCTTCGAACCGGTCGGTTGCGTTCCCGCTCACCAGCGCAAGGGGCTCTCGCGAGCGTTGATGAGCGAAGGATTGCAGCGGCTGAAGCTGCTCGGGGCGCAACGCGCTTTCGTGACGACAACACGCGGTCGCATAGCCGCGGGCAGTCTGTACGAATCAGTTGGGTTCCGTGTTGAAGCGAATTTCCAGACCTGGAGCAAACTCCTTTAGGAGTCCGTCTCCTTCACACGCGGCGGCAGCTCTGCCAGTACGACCGGTTCCTCGATGAATTCGCTGACTTCGTTTCCCGCTTCTTGCAAGCCCTCGATGACTGCATCGGAAGGTTCGTCTTCAATCGAGGTAGAGAAGAAGGCCATGAGGCCAATCACTGCTTCATCAAGCATCAACGGCACCATCAGCACAGAACGGATCTCGACGGCGTCGACGAGGCCCGCGAGCAGCGACTCAGGTTCTTGTTGGATATCAGTGACATAGATCGGATCACCCTGGCGGATCGACATCCCGCCAAATTCATCATCAAGCGGGATACTCAAACTGGCGATTGCTATCTGGAGGTTGTGAAAACTCTGCGGACTTGGCAATTTCCAAATCCCGCTCGATGCCAGACGATTTGTGCGTTCGTCCAGCAAAAAGACGTGCCCAATGGGCCAGCCCAGCCGCTCACAGAGAACGTGCAGCGCCCGCTCAACACCGTCCCGGACCGGTACCGTTGCCGTGGCGGCGAAGACCATTCCTCTTGGGTGAGCCAGCGTACTGATTTCTTGCATGTATTCGGCAGGCGCGAGTTGCTGGCGCTCGGGGTCGTCATCTCCCTTTTCACCATTTTGCGCCTGTTGCATGCGTTGCCAGTGGGCATACCAGAGAGCCGCCTGGCCGCGGTCGCGCAGATCTAGCTTGCCCAGGATATTGTGAATGTGGTTCTTGACGGTGCCCTCTTGAATGAAGAGGGCTTCACCAATCTTGGCGTTGCTCTTGCCTTCAGCGGCCTCAGCGAGCACTTCCATCTCGCGGTCGGTGAGGTCGTGCTGGCCGTCGCCCGTCGTCAGCGGCGAGCCGAGTTCTGCCGAGAGCTGGATCATCTGTTTGATGACCAGGTTGGCTAATGTCGGGTCGATGACCGCTCCACCGCTATGGACGGTCTTCAGAATCCCGACCAGTTCCTGAAAGCTACTCGACCCTTCGACGTGACCAACGGCTCCCGCCTCTATATATGGAAGAACGTGTTGCGGAAATTCGGGCGCCTGAACGACAACGATGCGGACATCGGGGAACTGCTCATGCACGTCGCTGACGAAGTCGAGTGGAGGTTCCGGAAACTGGGCATCAAGCAAGATGATGTCCGAGATGCTTCGCAGCTGCGACAGTTGCTTCGCTTAGATCATTGCGGATCTTGGCGATTTCGATGTCATCCACAGAAGCCAGGGCCCGACTAAGAGAATCACCGAGCAATTGATTCGGCGTCACAATCGTTACCCTGATAGGCATTCCGCAACCTCCGCCAATGATTTTCCAGCCTTGGCATGTCCAGAGGCTATGGAGTCAGTTCCGGGTTATTCCACGACTCGTCAAGCAAGGTTGGCCCCGCAAGCACATGATTCCACGTTATACCCCAGACTCCATCCCGTGTCTATGCAGAGATCGGTTGTGACTCCGAATTGTCTCCGAGACACTTAAGGTGTAGTCCATCGCACATTTGCGATCGATCTTTTCGATCGAATATGAACCTGAAAGAGAGAACAATGGGCTTAATACTCGTCATTATTCTGGTGCTCTTGCTACTTGCCGTGATTCCAGCCTGGCCGCATAGCCGCAGTTGGGGTCCCGCGCCGGGTGGGCTTATCGGAACAATCCTCATCGTCGTTCTGATTCTCTGGCTTCTGGGTGTCCTGTAGCGTGACGCCTTGCCTTGATGGAGATAGACGGCATCACGGCATCGTAGATGACCGAAGTTGAAGGTCTCATCCGTATCGCGCTCGCGGTGATGTTTGGGGCCGCCATTGGTTTCGATCGAGAGGCCCATTCAGTCAGCGCCGGGTTGCGCACCCATATTCTGGTGGCGCTCGGCGCTGCAACCTTCACCGTGCTGGGTATCCAGATTGTGGATTCTCCGATGTTCGAATCGAGTAACGTGACTCTTGACCCCTCCAGGATCATCCAGGCGGCCATCACTGGCATCGGTTTCCTCGGCGGCGCGATCGTTTTTCGTGATGACGATCGCGCACGCAATGTGACGACTGCTGCCGGAATCTGGGCTGTGACCGGAGTCGGCATCGCCGTTGGCCTCGGCTACTACGTGCTAGCCACTGGTGTCACCTTGCTCGTTCTTTCAGTCCTCTATCTCCTCAAGTTGCTAAAGCGACAGGCTGAAGATTGGTAATCATTGCGACGAAGGCCTGTGAGTAACGTTGCTATACGCGCCCATAGGGTGGCGCACATGCGAAGTGAACCTTCCACTCTGGATGCTATCCAGCCCGTTCGAGAACCAGTTGTAGCTCCATCGTCCCGTGGTCATCAACGGCTAGCGCGATACGCGTAGTAGGTGCGGTGATCCCGTAGTCGGCCAACTCTATTTCCAACGAACCGACGATTACGAGCGTCCCAGCGATATATTGAGCTTCCATTGGAATCTCGACTGCCTGAGTGGTGCCGTGGAGGGTCAGGTCGCCGATCGCGACGACCGAATAGATCGCACCATCGGTCAGCTCGCCGCCGAGATCGATCGGCTGTGACAGAGCGAATGTCGCCGTCGGATAGCTAGCCGTCTCCAGCCCTCGATTCTGAAGCGTCCGATCGCGCCGGCTATCGTTGCTCGTCAGTTCCTGCAGATTTGCCTCGATCATCGCGCTCTCGACTGTTGGCCCAGAGATCGTGATGGTGCCAGTCACTGATGAGGTGCGCCCAACTGTCACCGTCGTGCCGATTGTCGCCAGTTCTTCACCTATGCGATAGCCAACGAAGGTCTCTGAGCCAGCGGCAACCGTCCAGTTCGTAGTGGTTCCACTTTCGCTTGAATCAGCTCCCGCGCCGCTTGCATCGGTTTCGGCTGCGGTTGCCGCTCCGGTATCGCTTTCTGCCGTCGGAGTCCCGATCGAAGCGATTGCTTCCTGCAGCGATACTGGCGCTGGCGCATCGTTGTTCAGGAAGATCGCCCAAATCCCGACACTCGCCGCAACGATCAGGGCGCCAGCAATGACGATGGCGCCTATGACCTTACGTTGGGACACGTTCATCTCGAGTTCCTCAGTTCCACCCGTAGGGGCTTGCTTCGATTTAATAGCGAGGCGGCCGGAGAAGGGGGATGCTCCCCGGCTGCCTCGCCCTCTGTCATATAGAACCAACTGATACTGAGAGTATTCTGAGAGTCGACTGAGTCTGACATCGGAATGGGCTGAAGCGTCAACTCGCACCTGAACCTCAACAGCTGTATAGCGGCGTTTCGGGACAAAAGAAGACAGACGCAAGATGACGCGGGGATAGAAGCCAAATTAGTGACGTGAGGGAAGTGGTTCGTCGTGGAGAAATCGGCATCCCAGCGTGATTGCGCCTCTAGTGAAAGGCTAGTCTGCGAGCGACTTGGCCAGCTTGCGATCTGCTGCCTCATCATGACTTGAGGAGTCGGGGACGAAGCGAGTCAGTTTGACGGTGAACGTAGCGCCCTCTCCGGGCTCTGTGTCCAGCTGAATCTCGCCGCCATGCGCTTCGACGATCGAGGTGACGATCGAGAGGCCAAGGCCGACACCACCGCTCGAGCGAGCGCGGGACGTATCGGCGCGATAGAAGCGGTCGAAGATTCGCTCAACGTCCTCGCCACCGATACCTGGCCCCTCATCGGCAACGGTCAAGCTGACGCTGTCGCCGAGCGAGCGCACAGTGACAGCGACTGGCGTGCCGGGCGGGGTATGGATCCGGGCGTTGGCCAGGAGATTCTCAGCGACCTGCTTGAGGCGGTCGGCGTCGCCGACAACCAGAGCCTCTTCATCATGTTCGTAGCTGATTGGCTGATTGGGAGCGCTGGCCTGGGCATCCATCACCGCGTCTGCCACGAGTTTGACCAGATCAACCGGCTCCGAACGCAGTGGACGGCCCTGATCGAGCCGGGCAAGCAGCAGCAGATCCTCGACGAGATGGCCCATGCGCGTGCCTTCGGACTCGATGCGGCCCATCACCCGGGCTGTCTCCTTTGGCGTTGAGACGGCACCGCTGCGGTAGAGCTCGGCGTAGCCACGGATTGATGTCAACGGCGTTCGTAGCTCGTGCGACGCATCGGCAACGAACTGGCGCAGGCGGCGCTCGGATTCCTCCTTCGCTGCGAAGGAAGATTCGATGCGGCTGAGCATGGCGTTCAAGGCCCGCCCAAGCGAGCCGACCTCATTACGTTCGTCCTCGATGTCGACGCGCTGGGAGAGATCGCCGCCGGCAATCAGGCCGGCCGTTTCAATCATCGAATCGATCGGGGCGAGAGATTGGCGAATGACGAACCAGACGAGCCCGGTCATCGTTAGCAGTACGAGGGCCCCAACGACGGAGATGATGAGTGTGAGATTACGAATCGTCGCCTCAACGTCATCGAGCGGAATGGCAACAATACTAATATCGTTAACCGGATTGATCTGTGCCAGCACCCGATAATCGAGATCTCCTTCAACCGCTTTTGCGGAGAAAATGTCGTTAGTCTTCGCCTCAAGCTCCTGGAAGTCATATCCGGATAGATCGGGGAGTGGGTCGGGGTCATCGACAAAGCCAGACGGCTGAACGTTGACCATGCGTCCGTCGCGCAGCACCGTCATGACAGCGGTGCTGCGTTTCACGATCTGTTCGTCAGCGGGATCAAGTGGGCCCCCGGACCCGCCATCCTCCGAGGGTGGAGACTGGTTGCCATTTTGCCCAGCCTGAGCTGGGAGATTGCCAGGCGATGCCTGAAGCCCGGGAGGTCGCAGGCCTTGATTGCGATTGCCGGCGGCATCTTTACCCTTGGTCTGCACGGCGAAAAGCGTGTCATCGACGCGATCAATCATCCCCGCCCGTGTCGAATGGACGGTTATGACGCCGGTAACGACAAAGGCGGCAGCGACCAGGATGCTGATGATGATAACCAGGCGTACCTTGATCGACACGGGCCTCAACTCTCGTTGACGCGTAATGAGTAGCCGACTCCACGAACGGTCTGAATAAGTTTGGGTTCCTGATCGTCGATCTTACGCCGGAGATAGCTGATATAGGTTTCGACGACGTTGGCATCTCCATCGAAATCGTACTGCCAGACGTGATCGAGAATCTGGAATTTTGAGACGACCCGTTCAGCATTGAGCATGAGATAGCGCAACAAGCGAAACTCGGTCGGCGATAAATGCACCAGCTGACCATTGCGCCAAACCCGGTGCGCCTCTTCATCGAGTTCAAGATCCTGATAGCTACGGCGGTTAGGGGCACTGTTGCTCGTCGCCTGCGTCCGCCACAGGACGGCACGGATACGTGCGACGAGTTCTTCGAGGCTGAAGGGTTTCGTCACATAGTCATCACCGCCGCGGGTGAACCCCCGAAGCTTGTCCTCATGCTCATCGCGTGCCGTTAGGAAGATGACTGGAACGTAGTCGTCGTTGGCGCGCAGGCGCTGACAGACCTCGAAACCGTCGAGGCCCGGCATCATGACATCGAGCAAGATCAGGTGTGGCATAAAGTGGGACGCCTCGGCCAGAGCCTCGCGTCCGTTCGACGCCGTCTGTACCTCGAAACCAATAAAGCGCAATGCTGTCGCCAGGAGATCTGGTTATCGACTCTTCGTCGTCGACCACCAGAATGCGCTGCTTGTCTTCCTCCAAGTTGTCAGTTGTCCTGGTTGCGCTTTCGGCCGCATTGAGCCATCGTCCCGTTCCATGTTCAATCACTATGAAACCATGTCTGCCTGAGAGAATCCTGTGAATTCGCCGGAAGAGAAACAGCGATTTCCCGCCGCCGGAGGCGTGGGGAACCTCCAGCGGCGGGTTGTTCTGTCAGACTGTCGTCATCTGGCCGATGTTAGATCGTATCGGCGGTGGTTTCCTCTCCAGTTTCTTCCTGATTGCAACCAGGGCCAACAGGCTTAGCCAGGCCCTCGCGGTCAACCAGCGATTCCGTCTTCGCTTCCATCTCCGTCGCGAGCTCGTTCGGCGCGTTCCTGGGTTATGGATCCGTCTGCAACGCGTTCGTCCAGGTGCGCTTGAGCCGCAGCGATGATTGCACTAACCAGTTCATCCCGGCCGACGCCATTGTCTGCTGCGTAGGTCGCCAGACTTGCGCCTTCCAGAAGAGCGGTGTGTACATCGTCTGCGCTCGTGCCCGTGAGCTCCGCGGTTATCTCCACCGCCTGATGTGCGCCGATGCGTCCATCGGCTCCACGACGTCCCTCGTGGGTTGTTTCCGTCGTTGGTGATGCATCCTCCTGCGCAGTCTGTGCTCCAACCAGATTGGGCAACAGCGCGAAGGCCAGCAGCGCGCCAGCGAGTATGAGCACGCCGCCGGTAATCAGGCGGGCGAGAGGAGATGGTCCAGTTCGAGTCGTCATTGACATCATCCTTTCTGACTCGACGGTCGAGTCTTTCGGACCTGGAGCGGCCATCGCTCCATAGGCCTATACATAGTCAAGCGGTCAAGTCTGAGAAGTTTCTGTGAATTCGCTGGTGCATTCGTAGGAATTGCCGCCCGGATTCGTTTCTTCCACCAAATTGAACGTACGTCTCCTGTTTCTGTCCAGATCAGACACCCAAAGGGTGTCATCCCGAAGCTTGTCGAGGGATCTACGTCCAATATCATCAAACGAGCGAGGAACAAGATCTTTCGTACCCACGCGGTGGGTGCCCAGCTGCGCTCCGCTCAAGATGAGACCGAGGTTGCCCATGGTTGATCTTTCCGGCCTAAAGGTGCTCATTGCCGACCGAGCCACGATAACTACCTTGAATTAGGAGGAACAAGTGCCGCCCAGATTGCACGCCAACAGCGCGCGGAACAATTCCGCGCGCTGTTGGCGTCCGATGATATCGAGATTAAGTGAGGCCTCTTGACGTCAGTCCAAACCCACGGGCATGATCAAGCACACGTGCGCTGCGCTCCGACGACCGGCAAGGTGAAGTCCCGAGTCCGTGGCAACTCCTGGACCGAATGTGACGCGAAGCTGACGCAGTCTTTGCCCCGGCGTTTGGCTTCGTACATGGCTGCGTCAGCATCGGCGAGCAGGTCTTCGGCCGATATCCCGTTCATCTCGGGCCAGGCGATACCAATACTGGCGCTGACGTGCACAGCCGAGTTGTGAAGCCATACTGGATGCCGCAGCGCTGCCAGAATACGCTCGGCAGTCGCAGCCGTTGCAGGTTGGGCAGCACGATCGCAAAGGTCAAGCACAATCACAAACTCGTCGCCTCCAATTCGGCCGACGACATCGCCTCTACGGGTACACCCTACTAGCCGGTCCGCTAGTTCAATCAGAAGCGCGTCGCCAGCGGCGTGACCGTACTGATCGTTGACCGCCTTGAAGCTATCAAGATCCAGGAACAGTGCCGCGGTATCCATGCTCTTCGTCCGACTCAAGCGTTGCTCGAGATGGGCTGTGAGGAAGGCTCGATTCGCAAGGCCAGTCAGCGGGTCCAATGAAGCAGCTCTGTGCAATTCAGCCCGAATCTGTCGCTGGGCTCTTAGTGCCGATTCGAGGGAGCGCACGATCTTTGCTATGCGGTAGAAGACGATGCCGAAGAGAACACTTGAGACAACCGCGGCGATCACCAGGCTCACGGGCAACACAGATAACGATTGAAGAACGAGGACAGCAACACCAATAAGAGCAAGGGGTGTGAGGGCCAGCAGCTTCTTACCAGCTGGAGATGGCGCTGATTCGACACTCTCAGGCTGCGCCTTGTCCACGTGATGACCATCAATTCTGCGTTGTAGCGTTTTCATACGCGCCCTTCGCAACCATGCCTGGTGGCAACTCTTGATTTTGTGCTGGAGTAGTGCTGGTCTCTATTGATGTTCCTAGCTAAGCAACGGAACCTGAGAAAACCCTGTGAGTTCCTATAGGCTTTCTTGAGAATCGATCCATGGCCAGGTAGAAGGTAGCGAAGGGGCTACGTAGCGGGATCATCCCGCGGGCGCATATCACCAGAATGCAGGCATGCAATATCCACCCTCTCGAGGGCTTCCGAGTGGCGCAATGCGCGGGTGTGACCTGATCTCAGCTCAGATCGACCGGCGCGCTGTCCTGCGGCTCGAAGCCGATCTCTTCTCTGGCGTTATCGAGCGACCAGAATTTTCGCGGGTTGTTCGACATGCCGTAGTAGATCCCATAGTTGATCTGATCGGCGTCGAGACACTTCGCGATGAGCTGTGAGCAGTCGCGCTTTGAGAGCCAGATCGTTCGCAACCGTCCGTAGAAGTCGTCGGCCGTCCGAAGATCGAGCCAGTCGGAGCCGGTCTGTTCGGCAGGATGCGGATCGTCGTCAGCCCGCACCCAGCCAATGCGCAGACAGAAGACGCGCATGCCGAAGGCGTCAACGTAGTAGCGTCCCATCGCTTCACCGAATGCTTTCGAAACGCCGTAGTAGCTGTCGGGCCGGATCTGGACGGTCGTGTCGATCTGGCGCTCGTCGTCGAGGGCATAGATGCCCGGCGCGCCTTCGACCTCGTAGCCGCCGACGGCATGGTTGCTGCTGGCGAAGACGACGCATTCGACCCCGGCGCGACGGGCTGCCTCATAGACGTTGTAGGTTCCGACGATGTTGTTCTTGTGAATCGATTCCCACGGCGAGGTCACCCCGACATCAGCCGCCAGGTGAACGACGGCGTCCATCCCCTCGAAAGCCGGCTGAATCGCGTCGAGATCGGCGATGTCAGCCACGGTGCTGGGGAACTCCTGTGGGGTCAGGGTAATCCCGCTGAATTCGTAGCGGTCGCCGTAGTCTTCCCGCAGCGCCGTCCCGATCGTGCCTTCAGCTCCGGTAATAAGAACTTTCTTCATCGTCTCTCTTTTCGTCTTGTTTACGTCGCCAACGACTGCTGCAGTCTATTCCCCAGGAAATACCTTACCGTCACATCGTAGTAGAAGATGCTGCTGAGGGGGGTAAGCGGACATAGGGCTAGAATGCAGTCTGTACCGTAATGAACACCGTTGCTACTCATGAACCTCGTTCCGAATGGAGAAACTCAAGAATGTTCTTACCTGAAGGTCGCACCCTGGAGATGAGTGAACAGCTCCTGCTCGGGGCAATCGATATTCATGTCCATGCCGGTCCACACATTTTCAGTAGTCCTCGTCGGGTAAACCCGGTAGAGGCAGCAATCCAGGCCCGCGATGCGGGGATGAGAGCCATCGTTTACATGGATGTGTTCGAAATGAGCACCGGAACTGCCTGGATCGTCAGCCAGGTTGTCCCGGATTTCCCCGTGTTTGGCGGCATTATCCTCAACACCGTCTACGGCGGGATGAATCCCCGTGCGGTGAAGACTGCACTTCACTATGGCTCGGGGGCGAAATTCGTATCGTTCGGAGCGCACTCGACCTATTTCCAGGCCAAGAAGGAAGGCCGGGTAGTTGACGGAAAGTTCGTGCCGTTGAGCGAGCTCTATCCCAAGTTCGCGGAGGAAGAGCTGTCACGCGCGATCCGGATACCTCTTGACGGTGAGGTCGGCCCCGAGCTCCATGAGATCCTGCAGCTCATCTCCGACAATCCAGACGTCTACTTGAACACTGGCCATGTGTCGAACGACGAGGCGTTGCGTCTCCTCGATCTTGCGGCCGAGTATGGGATCAAGAAGACACTGGTGGCGAGCTCGGTGACAAAGAACATGTCGATCGAAGAGCAGAAGCTTGCGGCAAGCAAAGGCGCGTTCATCGAGCACACGCTGGCGGCATTCACCCACACGACTTCCATTCCAAAGACGCACTACTACGTCGAACGCGAGTATGCAGCGATGGATGAGGGCATCAGCCTGGGGCAGAGTGGAGCGGTCCGGCAAGTAGGCGAGGAGATTGAGGCGGTTGGGGCCGAGCACTGTATTCTGGCGACCGACTTTGGCGTCTATACGCTCCCGCCCCCGGTCGAAGGCTTGCGAGAATTCATCGCCTGCATGCTTGATGTTGGGATTCCCGCGGATGACGTACGGCGCATGGTCAGCACAAATCCGGCTGCACTGCTGGGTCTCGAGTAGCAAGATCTTATCCGGCCTGCCTGGGCGATGGCACACATGGCATAGAACGATCTGAGCCGCGAATTAGCACTGACACGCAAGGCCAGATCCGACGTCTTGCCAGCCTTCAGGATACGGCTCTCCAGCGGGTGGCCGACGATCTCCTCCAGGCGGCGGGCTATCGCGATGACCGCGTCGAGGTCGACGCCGGTTTCGATGCCCATCAGATGCAGCATGTGGACGAGGTCTTCCGTTGCGACGTTTCCGGTATGCGCCAGGGGCGTGGAAGAAAAGCTCCTCTCCCCTTCTTTCCATCAGGACACAAGCGATGACGGTTATTTCCAGATTCACCAGACCGGCACGCTTATCTGGCTTAAGAGTGTAAGCTCTTATTCCAATCCGACAATCGAGCTCCCTCGAAGTACACTCATAGAGATTCCTTTTGGCACATGAGTTTCTCTACTACGTGAGGCAGTACACCCAATGAAGCGGACAGTCACAACGTCCGAAGCCGCATCAAATTTGCAATCGCTGCTTGATGAAGTGCGAAAGACCCGGGGAGCCGTCGTCATAGCCGGTGAAACAGGAGACGACGTGGTGCTCGTGAGCGTCGGTGAGTACCGGCAAATCGAGCGGATGAAAGAACGTGCCTGGGATCTTGTACGAGAGATTCGCGCACGCAATGTGGATCGTGATCCAGACAGAATATATCGAGACGTCTCAGACGTCGTTGAAGAGGTACGGCAAGAGCGGCGTGGGCGGCTACACAAATAAGCCCAGAGCTGTTCTCGATACCAATGTGTTCGTTAGCGGCCTTATTAGTTCCCGAGGGGCACCGAGCCAAATTCTCCAAATGTTGGAGGCTAAACGCTTTACCCTCGTCGTCGGAGCCGAACAGCAGGAGGAACTTCGAGATGTCTTATTGCGCCCATTCCTCAGAAACAATTATGGGGTGCCGGGTGACCGAGTTGAAGAACTGCTCGATCTGATCGATGAGATTGAACTGTCGACGGATTCGTTGCCAACATCAATCATCGTGCGCGATCCCAATGATCAAGAAATCTTGCGGTCTGCATTGTCAGGACGTGTCGATTTTCTCGTCACCGGTGACGACGATCTTCTAGTGTTGGCGGGAGCACCTGCCGTAGCACCGCTGCAGATTGTCACCCCGCGCCAATTCATCGAACTACTCGAGTCGGGAGACTGACTACGCTGTCGTCACTACTGCTAGATCCGACGTCTTGCCAGCCTTCAGAATTCGGCTCTCCAGCGGGTGGCCGACGACTTCCTCCAGGCGTTGGGCTATCGCGATGACCGCGTCGAGGTCGACACCGGTTTCGATGCCCATCAGATGCAGCATGTGGACGAGGTCTTCCGTCGCGACGTTGCCAGTAGCGCCGGGGGCGTAGGGGCAGCCGCCGAGGCCCCCGGCGGCGCTATCGTAGTGGTCGATACCTGCCTGCAAACCAGCGACGACATTTGCCAGCGCCATCCCGCGGGTGTCGTGCAGGTGCAAGGTCCAGCCAATATCAGGAAAGCGTTCCTGCAGCCGCATCATCGTCTCATAGATCTGGGCCGGATTCGCCATCCCGGTCGTGTCACCGAGTGAGACGTGTTCGATACCGAGCGCGACATACTCCCCGACAACCCACATCAACTGCTCCAGCGGCACTTCGCCTTCATACGGGCAGCCGAAGGCGACGGCAAGGCCACCATGCACCTCTGCGCCATGCTGCCCGGCCAGATCGATGACAGCGGGGAATCCAGCCAACGTCTCCGCTATCGCCCGGTTGCCATTCTCCCGATTGTGAGACTCGCTGGCGGAGAGCATCAGGTGCCAGACATCGACCGCCGTCGTGGCAGCCCGTTGCGCTCCGCGCAGATTCGGCACCAGCGCGTCGTAGCAAACGCCTGGCTGCTTTGTGATACCGGCGATCACTTCCTCAGCATCCCTGAGCTGTGGGATTGCGCGCGGGTGGACCAAGGAAGTCGCCTGAATCTCGGTCACACCCGTCTTCGATAGCGCGTCGATAATCTCGATCTTCGTTGCGGTCGGGATCCACACCGTCTCCGGTTGGAAGCCGTCCCGTGGGCAGACTTCGTGGATCGTTACTCGCTCCGGAAACTGCATGGCTGAACACTCCTCGCGTCATCTCTTGAATATGAGGCGAGTGTACCCCCAATCCCGAACGCCGAATGAATGGTGCGACGTGCTGGCCGCCGCCTCAGTCTGAACCGAGTGTTGCGTTCAGGCCGTCGATGAGATCTTGTTTCTCCTGGGCGGACAGGACAGCATCGCGATGCATGTAGGTGTACGACGATGGCGGCATGCTGCCACGCCGGACTGTCCCTGCAGCTTCATCGGTTTCGCGGTGAGGCTTGTCCCACTCCGAGACGTTGAGGTGTGCCCGGCCCTCATCGACGTGGTTCTGAACGAGCCATGAAATCGGGGCGACGTTGGTGTACCACGGCCATTCCGTTTCGTTGCTATGGCAATCGGCGCAAGCCCGATCCCATAGCTCTGCGGTGCGTGGGCTATCCCATACGACAGCCTGAGTGACAGGTGGATTGTTGTGTGCCCGTCCGTAGGGGATGAGCTGAATTGCAAGCAGCCCGGCGACTATCCCGATTCCACCCCAGCGGACAATGCGCCACCAGTTGTATCGAAAACGCCGGGCTGCCGGTCGCTCCTGGGTAGTGTCTTCCTCCATCAATACCTCCTGATTCAAGCGCTGGTTCCCGTTACGGTTGGAACCAGTCGCGCAAGATGACCGGATTGATTCTGGTCTGCCTTCATTTGAGAAATATTTGAATGACGAATACGCGCTTCAAATGTACTTCAAATTCCCAACTAACAATATATAGACAGCAGATTGTCGTGGCGCTCTTGAGCGCCAGTGTTTTATAGAAGGAGTTCATGAATGTCTCGCATTAGTGCGTTATGGACCGCCGGGGCCGTAGCGTTGTTATTCGCATTGATCGTGGGTGCTGTGCTATTGCGCCCGATTCTTAGCGTAGACGCTGGCGTCTCCAACGCGAATAGCCAAAGCACCATCTCTACTCCGGGCCAGGATAGCCCTCTCTCGACTGATGGCAGCCCGGTGCAGCTGGGGGACAACGAAAATGGCAGTAGTGGTGGGCAGAACGGCGCAGACGTAAGTAACCGTGTGTTTGGTGATGATCATGAGAACGAGCACGAGACTGGCGATTAGCTCGTCTGGTGGAAAGCGACCCTTGGAGAAATATTATGACTAACACAACACAAAAAGCGAGGGCAGCACGGGCGGCGCAGGCAGCTCGTGCTGCGCGGCAGAAACGACAATTGACGCTTAAGCGGCTCATGCTCGCGGGAACCGCGGGTAGTGCCGCGCTCTTTCTAGGAATCATCGTCTCCCAGGCTCCTGCCAGTTCAGCAACGGCTGACTCCGCGACGACCAATCAGATTCAGCAACTGGTTCCATCGAATCAAACATTCCCGACGTTGGGCGGACCGACGATTCAGATTCCTCAACAGAGTCTGGTGCCCCGTACGCCGATCAGGAAACCTCGTGTTCGGACCAGATCGTCATGAGCGCTCAGGAGTTTCATCAGCACCAGTTCCGTTCGATGGGCTCGGAGATCGAAGTGCTGTTGGTCGGCGGTACCTGGCCAGAAGCGTGCCGGGCTTTTTACGAAGCCGAGTTACTGGCCGAAGACTGGATGGAGATTTTCAGCAGATTTCGTGACGACAGCGAGCTCAGCATGCTCAATGCAGCGTCTGGCAGAGCTGTCTCCGTATCCGAGACACTCTTTGAAGCGGTCGAAACGTCGATACAGGCAGCCCGTATTAGCGGCGGGCTGTTCAACCCGCTCGTGCTGCCAGCGTTGATCGCCCACGGTTATGACCGCAGCCTGGAGCAGTTGGCAGATAACGGTAGCGCGACTGCAACTGCGATCAGACCCCCGGCGGTGCAAGAGATCGTGCTTGATCGCGAGCGGAGAACGGTTCAGTTGCCGCATGGCAGCGCCATCGATCTGGGCGGCATCGCAAAAGGCCTCTATGCAGATCTGGTGGCCGAGCGGCTGGCGGATTGGGATGGTGGTGTCGTATCGGCTGGTGGAGACATGCGCCTCTGGGGCGTTGGTCCCGACGATGGCGACTGGCTGGTCGGGGTCGAGAACCCTTGCCAGCGCGAGCTTGACGTTGCTATCGCAATCCTCAACAACGGAGCGATGGCCACTTCCGGGACAAACCGGCGCCGCTGGGTTAACCGTGATGCATCGCTCCACCATCTTATTGATCCGAGAACAGGCAGTCCGGCTGATTCCCGCTCGGTCACGATGACCGTCTTTGCGCCGACAGCCAGTCTGGCCGAAACTGGAGCGACGGCGCTGTTGATCGATCCCGGAGCTGCAGAGAGCCAAGCCCTGACTGAGCATCTCTGGGCCTGTCTCGCAGTCGATTCCAATCAGCAGATCACGTTTACAGAATTCGATGCGGAGGCTCCCCTCGATGTCCGCTTCATCTAAACGAACTGTGCGCGCAGAACGTGCTCCCGACACCTGGGCAGAAGTCGCCCCAATCGCCCTGATCGCAGGTGTAGGCTTCATTCTTGGGCTCATACTGATTAGCCTTGTGGCCGGTCAATCGATTAGCCCGCTCGTCTGGTACATTACCCGCTCAGTGGGAATGACAACCTATATCCTGCTCTGGCTCTCTGTAGCGACCGGTCTCAGCCTGACGACCAAACTCTTCGGGCCGGTAAGCGACGCCGGCACTGCGCTGCAACTACACCGGCTGGCAACCGATCTGGCGCTGGCCGGGGTTGCCATCCATGTGCTGACAGTCGCTATTGATCCGACTGTCCCTATCGGTATGGTGGGATCGTTGCTCCCGATGGTGTCTAATGTACGGCAGCCATGGGCTGACTTTGGCGTCTTGTCTGCCTGGGGGCTGGTCCTCATCGCATTGAGTTTCCCGGCTCGCCGTTGGATCGGTAAAGATAGATGGCGCGCGCTTCACTACTTAACGTTTGGATTCTGGTTGCTTGCGCTCGTCCACGGCGTTGGCACCGGAACCGACACCCGCACACTCTGGGCTGGCGGGATATACGTGATCAGCGCTGCGAGCATCGTGTTTCTGACGGTTTATCGCGTGCTCCAGGCGCGCGTCGGGACTGGTTCTCGGCGCGCTGGCACGAAGCGGGTGACGGCACTCGATCCTTCGAGATGAGCGGTGGCCGGTTGTGAGAGTGTTGGTGGTGGAAGACGAGCGTGAGTTGGCGAAAATTATCGGCAATGTATTGCGCGATGAACGCTTCGACGTCGATCTGGCCTTTGATGGCGCTCGATGGTCTGGAGATGGGGCTGACCGAGAACTACGACGTTATCGTTCTCGACCGCCTGATGCCGAA
The DNA here is from genome assembly GCA_963745675.1 of uncultured Chloroflexia bacterium. GTDB lineage: Bacteria > Chloroflexota > Chloroflexia > Thermomicrobiales > CFX8 > JAUIIK01. Next base: position 376,182 of record CAVUYM010000012.1, read on the forward strand.
GCTCGACGGGATGAATGTCTGCCGCCAGTTGCGGGCCGAGGGCGTCCAGACGCCAGTATTGATCCTCAGCGCACTCGGCGATCTGCCTCAGCGCGTCGAAGGGCTTGATGTTGGGGCTGACGACTATCTTGGAAAACCTTTTGCCTTTGAAGAGCTTCTGGCCCGCATTCGGGCGCTCGCCCGCCGAACCCCTTATGCGATGGTGCCTGATGTGATTGAAGTCGGCACGATCCGGCTCGATCAACAAACGCGGCAAGTCTCGGTATCTGGACAACCAGTCGATCTGAGTCATCGCGAATACACGCTGTTGGAGCTTCTGATGCGCAACGCCGGGCAGGTGTTGTCACGCGACCAGATCATTGAACGGGTCTGGGGCTACGATGCCGATCTGGCCGGCAACGCGGTCGATCTCTACGTCCACTACCTGCGCCGAAAACTCGGCCGGCGGGGCGAGCCCGCGCCTATCGAAACTGTTCGCGGCGCGGGCTACCGGTTGCGGAACTGAAGCTGCGTGATGTTCAGGCATGTCGGGCGCAGACTCGCCATACTTAACACCGTTATCGTCATTGTCCTGATCGCCATCATCGGTGCTCTAACCTATGGTGTGTTGCGACGAAGCCTCCGCCAAGAGGTTGATCGAGCGCTGGAAGAGCGTCTCTCCATTGCGCTCGCCGGTTCACTGGGTTCGGTTGGTGCCGGACCAACTGCGAGTGTGGCTCCCGATGATGGCGAGGGCCATGAAGAAAATGATGCGGAGGACGCCCATGCCGAAGACCGCGAGATCGTTTCTTCCGGCGATACCATCCTATTGTTCATCGATCCAAATGGCGACATTGTCGGGAATCCGCGTGGAATAACGCTCTCGGATGTTCCTGTCTCATCCGGCCTTGACATAGCCCTGCTCGGGAGGGTCGACGTTCGATCGGTGACCCTTTCGGATGGGGAGCATATGCGCGTGATGACTGCGCCCGCCATTGAGGATGGACAGATCATTGGCGCAATCCAGGCACTGCGGAGCCTTGATGAGCACGAAGATCAACTGCAGATCGTTCGCAACATGACCCTGCTTGGTATCGCATTGGGGGTCATCATTGCCGGGCCGGCCGGGTACTTCCTCTCTCGCCGGGCGATGGTTCCGATCAATGCAGCGTTTAGCCGCCAGCGGGCATTTGTTGCAGACGCCTCGCACGAATTGCGGACGCCGTTGACCCTCATTCGAGCCCATGCCGAATACGCCGCCCGACGCCCGAACCGCAAGGTCGCTGAGATTCAACCTTCGCTCAATAGCATTGTTACTGAAGTCGATCGGGTATCTTCGATGGTCACCGATCTTCTGACACTTGCTCGCCTGGACGCTGGCCGTCTCAGTCTCGACCTGTCCACACAGGATCTCGTCGCCCTTGTTGGCTCTGCTGTCGAGAGTATGCAGCCGCTAGCGGGGCAATCGGGAGTAACGCTTGAGAGCGAGGGAGACAGCACAGTGTCGGCAGAGGTTGATCCTGTACGTATCGAGCAGGTCGTCAGAATCTTGCTCGACAATGCGTTGCGTCACACGCCGTCAGGAGGAGAGGTCGTCGTCAGCGTTGCGATAGAAGATTCGTGGCGGACGATTACGGTGAGCGACACCGGTTCCGGAATCTCGGTCGACCAGCTGCCGCATGTTTTCGAGCGCTTTTCGCGGCAGGATGCAGGCCGTGATCGCGAGCACGGCGGCGCGGGCCTGGGATTGGCTATTGCAAAAGGACTGGTCGAAGAGCATGGCGGCACGATCTCGATCACCAGTGAACCGGATGCCGGCACAACAGTGACCGTTCACCTGCCTGAGCATGCCTCCTGACGAGTAGGCTTAGGATTGACGGCGGCGGTTGGTTCTCTGTAGTGATTTGTGACGGCTAATGTTTGCGTTACTCGGTTTCCTGACCATCTCCTATCTGATTTTGCTCGGTATCGTGATGATGGTGCTGGCATCAATTCAGGAGGCCAACGAGGTGCGCCCGGAGTTGGAGACCCGCTGGAACATGACCGAGTGGTCGATCGTCAAGCTGGTCAGTGTCGGCGCGCTCCTGACCCTCCCCTCCCTCCTCATCCTCATCCCCATCGGCCTGCTCTTCATTGTTTGAGAACGCTTCTATCGAAAGTCGACGCGTGCCGAACTCGCGGTTCGCCTCTACGAATCGTGATTGGCTTCTCCCCTCCGTAAGACTTTCGAGAGAATTCCGTTAGGAATCCGAGAGGGTTTCGTTAGATCCGGTTCCTAACCTCAGGTATGCGGGGGCAGTAGCTCCCGGGAGTGTGGAAATACCTTGAGGAGAGAACCGATGTTGACACGCGAACTTTCGAGACGTTCATTGCTTCAATACAGTGGCGTCGCCGGAGCGGGCATCCTCGGCGCATACCTGCTCGCCGCCTGCGGTGGCGATGATGACGACGATACCGGACAGGCTGCAACCGCAACCGAAGAGCCAATGGCGGATGCAACGGCCACCCACGAGGCGATGATGGCCGAAACCCCGACCGAAGAAGCCATGATCGACGCGACAGCTACCCATGAAGCCATGATGGCCGAGGGGACGTCGACTGAAGAGATGATGGATGAGCCAACGGCCACCGAGGAAATGATGGCCGAAGAGACGCCCACCGAAGAGATGATGGACGAGCCAACAGCCACCGAAGAGATGATGACTGACGATATGGTCAAGATGCTCGTCTCCGGCTGGTATCGCGGCGACGCCGTCGAATACTACGACTTCGGCATGAACACCCCGCTTACGACAGGTGACAGCATCGCTACCGCCCCAATCTGGGTGCTCGTCCACGAAATGATGGCCGGTGAAGATCCGCAATTTGTCGAGGGGCAGCACAACATCGTCGACGTCATACCGGGTGACGAGGGTTACAGCGATCTCTGGCAGGTCATGCTGGTCGAGGTTCCGGACGACTACGAAGCCGATTCAATCCGCAATGCAGCCGACATCGACGAGATGGCTTACCCGGTGACGGAGACCGAGATGTACGTCAACTGCCCGATCGTTCATGAGGGCACCGAACTCGAAGGCGGCGAGCCGCTGGTCCAGGGCTGGTATCAGGACGAAGAGGTCTACTATCCCGATTTCGGCCTGAACATCCCCTTCGCCATCCCGATCTGGGCTTTCATCACCGGCATGGACAGTGGCGGCAACCCGCAGTTCGTCGAGGGCCAGCACAACATCATCGATGCCGTTCCTGGCGATGACGGCTACAGCGCCTTCTGGCGAGTCAACCTCGTCACCGTTCCTGGCGACTACGAACCGGATAGCATCCGTGACGCAGCCGACGTCAATGGGATGGGTTACGAGGTCACCGAAACCAACCTCGTCGTCAACTGCCCGGTAGTCGCGATGTAGAACGTTCGTCTCATCAACGCCAGTCAGCCGCGTGAGATCGGTTCCCGGAAATACTGCGTACCGAAGTGGGCAGGGTCTGGGAATATCGTAGAGGCGAAGCTTGTCTTCGCCCGGTTCGGGGATCGCATACGTACGCGGGCGAACACAAGGTTCGCCCCTACAAGAAGGCGATATTGACCCCTCTGGGGCTGCTGACAATTCTGCAACCGGGGCTAATCAGAGATCTCGCTGAGCTCTTCGCGAAGGGCGTCGAGGCTGCGTAGGAGCCGGCGGCGGCGCAGACGCAACGCCGCTAGCTCTCGGCGCATCTGTTCGGCGTCCTTCTTAATGTCGCGCCGGCGTTTACGGGGGTCAGAACGCATCAGCTTGCCGAGGTCTGAGCGTTTCAGGTTGCGCAATTGGCGCCGCATCTCTTCGAACTCACTGCGTTTTTGCGCCACCAGCTTGTGACGCTCGTCGATCGAGAGTGATTCGCCCTCGCGTTGCTTGGGACGCGACCAGACTTCGAGCAAGCGCTCAATCTGTTCCTGGTCACCAACCTCGTAGGCTTCGTTCGCCAGCCGCATAATCGTCTCCCGGTGGGCGCGGCCCTCCGGATCCCTAGCGAGGTCAGGGTGGATCAAACGCGCCAGGGCCCGATAACGTTCACGCAACAGGCGGCTACTACGGGCGCGGTGGGCTCCGCTTCGACGGGAGCTCCGCTTACCATTGGGGTTCGGGCGCTCTTCGCGTTGCGTGCGCCACTCTGCCCAGTAAGCGGCATGCTCGGCTCGCTCGTCTAAATCTTCTTCGTCCAATTCGTCATCGCTCAGCGGACGCGACGACGACTCCTGTCGAAAGAGACGCTGCTCGAGTCGTTCAACCTCGCCTAGCATCGTACTGACCTGATCGCGAACTGGCCCAATCTCCAGATCAATTTCGCGCTCGACGACGCGTTGTGCAGCCTCTTCATCCAGCAAAGCGTGCTGGACTTCGGCGATGCGCAACTCCCAGAATGACAAATCGAGATCGAGCTTTATCCGCCGCTCGGGTATCAGCAAGTACCGGGAGATAGGAGGGGGGCTTACTTGTCGTCCCGGTAACGTGGCTCTCCGGGTTTCCATCAGTCTTAGAGATAAGACGTGTTCCTTCTCGGAATATTCGTCGTATTCATCATTCGCAACGGGAATTGTACCGTCCCGCTTTCCTCGACTCCAACCGCGCACCCGAGATTGAATGGCTGTATCATGCAAATTCGTGATACGAACTGGTCATCAGGAGAGACCGACGCTTGGCGCAGGGAGGAATTCCATGGAGCGAATGACGGGTTGGCAGGCGATCGTGCGCGGGCTCGAACAAGAAGATGTTGGGCCAGTCTTTGGTTTGCCGGGGAGTCCTGGACAGTTCTACGACCAGCTTTACGATTCAGAGAGCTTGCGCACGGTGCTCGTGCGTCACGAAATGTCTGGCGTCTTCATGGCGATGGCCTGGGCGCGGATGACCAACCGGCCGGCGGTGGCCTTTGGGTCACCTGGGCCGGGCGTCGCCTATCTCGTGCCAGGCGTCCTTGAGGCCTTTTCCGGTTGCATACCGATGATCGTGCTGGGCGTGCGGGCGTCGAGAGAACTCGAGGGCATGGGCGCATTTCAAGAGACCGACCAGCTTGGCCTGATGAAACCGATCACCAAGTGGGCGGCAACGATCGAACGCACCGACCGTGCCCAGTGGTATATACGACGGGCCATCTCGGTGGCGACGAGCGGCCAGCCAGGACCGGTCTATCTCGAATTTCCCGCCGATCTGGGAACTGCCGAAGCAGACTTTGCCCCTTACCAGCCAGCTCCACGCAACGTCAGGCCAGCGCCAGACCCGGACGCCATTGGCCGGGCTGCCGATATGCTGATGAGCGCTACACGGCCACTGATCATTTGTGGCGGCGGCGCCGTCCTCTCTGGTGCTGGTCCGGCGCTGTCTGCACTGATCGACCGCCATGGTATCCCGTTCCAGACGACGCCTGCTGGTCGCGGCGTTATCGGTGAAAGTCACCCGATGGCCTGCGGCATGGTTGGGTTGTATCGAACGACCTTCCCGCGCGAGCTATACGACGAAGCAGATCTACTCCTCACCGTCGGTTCCAGGATGGAGGAGTTCCAGTCAGGGGCATTCAAGTTTTTCCCTGAGGGAGCGGGCTTCATCCAGATCGATATAGAACCGTTTGAACTGGGCCGTAACTGGTTGCCGGATGTCGCTATACATTCCGATGCCAGCCTTGCACTACAGGCGCTGGACGCGGCTCTCGTCCAGCGCGGCTACGTGGCCGATGCCGCCAGGGTGGTGAGTGTCCAGGAACGTCGGGCGGCCGCGATTGAGGACGCCATCGCCGATGCGCGCGAGCTGGCGATGCCGCTACGTGGCCGGAGCATCGTTCGGGCGATCAACGAAGCTTTTGGTTCGAACACCATCCTCGTCAATGAGAATGGCGGTGCGGATCTCTGGTCCTACTTCTGGCCTTACTACCAGTCGTTCGATGCCAACTCGGTCGTTCCGCCGGCGGAACAGACGGCAATGGGGCTCGGAGTTTGTGGGGCGATTGCCGCCAAAATGGCACGTCCGGATGCCCAGGTCGTCTGTACGACCGGCGACGGCGCCTTCCAGATGGCGATGCACGAGCTGCCGACAGCAGTGCAGGAGCGGGCTCCAGTCACCTGGGTCGTTCTCAACGATGGCGCCTTTGGCTGGCCACGCTGGGGGCAGACGCACAGTCTCGCTGGCCGCTACATCGCGACCAAATTCGATCCGCCGGTCGATGTCGTCGCTGTCGCCCGGGCGTCAGGTTGTGAAGGTTGGCGCGTCGAAGAGCCGGGTCAACTCCCGGAATTGCTCAATCGAGCCCGCAAAGCCAATGCCGATGGCAAGCCGGTGGTCGTTGATGTCCCCGTCGACCAGGAGGACAAGCACACCGAATTTCTTGCCTTCCACAATGTCCGGCACCGTGGATGACCAGGGGGCCCGTTCGCCATCGCTACCGTGGCTGGGATGGCGCTCAGACGTATGCGCCAATCCGGCCGGAAGCCTTGCTCGACCAGATTGGTGCGCGCTTTCTGGATCAGGACGCTGCCCAGGTGATGAACGACATCCTTCATCGGGGTCTGACTCCGGATGGCGGCCAGCAGCTGCCGGGGCTGGATGATCTGCGCGGCGCAATCCGGGAACGGCTAGGCGATGTTGATCTCGATACCATCGAGCCGTCAACCGCGGCGGGCGCCGGAGATTTGTCTGACGAGGCTGCTCGTCTATTAAGGAAATGCATTGCCAATCCGCTCCAGGCTGGACGACTGTTGGCGGGCGCAAACCCCGGGTATTCGGGACGAGTTGTCAGAACTTCGTGATTCGGGCGGACCTCTTCAAGATGCTAGTCCGCTGGCCTCGCTGCTCGATCTGGCAAATCTGGAAGGGCGGATTCGGCGGGTTCGGCGCGTTGAAGATGTTGGCGATGTGCCCATTGAGCAGATCGCCGCCCTGCTTGGTGAGGAAATGGCCAACCGATTCAATGCGTTGGCTATGACGCTGGTCAATTTCAACGATCAGGGCTTTATTGATCCAAGCGGTTCCGGACTATCCCCACAGGCGTTGCGACGTCTTGGGCGCGGTCTGTTGCAAGAGGCGCTGTCCGAGATCGAAAGCCGCCTGGGAGGCGACCATCAGGCGCAACATATCGGGGCAGGGCATGAGCGTGCTGACTCAACGCGTGCCTATCAGTTCGGTGATCCGTTCGATCTGGATCTCTCAGGAACGCTTCTGCAGGCTGTACAGCGCGCCCCGGGTGCGCCGGTGCAGTTAATTTCGAGCGACATGACGATCTTCGAGCGGGAGGAAACGGGACGTGTGGCAATGGTTCTCGCTATTGACCGCAGTCGCTCGATGGGGGAGCGCGGTTATCTTGTTGGCGGCAAAACGTCTTGCCTTATCGTTGACGGCGCTGATCCACACTCGCTATCCGCGCGATCGTCTGGATTTGTTGACCTTTTCCAATGAAGCCGAGGCAGTAACGGTGTCTGAGCTAGCTGCGCTGCAATGGGAGCGCTATGCCGTCGGGACCAACATCCACGATGCACTCGTCGCGGGCCGCCGAAAATTGTCTGGCGCAAGTGGTCTTCAACGCACGCTGGTGCTCATCACAGACGGCGAACCGACCGCATATCGGGATAGGCTCGGAGAAATCTGTTATGCCGAGCCGCCAACGCCAGAGGCACTGGCTATGACCTATGCGGCGGCCCGCCAATTGCGACGAGATCAGATCATGTTGGTAGTGGCGCTGCTCACGCGCGATCGGGAGACGGTCACCTTTGCCGAGGAGGTGGTCAGGCAGTCTGGAGGTCGCTTGATGTCCGCCGAACCCGAGGATCTCAAGTATCGCGATGTTCATGGGATACCGCAGCTTGCGTCTAGCGAATTAGCTCTGTGAGCGTTGGCGGATGAGTTCTGCCTGGCGGGCGTTGCTGGCCCGGTTCTTGCCGCTCTCCTTTGCCACATACATGGCCATGTCTGCAGCCCGCAGGAGATCGGTGGATGATTTGGCGTCGCAGGGATAGGTCGCGACACCAATTGAAAGACTGAGGTGGATTTCGTTCGTCGCCGTCGCAATCGAACGGCTGCTGGCTTGCTGCGTTGAGCAAGCGTTCGCAGACCGAGAGTGCCTGAGTCTCGTTGATACCTGGGAGCAAAACGACGAATTCATCCCCGGCGTAACGCGCCAGGAGATCCTCGGCACCGCAACTGGGCCAGCATTCTGCTCGCGAGTTCCCGCAGTACCTGATCGCCAACGAGGTGTCCGTGGGAGTCATTGATCTCCTTGAGATCGTCGAGGTCGATAACCGCCAGCGACAACGAAAGCTCTTCGCGTCTGGATAACTCGAACTGTTCGAGCAAGCGCCTGTTGAAAGTAGCGCAGGTTGGGGACGCCGGTCATCGGATCGAGTGTCGCCTCCTGGGTTAGTGCCGCATAGGCGCGAGCATTGTTAAGCAGGACGCCTGCGTGTTCAGCAAAGGTTGTCAGCAGGCGCAAATCACGTTCGGTCACTGGCCGCTCGCGTGTCCCTTCGACATTGAGAACGCCGACGATCTCGCCATTGCAGCGAATCGGGACACAGACTTCGCTCGTCATCTCCTCTCGTTCGCGGATGTAATCAGGATCCGTCGATACATCTTCCAGCAGGACGGGTTGGCCGGTACTCGCTACACGGCCCGAAATACCGTCCTTGACACTCAAGACGCGCGGAGATCCATCCGTCTCATATCCATAGTGCGCTCGAAGTACCAGGACGCGGCCTTCCAGCAGCGCCAGCGAGACGAGCGGGTAGCCCAGGCTTTCCCCGAGGGTACCGGCGATGCGCCGGAGCGATTCGTCGGGATCAAGCGTTTCGGCGACGATCGTCGACACACGCTGGATCGCTTCCATAGCCATGCGGGTCTCGCGTTCGGCCGTAATGAGCTGCCGGTTACTCAGTGCGATGCCAATGTGACTGGCGAGAATGTGCAAGATTTCATAGTCGAGGTTTGTCAGCGGGTTCTCTGCGTCAGATTCAACGTTGAGCACACCGGTGACGGTATCACCAGTGCGAAGCGGCAACGCAATCTCGGAGACGGTGTTGCGACCGGTATCGATGAAGGCCGAATCGTTGCGGACGTCCCGGATAAACACCGGTTTGCCAGTGCGCGCCACACGGCCCATGAGGCCCTCTTCGAGCGATAGGCCGTCCCGGATCCATTCCGGAACATGCTCGATATTTCCTAAATCTATTCCGCCAAAAACAAGGCGACTGCCGGAGATCATGGCGATCGAACAGTCGTAGCCAAATGTACGCCGAATCTCGCGTGTCATCAGCGCCAGAAGATCATCAGCGTCTGTCGAGCGAGCAATAAACGCGGTGACTCGTTCGACCAGCGAGAGCAGCAGATTCTGTCTCGAAGAAACGCGGATGCGGTGCTCTCGTTCCAGCGCATGGGAAAGATGGCGACCCATAATCGTCGCCGTCTCTCGCTCTTCGACTGAGAAGGGTCGTTTGTCGCAGCGTTCAATGACAATGACACCGACCGATTCATCGTGCGAGATGATTGGAATTGCGAGGAGAGTCGATTGAATGCGGGAATTCCTGGAACTATCCACCCAGATCCCTGCGTGTGATTGACCCGAATTCAGCGCCAGGCGCACCGTCGGGACGGCGATCAACTGGAGCAGGTCATCGTCGGAATGATCACTTGACGAAACGCCGCTCGTAAATAGTCCGGGCCGCACCGGGTCGGGAGCGACGAGCGATACCGTGTCAGCCGCCAGGAGTTCGGCGATATCTTTCAATAGAGGCTGGACCGTAGCATCGATGCCTGAGAGTGTTGAGATGTGCGAGACAATGGTGAGCAGTTGTCGGACGTTGAAGGGCGGCGAAGCCTCGCTATCTTGCTGTTTTGCGTGCTGTTCGAGTTCAATCTTCTCAGCGAGTGTGTCTCCAACCTTGCTGAGGAGAGTGATGAGGTCAGAGTCGATACGTTGATGAGCATTCGCGTTGAAGAGTATGAAACCGGCGTATTCATCATGAGCATAGATTGGGATTCGGGTTGATGGTTCGTTGCTCTCAATCGGTTCGAACGGGATCATTTGTCGTTCATCGGTCGTAGTCAATCTCGGCGTAGGCTTTAGTTCATGAGTAGCCTCATTGAGATCATCGACCTCCGATGAAGGCTTAGTCCCCTGAGCAGCGTGAATAACCATGTCGCTGGCGCGCAGAGCAAGACTGATGGAATCCAGATTGAGAAGTTCTCGAATCTCGGAAACGATGCTTGGAAGATCTGCGGTGAGATCTTGAGAACGAACGACGAGCATCGTGAGGTAGTGCAGCACATCCGGTGACTCGAAGCCATGCTTCGAACTCGAGGGAGATAGGTTGTCTGTATTGCCGTTCGGAGCGGACTCCGAAAGGCGCGACGCTAGCTCGCTACTCACCGAGACACCTCTTGGGATGGTCGAGTTCTTATGAACCCGGGAGTCATTCGATCGGTCGAAGGGCATCGGACCCTTTTCTCTATGCTCCAGCGTAGAGGGAACGGGCGCGAAAGAGTGAGGGCCAAGCGTCCTGTATTCGCGGATCAGTCCAGCCATTTTGGGACAATCCAGAGGAAGTGGAAGGTCAGTTTGATGCAGGATGATCTGAAAAGCATTGGAGGTGAGGGCGCGATGAGAAAAAGACCTGACTCATGATAGACTCGACCGTTCCCGGTGACGCGAAAGTAGTTTTCGGACTGGGATAGTAGCCTCGCCATATGGGGGTGGATCGGGCCCGGTGGCTCGTGCGGTCTTCAAAACCGTTGTGGGGGGTGACGAGCCTCCCAGGTGGGTTCGACTCCCATGCACCCCCGCCACTCCATTAGCCTCATGAATAGTGCTTACCAAGTGATTGGCGAGACAGCCGGGTCACGCGCAAAAAGGTGTTCTTGTTGGCGCTACCCATTTTCCATGCGACCGGCTAGCATCATCACTTGCCAGTAGCCCCCGTCGGCGTAGTGGACGAGGGTGTTTTCGAGGCTGCGCTCGATTAATTCGCCTTCAGCGGAATGGGCGCCCGCGGCGTGGGCGACGGCTTCCGGGAGGCCAACGGTCAGGGCGACGTGGACGCCGTAGACAGAGTGGCGGATGGACGGGTAACCCGTCGCACCGATATCGTTCTTCCAGCGTGCTTGATTGCGGGGGCTGAATTCGAAGGGTTTGCCGACGTCGTGACAGAGGGCGCAGGCCCACAACAGATCGCGATCGATGCCGAGGTCGCCGTGCACCTGCTCCAGGCCATCGGCTAACCCCTGAGCCATGCGAGCGACGCCACGGATGTGATCGACCTGGGTGCCATCGATGAGCGCCGGGGTATCGGGGTTGCCTGATGCCCGGATATCTTCGATGCGCTGAAACTCGGTCTGGCTAAGTGAATAGGCCCAGGCCTCCACCACAAGATCGCGTAGTTCTTCGTTCTCAATCAGGTCGAGTTCTGTACGCAAACTCTCACGGACAGACTCGCGATAGGACATGAGTTCATGCATGTGGACTTCCTTTCATAGAGATCATGCCTTCGCTAGAGCTGTCGCGTCACATCCAGCGAGCTAAAAATAGCTCGATGTCGCGGCTCCAGCGCTCGGGTTCGCGGCGGAAGAAGGCGTGGCCTTCGCCGGGGCCGGAACCGCTCGGCGGGTAAATACGGGTTTCGTGGGATTTACCCAGACGGGCCAGCTGGCGGCCGAGCGCGTAGGTCGGTTCGAGATTGCTGTCGTTCTCGGCCTGGATGATGAAGAGCGGAGTGTCGCAGGCCGAGATAGAGTCGAGCAGTGCCGTTTGAATCTGCGGCACATCGGGCCAGGTCAGTGCCGCTCCGGCGAAGCAGATGCCTGCTTTGAAGCGGTTCGTGCGGCCAACGCAGAGGATCGTCATGATCGAGCCGAAGGATTGACCGACCAGACCTATCCGCTCGGCGTCGATCTCTGGTTGTTGTCCAAGCCATTCCGCCGCGGCCAGGACATCGTCGCTCTCGGCAGTCAGCGTCGTGACGAGCTGGCGGCCAACGGCGTGATACATCGTCTCGCCTTCGTCCGGCTCGCCGGTGACGAGGTCGCGCCAGAAGGTCCCGGGATTGCCGTTGTGCCCCCGGCGCATCGGCGAGAAGACGGCGTAGCCGAGTCGGGAGAGCTCCTTCAGGCCGCTGATGACTTCAGGGACCAGCCCGCCGCTGCCGTGATTGAACATGAGTGCTGGGAAGGGACCTTCACCATCGGGTAGCAGGAGATACCCGGCCAGTTCGTGGCCATCACTCGTGTAGGTTACTCGTCGTCCGAATTCTTCATACCCCGCTGGAATCATGGATTTCACGGTGCCTTCCCGGCTCAGCGTATCGGTCTGACTGCGAATTAGCGTAGACCAGTCTAGCTTTGCCTGCCCCATTCTCACCACCCTGGATTCCGAGTTGCCGGGAGTTTGACTTGACAATGCGTAGGTGCGTCGCATTCAGTGAAGGCACCCGCTAAGAATCCGCTAAGAGCCGCCCGTCATACTCCGGATCAACAGCTTATGTTCGCAGGCGCCGCGCGTCAGAGTGACGCACCGTCCAAGCGAATCGGGGGCAGAGCAAGTTGTAGAACCGTAGTTGGCGATTGCGCCAGGTTGCTCTCCCGGTGGACGCAGTGCACCGGGCGCGGCAGCCCAAAACCTCACTAGAGGAGGCGCAAAATGACGCAGGATTACGACACCACAACGACGACGAACCCGGATTCGGTCCTTGGGTATCTTCAGGAACTTGTCCTGATGGCGGTGATGCTGGGTGAACGCTTGCCCGGCACCCGGAAACCGCTTCAATTGCTCGCGCGTGGACGGCGTCTGGGCGATATTCCATCGAAGATCGTTCGATCGAATCTCGCTCAGTCGCTGAAGCTGGACGAGCTTCCTCGCCGCCTTGATTTGCTGTCACTCGAGCAGCTCAAGCTGGAGGAACAGTTGCTCGTTGATGGCGAGATCAGTTTCCTGGCCTTTCGACCCGCTATCTGGAGCGAGGAGCGGGTAGAGCTATCGATGGTGATCGGTGGCATGAACAAAGAGGAGGGCGATTGGCGTTGCCGCGAAATCGGCCACGTCGACACCGCATTTCATGAGATTAGCGGGCGTTGGGCGGCGGTCAGCGAGCCACACATTTATCTAGCGCCGGAGCATTGACTAATTGATCGGTACTAGCTACAGTGGATATATCAACTGATAGACAACTACTGCTCGATAATCCGCCTGACGTTGGCGAAGAGACTTATCCGCGAGAAGGAGCGGGCGTTTTGCCGGCAGTGCAGCAAACTGAATCATTGCGCGTCGAATTGCTCGGCGGTTTCCGCATCACTTGCGGGACGAACGAGATACCCGACGACGGCTGGCGATTGGCGAAGGCACGCAGTCTCGTCAAGATCGTCGCGCTTGCCCATGGTCAGAGCATCCTCCGCGAACAGCTCGTCGATCTGCTCTGGCCGGAACTCGATCCCGACGCCGGCGCGAACAACCTCCACCAGGCGTTGCATATTGCCCGGCGGACGCTCGGCACGCTGCTGCCCGATGAGAAGCCCAACCGTATCTTGCGGCTCCAGCGCGGCGTCCTCAGTCTGGAATCTCCAGGCCCACTCTGGATCGATGTCGACGCCTTTGAGCAGCAAGCCCGGGAGCTCCAGTCAATCGACGATCCTGCCAGCTTTTACCCGACGCTAGATCTCTATCGCGGCGACTTGCTGCCCGATGACCTCTACGAGGACTGGGCGGCCGAGCGTCGTATCGCGCTGCACGAGCAATATCTCTCGCTGCTCGACCGGCTGGCCCGGCTGCATGTGGCCAGGCGTGAAGCGACGCCTGCTATCGATGCCCTGCGCCGTATCGTCGCGATCGAACCCGATCGTGAGGAAGCGCACCGCAGTCTAATGGAACTCTACGCTCTGACCGGCCGTCGCCAGCAGGCGCTGCGGCAGTATGAGCGGTTGCGCGAGATCCTCGAACGTGAACTGGAACTCGAGCCTGAGCCGGAAAGCGACGATCTCTACGCAGCGATCCTCTCTGGCGATTTCCCGGGGGAAACCTGGGAGATGGAGCCGGCCTCGACCGTCGAACCAGCGCCGCGACCGGAGATCACTGAATCGATCGCCGATTTCCTCGCACGCGCCGGAGATTTCGTTGGACGTGGCGAGGAGCTCGGGACACTGCAAGCATGCGCTGTCGCGGGTCATCGGCGGCCAGGGCGAGATCATCCTGGTGGCCGGCGAACCGGGCATCGGCAAGACGCGGATGTCGGAAGAGTTTCTGCGCTACGCGAGCGCTCAAGGTGTCCGCACCCTCTGGGGGCGCTGCTACGAGGGCGACGGGGCGCCGGCCTACTGGCCCTGGGTGCAGGTCGTCCGCAGCTACCTCGATGGCCGCTCGACCGCCGAGCTGAGGACCGTCATGGGTCCCGGCGCGGCCGACATCGCCCGCATCGCACCAGAATTGCGGGAGCGGCTGCCCGATCTCGAAGAGCCGCCGCCACTCGACCCCGACGGCGAGCGTTTTCGACTCTTCGACAGCATGACGACCTTCCTGAAGAACGCCGCCGAGCAGAGCGCCGCTGGCGCTGATCATCGACGATCTCCACAGCGCCGACCGCTCGTCGCTGCTGCTGCTCGAATTCCTGGCTCGCGAGATCGCCGAGACCGGCCTGCTGATCATCGGCACCTACCGCCACGTCGAGGTCGAGCGCGGTCACCCGCTGACCCGCACCCTCGGCCAGCTGGCCCGCCACGAGTCGAACGAGCGCATCACCCTCGACGGCCTGAGCGTCGCCGACATCGACCGCTACATCGAACTGGTCACGGACGCGCGCCGCCCGATGGTCTGGCTGACGCAATCCACCAGCAGAGCGAGGGCAACCCCTTCTTCGTCCGCGAGATCGTGGCCTTACTAATAGAAGAAGAGCGCCTCAACAATCCCGACGACGTCCGTTCCTGGCGCTTGACCATCCCCCACGGCATCCGCGAGACGATCGCCCTGCGCACCGCCCGGCTGAGCGACACCGCCCACCGTGTCCTGACGACCGCCTCCGTCTCCGGCCGCGACTTCGAGCTCCCCATCGTCGCCCAGGTCGCGAACTTTCGACGAACTGGACACGCTCGATGCATTGGAAGAAGCCCTCGGCACCGGCCTGATCATCGAATCGCCCCCGGTCCCCGGCGGCTTCCGCTTCACCCACGCCATCACCCGCCAGACCCTCTACGACGACCTCTCCCAGGCCCGCCGCCTGCGGATGCACCTTCGGACGGGTGAGGCGATTGAAGGAGTTTCCCTCGACGAGAATGAATCTGTTCTCCCAGAGCTGGCGTACCACTTCTCGATCAGCGCTTCATTGAACTCCCAGGACAAAGCAATTAACTACAGCAAGCTCGCCGGAAAACAGGCAATGCGTAGTGTTGCCTATTCCGAGGCCTCGTCGTACTTCCAACAGGCTATTGACGCGCTTGAGTTAGACTCGTCTGCATTCGATAGATGACCGAGTTGATTTGCTTCTCCTGCTCGGCGAAGGACTTCAAGAGTGCAGGGGATACAACCGATGCAATTCGGACTTACCAACAGGCTGTCGAGCTTGCTCGTGAGAGCCAGGACCACGCACGCTTTGGGCTCGCTGTGGTTAGCCTTGCCGACACGGCATTCCAGTCTGGAGATCTCACAGGCACCTATCTACAACTACTCGAGGAAGCCAAGAGCACTCTGGAAGGCCATGACGATTGTCTGCATGTGCGGGATTCTTCACTCTCTAGTACGTGATCTTTCAATGACAGAGTCTTCCAATCTCGATATCGAGAGGCAAGTTCGACAAGTTGCGGATGAAATTTCCCAGGTTGCCTATCAGGTCGAGGATCGCGAGTCACGGCTCCTGGCTCTCCTGTCGCGTCAATATGTTGGTTGGGATAGTAGCGGGCTAGGCGAACGTCTTGATCAGTTAGAAGAAGTCATCACCCTAGCTAAGGAACAAGGCAGATTCAACCAAGCGCTAATGGGGCACGCATGGCGCATCTTTTACCTAGTACAAGCAGGGAAATCGACAAGGCTAACCATGAGAACGACTCTTACATGAGCATTGCTCAGTCCATCCGCCAACCGCACAATCTATGGTCTGCAACATTCCGGAAAGCGATGTATGCATTAGTTACCGGGCGGTTTGAAGATGCAGAAGGACTCGCTGCAAAAGCGCTAACCATCGGCCGAGAGCAGCACCGCAGCAAGCTGGTGTAGCTTACTTTCTTCAGATCGCCATGATTGGTGAGAGCAGGATTGGCATGTGGAAGCCATTGAATTAGCTCGAGCTACGTCCATAGCCGATCATCAACTTCCCTCGCATACCGCGATCGTTAGAGCGCTCGTTTCTTCGGAGATGGGAGACGTCGAAGAATCTCAAAGGATGCTGGATGAACTCGTTGCGGATCGTTTTGAAGGTATTCCGTACAATATGCTCCGAGTTGCGAATCTTGCGCTACTTGCTCTCATTTCTATAGAAGTAAAGCATCTCTTGGCATCGGAGATGCTCCTGACTATGCTTGAGCCATATGAAGGCCAGGTCATAAGTGGTGGCGGAAACACGGTCGTCTATGGTGCAGCATCACACTTTCTGGGATTGCTGGCATCAAAGGTCAAGGGCTGGGACGAGGCTAACCGCTACTTCGATTCTGCAATTGCTGTGCATTCGAAGATGAGGTGCCTCACCACTCACTGCCCACTCCCAGTGTGCACTAGCCATAGCGCTACTTGCCCGAAATGCTACAAATGACCGATACCGCGCAAGCAAGATCCTTGAGTCAATATTGAGCACTGTCACTGAACTGGGTATGACGCGAATGCAGCGCCGAATTGCGAAGAATATCGGTCACTCCGTAACTATGACTGGAGCGGGCGCGTGAGCCATTTTGCCGAGAGCCCAGGTCTCGACGGAATATCCATCGAGAGATAGCGCTCGCCGACTGGGGTTCGAGCTGGCAACCCCCACCAGAAATCTACGATGAACTTACGGTTTTGTCACAACGTGTCACGGTTGCCATCATTGATTCCGGTTTTGATTTGACGCATCCAGCACTGAATTACGTCGAGCAGGCGCGACACTTCAATGCTGATTCGTACGTTCTGCGAAGATTGGTCAGTCCCTGGGCGGAGAATGCACCATCAACGAGATATTTTGCAGGCCCCTCGCGGGTAGCTCATGGGACAGCCGTAGCTGGGATTGTGGCATCTCGACGATTCTACATAACTGAAAGATCTCAATGGTATTCTGGGATCCTCCCCCTGGAGCGCACATCATTCCAATTCGCGTTGGCCGCCGGCCGTCCGCAATTGAGGCAGCACTCGCTATTCAGTGGGCAGTACGATCTAGGGCTTCCATCATCAACATGAGTTTCTCGGTAAACCGCACAGCGGAAATGGACAGGGCAATAGAACGTGCCTGGAGTAAGGGCGTCTTCCTATGTGCGGCTGCAGGGAACTACAATGCTCGTTCGCGATCAACGACCGTCGCATATCCGGCCTCCCACCCTCTGGTGATAGCCGTTGGTGCGATTGATCGGCAAGGGAAGCGCAAATCAGTCAAATCACCGGTGCGTAATGACTGGGGAAGTCGCTATGGCAGAGGGTTGGACGTGGTCGCATCTGGAATCAACGTGCCAACACTCAACAAGCGAGACGCATTTGGATATGTCCCGGGGGAACTCCTTTCTGACAACGATGGGAACATCGGTTGCCTGTCCACAGATAAGCGGACTAGCAGCGCTAGGGCTAGCGTTGTTTCCAAGCACAACAAACTTGAGTTTGAGACGGGCAATTGAAGGGGGGTGCGATAAACTGCCCGGCTATAGGTTTTCCGCAGTTCCGCAAGATTTAGGCCTTGGAATTCCGAGGTGGGTTACGGACAGATCAACGTAGCGACCACGTTCCGAATACTCTCAGCTTTGGCAAAGGCAGGAATCTGAACAACAGAGAAAGGGAAGGAAATGACTCTTGTCCCACGGGAATACGATCTCCCCGCTCGCTCGGAGCGAGAAAGATCCAGACAATTTCAGGACTCCTTTTAGGGGGCTACGATACTACCACCATCAATCCCTTGACATGGGGGCTAGAGAGGTAGACGAGACAGCCTTCACGGACGAACTCCACTCCAAATTATCGGACGATTACTGGGCTGCAGCCGGCAAGGCAATGGGGGCGGTCATTCTCGCAACCGCCAACGCGGCATGGAACTTCGTAGTGGCTCAAACGACCGCGCACCCGGATGATTGGCGATTGGGGGGGGTAAAATTACTGACCTCCGTCGATCCCGGCTTTACATGAACACGGATCTCACAGAGTGGATCGAGTTTCAGATCGTGATGCCGTTCATCTCTCGTTCGACGAGGACAACGACCGGTCTCCACTGGATTCACAAGCGTCTGGCTGCGCTCTGAAGCAACCA
>CAVUYM010000013.1:0-387810 GCA_963745675.1 uncultured Chloroflexia bacterium
GAAAGGCTTGGCGAGATAGTCGTCGAGCCCGGCGGCGAGATAGGCGGCCGCGTCCTCGGCAAAGGCGTTGGCGGTCAGCGCCACGATCGGGGGCGCCCCTCACCCGGGCCGTGCGCTTCCGGTAGAGCGCCCTAATCTCCGTGCCGCCTCGACCCCGTCCATGTCGGGCATGTGGATATCCATCAGCACAAGGTCGAAACCTTGGCCTTGTCATCGGTGCGTTCGCTGCGCGCCTTGGCGATCGCCTCCGCGCCGTCTCGCGCGCGCACGACGCGCGCGCCAGACTTCTCCAGCACCGTGCAGGCGAGGAGCGCATTGATGTCGTTGTCTTCGGCGAGAAGGACGCAGAGCCCGCCGGCGCTCCCATGGCGCGGCGGCGTGGCTGGCGGCACGGGCCGCGCCGACTGCTTCTGGACGGCCTCTGTCGGCATCGCCAAAGAGCTGGGTCAAGAGTGAGACGGGCCGCACCGGGCCGCACGAGATAGCCGTTGAAGCCTTGCGCGCGAAGCTCGGAATGTCGCCCCGCTCGCCGGGGTTGACGGTCACCACCGCGCGCGGCGGGCGGTCTGCGCCGTGCGGGACAACGAGCAGCGAGGAGCCGCGCCGCGCCCGCATCGACGTTGTCCTTGTCGGTGAGGAGCGCGGTGAAGGGCATACCATTCGCCGCGGCGTCGAGGCGACGCGCTCGGCGTCCTTCTGGCCGACCCGCGCCACGCTTGCGCCCATGGCGACCAGAAGGTCGCCGACGAGCGCCGCCTCGATGGCGCCTTCAAGCACGATGAGAACCCGCTCGCCCTCATGCGGCCGCGGCCATTCCGCCCCGAGCTCACCGACATGAGGCGGGCGTGGCAAAGGGCAGGTCGACGGAGAATGTCGCACCGGCGCCCGGCATGCTCGCCACGTCGATGCGTGCCGCCCATCTCGTCGACGAGCCGCTTCGAGATGGCAAGGCCGAGCCCCGTGCCGCCGTGCCGGCGCGCTGGCCCCTGCTCGGCCTGCTCGAACTCGGCGAAGATCCGCTCGATCGCATCGGGCGGCACGCCGGGGCCCGTGTCGCGCACGGCGAAGCGCAAGAGTCCTGCCGTCGCCATGCGGCGTACCTGGCGCGAGCCCGACGTCAGCGCCACGCCGCCATGGTCGGTGAACTTGATGGCGTTGCCCATGAGGTTCATCAGGATCTGGCGCACGCGCATCTCGTCGCCGATCACCGTCTTCGGCAGATCGGGCGCCGCGAACCAGCCGATCTCGAGCCCCTTGTCGCGCGCCGCGCGGGGCGAGCAGCTCGACCACGCCTTGCGCGGCGTCGGCAATGTCGAACGGTGCCGGCGCGAAGCTCGATCTTGCCGGCCTCGATCTTGGAGAAGTCGAGCACTTCGTCGATCAGCGACAGCAGCGTCGTCGCCGACGTCGAGATGGCGCGCGCATAGGTGCGCTGCTCGGCGACAGCTCGGTGTCGAGCAGAAGCCCGGTCATGCCGAGAATGCCGTTCATCGGCGTTCTGATCTCATGGCTCATCGAGGCGAGGAAGCGCGACTTGGCGTGGCTCGCGGTCATCGCCTGATCGCGCGCGTCGGCGAGCGCAATCTCCGCCGCGCGCTGCTCGGTGATGTCGCGGCCGACGCTCTGGATCTCGCTCACGCCGCCTGTCTGGCCGGAGACGACGAAGTCTTCCCAGACAAACCAGCGCGGACCCGCCGTGGTCGAGAGCTCCACGACCCGGCTTTGCGCGCTCGTCGCCGCGGTTGGAAAGGTTGGTCTCGTCGCGGTCGTCGTTGAGCGACGGGAAGCTGGAACACCTGCCCGAGCGCGGCGTCGCGCTCCATGCCGAAGGTCCGGCAGAACGCGTCGTTGACGAAGGAGAGGCGTCCGTCGGCGTCGCGGCGAACGATGACGTCGCCCTGGTGGTCGAGCAGGTCGCGGTAGCGGCCTCGCGCTCGCGCACCTCCCATTGCAGGTCCTTGAGAGATTTGAGGCTCGAGTTCGAGCCTCTCGGTGAGCGCCTCGATCCGGGGCGTGCCATTCTCCGCTTTGCGGTCCGCCACGACCGCGAGCAGGGCCACGCCCAGGACGAGCGGGCAGCAGAGCGAGCGTGTGGTTGCCCCGAGCAGCGCGAAGGACAGCGCAATCAGCGTCAGGGCGAAGAAGCTCAACGCCACCCGCACACCAACCCCGCCGGCGCTTTCGGCGCCGAAGCTTTGCCACGTCTTACGCTGCACTTTTGACGCCGTTGATTATGGCCGGGCCTTAGGGCCCGGCGGTTTCTTTAGGCCGGAATCAAGCAGAGAAAGCTTGAAAAAGCCTTTAGCGGCAGGCGCTTCCCTAGGCGGCGGCCTGGGCCCGGCGCAAGGTCTCGCCCCGGTAGCTCAGGGCCTCGGCGACATGGATGCGGGCGACTTTCTCCTCGCCGTCGAGGTCGGCCAGCGTCCGGGCGACCCGGAGCGTGCGGTGGTAGCCCCGCGCGCTGAAGGAGAGCGCGTCCGCCGCCTCGCGCAGCAGCGCCAGGCCCTGCGGCCTCGGGCGCGGCGATCTCCTCCAGCAACGCCCCGTCGCACTCGGCATTGGTGCGCACGCGTGGCAAGCCGAGCGCCGCGTAGCGCGCGGTCTGCGCTTGACGTGCGGCGGTGACACGCGCCCGCACCTCGGCGCTTCCCTCGCGAGGCTGCGGCAGAACGAGATCGGCGGCGGAGACCGCGGGCACCTCGATCTGAAGATCGATGCGGTCGAGCATCGGCCCGGAGATGCGCGCCTGGTATCGCTCGGCGCAACCTCTTCCTTGGCGGCACACATAGCCCGGCTCGCCCGCGTGCCCGCAGCGGCACGGATTCATGGCCGCGATGAGCTGGATGCGCGACGGGTAAGCGATGCGGTGATTGGCGCGCGCGATGACGTCTCACCGGTCTCGAGCGGCTGACGCAGCGCGTCGAGCACTTGCGGGTTGAACTCGGCAGTTCGTCGAGGAACAGCACGCCGAGATGGGCGAGCGCCGCTTCGCCGGGACGTGGCCGCGTGCCGCCACCGACGAGCGCCGCCATGCTTGCCGAGTGATGCGGTGCGCGGAACGGCCGATTGCGGCTGATACGCCCGCCGGCCAGGTCGCCGGCAAGGCTCCTGATCATGCTCACTTCGAGCATCTCGGCGGGCGCGAGCGGCGGCAGGATCGAGGGCAGCCGCCGCGCCAGCATCGACTTGCCGGAGCCCGGTGGGCCGATCATGAGGAGATGATGCCCGCCGGCCGCGGCCACTTCGAGCGTCCGCTTCGCGGTCTCCTGGCCCTTGATGTCCTTGAGGTCGGGCATCGACTCATCGCCCGGGTCCGGCGTCGCTGCCGGGCGTCGCAAGGTCTGCAGGCCTTTGAAGTGGTTGATGAGCTGGAGCAGGTCGGCTGGCGCCAGGATCGGCATGTCGGTGGCGGCCCACGCGGCTTCCGCCCGCACGGCCCCGGACAGATGAGGCCTTTCCGAAGCGCGTCGCGCCGATCGCCGCCGGCAGCGCGCCGGCGACGGCCGCGATCGAGCCGTCGAGCGCGAGCTCTCCGAGCACGCAATAGCCTTCGATGGCGTCCCGCGCGATCGCGCCCGTCGCCGCCATGACGCCTAGCGCGATGGGGAGGTCGTAATGGCTGCCTTCCTTCGGCAGATCGGCCGGCGCCAGATTGACGGTGATGCGCTTTGGCGGCAGCGCCAGCCCGATGGCGTTCAAGGCGCTGCGCACCCGCTCGCGGTTCTCGGCCACCGCCTTATCGGGCAGACCGACAATGGCGAAGGCGGGCATGCCCGGGCTGATCTGGACCTGCACGTCCACGGCGCGAGCCTCGATGCCTTCGAAGGCGACCGTGGTGACCCGCGCGAACATACGAAAACCCCCGTTGCAAACCCCTATAATCTAGCGGAGCGCGCAGTCTGGCGGGGATTGACTACTTGACTGCACAGGCTTCGGACGCCATATCGAGATTGGCGTAACGGGCCGGCGTTTGGGAATTGCGTTTGATTCGGAGTTGGTAGAGATTTTCCACTCTGGAAAATTATTCAGGGAAATCGAACTTGTTACAGATTGTTGGTGCGTTTAGGGCCATATACGCGTTAGCGTAGGCTCATATTCGGACCCATTAGGTGGCTTTGGCGGACCTGATAGGTGCGAAAGGACTGGACCGGTTGGGAAATGAACCCAGGGGAGAGGATGGACCGCCTCCTGGACACCAGCCCCCGGCCCGGAATGAAGCGGAGCGGCAAGAGGCCGCCCCGCCCGCTTGGTCCCGCGCTCGACAGGAGTTGAGCGGGATCGCCCTGTGGTAGACGGGAAGGCGCGCTCCCTCGACAGGTTTGCGCCTCCCGCTGCTGAGCTTTCAGACTGGTGCGATTTCGTGCTGACCTTCAATCGGCGCATCCAACATCTTGTGGCAAAACGTGGAAAGACCACTGGATAGACTGTGGATAAGTCGGAGAAGCGAATGGCTGATGGGTCTGGAAAAGGCAGAGTTGGAAACAGCCTTTCGGCGGGTAGTGGACTATTTCCTCGGGCACGAGAAGCCCAAGGATGAGCCCGGGGTGAAGCCTAAGAAGCGACCAACCAAGACGGCCAAGAAGCCTTCGACCAAGCCCAAGAAGCGGGACCGATTCCCACTGTCTCTTCACCGTCTGCAAATTCCTTCTACAACTTGCAGAGGCATGGCTATCTAGGTGCATGGCTAAAGAAAATGATGCCTGGAACTGGCCGGGGTTGGGGGCATTTCATGCCATTCGCATGGGGCCTGGCGTAGTGGGTCGGACATCGACAGTTGTCTGGCCATGATCCTTGTAGGAGGGGTCGCGATATGGGCGTTGAAAGGAAGCGCCGCAGCCGTACTAGCGATTGTCGGTGCCACCCTTTTGTCGGCAATTGGCTACGTTGCCACCGCCTTTTGGTATGCGAATAAGCACCCCCAGTTGCGACTTTGGAGGGTGCAGAACTCGTCCGCTATAAGGAGGTTGAACTTAGCGGCGAGCTCGCCTGAAATAATCGACCTTTCTGCTAACCCATCTGCAAACGCAGCACCACCGCTGGCCCTGACCAGCCGCGGGGGAAACGATGCATAAGCTATACATCGTGCTGGTTAGATGGATTGATGTTCCGGTTGATCCGCCAGTCGTAGATGGAATTTTAGGTGGCTATGGTGATTGGGTTCGCTTCAACGCTTTCACTTGGTTTTGTGGACGGATACCCCTCCGGGGGAGATCAATACGGCCCTTGTTTCCAAACTTGGCCAAGCGAGTTCTATAGTGATTGCCAGTCTTGAAACGCGAGCCGCCGTAGGGTGGGCGCCACCTTGGATTTGGAACTGGCTGAATGACAGGATGCTCAAGCAACTTGGTGGCGCCTAGGTAGTTTTGCGCCAGCGCAGAAATCGCCTCGTCTTCTGCCTAAGCATTCGCGGCTTGGTTAGTCCCGCGATAGGTCAGCCGCTTGCCTTCGACAGCCGCGCACCAGTCGCCCCGAGTGGGTGGCCGAGGGCGATCGCGCCGCCGTTGACGTTGACCCGCTCCCAGTCCCAGCCACACTCTGCCAGCGCACAGCCATTCGCCAGAATCTGGGCCGCGAAGGCCTCGTTCAGCTCGATCAGATCGACATCGCCAAGTTCCAGCCGAGCTTGTCCAGCAACCGAGGTATCACCAGCGCCGGGGCAGCGAAGATGTCGCGCGGCTCGACTGCCACCTGGGCATATCCAGCGATCCGTGCCAGCGGCTGTGAACCGAGTTCAGCGGCCATTTCCCGGCTGGCGATGACGACCGCCGCTGCGGCGTCGTTGAGTCCCGGCGCATTGCCTGCCGTCACCCTGCCGTCTGGTTTGAATGCCGGTTTCAGACCGCGCAGAGCTTCGATCGACGTGTCGCGTCGTGGAGCTTCATCCTCAGCGATCGTCGCAACCTCGCCTCGCCGCCCCGGGACCTCTATCGGGGCGATTTCAGCGTCGAACCGGCCGCCGTCGATCGCCTCGATCGCTTTCTGATGGCTGCGCAACGCATATTCGTCCATCGTTTCTCGGGAGATGTCGTAGCAATCGGCGATGTATTCGGCGGCGTTGCCCATCGCCCAATCTTCGAAGGCGCACCATAGCCCGTCAACGACCAGGGCATCGCGCAACTCTGCCGACCCATAGCGCAACTGGTTCATACGACCATCGACCAAGATGTGGCGCCTGGCTCATGCTCTCGACGCCGCCAGTCACGAAGAGATCGCCGTCGCCAGCGCGGATTGCCTGGGCCGCCAGCATGGCCGATTTCAGGCTTGCGCCACAGACCTTGTTGATCGTCATCGCGCCAACGCTGGAGGGCAGCCCTGCGCCGAGCGCGCATTGCCGGGCGATGTTCTGGCCGAGCCCTGCCGAGACGACATTACCCAGGATCACCTCGTCAATCCTGGCCGGGGCAGAGATTCCTGCCCGCTCGACGGCGGCTCTCACCGCATGTGCTCCGAGCTGCGCTGCCGAGAGTGTGCCGAGCGCGCCCTGGAGCTTCCCGACCGGTGTGCGGGCTGCGCTAAGAATGACGGCCTCGCGGAATGTCGATCTCATAGCCATGGCCAGCCCTTTCACATTGCAATCAGTCAATGGCAGATCGATTCTAACAGGCGCTGTTTTGACCGCCACCTGCACAGCAATGGCCATAAGGCGCTATGCAATCAGCCCAGGTCTATGCAAAGATTCAGATCATCATCACAAATCAAGCTACAGGGAGCTAGCGCATGCCATACGCAACCAACCCAATCGACGACGCCCGCATCTACTACGAGGTTGAAGGCGAGGGGCCACCCCTTGTGCTGCACCACGGCGGCGGTAGCTCGCACGAACGGTGGCGGGAGTTGGGGCTTGTCGATGCGCTGCGAGATAAGTACCGGCTGATCCTGTTCGATGCCCGCGGGCACGGGCGGAGCGATAAGCCGACGACGGCCGGGGCATATCGTTACGAGTGCTGGGTACAGGATATCGTCGCGATTCTCGATGAACTTGAGATCAGCAAAGCACATTTCTTCGGCTACTCGCTTGGTGGGCAGATCGGCTTCAGAATTCCACTCTACGCGCCGGACCGGTTCATATCTTTCATGCTTGGCGGCAGTCATCCCTATGACCATCGAGATGAGTGGCAAAGTCGATATGAGCTGTTCAGAGATGGCGGCAGGCTCGCGATTGAGAGCGCTGCTGAAGCTGGGCGGATGCTGTCAGACATCGAGATCGATGCATTGCATTCTGGCGTCAGGGAAGCACTCGCTCTGGGACTACGCGAAGAACCAGGTGTCGAAGTTGAAGTCTCATCAATCTCTACTCCGGTGCTGCTGTTCGTTGGGGCCAACGATGAGAACGCTCAATCAGGCCGTAAATTGCCAGAAGCTGCCCGACGGATTCCCGGCGCTACGCTCCTGATGTTCAGCGGCCTTGGCCATTTCGACGTGCTCCAGCGGCTCGATCTGTTGCTGCCGCATCTGCAGGCGTTTATCGACCGCGTCGAGGCTGTTTCTTAGCCAGAGGCGGCGATGACATCCATCTTGCGAAAGCGGAGCACGGCTATGGCGACCATGGCAACGGCGTAGAAGAGCAGATTGGCAGTGATCCAGGCATAGTCCGTAGCACCATAGGAGGGGGATTAGCGCTATTCATATTGGCCAGCGCATTCACCGCCTCGTTCGGGAACACCCGGGCTACCCATTCGCCAATTGTCCCAATGCTGCGCAGCAAAGCCAGGACGATGTCGCCGAGGATATTCAGGCCAATCGCGACACCAACGCCAGCGGCAAGCGAGTGAGTGACTAGCGTGATCGTCGAAGCGATCAGGATCCAGATCGCAACGCCGAGATACCCTCGCATGACGATGAATATGGCATCTACGACGAAGCCGGTATTCAGCCATTCATCGGTGTAAAGGGAGCCATCGACGATCAACCCGGCTGCCAGCGATGCGCCAAAGGCGAGGATAGCTGTCATGAGCGTCACCGCCGCACCGAGGGTCAGCAACGCGATGATCTTCCCAGCATAGAAACGATCCCGGCTTACTCCGGCGATGAGCGAGGTACGCACCGTTCCCCAGGAAAACTCGCTGCCAAAGATGCCCGCTGCCAGAATGATCAACATGATTGTCGCAAAGCTATTGATCATGGCGAATCCGGAGCCAAATCCTTCCGGAAGGATGAGCAGTTCACGCAGCTGTGCGGTGTCACTGTTCGAAATGCCACCCTGGCCTTCAGGGACGAGGAGTGCCAGCGTCAGAGACAGGTAAATCAATCCAGTCAGGCCGCCGAGGATAATGCCGAGAATCCAGGCCATCGGGCGGTGCAGCAGCCGGGTGCGTTCGGTGCGTACCAGCGTCCTAAGCTGCTCCATCGGACTCTCCTCCCTCTGCGTCAGACGTTAGCTCCAGGAAGCGCGCTTCCAGCATGTCATCGTGAGGCCGAAGGAGGTCGACCGCGAATCCTCCTTCAACGAGCAAGCGATTGATGCGAGCGGCAATCGTTGCTTCGGTCGTTACGATGATGCGCCCATCCTCGACTCTCACGTCGTCAATCTCGAGATCAGCAAGCTGGCGAAGAAAAGTCGCGGCTTCGGACGGGCGATCGAGGCCGATTTCGATCTCGTGGCCCGTTCCGAGAATCTCGTCCAGCGGGCCGGTAACGACCAGCTTGCCGTGGTTGATGATGGCGACGTGACTACAAATCTCCTGGACCTCAGCCAGTTGGTGGCTTGAGAGGATGACGGTGCGGCCAGCCTTGGAAAGGCTCTGGATGAGGTCACGGATCTCCCGCTGTCCAGCCGGATCGAGCCCGCCGGTTGGTTCATCGAGAATCAGCAGCTGGGGGTCGTTGATCAGCACCGACGCCAGACCGAGACGCTGCCGCATGCCCTGGGAGTAACCGCCGAACTTCGCATCTGCTCGCTCGGTCAGGCCCACGGTTTCAATCAGACGTTCGACTACCTGCTGATCCTGGATGCCGCGCAACGAAGCGACGACTTCAAGATTCTGACGACCGCTGAGGTAAGGATAGAAGGCTGGCCCCTCAACAATCGCCCCGGTGCGCTTCAAGATCTCCGACATCGCATGACGAACATCGAATCCGAAGATCTTGACGTCTCCGGCATCAGGCGGAATGAGCCCCAGCATCATCCCAATCGTCGTTGTCTTGCCAGCCCCATTCGGCCCAAGAAAGCCGAAGACTGAGCCGTGAGGAACGGTGAAACTCAATTCATCGACGGCGGTGAATGCTCCAAAACGCTTCGTGAGATCTTCTACCTGGATGGCGAACTCACCCTGAACTGCGACGGTCATGTTCACTCTCATCTGCGATGCGACATTGGTGCTGCTATACACGTCTATAGATACATAGCAGAATTGACGTTACATTCGCACAACAAAGACAAGCAAAGGAGATCAGATTGGTGACTATTCCAACGCTCATCAACGGCGTCAACGCCGCCCGACGGCGCGTCCTCACGACGGTCGAGAACCTGTCTCCGTATCAAGAGCAACTACGACTCGGACCCGACGAATGGTCGGTCCCGCAAGTCATCGAGCATCTGGTGCTGGCAGAGCAGGGCGGCATCTACGGGATGTGGGGCGCCCTCCAGGACGTCCGGAACGGGAAAGGAGACTGGGACGGAGAGCTTCCACACAGAGGACGGACGATTGAAGAGATCATCGCTCTTACCTGGCGCGAGCGAGAAGATGCCCCACCGTCCGCCGTCCCGGATATCGACGGTCCGCTCGCCTTCTGTGTCGCGGAGCTCGAAGCCTGCCAGTATCTCCTGGCGTCGCTGGGAGCGGCATTGCACGGCCTCGACCCGGAGACAATCATCTACCCACACTTCCTGATGGGGCCGATCGACATCAATCAGCGTCTCCAGTTCCTACGCTGGCATCTCGACCATCACCAGGCTCAGATCGTTGAGATTCTGGAAAACGGGTAGTGGCAAAGCGAATCCGAGGAACATGTCGATTCATCGCAGAATAGCGTCGCTGCCACCAAAGCTGAGCTTTAAGATCGAAGCCCATGAGAAGCATCGATCCCGGGCCAGATCGGGCTATTCTGATGGGAGAACGACCGTCTGGCATGTGGCAAAGGAGAAGTGATGATGGAGCATGATCTGCGAGCAAGGTCGATAACGATCATCGGCGCTGGAGCGATCGGTGGAACCATCGGCGCCTTTCTGAGCCAGGCCGGCTACGACATCACGTTGGTTGATGTCGTGCCGGAGCATGTCGAAAAGATGAACGCTGAGGGACTGCGGATCGAAGGCATCCGGGGTGACCACACCTATCCGGTCAAGGCAGTACATGCCGACGAACTGCAGGGACCGCTCGATGTCGTCCTGCTCTGCGTCAAAGGCCACTTCACCGACGACGCCATGCGCCGCTACGGCCCATTGCTGGCCGACGACGGCTACGTCGTCTCGATCCAGAACGGGCTCAACGAGGAGATCATCGCCGGGCATATAGGTCGAGAGCGCACCGTTGGCTGCTTCGTCCACTTCGCCGCCGACTACCTCGAACCAGGGCTGCTTCAGCTATCAAATGAGCGCACGTTGCACATCGGTGAACTGGACGGCTCGATCACTCCGCGAGTCGAAGGGCTGGCGGAGATGCTCGGCCACGCCATGCCTGCCGAGGCTACCGACAACATCTGGGGCTATCTCTGGGGCAAGATGACCTGGGCCGGGATGGCCTTCGTCACCGCCTGCATCGACGCACCCGTCGACGAGGTCGTCAATCACCCGCTCGGCAAACGACTCTGCCGCCTGGCTTCGACCGAGGTCTACAGCGTCGCGATGACCCAGACCTCGCAACTCATGCCAATCGGCGTCTTCGATCCGATGATGTTCGCCCCCGGTGACGATTACGAAGAACGCGCCAACAGCGCCGTGCTGGCCGTCGGCGAGGACATGCGCGGCGCAATCAAAGACCGCACCGGCATGTGGCGCGATCTGCGCGTCAAGCGCCGCAAGACCGAGATCGACATGCAACCCGGCGCGGTCGTTGAGATCGGGAAACGCGAAGGCATCCCCACTCCGGTCAACTCCGCCGTCGTCCAGGTCATCCACGAGATCGAGTCCGGAGCGCGTGGCATGGGCTGGGATAATCTCGATGAGATTGCGCGATTGGCAGGCGTCTGAGCGCTTCGCGTCGCCAGTAGTCTTGTTTCACTGAAATCGAACCCACCATCCACACGTCATCCTGACCGGAGGCTTTGCGGAGTGGAAGGATCTAGCTGGAGTGAGAGTGACGTCCGGTGATAGCTGTCACTACTCGACGCGTTCTTCTTCGTCATCTTCACTTGCCGAAGCGTCAGGCGCTTGTTCATAGATCCTTCCACTCCGCAAAGCCTCCGGTCAGGATGACGTGGTGTTTGTTGGTTCATATCCATGGATGTGGGCCGCGGCCGGATCATGCTAACGTCACCAACAATCAAGGGAAGGGAACGCATCATGACAGACCTACTCATTCGCGGCGGCAAAATCATCGACGGGACAGGGAATCCATGGATCTACGGCGATCTGCTCGTCAGCGGTGACCGGATCGAAGCAGTGCTGCCGCCCGGGTCGGCCAATCCGGACAATGTGGCCGAGGTGGTCGATGCCAGCGGCATGATCGTCTGTCCCGGGTTCATCGACATTCAGAGCCACTCGATCATGCCGTTGATGCGCGATAACCGCTGCCTCTCGAAGATCACCCAGGGTGTCACGACCGAGATCATGGGCGAAGCCTGGACGCCGGCGCCCTTCGGCGGCAAGATCGACGACCCCATCTCCGGACTGCTGATCGACAATCTGCCAGAGTGGCGCGAGCGTGCCCTGGGCTGGAGTCGCTTCCGCGACTGGCTGGAAGCAATGATGGACGTCGGCGTCTCGCCCAACATCGGTTCTTTCCTCGGCGGCGGGACGCTGCGGCGTTACGCCAAGGGCATGGCGATGGGTCCGGCCAACGAAGATGAACTGGACACGATGCGCCGGGTCATGGCCGAGTCGATGGAGGACGGCGCATTCGGTGTCTCCTACGCCCTGATCTACCCGCCCGATGCTTTCGTCGAGACCGACGAGATCGTCGAGGTTTGCAAGGTCGTCGCTGAGTATCACGGCGTCTACATCACCCACGTGCGCTCCGAAGCAGCGGCGTTGATCGAAGGCATTGAGGAAGCGCTGGAGATTGGCCGTCGGTCCGGCGCGCCGGTCGAGATCTACCACCTCAAAGCGGCCGGCCGCGCAAACTGGCACAAGATGGCAAGGGTCATCGAGATGATCGACGAGGCACGGGCCGCTGGTCTCGACGTGACTGCCGACATGTATCCCTACATCGCCAACGGCACCGGCCTGACCTCGGTCCTGCCGCCCTGGGCCGAGGCCGACGGCAAACTCTTCGAGAATCTGACCGATCCGGAGATGCGGGCGAAGATCAAAGCCGAAGCGCTGAATCCGAGCGGCGACTGGGAGGCGATGGCCGAGTGGGCCGGGCCGGAAGGGGTCATGCCAGTCGGCTTCGAACGCGACGAGAATCGCAAGTATGCCGGTATGCGATTGACCGAGATTTCCGAAGCACGCGACGACGCAGACTGGATCGACACAGCCTTCGAACTGCTGCTCTCCGAACGGCAGCGGATCAGCACGATCTATTTCTCGATGAGCGAAGACAACCTGGCCGAACAACTGCGACAGCCCTGGATCAAAGTCTCGACCGACGCCGGCGGGCTGGACCCGGCCTGGGCCGAAGCGATGGGACCGACCCATCCCCGAGCCTACGGCACCTACACCCGCGTCCTTGGCAAGTACGTCCGCGAAGAGGGCGTCCTGAGCTGGGAAGATGCGATTCGCAAGATGACCTCCTCCGTCGCCGACAGGCTCAGCCTGCGTGATCGCGGTAGTCTTACGATCTGGCGCGTTCGCCGACATCGTCGTCTTCGACCCCGCGACAGTCGGCGACAACGCCACCTTTGACCAGCCACACCAGCTCTCGTCCGGTGTCCGCGATGTATGGGTCAATGGCGCCCGTGTCGTCTCGGGCGGCAACCACACCGGCGCAACCCCCGGCCGCATCGTCGACGGGCCGGGGCGAGCAGGATAGGGATCGACTCCGACCTCTATCCTGCCAGGAGTGGTGATAAGCGTGCCTGCCATGGACCATGGAGATCGACAGCGTGGGCGGCGCGGAGAGCAGTGGCGTCCTGCCAGGGCTTGCCGACGAGTTGCAGTGAAACAGGGACGTCGAACTCGCCGAGGCCGACCGGGACGACGACGGCCGGCCAGCCGAGGGTGTTGAAGGGGCCACAATAGCGGCCATTCTGCCCGACGATGCCAATCGGCGGGGCTTCGTGCGGGACGCCGGGCAGCGCCAGAAGATCAATGTCAGCCAGCCGCTCCTCGATGCGAGCACGCAACACTGCCCGCGCCTGCTGAGCCTGGACGAAATCAACTGGACTGTAGGCGTACGCGCCAATGAGCCGGTCACGCGACCACTCCGAAACGTCGTCCCAGCGATCGCGCAGGAAGCGCTCGTAATAGGCCGTCGCTTCGATGTTCAGAATCGCAAGGTTAATCGTGTTCAGGTCACGTACCTCAGGAAGCTCCAGTTCGACGATCTCGGCCCCGGCAGCGGCCAGCGCAGCGACGCCATCATCGACACCTTTGCGGACAGCTGGAGTCGGGTAGTCGTCATCCCAGCCATCATCAATGATCTTTGCCACCCGCAGCCCGGAGACGCCCTGTTCGAGCGCCGCCGCATATCCACCTATCGCGACTTGGCGCGTGCGGCTGTCGCGGGGATCGTAGCCAGCCATCGCGTCCAGCATGTGGGCGATATCGAGCGTCGTCCGCGCCATCGGTCCGACGTGATCGAGCGACCAGCAGAGCGTCTGCGCGCCAAATGCGCTGACCAGCCCGTGCGTCGGCTTGATCCCTGCCAGCCCACAGAGCGCCGAGGGCATCCGGATCGAACCGCCGGTGTCCGAGCCGGTCGCCCCGAAGCACATCCCGGCCGCAATCGCCGCACCGGAACCGCTCGACGAGCCACCGGTATCGCGCTCCCGGTTCCAGGGATTCTGAACGACGCCGTAGTGGGCGTTGTTCGAGGCCGGCGAATAGGCGAACTCCGGCATGTGGGTCTTGCCGATGATCACGCCACCGGCCGCCTCCAACCGCTCGACAGCGGCGCTATCTTCGTCTGCAACACGGTCGGCAAGAACGATCGAGCCTGCTGGAGTCGTCTCGCCCCGCATATCCATCAGATCCTTGACCGCCAGCGGCACGCCGTGCAGCGGTCCCCGATAGTCCCCAGCGGCGATCTCCCGCTCGGCTTGCAGTGCCTGCTTCCGCGCTCGCTCCTCGGTCACGAGCCGAAAAGCGTTGACCTCGCCATCGTTGGCAGCGATATGTTCGAGGCAAGCGTCGAGCGCTTCGACCGGCGAAATCTGCCGGTCCCGGATCTGCCCTGCAAGTTCATCGAGCGACAGCTTCAGCAGTTCAGGAACGGCCATCGCCCGCCTCCGTTTCCGTCCTGGAGCGCAGATAATCCGGGTTGCTGGAGTGAAAATCGAGCCGCCCGAAGAGCTCGTCGAGC
The DNA here is from genome assembly GCA_963745675.1 of uncultured Chloroflexia bacterium. Taxonomy (GTDB): domain Bacteria; phylum Chloroflexota; class Chloroflexia; order Thermomicrobiales; family CFX8; genus JAUIIK01. The sequence continues at coordinate 14,562 of CAVUYM010000013.1, forward strand.
GCCGTCCAACCGCTCGGCTATCCCGCGCCTCGACCCGTTCAACAGTCGCCTCATCCGGTTCGACGCCAGCAGCCTGCATGTTGGCAAGCCAGCGGGCTTTGCGTTGTGGTGTTAGCACAAGAAGCTCCCTCCCCCGTCCCCTCCCTCGAAACCGAGGGAGGGGTGTCTGATTGTTCACTGTGAGTTTCCAAGACAATCGCCAAAGTTTCGGCTGTGCATCCCTCGCTCTAAGAATTGAAGGAGGGATAGGGGAGAGAGGATCTATCGGCTGTTCCCCTACCTATCCCTCTTCCCTGTTACCTGTTCCCTTTCTCCACCGGCATATCAGCCCGATTGCCCCACTCAGCCCAGGAGCGATCGTAGTTCGCGACGTCGTTGTAGCCGACGAGGTAGAGGACGAACGTGCCGTGCGCCGCACGGATTCCGCCCTGTCAGTAGGGGACAATCTTCTTGTCACGCGGTACGCCGAGGTCGGTCAGAATACGCACGATCTCCGCGCCGGGCTTGAAGCGGGTGGCGTTGTCCCAGTCAACGAAATCGCGCCATTCGACATAGATCGCGCCGGGGATGTGGCCCTCGTTCTGGTTCGATTCGTTCGGAGCGGCCTTCTCGCCGGTCCACTCCTCGATGGCACGCACGTCGAGCGGGACGATCTCATCGTTCTGAACGCCCGACAGAATCACGTCGCAATTGGCGATGCGCTCCGGATCGGTCTTGCTACCGTCGATCGTCACATTGCCGGGAGTGACGTCAGCATGCTCTTTGACGACCGGGTAACGACTGCCAATCCAACCGGGATAGCCGCCATTAAGGACGGCCGAGTTCTCGAAACCGTGGTACCAGAGCGCCCACCAGACACGGGTCGCCAGTAGTCCGCCTTCGGAGTCATAGAGGATGACCTTCGTGTCGTCGTTGACGCCCAGGCCACGCAGGATCTCCTGGGTTTGCGCCGCCGTCGCGACACCGACGCCAGTCTCCGTATCCCGAAAATAGGGATGGATCGGCAAGATACGGGCGTTCGGGAGGATCGCTCGACCCATGCGCATCTCCGGCCGGTCGCAGTCGATGATGACGACATCCGGATCGTTCAAATGCTGGCTCAGCCACTCAGGTTCAACGAGTAGCTCGGGGCGGGCATAGCCGGTAGTAGCGCTCATCGTGTGGGACTCTCCTCTGCTCTAGGCCGTCATCGGCCTCGTTGCGACAGTAATGACATAAGGAATGGCAATCATGAAGCGGCCCTCCCGGGCCGCAAGCTCGACGGTCGATAACCAGCGCCGGGCGGTACCTGGTTCGACCTGGCGTCCGGCAGTCGCGTGGTCGCTCCAGACCTCCGGGACACCAGCAACGGTCGGGATTTCTGGGTCTTCAAAGACCTGCAAGTACCCCCGCACCGACTCGACATCCATACCAGCTTCCCGGCAGGCATGCGCCGTCTCGCGGGCCGCGAAAGGCGAAGCATAGACCTTTGCCGCCGAGGCCATGATCCGCGCCGTCACCGCTGGATCGGGACCGGCAGCCATGATCGTGTAGGGATCATAGTCGGCGACGACCAACCGCCCGCCTGGAACCAGCACGCGCTTGATTTCTTCGATCACCGGCCCGAGCGGCGCGACATGCATCAGCAGCTTCTCGCCAACGACGGCATCGAACATCTCATTGCGGTATGGCAATTCGTGGCAGTCACCGGTCGAGAAGGTCGAGTTCTGAATCCGCAGCAGCTCCGCCCTGCGCTCGGCAACTTCGATGAAATGGGGATTGAGGTCGAGACCATGAATACTACCGTCGGAGGTCACCCGCTCGTGGAGCCGATCGACGAGAACGCCGGGACCACAACCGACCTCCAGCACGACGCCGCCGGGAAGCAGATAGAGTTCGTCGAGCAGGATGCTGCGCAGATTGCCGAAGCGGGGATCGTCGAGCGTTTCGAGCAACGCCGCCGCGATCGGTTTCGACGCTTCAGCAGAGCCCTCTGCGAGCAATTCGTAGAGATCGTTTCTGCCGGGTTTATTCCTCAACGATTCTCCCCTCAGCGTTGCTTCACGCTAACATGAGAGGGGCGGCAACGCCATGCCCCATCCCCGACGTGGGGATACATCTGAATGTCCTGTGCCGCGAACGGCATGGGAAACGAAGAAATACGAAAGGACTCGACACAATGGCAGACCGAAGCGCATCCGTCACCTGGCAAGGCAGTCTAATGGACGGTTCCGGCGTGATCAACAGTGTCACCAGCGGCGCATTCAGCAACCTCGACGTCAGCTGGCCGGCCCGCACAGCCGAGCCCGGCGGCAAGACGAGCCCGGAAGAGCTGATCGCGGCAGCCCACGCAGCCTGCTACTCGATGGGCCTCTCCCACGGCCTCTCCGGCGCCGGCACGCCGCCCCAGAAGCTCGAAGTCTCGGCCACCTGCACCTTCGACCCGCCCAAGATCACCGAAGATGGCGATCACCGTCAAGGGCCAGGTAGAGGGCATCGATCAGGCGGCCTTCGAAGCCGCCGCCCAGGACGCCGCCGAGGGCTGCCCCGTCTCCGGCGCGCTCAAGGGCAATGTTGAGATCACGGTTTCGGCGGAACTTCAGTAGGGACTAGGGAAGAGGGATTAGGGATTAGGTTGGAAGGGATAGGTGACAGGTTACAGGGGATAGCAGAACGAATCACTACTCCCTGCTTCCACTAGTCCCTAATCCCCAATACCTAATCCCTTCTCTCGCGAGCGAAAGGTAACAACAGAATATGCAGTACAGGCCATTCGGCAGAAGTGGGTTTCAGGTTTCAGCGATCGGGCTGGGTGGCAATACCTTTGGCCGGGCCTGCGATGAGCAGGAGACGGCGGCGGTCGTCCATCGGGCATTGGAACTCGGAATCAACCACTTCGACTGCGCCGATACCTATGGAGGCGGCGGCACCTCGGAGCGCTATCTGGGCAAGGCGCTCGAAGGCCGTCGCTACGAAGTCTTCCTGACGACAAAGACCGGTTTCCCGCTCGGCGACGGTCCGAACTCGGATGGGCTATCGCGGCGACGGATCATCAACAACCTCGAAGCCAGTCTGAAGCGCCTCGGCACCGACTACGTCGATGTCTTCTACCTCCACCGGCCCGACGCCAGAACCGACATCGAAGAGAGCCTCGAAGCGGTCGACGACCTCGTGCGCCAGGGCAAGGTGCGCTACGCCGCCTGCTCGAACTACTCCGGCTGGGAGATCGCTCGTCTGGTTGAGCGTTCGATGGCCAACGGCTGGTCGGTGCCGGTTGTCAGCCAGTCGATCTTCAATATGTATGCCCGCGATGTCGCGAACGACATCACCCCGGCGCTCGAAGCCTACGGATTGGGTCTCGTGCCCTTCTCTCCGCTGGCTGGCGGCGTCTTCACCGGCAAGTACAAACCCGGCCAGGACACCCCGTCCGGCACCCGCGCCTATGGCAATGCCCGCATGGAACGGCTCGTTCAGGACGACATTCTCGGCCCGGTGGCAGAACTCGACGCCTATGCAAACGAGCGTGGCTACTCCGTCGGCCAGCTGGCGGTCGCCTGGTTGCTGGCGCAACCGACCGTCTGCTCGGTCATCACCGGCGTCACCCGCCCCGAACAAGTCGACCAGAACGCCGCCGCTGTCGACGTCTCACTGACCGCCGACGACCTGGCCGAAATCGACCGTATCGTGGCGCAGATGCCGGCGGAACTGGATACGTAGGGGGCGTGAGAGCCGGAGAATTCCCTCACCCCCAGCCCCTCTCCCACACGCGCTGCGCTGCGCATGCAGCGTGGGAGACGGGAGCAAGAAACGAATTCGAATGCGTAGCGCCTATTCTTCCTCCCCCTCTCCCCGCGGAGCGAAGCGAAGCAGTGGGAGAGGGGGCCAGGGGGTGAGGGAATATTTTGACAATGCACAATCGACTCGACGAATTCCGCGCCTACCGCGGCAAGATGAACGAACGCATCGGCGAAATCGGGCATCGAGGGATCAACCGCTTCTTCCGGCTCGATAGCGCTGCCTACGAAGAAGGAGCGCTGGATCAGAAGACCAAGGAAGGGCTGGGGCTGGTTGCCTCAGCGGTGCTGCGCTGCAACGACTGCGTCGACTATCACCTCGACCAATGCGTCGCGCTCGGCTGGACCGACGACGAACTCTACGAAGCGCTGAACGTCGCGCTCGTTGTCGGTGGAAGCATCGTCATCCCCCATCTACGCCATGCTGTCGAAACGATAGATCTGCTGCGGGCCGAGCAATCAACCAACACGTAGACGAGCTTAGATCGCCCATATTCGCTGAGGCGAAGCATGGTATTCTCCGAACTTTGTCCGGACGGCCAGAGAGCGGAAGGTCAACGCATTGAACCCTGGTGAACAGAAACAGACCGCAGCGAACTGGACCGGACGCCAAACGCTTGCGATCTACGTGCTGGCCGGTCTCGTGTACGTGAGTCTGGGAATCTTCATTCCGGAACTACTCTTCTCCTGGTGGGAAGGGGTGCCTTTTCTGCTGCTCTTCCTCTGGATTGCGAACGCGATCTGGAAGCGTTTCGCATGAGTTGGGCAGCGCACGATCTCGAACCGTATGCGTTCCAGAGACACTTCGGAAAACGTATCGCCTTTATCCCGGTTCTAATCGGCTCATACGGGCCCGATATGCTGACGAAATGGCTCGTCTATGGCGTCGGTTTCGCAGGGATCAGCCTCAAGGCAAGCAACACCCAGCAGTTTCACCGCGGCTGGCCGGGCGTGGGTTTCACCCACTCGCTGGCGTTCGGGTTCGTCGTGGCGCTGATCATCTTCGCGATCTCGCGCAACAAGGTCTACGCCTATAGCTTCCTGATCGGCCACTGGGCGCATGCGCTCAGTGATATCGGCGATTCGCTCGGAACGATGCTGCTCTTCCCTTTCTCGACGAAGACCTTCACTATCGGTGCATGGGCATATGCGGGACAAACCGGTAGATACGCCGACGCCGCAGCCTACTTCAGCAGTTTCGGCTTCATCTGGGACGCGATCTGGATCGTCATCGGACTGCTGAGCTGGCGCGTGTTGAAACGCCAGTACTTCTACGATGTTGTTGTCGCCGCTGACGGCGCCTGGAGCTGGTTACTGAAACGCTACCCCGAATACCTGGTTCTGGCGCTCTACCGGGGCAGCTTCTTCTATGGAATCGCACGCTGGACCGCCTGGTTGATCTGGGCGCATGTCCTCCACAGCTATGATTTCGACCTGACCTGGGGCGGCCCCTACTGGGTCGATTCGATCAGTTCAGGGCCACCCGATCTGACCGGGACGTGATATGGAAAGCCTGGAGCACGCCCGGTTCGACGGTGATTCGATCCGCATCGGCACCCTCAATCTGCGCAATACCTCCGACCGCTGGCCCGAGCGCTACCCGTTGCTTGCCGAGCAACTCTCGGACCTGAGCCCGGATATCATCGGCTTCCAGGAGTTACGGCGGCTGTCGCTGCAGGGGCGGCGCATTGAACGCGGGGCGAACGCAGGGTATGACGCGTCGTACCGGCTCTATCGCCAGTGGAAGACTGGCTTGCGCTGGTTCTGGGAAGGGCTGGCCATCCTGACCGAACTCCCTGTCATTTCCCATGAACGCCTCGATCTAGGCAGCGGCAACCGTATCGCTCAACGCATGCGGCTGGCACTTGCCAGAGGCCAGGTGCTCGACTTCTACAACACCCATCTGCATCATGCTTCCGATGGAGACGACCTGCGGCTGCGGCAAGTCGAGCGAATTCTGGACTGGATGAAGGCGGATGACGATGTGCCACAGGTGCTCGTAGGCGACTTCAATGCCAGACCGGACGACCCGGCGATCCGAGCGATCATGAATCCGGGCGGACTGCACTCAGCCTTCATCGCTGTCCATGGCGCAGAGCCAGCGGCGACGGTGCCGACGCCACTCGGGCGGCACCGGGATGACGAGGAGAAGGTCATCGACTACATCTTCGTCAACGACCTGATCCATGTACACGACGCCTGGATCACCTTCGACCGCGCTCACGATACCGACGAGCGCCTGTCGGCTTCGGATCATTTCGGTCTCGCTGCGACGATCTCATTGGTGTAGGAATCGTAATGACTGATTGTATTACCGGCGCGCCCGTGCCAGAGCCGCTCGGACGGCGGTTCGAGTACGCTCCATGATGTCAGGTTCGTCGAGCATCAGATAGAGCAGATCGGCGGCTTCGAGGAATGCGTTGAGCTCGAAAGCAAGTTGAGCAGGGTCGACGTCGTCGGCAAGCGAGCCTTCGTCTTTTGCAGTTCCGGCAAGCTGCGTCAGGAATGCCATCCAGCCTTGCTGTGCTTCGACAACCTTCTCTCGCACCGGTCCTGGCCGGGCGTCGAATTCCGCCGTGACGGTCACGAAGAAGCACCCTCCCGGAAAGACCCGGCGTTCCAGATACGAGAGGAACAGTTCGCAGATCTCATGCAGTTGCTCGTAGGCACTATCGGCTTGCAGCGCCGGTCCTGTCACCTCCCGGTTGAAGGTTTCTAGCGCACTCTCGATCGTCGCTAGCTGGAGCTGCTCTTTCGAGCGAAAGTGGGCGTAAACGCCGCTCTTGCTCATCTCGAGCGCGCTGGCCAGCCGTCCAATTGACAACCCTTCGAGTCCGTCAACCGTGGCCAGTTGGGCGGCGGTCTCGAGGATCAGGGTTCTGGTATGGTCGCCGTCACTGCGTGGAGAGATAGTCAGTTCCTCCTCACTGAGAACTCTACCTGCTTGCGGTCGACTTGACAGCACAGATCACAGTCTCTATTCTGTAATAGTACGATCGTTCGTGCTTTTATGAAATCGAGGAAGAAATCATGGTTCAAGCACCTACCGCATGGCAAGTCGAAATCGAAGCCGCCGAACTCTACGAGTCACACTTCGTTCCAGCTATCTTCCAGCGTTGGGCCGAAGAGCTGGTGCGGTTCGCCCAACTACGTCCCGGCCAGAAGGTGCTCGACGTAGCCTGTGGCACCGGCGCCGTCGCCCGTGCGGCAGCAGCGGCAGTCGGGCTCCGAAGGTCATGTCACTGGCGTCGACCTCAACGCCGGCATGCTGGAAGTCGCAAAACGCTCAGCGCCGGAGATCGACTGGGTGCAGTCCGACGCGACCGCACTCGACTTCGAGAATGACACCTTCGATGCCGTCATCTGCCAGTCGGCACTGATGTTCTTCCCCGATCCCGGGGCGGCAGTGCGCGAGATGGCCCGGGTGACGAAACCGGGTGGCAGCGTCGTCCTGCAGACATGGGGCCGCACAAAGGGTTACGAGATGCTGGCCGATGTCTTTGACGATGTCGCCAGCCCCGACGCGGCCGCGATCATTCGTGCGCCCTTCGGCATGCCGGAGATGGCCACCGTTCAGCAACTCGCTACCGACGCCGGACTCTCAATCGACGCCGCCCGGACACACTGGGACGTGGCTGAGTTCAACTCGATGGACGATTTCATTCGCACCGAGATCATGGCCTCGCCACTGGCAACGATGGTCGACCCGGACGAGGTCCTCGAGGCAGCCAGACCTATCATGCAGCCTTTCCAGCAGGCATCCGGTGCAGCCGTCATCCCGCTCTCGGGCCAATTCGTTCGCGCCTCAGTCGCGTAGCCCCAATCTGGGTGTAGACGTTTCTACTCCGCAAAGCCGGAGCATCTCCTGAGCCGGGCACCTTCTGGGCACGAAGGCGTCGGAACGGCAGACGGGAAGCAGGCGGCCTGTTGACGCTCAATCGTCCCGCCCAGCCTGGCCGTGGAATTCCAGCCATTCTTCCGGGGTCAGCCGAATCGAGATAGAGTCGTGCCCGCCGGTACGCTCGGCATAGCGCCGACCGGCCTCATCGCCGAGATAGCGAATCGATATCCGCTGGTGCTGTTCCGCACTCAGCGCTGGGCCAATCTCAGCCTTTCCTCGCACCATCAGCGCGTAGTAGGGCGTCTCGCGCTGATCGAGCACGAGCGTCGCCGCCGGGTTGCGTTCCAGATTGCGATGTTTCTGCGAACCCCGCCCGGCGCTCATGAGAATGACGCCATCCTCATAGAGGTACCAGATCGGCATCGCGTGCGGCCGCCCTTGCCGATCAACCGTCGCAAGTACTGCCACCTGCGGCTCGTGCAGGAACGATTTTGCCTGTTCAGTCGCGTCGGCCATGCATCGTCTTCCTCTCAGTCTTCGATATTCGCTCTGCTGATCACGTTCAGGGCGTTGCTCGCTATACCTCCTGCGGAGACGCCCCTGGTTCTTTCCGAGATGTATTATCGAGCAAAGCCACAACATATGAGAGGAGTCGACAATGACTAGAACGCGACAACGCATCGTGACCGGTATCGACGACCAGGGGCGTTCGACGATCGTCTCAGCCGGTCCTGTGCCTACCGTCGCCGATTTCGGCGGCTACCGGACGGAGGAACAGTGGATCATCGAAGCTATGCCACCGGCGCTCGATGAGGATCAGAACATCGTCGATCGCAGAGAGTATGCGCTGCAACCACCACCCGGTGGAGCAGTCTTTCGTGTCTTCACCTTTCAGGGTGGGGCCGGGCCGATGCATATCACCGAGACACTCGATTTCATCGTCATCCTCTCCGGCGAGGTTTACCTCGTCATGGAAGAGGGTGAAGTGCTCGTCCAGGCGGGCGATACGGTCATCCAGCGCGGGACGAACCATGCCTGGGACAATCGCAGCGGGGAAGAGTGCCTCCTGGCCGGGATTCTGATCAGCTCTCTGCCAACGGAATAGCGTCCGCCGCTCAATACCCCGGAGGGCGGCGGTAGCCCTGAACGAAGGGCGCGAGCGCCCGGGCAATGGAGAGGATCTTCATCTCGCTCCAACGCGGTCCGACGATCTGGAGGCCGATTGGCAGCCCATCCGACGACTGGGTGAGCGGAACGATTACGACTGGATGACCGGTCAGGTTGAAGGGGCCGGTGTAGCCTCCGCCAGCCGACCAGTAGGCCACCTGCTGCCCGTCCACGTCGATCGGCGTGTTGCGCGGGCAATGCCTGATCGCCGGCGTCGCCGTAACCGGGCAGAGCAGCGCATCGAACTCGAGGAAGAACCGCTCCAGCAACTGGATCTGGGCATCGCGCTGGTTCAGGATATCGGCGAAATCACGGACCGATGCGTTGGCAGACTTCGCCATACCTCGTTCCATCGGGTTGTCCGAGTTCGGATCAAGTCCGTCCGGGTCGAGGCCGCGTTCATGGAGATAGGCGGCTTCTTCCTCAGCCGTCATCGTTGATGCGCGTTCGGCGTGGATCAATGCGCCATGGGTCTCCCAGATGATCTCGAAGTCCAGCCCGTCAGGCAGACGCTGTTCGACGTGCGCGCCAGCTCCAGCCAGATTTTTCGCCAGATCTGCCAACCCGGCGCTCGTATCACGGGTAACAGGGACTTTCCCGAAGGCGTCGGTCCAGGCCAGCCGCAGATCAGCCAGGCGCGGCGTTGCCACCGAATCCAGTGGTACTGGTGGGACCTCGATTTCTCGTCCATCCGGCCCTGATATGAGCCGAATCGCCAACTCCAGATCTTCAAGCGAGCGCGTTAACGGGCCAATCGTGTTCATGTGGCGGACGGCTCTGGGCTGGCCGGGTAAATCGGGAATGTGGCCGGTCGTTGGCACCCGATGCTCGGTCGGCTTCAGGGAATAGATACCGCAGAAGTGGGCCGGGATGCGGACCGAACCGCCGATGTCGCTGCCAAGTTCCAGCGGCGACAGGCCAGCTGCAATGGCCGCCGCCCCGCCACCAGTGGAGCCGCCCGGCGTACGTTCGAGGTCCCAGGGGTTATTCGAGCGGCCAAAGATCGGATTCTCGCACTGGAAATCGCGCGATAGCACCGGCAGGTTGGTCTTGCCAATGACGATGGCGCCTGCGGCTTTCAAGCGCGCCACAACCGGAGCATCCTCAGGGGGAACGTAATCGGAGAGCGGCTCATAGCCACCGGTCGTGCGGATATCTGCCGTCGCAATCGCGTCCTTTATCGTCACCGGAACACCGTGGAGCAGTCCCCAATATTCGCCCCGCACGGCAGCTTCGTCGGCCTCTTTCGCTCTGGCCCGCGCTCGATCGGTATCGAGCGTCACGAGCGCGTTGAGGGCCGGATTGTGCTGTTCGATGCGAGCAAGATGAGCATCCAGCAGTTCGACGGCAGAAATCTGGCGGTCGCGGATGGCGTCGGCCTGTTCGGTTGCGGTTAAGAATGTTGGATCATCCATCGCTTTCCTCCTTTGCATGTCGACACAACGGGATATTGATTGCGTTATGGTGGCAGTGTAGCAAGAAAGAAAACCTGCGCTATTGCCCTAGATCCAGCCTTCCACCATGCACTAAGTGGCCAAGAGTTTCATTTGCGGCGCATTGGCATCCCGAGTGGAGGCTTTGCGGAATGAGGGATCTAGCAGCGATAGCCTGTTGTTACAGTGGAAATCATTCAGACAGGGCAACACCGTGTGCATTCTCAGTCACTGGAGGACCAGGACACTGTTCGTAGATCTCTCGTTGCGCAAAGCCTCCACTCGAGATGCCAACCGAGATGCTTTTGCATTCCCCATGAACGGATTGCATGCGCTGTACTGGCTTTCTCAGTTTCAGGCGTGGTGCGATACACATCATCTCATGCAGAATCGCACTATACTGCCCCCGTTCAGATCTCACCGTTATTGAAGGAGGAGCCATGCCGCCGCGCACCCACCACATAACCGTCGACCCATGGAAGCCACTCGCGGAGCAACCGGGAGTCGGGCACAATCGCTGGCACGAGGGGATTCCGCCCATCCTCGAAGTCGAAGAGGGCGACCGGGTCATCCTCGATACCCTCGATGCGCTGGACGGCCAGATCGGTCCCGGCATGTCGGCGGCCGAAGTCGCACAGGCCGATCTTGGTCCGGTGCATGCGCTGACCGGGCCGGTCTTCGTCAAGGGCGCAGAGGCCGGCGATCTGCTGGAAGTGAAACTGCTCGACATCGAAGCCGACCCCTGGGGCAACTACGGTTTTACCGCCCAGCTGCCCGGTTTCGGATTTCTGCGCGACTACTACCCCGACCCGCACATCGTCCACTGGCATCTGGTCGATGGCTACGCCGAATCCGACGAACTGCCCGGCGTACGGCTACGCTACGGCGCACATCCCGGCTGTATCGGCCTCGCCCCGACCCGGGAACTGCGCGAAACGATCATCGCCCGCGAAGGCGCGGCGCTGGAGGCTGGCGGCATGGTCCTGATGCCCGACGTCGCTGGAGCGGTACCTGGTGGCGAGATCGGAGCAGAGGCGCTACGGACAGTACCTCCACGCGAGATCGCCGGCAACATCGACATCAAACAGATCACGCCCGGAACGAGCGTCTATTTGCCGGTCTACGCTGAAGGCGCGCTCTTCTCAACCGGTGATGTCCATTTCGCTCAGGGAGACTGTGAAGCCTGCGGCACCGGCATCGAGATGCGCTCGCGAGTGCATGTCGAATTCAAGCTCCACAAAGGTGAAGCGAAACGGCAGGGAATCCGCTCGCTGCAGTTCTCCCGCGACACCTATTTCAATGTCCCCGAACTCGCCGCCCCGCGCCGCTTCTACGCGACGACCGGCTTCTCGGTGACGGAGGAGGGTGAAAACCGGGCTGAGGATCTGACTCTTGCGGCGAAGAACGCGCTGCTCTCGATGATCGATCACCTCGGCACCCGTGGCTACGACCGCCAGCAGGCCTACGCGATCTGTAGCGTCGCCGTCGATCTGCACGTCAGCCAGGTCGTCGACGCCCCGAACTTCATCGTCAGCGCCCTGCTGCCGCTGGATATCTTCATGTAGCGCTTCAGGCGACCCATAGCTGCCAAGATCAATCGCAGATGACGAGACCCGGGACGATTAATACGTCCCGGGTCATCCATATACAAACATATCGGTTGTACGTCTCGTATCTACACGTGTGCGAAAGCACCCTGTTTGTAGCGCCACTTGAGGAACGAAAGCCGCTCGAATTCTCGATTGCTCTCGCAGTACTCCCGGTACGGATCGTGATTGGCCTTGATCGCCTTCAGATGCTCGATTTCTTCTGTGCTGAATCCCTGGACCGTCAGTTCGCGGATCGTCGTCTGCGTGGTGGTGAGTGTCAGTTCCATCGTTGTGCTCCTTTTCTGTAATCTCCTTCGATGTATCTACTCTATGCCCGATCGCACAGACAGAGAATCGCGAGAACTTGGGAGGTCACTATCGAAGTTTCTCGATGGTCGTGATCACATGTGAAGGTCTCTGAACTGATTTCTCGATGCTCATCGTGCCTTTCTCGTGTGAGACGAGACCCGGCGTTGAAGGGGCCGGGTCCCGTCGATAGGGAGAGGTTAGGACGGCGTGTTCGGTACGATCTCGCCTTGCGCCGTCGCGTTCGGCAGGTTGATCGTGTTGTCTTCGATGAAGCGCATTTCCTCGACTGTGTCCGCTAGCGGTTGCGCCGCATCACCCGCCACCTGGGCACGCACCGGGTAATCCCAGTTATTCACCTCCAGGGTCTGGATAGCTTCTACGGTCGTTGTCTCAGCGCTCTCGTAGTCGAAGCTGTTCTGCTCGAGGATCGAGCTCCTCAACCATTCGCACGCCGGTCATAGTACCGCCGAAGTACGGGTCAACCGAGCCAGCCGGCAGCGGCGAGGATCATGCTCGACGTAGCTGTCGAGCTGCCTGCCCGCTGGAGAAATGGATCACCCATCGGCCGGTAGTGGCGGATCGTCCTGACGGTCGCTGACCGGCGACAACTCCTGCGGCTCGATCGCCGTCGTTCCACGCGTGATGCGCCTGGAAGGCGAAGATGGAGGCCACCGCGAGACCGACCGCGGCAATGGTGCCAATAATGTACCGATTGAAGCGAAACTCCTTGTAGCCGTCTGGCTGTCTGGTGCTTGCATAATGTCCTCCTTGACTGTGTGCCTGCGCGTGAATCACTGTGACTCCACCTTAGGTAGGAACGACCGGCCTCACATCGTCCGGTTGACCTATTCAGATTGGGCTTCGTGAGAATGCGCACATGGTGCATCGGTGGCGGAGCGTTGCGCACGGCTGCACCATGTGCGCAGTGGAGAACGGGTTATTAGAAGGTGAGGAAGGCGGGAAAGCGCTAGCTCTTGAGTTCGGCCCAACGGGAGACCGCAGCGGCGCGGTTGTTGACGCCGAGCTTGTTGTAGACGGACCGCAGATGCTGGGCGACGGTCCGGCGACTGATGAAGAGCGCTTCGCCAGCCTCGGCGTTGGTCATGCCCTCGGCGACGAGTTCCAGCACCTCGACCTCGCGATTGGAGAGGCCGGCGGGATGGTCGGTCGAGCGGCGGCGAAGTCCGGCTTCGATCTGCGTCGGCGCGAGCCAGCGATCGGCTTCGCGCCTAATTGTTCGCAGATTCCGCGCGCCTCGCGGAGCAGGCGACTGGCTTCCTGGGTATCGTTCCGGGCCGACGGCGAGTTCGGCGAGGGCAAGCGGCGTAAGCGCCTGTTCGTAGGGCGCTTCGCAACGTTTGGCAAGCTCCAGAGATGCCTGAAGGTGATCGGTAGCTTCGTCGTAGTGCCCGACGTCGGTATCCATCTCGCCGAGCAGGCGATGGGCGGCGATGAGCGCCAGTGGCTGGCGGGATCGGAAGCGTGTTCGAGGGCGCGTTCGGCATGCTCTCGAGCCTGATCCTCGTCACCAGCTAGCCTGGTGATAGCGGACCAGAGCAGCTGCGCTTCAGCCCGTCCAAGGACGGCGCCGCTCCACTCGAGCCAGCGGTCGTGCGCTTCCAACCAGGGTCGGGACGCGGTCGGATCCTGGGTTTCAAGGGCAAGCTGGGCGGCACCGCCAATCACCCAGGGAACGAGAGGGCCACCGATCAACTCCGGCTCGGTACCCGGGCCGTTTGGCAGCGCGTCCCAGATCGCTTCCCAGGCCCTGTCAATCAACGTCTCGATCCTGCCGCTCGAGACCGATCAGCCCATAGGCCAGTGCCCGCAGCATACGACCGAACGCGGCAACCCAGTCGCCCTGCTGCGCGCCAACCGCATCGATAGCTTCATCCCAACGCCCCTCGAGGAGGAGCAGGTGTACGACCATCAGCTCTTGGGGATAGATATCAGTCACCCCCTGATTGATCCGCTCAGCGGCCTGCGCCAATTCGATGGTCACCCCGGCCCGGTCCCCGAGCCGCTCTGGCTGGTAGGTCAGTACGTGCACCAACTGCTGTAACAGCGTCGTGACCAGGACAACGTCATGGTTGTACGCTCGCAGTGCTGCAAGTGCCCGATCACGCCAACGTCGGGCGTCGTCCGGCCGGCCCAGCGCATCGCAGGCGAGAGCAAGTCCCTTGAAGGCATCGAAACAGAAACCGTAGACGGCGATCTTGTCGTTGATCGCCCCTTCGACTTGTGCGATGTATCGCTCGCCCCGCTCGATCGCCTCATGGAAGTAGCCCTGGTTTGCCAGGTACACGATGTACGAGTCCGTCAGGGTGTTGATCATCGGCGACGGCTGCCGGCTGAATCCGGCCAGCGTCGTCATCGTACCGGTGTCAGCGATCTCGGACTCAGGGAAGATCGAGAAGACTGCGGCACGGCTACGTTCGAAATCTTCCGGGGTGACGGCATCGAAGTCGTCGACCGCCTCGCCAATAAGGCGCAGCCCGTCGGCCCGATTCGTAGACTTCATCGCGAGCATTCCCCGGCGTTGGGTACAGTAGCTACGGAGCACAGGATCTCCAACCTGTCGGTCCAGTTGTTCAGCTTCCGTGAAGATGGCCAGGCTGCGCTCCTCGTCGACGTAGCGCAGGAGGTGGCCGATGTGGAACATGAGCCAACCACGCTCGCGGAGCATCTCCGGCTGCTGCTCCAGCAGCCCCTCGGCCGTTTCGTAATAATCAATTGCCATGGTCACCGCGTGACTGCGCTCCGCCCACATTCCGGCTCGAATGAGCCAGCGGACCGCTTGCGGGTCACCCGCCTCCTGGAAGTGGTGAGCCACAATGCCGGGGCTGGCGTTCGGGATCTCCGAGCGTATCTCGCCAAGCTTGCGATGCCAGAATCGCCGGCGGCTGAGGGTGAGCGACTCGTAGAGCGCCTCCCGCAGCAATGCGTGGCGGAACTGGAGGTTGTCGCTGGACGGCGCTTCTTCGAGCACACGCGCCGCGATCGCCTCGCTCATGGCCCGTCGAACTCGGCCTCGTCCAGGCCGGAAGTCTCCTGCCAGAGGTCGATCGGGATGACATGGCCGACCACGGTGGCTACCGCAGCGCGAGCCGGGTGTCGTCCGAAAGTCGTGTCAGGCGCACATCGAACGTCTGTGCCAGGAGCGACGGCATCTGCACTCGTTCCAGGTTGCCGAGTGTCCAGCCATCATCGGTCTGATCGAGGACCTGGTCGTCCTCCAGCCCCTGGAGGATTTCTTCCGCAAAGAAGGGGTTGCCCTCGGATCGCTGTCGCAACATGCTCGACCAGCTGAGGCGACGATCGGCGTCCTCCAGGACGTAGCGACCGGCGATCATCTCGCGGATGTCATTGCGATCAATGCGGTTGAGGTGGACGCGTTCCGCCCGGCTCTCCCGAATCAGCAAAGGCAGCAGTTGATAGAGCTCGTGCCGCCGGGTGAGCTCATCATCCCGGTAGGTCGACGATCGAGCAGGATGGCGGTCTCATCGAGTGTCCGGGCCAGATAGCGCAGTGCTTCCAGGCTGGCGGCGTCAGCCCAGTGGAGGTCTTCGAGGACGATCACCAGCGGCTGCTGTTCAGCGATGGCTGCGAAGAAACGGCGCGTCTCCTCGAAGAGGGCCGTCTGGCTGCCGACCCGGGCCATGGCGTCGGGAGTCCCCGAACCAGGCCGGGGTCGAGTGGCTGATCCTCCCGTGGCGCGTAGCCGCGGAGCGCTTCGGACCAGGGGCCATACGGAGGCGTCGTCGTCAGGTCGTAGCAGCCGCCGGTCAGGACGAGGCAGTCCTGTCTGCTCAGCCTGTTGGATCAGATCGTCGACCAGCGTCGTCTTGCCGATCCCCGCCTCGCCGCTGACCAGGACGAGCGCGCCCCGGCCCGTCGTCGCGTCATCAAGGATGGTCCTTAGCCGTCCCTGCTCGCGCAGCCGGCCAACAATGGCTGGACGCTCCGCCTGGCGTCGGGGGTCGCGGGTCGCCACCAGAAACTCCTTCTCACTCGCTGATTGATGCATGTAGTGTAACAGGGGAACTCGGGCGCAGACGCAAACCGGCGGGCTCTTGTGTGGGCCCACCGGTCAGTGCTGCTATTGTGGTGCTGGTCGCTTATCCAGTGATCGTCTCCTTGATCTCGCCCTGTTCGTAGCGCGCCTTGAGCTGCTGGAGCCGGGGGATCTCCTCACAATCGGCGTCAGCATCTATGTGATCACCGGCATCTTGCGGCTCTCGACTCGCTGCCGCGCGGTCCTCGTAGCGCCAACGATGAGGAGTGGTAGCCCGGTCGGGGTACGTCCTGTCACCGGGCTGCGCGCTCTACGGGCACACGACCTCGGGATTCCAGTGTGCGAACATCCCCGAGGGGTTATGCCCCCAGATCCAGGCGTGCAGGGTGTGAAAACCGACGGCCGGAACGAGGATGTGCATCTGCATCCCGAAGACGGTCGGCGGATCGGATACTCCCGGAGGATTGGAGTTTAGGCCTGGAACGACGTACTCGACGGCTGCGAGTCGGAGCTGGCCGTTGGTCCCCGGCGCGTAGACGAGGCCTTCTGGCTTCAGCGGGTCGATCACGAGATCGTCGATCAGCTGCTTGTTGAAATAGTGGTAGCCCATTGCGCCATCGGTCGGATGCGCGATGCAGCCGGTGATGATCCTGACGCCGGAGCCGTTGACGTACCCGAGCTCGTACCCGGCTGCCAGCGCTGCGTCCAGCCGGTGGAACTTGGCGGTCGCTGCTCGGACGGTGGCCAGATCCTTATTGAGCTTAAGCTTGGTGATGTCTGGAGCGACCGTCGATTCCATCCAGCCTACTGCAGCCGCTCGAGCATGGTCTTCATCGAAGATGTCGGCCAGGTTGCCGTCGAGATGAAGCCCGGTGATATCTGCGGCCCCATCCTTCGTCACCTCGTCCGCATCGTCGGCCAGCATCGCCTCGTCTTCGGGGAAGACATCGGCCAGGTCCCCGTCAAGCCGGAGGCCCGTAATGTCTGGCCCGCTTGTCGATTCCGACGATCCTTGAGCGCTGGCGCTGAGCCCGCCGATCATCAAGATGGACATCCCAACCAGCACGACATAACGCATGGTGATTGGAGCTTTGAGCGTCCACTGCATGTCTTCGTCCCTTCACTGATGGTTTCTGTCAACGTGTTACTGACAGGTTCCAGCGTAGGGAACAAGGGCCGGCGACCCATCGTGGAAACCACGTGGTTCCGGTTCATTGAGACTACGTAGATATCGGGGGTTGAAGACTACGTAGTGCTGGTCGGCAGGGGGTCCGACCAGGCCGTGCTCGACGGCAAAACGCGTCGCCTCAACGCGCGAGTTCACTCCGAGTTTGTTGTAGACCGAGGTGAGATGGACGCCGACCGTCCGGGGACTAATGAAGAGCTGCCCGGCGACCTCGGCATCGGTCAATCCGCCTGCGACGAGACCAAGCACCTCGACCTCACGGGGTGTCAGCCCAGACGGATGAGCAGGTTGCCCACGACGGACCGCGAGCTTGGCGGCGATCGTTGTTGCGCGTTGCAAGGTACGGAGAGCCCCGAGTGGTGTGCAGATGGCGCGCACCTGATCGATCTCCCGCCATGCTTCATCAGCCTTGCCCGTTGCTGCATGGAGTTCGGCAAGGCAGAGTCGGGAGCGTGCTTCCTCGTAGGGAGCCTGACAGGCTTCCGCCAGGGCGAGCGCCTCACGAAGATGGTCCTCGGCCTCCGCGTAGCGCTTGTCCTGAAGTGCAAATGTCCCCATCAGGCGGTGGGCTGCGATCAGCGCCAATGGCTGGCGCGGTTCGGAGGCATGCTCGAGTGCCTGCCTGGCATGCTGGCGTGCCGTCTCCGCACTGCCCGCCAAGTCGTGATAGCGCGCCCAGAGGAGAGCAGCCTCCGCGCGGCCCTTCACGGCACCGCTCCAGCCGAGCCAGCGGTCGAGCGCCTCGATCCAGTCGCGTGCGAGATCAAGCTCACCCTGGTCGAGGGCAACATGCGCCGCCAGTTGCTGACCTACGATGCCATTCGCAAACACCGTGTTCCCGGGCTCAGTTGCTGGTCCATCGGGGAGTACCATATCGAACTCCTCCTGGACGACCGCAGCGAAGTCTTCGTCGATCTGTTCGCGTCGGAGGACTTCGAAGACCCACATCCGAAGGTGCCGAACGACGGGATCCTGTCTGTCGCTGAGCGTCACGCGAGCCAGATCGCGAGCGACATCCCAGCGTCCCTCGAGCAGATCGAGCGGGAGACCCCATACCCGAGACGGGAGTCCCTGCACCGCTCCAACCGCCCGCTCATAGGCGGCGATCACGGCTGCGGTGACGCGGCGACGCTCTGCCAGTTCCTCGGTCCGGTACCACAGCAGGTGTTGGAGATCCCAGTAATGCGTGCTCCGCATGATGATCTTATGGTTGGTATAGGCGGCGAGCGCGAGGCGGCGCCAACGATGAGCTTCATCCGGCTGTCCCAACCAGTCCGCCGCTGTCGCGAGCCCGAAGTAGGCGTTTCGACAGATTTCCTGGACAATCAGAGGGTCATCGGTCGCGGCAGTAGCCTGTTTAACGTGCTGCTCCCCAAGGAGCGTCGCCTCGTTGAACCGTCCTGCGAGCGCGAGCCATAAGACATACAGCGGTCTGAGTGCATTGACTCTGATCGAGTGACCGAGCTTGAACAACGGTATGCCATCTGAAGGTGCCTGTCGGCGAGAGAAGGTCTCTGCTGGGAACAGGATTTTCGTCGCCTGCACCGCGGCCTGCTCCTGCGACGGGGTCACGCCATCCATCATCTGGTGACCGTGTTCCATGTCCGCTAGACCGGTACCCAGATCGCCTGCTATGCAACGCAGCAGGCCAGACTGGATCCGAACGAAGATAGCGAGCACCGGATCATCGACCCGTTGGGCGATGTGTAGCGCATCCTCGAGGTGGGCGAGACCGCGCGCGCTGTTGGACCATCGCAAGAGATGGCCAATATAGAAGATGAGCCAGCCGCGTGCCTGCGCCATATCGGGATCAGTTTCCAGCAGCGTCTGAGCAGTATCGTAGTGGTTGGCTGCTACACGCAGGGCGTAGCTCTCCTCGGCCCGGACGGCAGCCCGGACCAGCCAGCGTGCCGCGCGCGGATCCCCCGATTCGTGGAAGTGGTCCGCCACGGTCTCGGGATCTGCACTTGGAGTCTCGGTCAGGAACTCGCCGACTCTACGATGCCAGGCACGCCGTCGGCTGAGGGTGAGCGATTGGTAAAGCGCCTCGCGGATCAGCGCGTGACGGAATTGCAGGGTGCTCGTGTTTCCTATCTCTTCGAGCACCCCGGCCGCCAGCGCTTCGGTCATAGCCTGCTCGAACGTGTCTTCACTCAATTCGGCAACGTCCTGCCAGAACTCGAGCGGCACAACCTGGCCAATGACGGCAGCGACCTGCAGGGCATCGCGTGCAGCGGTCGACAAGTGCCGAAGCCGGAACTCGAGCGCCTGCTGCAATAGGACTGGCACCAGAGCTTGGTCGAGACGACCCAGGACCCAGCCGTCGTCCACGGGTTGCAGCACCTGGTCATCTTCCAGTCCATGGAGAATCTCTTCCGCGAAGAAGGGATTGCCTTCAGAGCGTTCGTCGATGTGGTTGGTTAGCCGATCGAAGTCCGATTGCTCCAGTTCGTAGCGGCTGGAAACCATCTCCTGAACGGCGTCGTGATCGAGCCGGTTGAGATGGATGCGTTGCGCATGACTCTCGCGCACAAGCAGCGGGAGTAGTTGATAGAGCTCGTGACCTCGGGTGAGTTCGTCATTCCGGTAGGTCGCGACGAGCAGAATGGCAACCTGATCGAGCGCGCGTGCGAGGAAGCGCAGTGCCTCCAGGGTGGCGGCATCAGACCAATGGAGATCTTCGAGGACGATCACAAGCGGTTGCTGCTCGGCGATAGCGGCGAAGAAGCGGCGTGCATCTTCAAAGAGCGCTGTCTGGCTGCCGACCTGACCCATCGCTTCGGGATTGCCAGACCAGACGGGAACTGGCGGCTGATCCTCTTCAGGTTGATACTCGCGAATGGCTTGGCTCCAGGGACCATAAGGGGGCGTCGTCGTCAGATCGTAGCAGCCGCCGGTCAAGACGAGGCAGCGGCGCTGCTCGGCTTCGTGGATGAGGTCGTCGACCAGGCTGGTCTTACCGATCCCGGCCTCGCCGCTGATCAGGACGAGCGAGCCGTGACCAGCGATGGCGTCGTTTAGGAGTTCACGCAGCTGGGCGCGCTCGCGGTCGCGTCCGTAGATCACCGGACGCTCCCCGCGGCGCCGGGCTCGCCAGAGGGTGCTGGACATGGATGGCCTCAGTCTCGCTTGGGCACATATGCGTGAATCCAGTGTAGCACTGAGGCAGAGGGAGTTGAACGACAAGTGATGCGGTCGGGTTCTGTGATCGGTGGCGGGTAGTCGTTCACGAGGGATTTCTCCTGCCCATAGGGCACCCAGTCGACATGGCAGGGTTTAGCGGCGTCTAAACCCTGGTAGATGTTGACGCGCCCGGCCTCATGGAAATCCCCTCCGGCAGCGAAGACCAGAGGGGATCGAAGGGGTAGGAGATACTAATCGAATCAAGCGGTGGCCGGTTGAGCAGGCTGCTCGACCTGAACCGAGAGCGAAGGCTGGATTCGCGATGCCAGATTGATCAGACTGATCGCGAGCTGGAAGCGCGGGCCGCTGGCCTGTACTGCCGTGGCTGCTTGCCGCTTGTAATTCGCTTCGCCGCGGGCGATGTCGTCGTTGTAACGCTGCTGGCCGAGGTCGAAGAAGATCTGCTCGTTCATTTGGGTGTCCCTTTCCTGCGAGACTGCCGGGCTGCTGTCCGGCGCTGTTTGACTGTGATTACAGGATAGGGACCGGGGAGGGGCCGCACATCGTGGGAAATGCGCAAGTGAAACGACGTTGCGTAATCTGCGTAGGACTGCGTAGTTGGAGGCAATTGCGCAGAGCAGACGGCGGCACTGAGACGTATGGTGGCTGGCAATGCATCGCATTTGCCGGTGCGTGAGATCTTCCAACAGGATGCTAGACATGATCCAGGTTGACTCGCGCGCCGGAAACGAAAACGCCCCTCCCGGCAGAACCGGGAAGGGCGCAGTGCCTTTGCGAGAGGAAGGCTAGTTGGCCGGAGCCAGGTACGGGAACTCAGCCTGGAACGGGGCGTCGTTGGAATCGACACCGTCGGTGGTGATCAATCCTTCGGTGATCAGACCCAGTTCAGCATCGATGACATCGTCGGCAAGACCGCGGCCATTCAGGAAGCCGGTCTCAACCGATAGATCGACGGTCAGAACGTCCGGCAGCAGGATATTGGCGATGGCCTGGATCGTCGCGGCATCATCGCTCGGGTCGTCGCCACTGGCGTCATTGAGGCTGTAGAGCACCGTCAGCGTGTCGACAATCTCATCGCGGAAGTTCGCCTGGTCGTCGGCCGGATCTCCGAGGTTGAAGGCATCCTTCTCGCTCGGCTCATTCGGCTCGAACGGGTTCTGCGGAATAAAGACCGTGTTAATGCCCGGGCGGCCCATGCGGTCGATGCGGCCACGGCTGCGGCTCGTGGTCTCGGCCCAGACGCCGACATTGTCCGAGGTGATCCAGCTGGTCGGGATCTCGATGACGAGCGCCGAGACATTCAAGCCGGCAAAGAAGTCATCGCCGGTAAACATCGCACCGGCGTTGAAGCCGTTGAGGTCAAAGAAGAACGGATCATCGAGGAGACCTGCATAAACTCTCGCTCCACTTTTACCCTCGTTGACCACACCTGTCTGCCAATGGCGATCTTGCCTCGCGGCGGGATGTTGCCGTTCTGGATGAAGCGCGTTTCGTAGCGCTGCGAACCGTCCTTGCGGACCCCAGTGAATCGAGTCAGGATTCGGGCATCCTCGACGGCGTCGCCGTCGTAATCGAGTTTGAACTCATAGGTGGCGTTGTTAGCGAAGTTCTCGCCGCTGATGACGCCAGCTCCTGGGTTGACTGTCATGACGAAGACGGTCTTCGAAAGATCTTGACTGCCTGCATCTCCGGGATGGAAGACGTAGATGTCATTGATGTCGAGCCGTCCGTCGCTGGCGGCCAGCGGGCCGTCAAGGTGATCGGCTGCGCCGGCTGGAAATGCTGCGAGGCCAAAGACCTGCGCTGACATGACCAGGCCCATCACGGCCAGTGTTACGAGTTTTCTCACATGTCCCCCTGTTCTGTGGGTGTATCGGTGGTGCTGCCTGTTATCGAGTGTTGAATGCGCCTTGATGTCGTTCCTCCTTCCGGCGCCTTCCTTCCGGTGCATCTGATCTTCTACGTCGGGCGTGCGAAAATGGATGTTGTACGGATATTGAGATTAGTCGATGTTGGAACGTAGACTAGCGAAGACCCGCCAGCGTTGACTCGGCAAGCTGCGCTTGCAAGAGATCAAATCCGGGGTAGATCGCGAGCGCGGTCTCAAGATGCATCCGGGCTGCGTCAATATTGCCAAGCGCCGCCTGGATCATGCCGGCGTGATAGTGCAGCTGGGCGTCTTCGGTGCCCAGAGCGAGCGCCCTAGTCATAGCGTCGGCGGCTTCGTCGAAGCGTTCATTCTTGTAGAGCGCCCAGGCAAGGGTGTCCCAGGCGAAGATATCCTGTCGCAGTTCGACATCTCGCTCTGCTGCAGCCAACGCCTCTTCAAGCCGCAGGTCGTGATTGAGGAGGTAGAGCGTGAACTGGCGATCGTAGGCGCCAGCGCCCAACTCGGCGATGAACTCGACCGTCTCATACTGCTGGCTCGCCGCCTGGTCATCGCCCTGAATCGTATAGAGATCGCCGAGCGCTTCCAGATAGGCAGGTTGAGGGACGGCGGCAATCAGTTCCTGATAGAGCGCGATGGATCTGTCCAGATCGCCCTGCGCGGCAACAGCTTTGGCCATACCCGCCTGGGCCAGGTAGTAGCCTGGTAGGAGGTCATCAGAACGCTCGAACCACTCGACGGCGGTGTCCGAATCGCCCGACTTCAGATACAGATAGCCAACCTGATACTCAAACCAGGCCCGGTTCTCCGGAAGAACTCCAGCCAAGCCGTGCGGCTTCACTGGCTTCCTCCATCAGTTCTATCGCTCCCGGGGTATCGCCGTTAAGATCCGCCAGAATCGCCAGGCGGCTCAATGTGCCCGGACCCGGAGCATACGCGTGCTCGTTCTGGATGATCTCTTCAGCCTGGTCATAGTCTCCGAGCGCGAGATAGATATCACCGAGCAGGAGGGCCGTGCCGTCGGGCGGGCGACGCTCGCGAGCAAGAGATTCGGTGATCTCACGCGCCCCGTCGAAATCATGGAGCGCGAAACGAACGCTTGCCATCTCGAGAGCGAGCGTCACGGAAATTCGGATTGATCGCCAGCGCCTGGTCGAGCGCCACTTCGGCACGCTGGTAGGAACTCAGATCGCCGGTGATGCGGGCTGAGCGCAGGTGTGCGGCAGCGAGGTAGGTGTAGGACGTGATGCCAGGTTGTGTGGCGATACGCTCTTCCCAGAAGGCGATCTGGGTGGCCGGATCGGGCACATCGGGAGCATCGACTGGCTCAGCGCTACCGGACGTTGTCAGGTTGGCGTAGAAGTAGCTGCCGGCAATGATCGCTAATGCGACTCACCAGAAGCAGAGCAATTCGGCGGCCACCCATCCAGTTCCCCATTCCTGCTCGCAAGCGGCGGGAATCAGTACTCCCGCCTTGCTGTCGTCAGGGGTCCTACGCAGCAAGAGGCTGAGTTGGATGTTTTGGTGCTGGCCGCGGCTACAGGGAATCTACTGCGGAGGCAGGTTCGGTCCACGCGGCGGCGAGACTTGCGACGTCTGTGGCCTGGACGATACATATCGTCCGAGTCAGCCGGCGATCGATAGGCATGGTTGGGCCGGAGCCGGGGAATTGAGATAGTGCAACGTCGAGCCGCCCAGCGTGACCAGATCACCATCTTTGAGAATTTGCGATCGAATCAAGCGCTCCATTGACCCGCGTCCCGTTGCGGCTTTCCCGGTCAACGATCTCATGGCGGTTGTCGGGACGACGAATGATCTCGGCATGGTAGGCCGAAACCGTCGGGTGATCGATCACGACCTCGTTATTCGGATAGCGGCCCATGCGGGTACGCGGCAGAGTTAACGGGAATTCCGTGCCATCGATGAGCAGCCGGGCCTCGGACGCCGTCGCGATATTCATCGGACCCGTAGAACTGATTGGTGGTGGACTGCTAGCCCGCTCTCCACCAGTGCCGAAGATTCTGTTGTTGAGCGATTCCCAAAAGCCACCGACCGAATCAACGACATCGGGCGCGATCTGGGCAACGGGCAGCGGTAGAGGGAAGAAGATCGCCGCGCCTGAAACGACACGCAATGGATCATTGCCTTCGTTCTTCGCCAGCATCCCGAGCAGGAACAACTGAGCGAGCCAGACGAGTACCAGCAGCACAACAACAACAGTGAAAATATTCTGGGCAGTCATTGGCTCCCCCTCCCCAAGGGAAAGCGCAGCCCGATGTGGCTAAAGCGCATGATCGACAGAAAAATCCGGACCGCTATTTCATTCGTGGCCGCCCATCCCAGGTTGGCGGCCTGTTCTCCCACACTACCAACGAGTATAACCGAGAAACCGGCTTCGATGGTTGCCAATCTCAAGAGCGAGGCTGCGCTAGAGTGATCATATGAATCCAGAGTTCGGGGAGGGCAGAGTATGACAACGGGATCGACGGGACCGCTAGCAGGTGTCCGAGTCCTCGACATCACGACGATGTTTTCGGGCGCATTCGGCGCGACATTGCTCGGTGATTTTGGCGCGGACGTCATCAAAGTCGAATTGCCGGGACGCGGCGATACCGTGCGTGGCATGTCGCCATCGAAGGATGGCGTACCGCTACCCTGGACCGTCCTTTCGCGCAACAAGCGGGCGATCACGCTCGACATCAAGAAACCCGCCGGCCGCGAACTGCTCCTGCGTCTGGTTGGCGAGAGCGATGTTCTCGTCGAGAATTTCAGGCCCGGCACCCTCGATCGATGGGATCTCTCATACGACGTATTAAAGGAAGCGAACCCCGGCATCATCGTCGTGCGCGTCTCCGGCTACGGCCAGACAGGGCCATATGCGGAGAAAGCCGGCTTTGGCACACCAGCGACAGCGTTCTCCGGATACAGCTACGTCTCCGGCTTCCCGGATCGCCCGCCGATCAACCAGCCGACGCCGCTAGCCGATTACGTGACCGGGCTCTTCGCCTGCATTGCCGCTCTGATGGCGCTCTATCACCGCGACGCGGGAGGTGGCGACGGCCAGGGACAGGAAGCGGATGTCGCGCTCTACGAATCGCTCTTCCGGCTGATCGAAGCGTTCGTGCCCTCCTACGACCAGCTTGGCCGGGTGCCGGAGCGCCGCGGTCACGCCATGGAGACGGCCAGCCCGGTCGGCACCTACCAGTGCAGCGACGGCGGCTGGACGGTCATGACCGCCAGCACCCAGCCGACCTGGGAGCGCTGCGCCAACGCCATCGGCCACCCGGAACTGATCGAGGATGAGCGTTTTCTGACCAACGAAACGCGCGTCCAGCATGCCACGCCCTCAATGAGCTACTCGAGCCCTGGTTCGCCGCCCGCACTCGCGACGAAGCCCAGGTGGTGATGGACAAGCATGGCGTCCCGCTTGCCCCGATCATGTCGATCGCCGACATCTTCGAGAACGAGCAGTACACCGCCCGCGAGAACATCATCCGCGTCGACCACCCGACCCTCGGCTCCGTCGCCCTGCCTGGCCTGATCCCCAAGTTCAGCCGCACCCCCGGCGCGGTGAAACACCCCGGCCCGGAACAGCCCGGAGCCTTCAACGCCGAGGTCTACGGCGACCTGCTGGGGCTTTCGCTAGAGGAGATCGAGCGGCTCAACGCAGAAGGCGTGATCTGAGGGAGACTCGCCGGAGCTACTTCGCAGGTGCCGCCGCTTTACCACCTCATCGCCCCATATCTGAATCACCCCACGCGGCCCAATCACGTATCGACCCATGCCAGCGTCATCAACTCCTGTGATGGCGTCTGATCCACTTCTGGGAGCTGATGCTGAGAATCTTGGGAAATGGGATATAGAGGAAATCGACAAGCCGCCAAGGATTTTTGTTTTAGCGGAGGACGCCCCTTATCTCCGGTCACTCTACCTGGATGTTCTTTGGGGGTGGGAGAGGATAGCCGAAGAGGCTCCCTCCCCCAGCCCCTCCCTCGAAATCGAGGGAGGGGAGGAAGAGTCGGAGATGCATGACCGCCGCGTGGATCGGCTCCCCCTCTCCCCGCGAAGCAGTGGGAGAGGGGGCCGGGGGTGAGGGAAGAGGCTGTTTCCCTCTTCCCTCTTTCCTGTTCCCTATTCCCTAGTCAGCCACCACCGCCGGGATATCCTTCTCAGCCACCGTGCGGTTGAACTGGCGCACTTCCTCGCTCATCAGCTGGCGGAACTCTTCGATCTTCTGATCGACGTCGCCCATGACCTTCTCCGATCCCTCGACCTGCTGAACGGTCGGCGGGTGATCGGCGTTCGAGATCTGTGGCGGCAACGCGCCGAGGGTGTCGGTCAGACCGCCCGGGAAGGCGCGCGGATCGGAAGCGCGGGTTGAGAACATCTCGGCTTCCAGCGCGTCGAGCTGATCCTTGAGCGCTTGGCCCTGGGTCTTGATATCTTCGTCGTCGGAGCGTTCCATCCAGCTCACAACCTGGCTGCGAACCTTCTGGAGATCGGTGACCGTCGAGTTCAGCTCGCTGAGCTTGTCGCGCAACTCGATCAACAGTTCGAACTGCTGACGTAGCTCTTTCTTCGACGCCTGAACGCGCTTGTCCTTCTTGATCTTGAGCTTCTCGTTCTTGACTCTGGCCGTTGGCTTCTAGCCGCACCTTGTACTTGCCAGGAACCGCGACCGGGGCCTTTGAGCGAGTCGGCCAGCCGCGCATTCGGGGCGCTGCTATCTTCGACCGGTGTCGCGTCCGGGTAACGCAGATCCCAGACGAAGCGGTTTGCGCCAGCCGCCTTCGGCACACGCGTACCGTTCTTCGTCTCGCTGGAGAACTCGCGCACGACGTTGTCGTCCTCGTCGAGGATCGTCAGTTTCACTTCGACCTGCGGGGGCTTCCTTGAAGTAGTAGTGGATAACCGCGCCATTGGGCGGGTTCTTGCCGGCGTCGAGCGGCTCGACCTCTGGATCGCCCTGCTCGTTCTCACCGTGGTAGCTCGTGAGCAGCATGCCGCTGATACGGCCGTAGATCTTCTTGCCCGCGCCGACATTCTGGCCGAGTCGGCCCAGTTCCTTGAAGCGCCGCACCGTACCCGGCTTGTAAAGCCACATGTCGGCGTTCTGAACTTCGTCGCCGATCTGATGCAGCGGCGAGAGGTCATCAAGGATCCAGAAGCTACGGCCGTGGGTCGCCGCGATCAGATCGTTGTTCTTGATGATGACATCATGGATCGGGCAGACCGGCAGGTTGAGCTGGAAGCGTTCCCAGTTCGCGCCGTCATCAAACGAGATGTAGAGGCCGGTCTCGGTACCGGCGTAGAGCAAGCCCTGGCGCTTCGGATCTTCGCGGATCGTCCGGGTGAACTCATCCTCCGGGATGCCGTTGGTGATCAGCTCCCAGCTTTGCGCCGTAGTCAGTCGTCTTGAGCAGGTAGGGCTTGGGATCGTCGTGCTTGTAGCGCGTCGCGGCGACGTAGGCAGTCTTCGGCGTCGTGCAGGCGATAGCTCGATGATCGAGATCAGCGCCCACTCGGGCAGGAGGTCTGTTGGCGGTGTGATGTTGGTCCAGTTCGCGCCACCGTCTTTCGTGATGTGGATCAGGCCGTCGTCCGAACCGGCCCACATGACTCCCGCTTCGTGCGGCGATTCCTGGAAGGCGAAGATCGTGCAGTAGTACTCGGCCCCAGTATTGTCCTTGCTGATGGGGCCGCCCGATGGCTTGAGCTTTTCAGGATCGTTGCGAGTCAGGTCCGGGCTGATCAACTCCCAGGAGTGGCCCTCATTCGTCGATTTGTGGACGAACTGCGAGCAGGCGTAGAGGACGCCCGGATCGTGCGGCGAGAATTCGACCGGGAAGGTCCACTGGAAGCGGAATTTCACGGCTTCCGCGCCGCGTCCCATGCCGACGACCTCGGGCCAGGCGGTCACGAGACGTTCCTCATAATTGGTGCCGTCATAGCGAACCAGACGGCCATGACCGAGACCGGAACCGATCGCGCCGCCGTAGGCGATGCTCGGATCGTCCGGGTGGACAGCGATGTAGCCGGATTCGCCACCGCCGGGCTGGATCCATTCCTGGGTCGTGATCGCGCCATTGGCTGAGCGGCTGGCCAGCGCCAGGGCAGTGTTGTCCTGCTGCGAGCCGTAGACCCAGTAGGGATTCCGGGTGTCGGTGGTGACGTGATAGAACTGCGCCGTCGGCTGATTGAAGATCGTTGACCAGGAACGCGCGCCATTGAGGCTGACGTTCGCGCCGCCGTCGTTGCCCTGGATCATGCGATTGCTGTCTTCGGGATCGATCCAGATATCGTGGTTGTCGCCGTGCGGCGTTGGGATCGCTTCGTAGGTCTTGCCGCCGTCAACTGACTTCCAGCATTGCAGGTTCATCACCCAGACGGTGTCGGCGTCGGACGGATCGGGCATGACGTGCATGTAGTACCAGGCGCGCCGCCGCAGATCGCCCATCGTCGAGACATTTGCCCAGGTCTTGCCGCCGTCGTCGGAGCGGTACATCGCGCCTTCATCGTGCTCGATCAGCGCCCAGACGCGGTTCGGCTTGGCCGGTGAGGCGCAGATGCCGATCTTGCCGTAGACGCCTTCCTGAGGCAGACCCGGGTTGCGGCTGATATCCTCCCAGGTGTCGCCGCCGTCGGTCGACTTCCAGATGCCGGAGTCTTCGCCGCCGGAGACGAGCTTCTCGGGATGGCGCTGGGCTTCCCACATCGCGGCGTAGAGGGTCCGCGGATTGGTCGGGTCGAGCCAGAGATCGATCGCCCCGGCCTTGTCGCTCTTATAGAGGATCTTCGACCAGCTCTGACCGCCATCGACCGAGCGGAAGACGCCGCGCTCCTCGTTCGGCCCCCAGGTGTGGCCGAGCGCCGCGACGTAGACGATGTCCGGGTTGTCGGGATGGATGCGGACCTTCGAGATGTGGCGGGTATCGGCCAGCCCGACGTTGGTCCAGGTGCGGCCCCCGTCCGTCGTCTTGTAGACGCCGTCGCCGTGGGAGACGTTGCCGCGGATGGCCGTCTCGCCGGTCCCGGCATAGATCACGTTCGGGTCGGACTCCGAGACGGCCAGCGCGCCGATGGCGGACGTGTTGAAGAAGCCGTCGGAGATATTCTCCCAGTACTGCCCGGCGTCATCGGACTTCCAGACACCACCGGCACAAGCGCCAAAATAGAAGGTCGCTTTCTCAGTTGGATGCCCCGCCACAGCGACGACCCGGCCACCGCGATGCGGCCCAATCGAACGCCATTTCAAAGACTTGTATAGGTTCGGATCGACTGTCATAGAGTTCCCCTCCAGGAAGATGCGTGCAGCCTCGTTTCAGCCGTCTAATTTCGCATATTCCGGGGAGGTGGGCAACTACCAGGGAGATCGGCGACGTAGATTATGATTGGTTGCAAGGGGTCGCAATATCGGTACCAAGACTTGCGCCGTGTTCGATACCGGCGCTCAGATGTGAACGCTAGCTGCGGGCTGAAGCCGTCGCACCCAGGTTCGTGCCGTTTCGAGGGGATCTACCATATGAGCCAAACCTCACTGGAGCGGACTCAACTTCATACCCTGCTGAAAGCATTTTTCGAGCAGCATCGTGATGAGTACGGCTTGCAGACGCTGGGCTACTTCGGCTCCTACGCTCGTGACGAGGCTGGCGAGGCGAGCGACATCGACATCGTCTTCGATAGCGAGAGGCCGAATCTGTTCATGACGGTGATGCTGAAACAAGATCTGGAAGCGTGGCTCGGCTGTCCAGTCGATGTCCTGCAGATTCGGGGGCTGACGAATGATCGCCTCAAAGCCCGCATCCGGGCCGAGGCGGTTTATGTCTGAAGATCCCGGGGTTGTTGCGTGACCGCCTGACCAGCATTCTGGACGGTCGTTGGAGCGCATACCCAGAATCGATCGATTCGCCACCAATAGGCACGGATTTCTATGACCACCGACGACGAGGCATCGACCGTATTGGACGTCAATTTGTATGACTTCCTGATCGCTGTCGGCGAAGAATTCAAGGCAATTGACCGGCGAACAGAGTGAACTCTCGCTCGCTCGTTATCCGGCCGTCAAATGGCGCAGGGGTACATGCGGCGTTCGCGATGTTCTCGCGCACGCTCTACTGTTCAAGTAAACGCAGATGAACTCTTCGGCATTTGCCGGGACGGACATCCCTCAATTGATCTCCACCGTACGGCAGATGATTCAGGAAAACGAAGATCTTTCACGTTCGGACGTCAATCGGAAGTCTCCACAAGTGATGGCCGTTATCTGGATATATTGTTTTCAGCACGCATGGTCTGAACATTCACTGCGACACATCGCTGCGCAGATTCTCCATTCCGTGGAATGCACTCGGTTGCGCGCAGATGTGCTACTCGACATCGACATCGTCTTCGACAGCGATAGGCCGAATCTGTTCATGACGGCGATGCTCAAGCAAGATCTGGAGGATGGCTTGGCCGTCCAGTCGATGTCCTGCAATTACGTGGCATGACCAACCACCGGCTCAAGGCTCGCATACAGACTGAAGCGGTCTATGTCTGACGATCCCAGGTTGCTGTGAGAACGTCTAACAAGCGTTCCGGGGCTTGGGAGTTTCCGCTCAGGCAATATCACGCCCGCTACCGCCAGCGTTGAGAACCTCAGCTTCATTGACACCCGAGGCCTGGGCGATGCCGAAGGTCAGGTCTGGCTGTTCGATTCGGGCGGCCATCTGCTCGCCGGACGAAGGGAGTGACCGCCGGAGAATGAAGTATCCGACGGCGCCGGCCACAACCGAGCCAGCGAGCACCCCAATCCGCGCCTCGTCAGCGACTGCGCCGACCCCAAAAGCAAGCTCGGTGATAAAGAGCGACATTGTAAAACCAATACCGCCCAACCAGGCGACGGCGAAGAGTTGTTGCCAGCTGATTGAGGCAGGCAATCGAGCAATGCCAACCCGCACCGCCAGCCAGGAGAAGAGGGTTATCCCTACCGGCTTACCGACCACCAGACCGGCGATGACACCCCACGTCACCAGGCTTCCAATCGCATTCCCAAAGCCATCCACCACCGGAATTCCCGCATTGGCGAAGGCGAAGAGGGGCAAGACGCCAAAGGTGATCCACGGATACAGCTGGTGCTGGAAGTGTGTCAGTGGTGTTTCTACCTGTTCGGTCAATTCTTCCAGTGCCTGGGTCACCTGCTGCTGCGGCTCATTGCTGAGCACCGTTGGCGCCATGAAGCAGGAACGTTCGAATTCATCCATGAGCTGTCGTCCACGCACCAGGAATTCGCTCGGATTGATCCATGATCTTGCCGGTACGATCATCGCTACCAGTACTCCGGCAATTGTTCCGTGAATCCCCGACTCGAACACCGCCAGCCACACGGCAACACCCAGAAAGGCATAGACTGGCCAACGCTGGATCCCGGCGCGATTAGCAATGACGAGCGCCAGAAGCAGGAGCGCGGCGACGACAAGTGCCTCCCACACGAGATTCTCGGTATAGAAGACCGCGATGACCAGCACAGCCAGGATGTCGTCGACTATTGCAAATGCAGTGAGAAAGACGAGGAGCAACGGCCGCACCCGGCCCGCAAACAGACTGATAATACCGAGTGAGAAGGCTGTATCCGTCCCAATTGGGATGCCCCAGCCGTCTATGCCATTTCCACTCAGATTCAACACGAGGAAGATCACAGCCGGAATGATCGCACCCCCGATCGCCGCCGAAATCGGGAGCGCGGCCTGCCGCACGTAGCGTAGTTCTCCGACCAGAATCTCACGCTTGATTTCGAGGCCGAGGAAGAAGAAGAACAGAGCCATCAGGCAATCATTTACCCAGTGCTGCAGCGACTCGGTAATCCCATGATTCACCGTACCGATCGTTAGCTTGGTTTCCCAGAAGCGGGTGTAGGCGTCTGACCACGGCGAGTTGGCGAGGAAAAGCGCCAGAATCGTCCCGAGCATCAGGAGTCCGATGCCCGAGACACTGACCCGGACATAGTCCTCCAGCGGGGTCAGCAGCATGCGTAGAGGCGCCTCCTGGGCTGTGCCGGTGATATTTGTGATCGGTCGCGCTTCCTCGGCAAGCTCAGCACCCCGCGCAGCCCAGATCTGCTGCTCTTCCGATTCCTCCCAGCGGCGCATATCGCTCTCTCGCTCGAAGCGCAACATGGTTCGGTAGGGGATGTCGGGACGCACCGGGCGGACGACGTTGACGCCAAGAAAGCCTGGGAAATTCGAGGCTGCGCTGGCGATACCGCGGAGGTACTGCTCGAAGTCCTGCTCGCGGCCTGGACGCACGCGTTGAGTGATGTTGACTGTTATTGCCGCGTCGTCGACGACATTCTGATCAGGTTCAGGAGACCGCTCGCGATCCGTCTCGCTCGTCTCATACTCCCCGTTTCTCAAGCTGGTCATCTGGGGCTATCATCATCTGATCGACATAGCACCACATCCAGTCCTCACCGGGTTCAAACGACTGGATGATGGGATGGCCAGTGGCGTGAAAGTGCGCTGCGGCATGTTTGTTTTTGGAGGAGTCACAGCAAGCGACATGGCCGCAGATACGACAGATGCGGAGATGCAGCCAGGTATCGCCCAATTCCAGACATTCTTGACAGACATCGCTCGAGGGCGTCACCGCACGAATCTGATCCAGGTGGCTACAGGTCTTTGCCATCAACCTCGTTCGTTTCGTTCTACGCCGAAAAGGCACACGGAATCAGATTGCAGAGTATCTAGCATCTCTAGAGATATCGCCACCCGGCAAGCTTCGCCGCGCATTCCCTCAGAGTTTCTGGTGGAGTGGCACATCCACGAGAGCGATAGCGAAGATGATATGCCGAATACTTCATCCACCATCACCCGCTCTAATCCTTGAAACTGCTCTGTAGGGCACCTTGCAGCAACCCGAAGATCTTACCGACGGTCATCGTCATGCCCTGAAATCACGCCTATCCCGTCCATGACGCTACAAGGCCGAAGCGAACAACCACCGGCTGTTCCTGCGCCGCATACGACGCGAATCTTCGGCCCTCTACCCCTTTGCTAATTTCTCAGGAGCATCTCTCCGGATTCCCGAACTCTGCCGCGCTCAAGCTGTCCACACCCGCTGCAGCAGATTGCTCCAGTTGCCGTGGAAGATGAGTTCGATGTCGGATTCGGCATAACCACGGCTACGAAGTAGCTCGGCGATCTTCTGGAGGTCGTCGATGGTGTTGAGATCATTGGGTGTCTGTTCGGTGCCGTAACCGCCATCGAGGTCGCTGCCGATCGCTGCGTGACGGGCGTTGCCGGCCAGCTGGCAGACGTAGTCGATGTGGTCGACGACGGTGTTGAGGCTGACATTCTCCGGCGTCGTCTCGCCGCGAATCCAGTTGGGCTGGAGCATCCAGGCATCCA
The DNA here is from genome assembly GCA_963745675.1 of uncultured Chloroflexia bacterium. Taxonomy (GTDB): domain Bacteria; phylum Chloroflexota; class Chloroflexia; order Thermomicrobiales; family CFX8; genus JAUIIK01. The sequence goes on from CAVUYM010000013.1 coordinate 48,291, forward strand.
GCACCGCGCCGATGACGGCGTCGCGTTCGATCAGGTGACGCAGCATGTCGTCGGTCAGCTGGCGGTCGCCGGGGACGAGGGCGCGGCAGTTCGAGTGCGTCGCCAGGACCGGCCCTTTGAAGTGCTCGACCGCTTCCCAGAAGCTGTCGTCCGAGAGATGGGTCACGTCGAGGATCATCTTCTCCAGCCCGTCCATCTCGGTCAGGAGATCCCGGCCCATCTGGGTCAGCCCGCCGACGCTCTCGTCCCCTTGGCGTAGGCGCTCGGGCCGTAGTGAGCCAGGCTGATGACCCTCAATCCCTGCTCCCACCATGCGCCAACCTGCGACGGCTCGACGATTGGGTCAGCACCTTCCATAGTAAGCACCATGCCGAGCGGGGTGGCGTCTGGATCTGCTTCCCAGTCTTGCAAGTGAGCTTCGTAGGAGGGCCAGTCGCTGATCATCCGGATGACGCCCTGGCGCTCGAGTTCGAGGTAGTAAGCGAGCTGTCCCTGAGCGTGAGCGTAGGCGATCTCGTGCGTCCGATAGCCGCCGCGAACTGCGCCCGGCTGGATGACGCGAGCGATGACTGTGCAGAAAGTGATCGCGATCTCTCCACGGCGCATTTCGGGAAATGCAACGGTACCGGCTGCCCGGCCCTTCTGCTCCATGCCCTCTTCGAGCGCCCGCGTCTCGTGGACCGGCAGTTTCAGATCCCGATTCCAGTTCAGCGCGTTCATCGCCAGGTCGAGATGTCCATCAATCAGCAGCATAGGTTCGCCTCCGGTTCTAGCAGCGTGATGTTCCGTTCAAGACAATTTCAGTGTCGGGTGTGGGCGAAAATACCCTCAGCATCGCTACAGGTACTCCTCGAGCAGACTGAACGCGCGCGCGTCATGCACGTTGAAGCTGAACTGCCCGGAATCATCGATCTAACGAAACGAGTTGAACCCATCGAGCGTGACAAGGGGCGTCAGGTAGTCGTCGCGTATCGGTTCCTCCCGGCACAGGTCGGTGGACAGGTATTTCTTGTTTGAGTCTGGCAATACCGTCACGACCGTTGCACCGTCGCCCAGGGATTCTGCGATCTTCATAGCGCCGAGTACATTTGCTCCGGCTGAAATTCCGACCGGTAGACCCAGCTCGCGACACATTGCCTGCGCCATGAGAATCGCATCCCCATCCCAAACATCAACGATGTCGTCGAGTTCATCAAGATGCACAATTGGTGGAATGAACTCATCCGAAATTCCCTGAATCCGGTGCTCCCCCAGCTTCGAGCCGGTTCTGAGTGTCGGTGAATTTGCCGGCTCTAATGGATGTATCTGCACTTCAGGGTTTGACTGTTGGAGGTAATGCCCAACGCCCATGACGGTACCGCCGGTGCCAACACCAGCGACAAAGGCATCGGCTGCCCTCCCGAGAGAGAAGAGTTGCAATTCGATCTCAGGACCGGTCCCATTGAAATGGGCTTCGACATTGGCGGCATGCGCGAACTGATGCGGCAAGAAGCTGTTCTCGGACTGTGCGGCAAAGGAATCCGCTGCTTCTATGGATCCAATGAACCCGCCCTCTTCGTGCGATACGAGGACGATTTCGGCGCCGAATGCCGCAATTAAATCCATACGTTCCTGACTCATCCAATCCGGCATATAGATGCGCACGGGATGCCCCAGAGCGCTGCCGATTGCCGCGGCGGATATACCCGTGTTTCCACTCGTCGCTTCCACTATTATGTCCCCGGGATGGAGGCTTCCTGATTCGTAACCGCGGCGAATGATATGGAGCATCATTCGATCCTTGATGCTGCCAGTCATGTTCAGGACTTCGTACTTTGCATAGATTCGCCGCGGAGTCCCGTTATACCGGTAGTGGATCTCAAGCATCGGAGTCATGCCAACAAGTGCACTGAGAGCCTCAACACTACGGTAACCTGCAGTCGCTGTCTGAGTATTTGCCATGAACTGGCTCCTTCGGCGGAGATTTGCTTCACGTATCACGATCCTTGATCATTCTTGCATGATTTCCCCTGTCCTGCCCCACAGCCATGTAACAACCGAGAAAACTCAGAGCCAGATGAATTCCAACAGGAGGTCGTCTGGCAAACAGGAAGGTGATGAATGGGAGACGTTCAGAGTTTCGGTTGGCCATCAGGTCGATATCATCTTCGGCTCGACCTAGTGACTGTCACATAGGCGGTGGGATGATGGGAGAGCGGCGCTGATCGGCTAGGATCGTGTCACGACCAAGCGATACGAACCGGCCGGAGCGCCGCCCCATGAAGATACGGCTCGTGATCCCACCCGTCAACACGCAGCCCACCACGCGCCCCCAGGCGTGTGTCTATTGTGATCACTGGGGGCTGCACCGGCATGGAACGGTTCCCAAACCGCTCCGTGATCATCGCCAGGTAGCGGTCACGGTCGAGCGCTACCGCTGTGTCGGCTGTGGGCGCACCTTTCGGCACTATCCAGAGGGAGTCACGGCTAAGGATCAGAGTCAGCGTACTTGTCATATTGGCTGCGCTGATGTATGGGTTGGGACTCTCCTGTCATGCAGCGGCGCATGTGCTCGGTGCATTCGGGATCGAGGTGTGCGCCATGACCGTCTGGCGCGATGCGCAGCAAGCGGGGGAAGTCTTGCGAACAACACGACCACGCGGCCGGATCCAGGTGCTGGGCGTGGATGAGACCGTCTATCGAGTCAAGGGCAAAGAGACAATCATCGGGATGGTGACCGATGGGCAGCGCGGACTGACGCTGGATTTCGATGTCCTGGAGGCCACGGATAGTGCCGCCTTCGAGCGCTGGTTGGCCCCCTACGTGCGCCAGTACGGCGTCGAGGTACTGGTCAGTGACGAGCATGGTAGCTACGGGGTCGTGGCCGCGCACCTCGGGCTCGAGCAACAACTGTGTCGTGCCCAGAGGGCGCCCAATGTCCGCAAAGCGCTGACCAAACGCGGCAAAGCCATCCTCGCGCAGGCACGGCAGACGCGATTCGACGAGCGCCAGATCGAGCGGCTCGCAAGCGAACTGGCGCAGATCCGGACACTGATCCGCGAACTCCCGGCAACGGGCAGCCGTGATCTGGAAGAGCTGCACCGACGCTATCTGTACGCGGCACCACCCAGGAAAGATGAGCAGGCCAGTGTGGCGTACCGGATGCGGATCCTGACGCTGGAGTTGTGGGAGCATTGGAGCAAGCTGCGGCTGCATCTCGAGCGACCAGAGTTGCGCCTTGACGGGACCAACAACGGCACGGAACGGGCGATCGGCAAGAGCAAAATCCGCTACAAGACGATGCGCGGCTACAAGAGTCTGAACGGACTCTGTAACGGCATCGCGCTGACCCAGTGGCTCTACAGCGGAGCGGAGCACCATGATTTGGCTGCCGCGATGGCGACCTGAACCCGGGACAATGCATCGCGAACTTGTCAATTTGCAGATTCGCCCACCGTAGATGTGACAGTCACTCGACCTACGGCCCCTAGACTGGAATCGCGATCCGCAGTAGCTGGTCTACTTGCCAGTGAGACGCTCCATTCCAGTTGAGCGCATTCATCGCCAAGTCGAGATGTCCATCAATCAGCAGCACAGCGTCGCCTCCAGTTCTAATAGCAGGTTCTCCGTTCGGTATCATCGCACGATGCCGCGAACACTTGAGCAGGAGGGGTAGTGGCAGATTGCAGCACCGGTAGGAACCAGGTCACGTCATATCAAGGACGTTTTTGTCCTGAAATCCCAGGATCGACGCTGGAAGAATTGCTCGGTTTCTGGTCACAGAAGGGGCCGGAGTACGAAGTCGCGTGTTTTGATGAGATCGCACTCGGGATCGCGCATTGTGAACAGCCGGGTATTGCGTTTCTTTGGAACGAGCTTGAGCAGGCAGACGATCAGCGAATATCGGGAGTCATCCTGGGCCTGACCTGGAACCCGGCTGCGATCATCGACTGGCTAGGGGAAGATGGTCCGCGACAACTGAGCGAGAAACTGCTTCGATTTGTCGACGAAGACCGCAGAGCGGCCATCCCAGAAGCATTGAGAGGGCTGGCTTACATTGATAAGTTAATTCCAGATTCCCAGTTTGAAGAGTGTATGTCCCATGAGGACAAACACGTCCGAGCTGCGGCGCTTCAATATCTCGCCCGCACCCAGGGTCACCACGCAATACCAACGCTTGTCACGGCCCTTGATAGTCCCTCTTCTACACTAAGATTCTTTGCGGTTGATCTTCTCGACGATCTCGATGCACTGAAAGACGATCCGTCAATTGCGGATCGGGTGCGCAGCTTACTTGACGATAAAGATGAAGATGTCCGTGTGTTCGCACAGTTGGCTCTGGAAAATTCGGAAATCAATGATTGAACAGACTGCAAACCCAGGTATCTCCAGAAGGAAAGGGACTATGCCACCTGGTTATCCTCTCGACACCGGTCTCCCCGAGTATGCCGACGCTGAGGAATACGACACCGACAACACCTGGGGACCGGACGATGATTTCTACCTGGAGCTGGCGCGGGACATTGGCGGGCCAATTCTCGACGTTGGCTGCGGTACCGGTCGTCTGACGATCGCGATGGCCGAGGCGGGGCTGGATGTCACCGGGCTCGACGTCACGCCGGAGATGCTGGAGCGTGCCCGCGAGCAAGTCGGCGCATCTGAACATTGAGTGGATCCAGGGCGACGCTCGCACGATGCAACTGGCGCGCAAGTTCCGGCTGATCACGATGACCAGCCACGGCTTCCAGCACCTGCTGACCGACGAGGATATCAGAGACTTCTTCGAGCGCGCTCGCGAGCATCTGCGCGATGACGGCTACCTGGCCTTCGAGACGCGCAACTTCGCCGCCAAGACCTTCGGCGGTTCCGAGGAACTGACGCTCTGGAAGACGATCGAGGATCCGGAGGGTCGCGAGGTCGATATCCTCTTCGGCTCGATCTACGATCCCGAAAGCGGCGTCGAGCACCTCATCGGTGAGCGAGTCGTCCGTGCCACGGGCGAACGCTATCGCTCGACATCCGACCTCCGCTACATCGATGTCGAGGATCTGAACCGGATGCTGGAAGGGCACGGTTTCGAGATCTTCCAGCAGTACGGAGACTGGAAAAGGGGACCGCTCGGCCCGGATCAGCCGGAAGTGGTCTCGATCTGCCGGTTGGCCAGTCGCGTTGAGACGAGTCCGATCGATTAGTTAACCCCCAGGCCGAAGTGCCTTCTGGCGGCGACGAGGTGCGCTGCAAACACTATGGAGAGCGCACTCCGTCGCCGCCTGCGATCCTCACGTAGATACGACGGTCACCACTGGGCAGATGTCCGCACTAGTCCTCAGTAGCCAGTACTGTGGCAACAGGAGAGAGTGGTCGAGACGCCTCGCCCTCGATGTTCAGCTTCGGGAGCCACTCCAGCCAGCTGGGGAAACACCAGTTCCGGTCGCCGAGGAGAATCATCGAAGCCGGCAGCAGGATCGTCCGGACGACGGTGGCGTCGAGCAAGATCGCGAAGGCCAGGCCAAAACCCATCTGCTGCATCTGGACGAAGTCGCCCAGCGCGAAGCCGAGGAAGATCGCGACCATGATCAGCGCCGCGCCGGTCACGACCCGGCCGGTCGTCCGCAGGCCGTGGATGACGGCGACCTGGTTGTCGCCGGTCTCGTCGTAGCGCTCCTTGACCCGGCTGAGGATGAAGACGTGATAATCCATCGACAGGCCGAAGAGGACCGAGAACATGAAGAGCGGCATCATCGCCATGATGCTATCGGTCTGCTCGAAGCCGAAGAGCCGCGCCCCGATGCCGTGCTGGAAGACGAGCGTCAACACCCCGTAGGTCGCACCGACCGAAAGCAGGTTCATCAGAATCGACTTGACCGGGATGATCCATGAGCGGAAGGCCAGTAGAAGCAGCAGGAAGCTCGCGCCGAGCACCAGACCGATGACTTTGAACGAGTTGTCCTCAACGAGCGTGATCATGTCGCGCGAGAAGGCCGTCTGGCCGGTGACGTAGACCTCGGCATCTGTACCCGCGAAGGTCGCCGGAATGATCTCCTCACGCAGTTCGAGCAGCGTTTGGTGGGCTAGATCACTCTCCGCCTCGCCATCGACATTGACCGCCACAATCGTCACCGAATCATCAGCAGCGGTTCTGACACCCGCAACTGTCGCGCCCGGCCGCTGTTCGATCGCAACCTTGAGCGCATCGATGCTGTTCTTCAAACCAGCAGTTTGGTGTTGATCCGTCTCGATCACGATCTCGATCGGTGAAAGCAGACCTGGCGAGAACTCCTCACTCAGGACTTCGAAAGCCGTGCGTGGTGACGATCCACTCGGAAGCTGGCTGATGCCGGTCATCCCGAGATTGATCGTGGTGTAGGGCAGCGCCAGGGCAACGAGCAACGTCACTGACCCGACCAGGCTCACAATCGGTTTGCGGAGTACGGCAGCGGTCACCCGCTCCCAGAATCCCTGGCGCGATGACCCGCTTGAGCGGCCAATCAGACGCGGAACGCGACCGCGCTCGATACGGTGATCGAGCAGGCTGAGCAAGGCAGGCAGCAATGTCAGCGTGATCGCAACCGAGACGGCGACGACGATCATCGCACCGAGGGCGATGCTCTGGAAGATCGTCGAGGGCACCAGCAGCATCCCGGCTAACGCGAATATCACCGTCAGCCCGGAGAAGAGCACCGCCCGGCTTGACGTCGCTCCGGTACGCGCGATTGCCGTCAGGTTATCGGGTGCCAGCTGCCGTTCCTCGCGATAGCGGTTGATGACGAACAGAGCGTAGTCGATGCCGACCGCCAGGCCGATCATGAAGGTGATGTTGACGATGAAGAGCGACAGGTCGCGGTACTGCCCGATGATCGCCGCCCCGCCGAGCGTAATGAGCACCGCCGCAACACCAAGCCCGAGCGGCAGTCCGGCCGCAACAAGGGTCCCGAAGACGGCCAGCAGGATCAGCAGCGCAACCGGTCCACCGATCCGCTCGCCGGTGATGAGGCTGTCCTCGCTGGCGACGATGTTTGTCAGGCTAGCGCTGGCCTCGCCGCCGACTGCAACCTCGAAGCCGTTGACGCCGTTAGCCTCTTCAACGACTTCTATGAGTTCGCGGACGTTCTCAGTCGGGTTGCCCTCGTTGGCGAGTGCGACCGGAAGAATCATCGTCTGCGAATCGCTCGATAGCAGCGCCGGATCATGCGTTGCATAGTAGCTGCTAGTCGAAGCCACGACGCCATCCAGCGCGAGGATATCGGCTTCAAGGTCGACGACGAACTGCTGGTAGTCGAGATCGGGAGCGCTCAACGACTCCGACCTGATGACGACCAGCTCCTGCCCCGCTGCCAGCTCTGGGAAGCTGCGATCGATCAGTTCTGCACCGATGACTGAATCGGGCGAGTTGGCGAAACTGTTTGCCGGGGCGTCGGACTCCCGCAATGAACTTCCCAGCCCAACGAATAGTCCAACACCGACCAGAAAGATGGCAAGCCAGATACTCAGTGTCAACCATGGCCGCCGGGCCGACGCGGCCGCAAGCCTCCCGGTCAGGTTTAGCCGTTGAAACGACGCTGTCTCAGACATTGCAAGCACCTCCACGTACTGCTCATATGCAGGCCGCTCCATTGCGGCCGCTCTTGTTGGTTAGAGCGTAGGTATTCGGCGATCTTCGAGCATCAGTAAAACTGAGCAATCCATCGATGGGTAGTTATGGGTATATCGGTCCGGTGATCGTCTGGGGAGCGGCCCGTCCGATGATCAGTCGTGATTTCTACGGTAACGTGGAGGGTATTGAACGACTGAGACAAGATGACAGGAATCGAAGATGCTACTCGAAGGATCGTGCCACTGCGGGGCGGTGTCGTTTTCGGTGGAGTCGAAGACGCCTTATCCCTACCGGCGGTGCTATTGCACTCTCTGTCGCAAGACCTCCAGCGGCGGAGGTTACAACATCGGGCTGATGGGCGAGAGCGAGACGATGCAGGTCGAAGGAGCCGAGCACCTGACGCTCTACGAGGTCGTCAACTCCGAGGGCATCACGATGCAGCAGTATTTCTGCGCGACCTGCGGCAGCCCGATGTACGTCGCACTACCCGACTGGCCGCAGTGGGTCTACCCGCGCGCCTCGGCGGTCGACACGCCGCTGCCGGAACCGCCCGAGGTCTTTCACGTCATCCTCGGCGAGCGGGCTAACTGGGCGGTGCCGGAGGAGGGCGAAATCCACTTCCACTTCGCCGACAACACCGAGGAGTCGATGGAGGATTGGCACAAACGTCTGGGGCTCTACGGCACTGGGTAAATACCACTAATCTCTACAAAGCTCGAAGCGGTATTCATCGCTGGGTGCGCCCTTGAAGAAATCTGCGTTGGCGGTATGTGCCACGCATTGAAAGCCCAGCGCAGTGATCAGGGCAATTGATGGGGCGTTGCGAGTGTCGATTTCCGCGGCCACGATTTCAACCTGGTGATCTTCAAACAGATACTCGACCAGGGCGCCAACTGCTTCTCTCGCATAGCCCTGCCGTTGATGGGGTTCGAAAATGAAGTACGCGATATAGGCGATCTGGCCGGGTGTAACCGAGGCCTGCAGCGTTCCAACATAGATGCCGTCATCAGATTTCTCCCGCAACGCCCAGTTGAGCCAAAGCTCGTCGCCATCCGGAGAGTGAGGCTCCCGCGCGAGCCGTTCGTAGCGTGTCGTGAGAGTCGCTATATCCACGGGCGGATCCTGCGGGATAAAGCGGTAGAGCACGGTGTTCTGAAGTTCCGGAAAGAGCAGCGGCGCATGTCCAGCGACGAGAGGTTCGCAGATGAGCCGTGGGGTTGTCAGCATCCGTCCCGTATGCCCGCTAGCCATCTTCGATGATGCTTGCCTGCTACGCCCCGGGAGATCCATCGAGTAACTGAAGTTTCGTCAGCCGGTTCTGCGGCGCGCTCTCGGCCAGGAAGAGATTGCCCCTGGAGTCTCCCCAGACACCGTGAGCGCCATTGAGGATGGGGCGGCAACGTCCGATCAGGTTGCCGTCTGCGTCGAGCTGGCTGAGGCGGGGAATCTGGTCGGTGACGTAGATCAGCCCCTGAGCATCAACGTAGATATCCATCGGGTGATAGTGATCGCCCCACTCGGTCAGGTAGCCGCCGTCGCGGTCGAAGACCTGGATGCGGTTGTTCTCGCGGTCGGCCACCAGCACGCGGTCGTCGGATGTCACCCAGATAGCGTGCGGCGTCGTGAACTGGCCAGGGCCGCTGCCCGGCTCGCCCCAGGTCGAGATCCACGCGCCATCGGCGGCAAAGCGGTGGACGACCGAGTTGGCGTAGCCGTCGCAGACGTAGATCTCGCCGTCTGCTGCCACGGCAACGTCGCAGGGATGGTTGAAAGGCTGCTGGAAGCGTGGCGCGTGCCGCTCGCCGATCTCCAATTGCAACTCACCCTCCGGCGAGAAGCCGAGCACCTGATGCGCGTCGCGGTCGACGACGAGCACAAGATCATCAGGAGGTGATGCAGATCCCGTGGGCGTCCGCAATCACGCCGGTTCCCCACGAGCGCAGATAGTTGCCTTCACTATCGAAGACGATGATCGGCGGGTCGATGCGTTGGGCGACGTAGACATTGTCCTTGCTGTCCACCGCCACCTGACTGACGACGTCGACTGAGATACCCGGCGGCGTTTCGCCCCAGGGTCGTTCGACCTGGTAGCGACGGTTGTGTAGTGCGACGATCAGATCGGTGACAGCCATATGCATTTCCTTTCCCGTGTAACCTGAGGGCAGTCTAGCGGACTATAGCGATCTTGGGGCCAACCCGTCAGGTGCATCGGTATCCCGGCAGAGCAACGCATCACGTTGCAGGACGCTTATATCGAGCCCAGCGTCGTGGGATTAATCCCTCAACATCTGTACCGGCAATGCGATGCATTGCCCTGTTACGGCGCTTCCCTGTGACCGGGGATCGAGTCGCGATGCAGCAATTTCAGGCATGCGGATTGACGGCACGGTGCACTCAGGCTAGCGTGTCAATCTGGAGATCTGAAACCCAGGAAGCGAGATGGCATCAATGAACCTCGACCAGATCCGACAGGATATACCCGGCCTCGACGCGAACGTCTACTTCAACGCCGGCGGCACCGGCCCGACACCACAGCAGGTGATCGATGCCGTCAACGCAAGCTATCGGCTGATGGCCGACCAGGGCGCAGAAGCGCCGCCGGTCAAGCAGGAGATCGCCGCTCGCGCCGAAGCTGCCCGCTCCGCCATCGCAGCCCTGCTGGGCGTTGATACTGACGAGATCGCCCTGCTGCGCTCTGTTTCTGAAGGCATGAACGTCGTCGCAATGGGGCTGAACTGGCAGGCGGGTGACGAGATCATCCTGACCGATCAGGAGCATCCGACCGGCCTGCTGCCCTGGTTCAATCTGCGCAAACGCACGGCAGTCGAACTGAAATTCGTGCCGCTGACTGATGACTCTGACGAGCTTCTACGGCGCTTCGAGCAGGCGATGACACCGAGGACGAAGCTGCTTTCACTCAGCCATGTCACGGCAGAGAACGGCCTGCGCCTTCCGGCGAAGGAGATCACCGCAATGGCCCACGCCAACGGCGCCCAGGTGCTCTTCGATGGCGCGCAATCGGTCGGCCAGTTCCCGATCGACCTGCACGATATCAACGCTGACTATTACGCGATGACCGGCCACAAGTGGCTTTGCGGCGGCATGGGCGTCGGCGCATTCTACGTCCGCCGGGATCTGCTGGACGACCTCGCCGTCTCCTGGATCGGGGCGGGTTCGACTGCCGAACTCGACCACGACACCGGCGAATTCACTCTCCATCCGGGCGCGAATCGCTTCGAATTCGGCAACCGCGCCTGGCCGCTCTATATCGGGCTTGGTGCGGCGGTCGACTACATCCAGGCGCTCGGCATCGACCAGATCGAAGCCCAGGCTGGTGAACTGGCCGATGGCCTGAAGCGGGAGCTCGGCTCGATCCCCGGCGTCACCGTCATCAGCCCGATGGACCCGGCCATGAGCACCGGCATCGTCAGTTTCACCATCGACGGCATGACCGGCCCGGAGGTCGCAACAGCGCTGTGGGAACGCTGGCAGATCACCTGCCGCGCCGCAATGCGCGGTACCGCCACCCGCCTCAGCGTCGCCTTCTTCACATCACCGGACGAGATCGCCACAGCCCGCGACGCCGTCGCGACGCTGGCGCGGGAGGCGACTGCCTGAGCAATCTGCGTCAGACTTTGACTGACTCTAGCTTCCGGGCGGCATGATAAAGGTCGACTGCGTTCTGAAGATTCATCCAAAACTGAGGAGATGTGTCCAGAAGTCGGGCCAGACGAAGTGCGGTATCTGCCGTAACGCCACGCTTGCCGTGGATCACTTCATTAAGGCGATTCAAGGGGATGTCCATTTGCCTGGCTGCATCGACCTGGGTCATGCCAAGAGGTCGGAGGAATTCCTCTAGAAGGATTTCGCCAGGTACGGTAGGAGCACGATGAGTTGGGATCATGAGCGAGCCTCCTAGTGATAGTCTTCGCAAATCACGTCGTAGGCATTGCCGTTCTCAAAACGAAACGTGATACGAAACTGGTCAGTTACGCGGATACTGTACTGCCCTGCTCGGGCACCCTTCAGGGGTTCGAGCCGATTACCCGGCGGGCTACGAAGATCACCCAGCACATGAGCGGCATTCAGCATATCGAGTTTGCGCTGGATAACCTGCCAAATGCTTTGCGGGAGCCGACGAGCTGCACGACTGTTCCTACCGTTGAATACATCCTCGGTCGCCGCATCGCCGAAGGATCGAATCACTCCAGCCGCGCACCTTTCATGATCATCAACGGGTTATCGCGTGTATCCAATACCAGCCAGTCAATATATTACACGAATACCGTGTAATCATCAATTTGCTGACGTATTGTAACTGCTGCCATCGAACGACCATAAGATATTCGAATGATGAGTGTTTCGGGAAGGTAACAAGATGAGGATCCACCGCCAACAAGGCATACAGCCGATTTTCAGCAGATCCAATTCATTGCATACCGATCCCATAGCTGCCCAACGTCGGCTCTTGCTGCAACGTGCAATTGCCACTGGCTGACTCCGACAATCACGAGATCCTCGACGCGCCCGGCTGCTTCGAGTGCATTGAGGATACCGGACGCTCAGATGCGATCTTCGCACGGGACATCGGAACAATCCCGCATGTAATTCGCTATCTGACGACAGAGTTCGAACGAATACCTGTCCATAAGCTTTTAGAACAGGCGGTACTCTGCCATGTTCATCCGAATTCGTCTCTACCAGGTAGATGTACGCAGTATCTTCCTTACTATAATGCCCTGCTGTGTTTACGCCACCGTCACTATTGGGGGATGCCATGCCGTTCGAAGATATCCTGCGAGAACTATCGGCCGATAGAGCCTGGGCGACGATCGAGGAGATCACCAGCGAGATCCCAACCCGGCTGGCGGGGTCGGAGAACAGCCGGCGGATGGCCGAGTATTCCCGCGACCGCTTCGCCGAAGCTGGGCTGGATGCGCGGCTGCACGAGTTCCTCGGGCTGGTCTCGTTTCCGGAAGCCGGGGCAGTACGGCTGCTTGCGCCCGAGACGCGCGATATCGAAGCCCATACTCTGGGCCACTCGGCCTCGACCGACGGCATCGAAGGCGAGTTGATCTACGTCGGCTCCGGCGCGGAGTCGGACTATGAGGGCAAGGATGTGCGCGGCAAGATCACGCTATCGGAGCTCTCCTACTCACCGGCCCGTCACGAGAAGGCATTGATCGCCTGGCAGAAGGGCTCGACCGCCCAGATCATGATGAACTGGGGCGATGAGACGAACGAAGCAGTCCCATTCGGTTCGATGAAATCAGCCTGGGGCAACCCGACGCCCGAGTCGCTCCAGACCGAGATGCCGGACATTCCCTGCGTCGGCATCGCTCGTACCGAGGGATTGAAGCTCAAAGCGCTCTGCGAGCAGGGGACGGTGCGCGTACATGTCGCGGCGAAGGCCGACAACCGCTGGGCCGATCTGGCGATGACGAGTGCAGAGTTCAACGCTGGCCCAGGACAGCAATTTCTGTTGCTCGGCGGCCATCAGGACTCATGGTTCGGACCACAGGCGACGGACAACGCCGCCGGGAGCGCCTGCATCATCGAGCTAGCGCGTACCTTCGCGGCGCACCGCGGCGAACTGCGCCGGGGGATGCTCTGCGGGCTCTGGATGGGCCACGAGACCGGCACGATGATCTCGTCGTCACGCTTCGCCGATGTCGAGTGGGATCGGTTGAAGGAGCGCTGCGTCGGCTACCTCCAGATCGACCAGCCCGCCATGGCCAACACGACCGACTGGCACCTCAGCTCGACCGACGACGCGCGCGACTTCATCGAGCACATTACCCGCGAAACTGCTCCGGGGATGCCGATCCACTGGGGCCGATCGCGCCGCACTGGCGACAGTTCTTTCTTCGGCGTCGGACTGACGAATCTCGCCGGTATCACCTCATTCACCGACGAGGAGATCCGCCGCACCGCCCTGGCCTCGCTTGGCTGGTGGCACCACTCGATTCACAACACAATCGACAAGCTCGACAAAGACCGACTCGATCTCCACCTGCGGCTCTATGCCCGCTGGGTCTGGGATCTGTTGACTGCGCCAGTGCTGCCCTACCGCTACGGCCCGATGACCAGAGCGCTCTCCGCCTCGCTCTCGCAACTTGCTAAAGCGGATGTGCCGGACATCGACATGACTCGCATCGTCGAGCAGGCGAACGAATTGCATCGGCTGGCACATCGTTTCGATATCCGTGCAGGCACGGCCCGCTCGCATGGCGATGATATTGACGACGCCGAAGCCGAGCAGATTAACGCGACGATGCTCGGGCTGGCCCGGCTGCTCGTCCCGATCGTCTCAACCGTCACCGGTTCCTACAGCCAGGACCGCTACGGCCACGCCTGGCAGTCCGGCGAAGTCCCGGCGCTAACGCCGTTGGGGATGCTGCCCGATCTCGACCCGGCCAGCGAGCAATACCAGACCCACTGGGTCGCCGCCGTCCGCGCCCGCAACCGCATCGCCGACACGCTAGAGCTGGCGATCCGGGAGCTTCAATAGCTCGCTGCTGGTCCCGTCGCCCGCTGGCTGTCGCGCCAGAAGAGTGACAGCCAGCGGTAAATTGTGGCAGCGATACTGCCGAAACGCTTCAAGCCCTTCGTCGCTTATCAGACGTAGCGAACGAATGTGAGAAGCACGACCGGTTTACCCTGAAAACCGGCCAGCAGATCTGGGGCTCGATGAAGTCATTGCCTGTGATCGCCATCCTGATTGTCCTTGGCCTGACCATAGGCGGCTGTTTGCGGGATGAAGACAGCAACGATGCCGCTATCTGAGCCATCTCCCACACTCGTGCGGACCGAACCGACTGCGACACTCACACCAATTCCCTCACTCAACAATGTCATAGCTGACTACCCGTTGACGCCCGGCTCGCGGCCGCATGATGCGACACCGGCCGCTGATGACGGGGTCTGATACACCGGCCAGGGAAATGGGACATAAGGCTGGCTTGATCCCGGTACTGGTGAGGTTCGCGAGATCCCGCTCGGCCCCGGTTCGGCTCCTCATGGCGTGATTGTCGGCGAGGATGGGCGAGCCTGAGTCACCGATGGTGGGCCGATACTTCTATTGAACATGCGGAAACGTCACTATGTCTACCGAAAGTCCTGTTACTATGCAGTCTTCGTGCCATGTACGTTATAGTGAACTTTCAGAGGCTCGAGCGCCGTCGTTCACGGGATACGGCGCTACTGGAACTAGAAGGTGTTGTTCATGCAAAGCCGGATGTTGCGGGCCGGACTCGCTGGACTGCTCGCGCTCGTCGCATCGATTTCCGGGCTGGTCAGCCAGCCCAGTGCGCCGCTTGACTTCGGAGTGCCGCAGGCCGAGTCATGCAAAGCCGGATGTTGCGGGCCGGACTCGCTGGACTGCTCGCGCTCGTCGCATCGATAACAGGGCTGGTCAGCCGCCCAGTACGCCACTCGAATTTGGAGTGCCGCAGGCCGAAGCGGCAAATGGCGCGGTGACGACCTGCGACTTCGCGACCTTGTCCGCAGTGATCGCGAGTGTCCAGGCGACGGGCGGCGGCACGATTATCATCGATTGCGCTGGCACGATCAATTTCACCTCAACGATCAACATCACGACCGACGTCACCATCTCTGGCCGGGGCGCAGTCTTCGACGGCGGCAGCCCCTTCTTCGACGTGGCGTTTGGCGACACGCTAACCCTGATCGATCTCACTCTGCAAAATGGCAGCCGGTCTGAAACCGGCGGCGTCACCGATGGTGGCGCGATAAGCAGCGACGGCGACCTGAATATTTATGGGGTGACCTTCGACAACAACCAGCTACTGAATGATGGTGGGCGGGTGCGTGGCGCTGCGATCTACACAACCGGATCGTCCCTGATCGTCGGCAGCACATTCACCGGCAATAGTGGTACGGCAGATGCTGTCGAGGGTGGAGCAATCGGCAGCTTCCATGCATCGGATGAAACGCTCACGATCGTCTCAACGACGTTCGACGGCAACCAGGCGATAGGCGACGAGAGCGGCTCATCCACTGGCAGCCTCGGCGGAGCAATCTATGCCACCAACCCGATCTTCGTAGACGCCTCCACCTTCCTGAACAATTCAGCGACCGATCCCACTACCGGTGAAGGCGGCGCAATCTTCCTCACCAACTCGAACGCTGGCGAGATCTCCAACTCAACGTTTGAGAACAACAATGCCCTCGGCGGCGGGGCCATCTTCCTGAATGGAGCCAATCTGGATCTACGGACCTCGACATTCAACGGCAACAGCGCAACCTTCTCCGGGGGCGCTGTAAGCACGCTTGGTGTGGCAACCATCGAATTCAATGTCTGGAACAGCACCTTCTCAGGCAATCAGGCCGGATCATCCGGTGGTGCGATCGACAGTTTCCAGAACTCGAACACGACAATCCTTGGTAGCACCTTCAAGAACAACACGTCCCCCGACGCCGGTAGCGCTATCGATATCGCTGGAGGATCGACAAACCTGTCGATCGGCGGGTCAGATCATCGATTCGACCGGCGTCAGCACGGCCGCGAACTGTGAGGATACGAGTTCGAGTGGAGACATCACCTCACTCGATCACAACATCAGCAACGACGCGACCTGCAACCTGACGGCCACGAACGACCAGCCCAGCATCAACCCGCTCGTCGATCCGACGCTAGCGAACAACGGCGGTCCGACGGAGACACACCTGCTTCAAACCGGCAGCCCAGCCCTGGATGACATCCCGGCCGGTTCCTGCGGAACATCGTCGACCAGCACCGATCAGCGCGGCATACCCCGTCCGGTCAACACCTCCTGCGATGTCGGCGCAGTCGAAAATGGCGGCACGCCGCCGGTGCAGATCCACGCCGTCTGGAACGACGGTCCGATCCTGGTCGGAGATTCGGCGACCATCACCGTCGACGCGAGCGGCCCGACGAGCCCTTCGCTGAGCTACGAATACGACTGCAACGGCAACGGCTCCTACAGCGACAGCGGCGATGTTGGGCCGACGGCGAGCAAGCAGCGCAAGCTGTACCTTCAACAGCGGCGGAGACCACGTCGTAAACGTGCGGGCGAGCGCCGGAGGAGATCAGGCAACCGGAGCTACAACGGTAACCGTCCTGACAAACTCGGTCACCGTCGACACTCCACTATTCGCCCCCTCGGTCCCTGATGAAGGGGAGTCGGTCGTCGCCAGCGCAACATTCACCGTCGATCTCCTCGGCGGGGCACGGTCGTGCACCGTCGACTATGGCGAAGGTGATGGGCCGCAGGCGGGCACGGTCGTCGGAACAACCTGCACCGGCCCCAACCACATCTATGACGACAATGGCAGCCATACCGTGACGATCGAGGTCTGTGACGGCTCAAACTGCGATGATGCCAGCAACGTGCTAAATGTGAGCAACGCTAACCCGACCGTCAGTAGCGTCGTGGCCGTTCCGGCGACAATCAACGAGACCAGTTCGACGGAGGTCACGGCGACCTTCTCCGACGCCGGTGTGCTGGATACCCATACTTGCACAATCGACTGGGACGACGGCTCGAACGCTGAGACCGGCACCGTCGATCAGAACGCCGGCACCTGCACGGGAAGTCACACCTACCCGGACGACAAGACGTCCAACACGGCAAGCGACGACTACACCGTCACGGTAACGATCATTGACAACGACCTCGGGTCCGGCGCGAACACTACGACAGTTACCGTTCACAACGTCCCGCCGGTCATTACCGACGTGACGAACAATGGGCCGGTGGCCGAAGGCAGTCCAGCGACGATCACTGTGACGGCAAATGAACTCGCCGCGCCAGCCGACGATCCGCTAATGTATGAATTCGACTGCGACAATGACGCGATCTACGAAGTCGGTCCCAAGACCACGAATTTCACGACCTGTACGTTCGGGAATCGAGGGCGACTACACGTCGGCGTTCGCGTCCAGGACGATGATCTCGGGATGGCCACCGATACGACCATCGTCCAGGTTACGAACGTCGCGCCGACCATCATCGGCATGACGGCGGTCGCCGGATACGATCAACGAGACCGAATCGTCAACAGCTCACGGTCGATTTCACCGATGACGGCGCTGGCGACACGCACACCTGTTCGATCGACTGGGGTGATGGTTCACCGGCACGAGCCGGGCGTCGTCGATCAGAACGCCGGCACCTGCACCGGGACCCACACTTACGCGGACAACAACCCTTCCGGCACGCCGAGCGACAGCTACACGATCACCGCGACGATCGACGACGGAATCGATAGCGACACCGACACGGTGATGATAACCGTGCACAATGTCCCGCCAGTAATTGATTCGATCACAACGAATGCACCGGTGCCGCAAGGCGAGCCGGTGAACGTCACCGTCACTGCGTCAGACGTAGCCGGAGTCAATGACCCTCTCACGTACGAGTTTGACTGCGACGGCGACAATATCTATGAAGTTGGACCCCAAGCGGCCAACAGTACAAGTTGCACGCTTGCCCTCAGCAACGCCCAGACGACGATCGGGGTGCGAGTCACGGACGACGATGCCGGTGTGGCGTCGAGCGCGATTGAGGTTGGCCAGTCGGTGATGTTGTGCGCGAGCCCATGGACGGGCAGCGTGCATGGGGTCGGCCAAGCCGGATGCGTGCCGGGAATGATCAGCCTGGAGGTCCCCGGACCTGTTCCCACGACCTTCTGTATCAGCAACTACACCGGAGCGCTACGCTATGCGGCGAATAACAGCTGCACGAGTGCTGAGCGACCACACCTCCTGCTGGGCGATGGCCCGCTGAGCTACTGCCAGAGCCGCTATACGAACCAACTGCGGGTGCCGCGCACTCCAGGTCAGTGCAGTGTCTATGAGATACCGGGCGTAATTCCGGGCTAGAGCGGCCAATCACACGCAGGCGTTGACCACATGTCGTCTGAGCGCGTGCGGCCTCGCCTACAACGTGCTTTCGCCGCCAGACGCCATCATCCTGGATAGGCATCGTAGATCTGCGCTGCGGATGACCAACCATCCGCAGGCGAATTCAATACGCTCTTGAATTGCACAACCTCTCCATGCCTCAGCTGCTCCGGCCCGGTTTGGGCTCTTGAGTCCGTCGCCGGCACGTTGGTCATGATCTGGAGGCAGCCAGCCTGCAATGCCAGTACAACCAGCTATACAGGTCGAGCTGCCACACCAATCTAGCGATCGATCGAGATCTCTCAATTTGCAGGTTCGCAGCCCATCTGCTCGCGAAATGTCGCGTCCAATTGTTCGCGCAATTCAGGGCGCAACAGGACATCGGCGGCGGTCCAGGCGAGGACGGTTGCGCCGGTCGCGGTTAGCTCGTCGGCGCGCTCGCTGCCGGAGGCTACTGCAAATTCGGGGGTGTGGTTGCCGATACCTTTCTCGCAGATCTGGAGATAGGGATGGATCGTCGGGACGAGCTGGCTGACGTCGCCGATGTCGCTCGATCCGACGCCTGCGCCTTCCGGCGGCACCTCGTAGTCGATACCGATTGCCGTCAGATTCTCGCGGAAGGTATCGACCAGCGCCAGGTTGCTGACACGCTGCTTGTAGCTGATGCCTTCGCTGATCTCGACGGTACAGCCGGTCGCCAGCGCCGCCGCCTCGACGATGTTGCGGAAGCGCCCTTTTAGCTCCTCCTGGTAGCTCTGGTCGTCGCTACGGACGATGAATTTAGCGGCGGTGTATTCCGGGATGATGTTGGCGGCGTCGCCACCGTGGGTAATAACACCGTGGATGCGGGTGTTCGGCTTGAATGCCTGGCGTAGCGCGTTGACGCTGTTGAAGACCTGGATCATGGCGTCGAGGGCGTTGACGCCACTCTCGGGACTCGATGAGGCGTGAGCCGACTTGCCGTGGAACTCGATCGTGTAAGGCGTCGCGGCCAGCGAACCCCGATCAAGGTAGGTCGTGTCGCGGGGATGCATCATCATCGCCGCGCTCAGGCCGTTGAAGACGCCCGCCTCAGCCATCGTGACCTTGCCGCCGCCACCTTCCTCCGCTGGCGTTCCGATCACCTTGAGCGTGCCTTGAATGTCGGGGAGAGCCCGGCGCAGCGCGATGCCAGCGCCCATCGCCCAGGTGCCGATCAGGTTGTGGCCGCAGGCGTGGCCGAGCCCCGGCAACGCGTCGTACTCGGCGATGAGGGCGACGACCGGCTCGCCGCTGCCATAGGTCGCGATGAAGGCGGTCTCGAGTCCGGCGACTCCGCGCTCGACCTCGAAGCCGTGCTCTTCCAGCTCGTTGGTCAACGCCGTCATCGATTCGTGTTCCTGGAAAGCGATCTCCGGGTTAGCGTGCATGCCCTGTGCGATCTGGATCAGACGCGGGTGCAGCGCCTGCGCCTCTTTTTCAATGCGGTCCTTGACTTCGGCGATCGTGTCCGTTGCGGTCATGCGTTCCTCCAGGATTTTCAGTTATCTTGGTCGTGCTCATCTACGCTTGCGTCATTTTAGGCTGATCATCGAAGTGCGGTGAAGAGCGGGCACGAGCGCCCACCTACAGGATTCGACAACATCAACTGCTTCGGCTGGTTCAGAAACAGCAATCAGGTAGAGACGTGCCGCTGGCGCGTCTGGGTGCCGACGGTGATGTTTTCCGGGAAAACAATCACCGTCGCCACCAAGACGCGCCAGCGGCATGTCTCTACGGTGTGTGGCTGCGAAGGTGCATCATCTGCGGCTAACAGGATGCCGTTTGCGGCCTCCGGTTGCATGCCCAGCCAGCAGCAGTGCGCCGTTGCGGTTCAAAACGTTGCAAAGGAAAAGCGGGGACAAGTTGTGGTTTGCGCACCTGCCCCCGCTAGTTTGGCACGTGGTGTGGACCACGCGCTGACATAGTGTACTGCTTACCATCGATTGCGGCATGAACCGCACAAATGTCGCCGTGATTCAGCAAGGCCTATTCATCAGCAGTCAAGCCATGCTGGAAGGCGAAGGCACTGGCGGCAGTTCGGGAGTTGACTCCGAGCTTGTTGTAGACCGAGCGTAGATGACGGCCGACAGTGCGCGGGCTAATGAAGAGTTGCTCACCAACTTCTGCATCGGTCATGCCTTGCGCCACCAGTTGCAGCACTTCCAATTCACGCGGAGAGAGTCCGCCCGGTACCTTGCCAGTAGCGGTAGCGATAGCGTTCTCGGCTTCGGCTTGATCCAGCCTGGCGAGCAGAGGCCGAGTTCCAAGTCGCTCGGCCCCACGACGAACTTCCTCTGCTGCGATCTCTGCTTCTGCCTGCAGGCCGCGTTTACGCAGCAGGCTCACGCGCTCGAGCTGCACCATTGCGATCTCATAGGGAGCGGCGCATGCTTGCGCCAGCGCAAGAGCCCGGTCGAGGTGCTGCGTCGCCGCGTCGAGTTCGTTAGTGAGGAGCGCCAGATGTCCGAGATAGCGTTCGGCCTGTATCAGCGCCAGCGGTTGACGTGGTTGGCTCGCGAGTTCTAGAGCCTCGCTGGCATAGGCGCTGGGCAAGTCCGAGATCGCCGCGGGCTTCGTGAATTCGGCCTCGCAACAAGCGACTCTCAGCTCGGTTGAGCAGGCGACCGCTCCATTCCAGCCATGCATCATGGGCATCGACCCAGCGCATCGCCAGCGGTCACATCGCCAGTGGCAAGCGCAAGCTCAACGCCGGTGCGCTGCAACCAGAGCGCGCTGAAGAAGTAATAGTTGCTTGGTTCGGTCGACGGTCCCAGTGGTAGCGACTGCTGAAGATAGCGCTGGGCGTCACCGAGATTGCCCCGGCGTAGCGCCAGAATGGCGAGTACCCGCAAGGCGTCGAAGCGCATACCATCGAACTCCAGATCGATCTTTGCCTGCTCTTCGGCGGAATCCCAATGACCATCGAGCAAGAGCGTGGCGTAGACCGACATATCGGTCGAAGGGCGCGAGTCATCCTGCTCAGAAGAAGCTCGACTGCCAGGCATTTCCACGCGATCCCAGGCGGCCAGTGCGTCGGCGGCCAGTTGTTTGCGCGCCTCACGCTGATCGGCGTCGTATGGCAACACAATCTCCATCAATTCCCAGTTCAGGAGCATGCCGGTCAGATGGGGATCGCGCAGTTGTGAGGCCACAGTCCGCCCCTGACTGAAGGCTTGCCGGGCGGCTGAAGAGTCGCCGATACCGGCTGCTGCCAGCGCGATTCCGGAATAGGCACGGCTGACTGCTTCGGAGATTTCATTGGGGTGATGATCGAGATAGCGCTGGCCATGATCGAGTGCCCGATCGTAGAGTCCATAGCGTCCATACACCTGTGCCAGCGCGCCACCGCTCGGCACGGTCAATGCGCCACGAATACCGGCATATGTACCGGCTTCGTCGAGTGCACCGGCAACTGCGTCAATCTCTTCAAGGGCATTGTCGCCGCGCAAACTACGGATCTGAGCGCTACTCCATCGACTGTAGAGAGCGAGTGCTTCGTCACCCGATTCCTCAGCGAGCTGTTTTGCCCGGTCGAGATAGCGCAGCCCGCGCGTTGCATCCGCGAAGCGAAAGGTCATCGCCAGATCGCAGAGCAGCCAGCCCTGTTCAGGCGCCGGTAACTCGCTCTCTCCAAGTACGCTCAGTGCTTGCTCGAAACGATCAGATGCCATCTCATAGGCAAAACTCTTGATCGCCCGGCGTCCGGCCGCGATCAACCAGCGTCCGGCCCGGGGATCACCTGCCAGCTGAAAGTGATGGGCGACAACGTCCGGGTCGGCGCCTGGCTCGCCAGCCAGAAGCTCTCCGACCCGGGCGTGCCAGGTGCGGCGGCGAGGCAAGATCAACTGGTTGTAGAGCGTCGTCCGGAAGAGCGCGTGGCTAAAGCGATAGCCGTCTCCGGTAGGGAGTTCCTGGAGAATACCAATCTGCTGTGACGCTTCGATGACGTCAATGAGCTCCAGATCATCGACACCAGCGAGTGTCGCCCAGAGATCGAGCGGGACTTCATTTCCAAGGACCGCCGCCAGCTGAAGGATCTGAACCTGTTCGGGAGTCAGGCGTTCCAAACGCTGATCGACGAACTGCCGGACCAGCAGTGGCACCTGGACCGAACCTAACTCATGGAGGGTCCATCTATCTCCCTGCCGCCGGAGCTTGCCGTCGGCTTCAAGATTGAAGAGCAGTTCGATCGTAAAGAAGGGAATGCCCTCGCCATGGCGGTAGAGCCATGCCGCCAGCTGTTGTTGCGCGCCCGCCGAATCCATCGGATAGCGAGAAGCAACCAGTGCGCCAATAGCCTCGGCGTCGATCTGGCGCAATTCGATACGGACGGCCCTGGAATCACGCACCAGCCCGGGCAAGCGTCTATAGAGCGGTATACCGCTGGTGACTTCAATATCACGATAAGAACCGATGAGGACGACCGGCAAATGCTCGATGCTGGTTGCCAGATGATGCAACAGCTCGATACTGGCTCCATCCGACCAATGGAGATCTTCCAACACGATGACAACCAGCTGCTCTTCGGCCAGCTCGTTGACAAAGGCGAGCACATCAGCGAAGAGTTCGCTACGCGCAGCAGTCTGCTGCAGATCGCCGCCAGAAACCAGGGCCGAGGGAACGCTGGTCCGCGAATTCGCTTCTACGAGGCGTTGATAGTTATTGAGCATGTCGGACCAGATACTGAATGGCGGGCTCGTCATCAGATCGCGGCAAGCGGCTGCGAGGATGATCGCATCTGGCGCTTCGCTCAGGAGCACATGCTCGATCAACGATGTCTTGCCGATTCCTGCCTCGCCACTGATGAGCACGAGTTTCCCGTTACCGGCCGCTGCACTCTCAAGCACAGCGCTGAGTGCCGCGACCTCGCGATCGCGGCCAAAGATCGGCTCAAGTGGTTCCATTGAATCTGTCTGCAACATCATTGTTTTCACGCCTGCCAATATCCAGAATGCCTGGTCATTCTATCCATCGAGAAACATCAAGAAGTCGCATTCGTAAAAACACTATGGGTAGTTTCGATCATCCTAGCGTGAATCGCGATTGAGCACTCCTCCCCTTATTCTCGCCCGCCCCCTGACCCATGATCATCTCAATGCGCCGCAACGGAGCGGCCACCAGCGTTCGACAAGGAGGTCACCATGAACGCACGCAACAACCACCGACGCGAGGCAAGCATTCGACAGGAACTCACGATCTCGCTCCTCTGGGGAAGGAGTCCTAAAAGCATGATTCAAGCCCGCTGGCTCGACGGTCGCCACGACCGCCCCGAAGCTATTCGGCGCGGCGTCCGGCAAGCTCTTGCAAGCGCACGCCCTTTGGTGAGCTCGTCGTAACGCTGACGCCGGCCACGACGGCAGCGCCGGAGCCGCTCATCGTGCCATGGGGAATCGCCGTCAACGACCAGCACACGATCTACATCTCGGACGGGGCGCAAGACTTCATCCTGGCCTTCGCTGCCACCTGATAGAACGGCATTCCCAGATCACTCTCACATCAGAGGGGCGCTCACTCGCGAGCGCCCCTCTGATGCTTGTCTGAATGCGTCGTCAGCGTCCGTGTGGGTAGTACACAGCACAGCGAGCGGGCGATCGATTGCGCAGTACGGCAGATGTAGCCGCAGATCGACGCGGCATAGAGTGAATCTGACACGAGTCAGGCCGCGACGAAGGCGTCGCAGCAACCCGCGCATAGCTACGAGGAGGTAGCAATCATGTCACCGTATATGGCTGGTCCGGAAGGGACCACCCGCCTACATTCGCCCCCATCCCCACGACCGGATCTCTTTGTGGGGAATCCGCGGAAAGTATTGAGCGTGCTCGGTCTGACGCTCATCCTTGTCACATCGCTCGCCTACCAGACGTTCGCCGCCTCACCGGCAACGAATCCCTTCCAGCGGACCTGGGAACGACCGGATCAGCCGGTCGCGTCAGGGCAGGTCTCGCGCACATGGATGTGGGGTCCGGAGGGCTTCACCAGCGCGATGGAGGAGAGCTACGACGAAGCACCCGGCGGCCAGCGGACCGTCCAGTACTTCGATAAAGCTCGCATGGAAGACAACAGCTTCCGGGCTGAATCTCCCCTGGGATGTCACCAACGGCCTGCTCGTCGTCGAACTGATGAGCGGTCGGATGCAGGTTGGCGACAACGCCTTCCAGCAGCGCGATCCGGCGCTGGTCAACGTCGCTGGCGACGCGGACGACCCCAGCGGCCCGACCTATATGACGATGGGCCGCATCTGCGACGGCGCCGCCCGCGAGGAGGGCGAGGCTGTCATCGAGCGGCTGGACCGCTCCAGTAAGGTCAGCATCGACGAGGGTTCGCAGACCAGCGTGTGACCGCGGCGCGGTACGTCGCCGAGACCGACCATACCGTCGCGTCGCCCTTCTGGGCCTTCATGAACGCCAGCGATCTGGTCTATGTCGACGGCGAACTTCAGCAAGCCCCACTCTTCTCCGACCCCTTCTACGCGACCGGCTACCCGGTGGCCGAGGCCTATTGGGCAGAGGTCAAGGTCGGCGGAAGCTACAAGGATGTGCTGATCCAGTGCTTCGAGCGCCGTTGCCTGACGTACACACCGGACAATCCCGAAGGCTGGCAGGTCGAAGCGGGCAATGTCGGCCAGCACTACTACAGCTGGCGCTACGATCAGGACGGCGGCGAGCAGCCGCAGCCAACGCCCACCGAAGAGCCCGACCCCACCCAGGAGCCGAGCCCAACACCTGATCCATCGCCAACTCCGGACCCGTCGCCGACCCCGGAACCAACGCCGGATCCTGACCCCGACCCAACTCCGCAACCCCTTCCAAATCCGGTCCTCGACTACGCACTGGCGGCGACGCTGGGCGGTGAGCAGAACGATCTGAACGAATTCGACAAGCCCTACGGGGTCGCGACGACGCCGGACGGCAATGTGATCGTCGTCGACAAGACCACCGAACGCGTCCAGGAATTCTCAGCGGACGGCTTTTCGCTCGGCGGCTTCAGCGGCGTCGGCCAGGATAAAGGGCCAACCGATACGCCGGAGGATGTCGAGGTCGACGCCGAGGGCCGCATCTGGATTCTCGACCGCGGCAATAGCCGGATCGTGCATCTCGACGCCAACGGCGAGGTCGTCAAATCAATCGGTCAGGTTGGGAAGCCGAACTTGCGTCTGAGAGACCCGGCCGGCTTCACAATCGGGCCGGATGGCAACTTCTACGTGGCCGACACTGGAAACAAGCGTGTCAAGGTCTACAAGCCCGACGGCAACTTCGCCTTCACCGTTGGCGAACCGGGTTCCGGGGACGGTCAGTTCAAGCTCCCATCCGATGTCGCCGTCCACGAGAGCGGCAACATCTTCGTCGCCGACGAGGAGACGAGCCGCATCCATATGTTCAAGCCAGATGGGGAGTTCATCTTCGCCTGGGGCACTGCAGGCTCCGGTGAGGAGGAGTTCACATCACCGACCGCGCTCGAGATCGACGAGGTCGGTCGACTCTATATCGTCGACCTCGGGAATAACCGGGTCCAGGTCTTCACAACCGACGCCGAATACATCGGAACGATTGGCGCGGAAGGCACGGAGCCGGGCCAGTTGCTGAGCCCGGTCGACATCGCAGCCGACAACGATGGCCACGTCTACATCGTCGGGAGCGACGACAAGTACGTCCACAAGTTCACCGTAAACGGCGAGTTCGTCGACCGCTGGAGCGGTGATCAAAGGGCGAACTTCGACAGGCTGTATGGCATCGATGTCGACGAGACAGGCAGGATATACGCGGTCGACAACGACGACGCAGCAGTCCAAATCTTCGACGCCGAGGGGCAGTTCGTCGACCTCTGGACCGGCGAAGGGATCGATACGCCCGTCGATATCGCCATACAGGGTGAAATCGCCTACGTTCTCAATAGTAACTACGTTGCGAAGCTGACGCTCGAAGGAGATATCGTCACGAGTTGGGGCCAGCCCGGCTCGGGTGATGGCGAACTCACCCAGGCTTTCGGTATCGATGTCGATGGCCAGGGCAATGTGTACATCGCCGATGCCGCAGGCTACCGGGTCGTGAAGTTCGACACCAACGGCGCGTTCATCACCTCCTGGGGCGAGCTCGGCGTCGATCCCGGCGAGTTCACATTCGCATCCGGTATCGCCGTCCACAACGAGGAAGTCTTCGTACTGGATGCATACATCAGCCGGGTGCAAGTCTTCGATCTCGATGGGCGTTACCTGCGTGAGTGGATCAACGCGAGCAGCGAGGTTACACACTTCAGCATCGACGTCGATGACGCGGGGTACGTCTATCTCAGCAGCGACGGGAGTGATGCGCTGGCCGAAAAGCTCACGCCAACCGGTGAGTTTGTGACAACGATCACCAGACCCGAGACGCCACCGTTCGACTCCAGCACCGGATCCGTTGGCATCGCCGTCAGCGATCAGAATACTGTCTATCTGACGACCAACGATCCTAACCATGTGGTGGTTTTCACCAGCGACAATTAGGGGCGACAACAGCAGACTGAACTGGAAGGGCGCTCGCAAGTATGCGAGCGCCCTTCTCCCGCTATGGCTCGCCGGTCACGACCGCTTCGGTGGACGGGATGGTGTGTGACTGGGAGATATTGCGAACTACTCGAACGCGACCACCCGAAGCGGAAACGCATCGAGCCCCTGGACCGGGATCGGCAGGGCGCAGACGAAGACGCGGGACTGGCTAAGCTGACCGAGATTAGCGAGGTTCTCGATGAAGGGGATGTCCGCGCCGAGCAAGACAAGATGGCAATCCAGATGGCCAGGCGTCAACGGTCCTTCGAGCCCGCTGAGGTCGGTGCCGACGAGTTTCACCCCGCGTTCGACGAGCCACTCCATCGCCTCTGCCGTCAGACTGGGACGGTGGTCGAAGGCCGGGTCGTCCTGTAGATCGACGTAGCCGGTCTTGAGGAAGACGATATCGTCCTCCCGCACGCCACCCGCCTGATCTGCGACGGCTTCTATCTCACCAGCTCCAACCAGACTGTCATGAGCTAGCACGCTCAAATCCAGCACGACCGCTTCGCCGATCAACTGCTCGACCGGGATGCAGTTCGTTCGCAGCGGTGTAGCCGCTAGAACTGCACAGAGACGGGATGCTGCTGGGCTATGTTTATCAACCGCTGGCTGTCGCAGGTGGACGAAAATCACGCCAGATGATCGCAAAAGGAGAGGGCAGGCCCTGCGATGCCCGGGAGTACCAGCCGGTAAGGCAAGAACTCTTGCAGTGCGCAAAGGCCGCGCTGACGAATCCGGCGAACAGTCCGAGGGCGATCCAGGCAACAACAAAGTTGAGATCTTCTGAAGGCCAAATCCGGTAGAGACCTCGCAGGACGGCCATCCAGGTAACGGCGCCAACGGCAAATCCAACGGCTGCCATGTACCGGCGCATGATCCGGTCATACGCTGCCGGGTTGAGGAGCGGCCGGAAGTTGCGGCGAACGAACCAGGCGGATGGCACAGCCACGACGATACCTGCGGCCAAACCTGCTATCGGACCCGTGACCACGACTCCACCCAGAAACAGCACTGCCAGAGCGCCCAAGCTGCCATAGAACCCACCGACGGAGAAGCCGACGTAGCCAAGAAATCTGGCGCGTGCCCAAAAGCTCTCAGTCCGATCAAGCTTGATCGAAATGTAAGCGGCGAGAATTCCGAGCAGCGTGCCAGCCGGAGCACAAATGCGGATGAGAAAGGGCACGTCGGCAAAGGGATTCAGAAGAACGAGCGCCATAATGAGCTGGACCGTCAGGACAGGCACCGCAATTCCTCCAGCGATGCCGATGAGCGCGCCGCGCCACAGGAATCCGAAGAAGATTCTGAAAGCGGAAATTGGGCTCTGGGACATCTGCTCACCACCAGCATCAGGGAAAGGTCAGATCTTGACGTCACTCTGAGGTTACTCGGGATTGTGTTATCCACCAATAGGACCTTCGGCAGCGAGGCGTCACGCATAGTGAGGAGTAATGCGAAACACTCTTACCACGAGGGTGGTGTCAATTGGCGCGATGCGCCAGACGGACGATTGGTAAGTCTCGATTCGCTCGTTCACGCGTCTTGCGATACACTGGGTAGTTCGACACGATGCGCTCCCACACCAGTTCGGATTCGGGCGGCTCCAGGAATTCGGCACAGACTGCCACACGATCGGGCCCGGTTTCGACAAAGGCTGCCGGGTTGGCTCGAAGATTCAATACCCAGGCCGGTTCGACCGGCAAGCCGCCATAGCTCCCGACGACGACCGCCTCATCTCCGTCGCTAAAGTGGCTCAGTGCAACTGTGCGTGGCTGCCCGGTTTTCCTGCCCGTCGTCGTGAGCAGCAGGACTGGCGGAACGTTAGGGGGCGACATAAGGGAGGCACCACGGCCCTTGAAGAGCCGGAAGAGAGGCACGGTGAGGCGAGACATTACCCTCATAGAAGTTTTCAAGCGGCGCTGTGAGCGATCAAGCTGCATAGGCATTTAGCTGCTCCTTTCCAGTGGATGTGAGTCACGTAGTCGAATGCACGAGGCCGGTCGAACCGTTCACCGTGACGGGCTGTCCGTCAGTGAGAACACCAGTTGCTCTACCCGTCGCCACTACCGCAGGTATCCGGTATTCGCGAGCGATGATCGCAGGATGCGATAGCATGCCACCTGTATCGGTCACCAGCGCCCCGATGCTGGGGAAGAGCAGGGACCAGACTGGCGATGTCACCGGGCAGACCAGCACATCGCCCGGCTTCAGCTTGCCGAATTCACGCTCATCTCTAACGACCCGGACCGTACCTGTAAAGCAGCCCGGGGACGCTCCGATACCAGCCAGCAGAGCGTCGGGAGCAGCGTGCTCTCCAGCATCGGTGCTCGTCGCCATCATGGATTCGAAGTTCCAGAGCAGCGACTCCATCGGCAGTCTGGCGTCCCTCGGTAGAAAGTCAAAATTTGCCGGTGGAGGAGCCGGGACTCCATATGAACGTGGACCGGGATTGAGCAGCGCCCAGGCTCGCTCTCCCTTCCGGCGTTCGATGAGCTTGCGATGATCGACGCCCGTTACGAGGGCGGCACGCGCCTCATGAAGGTCGAGAAACATGACGTCTGAGGCGGCATCGATGGTGCCACTCGACACGAGACGGCGGCCAAGCTCGAGCACCGCATAGCGCAGCAGCGCGAACGGCGCACTCATCGTGAAGAATTCGTTGTCTTCACGGACGGGATAAGCGCGCGTGGCGCGCTCAACGAGACACTCGAAGCGTGTTCGATCGGTGGGTCGATCAGCGAGTGCCGAACGTGTCTGGCTGAGGGCTTCGGTTCGTGTCCGGGCGCTCGCCAGATCCTGCTTCTCCGGGTCATAGCCACGATCCAGCTGTGCACGAATCATCGTAAGGATTAGCCGGGGTAGCTCCGCTAGCGTAGGCTCAGCAAGGGTGTATCCCAGCGCGCGGGACCCGTAGGTATGCAAGTAGTCGTCAAAAGCTCGGCCGAAGGTTTCGTCCATCGCATACAGCCGTGCTCTCACGTCTACATCGCCGCCAGGCTGGTCAAGCAGAGCGCGCTGGTCGGCAGCCATCAGGGCCAGTCGGTGCAGCTGTCGCGCGGGTTCAGTCGACTTGAAGGAAGTTCCACTTACCAGGTCCATCACCTGGTGCATTTCCCAGCCCAACCATTCCTTGGAAGCGCACGCCAACTCGTACAGTATGATCGACAGCGCGCCCGTCAGCAGCATGTGGATCTCGATCCCCCGCTCCACGAGATCGCTAAGCGAATCAAGATGGCGGTTGAGTTCCTCCTCGGTCATGCTTTCAAGCTCGAGCCTCTGATAGCGGCTGATGTCGCGACTCAATTCGGGGTGCCACTCGTCATACCACCGCTCGACGAAACAGCCGGCCTTGTCGGTTCGCACCGCCTTCGTCGCCAGTTGACTCCGGCGACGAAGCTCAGGGATGCTACGCACCAGCAACCACATCAGCCAGCTTGGCGGCATCGCTTCCGACTTGCCGCCGAGCGGCACAAGCCGCTGATACAGCCAAAGACCGATCTCACGAAGCTCCAAGCCGTCGAAGAGATAGCCGAATTCATGTGCCCATTGCATACTCTTCGACCTGATGATCGGAAGCAGGAATCGATCGATAGGGTGAGCCGGACGGGGGTGGTGACTGGCGTCATGTTGCCAGAAGCCTGGTGGCACCTCAACCTCGAGTGCTATCGGTTCAATCGGTGGTGCCGGTAGGCCGGTTATCGGGCGCGCTTGTAAGAGATACAGTTTGCCGCTCTCGATTGCCCATTCAATGTCTTGAGGATAGTCGAAGTGTGCTGCAACGCGACGGGTCAGAGCGGCGATTGCCAGAGCTTGGGCGGTAGAAATGGCGCCATGGTGTGATGTCGCGCAGCGACAGTCCTGGCCACGAACGACCCAGTGATCAGGAGTTAGCTGGCCGGCAACAAGTGACTCAGCAGTACCGGGGACCGCATCAATGACGACTTCGTCCCGTCTGCCATTGACCGGATTTGCAGAAAACGCCACTCCGGCGGCCTCGGCCTCAATCATCCGCTGGAACAGGATCGCCGGCAGTTCGGCCTCGGCTCCGCGGTGTGCTCGATAGGCGGACACATGACGCTCCAGGCCCGACGCCCAGCAATCCCTAACGGCTTGCGTAATCGCGAGTGAGCCTGAGACGTTAAGCACCGTTTTGTACTGGCCGGCGAATGAAGCGCCTGGCAGATCCTCGTCAACGGCGGATGATCGAACAGCCAGAGTGACTCCCATAAAGCTGGTCGCCACATATGTCAGCACTCCTGACAGTTCCGCCGGCAATTCCGCAGCTACCAGAAATGCGCGCAACTCGTCCGGGTCACGGCCCCACCAGTTGACGACGGAACGCGCGGCATCGGTTGTTAGAACAATTCCGGCGGGAACCGGGAAAGAGGCCTGCAGAAGGGCAGCCAGGTGAGATGCCTTTGTCCCGACGTTTGCGATGTCGCCAGGCTCAATGTCTTGAAGATTGATGAGAAACCGCGAGCGCTCTGTCTGGGTGATGTCTTTGGCTTCCATCTAGTCCTCCTCGGCGAATCGCCAGCGAGCTGGTAGCAGGCGCTCTTACTCGTCGTCGTTCGGAACTGATATCGGGCCGATCCAAAACCCGCCGAAGCTCATCGCCAGCATCACCGCCTTACAAGCTTCGAGGTCAATGTCCGGATCGAGCATGGCCTGGAGATCGAGGCCATCATGCATAGCGAGCATGACTCGTGCGACCGAAGGCGCGTCGAGTGCAGCGGTGATTTGTCCCTGCTGCTGCGCCCGGGTGATCAGGCCCTCAGCTACGTCGATGTGATGTCGCCAGCGAGTGAGGACCTCGTCCCGCACATCGTCATTCTCGAGAGCTTCAGCCCAACTTCGGAAGCGCACGCCCAACACTGTATGGATGTCTGGCTGATGCTCGAAGCGTCGGACACCGGAACTCAGGAGCAGGTCGACGAGGGCCCGAAAATCCTCAACGCCCTTGCCCCGCTCATGTGCGAGGTCATCAGCGCTTGATCGGCTACGCTCGCGCATGGCCGCACGCACGAGCGCTTCCTTCCCACTGAAATAGCGATAGGCCAGGGTGTCACTGACGCCAGCTTCGGCAGCTATGTCAGCCATCGTCGTCTGATGGAAGCCTTTACGAGCAAAGCAGGCGATCGCGGCATCCAGAATCTGTTGGCGGCGGCGCGCGAGATGCGCCTTAGATACTTTTGGCATCAGGCTTCACAACTGAAATAAATGATTCCTCATTTATTTCAGTTGTGAGAACGCTGGCATGTCAAGCACCGCGTCCAGACCGCGCCATATGATGATGCCGGGTCTCCCGAGCTTTTGGTGAATTGATCCATGCGAAAATGGCACGATCAACTCCCGCTCTACGTGAAAGCCAGCGAACATGGCTCGCTCGACGATCAACCCCGATCCATCCTGTGTCCAACTCGAAGGTATTCACCCGGATGCTGATGGCCTGACGATCATCCTCCGCACCAACCGCGCGACCGTATCTTGTCCAGACTGCGGTCAGCTGAGTGATGGTATCCATAGCTGGTATCGGCGCACGCTCGCCGATCTGCCCTGGCAGGGCGTTGCCGTTCGCTTCCGTTTATATACGCGCCGTTGGTTCTGTCGGCATCCCGCCTGTTCTCGCTCGA
This sequence comes from uncultured Chloroflexia bacterium, assembly GCA_963745675.1. Taxonomy (GTDB): domain Bacteria; phylum Chloroflexota; class Chloroflexia; order Thermomicrobiales; family CFX8; genus JAUIIK01. Next base: position 80,927 of record CAVUYM010000013.1, read on the forward strand.
TCTTCACGGAACGACTGCCGGATGTGGTCGATGCCTACGCCCGCCGTACCAGCCGTCTCGCCGAGGTTGTTGAAGCGGTGGCATTTGCCCTCGGTGGGCGAAGCCGGTCAGCCGACTCTTACTGACACTTGGACTCACGCTGAGTCCTGACACGTTACTCAACGTCATCCGGACAACAGTCCTCTCTGTCGATCCATCTCCACGAGTGGTGGGAATTGATGACTGGGCCTGGCGGCGGAGACATAGCTACGGCACGATCATCGTCGATCTTGAACGACATCGCGTGATTGAATTGTTGCCCGACCGTGATCCCAAGACACTCACTACCTGGCTCAAACGACAACCACAGATCGAGGTGATCGCTCGTGATCGATGGCAGGGCTACATCGAAGCCGCAACGGTTGGTGCTCCCCAGGCACAACAGGTTGCCGATCGCTGGCATTTGGTGAACAACCTGGTTGATGCCGTTGAGGAGATGCTGCTGAGAAAACGCACCGTGCTCCGTGAGGCGGCGCAGGCTGCCCGTGGTGAGCCAGAATCGGGTGAGGCTCCCGGTGATCCGACCTCGGGAACGATCATGCCCAATCGACCACGTCGGAGAACGCAACAGCTGGAGGAATTGAGTCTCCAGCGTCATCAACGGATCGTGGAGCGTTATGTGGTTATTCGCCGTTTACATCTGGCTGGTGCCGACGTGGCCGACATTGCGCGCCGAGTGGGCACCAGTCGACAAACGGTCTACCGCTACCGCAAGCTAGCGCAAGCCCCCGAACGGAAACAGCCCACCCGACGGCAAACCATGCTCGACCCCTATGTTCCCTACCTGCTACAACGCTGGAACGAAGGTTGTCACAATGGGATGAGGCTGTGGCGAGAAATCTGTGAACAGGGGTTCCGAGGATCCTCAACCGTCGTATCCCGTTTTGTCGCTCAACTCCGTCGTGATGAAGTTGCTGGTCGTTCTGCTGGCTCGACCGCACGCAGTCGGGCGGCACGAGCGCCGACAGCTCGGCAGGTCACCCGGCTCTTCGTCCGTCAGCAGGACGATCTCACGACCGAACAACAAACGTACCTGAGTGATCTCCAACGATTGGACGAGACGGTGAGGACAATCTTTACGCTAACGCAGTCCTTCATGGCGATGATGCGTGAGCAAACCGGTGAGCAGCTGAAGCAGTGGATTGAACAAGCAAAAGGCAGTGGCATTGACAAATTCCGCCGTTTTGCGGTGGGACTGGAGAAGGATCAGGCAGCCGTGCAGGCTGGACTCACTGAAGTCTGGAGCAATGGTCAGACGGAAGGCCACGTCCATCGCTTGAAGCTATTGAAGCGGCAGATGTATGGGCGAGCAGGCTTCGACGTCTTGCGGCCCAGGGTGCTCCGGGCCGCCTGAGCCAGCAAGCTGGCGGTCAGAGAGTTCGGTCCCGAACTCGACATGAAGAGCTACCCAGCGTTCACCAAAAGCTCGGGAGACCCCCCATCATAAGGCGTGGTCTGCTCCCAGATGCCTACTATCCGATTTCAGCCGGCGATTCTCGTGCTTCAGGTCGCGAATCGCCTGGACAAAGAGCACAATGGAGGTCTCACGAATGCCTTCTATCTGTTGCTGGGCTAGGATAAATTCTGCCTCGACGTTGTCTACTTCCTCGTTTTAAGAAACGCGACAAGTTGGTTAATCTGCTCCGAATCGAGCTTGTCGTTGAAGGCCGGCATGTTCTTGCCACCATTGAGAATCCGCCAGGTAAGCTGATCGCCAGTCAAGCGATCACCGACCGAATTGAGGTTGGGTCCGCGTTTGCCACCCACGCCAGCGATTGTGTGACAATTGATACAGCCGTGCTTCTCGAAGATCTGGGCTCCGGCCGCTTGTTCCTGGTCGAGCGGCTGCGTAACTGCAGCCGGAAGAGGATCTGGGCTGAGATCCGGTGACCACGGAGCTCGATGGCCCTCGTAGGTCAATAGACCGACCGCGACCATCGGCACAACAACCAAACCCACGGCCCACGGCCGACGACGCAGACTCCGCTCGCCACCCCGGCCGATAAATGGGATCGCCAGCAGGACAATGACAGCCAGCGCAGGGAAACCGATGATGACCCAAGTCTCGACACCGGGAGGTATCAACGCGAGTACAGCAAAATACCAGAGGAAATACCAGTCGGGTCTCGGGTAGGCTTTGAGAATCGTGGGATCTGCCCGTTCGGCCAGCTCTTTAGGCCCAGGAACCATCGCCAGTATGACAACGACAAGCCCAACCGCGAGCGCGAAAACGACGTCCCGCCAAACCGCATCCGGCCAAAACGGTATGCCCTCACGATCGAGGAGGCGCTGATACCAGGACTTGTAAGAAGCTGGATCGACTGGCCTACCCACTTCCGGCGGTTCGGAAATGCCGTGCCGCACGACGAGGTAGAGATGCAGCCCGATCAATCCGAACATGAGTGCCGGGATGAGGAACACGTGTGTTGCATAAAAGCGCGTGAGCGTCGCTCCACCAACGGTCTGGCCTGCGACCAGGATCTGTACCAGATAGGGACCAATGAGCGGCACGCGACCAGCTTGCTCCGCTCCGACCACGACGGCCCAGTATGCGTCCTGGTCCCATCGCAACAGTTGGCCGGTAAAGGCCATCGCCAGTGTCAACAGGAGTAATCCAACGCCGGTCAACCAGTTTAGCTCACGCGGGTACTTGTAGCTGCCCATAAGGAAGATGCGCACCATATGGATGATCACCAGCACGACCATCGCCGACGCGCCCCAGTAGTGGATTCCGCGGACGATGCTGCCGAGCGTGGCTTGATGTGAGATGAACTGCAGCGTCTCGTAAGCATTATCGGCGGCGGGCACGTAGGTGAAAGCGAGCGCTACACCGGTGACCACCTGGACGATGAATGCAACGAGCGTGGCACTTCCGAAGACGTACCACCAGTTCACGTTCTTTGGCACCGGATGTCTGAGGACCGGCAGCACATTCGCCGAAAAGCCCGATCGGTCGTCAAGCCACTGCAGCGCCTGTTTTACTCGGCCGCTCATGTGCATCGTCATGTACCTACGCGACCTGAAGCCCGCGGGTCAGCACTTCGACTCGCCCGTTCACCACCCGCGTCTCGTGCTGCCAAAGCGGTTGCGGTGGTGGACCACCAGCCACATTGCCATTCGCGTCGTAGATCCCACCATGACAGGGACAAAGGAAGAGTTCGGCCTCCTGAAGCCAGTTGACGGGGCATCCGAGATGAGTGCAATTGACGGCGAATGCGGTGAATTCCTGATCTCCGGTCCGCCTCAGCCAGGCAGAGGTATTAGCCGTGTCGCCCGCCCATGGCAGCGGAGAAGGCTCTTCGAGCGTTACTTCAACGGTGTCGCCGATCTTGAAGTCGTCGACCGCCCCCACGTCACGCCACTCATTCTTGGCTGGACTGAGTAGCGGGCTTAGCAGATAGGAGACGATCGGAATACCAACCACAGTTCCGGCCAGCGCACTCAAACCGAAGATACCGTAGTTCAGGAGCTTGCGACGGCTTACGCGTTCAATCACTGCTTATCTCCCGTATCCATCCCCAGAGGCCGAACCCAACGAGGAGCAGGCCGAACAGACTAAAACCGAGATTGGTGACGATTCCGAGACCGATGAGTGCTGCTGCCAAGCCCAACAGCGCTGGCCAGACGGATAGTTCCTCCGATTGTGACCCTGCCTGGTGCTTGGACTGGTCCACCTGAGACATGTTGAACTCCAATCGAGTTGACTGGCCATGCTTTGACATCAATACAACCAGCGCAGATAAACAACGGTGAAAATGACTACCCACACGATGTCGACAAAATGCCAGTAGATCGCAATGGCCCGGATACTACTGCGATGGGCAAAAGGGTCGAATCTGGACTGGTACAGTGCGAGAATAAGGATAATGCTGAGTGCCAACAGCCCGAACATCACGTGGGCGCCGTGAAAGCCGGTCAGGGTGAAGAACGATGACGTGAAAAGATTTACTCCGACGTGTATGCCCTCATCGTAAAGCGAACGATATTCGAGCATCTGTCCTAACAGGAATACCGCGCCGAGAACGATAGTGAGCAGGAGCCACCGCCGAAAGCCCCGCCGATCCCCGTTATGTAGATGACGTTCCGCCAGGAAGATTGTGCCGCTGCTCGCCCAGAGCGCGATGCTGAATAGACCGGTGCGGAGGACTGCGAGGCTTTCCTGCCCTGGGCCGGATACACTGGCCGTGCGATATGCCAGAAAGGCAATGATAAGCGCCGCGAAGAAGACGGCCTCGGAACTGATGAATGAGACAACCCCGATTTCAGCCGCGCTCACGCGGCTCATCAGACCGTAATCATCACCGCAATTGTCGGCATCCTCCGCTCCAGCAATTTCTGATTTCTGGATCTCAATGGCTCCGGAGTAGTCGGTGAGAGCTCCACGTTCCTTCAACGCATACAGTGGTCGCGGCCCCTCGACAGGTGGCGCGGCAGCGAAGTTGGTAGGTGGTGGTGGCGAAGTCGTGGCCCATTCCAGAGTCCAGGCATCCCAGGGATCGTTACCCGCTACCACTCCACCACGCAGCGACCGATAGATGTTCCAGATGAAGACCAGTGTCGAGACTGCGAGGATCAACGATCCAATGGTTTCCGCCGAATTCAGCAGCTCCCAACCGGGCTTGTCCGGATAGGTATAGACGCGCCGCGGCATGCCCATCAGGCCGAGGATATGCATCGGGAAGAATGTCAGGTTGAAGCCGATCAGGGTCAGCCAGAAATGCCACTTGCCAAGTCGCTCGTCGAGCATGCGGCCGGTCATCTTCGGGAACCAGTAATAGGCCGCAGCGAAGACCGCGAGCATTGTCCCACCGAATAGCACGTAGTGAAAGTGTGCGACGACGTAGTAACTGTCGGTGAGTTGCCAGTCGGCCGCAACGACGGCAAACTGCACGCCGGTGACGCCGCCCATGGTAAACATCAGGATGAAGCCGGTGGCGAAAAGCATCGGGACTTTGAACCTTAGCGTGCCACCCCACATCGTCGCCAGCCAGTTGAAGATCTTGATCCCGGTTGGGACGGCGATGATCATGCTTGCGGCGCCGAATACAACATTGGCCGGGAATCCCATTCCAACGGCGAACATGTGGTGGCCCCAAACCATGAAGCTGAGTACGGCAATAGCCATGCCAGCTAGCACCAGGAGCCGGTAACCAAAGACGGGTTTACGCGAGAATACCGGCACGATCTCGGAGATCATGCCGAATGCTGGGAGAACCATGATGTAGACCTCAGGATGGCCAAAGAACCAGAACAGGTGCTGCCAGAGGATGGGACTTCCGCCAGCTCCAACGTCGAAGAACTTCGTCCCGAGGTTTCGATCGAACAGGAGCATGATCTGAGCCGCTGTTAGGCTCGGGATCGCACCGACGATGAGTATTGCGTTGATCAACGACATCCAGACAAAGATAGGCATCCGCCAGAACCCCATCCCCGGAGTCCGCAATGCGAGGATCGTGACGATCAAGTTGACGCCGGTCGCAATCGTGCCAATGCTCGTCACGACGAGCCCGACAATCCAGTAGTCGACGCCACTATTCATGGAATAGGGACGCTCAGTCAGCGGCGCGTAGCTGAACCAGCCCGTATCCGGGGGCGTGGCGTTCAGGAAGCTGAAGTAGAGGAGTAATCCCCCGAACAGAAGCAGCCAGTAGCTAAACGCATTGAGCCTCGGGAATGCCATGTCGTGCGCGCCGATCATCAGCGGCACCAGATAGTTGCTGAAACCAAGCAGGGCTGGCATGACAACAAGAAAAATCATCGTCGTGCCGTGCATCGTGAAGATCGCATTGTAGGCTTCCGGCGAAATCAGTCCTGACTCCGGCCGTGCCAGCTGGAGTCGAAGAATCAGAGCTTCGATACCACCTAGAATGAAGAAGACACCGGTCGTCACGAGATAGAGAATCCCGATGCGTTTGTGATCGAGTGTCGCAATCCAGGAATAGAGCCGCTCGGTCGACCGTATATACGGAACGGAGGGCGTCTGCTGGTCGATGATGGACGCCACCCTACTTCAACTCCTCTAGATATAGCGTCAGCGATTCAAGGTCCTGCTCCGAAATTTGCTCCACCGGATAGGCCGGCATCAGGATTGATGGTTTGATAGCATCGACATTCCGAATCCAGCGCTTGAGATCGTCGTGGTTATTTTCAATGACGCCCGCCCCCAGCTTCTCTCGCGCGCCGACATGCGTCAGGTCCGGTCCGACGGTGCCCGCGGCGGCCGTTCCTCGTATAGTGTGGCAACTCACGCAAGTGTTATTGAGGAAGATATCCTGCCCGCTGCGGGCTTGCTCGTCTTGCGGCTCCAGGGCATCGAGCTGTTGCGTATGCTCCCATGCTTCGAATTCTTCGCGCGACTCGACGATCACCAACATCCGCATCCAGGCGTGCTGGTTTCCACAGAACTCAGCGCAGGCACCGTCGTAGACGCCGACCTTCGTCGGAGTGAGGGTCATCGTTCGCTCGCTGCCGGGAATTGCGTCCACTTTCCAACCGAAGCGGGGCACCCAGAAGCTGTGGATCACGTCCGAGGATGTGATCGTGAACTCCACCGGCTGGCCGACCGGCAGGTGCAACTCGTTTGGAGATGCGAAGTTTCCGTTGTCAGGGTATTCGAAGTTCCACCACCACTGATTTCCGGTGACCCGTACTCGCAATGGATCGTCGGCGGAATGCTGGACGATGCTCATCGTCCTAACCGTCAAGGCGAACAACACCGCCAGAAGGAGGAAGGGGGTCAGTGTCCAGAGGATCTCCAGGCGCGGATCACCCGCTTTGTCGCTCGCCTGTGATCCGTCGCCACGGTCTCTAAATCGAGAAATAACAAGTACAAGCAAACTGCCGATCATTAGTACCACACCGAGTGACAGAACGAGCGATAGGATGAATAGGTTGGAGACATCCTGTCCCCGGTCGGAGACTGGATCGAACGCTGCACGCGGTTGGGATCCGCAACCAGCGAACATTATCAGAGCGACGATGCCGATGTTCGCCCAACGAATCAACCCCACGAGTAAAGAGGCGTATCCGGATGATAATCCGTTGCCCGAACTCACCTGAGAGTGCCGTCCTCCCCCGTTCGACGAGCTTACACGTCCAGATTAGCAGACACGCGCCTTCCTACGCTAAGGGCCGACGATCTCGGCTGTGCGCCCATCCAGCCAAATTCAATCGAGACTGACCCTGTCGCTCGAACTACCAATGGTTACATGGCACTACGAGATGACGGAGACCCGCTCCCGAAATTGATTAAAGGTCAACTTCACCTTGACTTGCCTGTGTGTAACGGCTTGGATCCTCGACCAGGGGATGTTGAGTTCGTGATGACGGCCCAGATGACCAAACCGCACTGAAATCGATACGATCTCTCCATGACGTTCGATCTGGATGCCAGAGATACGTCCCAGAGATTCCTCGTCGGAACTAACGACGCGAACGTGATGGCCCACTTCGGTCGCATTTGAAGGCAAGTTTGAGACAACTTCGACGATCGGGGTGTTGAGTGGGGACATCTCGACGAAGTTCTTATCCTCGCCATATTGTCCATAATGAGGAAAAACACGCTCTTCCGGCCAGAGAATTCCGGTCGGAGTGAGCATATTGGGAAGGGTATCTGGACGCTCCGGAACGATATGTTCTTCCTTGATAAAGACCGGTAGGTTTTTCGCCTGATTCGCGGAGATCGCCAGCAGGATTGTTCCGTCGGGTTCAGACAGGTCGATAATCGCGGGTTCGACCAGCCTGGCCTTGGAAAGGAAGATGCCGCTGGTGACGACGATCGCCAGCAGCTTGCCGATGTCCGGATCGAGTGCCAGATGGTCGACCTTTCCAATTTGCGTGCCGTCGCGGCTGACAACCTGCTTGCCAAAATGGATGTTTATCATTGTCCCAGCCTTTCCGAATTGTCGAGCCGGTAGTTCGGACTCGTCGTACGGATCCGCTGCGCCTATCGAGAGGATAATTGTTCGACCTTGACGGCCCAGAAAGATTCTTTCAAGATCTCGTGAACATTGCATCGGATTGTGATGATGGTAGCTTTTGGTCCTGCTCACCGAAGCCCACATACAGTGCGGCGCCGGCTACGGGCGTTGGTTCTTTTTCTGAAGCGCCTGCCACTCGCCGTCGTGCCGTGTGATGAGCGTGTTTGCTTCGGCTGGTCCCCAAGTTCCCGGATTGTAGATATGGACTGGAGTCGTGTCGTCGAGGATTGGGTCAACGACACGCCATGCGGCTTCGACGCCATCTTCCCGAACGAACAGCGTCTGATCGCCTAGCAGCGCCTCGCCGATGAGACGTTCATACGGCATCATCTCATCGCCCGGGTGGTGCTGGGCGAGCAGCTCGATCGTCTCGCCCTTCATCGCTCTACCTGGCGACTTAGCCTGCACGCTCAAGGCAATCTGGACGTCTGGGCTGAGGCGGAAGCGCAACGAGTTCGCTTCCCAGCTTCCCGTTGAGGAAAGACATCAAGTGGCGGGCGCTTGAATCGCACGACGATCTCGGTCGTCGTCACCGGGAGACACTTGCCAGTACGAATGTAGATCGGCAGGCCAGCCCAGCGCCAAGTGTTGATTTGCAGCCGCACAGCCGCAAACGTCTCGACGTTCGAGTCTGGTGCGACTCCGTCCTCGGATCAATAGCCGCGGAATTGCCCTCGCACGACATCGGCTGAAGTCAAAGGCTCGATGGCACGGATGATACGCACTGACTCATTGCGGATCGCATCGATCTCGTCGCTTGAAGGTGCGTCCATCATCATGAAGGCTGTCGTCTGCAGCAGATGGTTCTGCACCACGTCTCGGATCGCGCCGACGCTATCGTAAAATCCTCCGCGACCAGCGACCCCGAAGTCTTCGGCCATCGTGATTTGCAAGCTCTGGAGATATTCGCGATTCCAGACGGGCTGAAGAAACGAGTTGGCGAATCGAAAGAGCAGCAGGTTTGAACGGCCTCTTTCCCGAGATAGTGATCGATACGAAAGACGTCCGACTCAGGGAGATTTTCAAGCGGCTTCTGGTTCAGCGTCTCGCTGAACTGCAGATCGCGACCGAACGGCTTCTCGACGATCACACGAGCGCCGTCCGTGCGGTTCACTCCCGCAAGTCCCTCGATCACCGTCGCGAACAGGCTTGGGGGAATTGCGAGGTAGTACAACGGGGTTTGGAGGATTCGAGCGTTTCATCGAGTCTGGCGAAGTAGCAGTGTCTCGATAGTCCCCGCCGACGTATCTCAGCAAACTTCGAAGTTCGCGAACGCGGCATCATCGATCCCTTCGTACTCGGACAGACTTTCATGTGCGCGAGCAACTAACTGCTCATCGCTCCAGTCTGGTGCCGCCACGCCAACAATCGGAACGTCTAGCCTGCCATCGCTAACTAGTCGCTGCAGCGCAGGAAAGATCTGCTTGAACGCTAGGTCCCCGGTTGCTCCGAATATAACCAACGCGTCCAAGCCGACCTTCGCCTCATAGCGGTCCAAACTACTCACCTCTAACCTGCTTTCCAATCACTGTCGCAAGTGTCCCACGTCGGCAACATATGGCGACGACTCGGGGCCATCGCCCATCTGATCGGTACAATAAGCCGCTTCGTCTACCCATCGTGTACTTCGGCGATGGAAAGCATCACCAGGACCGGCGGCGATTAGTCGAAGCTCTCCAATCAGGAGATGCATGGACGGTAGTCGCGCTGTTGGTAGGGTCGCAATCGGGGCTATGACGGGCTGCACTAGCCGGCACAGATCATCAACCTGCAATTCGAGCAGATCTGCCGAGCTCCCAAGATAAAACCATACTGATTGTTCCGCTGTGACCTCGGCATCTAGATATACCGGCATGCCCCAGAGATTGCCAAGCGGCGGCATTGCCTCCATGTCCAGCTCCGGAAACACGTTGCCGAGCATCAGCGGCGCAGTCAAATCAACTACCGCGCCATCGACTGCTCTGCTAAGGCGTACGAGATCCAACTGCCGATCGGCTGGGAGAACCAACATCGATAGGTGACCATCAACAAACGCGAGGACCGTCCGCACCGACGGCCCTCGTCTACCTCGGAACTGTTGCATCAAACCGATGAGATTGGTTTCGTGGACGTGCTCCATCGAGAATGGTACGTCATTGTCAAGTAGCATCGCCGTCACACGTTCCTGGAATCGCACCGCTAAACCCCTGTCTGTGAGTCGATGGATCGCTCACCAGCGTGCTTTGGCGTTCGGAGACCTCGGCACGCTGATGAGAAGCTGAGAAGTAGGGCCAAGCCTACTCAGGCGAGATTTCAAGATCGTTCACGACGGCGCTCACTCCACGCGCCCGCCTGGCTGCATTGGAAGCGGCATTCTTCTCTGCCCAAGACCTCACGCGTCCCGTCAGCCAGATCTCACCGTTGTCATCGTGGACATGAATCTGTCGTGCATCTATTTCGGCATTGCGCACGAGCGCCCGCTCAATCCGTCCCTGCACGTCGATCTCCGAAAACGATTGCTGGCGTACCTCTATAAGGTCGTTGACCGACCGCACGCCTTCAATTTTGCGTACCACTTCGAGCGCACTGTCCCGCTCATGGTGCCAGGCCACCTCGCCTGTCAGCGTTACCGTGCCATCGCTGACACGAATCTTGATACGGTCGTGCGGAATCCCTGATGTCCATTCCAGCGTGTTGGCGACGGCACGCGCGATCTCTGCATCAGTTCTTGAGGCTAGTCCGACCGGAATCACCGCGAGATCATTCGCGACGGCGTGTACACCGAACACCCTTAACGCCGCCTGCTCAGCGGCCCACCTCGCTTGAAGTGTCTCAACAGTTCCGGTCAAAGTGACAATGCCGTCGTCTACTTCGACACCGACGTCTGTGACCTCAATCTCCGGATCCCAGTCGAGTTCATCCATGACATCCCGCTGAATCTCTTTGTCTTTCAATAGTTCGACGCTCATGATGCTGTCCTTGCGTTTATCGGAAGATCCAGGGTTCTGGTGGTCGTCGCTCGATCGAGGCAACCACCAGAACATGGTGGGGCGGTTAGGTTGTAGTCACGCTGATTCGATGTGCGTCAACAGGTTCTGCTTTGGGCAGGCGAATCTCGACCATGCCATCGTGCATCTTCGCCGTTGAATTAGTGCTCGAAATCGGCGCCGGGAGTGTGATGATCCGGCTGACATGGCCCATGTGCCGTTCCCGTCGAAACCAGGTGGCACCTTCGTCTTCCGCTTCATCACGTGACTCGCCCTGGATCTTCAACACGCTGCCGCGAATCTCGACGATCAGGTCCTCGGGTTTGATCCCTGGTGTCATGGCCTTGATGATGACGGCGTCCTCTGTTTCCTGAATATCAACAGGAATAGCAGCGCCATCCGCGATCTCAGCCCTGAAGGGCATATCCCGAAGGAACTGATCTATGCGGTGCTGTAGGACTTCGATCTCATCGCTCATCTGCCTGGGCATAATACTCATGGAACCGTTTCCTTTCACGAATTGCTGATGACGCGCATGAATCTCAATGTTGGTGAGGGGCCGCCGGGGGAGACGGCCCCAGAAAAGGAGGGGGAAAGGGGAGAGAAAAACGAAGAGCCGCAACAGTGGTTGCCAGTGCCGTGTTCTGATTCTTCAGGGCTTTCTCCTGTCGCTATCCAGTTGCAGGAGCTTTCATACCCTTGCTCGGAACAAACTTCGATAGAAGATCGCCGGAAAGCTGTCCGCTTTTGGATCGGCAAGTGCGGCAAAGTAGTATCCGTACGATAAACCCGACTTTGGCCACCATGTAAGCGACTTCCTCGCTTAGACTTAGGATAGGTCTCGGACTTTGGCAAAGCGCGAAGGTCCGTTCACGATTTTGTCAACATTTCGTGAGATTGTGGTCAGGGCTGGCACATTGCATAGAGTTCTCAGACCAAACGTCACCTCATGTTAGGAGTTCACCGCATGGGATCATCGAGCCAGCCACTTGTTCTCGTCGTCGATGACGAACGACCGCTCGTGGCGCTCGTCACAAAGTACTTGTTAGCGGAACACTTCCGAGTGACGAGTGCCTATGACGGTCGCACTGCTCTCGACATAGTTCGCTCCGAAGATCCAGATGTGATCGTCCTCGATCTGATGCTACCCGAAATTGAGGGAATCGAAGTCTGCCGGCAGATCCGCAATCTCTCTGACGCCTACGTCATCATGTTGACGGCACGCGTGGAAGAAGTCGACAAACTTGTAGGGCTGGCGGTTGGCGCCGACGATTATATGACCAAGCCTTTCTCGCCACGCGAGCTGATCGCCCGCATACACGCGCTTCAGCGCCGCTCGCGGAATGGCCGCGGCGAAGCACGGCAGGAGGAAATAGATGCGTCGGCGTTACTCCACTTCGGAGATCTGGTGATCGACACCATGGCTCACGAAGTCAGACGCGGTGACGAGCTGATTCCGTTGACGCCGATTGAATTCGAGCTGCTCTCTATTCTATCGGGCCAGCCGAGACGCGTTTTCACCCGGGACCTCCTGCTGGAACTCGGTTGGGGAGCGACCTTTTTCGGAGACGATCGCGTCGTCGATACGCATATATCGAACCTGCGGCATAAGATCGAACGCGATCCCTCAAACCCGGCACTCATTCACACGGTGCGCGGAGTCGGTTACCGATGGGATTCCGAGTCCTCATAATGCATCTGCTCGGGCGTTTCCGACGGAGTATTCGCACTGAAGTCTTTATCTCGCATCTGCTTGTTGTCGCCACTGCAAGCCTCGCCGTCATCGTCTCCACCCTGGTCCTGGCTCCACGTTTTTCGGACGATGCCCTGCGTCATCTCCGTGGAGTAGAAGATGGCGGCACATTCGATTCAACGATCATCTCGAATACTCAGGATGCGATAGAAGAGACAATGTTCACCTCTACGACGATTGCGGTCGTGATCGCCAGCGTGGTAGCTGGAACGATCGCATTTCTCGTTGCGCGACAGATCGTCGAACCAATCCGGCAGGTTTCTTCACTTGGCGAGCGCATGGCCGCCGGTGACTATTCCATTCGGGTACCGATAACGAGTGAAGACGAAGTCGGCGAGCTGGCACGAAGCTTCAATACGCTGGCGGAAGCGCTCGAATCGAACGAAGATCGCCGCCTGCGCCTGCTGGGCGATGTTGCTCACGAACTACGCACGCCTCTATCGACACTCCAGGGAAATCTTGAAGGCTTACTAGATGAGGTCATCACGCCTGCTCCAATATTGTGGACGAGCCTCTTGCGTGAAACTAGACGGCTGCGCAAACTCGTTGACGACCTCCACGAACTCTCGCGCGCCGATGCTAATCAGATTCAAATGGAGATCACTCCCTTCGACCCAGTGGAGCTTGTCGAGCACACGTTGCGCGGGATCTGGCCACAATTCGAAGAAAAGGGTGTCAAACTGCGGAGCGAAGCAAAATCACCGCTGCCACACATCCTCGCGGACGAAGACCGCACGGCGCAGGTGCTGATGATCGTGCTTAGCAATGCTCTCCGCTACACACCTCCAGGTGGTCTAGTTACCGTCAATATGGATGCAACCGACTGCGGATCCAGAGTCGGCATCGAAATCCGTGACACTGGGCCGGGTATCTCAGCCGAGGATCTGCCGCACGTATTTGAGCGCTTCTTCCGCGCCGATTCGGCTCGAGCAACTGGTATTGGTGGAACTGGCATCGGGCTCACTATCGCGCGCGCATTCATGGAGCAACAGCAGGGAACGATTGCGGTAAGAAGTCTGGGACGTGGTAAAGGAACAACAGTCATGCTTGATTTCCCGATTGCAGATCTTGACTGACTCTTAGTCAGATTGCCACGATAAACAGACAGTTTGGCCGTAAGCTGATGGGACGGTCGCCGCATGATCGTGGGAATCGGTGTGTATCATGCTGTGGGCGATGCTGTTGTTGCCCGGAACATCTGGAGGCTTGGGGAAGGCAGCGATCTCGCTATCGGCGCTCTTCTGGCTCTTCGCTGTGGGTGGCGCTTGCCATCGTCCTCAACACATCAAGATCTCGGAATGAAGACGATGACGACAAAGAGTAGGATCGCCCACCTTAGTCTTTGAGCAGCCTAACCTCATCCGAATGTCTGTACTCGTTTCGAATTTACTTGTCTCGTGCTGTGGCACTTCCAGACGGCCGCTCGAGGGGCGAACGATACCGATTGCCCAGTTGCCTATTTTCGGGATGGCCTGGTCGGACCTCCGCAAGTCTAGAATCCCGGTTCCATCGTGGTGCATTCCTCAGTCGCACGGCATCTCTAGTAGTCCCCGGTGTTCAATCTGCTGATTGTCCGAGGTCAGATGTAGCGCCAGTGGGGCAGACTTAATGACGATTCCAGCGAATTTCCAAATGGACTAAGGCGTTGTCTTCTCGAACGAAGAGAGATATCAGTCTGACGCCGCTCTGGTGGTCGACTGAGATTTCTCGTTCCGCTCGAAATGACTCTTTGTCAGAATAGGGAGGTGGGACGCGGCACTGACTCACGAAATGACTGGCGCAGACGTTGCCCAGAGCTTGACGTGTCGTGCCTCGCCCCATATCGATCATTGGCGACCGTCTCCATCTGTCTTTGCCTTGGGCCCAGAGGGCACCCCAGCCTGTCGATCCCGGCCGGATCTGCCCTAAAAGAGTCCTGGCGAGCCAGAGTGGATGACGGTCAATCCCGAGGGGAGTCTACGGCATGCTCTGGATCGGCGTCGATTGTCACAAATGGCAGCACACGGCTGCACTGCTCAACGATCAGGGCCAGGTCCACGAAAGCTGGCAGGGGGATGCAACCCCGGCTGGATGGCAGGACCTGCTGACCTGGGCACAGCACTTCGGTCACGCGTGCCAGTGGGGCATTGAAGGCAGTGGCAACTACGGACGTGGCCTGGCCCAGTTCCTCGTTGCGCAGGGCGAGGTCGTCCTGGAAGTCAATACCCGTCTGACCGTGCTCGGCCGGCGGGGACGTGGCCGCCGTCGTCCGGGCACAGACCGAGCGGTTGCCCCGCATTCAGGCCGAGGATGCCAGTGCCATCCTGGCGCTCTTGACCCGCGAACGCGACGATGTGCAGGCCGCAGCGACCCGGGTACGCAATCAGCTGCATGCCCTGATCCAGCCGCTTGAGCCGGGCAGACCAAAGCCCGGCTCAAGCGGCCAGCTGATCTGGAGAAGTGGCAGGTCTACGAAATCCCAGCGGCCTCCCACCTCGACCAGGTGCGGGTCGAGCAGATCCGGCGTCGAGCCCGGCATCTTGTTGGCCTGCTTGAGGAGCTCGCTGTGCTGGAGCACCAGATCAGCGCAACGGCTCCAGCGGTGGCCGCACCCCTGACCGAGATCGTTGGTGTCGGTATCCTGACGGCTGGGATGCTGGCCGGCTATCTCGGACCGGCCGGCGCTTTGCCAGTGAGCGGCACCTGGCCTCGTATGCTGGTGTGGCACCACTGGAGGTCAGTTCTGCGGGACGGGTGCGGCATCGCTTGAACCGCAACGGTCACCGCCAGCTCAATGCCATCATCCACCGGATTGCGTTGAGCCAACTCCGGTACAGTGCTGAGGCGAAGGCCTATGTTGCCAGACGGCGTGGTGAAGGCAAGAGTCAGCGGGATGCGGTCCGGGCACTCAAACGCTACATTGTGCGCCGCATCTACCGCCTCTGGCAGCGGTGTCTGCCGCTTCTTTCACCAGATACGGAGATGTCAATCTCCTGATATCACCACCATCCTTGACATAGGAGCGTCGAACCTTGCGCCTTCATCTATTCATAAACAGGCTCTAGATGAAATAGCGTCATCGGGCCTCGATCGAAACCACAAATGTGCGTGCAGCATCGAGAGCCGAGCGGCTCTCGAAGAATCTGGACGGAGTACCAGATGCACAGTCATGAATGGATTGAGGAGCCCAACAACACCGACAATTCCTGAGAGATTTCGGCATTGTTGCAACGTTGATAATCGCCCTCCATCTGATGCTTCTATTCGTCTTCCTCCAGATGGATTGGATCTCATGTACTGCGGATAGCAGTGGCGGTCGTCAAGCCCGTTTGCGCAGTGCATCACGTCCTCAACCACTTGACCAACCAACCCGAAATTTGAAGAGTGACGAATCCATGGCGATCAAGTGGCACAAGTTCTTGTAGGAACCGGAGCAAAGCATCACCGTTTTCGGAGAATGGTGACTTAGCATTGAGTAGAGCGGCTTCGCTTTCGATGACCGACCGCATCCAAAATACTGCAAAAGGAGAATCAGTTGCCAAGCCATGAATGGATTCACCAGCCCAGAACAGCAAAAATCCCTGGGTCTTTCGCATCGGCATCATCGCGGCGTTTCTTATCGCCATCAGCCTGATGGCGCTTATTCGGTTTATTCGAGATGGCCTGGTTCTCTCAGCTAGCGCGTGGCGGCTAGCTACCGTCACATCTCCCGACTTCGACGGTGGAGGCAGACTCGTCAACCGAGGAAGCAAGACGGAGACTCTGGTGTCATCGTCACCGCGATCAATTGCGCCCTGCTCGCGTTCGAATAACGCCGGAGCGCGGATCTTCACATTCCAAACCGGCTGACGTAGTCGATCTAACCGTCATGGTGGAGGTTAAGGCGAACACCATCTGGCCGTCCAACCTGGGAATCAACCGGCTAGATACCGACGATCAACAGACACGATCCGACGGAGTTTCGAGCCGGCCGTGGAAATGAGCGGCGTTGCAGCAGTGCTACAAACCGAGATTCGAGGTTCCCCGCCGGGGGAGGAGGCTCTACGCAAATGATGGATCACCTTGCGATTCTAGACCCGCTCACCTGAAGAGCCGTACCTATATCCTTCTGATCGTCGTCACTATTCTCGGGCACTTTCGGATTCCGCAGTCGTCGGATCGGCATATAAGCTTACTGCGCGAAGCATTGCTGTTTTTCCCTGCGGTTCTCCTTTATTTCTTGGTACGCGGTCTAGTAGCTCCTGATTCGGCACTGGCATCGCGCCATGCTACGCAGCTCATCCACATCGAACGGTGGACTGGCATCTTTTGGGAACCGTCGATTCAACACGCAGCCCTTGCACATCACACGCTCGTCGATCTCGTCAACTGGATCTACATCTGGGCGCACTGGCCGCTGTTGACCGTCGTTATCGTCTGGCTGGCACTTTGTCACCACGATGCTTATCTACGTTATCGCAACGCGATGCTCATTTCGGGCGTGATGGGAATGCTGATCTTCGTTCTTTATCCCGTCGCTCCTCCACGACTCGTCGCCCAGCAGGGCTTCACCGACACGATAACCCTCTATTCGCAGTCATACCGTATCCTCCAGCCGCCGGCGCTGGTCGATCCATTTGCCTCGATGCCGAGTCTCCATTTCGGATGGGATCTGTTGATGGGGCTGGCAGTACTCCGCGAGGCCCGCTGGTGATTTGCCGGATGTTGGAAGCCCTCATGCCTGCAGCCATGCTGGCGGCAATCATAGTGACCGCTAACCACCAGACCAAGCCATATGATAGGTACCACATACCTGTCGTCAGCACTAAGAAGCGCTATGATGTGCGCGATGTCCTTTTACGACGCATGACGGTGCTCTCCCATCCATCCCATCTTTCGGGGCTTCGTCTCGACAGGGGAGTGCCATGCCACCTCATCGCCGCCAACCGATTGATCCAACCGATGACTGGCACCAACTCCAGCTGCTGGTCCAGTTTCCCGAGCAACTCAGCTACGAACTGCTGCGGCCGGTGGTCCTCTTCGGGCTTTCACCGGCTGAACGAGCCCGCCAGACCGGCGCGCCGCAAAGCACGCTCTACCGCCAGGTAGCCCGCTTCGAAACGGAAGGCATGCGCAGTCTCTTCGCCCCCACCCGGGAACAACGTCGTCATCTCCCAGCCGAGATGCGCCAGGCTATCGTTGCGCTCAAAGCCGAGTATCCGTCGTTTCGTCCCCATCAGATCGCGACGATCTGTGAGGTGCGTTTCGGTCGTCGACCAGGTGCGCGAACCATCAAACGGGTGCTGGCTGAGGAGCCCGTGCCATCAGCAGTAGCCCGTCGCTATCCACCCTTTCATCAGATGTCTGATCCAGCCGAGCGACGGCTGGCGATCATCCGCCTGCACAGTGAAGGCTGGACCAAGCAGAGCATTGCCGGCTATCTCGAACGGTGATCCGGGTGCCGCCGTACACGGCCCGACGGTCGCAAGCGGCTCAAGAAGCGCTCCAGCTGCCGTTGCTCTCGCACGTTGAGCAAGATCGCGATGTCAGCTAAACCCGTTCGTTCTTCCCAGTGCGACGACAGGTATGTGTTACCTATCATATGGCTTGGTCTGGACGTCGATAGCGCGGGGTACGTCTATCTCAGCAGCGACGGGGGTGATACGCTGGCCGAAAAGCTCACGCCAACCGGTGAGTTTGTGGCGACGATCACCAAGCCCGAGACGCCACCCTTCGACCCCAACATCAGATCCGTTGGCATCGCCGTCAGCGATCAGAATACTGTCTATCTGACGACCAACGATCCTAACCATGTGGTGGTCTTCACCAGCGACAATTAGGGGCGTTAGGGGCGACAGCAGCAGACTGAACTGGAAGGGCGCTCGCAAATTGCGAGCGCCCTTCTCCCGCAATGGCTCGCCGGTCGTGAACGCTTCGGTCGACGGGATGGTGTGCGACTGGGAGATATTGCGAACTACTCGAACGCGACCACCCGTAGCGGAAACGCATCGAGCCCCTGAACCGGAATCGGCAGGGCGCAGACGAAGACACGCGATTTGCTGAGCTGGTCGAGGTTGGCGAGGTTCTCGATGAAGGGGATGTCCGCGCCGAGCAAGACGAGGTGGCAGTCCAGATGGCCGGGCGTCAACGGTCCTTCGAGTCCGCTCAGGTCGGTGCCGACGAGTTTCACCCCGCGTTCGACGAGCCACTCCATCGCCTCTGCCGTCAGGCTGGGTCGGTGATCAAAGGCCGGGTCGTCCTGTAGATCGACGTAGCCGGTCTTGAGGAAGACGATATCGCCCTCCCGCACACCACCCGCCTGATCCGCGACGGCTTCTATCTCACCAGCTCCAACCAGACTGTTCTGAGCTAGCACGCTCAAGTCCAGCACGACCGCTTCGCCGATCAACTGCTCGACCGGAATACTGCCGAGATCGCGGCCATCCGGGATGCAGTGATAGGGAGCTTCGATGTGCGTCCCGATATGGCTGATCGTCTCAACCCGATGCATGATGTACCAGTCATGATCGACCGGCACATGGTCAGTCAGCTCCTCGGTCCGCCCCCGCTCGATCGCAAAGGGCCGCGCCCCCTGTCCCGGCACGATTGGCTGCGTCAGGTCGATGATGCGATTGTAGGAGATCACAGGATTGTCCGTTCATGACACTCAGTGCTGTACAGCGGCGCGTTAGAGGACCGTTCAGGTCAAAGAGCTATCCGACTAGCCGATACTGCTCGCCCTCAACCACGGCACGATCCTCATCCACCAGCTTCTGGAGGTGCATCGAGATGGTGGCTTTGCCGGCCGGGAGGAGGTGGGGGAGGATCTCTTTGTAGATCAGCGGTGGGATGTCGTCGAGGGTCAGCGGGCCATGTTCGGCGAGCGCGTTGACGATCTGTTGCTCGCGATCCAGCCGGTGCTGGATGTATTCCTCGATCTTCGCGCCGGCGTCGGG
Source organism: uncultured Chloroflexia bacterium (assembly GCA_963745675.1). Taxonomy (GTDB): domain Bacteria; phylum Chloroflexota; class Chloroflexia; order Thermomicrobiales; family CFX8; genus JAUIIK01. Next base: position 100,578 of record CAVUYM010000013.1, read on the forward strand.
AACAACCGGGCCGTGGCCGGGCAGGACGGCGCTGAAGGGTTCGGCTTCGTGCAGCGCCAGCAGACGCCGCAGGCTGGCAATGTACTCGGCGACGGAGCCGTTCGGCGGGAAGATACCGACGCTACCGAAGCCGGAGATCATGTCGCCGGCCAGCAGCATGTTCTGGCGTGAGTCGATGAAGCAGAGATGGCCTGGCGAGTGACCGGGTGTAAAAACGGGCGTCAAGGTGAATCCTTCACACTCAATCAGCGCTTCGTGATCGAGCCAGTAATCCACTTCCAGATCAGGCGAGAAACGCTCGATCTGCTCTTTCTCCAGCGGCGGCGCGTAGACCGGCGCGCCGGTCAGCTTCTTTAGCTGCTCGGCCCCACCAACGTGGTCGGGATGGCAGTGGGTCAGGATGATGCGCGCGATACGCGTTGGGTCGATGCCAGCGTCGGCGAAGGCGCTCTCGAACAGATCGAAGCCTTCTGGACGACCGCTATCGATCAGCGTCAGCGGCCCTTCGGCGATGTTGCCAAGCAGGTAGCAGTTCGTCGGCTGGCCTGCCATCATGCCTTCGTTTGGAATCGCGATCAGATGCGCCGGAGCGTCAGGGTCTGTCGGCGTCCGTTCCGCCGCCAAACGCGCCTCTTCTTCAGCACGTTTCTGATCGACCTCATCATCGGAGATATCGATGCGTTCGAGGGCAGGGGCGTTGGGGTAGACGGGCAGGAAGCGGCCGGTTGCGAGGGCGATGCGCCAGGTCATGGGGCGGCTCCCTCCCCTGTCCCCTCCCTCGAAACCAAGGGAGGGGGATCTTGACGAAGCTCGTGAATTCCATGTGCTACGCGGGTCAGGCCTCTATTCCCCTCCCTCGAATTCGAGGGAGGGGTTAGGGGAGGGAGCGTCTTCACTACGCAGGCTCAAACTTCGGCAAGGTAATCTCATCCGTCACGTCGTCGTATACGATCTGGACCGGCATGCCAACCTTGACAGTGTCCATAATCGTCTGGAATCTGGCTTCTGGTTCGTCACTCTCGTCAGCGACATTGATGATGTGAGTCATCAGCTTCGGGCCCTCTTCGAGCTCGACCATCGCGACAACGTAGGGCGCGTCAAAGCCGGGCCAGGCGCTGCGCTGGGTCGGGATAACGGCGAAGCCATAGACCTCGCCCTTGCCTGAGACCGCCTCCCAGGAGAGGTTGGTCGAGCCGGTATAGGGGCTGATGCCGCGCGGATAGAAGAAGAATTTGCCGGTGTCGTTGCACTTCTGGATCTTCATCGCATGTTCTTTGAGACTGTCCCAATAGGGCTTCGTCACCGGATCCGGCTTCGGCAGCGGCTTGTTGTAATCGGCCATTGTTGGTCCCTTCGAGATAGGGAATAGGTGACAGGTTACAGGGGATAGCAGAGATGCTAATCATCGAAACCCCGGGTTTCCTACAACCTACTCACTACAAACTACAAACTTTCTTATCCTCGCTCCAGAATCACCGTCGCGGCCGATGACAGGAGGCCACCGGTGCCGTGGACGAGGGCGAGTTCGATGTCTTCGACCTGGCGCGGCGCTTCGAATTCACGTCGAAGCTGCTGGACACCCTCGATCAGGGCGAACATGCCGTACATGCCGGTGTGGGTGTAGGCCAGGCCGCCGCCGCTGGTGTTCATCGGGAACTCGCCGCCCGGTTCGATCCGGCCGCCGCTGACGAAGTCGCCGCCTTCGCCCTTCGCGCAGAAGCCAAGCTCTTCGAGCGTGACGAGCACGGTGTAGGTGAAGGAGTCGTAGATCATTGCCAGATCGAGATCGTCATGGGTGACGCCAGCCATCTTCATCGCCTCAGCGCCCGAAACCTTGGCTGCGAAGCTGGTGAAGTCGGGCATCGCCGAGATCATCGCGTGGTCGTGGCTCTCGCCGGCACCCTTGACGAGCACCGGTGTCTGCTTGAGATCCTTGGCGCGTTCGGCGCTGGTCATGACCAGCGAGCCGCCGCCATCGGTGACGAGGCAGACATCGTGGCGGTTGAAGGGCCAGACGATGAGCGGTGAATCGAAGACATCCTGGACGGTGATCTCGCCACGGCCGTAGTAGAGCGCTCGCGGATTGTGCTGGGCCCACTTCCATGCGGCAACGGCGATGTTGGCGAGCTGTTCCTTGGTCGTGCCGTATTTAGCCATGTGGCGTGAGGCCGCCATGCCGTAGGCACCGACCGGCTGGGGCAAACCCCAGGGCGCTTCGAACTGACCGCGCAGCGAATCGGGCGGCATCGAGCGGCCCGGCGCGCCGACGCGGGAGCGTCCGCTCTCTCCGTGGGTGATCAGGACAACGTCGGCTTTGCCGGTCGCGATCGCCATCGCGGCGTGGCCGACGTGGATCACGAACGACGAGCCGCCAACGGCCGTGCCGTCGGTGAAACGGGGCACGAAGCCCATGTACTCGGCGATCTCGTAGGGCGCGAAGCCAGCCGTGCAGATGCCGTCGACATCGGAAATCGACAGCCCGGCATCTTCCAGCGCGTTCATCGCCGATTCGGCATGGAGCATGATCGCCGGTTTATCCGGAATCAGCCCCAACTCATTGGTCAGTCCCGCCCCTACAATGGCGGCCTTGTTGGAAATCGACATGTGTGTCATTGGTCCTTTCTGAACGCAGGGAAAGGGAACAGGTAACAGGGAACAGCAGGACCGATCACTGTCACCGTTTCCGGTTTTCCTACAAACTACGTACTACAAACTCCCACTAATCCCTAATCCCTCTTTCCTCCCTTACTGTTCGATTCCACCGCGTGCGCCGCTATGGGCACTCATCAGTATCTGTCGGGTCAATTCGGCGTGGCCAGCGTGTTCGGCGGCATGAGTAGCCGTATTCAACAGAACGGCCCAGCCGTTCATCGGACCGCGACGAGGATGTTCGATGGGTTGCTCCAGGATTTCGGGTGTCAGTTTCGCCATCGTCGAGTAGATTCGGGGTTTGAGCTCAGCCCAGGAGGCATTGAGATCGTCAATCGAATCGCCTGACGCCACGAATTCCGAATCCCGGTCACGATTATCTTCCGCACCACCGAAGAGCGATACGATGCCCTGACGCAGATTGCCCATGATGTGGGTCGATAGTACATAGATGCTGTTCGCCTCATCCGGAACGGGCGACTGGTTCAGCATATCGCTGTCCATACCCTCCCCCGCTGCCAGTATCCGCTCAACAGCCCCGGTAATCTGATCAAAATAGGTTTGGACGTCTGGATTCATGATTTCCCTCTTCGAGGAAGGGAACAGGTAATAGGTAACAGGGAACAGCAGACGATCATGCCCATCTAATCCCTAATCCCTTTTCCCTAATCCCTATGCGTCTACCAACTTCTTTCGCCCCAGGGTTCGAGCTTCGAGCCCCAGAAGCGCTTGCCGTCGCCGATATCGATCCACTCGCCTTCGGGGATGGCGTTGATCGCGGCGGTGACGCCGGGATCGTTGACCTGTTCGATTTCGAAGCGGTCGCCGAAGGCTTTTGGAACGACCTCGATCAGCTCATCGACCGACCAGCGGTGGTCGGCCTTCAGGGTTTTGATGACCTTGGGCTGCGACATCAGCGTCATGTTGTAGCCGAAAGAGCCGAAAAGGTGGCCGTTGATATCGGACGCTTCGTCGGAGGCCAGGAAGGCGACGAGTGGCGCGACATTGTCAGGGTCGCGCTCGGTCCCAATCGCCAGCTCGCTCGGAAGCTTGCCGGTGTCGGCGACGGCTTCGACAGCACGCGGGATCGAGTCGATCATGCGGGTCGAACCGCTCGGCAGGATCGCGTTGGCGGTCACCCCGCCGTAGCGGCTGAGCGAGTTGGCCAACACCAGTGTCAGGCCGATGATGCCGGCCTTAGCGGCGGCATAGTTCGGCTGGCCCGGCGCGCCAAAGGCGGAGTTGGAGGACATGTTGATGATCCTGCCGCCCTCGCGCCGCTCGCGAAAGTGGACCGAAGCCCACTTCGACGTGTTGTAGGTTCCTTTGAGATGGACGTCGACGACCTGATCCCATTCGTCTTCGCTCATATTGAAGATCATGCGGTCACGCAGAATCCCGGCGACGTTGACCAGGATGTCCAGCTTGCCGAAATTGTCGATGGCCTGCTGGATCATGGCCTCGGCAGCTTCGTAGTCGCTAACTGAATCGGTGTTGGCGACGGCCTGGCCGCCGGCGGCGATGATCTCATCGGCGACCTGCTGGGCGACTGAAGTGTCCTCGCCCTCACCGGTTAGCGCCGCGCCGAGGTCATTGACGACGACCGACGCGCCTTCCTGTGCCAGTAGCAGCGCCACGCCACGGCCGATACCTCGTCCGGCCCCGGTGACGACTGCGGATTTTCCATCAAGCATTCCCATAGTGTTCCTCGCTCCTCCTCCATCGACGGCTTGCTTTGATGTCTTCGTAGGGATGGAGCTTGTCTCCACCCGTTTTGATTCTCGAATCCCGTTTCCGGGTGGAGATGAACTCCACCCCTACGAACTACGGACTATTCTTTCGCGTCGTAATAGAGATCGCGTGTCCAGAGCTCGACGCCTTCAGCGATCTTTTCCCAGGCACTGGCTTCTTGCAGTTGCTGTGTGACGCTCGTCGGCCGGCTCAGACGGTCAGCGGTGCCCTGGACCGGCGGGACGATGTGATCACCGGAGAATTCTGGCATGAAGCGCGCCAGTTCTTGCGGTGTCCAGCGCTTGTCGGACTGGTAGACGTCGCCAAGCTCCCATGATGAGTGAATCGCGATATCGTAGCCGCGGACACTGAAGAAATGGCCATTGATGTTGGACGCGGCGTCGGTCGCGAGATAGGCGACGAAGGGCGCGACGTTGGCGGGATTGCCCATATCGGTGTCGTCTTCTTCGGCAATCTCGCTCGGCAGCTTGCCGGTCTCTTCTTTGATCGCCTGCGCCCGTGGCGTCGAGTCGATCATACGGGTTGCGGCATAGGGCAGGATCGCGTTGGCCGTCACCCCGCCATAGCGGTTCATCGAGTTGGCCAGCACAGCGGTCAAGCCGAGGATGCCGTACTTGGCGGCGGCGTAGTTCGGCTGTCCGGCTGCGCCCCAGGCCGAGCCTGAGGAGAAGTTGATGAAGCGGCCACCCTCGCGCCGTTCGCGGAAATGGACCGAAGCCCACTTGCAGGTGTTGTAGGTGCCTTTGAGGTGGACGTCGATGACGGCGTCCCACTCTTCTTCATCCATATTGAAGATCATGCGGTCGCGCAGGATTCCGGCCACGTTGACCAGAATATCGAGCTTGCCGTAGTTGTCGACCGCCTGCTGGACCATCGCTTCGGCGGCTTCGTAGTCGGTGATCGAATCGGTGTTGGCGCTGGCGGTACCGCCGGCGGCAGTGATCTCGTTGACGACCTGTTGAGCGATCGACTCATCGCCACCCTCGCCAGCCAGTCCAGCGCCGATGTCGTTGACGACGACCGCGGCTCCTTCAGAGGCCAGCAGCTTGGCGACTGCCTTGCCGATGCCACGTCCCGCGCCGGTGACGATGGCGGATTTACCATCCAGATTTCCCATGTGGACCTCCCTCTGCTTTTCTCTCTACCAGTCTTCTAGCTGATGAAAGGTGATGTTGTGTTCCTCTCGATCCCAGATCGCGTACTGACCGACGGATAACGCTCCTGGATTGATCAAATAGTTGCGGACGGCTGAGAGCTTCAGCGTGCCGCGGGCAATATCGAGCGGTCCGCTCTCCGTCCGGGCCGAGCGCACATGGGTGTGGCCGGCAAATGTGATCCAGGAGGCAGGGCGGTAGCCGTTGCTCGTGCCACTGCGCTCAAAGAGCGCTGCGACGGGATCGTGCTGTCCCCAGGGCTCGGCTTCGTGAACCAGGTGATACTCGTCGGTCCTGACCTCGTCGCCTAATCCGCTCAGAAGATCGAGGGTGAAAGGTTCAACCTGGATTTCTCCCGCAGCCGCCGCCAGTGCGATCTCCCGTTCGTGATTCCCGTAAACGCCGACGACGTGCCAGCCATCGAGTACCGCTGCGCAACGGTCGGCTTCCTCAACCTTGTCGAAGAGATCTCCGAGCAAGGCAATCGTCCCGACTCCCGTCTCACGGCAGTGATCGAGCGCCCGGGTGAGCGTCCTCAGCTCGCCGTGAACATCCGAGAGCACCCCGACCCGCGATCCAACCGCAGTGATAGTGGTATCTCCTTCGTCCTCCACGACAGCCAAACTCAAACTCCCGAGACATCGGGCAGTGTAGCACGACGGCCCTCACCCCCGGCCCCTCTCCCAATCCTGGTAGAGGGGAGTAAGAATCGACCATCGATAGCCCTAGCTCTCCAGTTCAGTTCTCCCTCTCCTAAGCTTGGGAGAGGGGGCTAGGGGGTGAGGGCCTACCCCGGCACAATCAGACAATCCACCACCAGCGCTCCATCCTCATACACGAGCAAGGGATTGATGTCGATCTCAACAACATCGTTTCTGAGGTCGAGGCAGAGCTGCGAGAACTTCATCAAGATATCCACCACCGCATCGACGTCTGCAGGACCTTGACCACGCGTACCGTCAAGGATGGCTTTGCCCTGGAGGCGGTCGAGCATCGAGCGGGCCGCGAGTGTCGGTCAGGGGCGGGACGCCGAGGGCGATGTCTTTCAGCACTTCGACGAAGATGCCGCCGAGGCCGACGGCGACGGCCGGGCCAAAATCGGGATCGCGGGTCATACCGACGATCATCTCGCGTCCACCGGATGGCGCCATCTGTTGGACGAGCACGCCGGCGAGTTCGGCGTCGGCGTTGTAGTTGCGAGCATTGGCCATGATCTGATCGAAGCCCGATCGGACGGCATCGTCATCGGCAGAGATTGAGCAACACGCCGCCGGCGTCGGTCTTGTGGGTGATGTCAGGCGATTCGATCTTGAGGACGACCGGGTAACCGATCTCGTTGGCGGCAGCAACCGCTTCGTCGGCGGTCGTCGCCAGCTGCTCGGGCGTCGTCGGAATGCCGTACATCGTTAGCAGATGTTTCGCCGTGCGTTCGACCAGCGGCTTACCGTTAGACGCGCGGACCAACTCGCGGGCCATCTCTGCGACGGCGCTATCACTGGAGACATGGCCGTTCGGGGAGCGGTTACGGATGTGCGACGCATACGTGTTGAGATGTTTGACCGCCCGGAGACCATTTTCGACACCCTGGAGAAAGGGCACACCTCCCCAGTTCGTGACCGGCTCGTGCGGCGGCCCGCCGGTATCGCGGCGACGCTGAGTGGCGATTTCACCGGGCACCAACGAGATAGCTAAGAACACTTTATCGGGATATTTATCATGCGCAACCTTCATGACCTCGCCGGCGGGTGTATCGAGATCGACGATCGTCGGGTAGGCCTGACCGTAAACGATCGTGTGGATGTTGGGGTCTTCAGCCATACCCTCGATCGCGCCGCGCATCAGCTCCGGGATCGCCCCGGCCTGACCGGTCGTGTCGAGCGGATTCCCGACGGTGCCGTACTCGGGGATGACCGCTTCGAGCCGCTCGATCGTATGCGGCGCAAGATCGGGCAGATTGATGCCGAGATCGGCGCTGAGGTCTGAAACCAGACCGGCCGCACCGCCGGAGACGTAGATCGCGCCGACGCCAGTGTCCTGAGGAAGTCGGTCAGTGTAGAAAGCGGCCAGCGTCTCAGTCATCTCGTCAAGGCCATTGACCCGGATGATGCCGTACTGCCGCATCACCGCATCGGCGACTTCATCTGAACCAACCAGCGATCCGGTGTGCGCCTGGGCCGAGCGCTTGCCAGCTTCGGAGCGACCGATCTTCAGGACGACGATCGGCTTCTCCCGCTCGGCGGCCATCTCGGCGACCTCGATCAGCTTGGCAGGATCGCGGAACTGCTCGATGAATGCGCCGATGACACGCGTCTCGTCATCCTCGACGTAGTAGCGCATCAGATCTGCCGCTTCGAGGTCAGCTTCGTTACCAGTCGTAACGATATAGCTGAAACCCATCTCGCGGTCCATCGGCGGGGTGAAGAGGCTGTAGGCCAGCAAGCCCGACTGGAGCACGAGCCCGACCGGTCCTGGCCTGAGGTATTCGAAGGCGCCACTCATAGCGCACATCTTGCCCGGCACGCTGATATTGCCGAGGCAGTTCGGACCGACGATCCGGATACCGGTGCGCTGCGCGAAATCGCTCAAATGATTCTGGCGCTGATGGGCCAGTTCGTCATCCTGCTCACCATAGCCGCTGGTGATGATGTTGATTGCCTTGACCCCGGCCCGCTCGCACTGCTCCAGCACGGCGTCGACAGCCCGCACCGGCACGCCGATCACCGCCAGGTCAACGCCTCCTGGCACGGAGTCGACACTCGGGTAGGCCTTCAGCCCGGCAATCTCGTCGTACCTGGGATTAATCGGATAAATATCGCCTTCGTAGCCGCAGGCAACGATATTCCGCCGGATGATCGGCGCAAACCCTGGATTCGGCGAATCCCCGATGACGGCGATGCTCTTTGGATGCAGCAACGCGCGCATTGATTCGGTGAATGTGATCATGGGAAGGCTCCCTCCCCCGTCCCCTCCCTCGAATTCGAGAGAGGGGGGTCTAGTCGTAGCAGGATATTTCCGTGCCAAATTGATTCTCTTGCTCGTTCCCCTCCCTCGAATCGGGGAGGGGCTAGGGGAGGGAGCAGATTTCAACCCGGCACCACCAGACAATCCACCACCAGCGCCCCATCCTCATACACCAGCAGCGGATTGATATCGATTTCAACCACGTCGTCTCGCAGATCAACACACAGTTGCGAGAACTTCAGCAGAATATCCACGATTGCGTCGACATCCGCCGGTCCCTGGCCACGCGTGCCGTCGAGGATGGCTTTGCCGCGCAGACGGGCGAGCATGTCCCTGGCCGCCATCTCGCTGAGCGGCGGCACACCGAGAGCGACGTCCTTGAGGACTTCGACGAAGATGCCACCGAGTCCGACGGCGACGGCCGGACCGAAGTCGGGATCGCGGGTCATACCGACGATCATCTCCCGGCCCGCTGGAGCCATCTGGCCGACGAGGACGCCCGCGAGTTCAGCGTCAGCGTTGTAGTTGCGAGCGTTCGCAAGAATCTGATCGAAGCCGGATCGGACAGCAGCATCGTCGGCAAGATTGAGCAAGACACCGCCGGCGTCGGTCTTGTGGGTGATGTCGGGCGATTCGATCTTGAGGACGACCGGGTAACCAATCTCGTTAGCGGCGATCACAGCCTCATCAGCCGTTGTCGCCAGCTGCTCAGGTGTTGTCGGGATGCCGTAGAGGTTGAGCAGTTGCTTGGCCGTGCGCTCGACGAGCGGTTTGCCGTTCGAGGCACGGACGATCTCGCGAGCTTGATCGCGCGACGGCGCTCTCTTCGCGGGAGATGTCGCCAGATGTCTCGCGCCGGCGCAGGAACTCGGCGTAGTCATTGAGCGACTTGACCGCCCGTAGCGTGTTCTCGGTACCTTGCAGGAAGGGAATACCGTTGAGCGACTGGACCGGCTGCTCGGGCATCATGCCGAAGCGCGCACCAGCCTGGATCTTGCCGGTCACAAGCGACGAAACAAAGAAATTCTTGTCGGGGTAGCGCTCGTAGAGATTCGCAAAGGCTTTGCCAGCCTCCGTCGCAATGTCCATCACCGTCGGATAGGCCTGGCCGTAGATCATCGTATGGATATTGGGATCTTCGGCCATCGCATGCAGCGAGCCCTCCATACAGCCGGGAATCAGGAAGGCCTGGCCGGTGACGTCGAGCGGATTGCCGACCGTGCCGAACTCGGGAATCAGGGCGTCGAGACGTTCAACAGTCTCTGGAGCCAGATCCGGCAAATCGACGCCGATATCTTGCGCCAGATCAGAAACCTGGCCGCCTGCGCCACCTGAAAGAAAAATCGTTCCGACGCCGGTGCCTTTCGGCAAGCGGTCGGAGTGGAAAGTCACGAGCGTCTCGGTCATCTCTTCCAGGCTCGTCACCCGGATGATGCCGTACTGCCGCATCACGGCGTCGACGACGGCGTCGGAGCCGACGAGCGAACCAGTGTGCGCCTGTGCTGCTTTCTGGGCTTTGGCCGAACGGCCAACTTTGAGGACGACGATGGGTTTCTTGAGTTCAGCGGCGAGTTCAGCCGTCTCGATCAGCTTGTCGGGATCGCGGAACTGCTCGATGAAGCAGCCGACGACGCGCGTCTTCTCATCCTGGACCATGTAGCGAATGTAGTCGGAGGCTTCAAGGTCAGCTTCGTTGCCGGTCGTGACGATGTAGCTGAAGCCGATATCGCGCACCCCGGTCGGGATGCACATGCTGAATGCCAGCAGACCGCTCTGGAAGACGATACCGACCGGTCCTTCGATGATCCGGTCGTACTGACCGGACTTGGTGATCTGCTTGTTTGGCATCGAAATGATGCCGAGGCAATTCGGGCCGACCAGCCGAACGCCGGTCCGCTCGACGAACTCCTGTAGCTCACCCTGGCGCTCGTGGGCCTCGTCGTCACTCTGCTCGCCGAAGCCGCTGGAGATGATGTTGGCGGCGACCACACCGCCGTTGGCGCAGTTCTCAAGCACCGGCAGCACGAAGCGGCTCGGGACGATGACGATGGCATGCTCCGCGCCGCCCGGGATCGCGTCGACGGTCGGGTAGCACTTCTGGCCAAAGATCTCGTCGTAGCGCGGGTTGACCGGGATGATCTCACCCTCGTAGCCGCCATCGATCGTGTTCTGGTGGATGCGGCTGGCAAAACCTGGATTCGGCGATGCGCCAATGATCGCGATCCGTTTCGGATGAAACAGCGCGTCCATCGCCCGGTCAATACTGGCCTGGTCACGTTGCTGGCTGGTCTGGCCGTTGTTGTCATAGGAATTCCCTCACCCTCGACCCGCTTCGCGGGTGCCCCGCCTCTCCCACAGCTTCGCTCCGCTGCGCGGGGAGAGGGGAGAAAGAATAGGGAATAGGTAACAGGTGACAGGGAACAGCAGAAATGAAGAGCGGTCATAGTTCCCGGGTCGCCTACAACCTACTCACTACAAACTACGAACTCGCTTCACACTAATCCCTAATCCCTAGTCCCTGATCCCTCTAGAAGTACGTTCTGCCAAGCGACTCGGCGACCATCGATGGGCGGTCGTTGCCTTCGACCCAGACGGTGATCTCGTTCTTGGTCTGGATGTAGCCGCCGTTCTCGTTATTGCGGTGGTCTTCAACCTCAAGCAGCTTCGTCCTCATCTGGACACGTTTGCCGACCGGGACCGGGGCCGGGAAGCGGATCTTGTCGAAGCCGTAGTTAACAGCCAGCTTGCCGCCAAGATCGACCTTTACGCCCTCAGCGTCTTTACCCAGGATGGAGGTGATCGCGATGGTCATGTTGCCGTGGGCGATCGTGCCGCCGAAGAAGGTCTCCTTGGCGCGTTCCGGATCGACGTGGATGTACTGGTAATCACCTGAGACTTCTGCGAACTTGTTGACGTGCTCCTGGGTGATCTCAAACCATTGCCCTATCCGCATCGTCTCCCCGACCATCTCCTGTAGATCCTCGACGGTCGTGATCGTGCGTTCTTCGGGCGCTACGTCGGTTGACATTGTTTCTCGTCCTTTCAGTGCAAAAGGGATTAGTCCGGATTTCCCTCACCCTCGACCCGCTTCGCGGGTGCCCCGCCTCTCCCACAGCTTCGCTACGCTGCGCGGGGAGAGGGGAGTAGGAACCAAGAGGTTTTCCTACGAACTACAACCTACAAACTGGCTGTCCCACTAATCCCTAATCCCTCTTCCCTAGTCCCTACCTCGCTACGTTCCCCGCCAAGACCTCCTGCAACACGCGTTCGCGATGGTAGTCGCTGTCGCCGTAGAAGACTTCCTGGTGCTTGGCGCGTTTCCAGTAGAGGTGCAGGTCGTATTCCCAGGTGAAGCCGATGCCGCCGTGGACCTGGATGGCTTCGCCGCAGACGTGGCGGGAGGCTTCGTTAGCGGTTGATTTTGCAACCGATGCGGCAAGGGTGGCATCGGGCGCGTCGGCGTCGAGGGCCCAGGCTGCGTAGTATGTAGCGGAGTGGGCGTTCTCGACCTGTTCGAGCATCTCGGCCAGCTTGTGCTTGATCGCCTGGAACTGACCGATGACCTGGCCGAACTGGCGACGCACCTTGGCGTAATCGACCGACATCTCGAGCGATCGGCGGGCTGCGCCAAGCATCTCGGCGCTGGCGGCGACGGCAGCACGCTGGATTGTCTGGTCGAGGCCCGGCCAGGCATTGCCTTCTTCGCCGATCAATGCGTCTGCGCCAACTGATACATCGTTGAACTTCACCGTTGCGGTGCGCGAATTGAGGTCAAGCATTGTCTCCGGGTCGATCTCGATACCATCGGCATCGGCGGGAACGGCAAAGAGTGAAATACCGTCGGCCTCCTCGTCACCGCTGGTGCGGGCTGCGACCAGCAGAACATCAGCTTGCGCTCCCCAGGGAACGAAACGCTTCTTCCCTTTAAGGACGTAGCCATCGCCGTCTTTCTTGGCCGTCGCCTGGATCGTTGCCGGCGTCCAACTGGCCGAGTCTTCCAGGAAGGCCAGGCTGACGACGAGGTCGCCGTTGGCCATATCCGGCAGATAGCGCGCCATCGCACTCTCATCACCAGACTGCATGATGGCTTGCCCGGCCAGGACAATCGTTCCGAAGAAGGGGCCGGGATACGGAATGCGGCCCATCTCCTCCATGATGATCGCTGTCTCGACCATGCCGAAACCCGCACCGCCATACTCCTCAGGCAGCGGGATCAGGCCCAGCCCGAGAAAGCGCCGGTAGAGGTCCTTGTCGTAGCCGAGCTCGTCTTCCATCATCTCGCGGATGTGGGCGACCGAGACCTGCTCGGTGAGAAATTCACGCGCGAGATCGCGCAACATATTTTGGTCTTCAGTGAAATCGAAATCCATTTCCCCCTCCTTCGTGTAGGGAACAGGGTGTAGGTGATAGGTGACAGCAGAAGCTGATCCGCTGACCCTTTGCTATACCCTGTAACCTGTCACCTATTCCCTATTCTTAGTCGTCGGCTGCCGTTTCCGCCTGAGCACGCTCTGCTAGCTCAATGCGGTCGGCTCTAATCTCCTTCGGCAGACCCAGGACACGCTCGCCGATGATGTTCTTCTGAATTTGCGATGATCCAGCGTAGATCGTGCCAGCACGGGACCAGACGAACTGGTAGGCCCAGGTGTCGGCTTCACCATAGGGCACGTCGGATTCGTCAAAGGCATATTCGTCCGCGCCGCTGATCTGCTGGCCGTAGGGGCCGAGGATCTCCTGGATCATCTCCTGCGCGCGCTTGTCGAGCTCGGAGTAGTGCAGCTTCGAGACTGACGCTTCCGGCCCCGGCCGTTCGCCCTTTTCGAGCTTCGAGAGCAACCGCAGCGAGGCGTAGCGCAGGACTTCGACCTCGGAGTAAATCTGGCCGATCTTCTGGCGGATGCGCGGATCATCGATAGCACGGGTGCCGTCAACCCGCAGTTCAGCGGCGACTTCCAGCAGCCGGTCGAGGTTCGTCTGCAGGCGGCTGACCCGGCTGAGAGTGTTGCCGCCACGCTCGTAGGAGAGCGTCGTCTGGGCGATGCGCCAGCCGGTGTTGAGTTCGCCAATCAGGTTGTCGGCTGGGACGGTGACGTCGGAGAAGAAGACCTCGGAGAACTCGCTGGAACCGCTGATCTGCTTGAGTGGCCGTACTTCGACGCCGGGATCGTCCATCTTGACCATGATGCAGGAGATGCCGTTGTGCTTGGATGCGCGGCGGTCGGTGCGTGCCAGCAACAGACCCCACTCGGAGTTGTGGGCGCCGGAGGTCCAGATCTTCTGTCCGTTAATAATGAAGTTGTCGCCGTCGATGTCGCCGCGGCACTGGAGGCTCGCGAGGTCGGAACCGGAGTTCGGCTCAGAATAAAGCTGGCACCAGATCTCTTCGCCGGTCAGCAACTTCTTGAGATGATCATCTTTCTGGGCTTCGGTGCCGTGGTGGATCAGCGTCGGACCAACGATCGAGATGCCGAGCCCGTTGACCCCGGCCGGGGCGTTGACCCGCGCCATCTCTTCACCGACGATGGCCTGCTCCATCGGGCGCGCTTCCTGGCCGCCATACTCCTTCGGCCAGCCCATGCCGATGAAACCGGCGTCGTAGAGCTTGCGGTGCCATTCGCGGCGTTCCTCGAAGGATTCGATCTTTTTCTTAGGAAGATTCTCTTCGAACCAGGAGCGGACTTGCTGCCTGAATTCGTTGTCCTCCTGGCTGTAACGTAGGTCCATGCGAGCAAATGCCTTTCATACCGTCGAAACCCGATTGAATTGTAGGGGCGTGTGAACTGGTTTGCTTCTCCGGATTCCACGTCCCGACACAACAAGTCTTCATCTTGCGATGTGCAGCGAAACTACCCCGGAATAGGCCAAGTGTCAAGCGTCTGAATGCCTTCGCTGCTGGGGTTGGATTGACGAATGCCGCCGGAGATTGGTCCGCTAGCTACTCGCTACCCGAATGACCAATGATGACATGGTCCCATTCGCCTGCGAGAACCGTTGTGACCGAGCCTTGTTGCCTGAGCGATATCTTTGTCAACTAGTTCAGGGCTATCGCGGCTGTAACCGCGTGCAGCATCGATATCGTTCCGAGCTTGATATGGCAACGGTTCAGGAAACTCGTCCGTACCTGTGTCATAGATCTCTGTCCTAATCGACGCTGACGCGCACTCGGGTGCGCGTACTCGTGATGCGGGAATTGTCGGCCTGAACGCTGCGTTGAAAAATACTCGGGACGCTTCATTCGTGAGAAGTAAGCATCTCTATTGCCTCCCTGATCGTTCTAACGTCTCTCTTAGCGAAATTGGGGAATTGCTTACTGTTAGACTATCGCTGTCTGCAATCGCTTATTAAGATCGACGCCGCCCATGTCAGACCTTGGCGTTCAAATTCGACAGCCTAGGGAGCCTCGGGCGATTTACGGCCGCGACTCCGAGCGCGCCAGACTTCAAGCACTCGTCGACGACGCCATCGCCGGACGTGGCTCGCTCGTCCTCATCAGCGGAGAAGCGGGGATCGGCAAAACCACGCTGGTCGACGATCTCGTCTACCAGGCGGTGCTGCATGGTTGCGCCGTCCTCACTGGGGCTTGCTACGACCTGACCACCAATCTCCCCTACGGTCCCTGGCGGGAACTGATAAGGGACGCGCACCGGGCCGGTTTGCCCTCTTCGTCGGACCTCGAATGGCACTCGGCTGCAGTATCGGCTGACGCCATGGTGGCGGGCTTACGAGACCACCTCGAAGCACTCGTAGAGCATGGACCGCTGGTGATCGTACTCGAGGATCTGCACTGGGCGGACGCCGAATCGCTTGAATTTCTCCGTATCTTTGGACGCCGGGTTCCCACGCTGCCGTTGCTCCTGATCGGGACCTATCGCGAAGACGAAGTGACCCCTGGCCACCCGCTGTACCAGCTGCTGCCGTATCTCGTGCGCGAATCAGACGCTCAACGCCTCAATCTGCTTCCGCTCGACCGGCGGTCTATCCGGCTCGCCGTCGAGCACCGCTACGATCTGAGCAGCCAGGATCAAGATCGATTGACCGAGTATCTCGGTGAGCGTAGCGGAGGCGTGCCGTTTTATCTGCTGGAGCTACTGCGCACGCTTGAGGAGCAGCAGCATCTGCTCAAGTCGCAAGGTGCGTGGAAGCTGAACGAGCTCGAACTGCGCCAGGTTCCGCTTCTGGTCCGGCAGCTGATCGAGGGGCGGCTGGCAAGGATGGCAGCAGATAGCCGGCGCCTGCTGGAACTCGCGTCAGTGATCGGGTTGGACGTGCCCGTACTACTCTGGAAAGAAGTAGCTGCGACGAGCGACGAAACGTTCGGCGATGCCGTCGAGCAAGCACTGGGCGCAAAGGTGCTCGACGAGACGCCGCCCGGCACCCATCTCCACTTCACACACGCGCTCGTACGCGACAGTCTGTACGAAGGCATCCCGCTACTACGACGTCAAGATTGGCATCGGCGGGTTGCCGAAGCTCTGGCAGAAACCGATAGCGGTGAACTGGAAGCCATTGCTTATCACTTCCGCCGAGCGCTCGATCCACGCGCTGCTGAATGGTTTATCCGCGCCGGCAGCCGGGCAGAGCGTGTGGCCTGGCTCACCGCCGAAAAACACTTTGAGGCGGCGCTGGAAGTGCTGGGACCGGGCCATGCCGATCCCAACCAGCGCGGCTGGCTCCATCTGCGGCGGGCGAAGCTGCTGCGTGGCGCTGAACCGCGGACGGCGCTCACGATCCTCGAAACTGCAGTAGCGCTTGCGCGCGACACAGACGATCGCTTGCTGCTGACCTATGCCACCTTCTTTCGGGGGCAAATTCGCTGCCTGGCCGGCGAGGAACAGGCGGGCATAGCCGACCTGGAATCAGCCGTCAGCGGGCTCGCAGCCTTTACGCCCGATGACCTTAAACGCGCAGGGGAACTCGAGCGTCAAGGTTTCATTGTGAACGAAGCCGAGGTAGAAGGGCAGCTGGCAGGGCTCCTGGCGGCGGTAGGGCGACTGGACGAGGCGTTGAACCGCGCGGAGGCGATTATCGCTCGCACAGACAGCCTGCCAACGCGGGCCTGGTGGGCGCGGGGCATTGCGCTGGCGCTCGCGGGCCGTGATGCCGAGGCGGATGAAGCGTTTCGCACCTGCCGGGAACTGTTGCCGCAAGCCGTCGAGGAGGCGAGCGTCGCGCTCGTGGTGTTGTATCAAGCCACCTTAGTCCAGATTCCCTATCGGGCCGACAATCTGGACGAGCGACGCAAGTTCGCCACTGAATCGGAGGTCGCCTGGCAAAAGGCCGGCAGCACATACGGCGATGTCTCTCCCCGCCTGGCTATCCTGCCCTTTCTACTGGTCGAAGGAGCCTGGAAAGAGGCGCGCCAGCTGGCCTTTGAGGGGCTTCAACTCACCGACATCACCTCTGAAAAATACCTGACGTCCGCAGTCGTCCTGACGCGACTCGCACGAGCCCAGGGAGATCCATCGCTAGCCTGGAACATGATTCATGAGGGATTACCGGGCGGTCCCCATACCGTTCCAGGACAATCCGATTTCGACGTGAGTCTGGCGCTGGCGCGCGAGGCAATTAGCCTCTGCATTGACGAAGAAAATCTGAGCGCAGCGCGCGCCTGGCTCGAGATGCACGATCATTGGCTCGATTGGAGCGGCGCGGTGCTCAGCCGGGCCAACGGCCAGCTCCTCTGGGCAATCTACCATCGCGTAGCAGCTAATCTGCCGCAAGCGCACCTGCATGCGGAACAGGCAATCTCGCTGGCGAGCAACCCACGGCAACCGCTCGCGCTGCTTGCGGCGCACCGGCTACTGGGTGAATTGCAGGCGCAGAGCGGACAAATCGCGTTCGCACAGAAGCAACTGGAAGCTGCGCTCGCGCTGGCCGATGCCTGTGCCGCGCCGTACGAGCGGGCTCTGACACTCCTGGCGATGGCGGATTGCGAGCGACGCGCCGGCGATCTCGGGCAGGCCGCGTCCCGCTTGCAGGAAGCCCGCGATCTCTTCGTCACGCTGGAAGCAATGCCGGCTCTGGTTCGAGCCGACACACTCAGCGAGCGCATATTTGAACAGCAGGCCGCAACGCAGCGCACTGCTCCGATGGGATTGAGCCCGCGCGAGATCGACGTGCTGCGGCTGCTTGCCGCCGGACGACACAACCGCGAGATCGCCGAGGCGCTCTTCCTCAGCGTGCGAACGGTTGAGCGCCACCTGACCAACCTCTACACCAAGCTTGGGGTCGACGGCCGTGCCCAGGCCATCGCCTTCGCCCACGATCACGACCTGGTCTAACGCCGGACCGCCACCCACCTCCGACTGCTTCTGCGTGGTCTCCGCCACCCTTCCCGCCACTATCACAACAGATCGCGGAGTCGCACGGATGCTGCAACGCTGACCGAACCCTAGTGTGAAAAGTGTTCGGGGGATACGGCGGACCGGCGGTGCAACTGCCCACCTACGTCCGGCGGACCCCCGAGCGTTTTCTGTGGCTTTGGACGCACAGCGTCAACCGAACAGAGGAAAACAGATGCGAAACCATCGACCGGTTAGAGTAGTGCTCGCGCTCCTGATGACGCTCATCGCGACGTTCAGTACGGCTGTTCTGCAGCCGGCGCTTGCACAAACGACGATTACCGACTGCAGCGATCACAACGCCATCGAAGCCCAGCTCGAAGCAGGTGGAGACTTCGTCTTCAATTGCGGCGTCGTGACGATCACATTCGACAGCGCCATCGACGTGAGCAAGACGACCTCGATCGACGGTTCGGGGACAACCACCTTCAGTGGCGGCAATGTCACCGGGATGTTCGATGTTGGGTATGGCGTAAGTCTCAACATCAACCGGCTCTCCGTCATCAACAGCGTCCCGGCCATGTGCTCTCAGGGCATCATCGTTATTGCCGACAGTACGTTCAGCGGAAACCGCGGCAGCAATGGCGGAGCAATCCACCAAACCGATCAACAACCTGCGAATCTCGAATTCAAACTTTCATGAACAACACCGCTCTTACGGGGGAGCTATTTCATGGGGATGGCGCCGAAATCATCATCGAAAACAGCACGTTCTCCGGAAACTGGGCGGAGAGCCCCGGGCTTCAATGGAGGAGACGGCGGCGCAATCGAGGTCGACTCTTATTGGGATACTCCGAATCCTCAATATCAGAAGTTGACGCTCGATGGCGTGACATTCTCCAACAATCGCGCTGACGGGTGCGGAGGAGCAATCCATATCGACCTGGCCAACGTTGCGATTACGCGCAGCACCTTTACCAGTAACTACGGGTACGATGGCGGAGCAATTTATCAGGAGCCGCGTCACGTACGGGTACCCCACACAGACGCTGGCGATCAGCGAGAGCACATTCGCCGGGAACAGCGCGAATGTCAGCGGCGGCGCTATCTTATAGCTCCAGCAACCTGACCATCGACCGAAGCACGCTATCAAACAACTCAACCGGTTCCGGCGGGGGGAGTCTACCTGACTGCCGGCACGGCCCAGGTCAATACGCCGACATCCGCAACGATCACCTCGACAACCCTTTCCGGTAACAGACCCGACAGTAGCAGGCCCTTCGGCGCCGGCGCAGCCGGGGCAATTCAGAACGGACAGGCATCGGCTGGAGCGGCAGGCACTACGCTGAACGTTGTCACGAGCACATTCAGTGGCAACACCGACCCGCTGGTAACCGAGGGCGGAACGACGTCAGTCATTCCAGCAGTACCTTCACAGGGAATTCCGGCAAAGCGATCGCAGGCAACGCAGGCGCAACGACAGTCGGCAATAGTATTCTTGCCGCCAATGCCCCCAGCGTTACCTGTTCGGGGACGGTTGCATCCGGCGGTCACAACATCGTCAGCGATGACAGCTGTGCGTTTACCGGTGCTGGCGATCGCACCAGCACGGCTGCAAACCTCGGACCGCTGCAGAACAACGGTGGCCCGACGCTGACCCACGCGCCGCTCGCTGGCAGCCCGGCGATTGACACCGGTTCATGCCCGGGGTTGACGCTCGATCAGCGTGGTGTCGGCCGCCCGCAAGGCGTGGCCTGCGATGTTGGAGCGGTCGAGCAGGACTCACCGGCCCCGGACACGTTCTTCAGCAACCCACCAGTGGTGACCAGCGGAAACGCCGGTCCGTTCGTCCTATCCAGCAGTGAACCGGGCAGCACATTCGAGTGCCAGATAGACGGCGGCGGCTTCGCAGCATGCACGAGCCCGGCGACCTTCACCATCACCGTGGAGGGTCAGCACGAGCTTCAGGTGCGGGCAACCGATCAGGCCGGCAACGTCGATCCCACCCCAGCCAGCCATACCTGGTTCGTCGATCTGACGGCGCCCGTCACGACGATCGTCACCTTTCCGCCCAAATACACGAATATCCACTGGGAGCCGGTTGTATTCGCCTTCTCCAGCATCGATTCAGGCGCCGGGGTAGCGCGCTACGAATGCCGGTTGGACACCCCGATCTGGTCAGCCTGCCCCAACCCAATGACCTACATCATGACGCCAGCGATGTTCCGCAGCGTGCACGATTTCCGGGTGCGGGCCATCGACAAGGTCGGCAATATCGAGCAGGGTGTTGTCTATCAATGGTTCATCGACCTCACGCCGCCGGAGACGACGATCCTGAGCATGCCCGACCTCGTCTCCACCAGCGACGCGGCAGCCTTCACGTTTAGTGGCAGCGATACCTATCCGACACCCGCGCCCGAAAGCTTCGAGTGCAAGCTCGACGGCGCAGCCTTTAGCGCATGTAGCAGTCCCGTAGACTACACCAGCCTGTCCGGCGGTTCGCATACCTTCCAGGTGCGCGCCATCGACCTGGCGGGGAATCCCGATGAGTCACCGGCCAGCTACACCTGGACCGTGGCGTCGAACCCGCCCGATACGACGATCCTGACCAGCCCGCCACCCGTCACCAGCAACAGTACGGCCTCATTCACCTTCGACGGCACGGACAACGATGGTGTGGCTAGCTTCGAGTGCAGACTGGACGGCGCAGCCTTTAGCGCCTGTACCAGCCCGGTGAACCTTTCCACCCTGTCCGCTGGCTCCCATACCTTTCAGGTACGCGCTATCGATGTGACCGGGAACCCCGATCCTTCGCCAGCTAGCTTTACCTGGGCGGTCGATCTCACATCACCGGAGACCCAGATCACTGCGCAACCGGCCGCTCTGTCGAACACGATAGCGTCTACCTTCAGCTTCGAGGGCAGTGATACGAACGGGGTAGCCGGATTCGAGTGCAGTCTGGATGGCGCAGCGTTCAGTCCCTGCACCAGTCCCGCGAACCTGCCTGGTCTCAGCGACGGCCCCCATACCTTCGAAGTGCGGGCAATCGACACGGTCGGGAATGTTGATTCATCCCCGGCGAGCTACACCTGGACAATCGATCTGACGCAGCCGGAGACGGCAATCACCGATCAACCACCTGGGCTCTCGAACTCGCCGTCGCCATCGTTCAGCTTCACCGGCGATGATGCAAACGGCATCACGGACTTCGAATGCCAGCTCGACGGTGCGGGCTTCGCCCCCTGCACGAGCCCCGAAAATCTCGCGGGACTAACCGACGGTTCACACACCTTCGAGGTGCGAGCGACGGATGCGGCGGGGAACGTCGATGCGTCTCCTGCCAGCTACACATGGACGGTTGACCTTACCCCTCCCGACACGACGCTCACCGGCCAACCGCCGTCGCCATCGAACTCGACTGCCCCGTCATTCAGCTTCAGCGGCAGCGACAGCAATGGCATCGCGAGCTTTGAATGTCAGCTTGATGGTGGTGGTTACGGCCCTTGCGCCAGCCCGACGCTGCTCTCCAATCTGGTCGATGGCGAGCATACCTTCCAGGTACGCGCCATCGACCTGGCCAGGAACGTTGACCCCACGCCAGCAAGCTACACATGGACTATAGATCTGTACAGCGTCGAGGTTGGCGGCACACCGGCGGTCGTGACGACAACCACGCCCGGCGAAGACATCAGCATCTTCTTTAATAGCGATGCTGGTCAGATCTTGAGCGTGGAACTGACCGGCGTGACATTTGGCAACTCTCCTTGCTGTAGCCTGCAGGTCTCCGTGTTCGGGCCAGACGGGTCGCTACTGGTTGGACCGACGAGTATCGGTACGGATGGCGGCTTCATTGACGCCTTCGAACTACCACTCGATGGAACCTACGAGATCATCATCGATCCCCAGGGCGACGCGACCGGCAGCGCCACCGTCGCCGTCCACGATGCCTCCGAAGTGACCGGCAGCCTGCTGATCGACGGTCCAGCACTGACCCTCACGCTCGGCAATCCGGGACAAAATGGCCGGGTTACCTTCACGGGCGTATCCGGCAAGTCGGTACTGCTCGAACTGGACGGGGTGACGGTCGGATCTTCGCCCAACACCGGCAGTTCCCTGACGGTCCTGAATCCCAACGGCAGCACCTTGTTTGGCCCAACTCCGCTCGGAACCGCCGGTCTGGAATCGCTGACTCTGGCGCTCACGGCCAGTGGAACCTATACGATTCTGCTCGACCCGATAGGGACCAATACTGGTTCCACAACCTTCTCTCTCACGAGCTATGTGCCACCGTCGATCACGTCGGTGATCAACAACGGCCCGATCGACGAAGGGAGCAGCGCAACGATCACCGTCAATGCCATTCCAGGCTCAGGTGGTTTGCCACTGAACTACGCATTCGATTGCGATGACGACGGCGACTACGAGATAGGGCCTCAAGCGTCCGATACCGCCAGCTGCTCCTTCGGAAACAATGGCAGCTACACCGTCAATGTGCGGGTAACGGATCAGTCAGACTTTGGCGTGACGGACTCGACCGTCGTCACGGTGGACAATGCACCGCCGACCATCGACAACCTGTCGATCAGCGCAGTCAAAGCGAAACTCACCGTCACCGTCAACGCGAGCGATCCTTCGAACCAGTCACTCTTCCCAATCAGCGCCGACAGCCTCGACTACAGCTTCGACTGCGACAACAACGGAAGTTACGAGGTTGGACCACAAGCGACAAACCGAGGTATCTGTGATTTTGGAACGACCACCGGTCGCGTCGTGATCAATGTACGTGTCGATGACGGGGACGGTGGAACCGTCTCTGGTTCAGTCACCGTCTTCATTTCGAAGCTGTGTGTCAATGCTTCAACCGGCGCTGTGCGAACGCTGATCGCCTGCACCGGCTCCGAGACAACGCAATGGCTACCTGAAAAGGCGCCGGCGACACTCTGCGCGAATCGCTATACCGGCGCAGTCCGGTTCAGTTTCAACCAGCAATGTGGGTCGACGGATGCGAAGGTCGTGGCGACCGGTGACGGGACGATCGCCGTCTGTGCCAATCGCTACACAGGCGCGGTGCGGATGCTGCAGACGCCGGGATCCTGCACCTCGAGCGAGACAGCGACCTACTTCTAGCGCGGCAACCAGGGCATCTGGCAGGGCGAAGCTTGTCTTCGCCCTGGCCCTGGTGATCGCATACGTAGCTCGGGGAACATCCCTTCGGACTCACAAATCGAGTCCGAAGGGATCACTCTTTTTCCTATCAGGCGTAGTCCATCGTTGCGCTCGGCGGTCAACCATTCTCTCTGGCAGGTGCCGTCGAGCAAGGAGATCAGTGGTCGGTCGCGTCTTTCAGCATCTCGATAGCTGGCGCGAGATAGTCCAGTCCTTCGATTGTCGGAGGCACAAGAAATATCTGGATGTGGGAGACGCCGAGCTCGGTGAAGGCATGGAGCTTCTCGGCAATCTCAGCCGGGGATCCGGCTATTGGTTCGACGTTGGCGGTACGTGATGGATAGGCGTGGCCGGGGAGCTTGACGCCGACGGTGACCGTTCGTTCGAGCGTGGCCGGATCGCGGCCATGCTTTTCGCAGGCTGCGTCGAATCCGTTCCAGAATCGGTTTCAGCGCTTCGGGCGTCGAGCGTTCGTAGCCGATCCAGGCGTTCCACTTGTCGGCGTATTCCATCGTCAGCCGCAGCATCCGCGGGCCGTGTCCAAGAGCGCCGATCAGAATGGGAGCGCCAGTTTCCCGCACGCCGAGCGGTTTGAGGACGGCGTCGTTTGTCTCGTAGTAGTCGCCCTTGAAATCGACGTAGCGATTCCTCAATAGCGGCCGGATGATCTGGAGCGACTCCTCGAAACGGTCGATGCGGTTGTCCCACTGGTAGCCGAAGTTGTGGTGCTCAAGCTCGAAGTCTCCGGCACCAACGCCGAGAGTGAGACGACCACCGCTGATGTCGTCGACGGTATCGGCGATCTTCGCCAACAATGCCGGGTTGCGATAGCCGGTGTTGGTCACGAGCGAGCCGAGCTCGACCCTCTCCGTCGC
This sequence comes from uncultured Chloroflexia bacterium, assembly GCA_963745675.1. Taxonomy (GTDB): domain Bacteria; phylum Chloroflexota; class Chloroflexia; order Thermomicrobiales; family CFX8; genus JAUIIK01. Next base: position 124,416 of record CAVUYM010000013.1, read on the forward strand.
AACAGCCAGCGCCGTCAGCATCGACCAGCACTCCCAGCGCCCCTCGACGCCCTGGGCCTCGACCTCTGGAGTAACCTCGCGACCGGCCTGGCGAGCGTTGGCGATGTGATCGACCTGAAAGTGATCGACCATCCAGAGCGAGTCGAGACCGATCGCTTCGGCGTGCTGGGCTAATGGGCGCAGCTCGCTCCAGGGCCTCATGACCGGCAGCACCATGCCAACTTTGAGTCTCTGGTCCCTGGGCACTTCCTTGAACGGGATTTCAGTCATCTAGAGCCGTTCTTTCGTCATCTGATCATCGGCGTATTTCGAGTGGTCACAAGATACACTGAATCCAGCATGGAAGGCATAGAACCAGTCAGGATCGCTGGCTGGGACGAGGAAACGCAGGAACGGGAACGATTGCATGGCCGTCGACAGATCGTACGAATTCGCCGTCGTCGGCCGGGGGATGATTGGATCAGCGGCAGCACGTTATCTGAGCAAGCTGTCTTCCAGCGTCGCGATCTTCGGGGAAACCGAGCCCGCCGAGCTATCGACGCACCAAGGTTCCTTCGCTTCGCACTACGACTCCAGCCGCTTCTACCGGGTCATCGACCAGACGCCGCAATGGGCGCGCATGGCGAATCGAGCACGCGAGCAATATGCCGAGCTTGAATTGGAATCGGGGATCGCATTCCACCGGCCACATCCCTATCTCCAGGTGTCGAAGGATTCCGACGCTGCACGCACCGAGTACGCGCAACTGGATGCGATCGGCCGAAGCTTCGGCGTCGAATCCGAGATCATTCCAACGAGCGAGAGCCTGAACGAAGCCTTTCCAAGGTTCCAGTTTCCGGCGGGCATGGTCGGGCAGGTCGAGTCCGAAAAGACCGCTGGCGTGCTCAATCCTCGCCTCTTCGTTGAAGCTGAACTGACGGTGGCGCGGAACCAGGGCGCCACGGTCATTCCGGAGCGCGTCGTCGCAATCGAGCCCGGACGAGGACGAGTCGAGATCAGAACCACCACCGGCAATCGCTACGAGGCGGACAAAGTGCTCGTCGCGGCTGGAGCCTGGTCACACTTCCTGCTCAAGCGTCCGGTTCAAATCATCCTTGAGGCTGTGGCGGTCGTGATGGCAGAAGTGCCAGCATCCGAGGCGTTCGCCTTCCCGTCGCTGATCTACAACCGCATCCCGACCGACCCATCGGCGGCAGCCGGCTACCTGATGTCCGCGGTCGAGTACCCCGACGGGAAGTTCTACGTGAAAGGCGGCTGGTACTGGTCGTCGACCGTCGTGGAAACCGAATCCGAGCTAAACGCCTTTTTCCGTTCACCCATCACACGCAACTCTGGGAAAGCAGACCGCGAGCTATTCACCGAGATCGTGCCGAGCCTTCAGCAGGCGAAGTCATGGATCTACAAGCCCTGCGTCCACATGCGAACGCCCACCCATCTCCCCTACATCGACGAGATCGAACAGGATCAGATCTACGTCGCCTTCGGCGGCAACGGCCTGGCCGCCAAGTGCGGCGACGAGATCGGGCGCCTGGGCGCGGAGCTGACTGGCGTCGGGCAGCTGGCAGGACGACGAACTCGCCGCCGATGATTTCAAGATCGTCTACGTCTAGCTCTCCATATCGTTGCCTGAGCAGCCGTCTCGGTAGCCGGTTCTCCGGAGGATCAACTGGACACACCCGGATGAATCAGCTACGAAGAACGTACGTCAAACATAGGTGGAGGAAAGGAACGCCCGCAGTGGAAGCAGTACAGGAACCGGATAACACCAGATGGCGAGGCATCTTCACGATCCCGCCGACGCCCTTCGACGAGCAGGGGGAGATCGACTTCGATAGCCTGCGGAATGCCGTCGAGTTCTCGGTTGAGGTCGGCTCGCACGGCATCGTCCACCCGGTCATGGCGTCGGCCTTCTTCACCCTCACCGACGCCGAGCGGCTGGAGATGATCCCGGTCGTCGTGCGGCAGGTGGATGGCCGCTGCCCGGTTGTTATTGGCGTTTCGGGCGTCTGCACGCAGTCGTCGATCGCCTTCGCCCGGGCAGCGAAAGAAGCCGGGGCCGATGCGGTGATCGCGATGGCGCCCTATGTCCAGCGCTACAGCGACGACGACATCCTGCGCCACTTCGAGGCGATCAGCGACACGGCCGAGCTACCGATCTTCCTACAGAACGCCGATGGCTGGCATCCGGTCGAGCTCGATCTGCTGCTGCGGTTGGCCCGCGAGATCGAGCACGTCCACTACGTTAAAGAGGAAGTTGCCCCGGCCCATCACAGCATCGGCGCGATCGTTGACGCAGACGAGCCGAACATCTGGGGCGTCTTCGGCGGTGACGGCTGCGCCAACCTCTTCGGCGAACTGCGGCGTGGCGCGGTCGGGAACATGCCGGCGGCCGACTTCGCCGATATCTGCGTCGAGATGTACAACCTCTACGATTCCGGGCAGCAAGCCGAAGCTGAGGCAATGCATCGCAGATTAATGCCATTGATCCTCAAGTCCGGTCCGTGGAACGAGGTGCTGGCGAAGCGGGGCATCATCCGCTGCGGTAAGATCCGGGCGCTGGAGACCTTCAAACCCTTCGACGACCAGGACCGTCAGGAGCGCGAGACCTTCTGGCCCGAGTTGGAAGCGGCATTCACCTGGCGACGATAACCGCCAGGCAAGACAGACGACGGCATGACCTATCGAGATTTATGCCTCGCCGAGCCTGCGTGCTCAGCCCCCTGACAGTACGATTGAAAGCGAGTCACCAGCGCAGGAAAGGCGGTTACGATGCGATCTGTCATCTTTGCAGGATTGAAGTTGCTGGCTACCGTCAGCGTGTGCCAGTTGGCCGGACTCATCGGTGTGCTCACGATTGGTGATGCGCCCAACTATTACCGCAAGTTGAAGAAACCATCATTCGCCCCGCCACCAGCCATCTTTGGTCCAGTCTGGACGGTCCTCTATACGATGATGGGAATAGCGCTCTTTCTCGTTCGACGCAAAGCTAGTGGCACTACCGAACGCAAACGTGCCACGACGATCTTCGCCATTCAACTTCTCCTCAATGCAGCCTGGACACCGGTCTTCTTCGGGTTGAAGCAGCGGGGCCTTGCGCTGGGCATCATAGGATTCCTACTGGTAATGATCGCGGCGACCGTCGTCGTGTTCTGGCCCATCAGCGTGGTGGCGGCGCTCCTGCTCGTCCCATATCTGCTCTGGGTGAGCTTTGCCGGAACACTGAATTTCGAGCTGTGGCGGCGAAACTAGAACTGCCCTGCTAAAGGGGATTACATGCTGATCTATCGAGACGAAGCACTGGCAGTCAGACGCTAGAACATGCCTCGACGTTGGCCGTCGATGCCGTTGCGGAGCTAATGGACATCAGAGATCAAGTCCCAGGGCGGCCACAGGGGTCAAGACGTTCATCTGCGGTGGACTCGCCATCAGCGGTCCAAACTCGGCCATCGCCTGCTGCATCGCCTCACTCTGGCCGTGGTTCTGCATCGATTCCCCGTCGGCCATCAGAGCAAAGAACCAGAAGGTGTTGTTCTCGCCGCGATGGTAGGAGTAGATCTCCACACCGGGTTCGTCGCGAGCAGCCTCGACCATTGCGGTGAGCACCGCCTCCATCTCCTCGGCCTTGCCCTCCTGGCAGGTGAACGAACCCACCACCGAAACTTTGCTCATGGCACGTTCCTTTCTGATTCCATCGGAGAAATTCGATTCTCCAACTCTGCTAGCAGCTCATCTTACTCTCGGCAATCATGCACATTCGCCCGCGTTACCGTCGAAGATACCTGCCAACACGACCTTGACGCCTAGCGCTTTCGCTCGGAAGATAACGATGGGTATCTGGGAATCTCAATTGTCAGGATCGCTATGTCTCACTCGCGCACAGCCGCCGGTAACTACCCCGGCTCTCCCTTTGTCGGTCGGGAATTGGAGCTTGCTGCCTTGCGTGATGCGCTGGCGAGCGCACTCAATGGCCGCGGCCGGATCGTGCTGGTCACCGGCGAACCCGGCATCGGCAAAACGCGGACATCGGAGGAGATTCTTGCGGAGGCTCGCAACCGCGGCGCGGAAGTGCTCTGGGGCCGCTGTCAGGAGTGGGAGGGCGCGCCGGCCTACTGGCCGTGGCTGCAGATCCTGCGCCGTTACGTCGAACGGACCAGCGATGAGACGATCCAGACGGATTTGACTGGCATCGCCGGCGATCTGGCACAGATCATGCCGGAGATGGAGCGTTTTGCAGACACAGAACAGAACACACCCGCCGCCTATTCGCCCGAGCAGCATCGCTTCCGGTTATTCGACGCCATGGCACGATTACTCCGGATAGTGTCGAACAGCGCCAACTAATCATGCTGGTCCTGGATGACGTCCACTGGGCGGATCAGTCTTCGTTACGGTTGCTGGAGTTCGTCGCCCAGGATGTCCACGAGCTGCCACTGCTGTTGATCGCGACCTACCGCAACGTCGAGCTCAACCGCCAGGACATCCGCTGACCAGCACCCTGGCTGAACTCGCACGCGACCCGGCCAGCAGAGGATCATCCTCCACGGCCTCGGCGGCGACGCCATAAGCCGGTACATCAAAATCACGTCAGATCAGGAGCCGCCGCCCGGTTTGGTCGAAGCGGTGTTGGAGGAGACCGAAGGCAACCCTTTCTTCATGACCGAGGTCGTCAGCTGGCTACAGAGCGACGGGCGGCTCAAAGAAGGAAGCGCCGACGACGTATGGACGATCCGGATACCGGAAAGTGTTCGCGAAGCGATCGGTAATCGGCTCGACCGGCTCAGCCCGGAGACGAACGAAATCCTGACAATCGCTGCGGTCATCGGCCGCGAGTTCCAGTTACAACTGCTGGCCCGGGCTGCAGATATCGAGCCGCTAGAGCTGCTCGACTGGCTCGAAGAGGCGGTCCAGGCTGGCGTCCTCGACGAGCTAGAGCAGCCCGGCAATTACCGCTTCAGCCATGCTCTGATCCAGGAGACGCTCTACAGCGAACTGACAACTGGCCGACGGCTTCGCCTCCAGCGAAGGTCGGCGCGGCACTGGAAGCACTGTACTCCAATGACCTTGCGTCTCACTTCAGTGCGCTTGCATTTCACTACACCGAATCAGCCCTCGCCAGCAACACTGACAAGGCTATTGACTACGCCACCCGGGCCGGGGATCAAGCGATGGAGCAGTCAGCCTGGGACTCTCAGTCGCGCACTACAGCAAGACAAGCGCTCGTTCAAGAATCAGACGTGCAGGATCGAAACGATATTAGCTGCGACCATGATTGATCAACTCCTTGCGTATTCCGATGCTCATTGGTCTTCGGGAAACTCTAAGCCGGGACCGCTGCACTCGAATGCCGCAAATGTAGCTCGAAGACTGAGCGATCCCACTCGATAGGCTCAGGCTGGCCAAGGGATCTTACGCTGGCGGGGAGAGGATTACTGGTCGTGGGGACCGGATCAAATTGCCGCAGATCTAATCGAAGAAGCTTTGGACCTATTGACAGACGATGAAGACAGTTCGCTACGCGTCAATCTGCTCGGACGATCGGTGCATTTCGCCCCGGATATTGTCGAGCAATGACCAAAGTGGATGCGACACCGAGCGTCTGAGGCGGTAGACGATGGCTCGGCGTCTCAATGACTCAAGCCTGCTGATCGACGCACTCTATTCAGAGTAGCATTTGCATACCTGTCGGGAGCGACGTTAAGGACGTGGTTGCATTGAACGAACGTGGCAACACGTGAAAGCGCAACTTGCGGAGATTCAAAGTCTGGCAGGTAATTTGGCTTTATCGCGCTACCGCTATGTGGCGCCACAAATGAACGGACCAACTCCTGACGTGGACAAGCCGATATGCAAGAGCTCTACGGTTTCCTCAGCTTGTTGGAAACCATAGGTGAAGTAGACCCGACTACCTGTTATCACGTCCTATAACTCCATATATGAGATGACCCTTCTCACAATGGGCGGTAGAGGGCAGTTTAAGAGCAAGCCATAGAAATGGGACAGGTGCCTTGCCGATAGCGTCCCAAAGCTTCCTATTGATCCCGAAGCATTCTCGTTCATCGGCCAGTTCCTCATATCGATCTATCGTGAGCAGGCACGCATTGATCGGATTTCCTCGACGACATCATACGGTTCATCAATGAACCCGGGTGGGAAGCCTACCTGGCAGATCCGACTGATCCTCGCTCGGATCGAGATTGACGAAGTTGATAATGCGATCAGGGAATTTCGAGAGATTTGCCGATGACGACTTCGCGAGTCTGCCGCCAGACTGGAACTGGCTCGAAAACGTCGCGACGCTGGGAGAAATTGCTTATCTACTCAAGGACGCCGAACGCGCCGAAACACTCTACAACCTGCTGATCCCACACAAGACGTACAACGCTGTCACGATCTTTTCCTGGGATTTCATTGGTGCGGTCGCCTACTATCTCGGGCTACTTGGCAACAATCCTCCATTGGTGGGACGAAGCTGAGGAGCACTTCCAGTTCGCGCTGAAGCGGCACGAGTTCATGCAGCTGCCACCTTACATCGCGAACACGCAGCACCAGTACGCGGCGATGCTGCTCAAGCGGGGTGACGTGGCAGATATCGAACGGGCACGGGAACTGAACGAGCGGGCGCTAGAGGCCGCGCGGGAGATGGGAATGGTCCGGCTTGAGCGGCTGGCGACGGCGTTGGCGAATGAGATCGATGCTCCTAGCACAGCATCGCCCGATGGAGTCCCATACGACCTGACGCCGAGAGAGTTGGAAGTGCTCGCGATTCTGGTGCGCGGCGGCACCGATCGCGAAATCGCCGACGAGCTCTCGATCAGCCACCGGACGGTCCAGGTGCACGTCTCGAATATCCTCGGGAAGCTTGAGGCGGGGTCGCGGACGGCTGCCGCGGCACTGGCGATTCGCGAGGGGTTGGTGTGAGCGCGGGGCGGTTGGGCGATGCATCGCATCGCCGGTACAAGGGTGCGGGATTGTAGCGGAGGTAAGAGGATGCCAGCGCCGGATCGCGGTTACAGCTACTCATTGATCGTCGTCGATAATTTCCATCTAGGGGATCCTGATGAGACTGATGAATATCAGGCGGGTCCTTTCCCAGCTGCGACGCTGCTCTGGAGCACGCCCGCGGGCTCATCGATACGTTCGCCAGGGAGCACGCGGCCGGGAAAACTGCCGAAGAACTCTATAGAGGCTGGGCTCAGTACGGCGAGACACCGATCCTCGTCACCGACGACCCTGACTGCAGCTTCAGCGGCAGCGACTACGCGCGGCGGCGGTTCGAGGAGCTCCGCGGCCAGAATGTTCTGGATGGCTGAGGCTTTGGTAGCGGTCCGGCAGAGGGCAATGCATCGCATTGCCGCTACAGGGGGCGGAGGTATTACGGGAGAGGCGAACCAGATCCGCTCGGGATGACAATGTTGTTACTGTTGAACGACACACTACGAGCAGAGTGATCCCAAAAGGTATGAGGATAAGCGGGAGCGCGGCAATTGCGCTGTCGGACTACACTGTCATTACACACAACGACATGACCCAGGGAGGTCCCGATGAAGGCGGCGATTTGCTACACGTATGGAGATCCGCTGGTCGTTGAGGAGATCGAGCTCGAAGGCGCCAAAAGCTGGCGAGGTGCGGGTGCGGATGGCCGCTGCCGCGATTTGCCACAGCGACGTTCATCTGATCCGTGGCGACTGGCGGCAGGATTTCCCGGTGCTGGGCGACGAGCAGACGGTCGGGGTCGTCGCCGGGCACGAGGCCTCGGGTATCGTCGAGGAGGTCGGGCCGGGTGTCACCATCGTCAAGCCAGGCGACCATGTCGTCGTGACGCTGATGCGCTCCTGTGGCCGCTGCTTCTTCTGCGCCAGCGGAGAAACCCACCTCTGTGAGGGTGACTACGCACTAACCCACGAAACCCGCATGCGGACGAAAGATGGGAAGCCACTCTTCCAGGGACTGAAGACCTCAGCCTTTGCCGAGCAGACGGTCGTCGACCAGTCCCAACTGGTGCCAATCCCAAAGGAGATTCCGCTCGAAAGCGCGGCGCTGCTGGCTTGCGGGGTCATCACCGGGCTCGGGGCGGTCGTCAACACGGCCAAAGTCCCGCCGAACAGCAGCGTCGTCGTCATCGGCTGCGGCGGGGTCGGCCTGAACTCGATCCAGGGCGCGAAACTCTCCGGCGCAAACCCGATCATCGCCGTCGATCTGCTGGAGAACAAGCTGGAGGCCGCCCGTCAATTCGGCGCAACGCACACAATCAACGCCTCGGCAACCTCCAATCCTGCTGCCGCGGTGCGAGAGCTGACCAAGGGACGCGGCGCCGACTACGCATTCGTCACCGTCGGGGTAGCCGAGCCGGTAACGGACGCCATCAAAATGGTCCGGCGCGGTGGGGGTGTGACGCTGGTCGGCATCCCGGAAGCCGAAGCCACGGTGCCGCTGTCGGTCGGCGGTAGTGTTGGCCAGGAGATCAGGTTGATGGGCAGCGTCATGGGCTCGACCCGGCTGAGCGTCGACGTTCCGAGACTGGTTGAGCAGTACCAGAGTGGCCGGCTTGTTGCTCGACGAAATGATCAGCAACCGCTACCCGCTGGAAGAGATCAACGAGGCGATCGAGTCAATGGAGCGCGGAGAAGCCCTCCGCAACGTCGTCGTCTTCTAATAAGGAAGGAACCGGCGTCCGGTGTGGGCTGATAGGTCGGCTATGTGACCTTGATCTACGCAATCACACGTAGCTGTGGTCGGAAGCTGGGCAAGGAGAATTACGCAATCGCTCAGATGTGTCGGGGGCGGCTATAGCACATCATGGAATCAAGAGATCAGCGAAACGATCCCGAAAGGATTCCTTCGATGTACACCAACGCCTCAACTCCCGGACACTACCGAGTTGCCGAACTACGTCGACGAGAAGATCTCAGTATCGCTGCTGAACGGCGACGGCTTAAGCTAGTTGCTCCTCCTCCAGATCGATGGGGTGAGTTGAAGAACCGGCTGGGCGGTGTGCTCATCGCCGCCGGTTCCCGAATGGTAGCTAACCCGCCCTCCGGCACACGGCGAGCGACGACGGGATAGGTTGGACGAAGGAGATGGAACGCTGCCCGACCGTTTCGAATACGCTGGTGTGACAGAACGCGAAGCGCCGCCTGTTACTCTGATCATTCTCGGCTATCTACGGCTCATTCACCCGATTCCGGTGCTCTTCGTCATGCTGGGAACGGCGCTATTCGGACTGCTGGCGGCCGGGGGACAACCGGATCTCTCCCGCTTCTCGCTGATGCTGCTCGCGATGCTCGGAGGGCAGGTCGCAATCGGCGCACACAACGAGTGGCGCGACCGGGTACACGACGCCAGGCACCAGCCAGACAAGCCGATACCGGCCGGGCTGGTCGATCCGCGCGCAGTCCGGCCGATCATCGCAGGCGGCTTGTTGCTTGGGATTGGCGCTGGTGCAGCCCTCGGATTCTGGCCGCTGGCGCTCTTTCTTGTCGGCACAGGCAGCGGCTTTGCCTACAACATCTGGTTCAAGCGCACGGCATTCTCCGGCATCCCCTATCTCGTTGGGCTGCCGCTACTGCCGATCTGGGCAACGCTGGTGATGGACGGCTTCCAGCGGCAGCTACTCTGGCTCTACCCGCTCGGAGGGGCATTTGTCGTCGCGATCCATCTGGCCCAATCCCTCTCCGACATCGACGGCGACCGGGAATCGGGAACGCGCGGACTGGCGGTGCGGCTGGGGAGGCAGCATACGCTGCAAGTCATTTGGGCCATCGCTGCCGGGACGGCACTCATCATGCCGCTCGGTGCGTTGCTCGTTGGGAACCGTCCAGTCTTCGCGCTCGTCGCAGCAATCACAGCAATCGGACTTCTGGCGACACTCCTGGTGAGATCTCGACTGCGAGATGATTCCGAGCCGAAGGGACTGTTCGAGACACTGTGCGCGAGCGCCACGATCCTCGCCGCTGGCTGGATCCTCTCCCAGACGGTCTAGCTGTACCCCGCCGACGACATGGCACGGTGGACTAAATCCTCGTCCGCTTCCATTGTCATCGAAAGTCCACCAGAGGTTAAGTCTGCCGACGGATCTATCCAGATCTCTGCATGATTCTATGGTCAAGGGAATCGGCATGTTAACGAAATGCTCTCGCTTCAGACGTCTGGACAGAGTCAATTGTGGCAGGCTAGGGCTTGACATGGCGGCACACTATGATAGTGTACGTATAGATCATGCGTTCTATTCAAGGGGCCGCCAATCGATGTGCGCTAGGGAGCAAACGGTTGGCGGTCCTTTGATGCGAACAAGCCAAGAGAAAGGCAAGGATATGGACGCTGGAAATCTCGTGACAACGCGGTCCGGGACTGTACAAGACTTCGGTCTTCGTCCACACAGAGAAGCAGCCACGCGGAGGCTATGTACGTGACTGAATCACGCGCAGACGCAGTTGTCGCTGAAGGTCTGGTGAAGATCTACGGCAAAGGTGAGAACGAAGTACGGGCGCTCGACGGAGTCGATCTGACCGTACCGGAGGGCACTGTGCTCGGGTTGCTCGGTCCGAACGGAGCGGGCAAGACGACGACGGTGCGCATCCTGGCGACGCTCTTGAAGCCGGACGCCGGCCATGCAAGCGTGGCCGGATTCGACATCGCGCGGCAGGCCCATCAACTGCGTTCGGTCATTGGTCTTTCCGGCCAGTACGCCGCCGTTGATGAAAATCTCACCGGCCGCGAGAACCTGACGATGTTCGGGCGGCTCTATCAGCTGCCAAAGTCCGAAGCCCGCAAACGCGCCGACGACCTGCTCGAGCAATTCGACCTCGTCGACGCTCGCAACCGGCCGGCCAAGACCTACTCGGGCGGTATGCGCCGCAGGCTCGATCTGGCCAGCGCCTTGATCGGCCGGCCGAGGGTGCTCTTCCTCGACGAGCCGACGACCGGGCTCGACCCGCGCAGCCGGCTCGCAATGTGGAACGTCATCCGCGATAGCGCCCGGGATGGGATGACCGTCCTGCTGACGACGCAATATCTGGAAGAAGCCGACGAGCTGGCCGACAGCATCGCCGTCGTCGACAGCGGCAAGATCATCGCCCGCGGCACAGCCGACGAACTCAAGCGGCAGATTGGCGGCGAGCGCATCGAGGTGGTGGTCCGCGACCCTGCCGACATCGCGCGGGCGCACACGCTTCTGATGCGCAACGGCGAAGACGAATGCACGGTAGAAGAGCATGCCCGGCGGCTCACCGCCCCGGCCCACGGTGGAGCTGAACGACTGGTGCAGATCGTCCGCGATCTCGACGAGGCATCGATCGTCATTGACGATATTGGGCTACGACGACCAACACTTGACGACGTCTTCCTGGCACTGACCGGTCATGTTGCCGAAGTCGATCTTATCGCCAGCGATGCCGAGTCGCTCGTGGCGGCAGACTAGAGAAGCTGGAGAAGCAGATATGAGTTCATACGCTCCAGCCGTCCATGGAGGCGGCGGGATCCGCCAGGCTGTCGCTGATGGCCTGATCGTCACCGGGCGCAATCTCAAGCGCGTGCCGCGCATTCCAGAGCTTGCGATCCTGGCAATCGTGCAGTCGATCATGTTCGTCTTGCTCTTCTCCTTCGTCTTCGGCGGTGCAATCCCGCTGCCGGGCGGAGGCTCTTACCGCGAGTTCCTGATGCCGGGTATCTTCGCGCAAACAGTCATCTTTGCCGCGGCAACGACAGCGGTCGGGATGACCGACGACGTCAACAAGGGCATCATCGACCGTTTCCGCTCGCTACCGATGGCGCGCTCTGCCGTGCTCAGCGGTCGGACGATGTTCGACCTGGTCTACAACAGCGGCATTCTGATCGTGTTGATGCTCTCGGGTCTGGCCGTAGGCTGGCGGGTACATAGCAGCGTGCCGGAGTTCTTCGCCGGCATCGGTCTGCTCTTGCTCTTCACCTTCGCGATGTCCTGGATCGGCGTGACGCTGGGGCTCTATGTCCGCACCGTCGAGTCGGCCAACCAGGTCGGCTTCACCGTCATCTTCCCGTTGACCTTTCTGTCGAACGTCTTTGTGCCGCCGCAGACACTACCGGGCTGGCTGCAGCCGGTCGCAGAATGGAACCCGGTCAGCGCCCTGACCGCTTCGGTCCGCGATCTCTGGGGCAACCCGAATCCCTATTCAACGGGTGGTTTCCCGGCCGAGCATTCGATCGCATTAACCCTCATCTGGGTCGCGATCCTGCTGGCGATCTTCATGCCCCTCGGTGTCTGGCGTTACCGCTCGATGAGCCGTTAGAGGTTCGATCCGCATGGCGAGAAAGATCTCGCACGAAGAAATAGCCGGGCTCCTGAAGCCTGGCTATTTCTTGTTCTGGAGTGAACCAGTACGAGCAACTTCTTATCGAGACTTGTACGAGTGCCACGCTAGAATATGCAGCGATACACTTTTCTTTGTGTGGTTCACCACAGTCAATGTCGAAATGCTGAGCGATTGAGTTGACCCGTGCTCGTTTATCTTGATACGTGTTCAATCCAGCGTCCGTTTGACGATCAGTCTCAGTTGCGCATTGCGCTTGAATCCGAAGCCGTTCTGAGACTGATTCAGAACATCGAACAGGGCAACATCGAGCTGGTTGTTTCAGAATCACTTCTATTCGAAACTGAGCAGAATCCGCATCCCAGACGCCGTCGATTTGCTCGTGCGATTCTTGACTTGGCGGATCGATTCACCGAGATCAGTCCCGAGATTGAGGCACGAGCAAGGCATTATAATGAGATGGGTATCCGCCCGCTTGATGCCTTACATCTGGCCTCAGCCGTAGAAGCACAAGCGGATGTCTTTTGCACCACCGATGATCAGTTGCTCCGCCGTGCACGGGGGTTGCAAACCCACGACACAGCTATTCTGAATCCAATCGAACTGGTCGAGAGGATCGAACTCATGAATCTCAAGATTCAACCGTTAGACCAGATAAATGACGCAGCGCTGCAGATATTGATGAGAGAGCTTGGTATTGCCAATACTGCACGATTTCTTCAGCAGTTTTCCACGGGGTCCGGCAACTACACCGAAGACCGCAGAGATTTCTATGAAGGTCGCACGCTTGATGATTTGATCCAGGAGATCAAGGCGGGACGACGTCAACGGAATGGATAGCTGGTGGGACGCTGCGGATTTACTTGTAGAGAACATCTGGCACGGCATCGCCGATGAGGCGATTGAGGATCCAGGTCGACTCCCTGTTCCCGAGGCACAACTCCAGGAGATCAGACGTCGCTGGGAAACATATCTGCAGAACCCTGATGATGTGGTCCCATTCGATGAAGCTTTGGAACGCATCGAGCGCTCCCTGGAATGAGTTCCGGGGCGTTCGAACTCCTCCTTGAAGAAGCGAACACAGGTATCGTTGCCATTGGCGGCTGACCGTGTGGCGCAGATCACTCCGGTAACAATCAGCGACAAGCGGGTAACGAAAGGCCGAAGCAATGGCGTACCGGACAGAATCCAGACACGGGACGACAGGTAATGAGTCTGGCTCCGAGTGGGGTATCGAACGGCTGGATCTTGATGCCTACCTGAAGCGGTTGTCGTACGACGGAAACCTCAATCCGACAGTCGAGACGCTCCAGGCGCTGCATCGGGCACACCTCGCTGCCATTCCTTTCGAGAATCTCGATATCTTGCTTGGTCGCGGCATCTCGCTGGAACTGGACGCCATTCAACAGAAGCTGGTCGACAATCAGCGCGGGGGCTACTGCTTCGAGCACAATCTGCTCTTCTCCGCAGCGCTGGAACGCATTGGCTATTCCGGTGACAAGGTTGGCGGCGCGGGTGCAGCCAGAGAGGCCGGGACCGAGGACGCACGTGTGTCTCCTCGTCGAAGCGGGCGGGGAGCAGTGGCTGGCGGACACCGGCTTTGGCACTACGCTGCTGGAAGCGGCGCCAGTGCGCGACGGAGCGATCTCCGAACAGGGTAAATGGACTTACCGGCTCGATGTCGATGACCGCGATGTCTGGTTGCTGCGCTCGAAGACATCTGACGGCTGGGCAACCGAGTATGCCTTCAGCCTCGAACCGCAGCGCCCGATCGACTACGTCGTCCACAACCACTACACCTCAACCTATCCCGGCTCGCCCTTCGTCAACCAACTCGTCGCGCTTCGCAAAACGCCAGAGCAGCAGTACGCCCTGCGAGGCCGGGAACTCACCACCTCAGCGCCCGGGCAGGCGTCTACATGTCAGACAGTCAGCGATGATGATCTCGCCGGAGTTCTGGAGGAGACGTTCGGGATTGCTCTGAGCACCGCGGAGGTTGCGAAGTTGACGGGTTCCTAGATTGTCCTGAATACATCCCGCCAAAGATTCATCGTCCCAACCGGAGGCTACGCGGAGTGGAGGAATCCAGTCGACGAATCGCGAAGTAGCGCGGCAACGTGGACCAGCGTCCCGAAACTTGAAGCATTCTCATTGCCTCATCACCAAGATGTCGTTCATAGATCCCTCGACTTCGCGGAACCGGAGCCTGCCCTGAGCGCAGTCGAAGGGCTCGGGATGACAGCCGGGCACGGCATTCTTCCTTTGAGGACACGCCATACGAATCAGTAAGCTATTAAAGGAAGTGCGGTCCCTGTGGGGCAGGGACCGCGGGTGAGGGGGAGGAGGGGGTAAGAGGGGTATGTGGGGGGTTGAAGCATTTGCGAGGTTCTCGTTCGCTCTGCTTCGGCGCCGTCCGGCGGGGGAACCGTCCGACATCCATACTCTATAGACCGGCGAGGGCGCCGGTTATTACACATTTGATAGAAATTGGGTTGTCTGCTTTACAGGCTGGAACTCTCAGCGGGTTGCCAGGATCGCAACCGCCAGGAGAATGACGACAGCTGCCGAGACCAGTAGCATCGGATCGTAGCCAGACTCACGACGTCTGAGAGCGAGAAGAAGGACCGCTCCGGCTAGAGCGATGCAAGCTAACCCAACGCCGGTAACGACCACGCTCGGAAGCGCCAGTAGCGGGAGATTCTCAACACCCATGAACGCTTCGCTCTCTCCAAAATCCACAGCGGAATGTGGATAACTCTGCGGATAAGTGGACAGAATCGTGGATAAACCGCCGATATCGTGTGTACGTACACCCTATAGAGGCTGGAAAACTCAGGGAGTTATCCATGTCCGTACATGCTCGATCGTGGATGAAAAACGGGGCTGTTGAACCGGTCAACAACGGAAGGTGGAGATGTGCATAACATCTCAGCCAGGTTGTCAGAGCGAATATTCCCGTAAAGACGGCTCATCGCGGACTTATCCCCACTTTCCCCACCTCTACTACTCCCTACTATTTCTCTAACTAATTTAATGATTAAGACTGGACAAGCAAAAAGCATCCACAGCATATCAGCCGCAGATAGAGTCACTGGAAGTTAACTGAAGGACGAATCCATTGACTTGGAACGCTGATCGATTTCCCAGGCTGAGCTTCCAGCCAGACCATGCTCGATGAGCCCGGTAGTCTTTCGAACCAGAGCACTGATTCTCGTGAAGAGGTTCGCGACGGCCTACGGGGGTATCTGTACTCGGTCGGTGATCCCGATCCTGGCACAGTGGATAGTCCACAAGTTTCCGGCAGCGGTAACGATCGATTGGGCTTCGTGACGCTGATCACAAGGCATGGTTCTTTTGGCACTCCCCGCAGAACTCCAATGGTTCATGATCGCCATCCTCTGATTGGCCGTCCTTTCCTGTGTGAACTATTTCCCGTAGAGTCGGAGAATATTGCTGGTGGCTATTCTGCCGGTCATAGATGCCCATTCGCTGTGCTGCTGATTCTGGCGGCGATTCTCGCTATCAACGGCTGTGGAAAAGGTGTGGATAACTCGTCGGTCGAGCTGCACCACAACTGCTATCTTCTGGTTAGCGGTCTATCAGCTGCAGAGCCGGTAGCGAAGGGGAGATCGCGGTATGCTGGCCCATCGTAGTTTCCAATCTCGTGGTTCAAAGGAATGTGATTCGTAGTGAAGATCCAGCATAAAGCTATCGTTGCCGGCGCCGCGGCGGGAGTCGTTGCAATTCCACTGGTTCTTGCGCGTACTCTTGGCAGACGTCCACAACGTGACATCCAGTCGGAGCCGGAACGCTCGCCAAGCTACTGGATGGCGACGATTCCCGCTATCGAAGCCGCTCCACAACTATCTGGCGAAATCACCGTCGATGTCGCGGTCGTTGGCGGCGGCTTCACCGGACTGGCGACAGCCTATTACCTGAAGCGTCACGATCCTTCGGTGAGCGTAGCGTTGCTGGAGGCGCAGACGCTGGGCTCGGGGTCGAGCACACGCAACACCGGAGGCGTTGGCCGCCAGTTGCGTGGACAGGAATCGACGGACGCCACCCAGCGCGGCTACGAACTGATCCGTTCCTTCGAGGAGCGTGAGGAACTATCGTTTGACCTGAACGAGGAGGTCCCGGCGCTACGGTTGCACCGGACGCTCGAGACGATCCAGGATCCGGATCTAGTCGGCGACGAGCTGGCGCGACAGATCGGCAGCAGCTTCTACCGGGCGGCGGAGGCCTTCACCGCCAGCTCGCTGCACCCGGGCAAGTTCATCAGCAGTCTGGTGAACGCCAACCGGCAGCTCGGCGTCGACCTCTACGAGCATTCGCCGGTGACGGCGATTGAAACCGACGGCGGCCGGCCGGTTCTGGTGACGTCGGGTGGACGGGTGCATGCCGGAGACGTCGTGCTGGCGACCAACGCATTCACACCCCACCTGGGAATCGCGAGCGATCAGCTGCTGGTGATGCACCACCGGGTCATCGTGACCCAGCCGTTAAGCGATGAAGAGTGGGAACTGAGCGGTCTGGGCCGCTGGTCGATGCGGATGGAGCATGGCACCTATTACACCCACACTGTTCGCGCGACGCCGGATCGACGCTTCTTCTTCCGGCATGTCCTGGGGCACCGTCCGATGGAGGCGGTCAGCTGGGATTTCGATGACCGGGATATTGCCGTTGGCTGGCGCGAGCTATTGCGACGCTATCCGTGGCTGGACGGCGCATCGATCGACTACAGCTGGCACGGAATTACCGCTCGCACCCGCGATCTCTGGCCGGTGCTGGGCGAGATTGACGATCATGTGTACCTCTCGGCGGGCTACAACGGTGGCGGGGTTATGCCATCCCACTATTTCGGCTATCTGCTTGCCAGGCGCATCCTCGGTCTCCACGATGACGACCTTGATCAACTTATGCGTTTGCCCGACCAGCATCCTAACTGGCCACCCGAGACCTTCCGCCACAGCATCTTCCAGGGCGCGATGCGCTACCGGCGGTTGCTGGATGGGAGGCGGTAGCAGGAGCGCGAATGGGTCCATCTATCTGGATGCCGGTAGCAGACCTCGAGCTGCTTGGCGGCGGCTAGCATTTCACTCTCGAAGGCGGACATGCTCCAGCACAGCTTCGAGTGGCCTCGGTATTCGGGTGAGGTCCATGGCTTGAACGAGTAAACCCGCGTAGCGAATCTTCCGTCGAGCACCTGCGCCCAGAAATCGACGGAACTGCTGATCAAAATGGACGCCCTCGCCACGCGGGCTGGCTCTGGAATGTCCTGAACGATCGAAGATCCCCGGCCGCCTCGGCGACCTGCTCAATGGACTCCATCCCGACAGCTCGGATCAGTTCGTCTTCCAGATCATCGACGCACATGAAGAAACCGAGAGATTCCATATCTCCATGCGTCAGGTTGGAGCCGAGACCAGCACGACCCAGGCTACGGCTGATTACCTCTGCCTCACCGGCGTCGTAAAGACCCGCCAAGCTCAAGTCAAGCCCCCGGGGGCCGTACTGATCAAGGTACGGTCCGATCTGGGTTGCGCCTCCCATCTCGATGACAGAGACTCCTTCCGCAGAAAAGTCGAACCCTCGTCGTTCGGCAAGCGTTTCGATAGCTGTGCGGTCACTGACGCCTTCCACAAGAATTACGCTGCGAATTTTCCCGTCAGATCTCATGGAAGTGATCGTCTAGCCCCTCCGACTTCGCCTGCCTGGCCCAGCTCCTGACTTTCGATGAGCATCATCATGTGCAACAACGCCACGAGAGCATTGGCACGACCGCCGACATGATGAATGCGATAGGGGTACGCACATTCCCGATATGGATGTACTGTCTGCGGCGCGATCGCTAGATCAATCTGTGATCGCCCTTCGACATAGACAATTCTTAGAAAATATTGTCGGTCAGGCTCCAGATGGCGATGCAGCTGCAGCAGAGCAGGAGCAGGATGACGATCAGCGGGATGGCGCAGGTTCTGGGCCCGCCGCTGGCAGTGAAGACGCGGATGCGCTCAGCGCCACTGGAGACAAACGGAAACCCAGACTCCTCTTCGACGACGACGGGTCTGTCGCCGGATACGTCGATAATCCTGCCGGTTCCTGGCCGCTCGGCGGCTTCGCGATTCCTTCGTTCAGACTCATCCATAGCTGTGATGCTGTCTTTCCGCAAACTGTATCGCCGAATAGCTCTGTGAAAACCTATACTTAGCCGATTTGTGTGACGCGTTCAACTGAAAGAATTAACCGATGTTTGCCCGGGTTATCGTTCCAATCGACCATTCCGATGAGTCGGAAACTGCTGTGCCGCTGGCAGCTCATCTCGCTAAACGGCGGGGCATCCCACTGGTGCTCCTCCACGTGATCGAGATGTCTCCAGAGTTTACGGCCTTCGTTCATGGTGAGTCGCAGATCGACGCGCTGCTCGAACTGGAGGCGGCCAGCCAGAAGCAGCTCAATGAGATCGCTAGCGGCATTGAGGGCGTCGAGGTATCGACAGTCGTTCTGCGCGGTCGACCGGCTACCAGGATCGTCGAGTACGTCGATGATCTGCCTGATTCCGTTATTGTGATGACCAGTCATGGCCGAACCGGTTTTCGCCGGATGATGCTGGGCAGCACCACCGCCAGAGTCGTGCATGCGAGCGGCGCTCCGGTGATCATGATACGGGCAGCTGATGACGACTCCGGTGTCGAGATTCCGGCGTCAATCCAGAAGGTGCTTGTGCCGCTAGATGGATCGGACTTTGCCGAACACGCCCTGCACGCCGTCTACGATCTGGTGCGACGCGACGATGTGATGGTGCGGCTCGTGCGGATTCCCGAAATCGTCGCCTATCCATCGACAATGTATGGCGTTGGGAGTTACGAGGCCGTCGATGCCTATATGAGCGCGATGCAGACCGAATCTGAGGAATACTTGATTCAGATGGCGGAACATCTCAAAGATCGACAGGGCGAGGTGAGCTGGGAAGTACGCGATGGCAGCGCCAGCGCGGCAATCCTCGAAGCCGCCAGGGATTTCGACGCCGACCTGATCGCGATGGCTTCCCATGGTCGTTCCGGTTTTCGGCGTTTTCTGCTTGGCTCGGTCGCCGAACAAGTGCTACACGAGTCGCACATTCCAGTCATGCTCGTTGGTCCGCATGATCACAAGGATGCCGAATAGCGAGCATCGTTCCCAGTACTCTCCTGGCGCTGACCCTACCGCTCCTCGTCGAGGAGTGGCAGGGTTTTTGCGTACCAGCTCTTCAACTCCTGGGCCGGTGAGCCGGCAATCTTCGAACATAGTGGGACCGCGGTTAGCTAGCGCCGATGCAATAGTTCGTAGTGGCGTTGGGCTTCGATGGTGCGGATTGCCAGCGGATTTGCCCGCAGCCGGGCGGCTTCGATCAACTGGCCAGTGTCGACGCAAATCCCGTAGGTGCCCGCCTCCATGCGCTCGAAGGCTTCGTTGATCTTTTTCAGCTCGTCGCGCGCGAAGTTGATCTCAGCGCTCAATTCACCAGCTGCAGTGAGATCGCTGGCGACATCGGCTTCGTGGCTCGATCCTCCGCCCTCTTGCTCTTGGTCGATTCCATAGGCGCGGAGATCCCGTTCGAGATGTTGCAATCGATTCTGTAATTGTCCACGTTTCTGGTCAAGCTGGAAGCGATTGGCGATGACTGTCGCCCTCCAGGATGCGTTTGGAGTGATCACGTGCGCCATCTGCGCTTGCTGGTGTAGCGGCCGTTGCTCGATCGGCACATCCGGCGCGGAGCCGAGCACCGTCCGGTCGATAACATCTTCGACTCCAGGCGTTTCGGAGGCGACAGCGACTGCGAGTTCGCTGTCGAGATTGTCGTGGACGAAGCCGGTCAGGACGATGGTGCCGTACAGCCCCGAGACATAGAGATTGAGTTCGCTGGTGCCGGCACCTTCTCGGAGATTGCGGCGCACGCGCTCGATCAGCTCTTCCGAGCCGACAAGTTCTTCCATTACCTCGTTGTCTTCAACCTCGTCATCGTCGAGGGCAGTTGACATGAAGCCGGATGCCATTTCGAGCTCGTCGGAGTCATCACTCATCCGTACCGGCGGATCGGTCGGCGGGAAGTAGGCCAATCCTTCCGAGGCAGCGATCATCGGATCGTCGGTGATGCCCTCGTCCTCTTCGATTGTCGAGATGGATTGAAAGAGGACGTCTGGCGATTCGATATCGAACTCGCGTAGTTCCATGTCGTCGATAGTCTCTGCGATACCGGGCACCCAGGCTGCGAGATCGAGCGCCGCCTGCCGCTCTTCCTCTGAGGTCACGATGCCTTCGAGACGCAGTTGGCCGTCCTCGACGGTCACGATTAGTGCCAGACCGGCGCTTCGCAGGTGTTCAACAATATCGGACCGGATCTCTGCATCAGTTCGTTGTTCCATCGTTCGTTTCCCTTAAATCGTCAGCCAACTCTTATCGGAATGGTACGCTATGGATCTCTAGACTAACGCACCCCAATCGGATGGGTTATATGAACACATCTCGCACTTCGAAATTCGATGGCATCGTGATTCTGGCGATTGCCACGCTGATCGGAGTCGGTAGTTTCCTTTATCCCTTCTTCTTGCCGGCGCTGGCTGGCATTGGCGTGCGCACCGTCCGCGGTGGAATTGAGGTGTCGTTGCTCTTCACGGCACTTGGCCTGCTGGCGTTGCTGCTCATTCTCATGCAATTGCAGGAGAGCATGGGCGCCGCACCCGCAAGCGGCACACCCGCAGGCGGGTACCCGGGCGGCACGAGCCGCCATCTGGCGCTGCTCGGCGCGTTGGTGGCCGTCGACGCCAGCCTGCGACTAATGCCGACGTTGCTGGGGGCGTCGCCGATCTTCCTGCTGATCATCCTCGTCGGCTACTGCTACGGGGCCCGTTTCGGCTTCCTGATGGGGGCGATGACGTTGCTCATCTCGGCCCTCATCACCGGCGGACTCGGTCCCTGGTTGCCCTATCAGATGCTCGGCGCCGGCTGGATCGGGATGACGGCCGGCTGGCTGCCACGCCGGGATGAATCCGGTGGCTGGCAGGAGCTTGCGATGCTGGCTGTCTTCGGTGCCATCTGGGGCTTCCTCTTCGGCGCGATCCTGAATCTGATGGAGTGGCCCTACGCCGCGCCGGGTTGCAGGAGCAGGCTGGGCTTTACTGGACGCCGGGCATGGGCTTCGCCGAGACCGTCGCTACATATAGCCGCTACTACCTGACCACCTCGCTCGTCTACGACAGCTTCCGGGCCATCGCCAACGTCGCTCTCGTCCTCATCCTCGGCCGCCCGGTCGTGCGCCTCCTCGACCGCTACCGCAGCCGCTTCACCTGGCAGCCGTGGATGCCGTATGAGGAGGCGACCGACGTTTCTCGCTAATCACGTTCCTGTCCACAATCGGGGCCCTGAACTACTCTTCAATGACTGGTGCTAGAAAATACAGGCGCGTCAATGGCAAGAGTGCTTTACCCTGTTCCTGTACATCGCTGTAGTGTCTCTCCCATAGTCTAATGAGCCGATCCAGGTCCATTTGCTCTATGTGCTTTGGCGCAGAACGAATTTCCCGAATTGCATCAGGGGTGAAGCCTCCGGATGAAACAAAGAGCCCAATGTCGCCGTCACGGGGCAATAGAGCCACGAGTTCGCGAACGTCTCGTGCAGCGGCTTTTGCAGCCCGATGCTTGACTTGAACGCGAATACGAGGGGCCGTTGCTCCCAAAGGATCTGTGTAAGCGACAATATCTATCCCGCCGTCCGGCCCTGGAGGCGCGATGAAGGTAACGTGATACTTTAGCGCTTTGAGCAATTCGGCAACCAATTGCTGAAAATCAAAAGGTCCGAGCGAACGAATGTACTCCTCGATTTCCGTGCGGGCTTGATCCACAGCCTGAGCATAGGCGGTTTGACGTACCGCCTGCTCTTCTATATCATCGGCGTCCTGATCCTCGATTGCAGTTGTATCTTCCTGCCTTTGCTTCCATGCTCGGTACTTCTCTTGGATTGTCCGAGTGAATTCTTCGGGCGAAAGTCTCAAGGCTTTTGCGCCAGCATCCGTTAGATACCATTTGCCGCCTGATTTATGCAGGAACCCGGCCTTCACGCAGTTGATCGAGTAGAAATGTACGAAGCTCTGCCAGCGGACGTAGCCAGTCTTCTCATACCTACTAAGCTCGTACTCATTGAGATCGAGTTTGCCTTCGACACGAGGGAATAACTCGCGCGCGCGAGCTTCACCGCCGACGGCCTGCAATTCTCGAAGTATCGTCTGCATGAATTCGCCAATGCGCTGCGTAGAGATCTTTGCCATAGTGTGGCTGACGCCTCCTTCTACCGGGCGGGCTATACCTCGCCGTATTCGTACTTCGTCACATCCTCGATGATCTTGATCTCGCCCGGGGTCAGGTCGTAGAGGGCGTAAACCTGCTCGTTGAGCTCGGTTTCCAGCAGGACGATCTCGGCCGTCAGCCGATCGTGCTCGGTCCATTGCTGGCTGAGCCAGTCATCCCACCGATTGCGTTCCGCCACCGGAATTTCGCGCTTGAACAGATTCTTGATATCCGCACAAAAGGCTGTAGAATCTCGATTCCACCAAGAGATGAGCTCTTGATTGATCTTCGTTGTTGGAGATTCAAACTCAGTGATCATTCGTTGACGCACGCGTTGCCTATCACTGTGACCAGGGAGGATCACGCTTAGATAGTGGTCCAAAAAGAGCTGCTGGTTGTTGTGTTTCTGGCCGGTAAGCGGGAGCGGCGTGTAACTCACAAGTAGCTGTCCTAGCTCAGGTATTTGTCCAGACGAATAGTTCACTCAGTTTACCGCGTACCAGACCAATTCTGGTCCGCCCGATCGTGCGTCTCCTCGACCGCTACCGCAGCCGCTTCACCTGGCAGGCGTGGCTGCCTTATACTGATGTGCCGGCAGAGAACTCCAGCTGGTCCTCCTCAGACCTGAGAACCTGAAGGGCAGACCGTGGACTTCCCTTCAGGCGAACATCATGCCGGAGGAGCGCGCATCTGAACAAGATGGAGGACTGACCTTGCGACGAGGAATACGCACCATTTTGGCGCTGGCGATACTCGGGACGCTGCTGGCAACGAGCTTGACCGGAGGGCAGCGTGTCCTCGCGCTCGATCAGACGATCACGACCTGCAACTGGGCGACCTTCAACAGTGCACTGGCAGCGGTGCAGGCCGATGGCGGCGGGACGCTCACCTTTGACTGTTCCGGGACGATCAATATCAATACGACGCTGGAAATCAGTACCACGGTGACGATCAATGGCGCCGGCAATGAGGTGACCCTCTATGGAGGGAACGCCCGGCAACTGTTGAACGTGACATCAAGCGGTGACCTCACCCTGAGCGCTCTGACGCTGCGGGGAGGCAAGGTATCGAATGTTGACTATGGCGGCGCAATCCACAATAGTGGCGGCCTGACGGTGAGCTCCAGCACGTTCATCGACAACGGCGCGGGATTCGGCGGAGCTATCTTCGCCGACATTGACAGCAGAACAACGATTAGCGCCAGCACGTTTACCGGCAACGTCGCATATACAGGCGGCGGTGCGATATTTGTAGGCGGCAGCAGTGGCGCCACCATCTTGACGATCGAAAAGAGCACCTTCAGCGCCAACAACGTTCAAGGTGACAAGACAGCTGTT
The DNA here is from genome assembly GCA_963745675.1 of uncultured Chloroflexia bacterium. Lineage (GTDB taxonomy): Bacteria > Chloroflexota > Chloroflexia > Thermomicrobiales > CFX8 > JAUIIK01. The sequence goes on from CAVUYM010000013.1 coordinate 148,359, forward strand.
GGTGGGGCGATCTGGGCGGACGGCGGCTCCACCAGCATCAGCGCGAGCACCTTCCTGGACAATGTTGCCCAGGGTCTCCTCTCCTCATTTGGGGGGACGATCTCCGCGGATCCTCCCAGTTATGTCGAAATCGCATCAAGCATCCTCGTCGGGAAGAGCCCCGCATCGGCGGACACCTGTGACGGGACCATATTCTCCAACGGCTACAATCTGACGAATAGTTCGACCTGTGCGTTCAATTCCACCGGCGATATCCAGTCGACTACGGTCAACCTCGGTTCACTCCAGGACAACGGCGGCCTCACCGAGACGATGCTCCCAGGCGCCGGCAGCGACGCGATCGATGCCATCCCGGTAAGCGAGTGCGACCTCACTACCCCGACCGATCAACGTGGTGTGAGCCGTCCGCAAGGTGATGGATGTGACATCGGTGCGGTCGAGACCGGCGCTGTGGTCCCGGTGCAGATCGTCGCCGTCTACAGTGACGGTACGACGACGACCGAAGGCTCGTCGGAGCCGATCACCGTAGTAGCTACTGGTCCGGCCGGGATTAGCTATGACTACGGCTTCGACTGCAATGATAACGGCGTCTACGAGACCCTGAGCAGCGGCGCAGGCACCCGCGTTTCCACCTCCTGCAGCTTCTCGGACGACGGTGATGTCACCGTCCCGATTCAGGCCTGTGATGCCGCTGATAGCAGCAACTGCGCGACTGCCAGCATCGATTTCACGGTCAGCAATATCGCGCCAACGGTGAGCGCGCCGGTCGTTCGGTTATCCGCTACACCCCAGCGCACTCAGGTCGAGGCTAGTACAGACTCACGTGCTAGAGCCCTCCTCGGCACCGATCAGGACACCTCGTCATCGTCGGATGAAGGGGTGAGCGTCATTGCCAGTGCCTCGTTCATCGATCCTGGTGTGTTGGACTATCACGGTTGCACCGTTGACTATGGCGATGGCAGCGGTCCTCAGCCCGGCACGGTCATCGTGAGCCACGACAGCGATAGTGACACCTGTATTGGGCCCGACCATATCTACATCGACGACAACCCCTCCGGAACGAGCCACGATCCCTATACCATCACCGTCGAGGTGGTCGACAATGCCGGAGAAAGTGGGACCAATTCCACGATCCACATCGTCAATAATGTCCCACCGGTGATCGATTCCGTTGACACGCTGCTTTCGGCGACGGATCAGGCTGTGACGCTTACGGTTGCGGCCAGCGATGCCGGGATCGAGGACGTGCTGACCTACTACTTCGACTGTGATGATGACGGCGTCTACGAAACTTCAGGCGTCGGCAATGCGGGAGCGTGCAGCCTTGATCCTGACGCTGGCGTCGTGACGATCGGGGTGCAGGTCATGGACGACGACCTGGGCGAAGCAACGGCCGTCGTTGCGGTCGAACCGGTCGCCGAGTTGTGTGTCAACTACCTGACAGGCGTCGTCAGTGCCGCAGGTACTGAGGGATGCCGGCAAGGCTCGGTGACGCTGCCGCCGCGGACAGATGCGGGGTCATGGGCCTTCTGTATCAGTCCGGGGACGGGGAAACTACGCTGGTCGTTCAACGATCAGTGTTCACCAGGACAGCGTCTGCATCTGGTGCCGGAAGACGGTCCGCTGACCTATTGCCGGACGGCGCACCTTGGATTGTTACGGATACCGGCGGATGCTGACCAATGCAGCACCTACGAGATCAAGGGACAGATACGAGGCTAAGTTTGCCCTGCGTCTCATAGGCGTACGGTTTACCGGCTGATGCGAGCTAAGCGAGGCAGCACGACTGCCTCGCTTAGCTCGTTAAGGTAGGAGAAAACGCGGCAACACTCCTTATCAGCCGGGCATCCTGTCTCGGAAAAGCGCGGTGTGTCGACGCTATCCGCTTACCGGTACAGATGAAGTCAGGCCATGCACATCCCAGAGCATCACCGGCGGCGCGGCTGGTAAGTGCTGCAATTGTTGACCTTCAATTGCCCGCTCCCTACACTGCATCTGGCTCGAAGATGTGGGAGCTTCGAAGAATCCGCTCCGAAGAAAGGTATCGAGATGGGCTTATCGTACCTTCGGCTTCTCCTGGCCTTGCTGGTGGTATTAGCGGGAATCAGCCTGGCACCGTTTTACGCACCGCTGGGCGTGACGACGGATAGGGTTCTAGCAGCCGACGCCGTGGTTTCAGCCTGCGACGACGCGGGCTTCAATGCGGCCCTCGCGACAGCCCTGGCCGGTGATGGGACGATCACCTTCAACTGCGGTGGGCCAGCGACGATCACCTTCAGCAGTGTCAAGACGATCACAGCTGGTAACACCGTGATCATTGACGGCGGCGGGACGATCACGCTCGATGGCGCTGATGCGACACGGATGTTTGATGTGGGGGCCGGCGCGACCCTCGAGCTGCGCAATATCGCGGTCAACAATGGAAACGATGGATCTGATACTGAGTTCGAGGATCTTGGTGGCGCGATTGGTGTGCTCGGGACACTGCGGATCTTCGACAGCAGCTTCGATAGCAACGCAGGCGATACAGAGGGTGGCGCGATTGACAACGAAGGTGGCGTGATAGAGGTGACAGGCAGCGCCTTCACCGGCAACTCAGCCTATCGTGCCGGCGCAATCGACAATAATTGGGGCACGCTGACTGTCACTGACAGTACCTTCACCAGTAACGCCGCGGACAACTCGGATGGCACGGGCGGCGGAATTTTCAATGCCGGCGAACTGACCATCACGGCGGCTACGTTCGCCGGCAACACAGCCAGCTGGGGCGGCGCGATCGAAAACGTTCCCGGCGGCACTCTGATGGTTGCGGACAGCACTTTCGACAGCAATATCGCGGCCAACTTTAGCGGCGCAATCGACACCTTCTCCCAGGGGACGGTGGTTACGACGAGCACTTTCATCGGCAATACGGCACGCTTCGGCGGCGCTATCGGCAATGGCTGGGAGTTGACAGTTACAGCCAGCACCTTCATTGGCAATAGTGCGGTCAATAACGGCGGCGCAATTGGCAACCAGCCGGGCACCACGACGGTTAGCACCAGCACCTTCTACGACAACTCGGCCAAGTTTGGCGGCGCAATCTACAGCGACGACGAACTATCGGTCACGGCGAGCACGATCATCGGCAACAGCGCGGACCTCGGTGGTGGTGGGATTCGCAATTCCGATGGCATTGCCACGATTAGCAGTTCGATCGTGGCGCTAAATACTACGAACGGCACCGGGCCGAATTGCGGCTTTAGTGGTGTTGGCACTACCTCACTGGGCTCGAACCTGAGCGATGACTCATCCTGTCCCTTCATCGCCACCGGCGACATCGAGAACAGCACAGCCATCGACCTCGGTCCGCTAGCCGACAACGGCGGTCCAACCGAGACGATGGTCCCGGCCTTGACCTCCGACGCCATCGACGCCGCTGACTGTAGTCTCTCAACACCCACAGACCAGCGCGGCTTCAGCCGTCCACAGGGCAGCAGTTGCGACATTGGCGCCGTCGAAGTCCGGCAAGGGCCCTCCTATGCGCTGTGCGCTTCCTCGTACACCGGCGCTGTCTCCAGCCCGCTGGCCGGGGAATGTGGAGCGGGCACGGTAGCGATCCCGCCGTTCAACACGAGCTTCTGCATCAACCGCTGGACAGGCAAGCTGTCCTGGTTTGCGAATCAGGTGTGCCCACCGTCGATGTGGACACATATGCTGCCAGACGATGGTGACTTGCTGAGCTGCGTCAGCCGCTACACCGGAGCCAATCGCTGGGTCAGTGACCTCGGACAGTGTCTGAGCTACGAAGTGCCCAACATGATCCCGGCGACGCCGTAGTTTCTACGAGCCCCGGGAGGCATCTATGAGGATGCGTCCCGGGGCCGTCCCAGTCCATCCAGGTGGATAGACCGGCTGGTGGGAGCAGACTGGCCTCCAGCGGATGCCGGGCATGAGAATTGTTGAAATACTCGCCAGCCAACGGCTGCTCTTACCTGACCACTGCTATCTCACCGGGTGCTCCTCCTTGCCGCCCGTGGTGCGACCTCCTCGACCGCTACCGCAGCCGCTTCACCTGGCAGCCGTCGCGGCCTTATGACGATGAGCTGGCTGTCCGCGCGCGTTGAATGAATGCAATGGCTCGGCGCCTATCCGTATCCGTGATAATGGCGTCTATCGCCGATTACCCAGTAGACTACCGTGGCGCAAATGAGCACAAGACGAGGAGTTAGGTACATGCGACTCAGGCGATGATCGTAATTGGGCTTTTGGCGGGTCTGATTCCTCTTACGTCGGTAAGCGTGACGGTGGCTGACGATGCTGTTGTGGGGACGGGCAGCGCGGCGAGTTGTACCGAAGAAGCCTTAATACTGCGTTCGACACGGCGCTGACTAATGGTGGCGGGGTAATCACGTTCGATTGCGGCGGCGCGGCGACAATCAGCTTCACCACTCAGAAAGTCATCACAGCACCCAACGACGTCATCATTGATGGCGCGAATCTGATCACACTAGATGGCGGCGGTGGAACACGCTTCTTCCTGGTTGAGGACGGCGCGACGCTCGACGTGCGTGGTCTTACGTTGCAGAACGGGTGGCATAGCACCCGAGGCGGGGCGATCTACAACAATCAAGGCAGGCTCTACGTAACGACTAGCACATTCCTCGATAATCGAGTGGATGGCAATGGCGCGTTGGGCGGCGCGATAGCGACCGTCGGCGGCAGGGTAAAGATAACCGCCAGCACATTCACCGGCAATCGGGCGATTCGGAGTGGTGGCGCCGTCAATATGGGCAGTGGTCAGGTTGAGATCATAGCCAGCACGTTCACTGGTAATAACGGGGGCCTTTGGGGCGGGGGTGTCTACAAGGCCAACGGCAATCTATCTATTATTGGGAGCACGATAGTTGCAAACACTGCAGGGGTCGGTGGTGGAGTCGTCCGCGATGGCGCGGGCCTCCTGACATTCCAGAGCACCATATTCGCGCTCAACGTGGCGTCAAAAACCCAACAATTGTCGCGCCTTCGTCGGTTCCATTTACATCGCTGCGGATCGAACCTGGGCGATGGCGGCGGTTGCGGCTTCAATGCGCCTGGCGACATTAGCGCCAGCAGTGCCATCGATCTGAACGCGTTGGCTGACAATGGTGGTCTCACGCAAACGATGCTGCCGCAATCCAGCTCCGATGCGATCGACAATGCTGACTGCGCGCTCTCGACAACGTACGAGCCCAACGCGGGGCACTCCGTCCGGTCGCCAATTGTGATATCGGGGCGGTCGAGGTCGGCGCATGATCGCCGCTATCCAGCTGCTGATGGTCCGCAACGACGGGCCGATCGACGAGGTCGGCACGACGATGATTCACTCGGCTGGCTACTCCTCCACTGGAGCTAGCCTCGTGTATGCCATCGATTGTGACAATAATGGGGGGTATGAGACATCCGGCGATGCGTTCGGGTCCGGCTCGTGCGCCTTCTCCGACGACGGCAGCTTCGCCGTCGGCGATGTCAGGTCTGCGGTGCCGCGGATGCCGGCAATTGCGATACCGGCACAACGACGGTGACAGTCAACAACGTTGACCCGACGATCACCAACGTCGAATGGTGGGCCGATCGACGAAGGCACCTCGGCCACAATCACGGTGACGGCGACCGATCCAGCCGGAGTGAATGACCCGCTGACCTACACGTTCGACTGTGACAACGACACGGTCTACGAGACAGTGGGCGTCGGCAACCAGGGCGAGTGCACCTTCTACGACAATGGCAGCTTCACCGTTGGGGTTCAGGTGAGCGACGGTGATGGAGGAACAGCCACCGACAGCACGTCAGTGACGGTCAACAACGTCGTGCCCTCGGTGACGAGGTGCTGGTAACCCCTCACCGTCGGTCGAAGGCGAGAGCGTCGTCGTCAGTGCGACCTTTATCGATCCCGGGACCCTTGATACCCATACCTGCACGATCAGCTGGGACCGCGACCTCGCGCCGGTCGCCGGGACCGTCGATGGCAATACCTGTACCGGTCCAGAGCAAACGTTTGTCGACGACAACCCGACGAATACTGCCAGTGATCATCTACACCGTGATCAGTCGAGGTCACCGACGATGACACCGGTGTCGGCAACAACAGCGTCGTGCACACCGTGAACAACGTCCCGCCGGTGATCGACAGCATCACGACGAATGAACCGGTGCCGCAGGGCCAGCCGGTGACGGTGACGGTCAACGCCAGCGATGTCGGGATCAACGACACGCTGACCTACAGCTTCGACTGCGACAACGACGGCACCATCGACATTGGACCGCAACAGGGCAGCAGCGCCGACTGCAGCCTCGATCCAGGAGCGGCAACAACGACGATCAAGGTGCGGGTGGAGGACGACGATCTCGGGGTGGTAGAAGACACCGTTCAAGTCGGCCAGACGTTGACGGTGTGCGTGAATCCATCGACCGGAGCGATCAGTGCCGCGGGAGCGAGTGGCTGCGCGGGTGGCACGACTGCGCTGACAGTGCCCGCACCAAGCGCGACGACGCTGTGCATCAGCAACTACACCGGTAGCCTGCGCTATGCGGCGAATGGCAGTTGCACCGGTCCTGAACGGCCCCACCTTGTCCCGGACGATGGCCCGTTGAGCTATTGCCAGAGCCGCTACACCGGCAAGCTGCGGGTGCCGCGCATTCCAGGTCAATGCAGTGCCTATGAGATACCGGGCGTGATTCCGGGCTAGCGCGAAACAAAGCGAAGGTCGAATGTGTGCCAACCTGACCAGGATGGAGCCGATCTATTTCTCGATGATCGAAATGTTGATCCCGCCGGTTTCGGCAGAGTCAAAGTCGTGTGCTTGCGTCCCGTGTAGCTCGAGGGCATAAGGGCCGTCGCCCAGGCGCTCGATGCGGTTTTCGAGTGGGCCGAAGTCGAGCGGTTGCCTCAAGATGAGACGGTGAAGGCCGACGAGGAAGGTTGCCTCGACGAAGTTACGAGTCATGCGAGCGGTGTCTGCATCGGCGTCGAGCAAGTGTTGGTAAAGGAGCGCTGCATTATCAATGCTCGACACCGCGATGGTGAGCGCGCTGATGCCCACCGCGCCATTTGGATGCTGTCGGGCCTTGCCGGACGGGACGCGTGAACTGCAACAGGTTACATCCTGAATCAGCAGTGGCAAGCTGGAGCCGATGTCGGTGACCGGACCATCCAGCCAGGCGACTTCGACGCCGTCCGGGCGGAGGCGCGAACCGGGTGCCGGCTGGCCGTAGGGCAAGCGGTGGCTACGCGCTTGAGCCAGATCGATCTCGATCGCGTTGCTCGTCAGTACATACTCGATCATCCCGCCACCTCGGGCCAGCAGCTCCGCGCGCCGACCTTTGCGATCACAATCTTGAAACGCAATCAGCTCGATGTAGCTGCCGTCCTCAAAGGGGATGAGCGCGTTGTGCGTTTTTGCGTCGGGATGCCTGCCGCCCGGCGTCACCCGGAATCCCAACGCCTCGAACCGAGCCAGAAGTATGTCCAGATCATTGTCGATGACGACAACATGATCGATCCCGAGTAGTGTCATTTGATAGCTTCCCTCCCTGGTCGCATTTATCCATCATAGTTGGCTTACGAATCGTAGAAAAGGATGAAGGTCCCGTGGGCGATGATTGGAGTAAGAGTATTGAACCAGCCCGATGGTACTGTGCTTGAGGTGTTGTCATAGAAGCGAGGGACTGCATGGCAGAGAACATCACCGAAGACGTTATCCGGCAATACCGCTCAACTGACCCGCTCGTCGTGCGTATGCGTACACATCAGCTTTACGGTGAACGACGGGTCGATCTGGATGCGATCTGCTGGGCTGCGCTCGGTCTGACTGGCCACGAGACGATTCTCGATGCTGGCTGCGGTCCCGGACGCTTCCTGGACGACATCCGTGAGCGTGGACATACTGGACAACTCACCGGGCTGGATCAGTCAGCGGCGATGGTCGCAGAGGTGAGCGAGCTTGGTATCAACGCGATTCAAGGCGATGTTCAGCGGCTACCCTACGATGATGCTTCATTCGACTGCGTCATTGCCCGGCACATGCTCTATCACGTACCTGACATCGCTCTGGCGCTGATGGAGATGCGACGTGTGCTGAAGCCAGACGGGTCGTTGCTGGTAACGACGAACTCCCGTCGTTCCATGCCCCATATCACGAGCATGATCCAGGATATGCTGAAGGCCTTCGACTTTCCTGAATGGGAACGGCCCGACGACCGCTTCTGCATCGAAAATGCGGCCGGCTTCTTTGCCGATTCCGGCTTCATTGTCGAGGAGCGGGTCATTGAGAATGCCCTCGTCTTCCACGAACCCGAACCGCCAGTCGCTTACTGCGTCAGTACCCTGCCCTCACTCGACATTCCCCAGGAGCCTGAACTCTACGCCGAAATGGAGGCGTGGCTGCTGGCAGAGGCGAAGCAGAAGCTGGCAGCTTCAGGTGGACTATGGCGGGATCCGACGTATGCGGGCGTGTATGTCGGGAGCGGTTTGTAGGTTGTACGAAGACTCGGGAGCTCCCACCCCTAACCCCTCCCTCGAATTCGAGGGAGGGAGACCGAGCAATGTAGGGCGTGTCATCTACAACTCAAATTCTCTCTCAGACACCCCTCCCTTGGTGTCGAGGGAGGGGACGGGGGAGGGAGCTCTCTAGTCTTCCCACCCTAAATCACCACCCGCAATACCGAAAACACCACGGCTACGAGCACGATGACGAGCATTAGTCCAAGGGTGATGCCGACGAAGGTGCCGATGAGCTGGCGGCTGGCTTTGCCGAAGCTGGATTTCTGGACTGGAGTGACCGTCACCGCAGGGCGCGGGCGACTCGCCGTGCGCCGCTGGGTGTAGGTCTGGCGCCGCTGGTTTGCAGATGGGCGCGGGGTAGCGTAGCGGCTGCGCATCGCCTGGGCGGCGAGACGGTCGCGAGCCGCGCGATCGTAGTCTTTCCTCTGCTCCGGGCGGGAAAGGATCGCGTAGGCGGCGTTGATTTCCCGTGCGCGTTCCCCGGCTACTTGTTGTTCGAGCGGATCGGTGAAGCGGTCGGGGTGAGTGCGACGCATGAGCTGGCGGTAGCTGCGGGTGATCTCGTCCCGCGTTGCCGTCGGTTCAACCTGGAGGATGGCGTAGTAGTCGATCGTCGGGTCGAATCGGCGGCGGCTGGACACAGTGAGCGCGAACTTTCCCTGATCGAGTGAACGAGCGCCAACACGCTCGATTGTACTGGAGTGAACTACGAACATCGGGCCGAACAGATGATCTACGATAGGGCGAATGTGTTGACTATTGAGAGAGTACGAACCGATGCACATTGCCGATTTGCGGACGCTCTACGACTACAGCGGCTGGATGAACGACCGGATTCTTGATGCTGCGAGTCGAGTCACTCCTGAACAGTTCAGCGCACCGACAGACCTGACACCTCGCAACCTGCAGGACAATCTGGTCCACATCCTCGATGTCGAGTGGAGCTGGCGAGAACGCGCCCGTGGAGCGCCTCGAGAGGTGTGGATCGCCGAAATCACGGCCATAGATCTACCCGATGTCGCCTCGATACGTGCCCGCTGGAAGGAAGAATCCAGGATCATGCGGGACTACCTCGATGGGCTGACTGACGATGATCTCGATGCGCCCTTTGCGCTGGATAGGAGCAGCGTCAAGCTTGGCGACATTCTCCTACATGCGATCAATCACGGTATCCTCGCACGGGTAGAAGCGGCTGTGTTGCTCACTCACTACGGGCAATCGCCGGGCGATCTTGATTTTCTGGACTATGCCGACCCGCGGCCGTAACTTTTGCGGTACTGGCGGTCGGTAGAGAAGGAATAGAACTGGATGACACTGACGAGCGAACGCATTGCGCTATCGAACGGTCTGACCCTGCGAGCCCAGCATCGGCCAGGTACAGGTGTGCCGGTCATCTGCATGCATGGCATCTGGGATGAAGGCGCCTATTTCAGCGAACTGGCGGGCGACGGGCCGGGAACCTTCAGCGGGCATCCAATGTATCTCGTCGACCTGCGCGGCCACGGCGAATCGGACAAACCCGAGCATGGCTATGGTTGGCAGGACTACGCAGACGATATCGTCTGTCTCATTCAGGATCAGGACTTCGAGCAGGTGATCCTCGTCGGGCACTCGCTCGGGGCGTTGACGAGTTTGCTCGTTGCCGCCCAGATCCCGGAGCGCATCGCGGCGATGGTGCTGGAAGATCCACCGGTACCGCTACGCGAAGTTAGCGGAGACGTTTTCGGAACGTTGCTGGACTTGAAGCAGAAGAAATTCGAAACGGTCGTCGACGAACTGCATGCCTGGCGCCCATTCATGAGCCGGGAGCAAGCCGAGGGTTCGGCTCGCCGTCTGGTCCAGACTGCTGACGGCGTTCTGTCCGAAGCGTCGAGCGGCATCAGTCGAGGCGTTCAGATCCCGGTTCCCAATGTGACGATCTCCGCGCCAACGCTCGTCATCCAGGCCGGGTACGAAGATCAGCGCGCATTCGGTGTGGAGGGACCCGCCCTGCTCGGCGCTGTCTTGCCGAACATGCGGATCGAGACGGTTCCCGAAACGAGCCACAATGTCTTCCGCGAGAAGCCGGACGAGTACAAAGCGATCGTTCAGGAGTGGTGGGATGCCATCCAATCCACCTGAGTGGGCCGTTGAATTCGTTCGCGACGCTCGCGTCGGCCGGTTGGCCACATCTAGCGCAGATGCCGAGCCGCACGTCATCCCCTGTGTCTACGCCCTTGTTGATGGCGCGATCTACTCTGTTATCGACGAGAAGCCCAAGTCAGGCCGCCGCTTGCTGCGCCTCCGCAATATCGACGCCAGCGGCAAGGCCGCCCTGGTGGTTGACCACTATGAGGAGGATTGGTCGAAGCTCGCCTTCGTGCTCATTCGCGGCCGGGCCAGCGTCATCGGCCCCGATGATCTGAGATATACCCCGGCTCTCGATGCGCTACGAATGAAGTACCCACAGTATCAAGAGATGGCGCTGGATGAGTCGGAAATGGTGATGATGGAGCCAGCGCGGTGGGTTGTATGGCGCGGCGATGGGTAGGTCATCGACTATATCCTGGATAAAGAGATCATTTCGTTAGTCAGTCTGACCGAGTAGTCCTTGCACCAACCGGGGGCTGACCGCAATCAAGCCGAAGACGATTGTTGTCAGCACCAGTAGCATCAGGTGATTGATCTCCTGCACGTGTGCTTCGATAATCTGGTCCTCGAGCACCATGTGTGCTGCAGTGAACGCCAGCGTTGCTGCTCCGACATACAGGAGTGCCGGAAAGCGCTTGAAGAGATGGGCGATGCCGTTTGCGGCGAAGAGCACAATCGGCATCGATAGCGCGATGCCGACTACCAGCAAGACGATTGAACCTCTCGCAGCTCCGGCAATCGCCAGGACATTATCCAGGCTCATCAGGAAATCAGCGATCATGATCGAAACCAGGGCGCTTCCGAGTGTCATAGATGAGGGACGGTGTTCAAATTCGGGTTCTCCTTTGAGGAGTCGGATCGTGATCCATACGAGCAACAATCCTCCCACCGCCTGGAGTAAGGGAACATTGAGAATCACCGTTGCGAGGACAGTCAACACGATCCTGAGGACAATTGCCATGACGCCACCGATCAGAATCGCGCGTTTGCGATCCCGAGGAAGTAGCCCGCGTGCCACCATAGCGATCATCAGCGCGTTATCGCCACTCAGGGTAATGTTCAGGATGATAATGCTAAAAAGGGAGCCAATTGGTGCAAGCATGTAGCTGTGCTGATCCTCTTGTGTTGAGAGTCACGCTGTTGCTATTGAGCGTGTCCTCCGTTTTGAGGCCAGATCGCCCAATGCTAGGCCCGTCGCCCGGCGGCTATTGATTGCCGCGTCCTTCACCAGGCAACGATATACCCGGATGTGAAAGAAATCGATGTCTTTCTCCCCTCTCCGCGTGCAGCGCAGCGGAGCTGTTGGAGAGCGGGTCGCGGGTGAGGGAGTTCCCTGCTATCATCTCCCCTGACGTGAACAACGAAGGGTTTACTGAACGTGCAAACCACCCTGGAGCGTCGCTAGCGCCGTAAGCGCGTGCGTTAGTCGACTTGAATGCGGGGCCAGCCCCTGGGCCCAATCTGTCTTTCGGGCAACCGGAAGTCTGGTTTTGCTGTGCGGCGCGAACACAGCATCTGATTTTCGCTAACGTAGCTTCAGGAGTTTCGGAGTGATACGTCGACTCCCCCCTTATCCTGTCTATTTGATGATCCAAGGCGTCTTTGGATTCGCCTTCTTGACCTTTGCGACGCTCAGCACGCTCTACCGCATTGAGACGGTTGGGTTGAACCCCTTCCAATTGGTACTCGTTGGGACGGCACTGGAGATCGCTGCCTTCAGCTTCGAGGTGCCAACCGGCATCCTGGCCGATCTCTATAGCCGGCGCTTGTCAGTCATCGTAGGTTTCCTGCTCTTTGGTCTTGGCTTCATGTTCGAAGGGCTGTTGCCTTTCTTCATCACGGTGATGATCGCTCAGGTTATCTGGGGCGCGGGCTGGACCTTCATCAGCGGCGCGCTGGAGGCCTGGGTCGCGGACGAATTGGGTGAAGAAGGCATCGGCAGGGTCTACCTGCGCGGTTCCCAGCTAAACCAGATTGGCAGAATGCTCGGCATTCCGCTGGCAGTTGGGCTCGGCAGCATTAGTCTGGCCGTTCCGCTAGTCGCTGGCGGCGCGATTCTCGTCGGGCTAGGGCTACTGCTTGTATTCGTCATGCCGGAGACGGGCTACACGCCTGCTCCGCGAGGCGAGCAAACAACCTTCGGCTCGATGACGGATACCTTCCGCGATGGTGTCAGCGCGATTCGGGGCCGTCCGGTGTTGGTCACGATCATCCTCATTGCCGTCCTCTGGGGCGCTGCTTCCGAGGGCTACGACCGGCTGTATCAAAATCATCTGGTCGACAATTTCAGCTTCCCGGACCTGCCGGTTGGACCGCTCGATAACGTCGTCGTCTGGTTTGGCCTGATCAGCGCCGTCGGCATGGTCATCTCGATCGGCGTGGCGGAGCTGGTGCGTCGTCGCATCGATACCGATAGCCACCAGGCTGTAGCCCGCACGCTACTCCTTTCGACGATGATGGTGATCGTCTCACTCGTCGGTTTCGCGCTGGCCGGGAGCTTTGGGCTGGCGCTCGGCTTCATGTGGATGATCTCGATCTTTCGCGATCTGCATTCTCCCTTGACGACCGCCTGGCTCAACCAGAGTCTCTCGTCGCGGGTGCGGGCGACGGTGATCTCGATGAGCAGTCAGGCGGACGCCTTCGGGCAGATGTTCATCGGTCCGGTGCTCGGTTTGATCGCGACGATCGTCTCGCTACGCGTGAATTTTCTCGTTTCGGCGGGGATTATCACGCCAGCGCTCTATCTCTATCTGCGGTCGCTACGGGATGGTCCCGAGAAGCGCATCGGGAGCACAGGGAGGATCGTTGATGAAGGAGATGAGCAGCCGGTGGGGAGTGTAGGGGAATGAGGAACTTGCTAGCCGTCGATCAAGTGGTGATTCGGAGGTGATGTGATGGGCGTGGATTCCCAGCCGGAGCGTGCGACGGAAGCGCCGTTGCGTAGGCGACCGCTCTTCGCGTTGGGGCTCATTGTTGTGCTGATCCTGTCGATTGCCAATGCTGGCTTTCTCTATATCTTCGCGGACCGGGCGGACACTGACTACGCCTGGTCGATCGCGCTACCGGTCAGCGCTGCCTTCCTCGGCGCAGGCTACGTCGCTGGTCTCGTGGTGACAGTGCTCGGGCTGACGGTCGCGCGTAGCTGGCGCTCGATCCGTTTGGTCTATCCGGGTGTGATCAGCCTGGCGGTGGTGCTGTGTTTGGCGACGCTGATACATCGGGACGTGTTCGACTGGGATTACGCTTTGACCTGGGCCTGGACGGTCGTCTACATCCTTATCCCGCCCGGATTTGGCGGATTCTGGTGGTACTTCGAGCGGCGCGAGCCAGACGATCTGGTGCAGGACGAGGAACTTGCTGTGATCCGCCCATTTACGTTGATCCTTGGCGCAACGATGACGATCCTGGCAATCCTGATGTTCGTCTTTCCGGATACCTTCGTTGAGCGCTGGGCATGGCCAATCAGCCCGCTTCTTTCACGGACCTTCGCCGCCTGGTATGTGCTCTTCGGTGTGATCCTGCTTGATATCGCGCTGAGGGCAAAGCAGGTTCGGGAACTGGTGATCCCATCGGCAGCCGTTCTGGCGTCGGCGCTGCTCTTGCTTACTCTGCCGTTGCGTTATCCGGACGCTATGGAGACGGGGCGGGTTGGGTTCTGGTCGTTGTTGCTGCTTCATCTGGTCCTGGCTGCCGGGACAGGGTGGATGCTGGTGTGGAGTCTGGGTAGGCTCGGGAAGAGTGGAGAGAAACTGTAAGGGGAATACCCTCTCCCACACACCTCCGCTGTGCTTCGGCGGGGGAGAGGGGAGGAAATCCAGGAACAAACCACATCGCCCTTTTTGATCGGCCCCCCTCTCCCCGCGAAGCAGTGGGAGAGGGGTTGGGGGTGAGGGAATCCCCGCCTTCGTACAAACTGCTCACTACAACCTACAAGCTATTTCGCCGCTCGCAAGTGCAGCTTCTCGATCTGTTGCCAGGCGGACTGGATCGCGCCTTCCTGCCAGCCGGGGAGATAGCTGAGATGGTCGCCGGCCAGGTAGACGCGGCCGTCGGGCTCGAGCAGGCGCGGGTAGAACTGGCGGGTGTTGTCGTCGTAGGTGGCCCAGCCGCCGCGCTGGTAGGGCATGTTCTGCCAGGCGACCGCCACGCCATGTTCAAACTCATCGGGGTATTGCGGGTGAATCTTCTGGCCATGTTCCAGCGCCAGAGCGATTCTCTCCTCCGGAGGTAGCCTGCCGGCTGCGGCCGCATCTTCTGCGAAGTGGTAGTAGGCCTGGATGACGCCGCTTTCGGACTGGAAGCCGTAGTCGGGGTAGGCGATAGTCACAATCTGAGGGATATTGGTGTAGGTGATGCCGCCGTAGATCCAGTCATCCTCTTCCCAGAAGCGGCGCTTGAACTGAATGCCGCTCTTGCCGACGGCGAGGTACTGGACGGCGGCGATCGCTTCAGCAAAGTCGTCTGAGAAATCAGACGGAATCTCGCGCAACACGGGTAGCGGGATCGTGCAGATGCAGTAGTCACCGGTCGTTTCGACTTCCTCGCCTGTCTCGCGATCGCGGTAGGCGATCCTGACCTCCGACTCGCTCTGACGGATCTCGATGACCTCGGCGTTGAGGGTGAGCATCTCATCCAGCCGGGGATGGAACCCCTGTTCCCAGAGCGTTGCCATGCCGCCGACCGGCTCCATCATCGTCTCCTGCTGGTCGAAGGTGGCGGTCGCTGCGAGGTATGGCGCCGACCAGCGCATCGTCTCTGCCGCGAAGGGCAACAGTTCCTCCCCCGGGATGGGGCTGGAGAGGACGCCCGGCTGATTCCCCGCGCCGGGAAGCACCTCGTAGCCTCGATGCGAGCTGCCGAGATAGTCGAGAGTATCGGGTGCGAGCTGCCCTTCGGCGATGAGGAATTCGATCAGCAGCGCGGTGTCCTGCTCGGTGATCTCCAGGTCGAGCAGCCCCTCGTCGATGGTCTTGGCGAGCAATTCGGCGACGTAGCCGGCGCTGTCGGCGCGGAACTCGCGCAGGCGCATCTTGCGACCTTCCGGGGTACCGTCGACATAGGCGTAGGCATTGAGGTTCAGGTTCTTGTGGCTGATCAGCGGCAGGCTGAACTCGCGGTAATAGTGCAGCAGGCCGCGATGAGAGTAGGGAATGCGCCAGGCTCCGGCCTCGAAGTAGTTGCCATCTGAATACTCTGCGGTCTGCTCTGTGCCGTCCGATTCAACGATCCGGGTACCCCCACGAACGGTGAATACTCTCCCGGCAACGCGATCGCTCGCTTCGAGGAGCTGGACCTCATAGCCTTGCTCGCTCAGTTCCCAGGCGGCGGTCAGCCCGGCTGGTCCCGCGCCGAGGATGATGACGCGGGTGGCTCGGTTTGTCTCTGTGGGTGTAGTCCGGTGGTTTTTCGCGAGGAGAGTCTCCAACGATATCCCAGGCTCGCAAGGCGCCATAGACGGCCGCCCCGCCACCGGTAGCACCAAGCAATCCCAGCCAGCGGCGGCGGGTCATAGTTGAACGTAGGCGGGACGTCCCGCTCATAGTCAGGCCCTCTCGTCGAACTATTGATCAAGGCCTATCTTAGCGCGGCTAAAATCAGCGAGATTGCTAGTCCCTCTTGACAAATAGAAGATATCTTCCTATTCTTTTCACATGAGAAGAAAAAAAGGCACGCTGATACCAATCGAAATATCAATTCTTGAGACCGGCCTGGAGTTGGCGATCCGCGGGACGTCCCAGTTTCACGGCTTCATGCTCGCCAAGGAGATGCAGGAACGAGACGAGGCCAAGCTGCTTACGGCACACGGCACGCTCTACAAGGCGCTAGACCGGATGCAGAAGGCGGGCTACCTGGAGAGCGAGTGGGAAGATCCACTCGTTGCGGCCCGCGAAAGCCGTCCCCGGCGCAGATTCTACTGGGTGACCCCGGCTGGCCAGGCTGCGTTGGTCAAGGCGTTGGAAGGGCTACCGGCGGACGCGCCGGCTGAACAACGCCCGGGGTTGGCGACATCATGAGCAGCCTGATGTCGACCGTTGTCAATCTGACGCGCAACTGGACTGACCTTTATACCTGGCGCTTACCTGAAGTTCTGCGCGAGGGCCGGCGCGCGGAGATCGAGTCTGATCTTTGGGAGCATCAGCGCCAGGCGGATCTTCAGGGGGCTGATGCAACAGACACAGCCACGGAGATTCTCTTGCGATTCGTGTTTGGCATACCGTCGGATTGTGTCTGGCGGTTTGAGACCGGCGTGGCCCTACGCGCCGAGAAAAGGACAGATGTGATGAACATCGCTACTGGAAGATCGAAGGTTCTGATCGCGCTCACCGGTGTGGCCTTCTTGATGATCGTGATTACTGGAATAAGCATAACTTCCCATGGCTGGGACGACAGCGCGAATTTGGGCTGGATGCTCACGGGCATTATCCCTACTGCAATCGGCGCGCCGTCGATTCTCGCCGGTTTCTGGCTCGTCACGAAGCGCCCTGGGCTCAGCATCCTGCTCGTCACGGTGGGCTGTCTGGTGACCGCGCTCGTCTGGTTCTGGATGTTTATGATCACGGTGCCAATAAGCGCTGGCTTGATCGGTGTCACCTGGTACCAGGCGAAGAAGTCGGGCTGGAGAAGTGGCGAGGTTCAGTTGGCATAACTTTTGGCAACAGCGCACGGATAGTGGATAAGGGCGGAGTGACTGGGCGAAATAGCCCATCACTGCCGCCCTTTCCTCACCGCGGAGACTCCAGCCATTCGGTCCATTCTTAGCCGTCAGGGGGCTACCTGTTATGCGCTACAGCAGTTCTGTTTCAAGACTACGCTAGGTGTTTGTCAAAGAACGCCGCGATCCGGCGACGAGCGTCGATAGCCGACTCGTCGTGGTAGGACGTTTCGTTCGGGCGGGCGCCCATCACCATTGCCCACACCGGCATATCGGCCCAGTCATGATCGTTCAGAAAGCTGTGGCCGGCATCGGGGTAGACCTTGATGTCGTGGTCGATGCCGTGCGCGCTCAGGACATCTTCCAGGAGCACAGGCGCTTCGCTCAAACCCTCATCTTTGCCACCGAAACTCCCAACGATCGGGCAGGCGCCTGCAAGCAACGACATCGCATCTTCGGGGACGCTGCCATAGTTCACGCTCGTTGCCTGATAGCCGAAGCCCGACGAAATCAGGATGGCGAATCCGCCACCCAGGCAGAAGCCCATAACGCCAATCTTGCCCGTGCAATCATCGCGATCTGCCAACCAGGTCTGGACCGTGCTGACGTCATCGAACACTGAGCCTTCTCTGGCGGACATCTGGCGCAGCGTCGCGAACAGGCAGCGCGTTTTGAGTCCCCAGTATTGGAGATCGGGCGCCGCGGCCAAGAACCCTTCGCTGGCCAGCCAGTCGGCCTGGTTTTTCAGGTCAGACGTCATACCGAAAATGTCATGAATAAGGACAACTCCAGGCCAGGGCCCTTCGCCGGATGGCTTCGCGAGATAGACTGGCATCTCGCCGCGTTGCCCTGTGAGCCGGACTTCAGGCACTCCGTCATTTTTGACCTGCCTCCTGGCTGGAGCCTCTGGCTGTCGAATAACCTCGAACAGCGGATGATCCCCGGCAATGGCCTGAATCTCTTCCAGCGCTGGATCGGGACTTAGATCGAAAGACTGCCGTGCGTCTGTCTGACTGAGATATTCCGCGATGATCGGTTCTCGTTCTTCAATCGATATCTCGATGAGCTTGACCGGAATCGATGAACGTCGGCGCAGGACAGCCTCCCCGTCGGCAGCTCGTACATCATCGACCCACCCGGATGCGCCTTTGGGAGATAGCAGATACTGTCTGCCTTCGTGAGAAATCACTTCGAGCGCTACGCGCGTGAGATCTCCCGATGATTGCTCCGGTACCTCCAGCAAGACGGCCTGTTTTGGAGTAAGCCCAAGCCAGAAGGCAGGACGTCCGAGCCTCGTCGCCGCTGTCTGCAGTGGCGGTTTGATTCGTTCAACCATGGCGAAGTGTTCCTCTCACCTTGTAGCGGGTATGAACATCATAGCCGGTGAACGGCTCGTTGGTTAAAGCGCACACTCAATTCCCAAAGGCCGAATACCAGCGGGAGTGAGTATGCCGGAGATGCTGTACGAATGAGCGTCACACTGTGCTCAGGAGGATCACCTGTTCGCGGTCGACTGGATTTGGTCTTGCAGGGCTTGGCAAAGCTTCGAGATAGGCTCGAAACGAACCGACTGGAGGAGCTCCAGCATTCAATAGGCCTCGCGTTTTCGGTCTTTCAGCTCGCCAGGCGCTGCTGGTATTGGTGGAGGCATCCGGCGTAGCAAAAACCGACGATCTCCTCTTCGACCTCGACGGTGTGGTGGGCCGTCGCGAGGTCGACTTCCATGCCGCAAATGGGGTCGATGACGATCTGTAGCTGCTCTGCCCGCGCGGCTATAAGCGCGATTCCGATCTCGCCTTGCAGGCGTAGTGCGGCGCAGACCTGGATGATCTCGGCCAGGTTGCCGCCGACGGTTGCCAGGTTGCGCACCAGCGGATCGGCAAAGATTTTGGCGGTGTCGGCAGCAGTGGGTAGCGCTCTCGGATCAGGGAGAATGGTCGAGCTCAGATTCACTGGTCAGCGCGCCGATTCTCAGCCAGCCGTTGCCTTCCCGGATGCCATCCAGACCGGAAATCCGATTGATGTCGATGATGTTAGCGGGTTCGGCGAGGCGGAAGCGCATTAGCGGTATCAGGCTTTGGTCACCGGCGAGGATGTTTGCATCGTCTCCATATTCACCGAGCAGGGCAAACACCTCCTTGATGCTCTGAGGTCGATGGTACGTGAACGGACCAGGAATCACCCCATCTCTCCCTATTGATGATACGGAAAGCTCCGATTCGCTCTGTAGTTACTCAGGCGCATTCTGCCTTGGTATCTCAAGTCGAGGCTTCGCCCCACGAGGAATCTACTCACCCGCCGCTGTGGCACGGTCGGAGCTAGATCCCTCACGCCGCAAAGCCTCTATTCGGGATGCCAATCGCGTTGGGAACCATTTCCGGCTCCAGGTCCAACTCGATGGCGTGGGCGGCTTTCATGACGGCGAGGACGGCCTGCTGGATCTGCTCGTCGGTGGCGTCGGGACGGCAGGGAAGCGCGATTTCGTCGGCCGGGAGATCGTCAGGTCCGGTCCCGAGCAGGCGGCGGGCGAAGCGGCCAACGACGCTATTGGCGTCCGGCAGTGGCGTCGCGACGCGCTCGCAGGCGATGTTCTCGTCGAGGATTGCGGCCTCGTAGCTGGCGGCGAGCTGGACGTCACCACCGCAGGTGAAGCCAACCCGTAGCCGTTCTTTGTCGATGAATGGCTCCAGATGGGCCAGGATCGTGATGCCGGTCGTGATGCGCTCGGCTGCCGCCAGCCAGCTCGCGCGTTCGTCGGGGGTCAGTTCTCCAACTGGCGACCACATCTCCAGCATCTCTCCACGTATGGGCGGACCGCCCAGGGTGGCCGGTTCTCAGTACTCGTCCCATTTGCCAAGCCATTCGCAGGCGGCGGTGTCGGCCATTTCTGAGAGCGTTTCTCGGTCAGGATGTGATGTTGATGTTGACATTTGGTGTCCTTTCGAATTCCCTCACCCCCGGCCCCTCTCCCACACGCTTCCGCTGTGCTTCAGCGGGGGAGAGGGGAGGAAGACAGGAACATGTGCGCTTCGTCTTTATTCTTCATGTCCGGCTCCCCCTCTCCCCGCGTAGCGTAGCGAAGCAGTGGGAGAGGGGGCCGGGGGGTGAGGGAACTCCCTACACAATCCCCATCCCAAACAGCGACTGATAGACAATGACGATCCCGGCAACAGAGATGGCGGCGGCGCTAACTGCCGGTACGAATCTCGGGATACGTAGCTCAAATGAGAAGCGGCGGAAGATCCAGCGGGCGTAGACGACGAACAGGCCGATGGCGACCAGGACGGCGGCGAGGCCGAGGCTGAAGGCGATGACGAGGACGATGCCCAGTTCCAGACGGTCGAGCGAGATTGCGCTGAGCAGCAGGATCAAGGCCGAGGGACAGGGCACAAGGCCGCCGCTGATTCCCATCGCCAGCAGGCCGCGGGTGGTGACGTTGTTTGGTGGCGCGTGACTGTGGCCGTGGTTGGGATCGCTATGGTCGTGGACGAGCGGGCCGCTGCTGGCCCCGCTCAACATGACGCGTACACGCCCATAGAGCAGGGTTGCGCCTATCGCGACGACCAGAATGCCCGAGCCGACGCCGAGCCAGGGGTAAAGATCCTCGGGCAGGATGAAGCGCGAGAGCGACAGGGTCACGAGAGCCAGGAGGAAGACGCCTGCAGTGTGGGTCAGCGTGACGGTCAATCCGAGGATGCCAGCATGTTTGGCTGTGCCACGGGTACCGACGAGGTAGGCGGCGACAACCGCTTTGCCGTGGCCGGGTGAAAGAGCATGCAGCGCGCCCCAGCCGGCTGCCAGTAGGAGCAGGATCGCGATCAGACCGGGTGTCAGTTCGGCTTCGCCTAGCCGCTCCGCTAGCCGGTCGGTTGCGCCAGTGCGATCGGCGGGTCGATGCGGCGACTTCGGAAGCGCGATCAGGTTCGATTGCCGGGAGCGGTGCGCCTGTGCCTGGCTTTATTTCGAAACTGGCTGTGCGCATATCGAGCGGGCTGGAGAGCCGGTCGCCGGGATAGTTGGTCAAACCGCCGGTGATGCTGACGCTCAGTGCATCGGTGATGGGTACGACGATGCCCTCCCCGCCACGGACAACGATCTCGCGCCAGCCCAGTCTGCTGTCGTAGTTTGTGTCTGTGTACGAGCCAGTTCCGGATGCCTGCCAGTTCTCCGGCAGAGATCCTAGCAGGGTCGCTTCGATCAGGGTGGTGTTGAGTTCGGCTTCGCCGTCACGGTAGCGGATGCTGGCGCTGTCGAGTATGAGGTCGATGCGTTCACCGGCGACGATCAGTTCGAGATTGTCGATGATGGCCGGCAGTTCGGCGTCGATGTAGGCGCGAGATTCTTCTGTAGAGATGACGCCGTCGTTATTCGGGTCGAGCTTGCTGCGCTCCTGGAAGGTTGGGATCTCAGCCAGATCGAGCGCGTAGTAGAGCGTTACCTGATCCTGCTCGAAGGTGAGTTCGCTGTAGTGGCTGATGGTGAAGTTGCCGAGTGGATGGGCGGCCGCGATCTGGATAGTGCCGAGCAGTGCGATGAAGAGTATGAGCGGGATCAGCAATCGCCGCTTTCCCCGAAGTCGTCTGTGCATGTCCTGTCCATCCATCTTCAGCAGCATCCCATTAGTTTCCCTACGGAGAAGGCGACGCTTTGGATTGAGGAAGATGGCACTAGAGGTGTATCGGCTATCCTTTAGAGTAGGTTGATCGGTCGTTGAAGCATTCGATCGGCAAAAGGCAATCTCCCCGGGCTTGATCAGGGCCTAGCTCGATAGCCGTATTGGCTGTCGTTGAACTCGAACTGTACCGGACCTATTTCCAGGCTCTCGATGAGACACCGTCTATAGCGCTTGATAGTCAGGATAGTAGCGACACATGCCGCACGAAACCGACATCATTGCGACGCTCACCGCTGCGGTCGTTGCCGCGGCGATTGGCGGTCATATTGCTGCGATGCTGCGTATGCCGCCAATTCTGGGCTTCCTGCTGGCTGGCGTTGCCGTCGGGCCATTCACGCCTGGCCCCATCGCAGACTCAGGGATCGCTAATCAGCTAGCCGAGTTCGGCATCATCCTGTTGATGTTCGGCGTCGGAATCCATTTTTCTCTCAAAGATCTGCGGGCGATTCTACGGATCGTCCTGCCGGCGGCAACAGCCCAGCTTGTTTTGGTAGCCGTGCTCGTGGCGGGAGTGCTGAGCCTCTGGGGTTGGGGGCTCGGGCCGGGACTGCTGATGGGCGTGGCGGTCTCGATCGCAAGCACGGTCATCGTCGTCCACGCCTTCGACCGGCGTGGTGAGCGCGATTCGCTGCATGGCCGGGTGGCGGTTGGCTGGCTGGTGATCGAAGACTTGCTGACCGTGCTCGTTCTCATCCTCGTGCCCTTGCTTGCGGCTGGCGATGGTGGGCGATCGCTGATGACGATTGTCGAGGCGGTCGGGCTGGGCATTGCTGAGGTTGTGCTGCTCTCCGTTGGTCTGCTCGTCATCGGGATGCGGGTCGTGCCGCGCTTGCTGCTGTTGACTGCGCGGCTGAATTCGCGCGAGCTGCGGCTGGTGACGGTCCTGGCGCTTGCGCTGGGCATCGGCTACGGGGCAGCGACGATCTTCGATGTCTCCTTCGCTCTCGGCGCGTTCCTGGCCGGGCTGGTCGTTAGCGAAGCGGACATCAGCCACCAGGCGGCCGCGGATGCGCTGCCGTTGCAGGATGCCTTCGCGGCGCTCTTCTTCGTTTCGGTGGGGATGCTCTTTGATCCGGGATTCCTGCTGGAAGAACCTGTGCTGGTGATTGTCATCGTGCTGTTGATCGTGATCGTCAAGCCGATAGTGACGCAGCTGCTGCTCTCGGCCCTGCACTTCCCCGAGCGTCCCGGTTTGCTGATTTCCGCCAGCCGCGCCCAGATCGGAGAGTTCTCGTTCATCCTTGCTGGTGTTGGCTTAGCCGAGGGTATCTTCAATGATGATCAGGTCAGCCTGATTCTGGCCGGTTCGATTATCTCGATCCTGCTCAATCCGGCGATGTTTGCCGGTGTCGGGCGCTTCGCACAGCATATTCCGATGCGGTTGCCGGTGCGGCTGCCGTTCAAACCATTCCATATCGAGCCAGCTCCTGATACGAGCATGCGTGGCCATGCCATTGTCCTCGGTGGGGGTAGGGTCGGCGCTCAGATCACCGCTGAGCTGCGCCAGCTTGACCTCCCGGTGATTGTCGTTGATTTCCACCGCAATGTCGTCGAGACAATGCGCGCTTCTGGCATACCGTCGGTTTATGGCGATGTCGCCAATCCCGTTCTGATGAGCCATCTCGATCTGCCGCATGCGCGCGTTCTGATCGTCGCGATTACCGACGAATTTGCTGCCAGGTTGTTCGTCGAGCGTGCGCGGGCGATGATGCCGGAGCTTCCGATCGTTGTGCGTACTCACAATGAAACGGAACGCGCCTATCTGGATGGCTTGCCGTTTACCGAAGCGGTTATGGGAGAGCGTGAGCTGGCGATTGAGATGGGCAGCTATGCGCTGCGGCAGTTCGGCTTCCCTCTTGATGAGCTGGATGCTGTCGAACAGGAGCTGCGTCACTTGCCCGAAGAAGAGACCGTGATCGTGCACTCTCTCAGATCGAAATCCGGTCTAGTTACATGCTCAGCGCCTGTTCGAGCCTGCCGAGCGCGAAATCCCAGACTTCGTTCGTTTGCTCGTAACAGCGATCCCAGTCTTCGCCTTCACCGAAGCCGGCTTCGGTCAGCTCGATGTGGGTGCCGTCCGCCGTCGGAGTGACGCGGAAGGTCACGGTGGTTCGGCCCGGTTCCGAGGGTGCGTACCACTCCGTCAGGACCGACTCATTCGGGGTGCTATCGAGGATTTTGATCTGGACGCTTGCGCCCATAGCCCACTTGAGATGTAACCAGCCGTCGGGCAGGTCTTCGATCTCACCGTCCTCGATCAGCCATCGCCGCCAGCCGTCAGGCTCGCTGACTGTCTGGTAGGCGTAGTCGAGGGAAGCAGGGACGGTGAGTTCGCGTTCGATTGACCCGACCGCTTTCTACAGTGCTGTCTGCATCTCTTCACCCTCCTCTGTCAAGATGTGCACCTCGCGATGGACCGTTCACTCAATGACCGCCCACCCACATAGGGCGGCCATCTGATGAAAGAATCTGTCCGTCTTTGGCTCGATTCTACATGTCTCGGCAGATGACGAGTCTACAGATCTCTCGGCGCAGCATCTTGAGGAACGTAGCCGAGATCGCGGCGGGTGTCGGTCAAATCATAGACCTGACGCGGGTTGTTGGAGATACCGTAGTAGATGCCATACTGCACGTCGCTGGCTTCCAGCGCGCAGCGAATCAGCTCGGCGCAGTCGCGGTGTGAGAGGTAGATCGCTCGTGCACGCGGTCTGATCTCTTCCGGGCCGAGCGGCTGGCTCTTGATGGTCAGCTTGTGGTCGGCAGAGATCGGCGGGTTGGCCGGGTCGTCGTTCGTCATGACCCAGCCCAGGCGAAGCATGATCGTGCGGATGCCGTGAATATCGGTGTAGTAGCGTCCGATGTCTTCCCCGATAGCCTTTGAAAGCCCGTAATAGGAATCGGCTCGTACTGGCGTCCGGGGATTGACCTGCCGGGTATCGTCCAGACTGTAGATATCGGGCATACCGTCCGCTTCGTACATCCCGGTGGCGTGGTTGCTGCTGGCGACGATGACCTGCTCGACGCCGGATCGTACGGCGGCCTCGAAGATATTGCGGGTGCCGACAATATTGCTATGCAGCGCCGTTTCCCAGGTTGTGTCCATCTCGACGGCAGCCGCCAGATGGACGACGGCGTCGATGCCTTCGAAGGCTGGCGCGATCGTCTCCAGATCCGCAATGTCCGCCACAAGGCTTGGGAAGTCAGCCGGTTCATAGGTCAGGCAGCGGAAATCGTACTGATCTCCGAGCCGTTGGCGTAGGACTGTGCCGATCAATCCGTTTGCGCCGGTTAGCAGAACTTTCTTTGGCATAGTGTCATTTCCCCAAGCCTCTGTGGTCGTATTCGCGGCGGTTATTCCCGGATGAACTATGGCATATCCGATGGGCCGTGCGGCCCCTCAACTCTGAGCTTGCCGGCTGAGTAGCCACCGTCGACGACGAGCGTCTGGCCGGTGATGAAGCGGGCACTGTCCGACGCCATGAAGAGGACGGCGTCCGCGATCTCGTCCGGCGTACCGAGGCGGCCAAGTGGCACCTGATTGATGAAGACCTTCTGATACTCCGGCGATTGAATGTCGCGCGAGATGTTGGAGATGTCGGTCAGTCCGGGTGAGACGACGTTGGATGTGATGCCGTAGCGGCCAAGCTCGAGCGCCATGACCCGCGAAAGCTGGATCTCGGCCGCTTTCGATGCGGCGTGCGGACCGGAATTCGGACGGGCGTTGTTGCCGGCTGTCGAGCCGATCAGGACGATGCGCCCACCCTCGCCCTGGTCGATCAACTGGCGGCCGACCGCCCGGCTGAGCAGGAATGCGCCGCGCAGCTGCACGTCGACCTGAAGATCCCAGTCTTCGTCGAGAAGATCGACGATCTCTTTGTGGACGCCAGCGCCAGCGCCATGGACGAGGACATCGACGCGGCCAAAGCGCTTGACCATCTCCTCGACCATGCTGTTGACCTGGCTGCTATCCCGGACATCGGTATGCTGATAGAAGGCTTGGTAGCCTTGCTCGGTCAGTTCCTGCTCTGCCTGCTCGCCCCACTCGTCGTCGATATCGGCGATAGCTACCATCGCGCCGGCCTGGGCAAAGCGATTCGCTATGATGCGGCAGAGGCCGCCTGCCGCTCCGGAGATGAGCACTGCT
Source organism: uncultured Chloroflexia bacterium (assembly GCA_963745675.1). Taxonomy (GTDB): domain Bacteria; phylum Chloroflexota; class Chloroflexia; order Thermomicrobiales; family CFX8; genus JAUIIK01. The sequence continues at coordinate 174,481 of CAVUYM010000013.1, forward strand.
TTCCCTGTGAAATCCTCTGGCACGTCGTACCTCTTCTTCTATGCGTCATCGACGCCAGTTAACTCTGCGGTGGATAGGTCTTGAGCCAGTGACGAGCGATCTCGTCGCGGCGGGCGAACCAGACATCGCCACGCTCTTTAGCGTAGGCCAGAAACTTGTCGATCGCGCGTGCCCGGCCGGGACGGCCCGACAGGCGGCAATGTAGCCCGAGCGACATCATCGCCGGGCGCGTCGCGCCTTCGTCATGGAGTTGGTCGAAGGAGGCGACGAGATAGTCATAGAACTGGTCGGAGTTCGCCCAGCCCGGGGAAGAAAGGTAGCGTCCATCGTTGGTATCTGAGGCATAGGGCACGACCAGCCAGGGACGGCCGAGTACTCGCACATAGTAGGGCAGATCGTCGTTGTAGGCGTCGGAGTCGTAGATGAAGCCGCCTTCTTCGGCGAGCAAGCGCCGGGTGCGTTCGCTGGAGGCGTAGCGGCAATACCAGCCGACGGGCCGTTCGCCGACATGCCGCTCGATTGCCTCGATCGCCTGCTGAATCTCCCGGCGCTCCTCATCTTCGCTCATCCGAAAATGCTCGCCCCAGAGATAGCCGTGGCTACAGGGCTCGTGGCCGAGTTCCGCCAACGCCGGGCCGAGCTCCGGGTTGCGTTCGAGGGCGCGGCCGCAGAGGTAGAAAGTTGATGTGACATCGTGCTTCTGGAAGATGTCGAGCAAGCGCCAGACACCGACCCGGCTGCCATATTCGACACTCGATTCTCCCGCCAGATCCCGCACGCCCTCCGGCATCGGATAGCGGAAGTCGCCGCCTTCGGTGACGCCGTCTCCATCGGGGAAGCTGCGTTCAGCGCCCTCTTCGTAGTTCACGACGAGACTGATGACGACGCGCGCCTGGTTCGGCCACTCAATCTGCGGTGGCCTGCGGCCGTAGCCGACAAAATCACGCTCGCCGTGGTTGCTCAACGGTTCCATACCGTTCATCCCATCCTCACAACAGACCGATCAGCCTGCCTGCACATCCGCCCAGCGGCCCTCATCGAGGGAGACCCGGATTGCCGCGAGCACCTTCTGACTCGCCAGTCCATCCTCGAAATTCGGCCAGGTCGCTTCGCCGGCATGGATGTCGCTGATGAAACTCTCGACGAGTCTGCGGTTGTAGTGAAAGAGGATGCCCATCGGGAATGGGCCAGCGTTGATTGCCGGATCGGGCGCAGGTTCGTACTCGAAAATGACGCGATCTTGAGGATCGTCGCGGGTGACGGCTATGAGCGATTCGGAGGTGCGTCCATCCTGATGCCAGAGCAGGGTGCCTTCTGAGCCATAGACGCGCATTCCGCTGGCACCGGCCGGGAATGAGGCCCAGCCGGAGCGAAAGAGCGCTTGCCCGCCGTTGGCGTACTCGGCGATCCAGGAGGCGGTGTCGTCGACATCGACCTGGCCAATACCACCGTTCGCGAGTGGCCGCTCCGGGATATGAGTTGCGCCATGCGCGACGACCTTCGTCAGCGGGCCGCCAAACCAGAGTGCGAGATCAATCGTGTGCGCGCCATATTCGACGAAGACGCCGCCATTGGCATGCTTGCGCTGCATCTTCCAGTGGAGCGGTCGCTGCGGGTCGACGAATTGCGCGTTGACGCCGATATGCTCGAAGAGCTGTACCTCACCGATGAAGCCTTCGCTGACGAGTTCGTGCATCCGTGTCACGACGGGAGAGTGGCGGAAGAGGAAGCCGATCTTGCCGATCCGACCGGCTCGTTTGGCCGCGGCCAGCATCTCTTCGCCTTCACTGACGGTGTAGCCGATGGGCTTTTCGCAGAGGACGTGTAGCCCGGCATCATAAGCGGCTATTGCGAGATCGCGGTGGGTGTCGTCCGGTGTTGCGATGACGACGGCATCCAGATTGCCTGGATCATGGAATAGCTGACCGGGATCGGTTTCTACCCTGGCGACGTCGTGGCGTTCGCGCCGCTGCACGGGCGGCTGATTCGTCCGGATCAGCGACAGCAACGACCTCAACACCAGGGTGTGAGGCGAATGCCGGGTAGATGCGCCCTGGAACCCCACGCTCCCATCCCGATGATCCCAACGCGTACAGGATCAATCGCCATTCCAGAACTCCTCACCTTTTCAATGTCTCGACAGACTCAAAAGAGTCAGGCTGTCATCCCGGCCAGAGGCCGAATACCCGCGTAGCGGATGGGATGACAGCCTGGGATAGATCACTTCCAAGAGACGATAGGTCTAGCCTTCGAGCGGCAGGTCGACCCAGCGGCGTTCGTGGAAGGAGAGTTCGACGGCGTTGATCGCTTCCTGGACCCATGCGCCGTCCTCGAAGTTGCCCTGATTGCGGTCGCCACCGTCGATGATCTCGTCGATGAAGTCGTTGATCAGGTTGGCGTAGAAGAGCGTGCGCCATGATTCGCGGGCATGGCCGCCGACCGGATAGAACTCCTGCGGGATCTCAAGCTCGCGGAACTCGACATCGTCCGGCGTTGCGATCTTGATCGTCTCGGCGACGCCGAACTCTTCGACGAGGCGGCAGATGATCGCGCCCTTCTCTCCGTAGAGACGGACCTCGATACCCGGGTAGTTGCCGATCGTCACATAGCTACTCTGAACGAAGCCAATCGCTCCGTTCTCGTACTCGTGGATGTAGATGTCGCCGTCGTCGAGATTCATCCGCGTCATCATGTTGGTGTCGCCCGCCATGCGCTCCGGGATGAAGTTGCGCATCGTGCCGACGACGCGGGTGTAATCGGAATCGACCCACCAGTGTCCGATATCGATAACCGGCGCCCCATAGCCTTCCAGGGATGACGTCTGGATCACCGACTGATCGCCTTTGGGAGCGCCCATGCGGCGCGGCGCGTTTGGATCGAGCCATTGAGAGTTCTGTTCGTAGCCGTTATAGATGAAGGGTGTGCCGACGAAGCCAGCGTCGATCATCGACTTGGCATAGCGCACGCCGGGGCTGTAGCGGAAGGTGAAGCCCAGCTTCGTCTTCAGCCCTTTGCTGCTGGCCAGATCGGCAGCGGCCCGTGTTTGCCGGTAATCGCGATGGACCGGCTTCTCGCACAGCACATGCTTGCCGTTCTCAAGCGCAGCCCAGGAGAGGTCGAAGTGCGTCTGCCCGAGGTCACGACATCGACGATATCGATATCGGTTCTGGACACGACAGCTTGCCAGTCTTTGGAATGCTCGGGGATGCCGAACTCAGAGGCGAAATCACGAGCGCGATCTTCTGCCGGATCGCAGATCACGACAACTTCGCAACGCGGATCGCGCTGCCAGCCGGGAACATGGGCCATTTCTGCCCATCGTCCGGCCCCGAGAACAGCTACTCGCAGCTTATCTGCCATACCTTGAATCTCCAGATTCAGCCGGCAGCCTGCCGCCGGTCATTATGAAATTTTCTACCGATCATCCATCCGCAACACATCACCCAGGCCATCGCCAATGAGGCTGAGGGCAATACCGGTGATGACAATTGCCGCGCCCGGCAAGGCGCTGATCCACCAGGCGGTCACCATGAAGGGTTGCCCGCCTGCGACCATCGCGCCCCACTCAGGGGCTGGCGGCCGTTCGCCCAGGCCGAGGTAACTCAGGCCGGCTGCATAGCCGATGTAGAGGGCGATGTCCGTCGCTGCAAAGACGAAGCAAGGGATGACTGCGTTGGGAAAGACGTGCTTGTCCAATGATGCGCCAGTCACTGCCGCCAATTGATTTGGCGGCGGTGACGTATTCCTTATTCTTCTCGACAAAGATCGTCGAACGTATTAACCGTGCATAGACGATCCAGGCCAACATTGCTACTGCAATGTACATATTCGTCAAGCCGGGGCCCAGGACAGAAACGAGGAAAATCAGGAGTACAAGACCTGGAAACGCCTGGACGATATCGACGGCGCGCATCGCGACCGTATCCACGAAACCGCCATAAAAGCCCGCCAACGTGCCAATCAGGACGCCGATGATGAACGGCGAAATGACGGCAATCAGACCAACGCGCAAGTCGATGCGAGCGCCATGAATGACGCGCGTCAACACGTCGCGGCCGAAATTATCGGTGCCGAAGGGATGGTCCAGGTTTGGCGATATCAGAGCGCTTTGTGGGTCCACTTCAATTGGTTCGTAGGGTGTCAGCCAGGGCGCCAGAATCGCGATCATGATGAGTGTCAACAGGACCGTGCCGCCAATGATGAGGTTCCTGTTGCTCAATTGTGTTAGCAACCGATTGCGACGAGTTCGCACCACCGCAGCGCCTGCCAACGTACTGGCATCGGCTATATTTGCCGCCATCCAGGACGCATCCTTCCCTGAATCCTCACGACTAGCTTAGAACAACCCGAGGGTCGAGAAACGAATAGATGATGTCGACGATCAGGTTGATAGAGATGACCATGATAGCAAAGATGAACGTTGCTGCCTGAACTGTCGGATAGTCGCGAAACTGGACCGATTCGATCAGCAGCGCGCCTGCGCCCGGCAGCGCGAAAACCTTCTCTGTGATGACGGTTCCGCCCATCAGACCGCCGATGGTGATGCCGAAGAGCGTGACAGTCGGAATCAGCGCGTTCCGCAGGACGTGCACGGTAATGACTCTTCGCTCCTCCAGCCCCTTGGAGCGAGCGGTCGTTACATAGTCCGAATTCAATGCATCGAGAATACTCGCCCTCAAAATACGAATGAGATATGGAGCGGTGACCAGCGCGAGATGTCAACGATGGCAGGATCACGTGTTTCAGATGCTCGGGCAGGTGTGTCTCCATACCCCGAGACGGGTAAAAGATTCAACTTGATGCTGAAGATAATGATCAGCAGAATGCCAGTATAAAACGTCGGCATGACCATCGTGATCGTGAGCACCGCCCGTACGGCATTATCGATGACGCTGTCTTTCTTCAGGGCGGCTAACACGCCGAGCGGCACGGTTATCACGATGAGGAAGAAAGCCGTCACTCCGACCACCGTGAGCGATACCTTCAGACGGTCCCAGAGGATGTCATTGACGGGAATACGATATTTGAGTGAATCACCCAGATCAAAGGTGAAAAGATCGCGAACAAAATACCCGTACTGAACATAGATCGGCTCATCTAGCCCCAACTTCACTCGCATGAGTGCTCGTTGCTCATTGGTTGCCTTTTCACCCAGCATCGAATCTGCCGGATCTCCGGGAATAGCGCGCAGCATTACGAAAATGATGATCGTAATGCCGATGACTACTGGAATCATCTGAAGCAAGCGACGAATGATATAGCGACTTCTGGTCATGGATCCTCCGAAGGACTACGAAAGGGACGGGAGTTGATCCCCATCCCTTTCGTAGCTATCGCCACTACCTACTTATCGAGCCATGTATCGATGAAGCCATACGGGCCAAGCGGATGCTGCCAAAATCCCTTGACATAGTTTTGCAATGCGTCGATGTAGGGAATGCTGAAGAGATAGAAGAGTGGACCCTCTTCGCGATAGATCTCCTGGACTTTGTAGTACATCTCTTGTCGTTTTTCCGGATCCAGTTCAGTCTTCGCTGCCCGGACGAGATCTTCCACTTCGGGGTTTGCGTAACCTGTCTTCGCGTAGTCGGACGCATCAGGCAAACAGAAGTAGCCCAGAATTTGATCCGGGTCGATCATGTCATTCGTCCAGCCGCCGAGACGCACATCGTAATCGCCAGCATTCGTGCGGTCACGGATGACGGCGTTGTCGAGTGGCGAGATGATCAGGTTGATCCCAATCTCTTTCCACATCGCCTGGAGCGCGATTGCCAACGCTTCCTGTTGAGGGTTGCCGGCGGAGATCAGAACCTCGGCGTCGCCACCATCTGGATTATCCGACATGGCCATCAATTCCTTGGCCTTATCGAGGTCGAATTCGTGCGGCTTAATGTTCGGGATTATGGTACAGCGCACCATTGGGAATAATCGTCGTTGAGCGCTCGGCGATGCCGTACTGGACCGTTTCGATCAACTGGTCGTAGTCGATTGCATAGGCCATCGCCTGACGTACTAGCAGATCATCATAGGGCGGGTTCGGCTCTGGGAATGCGACGTTGACACGCGCGAAGTAGTTATAGGAGGCTGTTGCGAGGAGAACATTGAGATCGGGGTCCCCCTGCAGCTCGGCGACGCGATTGAACGGGATGCTGATCTGCCCGATGACGCCGTCGACCTCTCCGCCCTGCAGCTGGAGGATCGCACTATTCGAGTCCGGTACCGTGATCACCTTGACCTCGTCGAGGTGCGGCAGCCCTTCGTCCCAGTAATGCTCGTTGCGAGCGAGAAGGGTGTACTGGCTGACAGCCCATTCCTTGAGGTAGAAGGGGCCGGTACCCATGGAGTGATCCTTGAGAATATCCACGCCATTTTCCTCGACGTATGCCTTCGAGATGATGCTGCTATTGAACATCGACACGGCGGCAAGGAAGGACGCATCGCCTGCGCCCAGCGTGATTTCGATAGTTGAGTCGTCTGGCGCGGTAATTTCGCCGGCATTCGTGAGGGTGAACGACCAGGGGCTCTCTTCGGTGTCCCGGGCTCGTTCGAGCGACCAGATAACGTCGTCGGTTGAGAGTTCACTGCCATCTGCGAACATGATGCCGGGACGGAGATGGAATGTGTACACGAGCCCGTCATCCGATATGTCCCACGACTCGGAAATCGCCGGCTCGATCCCTGTCGCCATTCGATCGCTTCGAACCAGAGACTGATACAAGCTGAAGATCAACCAGATGGTGCTGTTCGAGTCGTTCAGCACAGGATCGTAGAGATCAGCATCGCCATCCCGAATGAACGAAGCGCTACCGCCATCTTTCGGTGTGTCCGACCCAGTAGAAGCAGTCGTCGCTGTTGGCTCAGCGGGCGCTTCCGTGGCGTCGCTTCCAGCGGCTTCAGCTTCGGCTGTCTGGGTTGCGGCGCCGCTCATATCGGCTGAGATGACGACGGTCGGCGTCGCCGTTGCGTCTTGCGCTCCTGTGTCATCGCCGCCGCTATCATCGTCGTCATCACCACCACAAGCGGCCAGCAGCGCACCGATCGCGGGCGCGGTCAACGCCATTGCCAGGGCTCGTCGCCCGACTTCACGCCGGCTCAGCGTGCTAGACCGAATAAACTCTTCTAGGTTCACCATCAACGCAATCCTCTCTCCACTTTCGGATCATAAATGGCATTCTTCGTGACGGCGACAACCCCCGCTCGCCACATCTACGATAGACAAGGCGGCACTCCGTATGTCTGGAGTGCCGTCTATTGCATGCGGTACGAGCGCAGACTATTTCACGCGTCTCGTACTGTCAATAGTATATCTCCAATCCGTCTTCTAATATATCTTAAGACGAATGATGAAGAATTCCTGTTGAGTGTACGTATCTAGATGTAGAACGGATGCAGGTTTGGCGGGTCTGCGTAAGGTATCTTCTCTGACCTGTTCGCCATCTGGCCCAGCAACACAATTAGCAGCCGAACTGGCTCGCAAGGTCGAGGAAATCGCTGGCGACGATCGTCCAATCTCGCTCCGGTTCGAGATCACTGGTCTGAGCGGGGCCGTGTTCGGTTGGCCGCCTGACGAAGGCTGTCTGGAACCCGCAGGCAGACGCGGCGACGAGATCACCGTTATGGGCAGCGACCATCAGACATTCTTCGGGCTCGAGGCCAAGCGTTCGTGCGGTGGCGAGATAGGCCTCAGGCTGGGGTTTATAGGCCCGTGCGAACTCCGCGCCGAGGATGACGTCCCAGGGCAGGCCGGCGCGTTTGGCCATATTGACCATCAGCGCGATGTTGCCGTTCGAGAGCGTCGCCAGGATATAGCGAGACTTGAGCCGGGTTAGTCCTTCGACGACATCGGGCCAGGGATCGAGCCGGTGCCAGGCGCGATTGAAATGTTCGACCTCAGCTTCAGTCAGATTGTCGATCTCGTAGCGTTCGAGCAGTTGATCGAGGCTCTCGCGATGTAGCTCATCGAGGATCGTCCAGGGTCTCTCACCCTCACGCACCTTCGCCATCGATGGCTGGTAGAGCGCCCGCCAGTCGTCAGCAAACTGTTCCCAGTCCACCGTCAGTCCTTTAGCTTCACCCAGCTCCCGCCCCTCACGGGCAATGCTCGTCCTCCAATCGACGACGGTACCGAAGACATCAAAGGTCAGTGCTTTGATTGAGTTCGGGTTCATTGCATTGCCTCACTTCGAGAAGCCGGATATTTGGGATCAGGCATCCGCTTGCGGTAGGTCGGGATCGTCATCAGGATCATAGTCGAGGTCGCCGCGCAGGCGGGTGAGCGCCCAGACGAAACCAGCCAGTCCGAAGCTGATCGCGAAGGTGATCAGAAATTCGTCCCAGGTGAAGCGACCGCTATGGAGTAGTACGAGCAGTAGTTGAGCTTGCATCTCGAGTCATTGTTTCTGGCTGACGCTAGGCCGCTCAGGTTCCGATCAAGTATCCCCTATTGAATCAACCCAGGTTCCCGGCGCGGTCGGCGTCAAGATGGACGTACCAGCGGTCGATCTTCCAACCGTCGAGCTGTTTCACGAGCGTTCCAGCGTAGCGGCCAGGTGTTTCAGAGACGGTCTTGCCGTCGGGTGCTGTGCGGACGAGCAGCAGGATGGCAGCGATTTCGGCGGTGGTGTCAGTTTGGGAAGTTACAGCGACATTCGTCAGCAGGTGGCGTTCCTGGCCGATTCGCTGGCGATTGGCGCTTGCATTCAATGCAGCCTGATGCAGTTGTTTCCGGCCACTGATGGTCGTTGTCGAGCCATCAGGAAAGGCTTCATGGATGATGAAGTTGGCCTCCTTGGTGAAGATGAGGGGCCAGTCGTCACATTGGCCGTCGTCGTAGAGCAGTGAATAGAGGCTGATGACGTTGAGGATCTCGAAGCGATCAATGACGTTGAACGTGGGCATGAGCGACAGGTTCTCCGGGTACTGGTGGGCACGTGCCATTCGAACTCGCTAATGCTGGCCTAGTGCGCCAGGTCTTCACGCAGGAAATCGGCGATACGCCGCTCGCGAACCGCGATGACCAACTTTTTCATCGTATCGTAGATGACAGGTAGTTCGAGATAGTCGATCAGGATCGCAATCCATGCTAACCAGGCAGGCAGGCTGCTAACGGCAGCTTCGCCGGTGAACTCGTTGACGACGAACTCGTCGGTGATCCAGAAGATGTGCAACCACTGGGTATTAAGGAAGAACAGGAAGAGCACCGGTTTCCAGCTGAAACCGTCCCTGCGTAGTTCGTTGATATAGATCAGCGAAACGCCGAGCAGGGCCGGTATCTCGGTGTAGTCGACGATCAGGATAAGGGCGTAGAAGACGCCCTGGGGATGGAACAGACTCTCGTCGAAGAGCCGTTGATAGACGACATCAAGGCTCAACCAGTAAAGATGAAAGAGCTGTAACAAAAACAGCCCGGACGCTACGGCGATGTTGATTGTGTAGTTGCGTTCATACCAATTGAAGAATCGTTGCCAGAGATCGCGCATCTATCAGCCCCCGATGCCGAATAAAGCGACTAAACGAACCAGCCTTGATAATCGTTCTCAGTTGAGAATAATTATCGACCACATTGAAGGGCAACGCAATACCATTGCTATCCGAATCGATGACGCGAAAAATCTGAGCATCAAAGCTCTCGTAGAGTGCAGTCTATCCCCGCCTGCGTACGTACGCAATATCAAGCCGTGATGTTGGAGATGATTGATGCCGTCTATCGAGCCTTGAGCGCGTCGTCCATGCGTTCAAGCGCCTGGAGCATCTTGTCGTCGGGCTGGAGGAGGGTGAAGCGCATGTAGTCGCTCCACTTCTCGCCGAATCCGCTGCCGGGGAAGACCATGACGCCTGCCTCGCGCAACCAGAAGTACGAAAGCTGCATGGCGTCCATGCCGGTCGAGCTGATATTGGCCCAGATGTAGAAGGCGCCCTCTGACGAACCAAAGCTGAAGCCCATCTCACGCAAACCGTCCATCAGCACTCTACGCCGGTGGGCATAGAGATCGCGCATCTGCGCGGACGGCGTCCTGTGGGCCTTCGAGGGCAGCGACGGCGGCCCACTGAGAGACGGTCGGGGCGTGAACGTTGATCATCGCCTTGAGACTGGCGACGGCCTGGATGAACTCGGCCGGGGCGGCGATGTAGCCGACCCGCCAGCCAGTCATCGCGTAAGCCTTCGAGAGGCCGTTGAGGGTGATCGTGCGCTCCCGCATGCCGGGTAGCGAGCCGATACTGAGGTGCTCCGCGCCGTCGTAGAGGAAGTGCTCGTAGATCTCGTCGCTGATGACGATCAGGTCGCGTTCGATGGCGAGATCGGCGATCTTCCTCAGTTCGTCGGGCGGGATGACGGCGGCGGTCGGGTTGCTCGGGGTGATCAGCAGCAGCGCTTTCGAGCGATCAGTCAGGCAGGCTTCGACATCGGCGGCCTGGAGGGCGAAGTCATGCTCCAGCGTCGTCGGGACGAGGACGATCTTGCCGCCAGCGAGGTTGATCGCGGTGTCGTAGGCGGGATAGCGGGGATCGGGCACCAGCACCTCGTCGCCGGGATCGACCAGCGACTGTATAAGAAGGAAGAGCGCTTCCTGACTGCCGGTCGTGACCAGCACCTCGGTCGCAGCGTCGACCACGACGTTATTCTCGCGTTCCAGCTTATCGGCGATGGCCTGGCGCAGTTCGATCAGCCCCCGGGTTGGCGCTGGACCGGTGCGGCCCTCGTCGATGGCGCGGTGAGCGGCGGCGATGATGTGGTCGGGTGTGGCCGAGTCGGGATCGCCGAGCCCGAGGCTGATGAGATCGGGTGTCTCGTTGGCCAGCGCCTGGAGAGTGAAGATATCGACCTCTTCGCTGGATGCGTCGCTGGTCTTCGGTGCTGTCTGTGCCTCTGCCATCGTCAATGCTCCTTCTGCCGGGGCTGGGAGTTGGTCGGTGGGGCGTCGCTCAAGGGGATCGTTGTTCAAGAACTCGAAACATCATAGGAAATGTCATCCCGACCGGAGGCTTTGCGAAGTGGAGGGATCTACCTGAAGCCTCGAAGATTCGCCGAACGGAAGACTGGTCACGAGAATGGGGTCTTGATCGTCTTGATTTCATCAAACTTTGCGATACCCCAACTAGATCCTTCCACTGCGCTCCGCTTCGGTCAGGATGACAACCCTGGTGCTGGTGTGGCCCCACTGCAAACATCGCTAGCCCTTACTGAGTTCCACAATACGCCCAACGCCATCTGACAATGCCTCCTCGGACGCGCCGAGGTTGATCCGGATGTAGTCCTGCGTCGACTCTCCGAAGCTCGAACCGGGGTCGACGATAACGCCGGAGTCCGCCAAACGCGCGGCGACGGCATCGCCACCACCGAACGGAGAAACATCGATCAACAACGGTGGGAAGGCGTCGGGCATGACGTAGCTGATACCGGCCTCGTCCAACATGGCGGTGCACGAGTGTCGCGATTGGCGGCGAAATGGGCGCGGCGCTGCTCGAACCAGTCGTCCGGTTCACCCAGGGCGGCGACGGCGGCGATCTGGGAAACAGCGGTGGTGCAGATCGACATGGCGGTTTTCAGTCCCTGGAGCAGCACCCGGTCGGCTGGCGGCGAGCAGAAGTAACCAACGCGCCATCCGGCCAGTCCGTGGGCGGTCGAGAAGGAACCGGTCAGGACGATCTCTTCGGCCAGATGAGGGTTGCTGAACAAGACTGGAGCTGGTTCGTAGAGCCCTGCTGCGTAGGAGAGATCGAGGATGATGGAGATGTCTTTTGCCCGCGCTGCCGCGACAAGTGCTTCCAGTTGGTCATCCGGGATGCGCTGGCCAGTGATCGGTGATGGCGATGCGATGACCAGGGCTCGTGCGTCGAGCTTTTCAATAGAGGCGGGGTCGGGCAGGAGATTGTTCGATGATTCGACCTCAACCCGTACTGGCTCGGCGCCGATGAAGGTGACCATATCGACGATATGGCGGGACATCGGTTCGATGATGGCGGCCCGGTCTCCCGGTTTCAGAGCAACTTGCAAGGCGATGTAGACCGCCTCGGTGCCGCCGTTGGAGATGCCGATGTTCTCCGGGGCGATCGCGAAGCCAAGATTGACGAGATGGGTCGCAACAGCGGCCCGCAGTTGCGGGATGCCAGATGCGTCGGTGTAGTGCGTCTCGCCCTGATCGAGCGCAGCTTTCGCCGTTTGCCCGACGTGCACCGGTGTCATCGACGGCTCTGCGGTGGTCAGGTCGATGACGCTGTCTGCGGCGGTGTGGATGGGGCCAAGATGGGGCAGCACACGTTGAGCAAGTGCCCGGCCCATCGGCGTATCAGGTCGTTCGGAGGTCATCGTGCTGGACATCGCTACTCCTCAATAGGGCACTTCCGCGATCCCGCTGACCTTGCGACAATGCTGCACAGCAGGACGAAAATGACTGTAACAGATAGCGGGATTGGGGAAGAGGGAGTACGTCTAACCTGTAGCGGCGACTCGGTGAGTCGCCTATGTTCGGTTACCGAAGCGTTGTTAAGCCGGATGAAAAAGCGAAGGCGTGGAAAGAGGGCGAGGTAATGGTGAAGGTACGAGATCGATTCTGGCTCTGGGGCCACGCTGCCGGGGCATCGAATCGCGAGTGGAAACTGCCGAAGCCGTCGCGGATCACCCCGCTCGAAGCCGCTGCCTACCTTGATATACCGAACCTGCTGATGGTGCTCTACGAGGGTCAACCGGAGATGCCCTTCGACCAGTACTACGTGCCGTTGCGGGCGCTCGATCGCGTTGCCTGGTCGACGGTCGGGGCGCGAGGCGAGCAGATCGAAGGCATGACCGAGCACATCCTCGACCTGGCCCGTCGCGAGCCGAACCTGACTGGCCTGCTGATGGACGACTTCATCAACTGGGACACGGGCGAGCCGGAGGTGCCAGTCGAAGAACTGGAGCGCCTCAGCCGCCTGCGCCAGCTACCCGATAAGACGCTCGATCTGATGATGATCCTCTACGCCCACCAGCTCGATGCGCCGATCAGCGAGCACCTGCGCTATTGCAACCAGGTCAGCTTCTGGATCTGGGAGTCGAAGAACCTCGGCGACCTCGAACGCGACTTTGCCCGCTTCGAGCAACTCGTCCCCGACCACGAGCGCTTCCTCGGCGTCTACATGTGGGATTTCGGCGCGAAGGGCGCCCCGATGTCCGACCTATCCCTCGTCCAGCGCCAGTGCCAGCTCGGCCTCGAATGGCTCCACTCCGGCCGCATCGAGGGCATGATCTTCCTCCCCTCCACCGTCTGCGACCTGGAGCTAGAGGTCGTCGAATGGGTGCGCGGGTGGATTCGTGAGGTTGGGGACCAGGAGTTGAGAGGCTAGCGAGCATCACCCGTTACCGGGGCAAGACAAACCAACAATCACGTCATTCTGAGCGGAGGCTCGGCGCAGTCGAAGAATCCGAGCTTGTTTGAACCCTGAGAGCGTGATGTTGCGATGGTCTGGTCTCTCGTCCGGCTTCGAGGTGCGGCGCATTGTGCGAGCCAACAGAAGGTCGAAGTTTCCGGGGTACTCACGAATTGGATTCTTCGACTGCGCCGAGCCTCCGCTCAGAATGACGTGGAGGTGGCTGGAATTGATCCGCGATGGCCGGACAGAGTATTACGCTTACTATTCATCGTCCTTCAGAGGATAGATCCCTGCTTCCTGACTCCTCGAGTCACCTGAGAACAGTCCATCCCACCAGCGCTTCCCGCCTGCTATGACTTCATCAATGTCGAGCTGCTGTCGTTCCGGTCCGAAGATCGTGAGTTCATCGAACCAGATGCAGATGTCGAGATGGCGGTCCTGCTGCTGGCCAAACGTTTCCTGGAAAAGCGCCAACGTGTGCGTATTGCCGTCGTCGCCGAAACGCTCATCAAGACTTAGCCGATCCTCCCACTTTGCAAAATTGTCCTCAGGTGGCACATCAAAGAATTTCCAACCATAGATGCGACCCTGCTGAAAGCTCTGGACGATGTCTAGCAGTTCGTTCAACGCAAACGGTTCGACTGGTGCGGCGAGGTTGTCCCAACGCCCAACCCGTAAGGATGCTGCGACCCGTCCGACGGGCTGCAGCAGGAGCTGGACTCGTGGGTCATCGGGTGCTGGGCCGGACTCCGGAAGCGTGAGGAGTGCCAGCGTGACGGCGGCAATGCGACTCTCGGGATCGACTTCTGCTCCGACTAATGTTGCCTCGTTGAGGGCAAGATCCAAGCCTTGCAACCTATATTCGTGTCAAGACCTAACGGTTTCTTCTGCCTTGACAGGTAGGCAGCTTCGTTGTCTGGCTGCACAGCTGCGACAAGGGGAGACGCGGGACGGAGGCGGCGCCGGAATTGGTTGACGGCCTCCGAGGACCGCAGTCGGATGAAAGTGATGTGGGACCACTGCGGATCGCGGGTGTAGGACTCGAAGAGGCGGCGGCGGGAGCGGTGATTCTTGATCGTGTAGCTGATCAGGGATTCGTCGGTCTGCCAGAGCTTCAGATGGTCCCAGAAATTCTCGCGGTTGCCGGTACCCCAGAGGTCTTCCTGGTCGGTGTGGCGCTGCCAGCTGCGGCGGATGATGCGAGGCATGATTGTCGTGAAGGGCAGGTCGAGCCAGATGATCGTGTCGGCTGCTGGCCAGCTGACGTCCTGTTGTTTGCTGGTGTAGTTCCCCGCCATAACCCAGGCTTCTGGCTTGATTGCCTCGCGGATGCGCTCGCGGAAGACCTCCGTGTCGGCCATCTTCCAGCCCGGCTCCCAGTGGAGGGCATCGAGCTCGATGAAAGGCACGCCCATACGTTCGGCCAGTTGCTCGGCGAGGGTGCTCTTACCCGAGCATGGTGAGTTGCCGATCACGATGATGCGCTTGCCGATCTTCGTCGCCATGGACGCCGCTCCTGTCGCTTCCGCCAGCGGTCTATGATTTGAGTCGGGAAGTATGGCACACGGAGGGTGTGGCGGTACATCCGCGTCAAGGAATAAATCAGAGTCCCAACCCTGTCATTTCGAGCGGAGGGAGAAATCTCAGATGTTAGCCGCCCAGTGGACCCGCCAGGATCGTCTATTTGCCAGTCCGGTGTCGCTACTTCGAGGTCCTATTGGTGAGAACAATTCGCGACCGACCGAGATTTCTCCCTCCGCTCGAAATGACAGGGTTGGTTGTTCAATTTTCGCCGGGGTAGGTGAGGAACAACGAAAATGAACGAAACATACGACGCTATCGTCGTTGGGCTGGGCGCTGCTGGCAGCCCGACGGCGTACCGGCTGGCGCAGCGCGGGCAACGGGTGCTGGGGTTGGAGATGTACGAGCCAGGGCATGCGCTCGGGTCATCGCATGGCTACCACCGGATGATTCGCAAAGCCGCGATTCAGGGCAGCGGCTACGATCCGCTGGCAGACCGAGCGTTTGAGCTCTGGAGCGAGCTGGAGGAAAAGACCGGTCAGGAGTTCTTGACGATGACCGGCGAGGTGCGGTTAATCGCCGAAGGCAAAGATCCGCGCTACAAGGCCAATGCTGCTGAGATGGAGAAGCGTGGCGCATGGGAGATCCTCGATGAGACGGAACTGGCAAAACGCTTCCCCGGCTTCCGGCTCTATGAGGGCATGATCGCGACATACGAGGCCGAGGCCGGTTTCCTCTGGTCGGAGCGGGGGATCATCGCCCACGTCGAGCTGGCCCGGCAGCACGGTGCGACGATTCGGACATCGGAAGAAGTCGTCGGCTGGGAGGCGGACGGTGAAGGCGTCAGAGTCACGACAAGCGATGGCGAGTACCGGGCCGGGAAGCTGATTCTGACGACCGGCGCCTATGTCGGGGAGTTGCTGGCCGACCTCGATTTGCCCTTTCAGGTCAACCGCAGCATCAACGGCTACTTCGAACCCTCGCGGCCGGACTGGTGGCGGGCGGAGAATGGCGCGCCGGACTTCATTCTCGACGTGCCCGAAGGCGGTTTCTACGGTATGCCTGCCATCGGCGATATCGGACTGAAGATCGGCCTGAGCACCCAGGACAAGACCGGGCCACGCACGATCCGCCGGACGATTGAGCCGGAGGAGATCCAGTACCTGCGCGACACGCTCGACAAGTACATGCCCGGTGCGGCGGGGAAGGATCTGACCGCGCTGACCTGCATGGACGCCTACACCGTCGACGATCACTTCATCATCGACCGTCACCCGGAGCATCCGCAGGTCATCCTCGGATGCTGCTTCTCCGGCCGTGGCTACAAGTTTTCCCCGGTCCTCGGCGAGATTCTTGCCGACCTCGCTATCGATGGCCGGACAGGCCACGATATCGGGTTTCTGTCTCTGGGGCGGTTTGATTGAATACTACGAAGATAGCCAACCAGATGTCATCTTGAGCGAAGGATCTAACAACGCGATCGTCTGGCTCGCACGTCGCTAGATCCTTCCACTCCACTCCGTTCCGGTCAGGATGACATCTTTGGAGGAGCCTCGCTATTAGAGGAAGTTCAGCAACTCATGACTGAAAGGCTGAAGGAGTTCAAGTGGCCTCACAACCGCTGATCGCCTGCTCACGCATGTACAACGTCGCGCCGGTCGTTACAGCTGCCTGGGATCGGTTGTTCGGGTGGCTTCAGGAGCGAACGGGCGTCGAGTTGGAGGTGATCTACCACGCCTTTCCAACGCCGATTGAAGAGCTATGGGCGATGCCGGGGTTGGGCTGTGTCCTGATGTGCGGCTATCCCTATGCCCGGTCCGAGCCGCGACCGCAGTTGCTTGCTGCGCCGATACCGTCGTTTGATCACTATGAAGGAAAGCCGGTCTATTTCAGCTATCTGCTGGTTGGCGAGGATAGCCAGTTCGAGACGATCGAAGACACATTTGGCGGGCGCATCAGCTGGACGATCGAGAACTCCCAGTCTGGCTTCAATGCTGTCCGCTCGTTTCTGCTGCCTTACCGGACGGCTGAGTGTCCGCAGCTCTACCGGAAGTCGATTGGCCCAATCGGAACCTTCTCGGTGGGCATCGAGGGCATTCGAAAAGGTGAGATCGACGTCGTGCCGGTCGATTCCTTTTCCTATGACCTGATGCGGGAGTATGCGCCGGGCGACATTGCCGGAACCCGCATCATCGCGACGACTCCTGCTGCCCCGATGCCGCCACTCGTTGCCGGGCACGATGCTGATCCAGAGGTTGTCGCGCGATTGCGGGCGGCGCTCATCGAAGCTCACACAGCGCCGGAACTGGCGGGGGCGCTAGCGGTGATAAAGATCGCCCGATTTGAATCGGTCGCGCCGGACTATTACGAAACGACGCTGGAGCAGGCGGCCGCGGCCGTCGCGGCGGGATATTTGCAGCCGTCATAACGCCCTCAGCGAGACTGCGCATATGTTCATTCACGCTAACAATCCTGTAGAGACGTGCCGCTGGCGCGTCTTCGTTTCAGGCCTCCTGCCTTCGTCAGTAGATCAGAGCGTTGATACCGAGACGCGCCAGCGGCACGTCTCTTCGGATCGAAGTGGGCGATGCCCCGGCTGAAGGTTGAGGATCTTCGTGCGGGTGTTTGCTCAGTCGGGCAGCGGGATGAAGAGGGAGATGCGGTCTTCGGTGCCGATGCCGCGGGTGATGTGGCCTTTGCCTTCGAGGTCTTCGGCGAGCATGACGGTGCCGGGGCCGATCTGGCGGATCTCGCCGTCGCTGGCTTCGACCTCTGCTTGGCCTGAGAGAGTGATGACGAACTGGCGGCGCGGGGCTGGATGCCAGTCGATGAACTGGTCGGAAGGAGTGCGGCGGAAGATGACGCCGATGGCCGGGTACATCATCGAGAGGAATGACTGGGGATTCTGTTCCTCCATTTCCACTTCAACGTCCTCGAAGTGGGTTTCGCCTTCTTCATCGGTATAGATACGGAAGTATTTCATCGTCCTTCTTCGCTCTCTTTCAATGGGTCAGCGGATACGGATTGGGGGATCATAGACGATTGGCCGGCTGTGATCCCTGGGTCGATGCTTTCGATCAGGTTGGTTCTGTGTCCAGATCGAATTCGCGTGGCGTGTGGAGGCGACTCGCCGAGTCGCTGCGTACGCGGGTTCAGGGTCTGGATTGTTTCGAACGGAACACCCCGGACTGCCAGCGACAGCCCGGGGTGTCGAGGAATCCGATGAGCGTTGAGCGTTACTTCGCCGCCTTGATTAGATCGTTGAGGATCTTGCGATCGTTGTGGTCGATGTCGCCATCCTGGTCCATGTCGCCACGGCAGGGGATCGGGTCGGGGGTGCAGGGGCCGTAGCTCTGGGAGAGCAGCGGCTTGTCCTGGTTCGTCCAGACGCCGTCGCCATTCATGTCGCCGGCCAGCCGGGCGACGACACGCAATTCGTTGGTGTCGTACTCGAGCTCCAGGCGCAGGTAGTTGCCGAGATCCCAGCCGGTGACGCTGTCAAACTCGCCGGAGTGAGAGCCGTACTGGGCGATGACGAACTCATCGTTCGGGGCGGGCTCGAAGCCGCCCTGAAGCGAGAGGTCGAGGAAGCTGGCGAAGTTGACATTCTGGTCGAAGATGAGCTGGTCGTGTTCGGAACCGGGCGTCAAGCCTCCCAGAGCGATCTGCGTGTGCGACGTGAGTGGCCCCATAAACGTGACCTCGTCGGTGAAGCGGCCGATGCCAATCGGGTCGACGATTCCGTAGAGCGTCGTCTCGCCGCTGATCGTCGCTTCGGCGAGCGTCCCGAGCATCTGCAGCGAGGTGTCGGGGTTGTTGGTGAAGCCCTGCTCCCAGCCCTCGGTGAAGGTCATCGTGTAGCCATTGCCGACGACGATGCGGATGCTGATCGCGTCGTGAATCTGGCCGTCGAAGGTCAGATCGCCGGTCGTCGCCCGTATCTCGCGGTCGGTGATCCACTCCATCGTGCCGTCGAGGTCAAGGGTGGGCGTCGCCGCTGGTTGAGACGATCGTCAGTGGCCCGCCGTTGCTGCGGATTCCGCCGTCGTTGATCAGCGTGTGCAACTCGATCTCGGAGTTGCCGCCGCGGATCAGGCCATCGTTGTAGAGCGTCCAGAAGATATCGGCGTTGGCGTCGGCCAGATGCAGCGTCGCATCTGTATAGATGTCGAGCATAGACGCTGTCGAGCAGCGCGCCGGAGTCGACATTGAGCTCGGTGTCTTCCCCGCGTGCTTCAACGCTGATAGGCGTCAAGCGAGCCGAAGGTGATATTGAGCGTGTTGCCGTCACTGATGTAGACCTCGCGCGCGTCGCCCTCGTCGTAGAGGTTGACCGTCGCATCGGACTCCTGGTTGACGATGTAGACGTTGTTGCCGGCGTTCGGGACACGGTCACCGAGCCAGGTGTCGCCCTCACTCCAGATACCGGAGCCGAGGCTGTACTTGCGCGGCAGATGGATATCCGTCCAACCAGCCGCTTCGGCGATGGCCAGGAGGTCGACGATAGCCGGGGCGCGCGCGGTTATTGGGTAGCGGCCCGATCCACATCAGCCCCTGGTGCGCTTCGCATGCGGAATCGTCGTTGCACTCCTGAATGCCGCCGATGGCGAGGTGGGCGCAATCATAGAAGACCGTCATGTTGTCGAAACCGCCCGAAGCTGCCGGTCTGCACTGGGTCCAGAGGGGCTCCGCCGAAACCAATCGGGAAGTCTTCGGTCTGTTCGAAGGCTTTGATCGACATGTTCGCGCCGCCGACGAGGTCGGGGTCGATGTGGAAATAGGGATCGCCACCGGGGATGTCCTCGGTGCAGGGCGCAACCGGCCGGTTCTTGATGATGTTGTCGTGCAGTCCGATTGTGTGGCCGATCTCGTGCAGGAGGACCGTCAGCAGATCGTAGTCGGTTCGCCATGCCGTTGTAGCCGACCTCGAAGATCTCCGGCACATTGCCGTTGAAGGCTTCGGCCTGCTCGGCCGGATGGGTGTCCCGGTAAAGCTTCGGGAACATATCGAACTCTTCATCCTCAAAGGGCGTTGGGTCCCAGAACCAGTTGATATCGGCAGTGACCAGGACATCTGCGACGAGTTGGTCGGCCCTGGTCGTCTGTCTCGACGACGCGGGCGAAGGGTGATTCGCCGGTTACCCAGGCGACACGAATATCCATGTTGTGCATGTCATGGAAGATCACCGAGTAGTAGGCGGCAGCAACCTGGGCCATGAATTCCAGCTCGTCGTTGAGCGGCACTCCATCTGGACAGGCAGGCGAGCTCTCAAGCTCGCAGGGATCGATGGCGCTAGCGATCGTGTCGTCGTAGTAGACGTTGATGCCGACCGCACTGCCATGTTCTGGTCGCAATGCAACCAGTGGGGCAAGTACCGAAAGCACGAATATAACGGCGAGTGCTCGCCGCCAGCCGCGCAGTTCGCTGCGCTGAAGATAACCAGACATTGAAATTCCTCATTTCCGATTCGGAACAACCCTTCTCTCTATCTGAGACAGCCTGGAAGATGGTTTCTTACAGTTTCCTGGAACGCTCTTTTCTGAGATGAGGCTCGAAGACTCTATGATTGAGAGGTGAGGATGAGAATGAGGGAGGAAAATTGCTGTTTATTGGTGACATAGGTTGGGACGAGCTCACCGACTGGGGTGGGGAGTTCCTGAGCGTTGCGGCTGCACGCCTCGCCTCGATTATTATCGTGATCGTCGTCACCTTCGTTGCCCTGCGATTGTTGCGCTCGTTGGTGCAACGTGTCGTTCAGCAGGTGCTCGAATCGCGGGAGGGTACATCACGCGAGGTCAAACAGCGGGCATCAACACTGGCCGCGCTGGTTGAATCAACGGGGCGCTATGTGATCTTCTTCATCGCGATCATCACCATCCTGGGGACGCTGGGGATCAGCCTCACGCCGCTGCTGGCCAGTGCCGGTATCGCTGGAATCGCGATTGCCTTCGGCGCTCAGAGCCTGATCGCCGATACCTTCAACGGATTCTTCATCCTCATGGAAGGGCAGTTCGCGGTCGGTGATTTCATCCGGGTTGGCGGGCAGTCTGGCACTGTCGAAGAGTTGAGTTTGCGCCGGACGGTGCTGCGCTCGATGGACGGCGCTGCGGTGACGATTCCGAACAGTGAGATTAGAACCGTTGAGAATCTCTCGAAAGGCTGGTCGCGGGCAATCGTCGAGGTTGCTGTCGCGCCGGATGCCGATGAGCGGCGGGTGATGGAAATCTTCAAGGAGATGCTTGAGAATGTTCACGAAGATCCCGAGTTCGCAGATCGCATCGTTGAGCCGGCCAATATCCTCGGGATGACCGCCGTCGAGCCCAACCGGCTGGTATTCCGGGCATTCATCAAGACGACTCCGATGGATCAGTGGGGGGTATCGCGGGAGCTTCAACGCAGGATTCGCGAGCGCTTCCTTAATGAAGATATTCCGTTGCCGCCGCGGACGATAGATATCGTCGGCGCATCCCAATAGTGAATGGCGCTCGATCATGACCTCACCAGCCTCTGCTAGTTTTCCGTGGTCCCAGACGCCGGAGCCGCCGTCGGGCGAATTTCGAACCGGCAGATTACCGGCCGGACCCAGTGGGCGCTCCAACGGCGACTACCTGGCTGCCCGTGGCGCGCGACCGGGTCCGGCGCTCCTGCTGCTGGCCGATCCGGAAGCGGGCTATGCAGCAATCCACGGGCTGTTCCGGTTGGCCGACGTGCTCGATGCCCACCGGCTGGCCGGTTCGTTGTTGATCCGGCTGGCCGGGTCTGGAAACGATGCGAGCCCGACCGATCTGCTTGAGGTGGCGGACGGGCTGGTCGTTTTCCAGCGTCTCCGCCCTGCCTGGCGTGAGATGCCGATTGCAAGCTATGTGGCCGCTGATTCCGCGGATGTTGATGGTCGCTCCGACCAGATGGCGGCTGCCTTCGGTACACCCTATCGCTACCGTGTAGAGCAGTCTGATTCGGCGGCTGGTCCAGCCGGTTGGATGGCAGCGCGTGGGCGTCCCGCAATTCGATTGCGTGTGCCGTGCGATGTCGACGATAGATCTGCGGCAGTTGAGCGTGTCTTTCAAGGCTTGATCGATGTGCTGCGGGTGTTCGGGATGCTCGAAGGGCAGCTGACTCCCACCGAATCGCATCTGTTGCAGTCGCCTGCCTATGCGGAAGCCCCGACTGCGGGTTATTGGTCCCCTGCGGCGCGACCGGGTCAGCGCATCCGAATCGACGATGCGTCTGGGCTCCTTCCGCGACGGGCAAGGCAATGAGCTTGGCAATCTCCTGACCAACATCTCCGGTCTGTTACTCGGTATCTCCGACGAGGTCTGGGTCGAGCCGGGACAACCACTGGCGGAGCTTGCGCGACCGGTCTAATCGGGACCTGTCACTGTGCTAAAGTCTGATCTATCTAGAGGATCAATCATTCACAGGAATGGCCTGAGATGGGCGTTTCGTTCCACAAGCCGGTGCTCGTTGGCCGCGAGCGAGAGCGGCAGGCGCTTCGCGCCCTGCTAGAGCGGACGACTGAGGGCCACGGCGCGTTGGTGCTGCTGTCGGGCGAAGCCGGCATCGGCAAGACGACGCTCGTCGACGACCTGGTTCAGCACGCCACTGGTGAAGGCGTGCTCGTCCTCTCTGGCGGCTGCTACGACCTGACGACGACTCCGCCCTACGGTCCCTGGGCTGAGATCCTGCGCGCCTATCAGGGGGGCGAGCACCTGCCGGAGATCCCGGCGCAGTTTCAGGCTGGCGGCGGGATGGAGGGCATCGATTCCCAGGCGGCGTTGTTCGACCTCGTCGGTCGTTTTCTGCAGGGTGTCGCGGCGGCACAGCCGCTGCTGATCCTGCTCGAAGACCTCCACTGGGCGGATTCCTCCAGCCTCGATCTCTTGCGGTATCTGTCGCGGACGCTGATGGATGACCCTGCGCTGTTGATCGTGACCTACCGCGATGACGAGATCACGCGCGACCACCTCATGGCTCCGCTGCTGCCGGCGCTGGTGCGCGAGGGTCGGGTCCACCGGCTTCAACTCCAGCGGCTCGATCGCGAATCCGTGTTGGCGATGGCCCGAGAACGCTACCGGCTCTCTCCAGAAGACGAAGGACGGTTGATGGCATATCTCGACCGGCTGGCGGAGGGCAACCCGTTTTTCACCAACGAACTGCTCTACACGCTGGAAGAGCAACAACTGCTGAGCCCGATGGCAGGAGGCTGGCAGCTTGGGGATCTGGCCGATGCCGGAGTGCCGACGCTGGTGCAGCAAATCATCGACGGGCGGCTGGCGCGGCTGGATGTGACCACGCGTGACCTGCTCGATCTCGCCGCGGTCATCGGTTACGATGCGCCACTTGACCTGCTCTCGGAGCTGCATGAAGGTTCGTCCGCGGAGCTCGACGCCGCCCTGCAGCAACTGATCGGTCAGCGTCTGCTGGAGGTTGGGGCGGGCCTGCGCTCGGTGCGCTTCCATCATGCGCTGGTGCGCCAGGCGATCTACGATGGAATCTCGCTGCTCCAACGCCAGACGCTGCATCGGCGGGTTGGAGAGCTGTTGGACGGGCGGACGCGCCCCGACCCCGCCCCGATTGCGAACCATTTCTATGCAGCCGGCGATGAGCGGGCGCTGGCGTGGCTGGAGCGAGCGGCGGAGCAGGCCCAGGGCCTCTTTGCCCCGGCGTCGGTCATCGACCATGCTAGCCGGGGCATCGATCTCGCCACCCGTCTCGGGACCGACGTGCCGTTCGGGCTCTACCGCCTGCGGGGTTTGGCGCGAGAGTTCATTGGCGACTTCGACGGCGCGCGCGCGGACCGCGAGACAGCGTTGGCGCATGCGAGGGAACGCAATAGCCAGTATACGGAGTGGCAAGCGCTGCTGGACTTGGGGGCACTCTGGGCTTCCCGTGATTACGAACAGGCCGGATCGTATTACCAGCAGGCACTTGATCTTGCGACTCGGCTCGACGATGCCGAGATGCTCGCCAGCAGCCACAACCAAATCGGTAACTGGCTGGCCAATGGCGAGCGGCTGACGGAGTCGGAGCAACATCACCTTGAGGCCTTGAGGATCTTCCAGAACCTGGGCGATAAGCCCGGTATGCAGGCAACCTATGACCTCCTCGGAGTAGCGTCCCTGCTCGCGGGCAACATGGTCAAGTCCTGCCGCTATCACGATCAGTCGATTGCTCTTCTCCGCGAGGTCGACAACCGCCCGGGGTTGGCGCTGGCACTCGGAAGTCTGGCACTCGCAGCGGGTGGCGGACAAAATTATCCGCTCTTCATCGACCCGGCTCGCAGAGCTGATGTGGAGCCTGCCGGCGACGAGGCTCGGGAGATTGCCCGCGAACTCGGATGGCGGGCGATCGAGGCTTATACGATCGCGATGACGGTGCAGCCGCACATCGTGCGTGGCAATTACCGGCAGGCGCTGGCAGCTACGCTCGAAGGGCTCAAGATAGCCGAGGATGTTTCACACGCACAGTGGATCTGCTACAACCGCTCGAATATGCGCGACATCTATCATGATCTGCTGATGCCCGAGGTTGCGTTGCAGTATCTCGAACCCGCGTTACCGATCGCCGACAGTATGGGATCTATCGTGTGGAAGTCCACGATTCGAAGCAGCCTCGCCCTTGGGTTAGTGGGCCAGGGGGAGTTTGGTCAGGCCAGGGCAATGTTAGGTGAACTGCCCGAGCTAGAGCGAAGGGAAATATCGCTGACGAGTCTCTACACACTTCTCACCCAGGCGCACCTGTCGCTCGCGGAAGGCGATCTCGACACCGCACTGGCATTGATCGATCGCGTGATCGCATCCGACCCGGCAGGGCGGGGTGGAGAGGTTCCAAAGACGCTGATATTTCGCGCTGAGATCCTGATTGCGCTTGGTCGCTTCGATGATGCCGAGGCGGCGCTCCGATCCTCTGTGGATTATGCGACCGACCTTGGTTTTCGATCCTTCCTCTGGCGTGCACACGCTCTTCTCCGCAAGGTCTACCTCGCTCAGGGACGGGTTGAGGAAGCGCATGAGGCTGGCGACACAGCGCGCAGAATCATCAGTGGACTCGCTGACCAGTTGGATGATGAGAGGCTACGGACGACGTTTCTGACGAACGCCCGTGCCCTGGTCTCCAGTACACCACCCTACGCACCAGATCAGCCATCGGCAGATATCTATGCAGGATTGAGCCCACGCGAACTCGAAGTGTTACAGGCAGTAGCCGACGGTCTGACCGACTCCGAGGCGGGCGCGCGACTCTTCATCGCGACGCGGACGGTAAGCCAGCACCTGCGTTCGGTCTACAACAAGCTCGGGGTGAACAACCGAGCTGCAGCCGTGCGCGTGGCGGTCGAGCAGGAACTGGTCTGATTCTTTGCATCTTGTTCTGATGAGCCGGGGACCTTGGCGTACAAGTTGCTGCAATATCGTAGGGGTGGAGCTCGTCTCCACCCGCGTACGTACACGTTATCGGGGCCGGGCAGAGATGAACTCTGCCCCCACAATTGTCAAGAATGACCTTTCGCCCTGAACGGCGCAAGCCAAGTAGCGCGCTCGCGGAGTACAGGCACTTATCATGAGAGACATTATTTCCGCAAGCGGCAGCCTGCCATGTGTTACGTAGTACTACGTAAGTCCCACTGAGAACATTGCATTCGAAAGTTACGTAGTCCCCGCGATGCGGGGTTGCGCCAGAGTCCCTATGCTGGATACATCGGATAAACCCGGCTGGACGGGAAAGCATTGTGGGGTGGGGAAACACCGGCGGCGGTGACCTCATTGCCCGGCCCATTAGGGAATTCTCACGATGTGCCACCCATGGACGGTCGATAGGCTGGTAAGAGCGGCAGCAAACGCCCCCCTCCAGCGGTACGTCCGGCATCGGATCGTGCGCCGGTTTGCGGCGACGTTTTCAAGAAAGGGACACTCTATGGCGATTCAACAAGCGGAAAAGGTCGCGGGCAAGATCGATGGCGAGACGATCGAACAGTTCGGGACGACTATTCGAGGCAATCTTCTCCTCCTCGGTGATGAGGGCTACGACGAGGCACGCACGCTCTGGAATGGTATGCATGACAAGTATCCAGCGCTGACCGTTCAGCCAGCTGGCGTGGCCGACGTCATCAGCGCCGTCAACTTCGCCCGCGAGCACGAACTGCTGCTGGCGATCAAAGGCGGCGGTCACAATGTAGCTGGTAACGCCGTTGCCGACGGCGGGATGCTGCTCGACATGTCGAGCATGCGCGGCGTCCAGGTCGATCCCCAGGCCCAGACGGCTTATGCCGAGGGTGGCGCGCTTTGGGCTGATTTCGACCACGAGACGGCAGCCTTCAACCTGGCGACGACAGGCGGCGTCGTCTCGACGACCGGCGTGGCTGGCCTGACGCTGGGCGGCGGCATCGGCTGGCTTAACCCGAAGTTCGGGGCGGTCTGCGACAACGTGCTGGCCTACGACATCGTCCTGGCCGACGGCAGCTATGTGCGCGCCAGTGCAGACGAAAACACCGACCTCTACTGGGCGCTCAAAGGTGGCGGCGGCAACTTCGGCGTCGTGACCGGCTTCCTCTTCCAACTCCACCCCTTCGACGGTCAGGTGCTGGCGGGCGGGCGCTTCTACCCAATGGAAAAAGCTCGCGATCTGCTCGACTTCTACCGCGACGTCACCGTCAAGAGCTCGCGCGATGTCATCGTCTACTCGGCGCTATGGATCAACCCAGCCACCGGCGAGAACGCATGCGCGATCGCTTTCTGCCACTCCGGCGGCATCGAAGCGGCGGAGAAAGAGATGGCGCCGGTGCGCCAGTATGGCATTGCCGATCTCGACATCATCGACGAGATGCCCTATACCGCCTGGCAGCAGGCTTTTGACCCGCTCCTTCCGCACGGCCGCAACTACTACTGGAAGGCGCTGCTCTTCACCGAACTGACCGACGACGATCCTCGACATCGCCGCCGAGCACGGGGCAAAGAAGCCCAACCCGATCTCTTACGCAGTCATGGAGCAGTTTGGCGGGGCCTATGGCGACGTCGGCAAGACCGACACCGCCTTCTGGCATCGCGATATCCGCCATCAGCTCGTCATCGGCGCGGCCTGGGACGATCCAGCGGATCAGGAACGCTGCATCAAGTGGGTGCGCGACTTCCACGATGCACTCGCGCCACACGCTGCAACCGGCCGCAACCTGAACTTCACCGTCGTCGAGGAGGCCGAGCAGGTTGGACGAGTTCAGGCCAGTTACGGCGACAATTATGGCCGCCTGGTGCAGATCAAGAACAAGTACGACCCAACCAACTTCTTCCGGGTCAACAACAACATCAAGCCGTCGGTGTAGGACGGAGGACTCGTATTCGTAGGAAGAAAGCGGCACTGATCACTCGTAGAGACGCTCCGGTGGAGCGTCTGGATCGCTAACCTCCGTGGAGCGTGTTGGGAATGGAACAGCGGAGACGCGCCAGCGGCACGTCTCTACGGCAAGTGAGAATGAACTTGCTGTCGCTCGTGACGGGAAACGAAAAGAGGACGAAGAATGAAGCGATACTTGTGACCCGATAGCGAATACAAGATGGCCCCGGCGACGCTGGTACCGCCACCGGGGCTCAGAGGCAGGATGGGCCGTAGACCCACCGAACTGCACTCCACCCCCGCAGTATATCTGGCGATCCCGGCCCCTTCTGCCACACCTACGAACATCGGGCTTCCGTTCCAGTTGGCCTGGTCAAGGCCACATTCCAAATGCAGCCGGGATGCCGGGCGCTCACCCCATCGGAGCGTCCGGTGTCCGGCCAAACCAACGCAGCCGATCGATGGGGGATGGATTCAGGACAGCCAGAAGATGGCGTCCAGACAGGAGTAAAAGTGACCACGTCAACAAGGCCAAACACAGAAAAACGGACAGCGAGCCTGGCATCGCAAGCCCGGCAGCTTTCGGAGCATTATCCGGAACTCTATGACCACCTGAGAAGACGCGACAAGGCGATCGAACGCGCGTTGCGTCGGATACCGTCGCGGGCCGATGTCGAGCTTTCGAGCGTCTTCCGACCCCGCCGCCACCTCGAAAAGGCGCTGCGGGAGCTTCCCCCGGGCATCGGCGATCTCAACGGCCATACCGTCCAGGATTCTGACCCGAACCTCCGACTAACTGATGAGGGGATTATTGATGGTTGATAACACTATCTCCCGGCGTGCCCGGGACGTCATGAATGCGGGTTCGAACAGGCTGGTGTCTGGACTATCTCAATAACACCTACCTGCCGCATGCGGCCTGATGGTGAATCGCATCTGCCGACTTTACTTTCGGCAACCCGCACGAGATGCCGCTAAGCGGAGTGGTGAAGGCCTTCCAGAAGTGGATCGTGCCGCAGGACAAGGACTGGTTCGCCTATAAATTCAGTGAGCCTCGTTCCCAACAGATCGTGGCCGAATCGCTACTGGAATTCCTGCGGTATGCCCTTCGAACCCGAAGATATCGCGATGACGAACGGCCGGGGTCGGAGCGCTGCTTGCGCGCTGAAAGCCGTCGCCGATCCCGGTGACGAGGTGTATATTCAGCCTGCCGCCCTGGTTCGGCAACGAGCCCATGTGCATCGAAGTCCGGGTTGATTCCAGTCAAGGTCCGCATCGACAGCGAGACTTTCGACCTCGATCTGGATGCAATCGCAGCGGCGATAACGCCCCGGACGAGAATCCTGATCGTCAACACGCCACACAACCCGACTGGGAAAGTCCTTGCCGCCTTCGACGCTGAAACGTCTGGCGGCGATGCTCGATGACGCGTCGGAACGGATACGGGCGGCGCATCTATCTGCTCGGCGACGAGCCCTATAACCGCATCGTCTTCGACAGCCTCGAGTATCACAGCCCGTTGGAGTTCTACCCCTACGCGCTCCTGGCCTACAGCTATGGCAAGACACTCACTGTACCTGGGCAGCGTATCGGTTATCTCGCGATGCCGCCGACAATGCCGCTGCAGAACGCGAGCAATTGCGTGCAGGCGATCTGCAATGCGATTCAGGCGGCAGCGGTTACCTCATCCCGAACGCATTGCTGCAGCATGCCATTGCGATCTGGAGCAGTTGACGGCTCGACATGGAGCATCTACGAGAAAGCGTGACCATATGGTCGGCGCGTTGCGCGAGATGGGCTACGAGGTCCATCGCCGGAAGGAACTTTCTATCTCTTCCCGAAGTCGCCGATCCCGGATGACCAGGCGTTCACTGAGATTTGATCGAGGAAAAGTCTTCGTCCTCCCGGGTCATATCTTCGAGACTCCCGGATTCTTCCGCATCTGCCTGACCGCCAACGACGACATGATCGAACGCGGCCTGCCGGGCTTCCGGCGCGCCATCGAGCGTGTTGGGGCGCGGAGTGCGATAGCTGTGGCGAGCGACTGAATCAGCATGGAAGGACATGAGTGGCATGGCTCTAACAACTACGCTCACTAAAGATGAAATAGGCGAAAAGCGCGACGTCTTTGCGGAGAAGCTGGTGAGTCGCTTGTAGGTGGGATGGAGATAGGCACGTGCTACATCGGCCACGAGCTCGGCTATTACCGCGCCTTGCTGAAGCTGGAGAGTTGACGGCTCAGAACTCGCCGGCGTACTGGACCCACCGGCGCTATGCTCGTGAATGGCTCGAGCAGCAGACGGTCGCTGGGGTTCTTAGCGCTTCGAATACTGAGCTAGACGCGGAAGAGCGACTGTTCTCTATCCCGCGCGGGCATGACGAGGTGCTTCTTGATATTGACAGTCTGACCTATATGCCAGGCGCGATGAGGATGTTTGTGGCGATGCTGCGCCAGATGCCGAATGTAGTCGAGGCGTTCAGGACAGGTGGCGGGGTGCACGACGAGAACTACGGCCTGGACTGGTCGAGGGGCTGGATGAGGAGAATCGCGCCGGGGCACGTCAACTACTGGGCAAGAGGTGGATGCCAGAGATGCCAGATATCCACCACCGTCTGTTGAGCGATCCGCCTGCAAGTGTGGCAGATATCGGCTGCGGTGAGGGGCGGTCGTCGATTGCGCTGGCGCTCGACTACCCGAACATCGCGTCGATGGATTCGATGTCGACGCGACGTCGATCGAATTGGGCAGAAAGCGTGTGCGAGAGGAAGGAGTGCGGATCGGGTACGGCTCTATCTGCAGGAGCGGCTACGATCGTCGCTGAGGGTAAGTATGACTTCGTCATGTCGTTAGTGACGATCCATGACCTCCCACAGCGGTGCCGGTTCTGCAAGCAATGCGGAGGATGGTTGCCGAGGGTGGGGCAGTAGATTCTCACGGACCCTGCGTTCGGTCCATTTACCGGCGAGATAGGGACGACGCACCAGCGGTTCTTCTACGGCGCGAGTGTGTTGCACTGCCTGCAGGTCGGTATGTCCGAGCAGCGGTCGGTTGGCAGCGGCGCGGCGCTGCAGGTCGAAACGATGCGCGGATATGCCAAAGAAGCAGGCTTCCACGATATCGAGCTGATCTCGGTTACAGCCGAAGGGGCGGCTAACGGACTTTATCGACTGCTGCTGTGAGCTGGTACGAGAGAGATAGTGGCGGTATAAAGGAGTCAGAGCATACTAAATGCCGCTAACGTTGACGACGGCATCCGGCTGTACTACGAAGTGGTTGGCAAAGCTGTAGCCAAGCTGAAATGCCGTGCTACTGAAAAGGAACAATATTCAGTACATGGCGGGTGGCATTCGGATACTGTTGTCCGAAGTCGTTAACGTAGCTGGTGTCATCGAGGCGTTTCGCACGTGCAACGACAAACCATTTGACGCATACCGCTTGGATATGCGCGAGCGGCTGGACGATTTCAGCCCGATCAGATACAAAATTCTGCCGAGAACTGCATTCACGCCTGTCAGATGACAACGAGCAGCTGTAGACCGGCCGCCCGGCGCGATTCGCCGAAGTTAGCTCTTCTCGAGGCAGGCCATGTATCAGTTTGGTCAAGGACTTAGCGGACGTGTAGGCGGACGGCTTAGATCTCGATTCCAGAATCCATCCTGCGTGCGCAGAGAAACGCGGCAGAGGCGGGATAAACGGATCGGGCGAGCTACTTCCGCGAGGTCGTGACGGAGCTTGACGCCGATGGGGGATACGATCTCGTGATGGCTTGGACACGATTCGATGAAGGTGAGATGTGGTGATCCGAGTATCATCGTCTCGTCATCCCTGAACAAGCCAGCACACACGAGAGAGCCTGCGCTGGCGCAGGCTCTCTCTCAGTTCTATCTATATCTACACTAAGATGGCGCATTCAGCACCGCTCGATGACTACGACCGCTGGGCCGAACAGGGCTGTGACGGCTGGGCGGCAGAAGATGTCACCTCGGCGTTGCGGCGGTTGGAGAACGATCTTGACTACGGCGACCGTGAGTATCACGGCAATCAGGGGCCGATCACGATCTATCGCAAACGGATCGCGTGATGGGGCGCGGTTAGCCAGGCGCTGCTTGAAGCGGGGTTGGACCTCGGTTATCTCTGGTCGCCGGATCTCAATGATCCAGACTCGACGGGCATCTCACCGATTCCGATGACTCGGCGCGAGGGCAAACGCGCCTCGACCAACGCCGCCTACCTGGAGCGCGGCTCGCGACCGCGAGAATCTGATCATTCGTGGCGAGGCCTACGTCGACCGGGTGATCTTCGACGGCAAGCGGGAGGTCGGCGTGCGGGCTCACACCTCCGACGGCTGGACGGAATTCCACGGCCGGGAGATCGTCATCTCGGCAGGTTCGACCTTCTCGCCGCCGATTCTCATTCGATCCGGCGTCGGTTCGGTGGATCAACTCCAAGCAGCTGCGGCATTGAGCCGGTCTCCGATCTACCGGTTGGGAAGAGCCTTCAAGACCACTCTGCCGTTGGTATCCGGCTGGCATTGAAGCCTGAGTTTCAGTCGAAGGATCGACACATCCGGAATCTGAACTGCGCGATTCGCTAGAGTTCGGAGCTTGGCGGGGCCGGGGCGAACGACATGATCATGACGGGTCAGAACGTGACAGGCTACGACGAAGCCGGGCTGAGAACCGGTTCGATCTCGGTCATCACCTGGCAGAATTTCTCTCGCGGCGAGTTGCGCGTTGTCGACCTCGATCTCTTTGCAATGCGCGAGATCGACGAGAAAATGCTCTCGGATGAACGCGACCTGATCTGGCTGCGGGATGGGGCGCGGCGACTGCTCGACATCGGGCACCACTGGGCTATGCAGGCTATCAGCGAGACTATCTACATCGGCAACCGGCGTGAAGGATTGAACGGTCGCACGCTCGACTTCGTCTCAGACGATGCGGCGCTCGACGAGTGGCTCCACTCATCGGTGATGGATACCTGGCATCTCGTTGGCACCTGCCGGATGGGCTCGGTGGAAGACCGACGGTCGGTCGTCGACCTCGAGTGCCGGGTCATCGGCGTCGAGAAAC
Organism: uncultured Chloroflexia bacterium; assembly: GCA_963745675.1. Classification (GTDB taxonomy): domain Bacteria; phylum Chloroflexota; class Chloroflexia; order Thermomicrobiales; family CFX8; genus JAUIIK01. Next base: position 206,747 of record CAVUYM010000013.1, read on the forward strand.
TGCGTGTGATCGACGGTTCGATCATGCTCGAAGTCACCCGGGCCAACACCAACCTGATCTGCATCATGATTGGCGAGCACATGGCTGCTCGAATGCAACGCTCAGTCTGAAGCTACTGGCCAGCCGGTTGACGTCAATCGGCGCGACGGTATCGATTCGCGAAACTAGACGAGGTTGCGCTGGATGTAATAGGTTGCCAGGAAGGTGCGGTAGGCCTCCAGTGCGTCCGGGGCGCTGAATTTGACCGTTCGGTCGCCGATGCGTTCGACGCCGGGAATGAGGGCGGTGATATCGGCCTGGGGTGAGTGGTACAGGTCCATATCGATTGTCACCGGCGTTTCGACCTTCATCGGTTCGAACTCGCTCAATCGTTCGATGGCCTCTCGGGCTGCTTCACGAATGCGGTGGGCTGCGACGCTGGGGTGCAGGCTCTCACCGGCAAAGCGGGTGATGCCGCGCTTGACCGACACGCCGACATGCTCCGGCAGCAGCTCCGAGGCATCTCGGATCGCGGCGTCATCGCCGGTGACTAGCGCCACCGGTACGTTGTAGTGGCCGGCGACCGATGCAGTTAGCCCGATCTCGCTGAAAACGACGCCGTTGTAGCGCAATTCGTAGGGATGGAAGGCGTGATTGAGGACACCGTCGCGCACACCAGCCGGCGCGTGGTAGCCAATCATGAAGACGGCGTCGAACGAGTCATCGAGACCTTCAACCATGAAGCGGTGCTTGATGCGGCCCTGGATCAGACTCGCCTTTGGATTCAGCTCGTATGGCAGCAGGCTGCGCATCGGGCCGTGCGAGTCGTTGATGACGATCTCGGTTGCGCCCGCTTCCAGTGCGCCTTCAATCGCCGCGTTCGTCTCATCCGTCATGAGCTTGCGGCCTAGTTGAAACTCGAAGCCTCCGCTTTCGATATTCCCTTGTGCCCGCTCGATTACTCCTGCTACGCCCTCAATATCAACCGACATGTAAATCTTCATCGATAAACCTCCCTATGCGCAGATACGCTCCGAGTATCGTAGCGCGAGTAGGAGGGGGAGTGTTCAGGTTTCCGCGAGTTCGTGTGCCATCTTTCACTTAGATAGGAAAGACATCCGGGTAGGACCAACCGGACCTACCCGGATCGATATATGCGCCGCAGGCTATCGACCGATCAGTGCATTCGCGCCAGCGATGAAGTTGGCACGCCAGTCAGAGGCGGGTAACCGCTCCGCTATTTCATCGATGAGCGTTTGAACGGTTTCGTCTTCGTGAGCCGCAAGTTCCGGTCGGTCAGAATCGCGATAGATCGTCGCGAGTGCCAGATGCAAGCGCAACTGCATCGAACGATCCTGGGAGTTTGCGGCGATATGGCAGGCCACGCGCAACTCACGGATAGCTCGCGCATGCTGCCCGGTTTGAGCGAGTGCTTCGCCTCGAACGAGCGCGAGTGCCGGGGCCGTCTTGCGGTCCCGTGGGCCTGGCGCTGTGTTGATCAGGCGGACAGTAACCTCCATTGCTTCGTATGCATCGCCACGAGCGAGGGCGAGCTTTGCTCGTCGATGCCAGAGCTTGCGTTGCCCTATCGCGTCGAGTTGCGAATTGACATTGATAGTCTCGTTCAGAAGTTTCTCGGCATAGGCTGTCTCTCCGAATGCGAGCTGCCAGTCAACGAGGCTGGCGATGGACGAGTTCATCCAATACGCGGATCCCAATTCGCGTGCTCGCGCCAGCGCTTCGGTAAGATATTGGCAGGCGCGGTCGTAATTGAAGAGATCGATAGCGATCGCTCCAAAGCCCTGGATGGCGGCGGCAATCCATTGCTTGTGGTCGATCTGATGGGCGATGGAGCGTGCCGAGCCGAACGCTTCGAGTGCCTTACCCGGTTCACCGTGGGCGGCGTTGATGTTTCCCATGATGATGTGCGCGAACGACTCACCTGCCTTCCAGTGTATCGAGCGTGCGATTTCGAGCGCTTCTTGTGCATGGCTCGACCACTGCGCATAGTCACCGCTGGCGGGAAGTGCCGTATCAGCATCGAGCCCTCCGCCACTCATGGCAAGCATCGCCAGGCTCGATGACAGGCCGCGGTTGTCGCCGCGTTCTCTGAACATCTGGATGGATTGGCGGAACGAAGCCGCACTGCCGGAGAAGTCAGCCGACAGGTACTTTGCCATACCCAGCAGATCCAGTGTTTCCGCCAATCCTGCGTCATCATTCAATCGTTCAAAGATCGCGAGTGCTTCCTCATGATCTCCACGCGCTCTGCCTGGCTCACCGATGTTGATATGCCAGTTCCCACTGCGATTCAGACTGTGGGCGATCTTGCGATCGTCGCCCAGGCTGCGCGCTAGTTCGAGGGCAGCTTGAACGTACTTCCCTGCACACCCATAGTCGGATTCTGACCAAAGTCGTCCGATCTCGAGGAGCGCTTCCCATTCCTGACTGGTATCGTGCCGCTCTCGCGCAACGTCCAGAACCGTCTGCATGTCCGCGCGGGCATCCTCAAATGCGCCGATCATGTCATAGGCGCGACCACGCAACTGGTGTGCTGCCACCGGGTCCAGTTTTCCTGTAGAGCCGGCTAGCTCGATCGCTTTGGTGGCATAGTCGATCACCACTTCGGGCTGATAGACAGACTGGGCTTGATCGGCTGCCCGTATTAACCAGGCGGCGCCGCGCTCGTCGCCCGCACGGTAGTAGTGCAATCCGATGTCGCTAGCGTATTCCGACTGGCGATCAGCGTAGATGCGTTCAATCGTTTGAGCTGCACGTCTATGAAATTCGCGCCGATGGCGGAGCAGGATCGTTTCATAAACCGCTTCCTGGATCAGAGCGTGCCGGAACGCCAGAGAATCATCTGAGTTCGGCTCGCCACTGCGGATCAGGTCGAGTCGTTTCAATGTTTCGATATGGTTATCGAGATCACCATTTATTTGAGCCACATCCTGCAGTACTCGGCGACTGAAAGTACGGCCAAGTACTGCAGCTTGTTGCAAGGTACGTCGCGCATCGGCAGGTAGCCGATCGATGCGCTCAAGCAACAGTGCCTGAAGGCTCGTGGGGATCGAAATCTGGAGGATCCCAGCCTGGTTCGACAGGCTCCAGCGAGGCTGATCATCTCCGCTAGGTTCGAGTGCGCCCTGCTCGGCGAGCGTCTGAGTGATCTCTTCGATGAAAAGTGGATTGCCTTCCGAACGATTAAGTATGAACCGGCGCAGGCTTTCAGTATCGTCCGATTCACCGGCGATCAACGACTTGACGAGTCGTTCTGCGTCGATGGCCGGTAATGGCGAGAGATTTATTTCCAACATGTAATCGGCATAATCTCGTCTGACTCTCTCGAGAATACGCACTATTTGTGTGTCTAAGTCCGGGCGATAGGTGAACAGGAAGAGGACCGGACGCTCATCGAGGAGCTTATAGAGATGGATGACGATCTCGAGCGAAGCGGGATCAACCCATTGGTAATCCTCGCCGACCAGCATGTAGGCGCCATCAGGGTTCCAGCCCCGTACGATCTGCGAAACAATCGAGGACAGCTGTGCTTTGAACTCATCCGGTTCGAAACCAGCGATCTCGGAAGATTCGTCCAGCCCATCGATATCGAGCGCCATCACGCGTTGAATCACACGGGCTGCCCGTTCTCTGAATTCATCAGGAAACTGCGCACTACTTTCGATGAATTTCTCGCGAACAACTTGAGATGAGTCGTTCTCATTAATTCCGAATACTTTGCGAAATCTTGCCTGAAGTGCCGCATAGGGCCGGCTGCTTTCGTAGGGGTTGACCCGATTTTCGAGCAATGCGACGGACATTCCGCCATCATCATCGGGCCGTGAGTCCACGTAGCGAATGATCTCTTCGACAATGCGTGTCTTGCCTATCCCGGCCTCGCCGGAAATGGCGATGATGCGGCCACGACCAGTAAATCTCAGTTCGTCGATGGCTTTGCGAATACGCGCCATTTCGGCCGTACGGCCGGTGAAGGGCATGTCACGGCTACCAACATCCCGCTGTCCACACTGTCCGTTGCTCGTCTTGCTACAGCCGAGCACGCGGTAGGTTTGTTCTGGTTCTCTCTTGCCGCGCACCGAGGTTTCGCCGAAGGGCTCGAACTCGAAGCAGGTTACGGCGAGCCGGTGGGTTGCCTCTCCGACGCGGATTGTTCCAGGAGCGGCCATCTCCTGCAGCCGGGCGGCGACATTGATCGCATCTCCCATAGCAGTATATTCGACGAATTCGTCGGCGCCGAAAGTACCTACGACTACGAGACCCGTATTGATGCCAATACGGACGTTGAAGTCAAAGCCGTGCTGGCGTTTGATACGCTCGCGCAATGGTTCGATGCTCTCGACGATCTCAAGAGCTGCCAGGATCGCTCGCTGCGGGTCGTCTTCGTGGGCGCGTGGTGCACCAAATAGCGCCAGGACCGCGTCCCCAAGGAGGCGGTTGACGGTACCTTCGTAGCGTTCGATGGGACGGATCAGATACTCGAACGCCTCGCTCATGACGTCAGCCCATTCCTCGGGGTCAAGGACTTCAGCCATTGCAGACGAACCAACGACATCACAGAAGAGAATAGTGACCACGCGTCGCTCGGTTGCGCGGTCCGCGAACTCCACTCGTCCGGGTGACATGCGCTCGGGCATGCTCACTCCGATTTGCGGAAGATACGTCCTTGTATCAGGCATTGCACTCACAGCCGGCCTCCTTTGGCACATCCGAAACGAGACTCCACGCGACATTGTGTGGATCTCACCTTGCACTGCATCGCCACACTGCTTTGTGTGGGCTGTTTCCCGGCATCGTTGCCGAGATATATACATCCTATTGAGTTCTGGTACATGGCGCATGTGCGGAACTGCCCAATTGGTCAGAGCCTTGAGGAATGGGTATATGGGTAATACGAATGCGCGATGAACACGTTCGACGGGTCTGGCATGAGTAGCGGTGTCAGTTTCCGGGTGGCGCAGTTGGGTCCCTGCCATAGTCCGGGAGAACCGATACGAATGAATGAAGCGAGGCGGATTGGATTCCGCCTCGCCTGATCGTCGCTGATGGCCGCCTGCTACTGGATGCCGTTTGCGATCGGCAGATAGATGGAAAAACGGGTGCACCCCGGCTCGGACACGAGCCGAATGTCGCCGCGATGCTTGCGGATGATATTGAAGGTGATGGCAAGTCCGAGTCCTGTCCCCTCGCCCGGGGGCTTGGTCGTAAAAAAGGGATCGAAGATGCCTTCCTGGAGGCGTTGCGGGATACCCGGGCCTGTATCCTCAATCTCGACGACGATATCTCCGGCTTCCAGACGCGTGCGAATGGTGAGCGTTCCTGAGCCATCCATCGCGTCGGCAGCGTTGTCGATCAAGTTTGTCCAGACCTGGTTCAACTCGCTGGCGAAGGCGGTAATCTTCGGCAAGTCTTCCGCGTACTCCCGGTGTATCTGGATTCCTTTGAGTTTGTGGCGCAGGATAATCAGCGCCTGCTCGAAGCCCTCATGCAAGTTCACTTCCTGCACCGGTGCTTGGTCGAGACGCGTGTATCCCTTCACTGCTGTCACGATCTCGGAGATCGCGCGCGCGCTCAATGTTAGTTCGTGCAGCAGTTGGTGGGCGATGGAACCGTTCGCGATCCACCAGAGCACGTCTGAGAGATGGTCGGGAGCCAGTTCAGACGCGATCTCATCAAGTTCGTCGATGCCTCGCCCTGCTTCGACCAGCGCGGGAGCCAATCGCCAGGCGTCCTCAACCTGACTGCTCCTCCAGCCAGCTGACAAGCGTATCTTCCAGATCTGACCTTGCCAGCGGATCGAGTTCGCCGACGTTTGAAGTGTTTTCGAACGAGTTCATGATCCTGCCGATGGCATCAATTTCGGAACTCGAGAGCTTGATACCACCGAGCGAACCGGACTGTTTTTCCCACTCAGCCAGTGTCTTCTCAAGCTGGCCCGTGCTGCGGATGAGCGCTGCGGCGGGGTTGTTGAGTTCATGTGCGAGCCCCGCTGCCAGCGTGCCGAGGGCCGCCATCTTCTGATGTTGAACGAGATGCGACTCTGCGGACTGCAGGCGGTCCCAGACGGTCCGGATCAGCGCGATCGCTGTTTGCGGCCGTGAAATCAGCGTTTCCTGGAAGATTTTCGCGGAGACTTCAACGACGACTGACGGAGTGCGCGCTCGAACGGTTGCGTTCCGGCGCGCCTCCATCATCAATGCCATCTCGCCGACGAGCTCACCCTCATGGCGGGTTGCCACGACGACGTTGCTGTCACCCGTCGAGCGGACGATTTCGACTTCGCCCTCGACAATGAGGAAAGCGGTACTCGCTACTTCACCTTCGACGATGAAGATCTCCTCTGGCTCTAGCCTTCGGACTGATGCCTTCTTGCAGAATCTGATCTATGTCTTTGGCCGAGATTCCGGCCAGCGCCGGTAGCGCCCTGAGCTTTCGATCTATGTCGTCGGGGATCATCGATTCCACTCTCTCTCAGCGCTACAGCGTGCTCAGGTACTGATGGACGAAGTGGATGGCCATTGCGCCTTCGCCGGTTGCCGAGGCGATGCGCTTCATCGAGCGATGGCGCAGATCGCCGGCGACAAAAACACCCGGCAGATTCGTCTCCAACAGGAATGGCTCGCGTTTCAATGGCCAGCGTACAGGGTTGTCAGGCGATTTATCCAGATCACTGCCGGTGAGCAGGAAGCCCTGGCGATCGAGCGCCAACTGGCCCCTGAACATCTCGGTCGCTGGCTTCGCCCCGATGAAGATGAAGACACTCGTTGCCGGGACGAGCTGTTCGTCGCCACGTTGGGAATTCGCGATCCGGAGCGCTTCGAGCCGAGCATCACCAATGGCTTCGGTGATGCTCGAGTTGAACCAGACATCAATGTTGGGCGTGGCTTCGATGCGGTCAACGAGATATTGCGACATACCGCTCTTGGCGAGTGAATCGCCGCGCACGAGGATGCGGACGCAGCGCGCATAATGTGCGAAATGTGTGGCCGCCTGGCCGGCCGAGTTGGCTCCTCCGACGATGAAGACATCCTCGTCCTTGGTCATGATCGCTTCGGAGAGGCGCCCCCGTAATAGATGCCGGCGCCTTCTAGTTCATCGAGCCCGGGCGCGTTCAGTCGTCGGTAGCTGACGCCGGTGGCAAGCAGCACCGCCTGGGTGTTGATCTCGCTGCCGTCTGCCAGCTTGACGATGCGATATTGCCCTTCTTTCGGATGCCGACGACTTCGCCGGCGAGGATTTCGGCGCCCAGACGCTTAGCCTGGGTGACGCCACGGCGGGCAAGATCGGCCCCGCTCAGGCCGGAAGGGAAGCCCAGATAGTTCTCGATCTTCGAGCTGGTGCCCGCCTGGCCACCCGGCGCTTGCCGTTCGATAGCGAGCGTGCGTAGACCTTCGGATGCGCCGTAGACGGCTCCGGCGAGTCCGGATGGACCGGCGCCAACGATGACGAGATCGTAGAAGGGCAGCGTCGCACTCGTCTCAATGCCAACGCGTTCTGCCACATCAAGGGTCGATGGCTGGACGAGCGATGTGCCGTCCGGGAAGATCACCACCGGAAGGTTTCGCGGGTTAGCGCCTGCCAGTTCCAGCAGTTCCGCCGCTTCGTCGTCGCGTTCGATATCCAGTGAGCGGTAGGGGAGCAGGTTGCGAGCGAGGAAGTCCTTAAGTTGGAAGGTCGCGGCCGACCAGCGCGTGCCGACGATGCGAATACCCTCGAAAGGTGGTGCGTAGTTTGCGAGCCAGTCGTAGAGCACATCGTCGATAACTGGGAAGAGATTTTCTTCTGGTGGATCCCAGGGCTTCATCAGGTAGTGATCGAGCTGGATGTCGTTGATCGCCTTAATCGCGGCTTCGGTATCGGCGTAGGCAGTGAGCAGTATGCGCTTGGCGTCCGGGTAGAGTTCGATGGCTTGCGCCAGGAATTCGACGCCGGTCATGCCGGGCATGCGCTGATCGACGATCATGAGTGCGACTGGCACATCCCTCAATCTGAGCGTCTTGAGCGCTTCCAATGCTGAAGCGCCAGAATCGGCGCGCAGGGTTCGAAAGCGATCACCATAATGGGACTGGAGATCGCGTGAGACTGCTGCCAGCACGGCGGGCTCATCGTCGACGATGACAATGGCCGGCTTCTGTCTCGGATGAATTCATTGGCAGATTCGTTGAAGTAGACATCGATGTCCTCTTTCTAGTGGCTATGTCAGGCTCCATTGCATGACGTTCTTAGAATACGTGCCTTCAGATGCGCGTTGTCATCGCATAGAACTACACATCGCCGGCAAGGATTCATTGCCTGGAGGGAGACAGGCAGGACTACCCAGAGGGCTGCAACCGGTGGGCGCCCGAGAGGATGGCGGATTCCTTCTATCGTTCCGGTGATGAGATCGAAAAAGAATCGGTATCCGTCACTGGAGACTTTCAAAGGTTCAGATGGCGGTGGATGGCCGGAATCAGATAGTGCTCATCGTCAGAAGCTATCGTCGCCGCCCGAACGCGCTTCTTGAGTTTGTGCGGCAAGCTTTCACGCATCCAGCCGAAGCAGTTGATCTCGCGTACCTTGCGGGTGTGTTCGTGTAATTGCGTTATCTAGCAGATTCAATGGGAACATCAGTGTGCCTCCTTTGGCATATCTCGTCCGCAACATTGCGGCGAGGGTGGTGATGGCGGCTACCTGCGCGCCGTACTCTGTGCGGTTCCTAGGTGTTACGTCGCGATCCGCCGGACCGGTGCTTACGTGCCTGTGGACCTTTCCAGTCGGGCCAGCGAACTTCGTCCTGGGCAGTCCAGATCTGGCTGCCATACATTGAAATCTGATACATCGGAACACCTCCTTTGGTGTTGTCGTCGTCCCGACTCCGTTGCCGGGACACTTCAGCGAACTGATACCAGCATAGGGTCTCAGGCCCAGGCGCAGCGACTAGAGAATTGCCCATTTCGGATCTGCATGATGCATTGTCTGAATTCGAGGACAGTGATGTAGTGCTGGGCAGTCCTACCCATAGGGTCATAGTATCTACGGCAGTTTGCAGGATCCGGACTGCCTATCAGCCTTTCGCACAGTTCACGCCGCATCGTGTTATTGTCTGATTTACAGATACATTCATGTCATCTAGCGCGAAGTTGTCCACGTAATGCTTACGGATAGAACGACGCTCGTCGGTCGCGAGCGCGAGCAGCAACAACTTGGTGACCTCTTGACCGCTGCCTGCGAGGGCAGCGGTCGGCTTGTGCTGGTCTCCGGCGAGGCGGGGATCGGCAAGACGACGCTGGTGCGGGATCTGGTTGAGCGGGCAGAGAGCGGGGTGCGCTGGTGCTCAACGGGGCCTGCTACGACTTGACGACGACGCCTCCTTATGGTCCCTGGTCGGAAGCGATCCGAGGATATAGGCCGTCGGGCGCTCAGCCGTTGCCGCCAAGCTGGTTTGGGAACCCTGAAGAGATGAGCAAAATCGGTAGCCAGCCGGCGCTCTTCGAGGAGACGCGCGACATTCTTCGCCACACTCGCAGATCACCAACCGCTGGTGATCGTGCTCGAAGACCTCCACTGGGCTGATCCGTCGAGCGTCGACGCCCTGCGTTTCCTGGCGCGGACGCTGGCCGGCACGCCGACGCTGATCGTGACGACCTACCGGGACGACGAAGGCCCGGTGGCCCGGAACATCATCGAGGCGATCCCGAGTCTCGTGCGAGAGGCGAACGCCGAGCGGATCGAACTGCGCCGCTGGCGCGAGGACGACACCCGCAAGATAATCGCCGGGCGCTACGAACTCGTTCCCGCAGATGAAGAGCGCCTGACACATTACGTCCATCATCTGGCTGAAGGCAATCCCTTCCATACGATTGAGCTGCTGCGGTCGATCGAGAGCGACGAGACGATTCATTTGGTAGATGGGCAGTGGCGAGTTGGCCCGCTCGCAGGGCCGCAAGTCCCGCCACTGGTGCGTCAGGTGGTTGAGCGACGCCTTGTTCGGATTATCTGATTCAACACGAGACCTGCTGGAGATCGCCTCGGTCATTGGCTACAGCGTAGCCTTCGATTTCTGGAGCAAAGTCAGTGATGCCCAGGACGCCGAACTGCTGGTCGCAGTTGAGGAGGCTCTCCAGGCGCATCTGATCGACGAGCTGCTGGACCGCAGCGGTTTCCAGTTTCGCCACGCTCTGGTGCGAGAGACGCTTCATGCCGGGATGGTCGGTATTCGGCTTCGGTCTTGGCACGTCAGCGTTGCCGAAACGCTGATCGATGAGCCTGCGACGCATCCCGACCTCATCGCCCATCACTTTCAGCAGGCCGGTGACGAACGGGCGCTCGAATGGCTGGTCCGAGCGGCTGAGCGGGCACAAGTCACCTTCGCCTGGAACTCTGCCGCCGAGCGTTTCGAAGCTGCCCAACAGCTGCTGACGGGCGTCGATGACCAGATCGTTGAGCGCGGCTGGCTCCTCTTGCGGCTTGGACTGCTGCTACGGATGTCGGACCAGAAAAAGAGTCTCAAAAGACTCGAACAGGCTCGTGAGCTCGGCCAGCTATCGGGAGATCGAGCACTCAAGGCTTACGCGCACTTCTATATCGGTCTGGTTCACCACTACCTCGATTTCGACGGTCTTTCAGAAATGGAAGCTGGAATCGAGGCTATAGATGCGCTAGATGAGAGCGAACTTGCGCCACTTCAAGATCGGATCGCGGCAGCGAGTCAGGACTACCTCCCTGGTATTTTCGGGCTCGGAGATCAACGCGGCACATATGTTGCGGTTCTCACTCAGGTAGGCAGGCTTGGAGAGGCGATCGAGATCGGGGAAGCATTCGTCGAGCGGGTGTTTGCGACAACTGCGGACGAGCTTCAGGCGACGATCACCTGCCGTGATGCATTTTGGGGTTTGACTGTCTCATACGCGATGATTGGCCGAGTGCGGGACGCACGTGAGGCTTGTGCGAATGCCTATCGGGGGTATCGTGGAATTGGGAATCAGTGGGTCTTGCGATTGGCCGTCCAACAAGAACTAGAGTTGCTGATTCTGCCTTATTTCACCGATGAGATCCGGGAGAGAGAAGGCATCGAATCCATTGCCCTCAATGCCTGGAGACAGGCGATACAGGTGGTTTCAAACGAGGATGATGTAACCATTGAGGCTGATTACGGGCTGGGATTTCTGGATGGCCGCTGGAGCGAGGCTCGACGGGCCGCCACTATCTGTAGTGCGCCCCATTGGGAGAGTGCCTCGCGTTATCTAGCCCTGCGTTCAGCAGCGGAGTTTGATCTCCATCTAGGTAGATTCGAGCAATTTTGGGAGCGGGTGTACTCTATGCTTCCCGAGGGATCGAGGACTCAGCCGGGTAAGGCTCTTATGCCCACAGCCCTCAAACTCCAGCAGCTTGCCGCTGAACTCTGTATCTATCAGGATGATCTCGAGCAAGCCCGCGCATGGCTTGATGCCAACGATGCCTGGTTCGCGTGGAGCGAATCGATACTACTGCGTGCCGAAGGACAGGTTATCTGGTCGCGCTACTTCCTCGCCACAGGAGATTTCGAAGGTGCGCGGAGATGCGTCGAGGAGGCGCGCACGATCGCGCGTGACCCCCGACAGCCGATGGCGATGCTCGTTGCCGGGCGTGCTCTTGGCGAACTTGACACGCTAGAAGGGGCCTACTCCGATGCCGAGCAACATCTACACAACGCATTGAGGCTCGCTGAAATCTGCCGCGCGCCGTATGAAATCGCCTTGACACAACTAGCGCAGTCGGAGCTGGCCTGGGCGACGCGAGACATACTACGAACCAAGGGTTTTCTGACACAGGCGCGTACGACGTTTGACGAGCTTGGCGCCGTTCTGCCAATGAGACGTGTAGAGAGATTGGCTGCTCTGCTGAATGCTGCTGCCAATGAACGTCCGGCTGGATTGAGCCTACGAGAGGTCGAAGTTCTAACCCTTCTCGCAGAGGGGCTGAGCAATCGGGAGATTGCCGATCTGCTCTACCTGAGCGTTCGTACTGTCGAGCGCCACTTGACAAACATTTACGGGAAGGTCGGCGCCCAAAACCGAACTCAAGCTTCCGCCTTCGCCCAGGCACACCATCTTTCATCTCAAGATATCTAACAGCTACTCATTTCGACCCCCATTGGTTTTACGTGATCCGATTACGTGGTCATCCTAATGCGTAATTGGGGCTTGGCGCATAGATTGAAATCGGACGCGCTTGCGGCCGGGCTCTGATCCCAATCTGCTTGAGAACGGAACCGAGAGGAGATAGAACGTGAAGATCGCGGTCGTTGGCGCCGGTGGAACTGGTGGATATTTCGGAGGCTTGCTAGCCAGAGCGGGAAACGACGTCACGTTCATTGCACGTGGCGAGCATCTTCGGGCTATCCAGCGAGATGGGTTGACCATCAAGTCCGTGGACAAAGGTGATTTCATCTTGAAGGTCGAAGCCACCGATCAAACAACCGATGTCGGGCCGGTGGATCTCGTGTTGTTCTGCGTCAAAGGCTACGACAACCCGACGGCTATCGCTCAATTGCCACCACTTATTGGCCCGGAGACGATGGTGCTTTCGGTTCAGAACGGGATCGACAACGAACAGCAGATCGCCGAATCTGTGGGCAAGGAAGCGATACTGGGAGGTGCCGCGCTCCTTGTTGCTGCGATCGAATCGCCGGGAGTCGTTGTCCATACAGCGGCGGAGGGCCACATAACGTTCGGCGAATGGACGGGTGGCAGTAGCTCGCGCACTGAGCGACTGCTCGATGTATTTGAGCGTGCAGAGATTAGCGCCAGTCTTCATTCTGATGTAAAGATCGCAATCTGGGATAAGTACATTGGAATCTGCGCCTTCAGTGGTGTCACTTCTTTGACTCGCCTGCCAATTGGGCCAATCTTGCAATGTCCCGAAACCCGTCAGCTCTATCAGTCAACGCTCGAAGAAGTTGCAACGCTCGGACGCGCCTGTAACATCGCGCTATCTGCGGATGTGGTCGAGGCGTGGATGATATCTATGGACAAACAGGTCGCCAACCAACCCTGGGCAAGCAGTTCGATGCACCATGATCTCAAGGTTGGTCGACGGCTGGAGGTCGAAATATTGAACGGAACGGCCTCTCGTCTAGGCCGTAAGTTGGCTATTCCCACTCCGATCAATGACGTGATCTCCGCGGCGCTTGCCCCGTACGCCGAGGGTGCGCCAGAGATCCCGTTAGCACTATAAAGCGCAGCGAACTGACCGCTCACGCGGCCGTTATCCTCGCGATGCTCATCTTTGGTGCGTCGGTCGTTGCCACCCGCTCGGTTGTCGAGGACCTTCCACCTGTGGCCCTTGGAACGCTCAGGTTCGGCCAAGCAGGGCTTTTCCTTGCTCTGATCTTGGTAATTCTCGGCGGTCAGCGCCTCTGCGCACAGGCGCGCCAAATTGTCCGGTTGCTGCTGATTGGTGTCGTCCAATACGGGATATTTGCGCTGCTATTCAATGCCGCATTGCTGCTCACAACGGCCGCACAAGGCGCCATCATGTTAGCGACGTTGCCGATCTGGACAGCAGTGATTGGGCGGATCTTGGGTACCGAATGCTTGATGTTCCGCCAGGTGACTGGGCTTGTGATAGCGCTAGCTGGCATTGCCCTGGTCATTGGAAGTCAGGGAATTTCAGGTGTAGGTAGCGTCAATCACATGATCGGAAATCTCGTCATGCTGGCTGCTGCGATCGTTGGCGGAATCGGAGCCGTGCTGACAAAACGGGCGGTCGCGAGCCATCCGCCGATTACGGTCACTACCTACGGGATGCTTGGTGGCGGGCTGATATTGCTCCCATTTGCCTTTGTCGAATTCGCCCGTAGCGGTGATCTGCCTTCCATTGGCTGGACAACTGCTGGGCTGGTTATTTTCTTGGGTCTCATCGGTGGAGCACTTGGTTACTCCCTATACACGTTCGCGCTTGTCAGGCTTGACGCAAGTGCCGCAGCCGTTTACATCAACCTGAACCCTCTATCTGCCGTGCTGCTGGGGACTTTGCTCCTGGGCGAATCCATCGGGCTCGCTTTTGTTGCGGGTTTCGTGGTCATCGTTAGTGGAGTGTTACTCGTCAACTGGCCCGCTTCCGCTGGGCAACTAGAGGTTGTCCCGATCTAGCATCTAAATAGTTCGGATGACCGGTGGTAGTCGTCCGTGTTTGCAGAACAGCAGCTCAATGCGCCACCATTGACCGCTGGCCAGCAGTCTGAGCTCGAGATCTTTAGTAAGTGAGCGTCGTGCCAGGGCCAGGAGCTTGGCATCCCAACACCGTCCAACGACGTCATCTGAGCCGGGCTCGCTCCAAGCGCGGATGGCTCGCCAGCGGTTCCCGAGGCGGCGGAGTAGCAACTACTATCTGAATCTTTTGCAGGCATGGAATGGCACGTGAACCATCTCTGTGTCGTGTTGCTGGCTGGCCTGGGCTGTGGATTTACCCCACCCGAACCGCTCCTCGAGATGATTCATGGCGAGTCCTACATCCGACCGCCAGCGTTGAGGAAAATTCTTGCTGTTCTGAGCGCTCGACGCCGAAGATTCGAGATGATGACCTATCAGTTGGCGCGCGAGCAGGAAGATATCGACGAATGGATCGCAGGCTGGTGGAGGCGCACCTTCCTGACCGCGGAAGGTACCGTCAAAGAGCGGCGACTGCGCGAGCTCCTGCTGGAGCACTATGGTCTCGGCGAGTGACCAGATTCAGATCATCGGCAACGCGGGCAATTTCGTGGCGTTGATCACCTGGGAACCTCCCGAGGAGTAGCTGGCTGTCCCACGGCCCGTTGGCCCGCGCTGGTTCCCGGCGTTGAGGCTGGTGGCAGCATGAACATCCCGAAACATCGCCGATGATGCCCGCCTTTCGTGCGCTGTGCGACAATGGCTTGGTATGCTCTGAGTTCGCATTCGACTTGGTGCGATGGTGGGAGTGGGGGAGTCTATCGTGCTGGTGTTCGACCGGTTGGTGCTGGATGTTGCGGATCTAGATCTGGCAACACGATTCTATAGCGAAGTTTTGGACTTTCACGTTGCTGGTCACCAGCAGTGGGAAGGGCACCGCACGGTGATCCTTCAACTTGGTGCTTTCCACGTGCTCCTGCTGGAACAGCGCGGCCTCACGGCCTCATCCTACAAGATCCCCAAAGCCGGACCGGTGATCGGACTCGCAGACGCCCGCATCGAAGCGCGCGCTTCGGAACTCGAACGTGTAGGTGTTGATATCGTCGCGCCGCTTGCGCCTTCCCCCTGGGGCGAGCGCTCGATGATGATTCGCGACCCCGATGGCTATCTGATCATGATTCAGGAGCCGCAGCAGGGCACTTCTGACGAGGTGGTTTCCTCCGTCGGCTAGTCGTGCCGGATGATGGATCGGGTTGTGCTTCAAAGCGTCAAGCAGGATTTCCGGGATCAGACGCCGCAGCAGATCGAGTGCGATCTCACTCGCCGGATGCGCGAAAGATGCAGAGACGAGCACCAGTCCTGATCATCCTCTAAGTGCGGGATCTAGCTCCATCAATTGTGATGTGGCGAGGTCTCACCGCTCGATCGAAGAGGCACCAATACTGGTATCACCAGAGTATCGTTCGTAGATCCCTCACGTCGCAAAGCCTCTGTTCGGGATGCCAACTGTGTCGCCTGCTACACCGAATTTTGAATACATCGATGGTGGAGCGGTGACTCATCTTCTCGACCATCGTAGGGGTGAACCTTGTGTTCACCCGCGAACGTATGCGTGCTCGTGGCCGGGCAAGACAAGCTTGGCCCCTACGCTATTCCCAGATCCTGCCGTCTTCGGCACTCAGTATTTCGGAGATCCGGTCTAGTCAAACTCGACGCTGATGACCCAGGCGTTCTGGTCGGTAACGGTGACGGTGATGTTGATATGGCTTGCCGTCAGGTCGCCCGGCGGCGCGACGCGGCAGCCATCGATCGAATAGCGTGCCACGGCTGTGCCGCTCTGGTCCGGTACCGTGCCTTCGACCTGGGTGAATGAGCAGTGGTCGTCAATGGTTGTGCCGTCGAAGATGGACGCCCATGACGTGCGTAGATTCGAGCTGAAATTTTCAATCGCTGCATCGAGATCGCGACGGATGAACCAGTCGAGCAGGAGCTGATCGGCACGATCGTAAGCCTGAACTGCCTGTGGATTGTCGAGCGGCAGGCCAATGTCCGCGGGACGCGTTATCTGCCCCGGACCATCGTCGCGGCTGATGTCGTCATCATCGCCTCCGCCACCGATGCAAGCCGGGAGCAGCAATGTCGCTATCAGGAGCAACAGGAAAACGAGGGTTCGACGCTTTGGGCGCTTATTCATCCGACTGCCCGACGTGCCATGAGCTTGAAGCGAGACGTTGAGGTGAGGATTCAGGCTCATTCGAAGCCGCATTGACGGTCACAGATACGATGTCTCTCTACAGCCGGCCAAGCAGCTCGATCAGGCGCTGCTCTTCACCGGCACGATCGGACACCGGAATGGGCATGACGAGCAGTTGTTCGAAGCCGGAGTCGAGGAGCTGGTTCAGGCGCTCTCCGACGCTCTCTTCATCGCCAACAAGTACCAGCTGGTCGAGCAGTTCGTCGCTGTATTCATTGTTCGATCCGAGCGGGTAACCCGCGCCGGCGAACATCTGCTGGTAGAAGGGCATCTGAGTATAGATGCCGAGTTCTTTGCGCGACGCCGTATATGCGTCCTCCCGATTTTCGGCAAAGGCGACCGAAATGTGGGCGACGAGATCCGGGCGTTCCCGACCGGCCTTCTCCGCTCCGCGTTCCATGGCCGGCAACGCTGTGTCGTACATGTAGTCGAGCGGGGTGACCCAGGAGATCGCGCCGTCAGTTAGCTCGCCGGCCGTCTCGAATGATTTCGGGCCAAGCGCCGAGATCAGGACCGGTGTGCCGGGTGCGCCGGGCAGACGGCCGCGGACGCTATAGAACTCGCCGCGGAACTCAACTTCGCCATCGTGGAGGATCGGGCGCAGCACCTGGAGATACTCGCGCAAGCGGCTGAGCGGACGGTCGAACGGCACGCCATAGATGCCGCCCATCGTCGGTCCGTGGCTGATACCGATGCCCAGTTGCAGGCGTCCGGGCGCGAGGTCGTCGAGGACTAGCGCCTGAGTCGCAACCGCAAATGGTTCGCGGGTGAAGGCCGGGATGATCGAGGTACCGAGTTTGATCGAGTCCGTCTGAACGGCGGCGGCGGCGTAGAGCGTTAGCGTGTCAGAACCCATCGCGCCCATCGTCATCCAGGCGGTCGAGACGCCGGCCTGTTCGGCGTGGACGATCAGCTCAACCGCCCGGCTGGCGCGGCCCCGGCGTATATTCAGCCCGACGCGCTCGCGCTTGCTCAATCCGTCTTCCACGGTAAATCCTCCTCCGGTGTATCAGTCGGTGACGTCCGTTCAAGGGATGCGATGATCGCTTCCCAGTCTGCAAATTCATCGGCCCGATCGCCACCGCCCGAAAAGGTCAGCAGGCAACCAATGCGATCGAAGCGTTCCAAGATGCTCAATCCGCCATCTGGTCCGAAATCTATCCGCACCAGATTGTCGGTTGCCTCCACGCTAGCATCTCCCCGGTTCTGGTTGCGTTCGACCATTGCTCCGGCGACCTCGTCCCAGTCCGGGTATTCTGGGCGGCCGAGGATCTGTTCAGAGAAGCCGAGAATCGTGCCGTTTGGTGATGTTGCGGTCCATGACGCGGCTCTCCAACCCCATCCATCGGGCAGGATCAGGGCACAATGTTCACCGTCGGTTTGTACTCTGCGCTGGCCATTAACCGTCTCAATCCCCGTTTCCCCGTAGCGGCTGGCGATCAGGGCGGCCGTGATCAATAGTGTGACACCCAGGACGAGTGCGATCTGGATGCGGCTGTCTTTGCGGATGCGTTGGATCATGGTCGCCATTATTCCCGTTCCACCGCGTCGATGAGCCAGAGCGTGCCGGTATGGAGCACGAGATCGAAGCGACGAAGGTCTGTGAGTTTGCGCTGGTGTTCGAGGATGTCGGCGAGTGGTGTCTTTACAATAGAAGATGCGACAACCTTGACGTCTGGATCGTCCAGGTACTCCGTTAATGCAGCCAGCAGAGCGTCACGCCCGCGAACATCTTCAATGACCTCTGCGGCCCAGGCCAACTTGTCTTTACGAGGTGCATCGAAGCCTGGGTGGCGCGGGCCACTGGCCGCATGTTGGTAGAAATAGAGCATCAGGCAGCGACTCCAGTCGCGGTAGATCTTGTGGTTGCCCGGTTCGCGGCGCTCGGCAATCGTCAGGCCGTTGATTTGTGCGTCGACCAACGCCTGAGGAACATCTGCGCTTTGCGCTTCCTCAATTTGCTCGGCCTTGAGCCGGAACCAGGAGTCGTCATCCGGTAATGCTCCACAGGCGCGCAGAAATCCGAATATCCGGCCGATACCGTCCTCGTAATATTCAAGCGTGATCCTACCCGCCTCGGTTTCTGATCGCCCCTGGCTGCGCAGTTCGTCCCAGGTTTCAACAAAGCAGGTGTGCTGGAGATGTTCGATCATCCCACGCAGCGCAGTTTCAGATGCCCGAAACCAGTGATCCTGCTCGTCGTCTAGCCAGCTCCGCAGAACACCTTCATCGGTTCCATTGCTTCCCAGCGACCCCACGGCCTACCTCCCCGACCGAAATAGTACGCCCTGGGATAAGGTCCGTGCAGGCATTTGCCCCCTGGTGGATGAACGTACAGGTGATTCATGAGCCGAATGGGCCTGCTATGCTGTTCGTCTGAAGACCTTCTATCGTAGTGCGCTAGGAAAACTGCCAATGCCTGCAATGTCGGAACATGAAATGCTCCAAGAACTTGAGAAATTCGACACGCCGTCGATCACGAATGTCGTCGCAACCTATCCCTCGAACCCGCTTTGCCTGGGGCTCTACAATCCCTGGAGCGAGAACTGGTATACCGACGCGTCGATCCGCTGCATGTATCCGGAAATCGGGCCGCGCGTCGGCTATGCCGTGACCTGCGTCTACAGCGTCCCCGATCCCAACTACAATCGCCTGACCTTCATGGATGTGATCGATGCGCTGGATGCGTCGCCGAAGCCGGCGATCCTCGTCTTCGAGCAGAAGTTCCCGCCAGAACTGGCCGCCAAAGCTGGGTTGGCCGGCGAGGTCATGACGACGGCGATGCAGGCGGTCGGCTGTATCGGCGCAATCTCCAATGGTCCATCGCGGGACATCGACGCCATGCGTCCAATGGGGTTCCAGTATCTGCTCGGCGGCGTGACTGCCGGCCATGGCGATATGGCGGTCCAGGCGGTCAACGTGCCGGTCTCGGTCGGCGGCATGGATGTTTCGCCAGGCGAGTTGATCCACATGGATGCCGACGGCGCGGTCAAATTCCCGGCCGATCGGCTGGCCGACGTTTTGACCAACGTGCGTGCTCTGATCGATGACGAACAGGTGCGGCTAGAAGCCATCCGCAACGCCAAGACCGCCGCCGAAGTCCGCGCCGCATTCGCCGGGCAGTCTTATGGTGAGGATGAGAAATAGCTCACTGCTTCGCAGGTGTGGATTTCCTCTGAATAGTTGGACTGTTCTGATTTCAGTCCAGCAGAGACGCTGCATCGTGATCGAGCAGGGCTGCGACGTTGCGGGGGAGCAGGATGTCGATGTGCATCTGGATCTGCTCCGGGGTGAAGGGCATCGCGGCGATGGTTGAGATCAGCGAACCGAAGCGATGGAGCAAACAGAGTTTGTAGTCGTAGAGACACTGTTCGAGGCCATATCTCTGGACGCCATTGTCGGTGAGCGTCTGGACATAGAGGTTCAGCAGGCCTATCTCGATTTCAGAACGCACTCCGGGCTCAAGATTCTGGCCGAGGAAGGTGCCAACGTCCCACGTGCCGCGTCTGCGCCCAATCGACTGCCAGTCGATGACGGTGAAAGGCTCGCCGCCCTCTGGAGATGCGAAGAACATGTTGCCGACGTTGAAGTCGGAGTGGGTCAGCGTTCGTGGAGGAGTGCTCCAGAGTTGTTCGAAGAGCGTGGCTCGATGCGGTCCGAACCGTTCGCCGAGTGCGATCAGCGAAGCGGGTAGCTTGTGGCCTGCTTGTCGCACGAACTCCGGCCACCATTCGGCGTGCAACTCGGTCAGCTCGTCGCGGTCGAAGGTCGGGTCTGGGATCCAGTCCAGCGCGGCGAGCTGCGGATGCTCCCACCAGTAGGCGTGAAACTCTGCGATCTTCCGGATAGCCAACTCGGCTTGTTCAGGCGTGCAGCCTGCAACTCGCGAACCATTCTCAGCAGGAGCCATGTCCTCGAGTAGCAAGATGTGGAAGCCTGATTCGTTGTCGATGTCGGCGTAGTAACAGGTTGGTACCGGCAGCGATATCTGGCCTGCCATCAGTTGATAAAAACGCACTTCACGTTCATAGGCCGCGCGTGTGTTCGGGCGCTGGCGCATCTCGCTGGATAGTGCTGACAATTTCGCGATCATCGTCTCCGGTGTGGTGCTTCCAGGTTGGTCATAGTGGAGGTGTAGCCGCGTCAGGTAGGCGAAGAAACCTTCGTCTTCTCCCAGTGGATCTTGTTCGACGGCAGTGACCGCTGCCGCCTGGGGGATTGATCCTCCGGCGCGCAACGCGGAGGTGAGCCAGGCAGCGGTCAAATCGGCAGGTCCGGTAGGGATCTTCAAAACGCTTTCGCCTCCTGTGCATCCTGCTTCGTTGCGGATCGCGGTGGTCCGAATGCCCGGCACGGAGGGCCAGACGGCAACGAGCAGCTTCCTTGTAAGATCTACTGAGCATACATTCAAGACGGGAATGAGGTTGCGTGTCTCGGGGAACGATCATCCTGCTCAATGGCACGACCAGCGCCGGTAAGACGACGATTGGCAGGGCGCTACAAGATGTGATGGACGAGCCGTATTTTCTCAGCGGCGCCGATCACTTTCAGATAACCTATCCGCCGGGGTTGATCACAGTAACCGAAGATCCGACCGCCACGAGCGATGGGTTGCTGGCGGTCTATGGAGAAGGTGGTTTGCAGGAAGTTCGTCAAGGCCCGCTAGCCCGCCGGGTATTTGAGGGTGTTCACCGGGCGATGGCAGCGCTCTCCGATGCTGGCCTGAACGTGATCGTCGATAGCGTGATCACGGATCCGCCGGGTCTGGAGACGATCGTCTCTATTTTTCACGAGTATCCGGCCTACTTTGTCTGTATCGACCTGTCTCTCGCTGCTGCCGAGGAACGCGAACGGACGCGCGGCGATCGCGGGCCGGGCAATGTGCGCTATTTCTACGACAAGGTTTATGACGTGAATGATCGTATACGATCTGCGGCTCGACTCCGAAGCGAACAATCCGAAGGAGTGTGCGCGGATCATCCGGGAGGCAGTTGAGACGACCGAGCCAATTGCGCTTCGGCAGCTTTACGAACAGCTGGGCTGATCGATGGGTTGTAAGGCTGGAGGTTCAGACTTAAACGAAACGAGCCGCGTCATGTGTGTTGGTGACGCGGCTCGTTAGGGGGCGATTACTGCTGGCGGGCTCGGCGGATGCGGAGAGCGTGCTTCCGGCAACCGGCCCGCTGGCGGAGACCCGCCTGGGGGTTCAGCAGCTCGATGGTATAGAGCTGATCGAGCATCTCGTGCTCCTTTCGCGGTGGTCTTCATCACTCAGACCCCTGCGACTAGCGTGTATGTACGCGTGGAAGGCGATGTTTCTGCCGTTCCGAGCGTAATTGCTCCTGTCGCTGTCTGGCGATTTTCCGGCTACATAGAGAGTTCCGAGCATTATGCTCGCTCCTTTCTGTGATTCTGCGGCGGAGCTGCCTGCTCCGCGTCGAACGCAGAATCAACCATTATATCGAATTCTGAGTCATCTGTATAGTCAAATCGTCATATCATGATGATCGTAAGATTATCGTCCCTTTATTCCTCCAGTTCTCGACTGACCACGAGGCAGATGGCGTGGTCGGGGCCGGCTCGGGCGATTCTTGAGATGTCGTCGACAAGCATCTGGGCGAGATCTGGGTGCATCATTGTTGGTTCCTTCCTCAGTCAATCGATGAACGTTGATAGTTGCGCTTAGCCGCGGCGCTTCTTGCGGATGACGCGTGGCTGGTTTTCTCTGGCGTGGTCTCGGGCGCGGTCGTTGGCGATGAGTCGAGCGAGATCTGGATGCATGATCTGGTTCCTTTCTGATGGTGTGACGGTTAAGACTTGCGGCTGCGAACGGACGGACGCTTCATCTTCGCGACGTAGTCGGTGATGATTTGATACTCCAGCATTGCGATACCTTTCTGTTACTGTCTCAATCAGTCGCCATATCGAACTGATATATAGATAATACATAGCTAATTCTCAAATTGTCAAGCATTATTGTGACAATTCTTATAGATTTACTAACAATTGATCGATAATCGTTGATTTTCGCGATACTGCGAACAGATTTGGAGTGGATTCCATCGATCAGCACCTGCCTGTATCGCACTCATTGAGACGAAGTGGAGATATGAAATGATGCAGTCTGTTGGTGGGCTCGTGATGATTCCCATAGTCCGATAGCACGCAAACCCGGCCAGCGAGCAACAAGAAAGCGGCTCCCATCGGGAGCCGCTTTCGCTTCTTGGCGCTTGAATTGCTGTGGGTTAGCCCTCGAGGAGCATCGTCTCTGGATCTTCCAGCAGCTCCTTGACGCGGACCAGGAAGCGCACCGCGCCCTGGCCGTCGACGACCCTGTGGTCGTAGGAGAGGGCGATGTACATCATCGGCCGGACGACGACCGCGCCATCAACGACGACGGGCCGCTCTTCTATCTTATGCATGCCCAGAATGCCGACCTGGGGCGTGTTGAGGATCGGCGTCGAGAGCAACGAACCGTAGATGCCGCCGTTGGTGATCGTGAAGGTGCCACCCATCAGCTCCTCGATGCCGAGCGTCTTGTCGCGCACTTTCGTCGCCAGCTCGCGAATCTCGCTCTCGATCTCGGCGAAGCTCTTGCGGTCAGCATCTCGGACGACCGGAACAACCAGCCCTTCTTCTGCGCCGACGGCGATGCCGATGTCGTAATAGTTCTTCAGGATCAGCTCGTCGCCATCGAGCTCGGCGTTGACTTCGGGATGGGCCTTGAGCGCGCCGACGACGGCCTTGGTGAAGAAGGACATGTACCCGAGCCGCACGCCGTGGCGTTGCTCGAAATCGTCTCTGCGTCGCGCCCGGATATCCATGACCGCTGACATATCGACCTCGTTGAAGGTGGTCAGCATCGCCGCCGTTTGCTGGGCTTCGACCAGTCGGCGCGCGATCGTCTGGCGGCGGCGGGAGAGGCGTACCCGCTCTTCGCGCTCGTCGCCGCGTCCATTCAGGCCAATCTCCGGAAGCGCCGCCGGTGCCGAGGGGGCCGGTGTTTGCGATGGTTGCGAGGCGCTTGCGGCAGGTTGTTGGGATGCGGCCGGCTGATACTGGAGAACATCCTGGGGCAACACGCGCCCACCCGCTCCGGTTCCGGCCACGCTACTGAGGTCGATCGAACGTTCGTCGGCAATTCTGCGCGCTTCCGGGCCGGCGCGCCTGCTGCCCGCTGCGACGGGTTCTGCAGGCGCCGCTTTCTGGACTGGTTCGGCGGCAGGCTCTTCAGCTGGCGTGCTTTCCTCTTGTGAAGGAGCTTCGGCGGTCGCGCCTTCGAGAATCATGCCGAGCAGTTCGCCGACTTCGACGTTGTCGCCCTCGTTGCGGGTGATCGATTCGAGTACGCCGGCTTGCTCGGCCGGTATCTCGACGTTGACCTTGTCGGTTTCCAGTTCGACGACCGGTTCGTTGCGGTCGACCGCTTCGCCCGGCTTCTTGAGCCACTGGACGATCGTCGCGTCGACGATTGATTCGCCGAGTGACGGCACCCGGATCTCTATAGACATCGTCTTCTCCACCCCAGACGGCACAGGGCCGCTTCCCGGCTAGTTATCTCGCTAATCATCAGCCACGGCTTCTTCCAGCACTTTGGCGACATTGAATGTCTGGTCAACTATTCCAGCCTGAATCTCCTGGTGGTCGTCAATCGAACCCTCCGCCGGGCTGGCCTCGGCCGGTCGGCCAATGTAGCTGAGCGGCAACCGATCTTCTATCAGTTCGCGGAGACGAGGGGCGATGTAGCTCCATGCGCCCATATTTTGCGGCTCTTCCTGGACCCAGACGAGCTCCCGCGCATTGCGGATACTTGCCCAAGCACCTCTCGCAGTTCGGCGGCCGGGAAGGGATACAACTCTTCGACCCGGATGATCGCGACGTCGTCACGGTCTTCGCGCTCCTGGCTCGTGAGATCAACAAAGACTTTGCCGGAGCAGAGGGCCAGGCGGCTGACGCGATCGCGCCGGTCGGCTGCGGTTTCATCGTCGATGACCGGCAAGAAGCTGCCGCTGGCGAGATCGATCAGGCTGGATCCGGCGCGCGGATGTCGCAGCAGGCTCTTCGGCGTCATGACGATCATCGGGCGTGGCGCGCTGCTGAGGAGCTTGGCCTGGCGCCGCAGAGCGTGGAAGTACTGGGCCGAGTTCGTCATGTTCAGGACGCGGATATTGTTGCGGGCTGCCAGTTGAAGGAAGCGTTCGAGGCGGGCGCTGGAATGTTCCGGTCCCTGGCCTTCGTAGCCGTGCGGCAGAAGCAGTGTCAGCGACGCTGGCTGGCCCCACTTCGTGTGGCCGGAGGTGAGGAACTGATCGATGATGACCTGGGCGCCGTTCGCGAAATCCCCAAACTGCCCTTCCCAGAGCACCATCGTGTCGGGCGCCGTGATGCTGTAGCCATACTCAAAGCCAAGCACGCCAGCTTCCGAGAGTGGGCTGTTGTAGATCCCGATTGATGCCTTTGACCTGGGGTAGACGCTGGAGCAAGGAGAGCGAGTTGCCGTTTTCCGTGTCATGGAGCACGAGATGACGCTGGCCGAAGGTGCCGCGCTGGGAATCCTGGCCGGTCAGCCGGATGGGCGTGCCTTCGGCGAGCAGCGAGGCGAAGGCGAGCATCTCGGCATGGGCCCAGTCGATCGCGCCGTCATTTTCGAGCGCTGTGCGGCGGCGATCGAGCTGACGTTTCAGGCGGCTGTGAATGGTGAAGTCATCCGGGAAGCTGTGGAGCGCGTCGTTTAGCTCGCTGAGCTGCTCGGCGCTAACTTCAGTATCAACCTTCGGCTGGCTGTAGCTCGTCGTCATCTTCTTCATCGTGTTTGCCATTGGCGGAGGAGCGTAGGTCGTCCCGCAGGACCTGCAGCGCGTCGATGCTCTCATTCAGCAGTTGCTCACCGGCGCCATTTTCAACGATACCCTCACTGGTCAGCTTTTCGCTCCAGAGCGCGCGGGCGGTCGGATGCTGCTCGATCTTCTCGTACATCTGCGGTTGGGTGAGGCTCGGATCGTCGCCTTCATTGTGGCCCCAGCGCCGGTAGCCGACGAGGTCGATCAAGAAATCGGATTGGAAGCGGGCGCGATAATCCATTGCCATACGGATGATGGCTATACAAGCGGCTGGATCATCGGCATTGACATGGACGATGGGAATTTCAAAGCCTTTGGCGAGGTCGCTGGCATAGAGCGTCGAGCGCGAATCGTTAGGATTGGTCGTATAACCGATCTGGTTGTTGGTGATGATGTGGATCGTGCCGCCGGTGGTAAAACCGTCGAGACGGGCCAGATTGAGCGTTTCGGCAACGACTCCCTGTCCAGGGAATGCAGCGTCGCCATGCAAGAGTATCGGGATCGCTCCGTCCAGACGCTGGATCGGAGCGCCGGCTTGATCGCGTTGATCCTGCTGCGCCCGGGCCATGCCTTCGACGACCGGGTTAACCCATTCGAGATGGCTGGGGTTCGGTGCGAGAATGACCGGGATCGGGCTCTCTCCGTTCACCAGTTCCCAACCCATATGATATTTAACGTCGCCGCTGTAGTGCAGCGGCATGCCGATACCGATGCCATGGTGGTGTGGCAAGTGCTCGAATTCAGAGAGAATCAATTCGTAGGGTTTGCGTAGTACATGGGTCAGGACATTGAGGCGCCCGCGATGCGCCATGCCAATCACCGCGCAACCAATACCCTGCTCGTCCGCCATGCGGATTGCCTCGTCGAGCATGGGTACAACGGCGTCGTTGCCTTCTACTGAGAAGCGCTTCTGGCCAAGATAGGTTTGATGCAAGAAGCGCTCGAAGGCTTCGACGTCGGTCAGCCGCTTGAGGAGAGCCTGTTTTTCGTCGCTTGTTAGCGCGCGTTCGTAGCGCATGCTCTCGGCAGCTTCGCGTAGCCAGTAGCGTTCGGTGCGATCCTGAATATGCAGGAACTCGAACGCTGTTGAACCACTGTAGACATCGCGCAAGTAGTCGATTGCTTCGAGGGCGTTAGAAAAATGCCTATCGCTCCAGATCGCAACCGCGTCCGGTGGCAACTCCGCGAGATCGCGGTCGGTAATCTGATAAGTGCGAGGATCGAGTTCGTGCGGAACCTCCGCTGGGGGGCTGGCGATCGGGCTCAGGTTCGCGACGAGATGACCGTGGCGACGAATCGCGTTGGCATAATTGACCGCAGCAACGATGAGCCCAGGATCCGCGCCCTCTGCAGTTGTGAAATCGGACCTGGCTGGTGGCCTCCAGTTCGCGAAGAACTCGCGTGTGCTGGCGTCAAAAGCCTCCGGATTCTCCTGATATGCGTCAAAGAGTTCCAGGATGTACCCGGCATTGGGTCCATGAAACACCGTCTTTTGAGTCATCTCCCGCCACCCATTTCGCTAGGGTCCGCTCGGTCGATCATTTTGACCTGCCACGCAACTGTCATTCGGAGCTAAATCCATACAAACCTGGATGAAAGCGCTGAATTCCCAGAAGTTGCTCGTTCCCGCTATTGTACAATTACTAGTGCTATTCATTCTCTTAACCTGCAGGTCCCAATCCTGGCACTGTGTAGCTTCTCAGGCGATGGCCAGCATACCAGCACGTCTGCCCGCAATCGTTGAGAAGCTGGCATTTATATGTTTCCCGTTGAGGTGACAGTTGCACGAAAATAACTGTTAGACTGACCGATTGTTACCACGAAGATGTGGTTGCGTGCCGATGACGATGTCTATGCGTTGCAAGGAGCACCTGTGTCTAACCCATCCGGTAGACCCGATATTGAGATTGGCCCGTCTATTCGAGCGCTGCGCCTCGAACGAGGAATGACGCTCGATCAGCTTGCCTCGGCGGCAGGCATCTCTGCAAGCCACCTGTCGCGGCTCGAACGCGGGCAAGCAGGACCGTCGTTCACCGTCGCTTCGGCTCTGGCCCAGTCGATCGGCGTGCCGCTGAGTGAACTGGTCAAACCGTCGTCCTGACGCATTGAACCAGACTTCTATGGATAGGTAGTCGAAACCTGACAGCGGGTTCGGTGTTAGGTATTGCCGTCCAGTTGCCGGGCGTAAATCGTGCGGCGATAGATCGGCTTGAAGCCGCGCCGTTCGAAGTTGCGTAGCGAGGCATTGTAGGTTACCGATTGCGCTGTCGCGATATCGCAGCCCGCTTCGCGGCCATCGAACAGTCGCCGGTTGATCAGCGCCGTCTGCGCGCCTCGCCGCCGTGCTGCGGGGAGAGTCGAAGCGACGAAAAAGTCGGCGACCCCGTCTGCGATAAAGAGCGCGGCAACGGCTCCAGGTTCGTCGTCAACGTAGGCGATGTAGTGCATCCAGCCAGTTTTGCCGATCACAGCCGCAAAAGCCGGGCCCAGGCCCGCGTCACTGGATGCGCCAAAGCCTTCGTTCAGGACTTCCGCAAAGATGCTCTGGTCGTCGCGAGTTGCGGGTTCGATCCGCACACCTTCTGGCTCATCCCTGAGGACCACGTCATTCAGCGGGCGCCACCAGATCTGTTCCTGGGAGTCGGGTTCGAAGCCTTGCCCGGCAAACCACTCGCGATCGAAGCTGGGATCGAAATCCGGGTGGTCGTCCATGCCGATGACCGCGACGCCGATTTGCCGCATCTTCTTGATGATGCGTTCCAGCGTGGCTTCGGGGTGAGGAGAGGCATTGATCCCGGAGATAGCCGAGAATCCGGCATTTTCGTAGCTTCCAAGCCACACAACATCGACTCCGTCAATCTCGCAGAAGCCTGCGTTGAGTTCCTCCGGCGCGTCCTCGTACAAGGAGATGAACGACTCCGCCTCGACGCGGTCAACACGTTCCATGATTTTCCGTAACTCTGGCGTCACCTGCTGCCTCCATCACTCAAGCGTCTGTCCTATTATCGTTCAGGCGCTAGGTGGATGGGCGTCGTTGGACTGGGACGGGCATGCACTGGATTCGCACCCTGCGAGCGCAGAGCGTCACGCGACACAACGATGGATCGAGCGCATTGCGCGGAAACTCGGTATCGGTTGATGATGAACACGAAAGCAAGGAGATAGACATGGATCAGAATCGTTGGGAGCATCTGCCGGTTCCGATTGAGCAGTACCATGCGCGGCGGCAGGCCTGCCGGGTTGAGGCGAGCGCGCGCGGCTTCGACGGCCTGATCGTCTTGTCACGCGATCCGGGCCGCGAGGGCAACGGCCTCTACCTGGCGAATCACCGCCCCATCGCCGGATCGCACCCCGCGATGTACGACCAGCGTGGCCGCGGCTACTGCGCGATCGTCATGCCGATCGACCAGCCGTCGACGCTGTTGGTGACATCGCCCTATTACGAGCCGGACGTGACCATCGAGCAAATCGAGGTCGACACCAACCTGCCGCGCGGCCTCGGGTCGATCCTGACTGACGCCGGACTGACCAAAGGCGCGCGTTGGGGGCTGGTCGGTGAAGAGTTCCTGTCGGTGCTGCTCTACCGCGACATCATCGCCTCGCTGCCGGGCGTGACCTTCTTCTTTGCCGACGATGTGCTCTGGTCATTGCGGGCGATTAAGGACCAGTTTGAGCAGGAGATCTTGCGCGAGGCGGCGAAGATCGCTGACGTTGGCGCAGTCGCAGCACGGGCTGCCTTCCGTGCCGGTCAGACGGAGAATCAGGTCGTTGCCGCCATCGACCGGGCGCTGCGTGATGAGGGCGCGACCGACACCTCGTTGACCTGCCAGAGCGGCGTCTACCGTTCCGGCGAGCCGCTGATCCGGCCCTACGCGACGGACAGGGTGCTGGAGCCGGGCGACACCGCTCAGATCGAGATTCGTGGCGCATATCGCGGCTACCGTTTCGACATCTGCCGCTCGGCCATCGTCGGTCCTCCGAGCAACGTCCAGCGCCACCTCTTCGAGACCTGCGAGGAGATGCTCGACGGGATCATCGCGAAGGCGGCTCCAGGTGTGCGGGCCGAAGAGCTCCAGGATGTCTGCGACGAGATCGCCGATCGCGAGGGGTTGAACGGCTTCCAGTCGATGCACTACGGCGGGCCAAGCACCTACTGCGGCCATGGCCTCGGCATCTCTGGCGACGAGCCGCCGGTGCTCTTCACCGGCGACAAGACGATCCTGCGTCCCGGCATGTACCTGACCCCCGAGCCCGGCATCTACCGCCACCCGTCCGGCGGCCTGCGCCTCGAAGACGACATCCTCATCACCGCCGACGGCTGCGAGAACCTCAACAGTTCCGAGCGCTGGTGGTGGTCGGAGGGGTTGATTGCGGAGATCCGGTTGTTTCGTCGAAATCAATGCATATCGATGCTTTCCACAAGGGTCGTAACATTAGGTTGGCCTACTTCATTAGATAGATGACGCATGTAAGTCAGCGGACCGCAACGAAAGCATAAGGGCAAGATGATGTGGAGGCGCATAGGAAGTGCCGGAGTTTCGCTCGTAGCCATCACGCTCCTCATGCCCGTGCTCGTCGTGTTCGGATCGAGAGACGTGCCGTATGCCGTGCCACTTGAAGTCAGGTACCAAGACCAGGACGCTGCCTTAAGTATGATGCGGCCCTGATGGCGGAGCAGAACGGACTGCCCGTTGAACAAGCCGAGCGTGGAATGAGCTTCCAGGATGCATTCACGTATTTTGGTAACGACGTGCTGCTGCCTCTCTATGAGGATCAGATTTCGGCCATCTGGGTTGAGCCCACTCCCGCAACGAAAGGCCACGTCCAGTTCGTTGCCGAAGTGCCTCAAGAAGTGAAAACGGAAGCTGCAAGCCGTGGACTCGACATCGCCTTCATGGGCGGCGGCGAGATATCGATGGCTGAGCACGATTTACGCTCTGAGCTGGCAGTGGAGGCTCTGATTGCCGCTGGCTATGGGAACCTGCTGGTCTTTTCGGATCGCAAGCACGGCACGATCAATATCGAACTCCGCGTCCCGGAGGGCGCTCATCAGCCAGATGACGCTGAGGTCCTGGCACTGGTGCGCGAGCGAGTAGCTACCTATCGAAAGAGACAGTCTCGATCCATCATGCTCGAAGGCAGAGCAGCTGAAATACAACCAACCGATATTGTGCTCTCGGTGACCGTTAGCTCTGAGCCAGTGGCCGGGCCAGCAACGGACCCAAAAGGGGATTGAGTCACATGCAGAAGCCAGTACTAGCGAGATGCGCCGCCCATAAAACCTTATGGAGTGGTTGACGACATCGTGCTAAGATTAGATAAGCAACTTCGTCAAGCACCTTAGGACGTTCTTTATGGCTACGACTCGAGATGTGCACAAGGGTCCGGGAAGGTCGCGAAACTTCGAACGGGCGATCGAAAGGCTCCGCGAGGCGAGTGACAGCGCCGAAAAGGACGCCTTTGCCGCCCGGGTCGTCAATGCCATTTCCCGGCTCGTCGCTGAGGAAGATGAGCGAGTATTGACTGTCGCCGCTGGTGCGCCGTCGGATTATGACGTGCTGCTTCAGGCGCTCGAGAACCCTGCTGCAATGCGCCTGCTTGATGAGGGACCGCTAGCCGGGGCCAAGCTGCGGGGGCTACGCTATCGCGAGAAGATGCTCACTGCCGAGGGCGGGACGCTGTCATCGCAGGCAGTGGCCGGGATACTGAAGATTTCCCGCCAAGCGGTCGATAAGCGGCGACAGGCAGGTAGGCTCATAGGGCTGTCGACGGGACGGCGAGGCTACGCCTATCCTGCCTGGCAGTTCGATGCTGAGCATGGGACACTGCCGGGCCTCGAAGATGTTCTCGATGATCTGAGCAGTCATGATCCCTGGATGCAGGTGAGCTTCATGCTCAATTCCAACGCTTACCTCGACGACCGGACACCACTGGAAGCGTTGCGAGCAGGCGAGTTGAATCCGGTGCGACGGGCTGCGCAGGCATTTGGGGAACATGGCGCCGCCTAGCTCAACCTATCCTGGCCCGCACCCAGATCCGCCAGCCGATTTCTCGACGACTTCACTTCCAATCGTTTTCAACCAGGACAGCTGGTATCGCCTCCACAGCTCTCAACACCCGCCGCTCTACTTTGGCCGTACTGGTTTCAACCGCTTTGATGCCCCCGACAAAGAGTTCGGCGTGCTCTATCTGGGCGATAGTCCGAAGTGCTGCTTCGTTGAAACCTATGGGCGCTCAGATCGTGGCGATCACCGGATCGTCACCCGTCAAGAGTTGATAACGCGCAGTCTCGCGACCGTCGAATTCAGTCGCCAGCTTCGCGTCGTCGATCTGGCAGGCGCGGGATTGGCACGGATCGGCGCGGATAACCGGCTTGGAACGGGCGACTATCGGATTGCCCAGGGCTGGTCATACGCCTTGTGGGCCCATCCAGATGAACCTGATGGGGTTCTCTACCGCTCGCGGCACGATCCGTCGCGGACTTGCCTGGCGATCTTCGATCGTGCGGCCGATGCCGTATCAGCGAGCAACATTGGAAGTCTCGTGGAACGCGCGAATCTCGCGTTGCTGGCTGAGATCCTCGATGCCTACGACATCGGCTACCTGGAGTGACGCAATGGCCCACTGACTAGCTGTCCTGACGACAGCACCCTCATCACTGTGGCCGGCTGCGACAACCTCAACAGTTCCGAACGTTGGTGATGGTTGGATGAGCAGGTTATTCAATATAGAGAGAGCCGTCCCATGACTGTTGCGGGACAAGTTCTACGGTGGGCGCGCCATTAATTGGCTCTTGACCTGCGTAGCTTTCTTCATCTACTGGCAGTCGTCGCGCCGTTCTCCGCTGAATTGCAGTGTTTGCGATAGTTTCCTGGGTATATACTTCCATGGAATATATATATTTGAGATGACGCTGAAGAGGTACGGCGAAGGAATGAGACGATGCCACCGAATCGAATCGAATGGTTGAGCGATCTCGTTCATCTGGAGATCGTGCTCTGGAACCGGATCGATTCGCGGCTGCGTGACGAGCATGACCTACCGCTGGCCTTCTTCTGGCCGCTGTATGTTGTCGAACGTTCATCCGGGGGAAGCTTGCGCGTCGGCGAGGTTGCCACAGCGCTGGGAACAACGGTGGGTGGAGCCAGCAAGATTGTTGATCGTATTGAGGGCGCCGGACTCCTACGCCGCGAATCTGATCCTGCAGATCGCCGCGCCAGCCGGGTCACCCTCACGGATGCCGGTAGGCGCA
Organism: uncultured Chloroflexia bacterium; assembly: GCA_963745675.1. Classification (GTDB taxonomy): domain Bacteria; phylum Chloroflexota; class Chloroflexia; order Thermomicrobiales; family CFX8; genus JAUIIK01. The sequence goes on from CAVUYM010000013.1 coordinate 239,198, forward strand.
AGCTGAGTGCTGCAAGCGAGACCTACGAAGCCGAGATGGCAACAGTGTTGGACGCCGCACTCAGCCCGGATCAACAACATCACATGCACTGCCTCGTCCGGTGTCTCTTGAAATCTGCCGACGCCGGCGATTCTATCTGACTGTCTCAGCCTTTGAAGCTGTAGTGGCATGTTCAAAGAGACTTACTCAAAGAGGTACACGATGCCAATTTCGAACCCAGTTTTCCTGACCGGCCAGAATCTCGCGTTTGACGGGGACAGCGAGACGGTCCCCGCCCAGCTGACCGAACATGCGCGGACGATGGAACAGGGCGTCTATCAGGTCGCGGACGATTTCTACGTCGCGGTTGGCTACGGCAACGCCAACATGACGATGGTGGTCGGAACCGATGGCGTCATCCTTATCGATTCCATGGAAAATGCAGAGGCGGCACGCGAAGCGCTGGCCGACTTGCGGAGATTCAGCGACAAGCCGATCAAGGCATTGATCTATACCCACAGCCATCCTGACCACAGCTCCGGGTCACGCGGCCTCCTCGATCCGTCCGAGGTCGAACAGGGGCAGATCGAGATTTACGCCCACGAGCGGTTGTTGGCGGGGATGCGTGGCAATCCGAGTCTAGGACTCATTGGTCCGTTGCGACTGGCCTACACGTTCGGCTGGGACCTTGAGCCTGGCGCCGATGGATTGGTGGAGGTCGGATTGGGGCCGCTGCTGCGCGTCGGCACCACCGGTCTGCTGCCGCCGACGACCGTCTTCCAGGGTTCGCTGGACATTGAAGTGGCCGGCATTCGCGTGCATCTGCGCGAGGCGCCGAGTGAATCAGACGATGAGATCGTGCTGTGGTTTCCGGACTACGGCGTCCTCCATTCGGCGGACGTGATCCAGGGCGAGTGTCTGGCGAACCTGTACGCCCTGCGTGGAGCCGTGCGCGATATCTGGCAGTGGATCGGTGCCATCGATATGCTGCGCGAATTCGACGCGCAGGCGCTTGTCTTTGGACACGGCCGGCCGGTTACGAGTCAGGAGGAGGTGCGCGAGTTGCTCACCGCCTATCGGGATGCGATGCAGTACATTCATGATCAGACCTACCGGCTGATGGCGCGTGGCCTCACGCCGGACGAACTGGTCGAGGAAATCCCCGCACTACCGCCCCGGCTACGCGATCATCCCTGGCTCGGCGAGTTCTACGGCACGGTCGAGCAGACGGTGCGGCAGATCTACTCCATGGCTTTCGGGTGGTTCGAGGGCGATCCAACCTTCATTGATCCACTACCACGCCGCGAACGTGCCTCTCGCTATGTCGATGCGATGGGTGGCCGCGATGCCGTTGTTGCTGCGGCTGAGCGGGCGGGCGTGGATGGCGATATGCGCTGGGTGGCGGAGGTTTTGACTCACGTTTTGCGGGTCGATCCCGACGATCAAGACGCGCGCCAGCTCAAGGCGGACGCTCTACGACAGTTGGGATACCAGGCACTTAACCCGATCTGGCGCAACAACTACCTGATGGCGGCCAGGGAGATCGATGGGACGCTGAATCACGACAGGATTCGCGACTCGCTGCGTCGTCTGGCGAATCCGGATGTCGCCTGCGACCGTCCCGATTCCGTTGCTCCTGCGTGCGCTCGCAACCCGCCTGGACCCGGCTCGAAGCGATGGCATCCAGCTCCGGGTGAGCTTCTGGGCTACCGACACAGGCGCAAGCTACGGCCTCGCGGTCCGTTCTATTGTCGCGGACGTGTTCGAAGGCGCGCCCGTCGATGCGATGATCGACATTCACACCACCGAGTCAATCCTGCGCGGCCTGCTTACCGGTCGGATCTCCTGGGGGAGTGCTGTCGAGGACGGCGAGGCGACAGTCAACAAGGGAACCGTCGAGGAAGTGGCGCAGTTCTGGAGCCTGTTCGATCCTCCAGTGAGCGAACTCCCGGCGGTTGCACTGCGTTAGCCCTCATCGATGTGGTCATCCTTACGCGCGAGTGGTTTGAAGACAATATCTCTATTGCCACCGATAAATACGAAACCCTCATTGCATCTGCTTGCGGGTGGTGGTGGGAAGAACCGTAGTGAGGCCGTAGCAATGAGAGCCTCCCGAATTCGAGAGGCTCTCCTCCATGTGGATAGAGCGGATCGTTGATCCCAGGGTTCAATGGCGGCTGCCGCGCTTTCCGTCGGGCGGGAGAAGCAGAGCGTCGCCGCCGGGGAGGACATTGCGGTCCAGGAAGCGATACTCCTCCTGGCTCTTCAACATGCTCGCAGTAGTGCCGGGGTCGCCGGGCAGAATGTTCCAGCCCTGGAACCGGTATTCCTGCAGGCTGGTGATCGGGTAGGTGCCGCGGTCGCCAGGAAGGATGTTGCGCTCCAGGAAGCGCGCGTTCGGCGTTGCCTGCAGCTGCGCATTCTGCGCGCGGTCGGTTGTGGCGGTCTGGTTGTCGCTCGACAATGATTCTGACAGTATTGTTGCGAGCAACACGATTGCTATCGCAGCGGCTGCCACGAGGATGAGTTTCACTTGGCCGGGTTCGAGTCGCTTGTTCCATGTTGGTGCTTGCATGTCTGTGCTCCTTTGCTGAAGATTCCGCTCTGTCATCCACGTCTTCAGCATGGACGTTTGGCAGGCAGGGCACATCGCGCAGACTGATCATTTGACCAGTCGCGTGGACATAGTGATTTCTGACTATGAGTGGGGTCGACTCAGATGGTGTCGTGCTGGACGGCCCAGATCGCAGCGGCGGTGCGGGATTCGACGCCGAGCTTGTTCATGATGTGAGCGACATGGTTGGCGACGGTGTGGGGACTGATGAAGAGTGCCTTGGCAATCTCCTGGTTGGTGCGTCCATCGACGATCAGGTGCAGAACCTCAACCTCGCGTGCGGTCAGACCGGCGGGAAATTCCGGCTTGGCGGTGCGGAGTTCCTCTCGGAGGCTGTCGATCCGGCTGATCAAGGGTGCCATGCCGAGATCTTCCGCAATCTCATTTGACTGATCGAGCAGTGTTCGGGCTCGTTCGGATTCATCCGGGTTGGCGCGATGCATGAGCATCTCGGCCCAGGCACAGAGCGTGCGAGCGGCGGCAGGGCGCATGCCCCAATGCTGGTGTAGTTCGAGCGCTTCGCTGTAGCGACGCTCGGCGGTATCCCAGCGACCGAGGAGGGTTGCTATCAGGCCCAGATGGTGGCCGACAGCATCTCCGATATCGTCGCTGGCGAGTGTCCCGCCCGGGAGTTGCGCGTATGGCTGGAGCCGGTCGTCGAGTAGCGAGGCGCGTTCTCGGTCTTCGAGTGCTACACAGATCTCGGTGAGCAACGCGAGCAGGCGGAGCAGATCCGGCACAGAGGCGAAATCATCGCTTGCGAATCGTTCGAAGACTTCCCTCGCCGCATCCCTGTTTCCCAATTCAAGCTGGCAAACAGCGTAGAAGATAGAAGTCTGTATGGTCCGTGGCCGTTGGGTGGCGTAGTGTTTCTCTATCTGACCAGCAACCTCATCCAGCGATCCCTGTTCTCGGTGCAGGGCAAACCGCCGCCAGAGCGTCGCTTCCGCATCGGGGGCAATCTGGTCCGACTTCTGGATCAGTTGTCCGGCTTCTTCGAATCTCCCACCCCGCAACGCCGATCCGATCTTCAGCGCGAGCAGTCCCATGTCCAGGAAGGGCAGCTGTACCCGGGCAACAGCCTGCTCGACCTCAGGGAAGATCGTTTCGGATGCATTGATGTGGCCGGCGCCGGCCAGCGTTGCCTGCTTGGCCAGCAGGGCCAGGGCCATGAGGTAGTCATCTCCGAGTTCCCGGGCAATTGCAACCCGCTCGTCGGCGTCAGAGAGGCTTTCGTCCAACATCTCTGGCGTGAGCCTGGTGGTATCCCGGGCGTAGAGCGTGTGAAAGATGGTTGCCGGATCGCCGATACGGCGTGCCATTGCGACCGCGGCGTCGCTGGCTGCCCGGCTCTGCTGAAGCCGCTCGGAAGACCATGGGAGCATCGCATGGTGCATCAATTGCCATGTCTCGGAGCCCAAACGAGACAGTAGCATCACGCGCAGCATGCTGTCCTCTTCCGGCAACGCTGCCAGTGCATTTTCCAGAAGCGTGAGACCGTCGACCCCGGCCCTCGGCATGAAGGGATTGATGCCGACAACGTTGAGCGCCGCTCGCGCAAGAAGCTCCGGCGAGTGCGATGCTCGGGCTGCCTCCACCGCTTGCCAGCCTGTTGTCAGCCCGTCGGCAGCGGCGGTTCTTGCCGCACCTTCCCAATACCCTCCAGCGGGCGCCAGATTCTGGGTTTCAGCGAGCTGCAGCAGAAGTTCGCAGCGCTGGGCCGGTTCAGGGGCTCCCTGGCTCGCCAGAAGATCGACCGCAAGCAGCCGATACTCGATAGCCTCATCCCAGGCTGACTGGCGCTGGGCTTGTTCCGCGGCTTGTCGAGCGTAGTTGATTGCCTTCTCTCGATTCTCACCGATCGGCGCGCTGGCGAAGTGCCGGGCCAGTTGACCAGAGACGGATAGGAGATCGTGGGCGAAATGCTCCTCGATTGCCTGGCCAACTCTATGGTTCAGCTGAATTCGCTGCGCTGCACTCTGCTGGTTGTAGAGTGTTTCAGCAATCAGATCGTGGCTAAAGCGATACTGGCCGATTCGGGATCGCGCCTCGATCAACCTCATCCTGATTGCCTCATCGAGCACCTCAATGAGCTCCTGCGCGCTCTGATCGCAGAGCCGTTCGAGAAGTGGCAGCTCGAAATCACGCCCGACGATCGCGGCGACTGAAAGGACTTCGCTGCAGGTCGGCGAAAGCTGTTCCAATTGCCGCAGTATGACGGCGCGGATACTGTCTGGGACGTCTGGGTGCATCGCCTCAAACCCGGTTGATTTGGGTTGCTCATCTTGTGCCAGGAGCCAGCGCAGCAATTCCCGTACGAAGAAGGGATTGCCACGGGTGCGCTCGAGGAGACGGTCGGTGAATGCGCTATCCGGTGTCTGTCCGAGCATGTCGCCGGACATTTGGGTGACCGCAGGTCGATCCAAGCCGCGGAGGGTGATCTGCTTTGCTCCACTGTGAATCAGGTTGGGAAGAGCCGCCGTTAGCGCGCGATCCCGTTGAACATCGACGTCGCGATACGCGCCGATGACGAAGATCGAGGAGCTGGCGAGCTCTTTGGCGAGGAACTCAAGGAGCATCAGTGTCGACGTGTCCGCCCATTGGAGATCGTCAATGACCAGAACGAGCGGTTGCGTTCGAGCTCCGTTGCGCAGGAGCTGTGAGATGCTGTCGAAGAGCTGAAAACGTGCCCTGGCCGGATCGCTGGAAGGTGTTGCAAGCTGTTCCTGTTCCTCTTCAGAGAGATGTTCAGCAAGCGACGGCAGAATCGCAAGAAGATAGCCAGTCGATGCGCCGAACTGATCGCGGAGTAGCTCGGGGCCGGTTTGTCGGATGTAGTCGCGCATGATCTGGACCCAGGGCCAGTACGGCGGCGCTCCTTCAAGTTCATAGCAATGTCCCCAGAAAATGCGGCTTCCTGATCGACAAAACGATCCGCGATCTCGCTGGCGAGCCTGGTTTTGCCGAGTGCCCGGCCTCACCACTGACCAGCATGAGTGTGTCCGCACCATTCAGCGCGCGCCTGCCGGTCTTCATCAGTGCCGCCCATCTCCGCCTTGCGGCCAACGAATGGTTCAACGGAAGAGGAATCCATCTGCAGGAGGGCTTTCCGGTCGGGTTCAAGGGTCTTCAATGATGATGATTCACGGGCCTGAAACTGTCAAACGTCGACCTGTGTGCGTTAGTCGATTTGGCGGACGGTCCAGCCCAGGAGATGTCCTTCAAGTTGGGTAAGAGTAGCGTCCTGGACGCTAAGAAGCTTGACGGCACGTTCCTGGAATGTTGTAGTGAAGTCTGAAGACTTGAAACTTTCGCAATCGTCTTGATCGCTAAACGCCAGGTAGACCGAGGCATTGCCTTCGCCGAAATCGCAAGCCCCGTAGAACATGAAGCCTTGATAGTTCTGGATCTTTCGCAACCACCATCGAACGGTACGAGGTCATGCCACAGTCCCAGTACCGGTTCGATGTCGCGTACACCGGATGTGTCATAGATAAGGGCAGGTGCGGGCGATGAGAGGGTCGTGAATTGGCGGTGCTCCAGGCTCATACGCGGCCCCATCAGTTGGCGGCGGGCTACGCCTCTTCTGAGGGAGTCTAACCGTGTGATCCATGGGCTTTCCGGTAACTCGACACGTTCTCGTGCGAGGAGATGCTCACGTTCGGTTCCAGGTGAAACCTGTGGATTGCTTCCTCGTCTGCTGAGAACGCGAGAACGCGATGGCGTTGGCCGTCATGCAGATAGATGAGTGACTGGAAGCCGTCGGCCGGCCTGATAGAGGAAGCCCCGAAACGGCTCGCCCGAATCAAATCTTCGTGGTCGACGCCCGGTTCAAACCGCGCCTCTTCCACTGGAACATCAGCCCGAGCGCCATAAGTCGCCAGCGGTTGATATCCACCTGACATATGCGACCGCCATCTTCTTATCAACGAATGTTGGGACAATTCTAGCTTAAGTCTCGTGGGAGCGTTCGTAGTGACGAGTTTGAGAGGGGAAACGCATGGTAGAGGATGAGCAGGGTGCAATGAACGGGTTGTTGGACGGTCAAACGGTCGTTGTAAGCGGCGCCGGCAGGGGTTGGGGACACAGCGTTTGCCGGATGATGTCGCGCCATGGGGCGACAGTGATTGCGACCTTCTTGAAGTTCAGCTGGAACTGGAGGAGTTGCAGGAGACTGTACGGAGTGAAGGCGGCGATATCGAGATTGCCGTCCTTGACTTGACCGATCGGTCGGCCACCGATGCATTCGCCTCCACAGTACTCGAACGACATGGGCAGGTGGATACGCTGGTGAATGGCGCGGCGATTCTGCGCAACACGCACTTCCTCGATCTGAGCCAGGATCAGGTTGAGCAGACGCTCGAAGTGATGCTCCTGGCTCCGATGCGGCTGATACGGCGTATCCACAAGGATGATCGCAGCGGGTCGGGGCGCGATCATCAACATTTCGTCGCGTGCCGCCCGGATGCCCTTTCCCGGCGAGGCGCAGTATTGCGCCGCCAAGTTCGGCCTCGAGGGCTTTTCCTATGCCATCGCCGAAGAATTCAAAGCGCACAACATCAGCGTCAACCTGCTGACTCCCGGAAAAGACATCGGTGACCGGCCAATCAAGCCGACACCGGTGACGGCCGCCAATTCGCCGCCTGGCCCGAAGAACGCGCAACCGGTACCGCGATTCGATGGAGCTTTCGGAGGCCTTCGTCTATCTGGCGCTGCAAGATGCGAAATCTCTCACGGGCCGCCGTTTCAGCGCCAGCGCCCTCTCCCGCACGATCCGGGAGCATGGCTTCGAGTTGTCGGGAGAAGTATTGGCGGGCGTGCCGATTAGTAGCGGCGCGGAGTACGTAGTTTGTAGGTTGTAGTGAGTAGGGAAGAGAAGAGGCCCTCACTCACCGGCCCCTCTCCCAAGCCTGGGAGAGGGGAGGAAAGCAAGGACCTGTCACGGACGCAAATTTTATCGGTTCCCTCTCGCTCAGAATTGTGAGAGGGGGCCAGGGAGCGAGGGCACTCCCGGCTGTTCACTACAAACTACGTACTACTCACTGCAAACTCGCTTAGTCTCCAGCCGTTACTCCGACCCCGGCCGGTTCCATCTGCTCGTCCTGGACGCCTTCGACGTTGATCTCGGGCAGCCAGCCGAGCCAGTTCGGAAGTACCAGTTCCAGTCGCCGAGCAGCTTCATGCCGGCCGGGACAGGATCACCCGGACGATCGTGGCGTCGATGACGACGGCCATCGCCAGGCCGAAGCCCATCTGCTGGAACATCGACCAGCTCGCCCATCGCGAAGCCGCCGAAGACGACGACCATGATCAGGGCCGCGCCGGTGATGATCAGGCGGTCGTCCGCAGGCCGTAGGCGACCGACTCGGCGTTGTTGCCGGTCAGGTCGTACTGCTCCTTGATCCGGCTGAGCAGGAAGACGTGGTAGTCCATCGAGAGCCCGAACAGGATCGAGAACATGAACAGCGGGATCCAGGCCTCGATGCGGTCGACCTGCTTGAAGCCGAAGATCCGGCGCCCCAGCCGTGCTGGAAGACAGCCACCAGCAGGCCATAGGTCGCGCCGACGGAGAGCAGGTTCATGATGACCGACTTGATCGGGACGACGATCGAGCGGAACACACAGCAGCAGCAGGAAACTCATGCCGAGCACGAAGGCGAAGACGATCGGGGTGAAGGTATCAACGACGTTATTGAAGTCGACGGTGAAGGCACTGGGGCCACCGACGAGGACATCGCCATTGATATCTCCGAACGCCTGTGGAACATAGTCTCCTCGCAGCCGCTTCGACCGCGTCGAGAGACTCGTTGCTCTGGACGTCGCTGGTCGACGGAAGTGAGATCACGGCCAGATCACCGGCTGTATTGACCCGGACGGTGGAGGGGCCAAAGGCCGGATCGTTCGCCGTCAGCGTCATGAAATCCTGGATGTCGGACTGGGTGGCAGGTGAATTCACGTCATTCGAGTCGATGACTATGACATGCGGTTCCTCAAGCGATACGCCGGTGAATTCTTCGCCGAGTAGCTCAAAGGCCTGGCGCGCCGTTGCGTCTTCGGGCAAGGAGCTGATGCCCGACTGGCCGAGATCGATCGTGAAGTAGATCATGCCGATAGCAAACAGCGCCACAGCGGTGACAGAAACCAGCGCGGCCGGGTAATGCATGACGAAACCCGTTAGCCGGTCCCAGAAGCCGCCGGTCGCCGTCGAATCCCGCATACGGAGCAGCGGAAGGTCGAGCACGGTTGCGGTCAGCGAAACGATGGCGAGGATGACGTAGAGGATCGGGAAGACGATATTGACGTCCATGCCGAACTGGAATAGGGCCGCGAAGAGCAGCAGGAAGACGCCAACCGTACCCGTAAGCACGCGGCCGGTACCGGCGTTGATCTTGTTGCCCAGCAATTGCATGACCGCTGGTAGTAACGTCAGTGTCGCCATGACCGAGACGATGACGACGATGATTGCGCCCGCTCCGAGGCTGTTGAAGATGCTTGATGGGACGATCAACATGCCGAGCAGGGCGATGACGACGGTCATGCCGCTGAAGAGCACCGCTTTGCTGGCGGTGTCACCGGCGCGGATGATAGCCGCCGTGATATCGCGACCGTGGCGGAGTTCTTCACGATAGCGCCCGACAATGAAGAGGGCGTAGTCGATGCCGACGGCCAGGCCGATCATCACGATCATGTTCGTCACGAAGATTGAGAGTTCGAATGCATGCCCGATGATCATCGTTGCGCCAATTGCGATGGCAATAGAACTAACGGCCAGGCCGAGCGGAATACCGGCTGACACGAGCGTGCCGAAAACAATGACCAGAACGAGCAAGGCGACCGAGATGCCGATCGTCTCGCCGGTCAGCAGATCGGTTTCGGAGGTATGAGCGAAAGCGAAGTCGATACTCTCTTGACCTCCCGTCGCGACGGTGAACCCGTCGCGTCCATTCTCATCTTCGACGGCGTGAATATAGCTGTCGGCGCTAACACCGTAATCGCCGATGAAGACTGGCAGGAACATCGCCTGCTGGTCATCGGAGATAAGCGACGAGTCCTGGGTATCGTAGTAGCTAACAATCTCGCCGACGAAGCCGTCTGACTCCGCGACGATATTTGCCTGTAGATCGGTGACGAAGGCCTGGAACTCGGGGCTGTCAACGGTTACGCCATCAGATTTGACGACGATGAGTTCATTGGGGCTCCGGGCACCGTCCATACGGCTTTCAAGCAGATCGTCGACGCGCTTCGAGTCTGGTTCATTTGTGAAGTTCGCGTCGGTGGTCATATCAGCCGGGAAGACGCCGGAGATTGCGCCCGCGACGACGAATATCAGGGCCCAGACTGCGACAACCCTCCAGGGGTTGCGAGTCGCGAGAGCTGCGAGCTTACCTGTAAAACCGCGCGGTTTCGTTGCAGTCATTGATTCCTTCATCCTTGCCATACTCTCCATCGAGTAATCAGTCCGCGCCAGCGCTGGCGTGACTCAGCCGTTTAATAACTTCGTTCAATATGCCAACCATCGCATCAGCCCGCTCCTCGAACTGCTCCTCTCCTGCTTCCATCGCGATGACACCAATACCCAGGACAAACGCATTCAGCGCCATTGCCAGAGTCCGCGGGTCGAATGCTGGATCGATTTCGCATGTGCGTTGTCCTTCTTCGATTATCTCGATCAACGCTTCGTAGAGTTGCTCACGGGCATTGTGGACGAGAGGGCCAACATCCTCAGGCTGACGGATGGCCGCCAATGAGGTCTGGATCTCGCCGACAATGTGTTCCCCGTGACTCTCATTCCACATTTGCTGGACAGCGGCCAGAATCTTTTGCAGGCGTTCGACCGGAGGTGCCTCTGGTGCCACCTGGCGGATCATTGAAGCCGGTCCCCCGCCAGCGCACTGCTCGAAGAAAGCGCGCGCCAGTTCATCTTTGCTTGAGTAATACCTGTAAATCGCGCCGGTGCTGATGCCTGCTTCGCTGGCGATTTCCTGCATCGTGACGCCGGCAAAGCCGTGATTGAGAAAAAGCATACGGGCGGCTTCGAGTATGTCCTCGCGGCGGGCGTCCAGGTGGGCTTGCGTTACGCGTGCCATGATCGTTCCAAATCCTTGTGAATACTAATTCATCCAAATGAATGAACATTCATTCACTGAGGCGCAGTCTATCTGCCGATAGCCCAGATGTCAACCCTGCGACCACATTCTTAACACCGCCAGTGATGAAATCATGTCAGAATCATGATCGTTTCAAACACTCTCTCGCGTGTCTCGAAACAGGCAACCTAGACAGGCTCCTTTGTTGCGCCTTCGTCATATGGATAGAAAGCAATTGCATGGACCAGCCACTCGACCTACCCGATCTCGGCGCTCGATACAACGCCGCGCTCGGACAGGCCTGCGAGTATCTCTTCGAACACTTCGAACCGATCGGCATCGTCGTGACTGGCTCGATCGTGCGTGGAAATCCCGATCCATCGAGCGATCTCGATATCTTTGTCCTGCACGATCAGCCCTGGCGACAGCGCGTACAGCGCCGCTTCGCAGGCGTGCCGGTCGAGCTCTTCGTCAACCATCACGATTTCATGGCAGGGTATTTTGAAGTGGACGGTGTCCGTGGCCGGCCGACGACGGCGCACATGCTGGCAACCGGTCATCTCGCCCTGGATACCGATGGTCTGATGGCCGGGATCATCGACGATTCCCGGCGTATGCTCGAAGCAGGACCGCAGATCGACGAGAATGGCTTGATAGTCCAGCGCTATTCGACGGCGATGCTGTTCGAAGATGCAGTTGACGTTATTGAGCAGGACCCGGAACTTGCCGCCAGCTTGTTGCACGAAGTTGTCGCATCCGCTTTGCGGTTCCGCTTCTGGCAGAAGCGGCGCTGGCAGCCCAGAAACAAGGAACTGCTCTCTGAACTCGCTTCATTCGACGCCGGTCTTGTCCAACTGGTGCGACGCTATTATCGAGCCAGCATCACGCGCGAAGGGCTCGATATCGCTCGGGAGATTCTGCTACATACAACGGAGAAAACAGGAGCATTTGACTGGGAGACTCCACGCGATCCGCTACCTGATTCGTTGCGTTAGTTTCGATTCGGCTGCGTTAGCCGCCGCAATTGCAGTCGCTATGCCTCATCAGGGCGCAAGTTTCGCGAAGACGACGCGGCGGTAGAGGTACTGTCCACTGTCGTGGTCAAAAGAACCACCGCACGTGATCAGGATCAGCTCGCGTTTCGACGATGGGCCGAAAATCTGATCGACCGGTGCGTGATCGACGTGATAGAGCGCCGCACCGCTAACGATGAAACGCAACTCAGGGCCGCCTTCCTGATTACCGACGAAGATCTCATCGCCGGGAACCAGTTGATCGATGCCATAGAAGACGGCTTTGTCTGTCGGGCTATCGACATGACCGGCCAGAACCGCCCGCCCGTATTCGCCCGGCGCCGCGCCGAATTGCCACCAGCCCACTTCATCATAGTCTTCGGGTGAGGCCATCTCACCGCGCTCGTTGAGGCCGACCGGAGCGATCGGAGAATCGACGGAGATGCGCGGGATGCGGAGGTAGGTCGGCGCCGGTTGATCCAATGGCTGGTGACGTGATGCGCTGGTTGTGCCTCCGCTAATCGTTGGACTACTTTCGACCGGTCTGCCGTTGGCCAGGTGGTCTCATCTGGAAAGGTTGCCGGTGCGAGATTGCGGGGAATCAGTGTCGCGGAAGGCGATGCAAGTGGTGATTCGTGCGTCGTTGTCGCTGTTTCAGTCGACACTAACGTAGTTACTGGTTGTGCATACAGGTGTAGATGTGACTGGTGGAGGCGCGTCACCGATGAGCACTGGAGCGGGGCCGCGCAGGGTTGGCTCAGCTGCGGTGGTTTCGACGATCTGCCAGATAGTGAACGATGCTGCGGCAACGCCTGTAATCAGAAGCGCTGCCGCAGTCATTTGAACGATCCGCATACCGGATCAGGTCACGCGTCGGGTCCAGAGGAGAAGCCCTCCACCGGCTGTCAGCAGCAGCACTGCCAGCGTGCCAAAGAGCGTCAGATTCGCACCGCCCGCATCGGACGCTGCGCCTCCGGCTCCGGTTGACGGCATTCCAACTTCAGGTACAGCAGTCGCCGTTGGGGCCGGTTCGGGTGTCGCCGTTGGTTCAGGTTGGGAGGTCGCGGTGGCTTCAGGTTCGGGGGTTGTTGCGACTCCAGGTGCTTCGGTTGCGGTCGGCTCCGCGCCGCCGCCAGAGCTTGCACGATATTCGTCGACGAAAGTTTCTGCGGCAAAGTTAGTCAGTTCAGCCAGCCCACTGAGATAGGTTGTGTGGAAGGCTCCATCCTCAATCATGACGCCCGCCTCGGTGTAGAGGACGTTTTCCGTCCCAGCTTCGCGGAAGTCCAGATCGTATTCACCGGGTGCGACCATGACATAAGTACTGGTGGTCATCGGTTGGACAGCTTCTGCGAGCATCGTGCCATCGCTGGTGGCGACATCGACCGGACCCTCATCGGGGACGCTATGGAAGAAGCGCAGCGCGCCCATCCCGGCTTCAACACTTGCTTCGTCACCGTCGACGATGAGAATAATGCTTGGTTCCGGCATCTCGCCGGTGATGACCGCGCTGTAGTTGTTGCCAGCTTCCGTCGTGAGTATGACAGTTGAGAGTGCCTGGTCGAGGCTGGTATCCGGGTCGAAGATAGAGATCTCGTGGTCGCCGGCCGGAAATTCCATGTATTCGGTCGCTTCCAGCCAGAAGAGACTCTCGGCGAGTGCTTCTCCATTGATTGAGACGTTCACCGGCGGGGTGTCGATGCCGACATGGACGATGCGCAGTCCAACAACTTCCTCAGATTGGGCTGCGGTTGTCATGGCCGACGCCAGGAGCAGACCGAATAGCGTTGCAACGCCGACAGCTCGGAGGACAACAGAAAATGCAGTCATTTTCTCCAGCTTCATCGATTTCTCCCTTGATCCCCGTGAGGTGTACGTTCACAGTAATCGTACACACTGATCTTCCATGCTGTCAAAGGTGTTGAGCAATTCGTCCCAATTTGTCCGGTGGCGCAACCAGCGGGTAGTATCGACCGTTATAGATATGCAGACAGGTTGAGAGACATGTTGGAATTAACGTGTGAGAATCCCGGAAGGATGACCCGGTTGGTTGAGCGCTGGTTGGCGAGTCCGCTTGGAAAATCGCGGCTGATTGCGTTTGGGATCACGATGATTTGCCTCATGGCGATGATCGCGATCGCGTATTCCGAATCGATTGGTGTACTTTCGGGCATCTTCTAGTCTTCAAACCTCATTGCTCACCGTGATCGGCGCCTGACTTTCCCCTCCGCCCGCGCCATGCTACGTTTCCATGACGTTGGAATCGAATGTGATAAACGAGCCTGGAGTTGTCGATGGTGCGTATCAACCGGGCGATTGATCTGCTTGAGGCCGGCGAGGCGCTGTACTACACCGCCGCTGGCGAACTCTCCTACGAGCATGGGGTCGAACAAGCGTCGACCTGGGCCGACTTCCTGATGGTGGATTTCGAGCATCACGCCTTCGATGTCGTTGGATTGACCGCTTTCATGCGCGGGCTCGTTGACGGAGGTCCGTTGCCGAGTGGCCACCGGATGCCAACCGTCATCGCGACATTGCCCTCGAATTGCCGGACAGCGGCGGAGGTGCATGCCAACGCCTGGCAGATCCGGCAGGTGCTCACGGCGGGCGTCCACGGTGTCTTGCATACGCACGCACGGCGGGCCGACGCGGTGCAAGCCTTCGTCGAGCATTGCCGCTATCCATTTCAGACGCTGGGTGTCGGTGAGGGCTTGGGGCGTGGTGAACGCGGCTCCGGAGGCCAGCAGCGCCCGGCGGAGATCTGGGGCGTCGAGGTCGACGAATATCTGCGGATCGCCGATCCCTGGCCGTTGAATCCAGATGGCGAGCTGTTGCTGGGTCTGAAGATGGAAGACCGGCAGGCGGTTGCGAATGCGCGCGAGATTGCGGCTGTTCCGGGCATCGCATTTGCCGAATGGGGGCCGGGCGATATGGGCATGGCATACGGTTACCGCGATGCTCACGACCCACCCTACCCGCCGGAAATGGACGCTGCCCGCCGGACGATCCGTGCCGCCTGCGACGACGCTGGTCTGGCTTTTCTCTGCTCCTGGAATGACCCCAACCAGACGCGGAAGAGAATGTCCGCTACCTCCTCGACGACGGCGTGCGGATCATTTCGGGGGCCGGCGAAGAGACGGCGCAGATCGGTCGCCGCATCACTGCCGGATAGTCATTCCGAACCTGGCAAGAGATTCGTGTTCGTAGAGACGTGCCGATTGGCGCGTCTCGGTTGCTCGTACATCACCTATTTACAGGGAACGAACGATGCGGAGAAGGAGACGCGCCAATCGGCACGTCTCTACGGGTGGTTCATAGTGAGTTCGCCAGGGCGAGATCGCAGCTGGCCTTCTAATTCAGGGCGTTGTTCTGATGGGCCCAGGTGGCGAGTTCGACGCGGTTGATAGCGTTGGTCTTGGCGAGCATGTTGCCGACGTGGGTACTGACGGTGCGCGGGCTGATGAAGAGCAATTCAGCAATTTCGTTGTCGGTCCGGCCTTCGACGATCAACGCGAGCACTTCCAACTCGCGACGGGTCAGCCCGCCAGGACGTGCATTAGTGCGCTTCTTCAGGAGGGCGTCGAGGCGTCTTGCGGCGACTGATGCGCCGATCTCTTCCATCTCCTGACGTAGGGCTTCAAGTTCGTCATTGGACGAGTCGGTGTTTTCGCCGAATTCACTGGCCACTTCGAGATGATTGATCCGCGCAAGTATCTCGAGATAGCGCAGCTGACATTGTCGAGCGATGGCGATCGCTTCTTCTGCTGTGGCCATCGAGCGATCACGCTCGCCGAGCATCTGACAGGCACGACTAAGGACTTGCAAGCCATCGATCAACGCCAGCATATTCTCCGTCTGTCGGGCTCGTGCGACGATATGTTCGGCGATTGGCTGGGCTTTGGCCGCATCATCGAGCGCCAGCGACAACCTGGCCCGGCTGAGATCGAGCATCAGTTCTCCGGGGACATGGGGGCGATGTTCGAGTTCCCGATCCAGCACCGTGATCCAGCGTTCCGCTTCATCGGGATTGCTTTCCTGTAACGCCAGACGCACATGCAGCTCGGCCGCCATCAACCACTGCTGGTAGGCGTGATCACCAGCGCCGGTGGCGGGCGCTGGCGCGACGTATTCGAGGAGGGCATGGGCGTCATCGAGCGCGCCGGTCGCGAGCGCGAATTCGGTTGCGATGACCTGAACGCTATCTTTGAGCACCTGTGGCTGTGGATCGGTTCGGATCTTAAATGGGTCGGTCAGGATCTCGCGGGCCGCATCCCACTCCCCGCGCAGGAACCACCAGAAGCTGAATTCAGGCGTGCACTCGCAATTGTCGGGCGAGAGCCCAATGCGCCGGTTGCTTTCGGCGTCGAGCTCTAGCCCGCGTTTGATCAACGCTTCGACCTGATCCGGGTGGTGAAGGTTGGCGAAGATGTCGACCCGGTAGAAGGCGACAGCCGTCCACGGGGTCGCGACATCGAGCTGCCCCAGTTCCATCGCCATCGCGATCGCTTCCCGGATTGCCAGTGGTGCGCCGCTGGCTTCGCCCCGTCCAACGCGAGCCAGGGCGTCCATGAAATAGGCGGTGGCGCGGTAGCTCGGCTGGGATATGCGATCGGCTACCTTGATGAGTTCATTCTTGAGTCGGTCCAGCTCCAGGAAATCGCTGGCTGAGACGGCGCAGTAGAGAGCGCAGGTCAGGGCGTCGGCGAGGGTATGCCAGTCCTCGAGCGCTTCGAGCTCAGGGATGAGATCGTCGAGAATGGCGATGGCATCGTGTCGGCGCGAGGTTTCGTAGAAGAGCATCGCCTGGCGTTGTCGCGCCTTGGCGAGGATAGCTCGATCTCCCCGGACGAACGCACGCGCGGAGACGCGTTCAAATTCTCGTTCTGCGATAGCCGCATCGATGCGGATGACACTGTCAGCGTATTGCAGGCGCAGCTCGTCGCGCAGGGCATCGTCAAGGCCATTTTGCTCGGCAATTTCCAGCGCCTTGCGGTAGTAGCGGCCAGCTTCGGGCATGTTGAACAGATCGCGGGCTTGATGCCCGGCCCGCCGGTATGCCTCGGCGGCAGCGCGCGCATTGCCAGCTCCTTCGGCGTGCCGGGCTATGTCGACCGGCGGAACCTTGCTGCGCTGTTCGAGCGCTTCCAGGATGGCTGCATGCCAGCGCCGGCGTCGCAAACCGGACTGCCGTTCGGCCAGCATTTGCTGAACGACGCCATGGCGGAAGCGCAAATGTCCATGGTCATCTTCGATCAGCACACCGTGTGCCAGCGCCTGCTCGATCTGCTCAATCAGTTGCTCATCGCTATAGCCTGTGATCGTATGGAGTAAGTCAAGATCGATGGATTCTTCGATAATCGCAGCGAGTTCGAGCGTTTCGCGAGCTTCCTGAGAAATATGCGCCAGGCGGTTTTCCGCTAGCTGGCGGAGTGAGAACGGCAGGGCGCTGAACTGGCGCAACGCTTGAGCGCTATCGACTCCGTTTGCGTCGATGAGCGCATCCAGCATCTCCGTTACGTAGAGGGCGTTTCCGCCACTCAGGCTGTAGACACGCTCGGCCAGACTAGCCGAAACATTTGAGGTCGCGTCTTCCAGACGTTGGTCGATCAGCGCTTGAATACCAGCAATGCTGAGCGGTCCGATTTCGATCGATTGCACCGGACCGTGCTGGAAGAGAGCCGGCACAAAGCGCGCTATCGGGACGCCTTCCGAGATGGGCAAATCGCAACTGAGGATCAGGTTGATCTGGCTATTTTGCACCTGGCGCGCAACGGCGAGCAACAGATTGAGTGATGATTCGTCGGCGAACTGGATGTCGTCGAAGATGAGGATGAGTGGGTTGGACGCTGCCCAACGGCGCAGGGCGTCGGCTGTCTGGTAGATCAGCTCCTCGGGCCCCTGTGCAGCAGGCATCATGCTACCGAGTGGGGCTGGCGCCATCTCGCGGAGAGCCGGGTGGCGCTCGAGCACCGGCGCCCAGCAGGCGTATGGAACGGCAGTAGGGAGACAGTCCACCATCTCTACTGTATGGGATGCCGCGAACGTTCTTCGGGCGAGATCACGAACAGCCCGAATCAAGCTGCTCTTACCGGTGCCATTTTCGCCGGTGATCAGGAACACATGGCCCTGATCTTCAGCTATCGATGATCGCAGGGTCGAGAGCGCCGCGTCGCGATCAACGAGTTGCAGGCCGGGAGATTGATGCCGGTGCTGGAGGGGTGCTGTCAACAGAGCCACCTGAGTCCGTGCGTGATGCTGTGTTCCAGATACTATTTTCACACATCCCGCCGTAGCCGCAACGACTGGCGAACGGTTGGCGCTCACGGTGGCTCTTACCAGCGGTTTCCGCAACAGCTTACGTCGGATACTGGAATGTGGACTGGTCCGCCGAGGTTGGTCTCGATCTGGGTGTTGAGAAAGCGCACATTGATCAGATGAAACAGCTCCTGTTCATCGATCTGGAGTGGGTAGAGCGCCTTGAGCGAGGTGACTACCTCCGGATCCCACTCACCTCCATTCGTCGTGCTGTTGTAGTCGAGCCACTGATCCCAATCGACCTCTTCCCCGATGACGATAATCGAACCAAGGGTGACCAACCAGCGCCGGTTGGGGCCGCCTGGCAAGAGAACCGCGGATGAGACCGGAGGTTTTGGAACCAGTAGCGAAGGCTCTTCGCGCGGGCTCTGGAGATCGACCAGCGATGCGTTGAGCACGCGCGCGTAGAGCGGCGGGCCGAGTTCGGACAGCGGTTGACAGCTGTCGATTTCGCCTCTGATCGTGCCGACATTGTTGATCGTGATGAGGACGGGCAGATCGACGCCCTTCCTGACTGCTTCGCAAAGCAGGTGTTCAAAGAGCTTCGTCAATATTTTTCTCCTTCGATCCCCTCTGTCGTTCCCGGGCAAGCCCACTCGCTATCCGGCCCACTCATCGGGCCGGATAGCGGGAACATCCGGGAAAGTCCTAAGCTCGTTGTCAAGTCTGGGCTGTCTAGAACGTGAGTGTACCAGAATATCGTAGGGGTGCGCCTCGTCACTCGACCGCGGCCATTGAGCACATGTGTACGTATGCGGGTCGGGATCAAGCCTGCACCCACTACGAAAGATCGACACCCATGAGATTTCGCCTTGCAAAATCGCAACCTGCTGTAAACAGGTTGAGCGACTAGCCGCGTTCTCCGCAGCAATTGATTTCGTCGAGGGTGAACGCGATATCACGTGAAACCAGCCCGTCTTCGAATTCGACGGCTTTGAGATAGACGTAAACGTTCGGGTCGCTGTGAGTGAAGCCGCTTGGCCAGCATCCGCCGTTGTCGACATCATTGAGTTTGTAGAACTCTTCCGGTGTAATGCGTACGCCGGTCAGGCTGTGCATGCCATCGATGATGAACCAGTAAACCGGCTCTCCGTTGCGATCTCCGGCGTAGGCCATGTGTCGGACACAACCGCGCGGGAAGCGGTAGGTTGGCCCGTCTTCTTTGGGCTCACCGATATCGACGGCCCGCAGGGAGAGGATCTTGTTGTTGGATTGTCTGAGGTCGATCGAGCCGATGTAGGTCGGTTTGCCATCACCGATCGGAGTGATAATTACCCGAACATCGCCCTCGTTGCACTCATGTGCGGCTTCGATCAGAGCGGTTACCAGCGATTCTTGCATCGATCCTTCTCTTCCCTGTCTTACTATGACGTGCAGGACTTCTCCGGCCCGTGTTCTCGCATGGAAAGCCCGTTCATACGGGATTTTCCCAGTCCCCCTAGTCTAGGTGTCGCCGGAGTAAGCGGCTATCAGTAGAGTTACGGATTTTCCACACCAGAAGTGGCATTGAGCATGCATCCGTTCCAGGCGCTCAAACGGCCCGGACCTTGGAGACAAGCTCGTTGTCCCTGCGCACGTGAGAAAACCGCTTGGGTGGGAGCCATTCATCCTCGTCGATGTGCCCGACACCGCCAGAATGACACTCCTACCACCGGACCGGCCGGAGGTGTTCGACCGGCACGAGCATCCGGGCGGTCATGTTTCGGCTACGGCGTGGACGGAACCGTGTTGGGCACTTCATAGATGCTGCACTGGCTGTGGTCCAGTAGCCAGTTGAGTGGCTCCGGAATAGCGGCTGATACAGGTCAGCAGACTGCGCTTGGCAGGCACGGTGTGGAGGCGGGTTGCAGCGACGGCTGGAAGAGGCGGTGCCTACGACTGATTCGGGCTGACGATTCGAGTCTGTGACGAGCTTCTTCTCCTTCACCTTATTGAATTTTCGCTGATACGTTGACTGAGATAGAAAATCACCATATGTCCGGTATACTGCCCCAGTTGACAGTAGAAAAATGCATTCTCAGCATGGAACGTGACTGGCACGACGCAGCAGTGATGAGCGCGTTCTGATGTTGTCTCGTTTCCTCCACTGAGAGGAAGGGTCGAGACATGAGAATCAACCAGACTGTATCGGACCGGGCGAGCGCGCTGATACCTGGGTTGGGCCGCGTGCCCGCGCTGGTGCTGGGGCTCTTTGCGCTGGGTATTGGTATTGGCGTGGGAGCGGCTATGGTCGCATTCATGCTCGGAACAATGCGTCCAGGCGAGGTCCAGGCTTCCCACGATGCGAGCGGCAACGTGCATGCCTGTGTGAGCAGTTACACCGGTCAGGCGCGCTTTATGCGGCCAGGGCAGGCACCCAACTGTACCGGTGCAGAGTTTTTGGTGGAGCTGGGTGGGGCCGGTGCGGTAGCTGCGCTACAAGCTCAGGTCGATGCGCTACAAGCACAGGTGCCAGATTGTCTGTCCGACGAGTCGGGCGACGCCGTCTTCACCGGCTGCGACGTCGAGATTCGCGATGGTCTGGGCAGCACGGATACACAGAATGGCAAGGGCAACCTGATCGTTGGCTACAACGAAAACTCAGAGCTCTTCAACCGCGATGGATCCCACAACATCGTCGTCGGCGAGAACCATGGCTACAGCAGCTACGGCGGTCTTGTTGCGGGTTTCCAGAACAGAATTAGCGGCGCTAACGCCAGCGTCAGTGGCGGGTTCTTTAACCGAGCGACCGGCGAGCGATCGAGCGTCAGCGGCGGATCTGATAACACGGCCAGCGGCAGGGAGTCCAGCGTCAGCGGCGGGGTCGCGAACGGATCGGCCGGTTTCCGTTCCAGTGTCAGCGGCGGAAATACTAACACGGCCCGTGGCGATCTATCCAGCGTCAGCGGCGGGCAGCTCAACACCGCTAGTGGCCGCGGATCCAGTGTCAGCGGTGGGGACAATAACCAAGCGAGCGACGAGGGCTCCAGCGTCAGCGGCGGATCTGGTAACACGGCCAGCGGCGAGTTTTCCAGCATCAGTGGCGGGAATAGCAACGAAGCAAGCGGACTAGATTCCAGCGTTAGCGGTGGCGAGGGCAACATGGCCAGCGGCGAGTTTTCGAGCGTCAGTGGCGGGAATAGGAACAAAGCAAGCGGCTCAGACTCCAGCGTCAGTGGCGGGTTTGGCAACGAAGCCAGCGGCACTGAATCCAGTGTCAGTGGAGGAGAGGGCAACGACGCCAGCGGCGCTGAATCCAGTGTCAGTGGAGGGCTCCTCAACACTGCCAGCGGCTTCTATTCCGGCGTAAGCGGTGGGTTCAAAAACGAGGCTAGCGGCAACTCCTCCGCTGTCAGCGGTGGGAATGGGAGGAGCGCGCCGAACGATGACGACTGGGTTGCGGGCAGTCTGTTCGAGGACGATTAGCTGTCAAAGCGCACGCATGTCAACCGCCGTGGGAGCCGGTGCTTCCACGGCGGTTTCTTGCCTGTCACGTCTCGCGGATGGCCGGCTCGCGGGTTCGAACGAATCGTAACGTTCGTCCAGACCCCGCCTCAATCCAAATCGGTCTGTGCTGGTCGCATCCACTGTTGGGCGTATGGCTGCGGGACTGCGCAGGTGTATGTAAACATATCGACCAATGGGGGATCGAGAAGCAATCGTCGCGATCTACTAGCGGAGGCCCTTCCGCGCGGACGGGCCTCTGTAGATGGAAATATGGAGTGGCGGGGATGGTGTTCGGCACTTCATAGGCCGTGCATTGGCTGCGGTCCAGTATCCAGCGGTTGGCGCCGGTATAGCGGCTGACACAGCTTAGCAGATCGCCATCATCGGGCAGGACATGCGTCCACATCGACGGCGGGCAGGGCTGGCCATCTCGCAAACGTTCCGGAGGCAGTTACCAGACATCGGGAGTATCAAGAAGAAATAGAGTGCCTCCGTCTACCCCGTCAAACCGCACACCAAATAGTGAATCCGACCATAATGCAGGTCGACCATCAGGCCATGATTCGTTGAGCCGCTGTGGTTATAGAGACAGGCTCCCCAGAAGTGCTCTCGTCCACTCGGCGAGCGCGAGAGCGTTGCCAGGAACGCGCGGGAGACAATCGGTTCGGGCGCTATGAAGCGGTCCTTCGCTGACGTGCGGGGCAATGCGTCCGGTGCTTTGGCACTCGCGGGAGATAGAGTGAGAAGGGAATAATTGTGCTATCCCGCAAGCGCTGTTTATGTTACTCTTTCCCGACGATCAATACATATGGGAAAGGTAGGTGTCTGTGAGAGGCACGCTTGTATCTCGACTGGCATTGGGGCTTGCAGTGGGATTGGGAACTGGTGCCGGACTGGCGCTCGTGCTGGTCATCGCAGGTGTGCTTGGGACTGGTGAGGCGACAGCTACACACGACGATAGCAGTGTCTACCATGCCTGTGTCAGCAAGTACACCGGAGCGACGCGCATCATGCGACCCGGCCAGCCACCGAACTGCAGCTCGGCGGAGTTTGAAGTCGATCTGGGGGCCGGTGACCCGGCTGAGAATTTGACCTATACGGTACGGACAACCACAAGTGACATTTCCGATTTGCAGCGGGGCAAGCCCAAGACGTCGTGAACTGTGAGAGTGGTGAAACGGCGATCAGTGGTGGGAGCCAGGTTATCTTTGAGGGCGCGCCGAACATCGTAGGTTGGGTTGACATCAACAAGGGCGGTGGCCCGATTGGATCACCGCCGACTGGATGGCGCGGCGATGGGTTCGAGTGGAATGGAGCCTTCGCCGGAACTGTCGTTGAAACCTGGGTGATCTGCGTCTCGTAGTCGCCCGCAACGAACAGCAGTCCCCCCAGCGGGTGGTTGGTATTGCTGAGCCTCGAAAATCCAGATTGCTCTACCCGACGCGTTCACGAACCGTCGAGCATGCGAACCAGCGCAGTGAGCGGCCACCCATCATGCGAACCTGTCGACTGGCTGGGTAGACCTCCGGCTCATCTGACCAGAGCAGGGCGTGGCTTCTGACGCCGTATCAGCGTTCTTGGCGGTGTTGGTCAGGCTGACGCCCCTCTACAGAAATCGCTCTTGTTGCTCTGCTCGATGTCGCCAAAGTAAGTGGCTATCTGTACCGTTCTGGATTTTCTCGAGCGAACGTGGCGTCGAGGATGCGTTCGCTCAAGTTCTCGAACGGCCTGGAAGGAATGACTGGCAGCTTCCGAGCGCGAGCCTCTTCTGCGATCCACACGCTGAACAGGCGCTTGGCGCGGGCTTCAGCCAGGAGTTCGTGATCTGGACGGTCTTGGGGACCGCGCCCGCGCAGGCGGTAGTTCGCGTCGAGACGGCCCTCGTCCTGCTCGTCGATGAAGACGATCCCGACTCTATTTGCAGCAACACCTTTGCGGATCTCTGGTCGTTCAAGAATTGAGGGAATGATGCCATCGCCTTCAATGATGACCGGACCTGCATTATGGAGGTGGTTGGCGACGACAACCTCGACGGCCGGTGCCATAAGCTCGCCGACATCGATGAGGCCGTCGCGCAAGTGTTCTGGCGACAGCGACCAGACATCGGGTGTATCAAGGAAGAAGTAGAGCGCTTCGGTTCTCTCTGGCAGTTTGACCCGGCTCCACTGGAAAGCCAGCCGCAAGTCGTCGACGCCGATCCATGGAATCGCCAGCATCCGGGCGAGCGCCATTGCGGCAGTCGTCTTACCGCTGCCGGAGACGCCGCCGATCAGCAAGACCTCCCATGGACGAATCTCAGGTTGTTCGCCGATCTCCAGATCTACGCTCCTGCATGACAACGATGACGGTCACGATCCATCATAGCCATCTGTCATTGCCACGTCGTTGCCCAGATCCTGTAAGACGATCAAGGGCGACGACGAGGGATTGAGACCGACGCCATTCCCATTCTTCTAATGAGTCTGTAGCGGGTCTATACTCCGCACGGGATAGGTCGGCGTGCGTTCCAGAGGTGTTTCGGATGTGACAGGACGTTTCCTCAGGACTTCCATCTAGCGTGGTAGATACGCGCCACCTACCCAATGTGGATGCAGCCGTGACCGAACGCGACAATGTCTGGCTCGCTGAGCCGGACAAACGTGATGACTAAAGGAAAACCGAAAAGAGTAGGCATGAAGATGCCGTTTAATGCCCGTCTCATTCGCCAAATGTCCGTCCGCCATCGCTTGGCGCGGTCTCTAGTTCTCGTGATTTGTCTGTCGTTCATACCGCTGTCGTCTGTTGTAGCCGGACATACTCCGAATCCGACGAGTGTGGTCATTGGCGGTAGTCTTCAATCGGAACTCGGCTGTTCCGGCGACTGGGATCCTGCCTGTGCTATCAGCGGGCTGACCTTCGACAGTTTCGATGATGTCTGGCAAGAGGTCTTTAACATCCCTGCCGGAGATTGGGAATACAAGGCCGCCTTGAATCAGAGTTGGGACGAGAATTATGGCCTGAACGCCCAGGAAAATGGATCGAACATTACGCTGTCGCTAGCTGCTCTAACCAGCGTCAAGTTCTACTATGATCACAAGAGCCACTGGATAACCGACAATCAGACCTCGATCATCGCTGTTGCTCCTGGCGATTTTCAGTCAGAGTTGGGTTGCCCCGGCGACTGGGACCCGGGCTGTCTGCGTTCCTGGTTGCAGGACCCGGATGGCGACGGCGTCTACACTTTTACGACGACCCTGATACCGGCTGGCGATTATCAAACCAAAGTTGCGATCGACGAGTCCTGGGATGAGAATTATGGCGCTGGAGGAACGCCCGACGGAGATAACATCCTCTTCACCGTACCAGCGAACGCTACAGTGACCTTTACGTATAACTCGATAACCCACGTGCTGGAGATCAGTTTTGGCCCAGTCGTTGCCGCTCCTGAAGTCTCTCCGTCGCCATCGGATGAAGGCGACAGCGTCGTTGCCAGCGCCACGTTCACGAGTCCCGGCGTCGGCCCCTACAACTGTACCGTCGATTACGGCGACGGCTCTGGACCGCTGGCGGGCACGATTGTCGGAACAACCTGTACCGGACCCAACCACATTTACGTCGATGACAGCCCGAGCGGAACATACAGCGTCACCGTCGAGGTAACCGATGAAGACACCGGCACCGGCAGCAACAGTGTCCAGCACACCGTCAACAATCTCCCACCGACGATCGTTGGAATCACGACGAACGGTCCAGTTCCTCAGGGCCAGCAAGTCACCGTCACGGTTGACGCCACCGATGCTGGGGCCAACGACGTTCTGAGCTTCCGCTTCGATTGCGACAACAACGGCAGTTACGAGACAGCCGGCATTGCCAACCAGGGCCAGTGCACGCTCGCTGCTGCGGCAGCCACCTCGACGATTGGTGTTCAGGTCAGCGACGACGACCTGGGCGTGACAACAGGCAGCGTCCAGGTCGACCAGACAGTGACCTTGTGTGCCAGTCGTATCACCGGCGCACTCTCAGCGGCGCTTGGCGGCAATTGTCCGACCGGTGCGGTCAATTTGACGCTGCCCGCCCTGCAGCCGACTGTTTTGTGCATCAACAGGTACACAGGGCACATTTCCTGGATTCCAGGTGGCTGTCCATCCACGGGCTGGCGGATGCACGTCGTGCCGAATGATGGGCCGCTCAATTACTGTGCGAGCCGCTGGACCGGCGGACTGAGAGCGATCTTTGGGGCGCAGGAGTGCACGATCTATGAAGTCCCGGGGGTTATCCCCGGTTAGGCCTGTGGCCAGGACTCCAGTCCAGCGCTCCCTTCAACTTCTGGCGATTATCCCGGCTGGTTGCTTCTGCTATTCTGATCCCATGATGTAGACGTATATGAGAGGAACGGTCAATGCCTGCACCACATGACCGCGGCGGCTGGCCAACCGATGAGCCGATCGATCAAGATGACCACGTGTGGGCCGATTGGGAGCACCAGACGCAGGCGCTCTACAGTGTCTTGTCCCGCAAGGGCATTATGGCCGTTGACGAGCTGCGGGCCGGGATCGAAGCCTTGCCAGCCGACGAATATGAAGCTGATAGCTACTTCGAGCGCTGGTCAGCATCGATTGAACGGGCGCTGGTGACCAAGGGCATCCTGACGACGGACGAGATCGACGCCAAAGCGGCTGAGGTCGATGACCGCTGGCACGCCCATGACTAGTAGCGCTATTGCCGGCCGTTTCAAGGTTGGCGACCGGGTACGTGTCGATGACCGCGCCCACGATGGCCACCACCGGACGCCCTGGTACATCAAAGGTAAAACGGGCACGGTCGTGGCAGACCAGGAAGCCTGGCCGAACCCTGAGACACGAGCCTATGGTGAGACGGGTTTTCCGAAGATGCCGGTCTACCGGGTGCTCTTCGAGCAAACCGATCTCTGGGAGGACTACGAAGGACCAGCGACGGATACGTTGATCGTCGATGTCTTCCAGCACTGGCTGGAGCCCGTTCGAGAAGGAGGATCCGCATGAGCGATCATCATGACGACCACGACCACGACCACGACCACGACCATAGCCATGGCAATGGCAACGGCCCGCACCGCCATCCACCGGCTCCAGACATCGAACTGAGCGAGCGAGCCAAACGAGCGCTGGCGATGCACGAGCTACTGGTTGAGAAGGGTGTCATCGGGCCGGAGGATCTGCGCCGAAGTATGGACCGCGCCAGCCGCAGCCCGTCGGACGGAGCGAAGGTCGTGGCCAAGGCCTGGGCCGATCCTGTCTTCAAAGAGCGTCTCTTGAACGATCCGCTTGGGGCAATCGGCGAGCTGGGCTACGAGTTCCCGGAGTACACCGGTCTCTCGGTGCTCGAGAATACCGAGGAAGTCCACCATATCGTCGTTTGCACGCTCTGCTCCTGCTATCCGGGAGCGCTGCTGGGCGCGCCGCCGGACTGGTACAAGAGCCTGCCTTACCGCTCGCGAGCCGTCATCGAGCCACGCAGCGTTATGGCCGAATTCGGTTTCGACCCCGGCGAGGATGTCGAGGTGCGAGTGATGGATAGCACCGCCGAGCTCCGTTATCTCGTTCTGCCGTTACGCCCGGAAGGCACTGAGGGGATGAGCGAGGAAGAACTCGCCGAACTCGTCATCCGCGACAGCATGATCGGCGTCCGCGCCCCGTTGAGTCCGGAACATGCGCCGGTCGCCGCAGGAGATTGAACTGGGATTTGACGGGTATTAGCGTAGAGACGCGCCGCTGGCGCGTCTTGGTTTCGGCATCTTTGCCTTGCCTTGAAAATAGTCGATTCTGTAAATGAGACGCGCCAGCGGCGCGTCTCTACACGAGGAGGCTGTACTAATAGCAGTTGATCCGGGCAATTTCGTTCGGCTGTATGGCTATATCAATGGAGATTGTGACGATGACCGGCGAGGGCAAACGGGCCGACAAATGCGGAAACGCTATACGATGCGGACGAAACCCAGGAACTGATCCGCCAGCTTGCCGGGCAGATCCTGGAAGACATGACCGCTCGGGATGATGTCTGCCTGGTGGGCATCCAGCGGCGCGGCGACACGTTGGCGCGAAGGCTCCGTGAGTTGCTTCAGGAGCAATATGCACACGAGATTCCCTGTGGCAGCCTCGACATCACCCTCTACCGCGACGATTTCGATAGCCTCGCCCAACAACCCGTTGTTGGGAACACTTCGCTGCCATTTGGAGTTGCGGGCAAAACGATCTACCTGGTCGATGACGTGCTCTTCACAGGGCGGACAATCCGCGCCGCGCTGGACGAGCTATCGGCGCTTGGCAGGCCGTCGCGCATTATTCTGGCCGTGCTGATCGACCGGGGAGGCCGGGAGCTTCCGATCGCCGCCGATCACGTTGCCGCGTCGGTATCCGTCGAGCAAGGGCATGAGATTCAGGTGTTCTTTGAAGAAGATGACGGCGAAGATGCCGTATTGCTCCACCGTCGCGCATGAACGCTCTCCCCGCAATTCCCACGGTAGATCCCGATCGCATCAGGCAGCGCCTGCAGGCCTTTGCCCGGATCGGCTATCAGCCGGATGGCAGCATCACCCGGCTGGCATTCTCGCGGGCTGATCTCCAGGCGCGGGAGCTCCTGATCCATTATCTGACGTCGCTCGGGCTCGACGTGCGCATCGACCCATTCGGGAACATATTTGGCGGGCGTGCCGGTACGAACTCCGAACTTGCCCCGGTGCTGGCTGGCTCGCATCTTGACACCGTTCCGAACGGTGGGCGCTTCGATGGTTCACTCGGGGTCGTCGCGGCGCTCGAGGCAGTAAGCGTGCTTGAAGAGGCTGGAATCGATTTGCCGCGCGGCATCCAGGTCGTCTCCTTTTCCTGTGAGGAGTCGAGCCGATTCGGGGTCGGGACGCTCGGCAGCGCGCTGGTCGCCGGCGTAGTGGAGCCGGATGCGGCCCTGGCGCTTGAAGATAGTGAGGGCGTTTCGGTATCTCAGGCACTGCGAGGGGCAGGATTTGATTCCAACCAGCTTCATGCGGCGCGGCGGCAACCAGGCGATTTCCGCGCCTTCGTCGAACTGCATATCGAGCAGGGCCGTCTCCTTGAAGAGGAAGACAAGAGCGTCGGGATCGTCGAAAGCATCGCCGCTCCGATTCGATTTCGGATCGAGGTCGTCGGGCGCCCGGATCATTCTGGTGCGACGCCAATGCACCTCCGTCACGATGCCCTGACCGGTGCCGCCGAGATCATCTTGCTCATTGAGCGTGAAGCACAGGGCTCTGACTCCTCCGTTGGGACGGTTGGCACAATCCGAGTGATCCCGAACGCCATGAATGTCGTACCTGGTCGGGCGATTTTCGATGTCGATTTGCGTGGCGGGGATGCTCAGGATCGGCAGCGCACGCTCGATCGGATCGATGCAGGGATTGAGGAAGTTTCCCAGCGGCGGAGTCTTGAGATAACCCGGCGGGAGCTAACCCGTCTTGACCCGGTCGCAATGCACCATGAGATTGTCGATCTACTTGCGAAGCACTGCGATGAGCGAGGGATCGGCCATCGCCTGATGCTCTCGGGCGCGGGGCACGACGCGATGCAGATTGCCCGGATCTGCCCGGCCGGCATGGTGCTCGTGCCGAGTAGCCGGGGCATCAGTCACGCCCGGGAAGAATGGACCGACCCGGAGCTAGCTGTGCCGGGCATTCAGGCGCTGGTCGACACCGTCATTGAGCTCGCCGCGAGCTAACAAAGCCAGACGCGATTATTTCTCCCGAAAGTCGAAGACGGCTTTGACGACGCCACTGCTGCCTTTGGATGTGACCGTTGTGAGGGCCTCGCGGTAGTCGTCGAGACGGAAACGGTGGGTGACCAGGCGACCGAGGTAGACCTTCTCCTCGGCCATCAGGCGCAGCGCCAGCGCCATCGTCGAGATTTCTTCGCCCTGCCACTCTTCCATAGCGTAGGTGAAGGCTCCCTTTATCGTCAGTTCGTTGAGCCAGACGGGCGTCCAGTCGACTCCGTCGAGTTTTCCTGCCAATCCAATCAGCACGACGGTGCCGCCAGAGCCAGCGAAGCGGATGCCCTGCTCGAAGGACGAGGGCGAGCCGACGCAGTCGAAGACGATGTCCGCGCCGCCGACAATCAGATTCGGGCCGAGGACGGGCTTCAAGCTGCGCGCCCCGAGCGTATCCAGGAGATTCTGCTCTAACACCTTGCCACGCGTTTTGCCGAGGACGACATCTGCCCCGAGCCGCTGGGCTTCTTCTGCCTGGAATGGATAGCGGGCGATGGCGACGATCCGGGCTTTGCTCCCGAGACCTCGCAACGCGGCAATCGTACAGAGGCCGATGACGCCGCCGCCGATGATCAACACGGTGTCGTCGTCGGAGGGCATGTTCTGGAGGACGGCGTGGAGACTAACGGCGAAGGGTTCGGTCAGGACAGCTTCTTCATCGCTCACATGGTCGGGAACCGGCAGGATCTGCGACGGGTGGGCGACGAATTCCTCGCTCCAGGAGCCGCCGGTGTCGCGGCAGAAGCCGGTCATCAAGCCTTCGGAGAGATCGCCCTGATCCCAGAATTGACAGAGGTTGGCCGGGATGCCGTCCGGATTCTCGATGCCCCTCTGCTCGTAGGAGAGCAGCGGATCGACGACGACGCGCTGACCGACCTCGAAACCCTCGGGCGTCTCCGGACCAAGCTCGCTGATGACGCCGGTATTCTCGTGACCGAAGGTGAAGGGGAAGGAGGTGAAGACCGAGGTCGTCGTCGAGGCGTGCAGCGTGATCGTGCTGATGTCGCTGCCGCAGATGCCGCCGTAGGTGGTCCGGACTCGCAACCACTCGGGCGTTGGCAGTGCCGGTGGTTCCACGTCGCGGTAGCGCATGCAGCCGAGCGGACCCCAGAAGGTGTCGGCACGCAGCCGCGACACGCCCTTGCTCATGGCAAAGCGTGGGATGGAATCGGTCATCTGGATAGCTTTCATAAGAACCCTCACCCCCGGCCCCTCTCCCATATGCAGGGAGAGGGGAGGAAAACATCAAGTTGTGCAGGGTAATTGTAGGGGTTAGCTGTGGGCGGCGCGGAGTTCTTCGAGTTGTTCGACGTGGTTGGCTTCGTGGACGGCCATGAAATAGAGCCAGACGCGGCTGGAGACTTTGCCGAGGGCTTGGTGAATCGGCGGAGTTCTCGAGATCGGCATCGGCGAGGAATTCTGGCGAACCAGTCGTCGAGATTGATGAGTTCGGCGGCGGCGATCGTGGCGTCCTTGTCGAGCACCCGTTGCTCTCCACTGGCGGCGAGTTCTTTCGGCCACTCTAGTGTGTCTCCGCTAGCCAGGGCTGCACCGCGCTCGGCGAAGCGCATCAGGACGGCGTTGCAATGGGTGATGACTTCGCCGGCCGACCAGACCTGATTGCCGTTCGCATCGGCAGGTTGGGGTTCGAATGCTCCGTCGGGAAGCGTCCTGACGGCGGCGATCAACTCCCGGCGCATCTGCGCTGCCTGAGTGAACAACTCTTCGCGAGTCATGCCCTGCGATGCTTCATCCAGGAATGACTTGCCGCGATGCGGGCTGTTCTCGTTTGTTGCCTGATCCTGAATCGTTTCAGCCAGTGTCCCAAGCTCTGTCACTAACGCGGTCGCCGTCATCATTGTCCTCTTTCTTTACCGGAGGTTTGTGGATGCTGTTTCTCTTAATCCCTAATCGCTCTTCCCTATTCCCTCATCCGAAAGGTCCAGCCGCCAATCGTTACAGCGCATCATGTTCCCTGGTGGATATTCGAACTCCTGCACGTCAAGCAGGCTGAACCCGAGCTTGCGTCAGATAGCATTTGAGGGCGCATCATTGCTGCCCTGACAGATGAAGATAATGGCTGTGGAACCTAATTGACACTGCAGGGCGCTCCTAGTTGTTGAAAAACCTGCCGTGTCAGGAGTTCGCGGCGCAGGCATCGCCGCGTGAGTGGGTACACATGGTTGCACTATCGATGCGAGGCCGCGCCAACTGCGCGCATATCCTGATAGTTCGACTTGCTCAGCGACATTCCACGTCTGGCGCAGTGTGCCGCGTCGTCCCGACTCCCGATGATGCTCTCGGGCATTCACGGAGGCGCCGATGGTGCGGCCGCCTTCAAAATGTGGAAGGAGAATCCTGGGCAATCGTCAGGCACCGCCGCTCGTGCGTGAGCTCCTGTGTGAGTCCCATCGGCACGGTGGCATCGTCCGTCGTAGCGGGTGACCGACTCGTACCACAACATTGACAAAATCTCGATGACAAGGATTCTTACCGCACCGTAATGCACGAAGATGGTACCCAGGAGCCCGAACTCGACGTCGCGAACGAGTTGGCCTGCTGGAGCATAATAAAGCACAGCCCGTCTACGATCGTGCGTCGTATCAAGTGTGTGCGTCGCTAACACCATGATCTGTGTAGGCAAGCACCTCTATCGGACTGTTCGCGCACTGGACTACTAGCGTGCCGTCGCGCTGTGCCAGCAGCGTCCCAGGTATGGCGTCGGTAGTTGTGGTCGGGAGCAGGCGGGTCCTGGTGATGCAAAAGGAGCGCCCATCGATGGTGGCTTCGGCACCCATTCCGAGCCAGGAGCGCACCTGGTTGTGGACGGTGCGCGCAGGAGAGTTCCAGTCGATCGTTCGCCAGGCAGGCTCCATCGGCTGACAATAGAAGCCTCCATCCGGCTGCGGTGTGCCGGGCTCTCCGCGCACCGCCATATCAATGACGCTCGGGAGCACATCGAGCGCAGCAGCGTTGAGGCGGTCATTGAGGGAGTTACCATCGTCGTCATCGCCGATCGGGATCTGCGTCTGCACCAGGATGGGACCGGTGTCAAAGTCGGAATCCACCCAGTGGAACGTGAGCCCATAGTGGGGCTCGTCGTTGCGCAAGGTCCACTGCAGGGCCAAGTCTCCCCGACCACGGTACTTCGGAAGGAGAGCATTATGCACATTGATGGCCCCGAGGCGTGGCAGAGCAATGACATCTGCCGGTAGTTTCCAGGACCAGCCGAGGACGAGGATGAGGTCGGGCTGCAGTGGCGCGAGCATGCCAGCCCAGTGTGACGGGAAGTTCGAGATGATGACGTCGGTTGAGAGTGGCGTTTGGCTGACGATCTCAAGATAGCGATCCGTCCGGCGTGTCCGAGGACCGGCTGAGGTGACGACGCAGACAAGGCGATGCCCACAATTGCGAATCGCCTCCTGTGCCGCCTGATAGAAGTTTCCTTCCGGCTCACGCGTGAAGAGCACGATACGCTGCGCTGTCGGTGCGAGGTCGGCCACGGCAAGTTCCCCCTCACATGATGATGACCAAGGAATGCGGTTTGTCGCTATGGTCGTCGCGGGCAACAGTATAGTCACGTCGGACGGCAGAATGGGTATCCTCGCCACAGATTATCAGGACAGTCAGTCAACAGTCAAACAGCAGTTTCGCCAGCCATCGAAGGCATTAGTAGAACCGTCGAAGACCGCATCCTGCGACGATCGCCTGGCGCACGTGCTTCCTTCTCGGGTGTGATAAGGGACGCTGGGGGCGCACAATTGCTGCCCTGACATATTGCAAAGATCGTGTTAACCGGAAGAAATAAGGTGGAACATAGTCGCACCGCCTGCATGAATGAGCGCAGGCGCGACTCATCAACTCGCCGTCTCGTCTCGGCTTGTTTCTTGACGTGCTCTTTGTCTAGTACCCTGCAGTTTATCCATAAGTCCTTCAGGAGAATGAGTCCACTCAACAAGATGAGAACGATTGTTCCGTTAGGCCCTAATCACTGCAGCGGTCACCAGTGTCAATTGCAGCTTGCCAGAGTACACCGCCGCCGGTCGTCTACTCCTCAGCTTCAGAGTCCAGTCGCTTGCCATAGCGTTGGGCGCTGTAGTCGAAAAGGTAATTGGTGTATTGCTCGGAGTCGTGCAGGCCGGTCCAGCCTTCGCGGATCTCGGAGAGCTGGATCATGAAGGTGACGTCGCCGTTGCGGTAGTGGCCGTAGAGCGACCAGCGCTCCTGGCGCTCCAGCAGGGTGAAGTCGGAGACGAGCTCGCTGGCCTGTTTGAGGTCGTGGTAGGCGTGGTCGAGGCTGTCGACGACGAAGCCGAGGTGGTGCCAGCGCGAGGGCGTGCCGTCGGAGAGCGGGACGTCTTCGCCGGTGTCGAAGAGGAAGAGGGAGGTTGGGCCGGTCGTCAGGACGGTCAGGTGCGGGTCGTGGCGCATCTCCTGCATCTTCAGGACGCCGGTGAAGAACTCATAGGCAGCCTGGCGGTCCTCGACGGTGATCGCCAGGTGGTCGAAGGCGATATTACGCCAGGGGCCAGGGCTGCTTCCGATTGGCTCGATCGTCGTCTGGAGCGTTACCGATTGTCCGTCGCCGTAGCCCCTCGCGACTTCGATGGCGAACATATCGGGGTAGACATCCTCGCCATTCTCAGCCCGCAGGACCATACGTTGACCTTCACGGACATGTTCGGGGATGCCGTGATGGATGGCGTCGTGGATGATGTCCCAGGGCTTCAGATCGCAACTGTATTCGGCGTCGTTTGTCCTGAATTGGACGGTGATCTTCTCGTCGTTCATTTGCTCTTGGTTCCGTCTCTTTCCAGATTCTGCGGATCGGCTCATACTGCTCATTCTACCGATGTAGGTGGGCTGCTCAGAGGTAGCGGTGCATGACGTGAAGCCCAACGCGGCCGAAGTCAGGATGCTCAAATGCCTCCGGGACCGTGCCGATGATTGCAAACCCAAGCGACTGCCACAGATGGACAGCGGCATGATTCGTTTCAACAACAGCGTTGAACTGCATCGCCGCGTAGCCTTGCTCACGAGCCAAAGCGAGTACGTGCCTACCGAGGGCACGCCCGACACCGCGCCCCCGCGCATCACTGGCGACCATGAAACTGGCGGTTGCGACATGCGATCCTGGACCAGGACGATTTGGGCCAAATTTTGCCGTTCCGACTACCTGTTGACCGTCACAGATGACGATGGACTGTCCGGAATCGGCCAAAACCCAGATATTGCGGGCCTGTTCGGACGTCAAGTTCGGATCGTAGGGGAACGTGTTTTTGGCGGCGATCACTTCGTGAAATATGGGCCAGATCGCGCTCCAGTCGTCTTCAGTGAACGTCCTGATCAGCATTGAACTCTCCAGTTCTCCGGTATTTCGCGTACGTCGGCGAGGATCTGGTCGATAGCATAGCGAGAGATGCCGGCCAGAAAGGGATTCGTCTCGTGATAGTACGAGAGGGCGCCGGCTGCAAACGAGAGAGCCCAGCCACGGCCGCGGGCCCAGGTTGCGTCGTCGACATCGAGGGCGGTGCGGAAGACCGCGCGGGAGTCGGCGCGGAGGAGATTCCAGGCCGGTAGCATGTCGACGGCGGGGTCACCAACGCCGAGGCAGCCGAAGTCGATCACCGCGCTGAGGTGGCCAGCGTGGGCCAGCAGATTGCCGGAGTGGAGGTCGCCGTGGAACCAGCGCGGTGGGCGATCCCAAACCGGAGCTGCCAGCGCGATCTCCCAGATTTCCGTCGCTGGTCGGATATCAATCATATCGAGTGCTTCGAGAGCCTGTAACGCGGCACGCGTCGAGGTATCGCGCAGGGCTACCGGGACACCTCGCGAGACATTTGGAGAGCCGGACAGCGGCCCCCCGGTAGTGTCGATCTTCCAGAGGGCGGTGATGAACGCAGCCAGATCTCGCGCCAGCTGGGTTGGATCGGAAATCCGATCGAGCGTTACGTTCGCACCCGGGAGCCATGGGTTCACCGACCAGTGCCAGGGATAACCCTCGCCGGGCGCGCCCATCGCGATTGGTACCGGGATGGCGAGCGGCAGGTGTGGGGCGAGCTGCGGCAACCAGCGGTATTCGCGCTCTATCTGCGAGATGGCCCAGTCGATGCGCGGCAGCCGCACGACCATGTCATCGCCGAGGCGGTAGAGGGCGTTGTCCGTTCCCGCCGACTCGACCCGTTCCAGGGGTAGACCCGCCCATTCTGGAAATTGCGCTGCGAGCAGCTTGCGCACGAGTGTGGCGTCGATGGGCTGCTCATTGGCGTGCATCTGAGTGGTGCTAGACATGTGTTTCGTGTGCTTTCTCTACGGTGGCGGCTGTATTGACGAATCTGACCATCAGGCCGGTGCAGGCGAAGAGCAGGAAGGCAGCGGTGAAGGCCGCCGTGATGCTCGTCACCTGTGCCAGTACGCCAAAGGTGACGCCGATGGTGATCTCGCCCAAGTATTCTGCCTGGCCGAGAAAGGATTGCATCGTCGCCCGGACATCGCTGCTGGCGCGGCGGTTGACCCAGATCACGCCGACAGCACGGGTGACGCTCAGGGCGATGCCGGTGGCGATCAGGATGCCAAGGCTGGCTGTGACGGCATCGGGCGCAGCCGCCAGTATGATCAGGCCGAAGGTTCCGATGAAGCAGGCTAGCGCATACACGCGGCGAGCCGCGCCGACGCCATCGATTCTCGACTCGATGATCCGCAGCGCCAGCGCGCCCGCGGCATAGGTTGTGATTCCCAGGCCAGTGAACCAGACGATCGGGTCCAGCCGTTGAGGAAATCCGAGTTCGATCAGCCGTTTCGGGTAGAGGCGCTCGAACCCTTCTGCCAGCCCATTTACGAGGATGGTTGCCGCGAAGACTAGTAGGATCTCGCGGTCGCCACGGGCGAGAGCGACTCCACGCCGGAAAATCTTCATCGACCTTTGCCAGTGCTGACTCTGCGCAGGAATAAAGCCCCGCTCGGTGAAGCGTATCGCGACGTAGAGCCCGAGCAGCATCGTCGCGATCCCGGCAAAGATCATGGCCGTGCTGCGGTCCGTCAACCAGGCGAGCGCCCCGATAGCGATCATGCCACTGGCTGCGCCGATCTGCGCCCAGCGCGCCTGTGCTGTCAGCACCCGGCCGATCTGGATCGGGTCATCCAGTTCGTCGGTGATCCAGGCGACATCCGCGCCGCTAGCGAAAGTCCAGGCGATGCCCCAGGCCATCTGGGTCAGGACCAGCGCCGGGAAGGCCGTCACCAGCCCGGTTGCGACCATGCTGCTGCCCATCAGGACACTTGAGATCACCAGCGACCATTTGCGGCTGAGCGTGTCGGCGACGACGCCGGTCGGTACTTCGAAGATCAGGGAGGTGATGCCCTGAGCGGTGCCGAGGAAGACGAGTTGGAAGGGAGACAAGCCGGCATCCAGCACCAGATAGATACTGGTGACGAGCCAGTAGCCACGGTGCAGTACGGCCCGCATCCAGGTCCAGCGCAGGTAGACAGTGGTGATGTCGATCATCGCGACCGTCGATCACATGTCGCTCGGCGCGTTGAGAGCGGAGGAGCCGTGGCTCTAGTCGATAGATTGTCGGGGGGATTGCCGGCGGCGTAGAGCAGCCACCTTGTCAGACTTGTCTTACGAGCGTCGACATGGGCCAGGATTCCAGGGTTTAGCGTTCGCATGCAGCTTCATATCCTTCAGATAGGTAGGTGGAATCGTCTGAATAGATACGAAAGCTCCGCGCATCACCGTCTCCTTGCTCATTCGAATACTGGCGAGAGTCTAGCAGATGGCTGATGGGGCTTGAGTAGACGTGTGTTCTTGCCGTTTGGCCCGAGCCGCGTCCAGAGAGGAAGAGGTTGCGTCTTTTGCGATAGGAGTTGGTGCAACCGGGGAATTGTCATCCCGAGCGGAGGCTCCGCGTAGTCGAGGGATCTAGCTGACATGTCGTGGAGTGGCGTAGACATCGATGATGAACGGTAGCAACTTGACCCGTAACGCCGCGCAATCGTTCGTAGATCCCTCGACTGCGCAGAGCCTCCGCTCGGGATGACACTGGTGGGGCGTTCGTGTCTTCCCTGGTTGTCTTCGAGGACTGGACTGCGATGTTCAAGCGGGCAGGTTCGGTTGACTCTTCAAGATCACATTGATACTATATCGATCAACGATATATCGACCGTCGATATAGTAGTGCGATAGTGAAACTCGAGGTTGGCTGGATGCCTGGCAAGAACGTTGGTGCTAATCGGTTCGCGGATGCCGGGCTGCTGATCCTGATCAGCCTGGCGGATGGCCCGAAGCACGGCTACGCGATGATCGCGGATATCGAGCAGATCGCGAACGTCAAGATCGGCCCCGGCACGCTCTACACGGCGTTGTCTCGCCTTGAGGGGCAAGGGCTGATCGAAGCCGGTCGAATCGGAAGACCGGCGCAAGCCCTACCGGCTAACGCCCGGCGGCATCGCCGAACTCCGTGCCCAGCTTGCGGGCATGGAGGGGCTGGCGGCGATGGGACAGCAACGGATGGAGACAGCATGAAGCAGTTCTGGGTCTTGCGACTCTTCCCGCAAGCCTGGCGGGAGCGCTACGAAGATGAGTTTCAGGCGCTACTGGAAGAATATGACCCTTCGACGGGAGACACCCTGGATATCCTGAAGGCGGCCGGCGACGCCCAACTGCGCTACCGGCAGCTTCCACGGGAGATCCCGGCCGTCGCGGGTGGTCAGGCCGTGTCGTCAATGGCGTACCGGCAGGCTCGGAAACGGGTGCGCTGGCTGGCGTCGCTCTATGTCAACGTTGCGCTATTCATCATCGTTAGTCTGCTGCTGCTCGCGATCAACCTGGTAACGACGCCGGATACGCTCTGGTTCGTCTACCCGCTCTGGGGCTGGGCGATGTTTCTGGCGCTGCATGCTACCGCCGTCCTGCGGGGCCGCGAGCGCTTGGCGGCGCACGTTGCGCTCTTCGCCGCCCTCAACAGCGGGCTGGTCTGGATCAATTTCGCGCACAGTAGCAATGTCTACTGGTTCCAGTGGCCGCTGGCCGCGTCTGCGACCCTGCTGATTGCGCACGCGCTGATCGAGTTCGACATCACCGGTTACTTCGGGGCGCACATGGTCGTCTACGGGCTCGGATTGGGTCAGATGGCGGCAACTGCGCTGGCCTATCCCGAGACTGAATACGCGATGCTAACCGCCGGGATAACCTGGACAATCGTGTTGCTCTGTCACGCTCTAGTGCGCTTCTCGGGCTTCTCGCTGCTGAAGGCGCACATTCTGCTCTTCGTTGGCGTCAATGCCCAGATCATCGCTCAGAACCTGATGCGGTCCGAGGAGATCTGGTTCTACTATCCGCTCCTCGTCTGGGCGGTCCTGCTCGGAGCACACATCGCCGTTGCCGCGGGCTGGGTGCCGCTCTTCGATCCCGATTGGGAAGAGCACAAGCAGCGCGAGCTGGCTGGCCTTGCCGGGCTCGACCCTGACGCTTCCAATGGTGTGGCTGAAGACGAGAGGCTCGACGCGATCACGCTGCGGGTTCAATCATTGCGGTTGCTACACCTGCACGTCTTTGCCTTTGTCGTTGGGGCAGGGGCGGGGCTAGTCCTGAATATCCTGACCTACTCGGCTGGTCCGTGGGTGCTCTGGCCGCTCTGGGGTTGGGGTATGTTGTTGGCGGCGCACGCCGGCTTCATCCTCTCCCGCCGTAGCCTTTTCGGGGCGCATCTCGCCCTATTTGTGACGATCAACGCCGGTCTGATCGCGATCGACGCGATCTCCAACGGCTGGAGCTGGTTCTACTGGCCCCTCGGTGGCACCGCCCTCGCCCTTGCGATCCACTTTGCGTTCAGCCGTGACACGCTGCGCGCGTTCCGCGAGTGGGAGTCACGCCGTATCGCGTCGATGGTGGAGTAATCGTGGCTGGCTGGCGGATTGCGTACCGAACGTTATCCTGACCGGAGCGCAGCGAAGCGAAAGAGTCCGCAGCAGGCTTGCCAAACAATTCCGAAGATTGAACGAGGAGCATGGTTCGATGCTGAACCGTTGCTCTGCCCAACGCCGTGCTGGCAGCGTATGCCATCGATCAGATCTCGGAGTCGTATTGGCAAGTGTTCTCGCCGGTCATGCTTGCGGGCCTTGCCACTTCGCTTCGCTCCGGTCAGGATGACGGGTTGCCCACTTGGTCCAAAATCCCGAGGCGCTGAGCTTCACCTCTACGTATTGCCCCAGACTTCTTCGGCGACCTCGACGACGAGCTGGAGCTTGGCGATCTCGTCTTCCTCGGTGACGCGGTTGCCGTGGTAGGTGCTGGCGAAGCCGCACTGGGGGCTAAGGCAGAGACGTTCAAGGGGAACGTATTTGGATGCTTCTTCGATGCGGCGCTTCAGGTCATCCTTGGCTTCTAGCTCGGGGAACTTGGAGGTCACCAGGCCGAGGACGACGGTCTTGTTCTCAGGCAGGTGACGGAGCGGCTCGAAGCCGCCGGCACGGTCAGTGTCCCACTCCATGAAGTAGGCGTCGATGTCGATCTCGTTGAACATCAGCTCTGCCACCGGCTCGTAGCCACCCTGGGCCATCCAGGCGCTCTGGAAGTTGCCGCGGCAGGTGTGCATCGTGACGGTCATGCTCTCGGGACGGCCCTTGAGAGCGGCGTTGATCGCGTCACGGTAGGTCCGCAGCAGCTCGTCGGGATCTTCTCCACGATCGGCAACGGTGTCGCGCAGCTTCTGGTCACAGAGGTAGGCCATGATGACGTCGTCGAGCTGGAGGTAGGTGCAGCCGCGCTCGGCCAGATCCAGCACCTCGGCGTTGTAGGCGGCTGAGAGGTCGGCCCAGAACTCGTCCATGTCCGGGTAAACCTCTTCACTGACGGCCGTCCTGCCGCCACGGAAATGGACGACGCTCGGTGACGGGATGCAGATCTTCGGTGTCTGGTTGGTGACGGACTTGAGGAAGTCGTAGTCCGGACCCATGATCGAGCCGGGGTGACGCACCTTATCGACGACCTCCATGACCGGTGGCTTGAAGTCGCTGTCCTGAAAACCAGCCGTTTCTACCTGCTCCATCTCTTCGATGCCGTCGAAACCGAGCATGAAATCGACGTGCCAGTAGGCGCGCCGGAACTCGCCGTCGGTGATGCTCTGTAGTCCGGCCTTCTCCTGGAGGTTGACTGCGTAGCGCACCGCCTCATCCTCGATGGCGCGCAAACGCTCGTCGCTCATCTCACCACGCTGATTGCGTTCGCGGGCATCGAGCAGCGGTTGTGGCCGCAGCAGGCTGCCGACGTGATCGGCACGGAACGGTGGGTTGATGTGGGAGGTCATGGAGGTGGGTCCTTTCGGTGCGGGCTGTTCTCAGGTGGTGGACTCAATTGTGTAGTGTCATGATAGACAAGTTGGCGGGTGTAGTGGGATTTCCCTCACCCCCGCGACCCGCTCCGCGGGTACCCCGCCTCTCCCACTGCTGCGCGGGGAGAGGGGGAACCGGAGGCGTAGAACATAGGTGACAGGTTATAGGGGGTAGCAGAAGCATTAACTTTGGTTTTTACTGTTCCCTGTTACCTATTACCTGTTCCCTTCTTGAGGGGTGAGGGAGATTTGATGACCAAAGCCAGGCTGGATGATCGATGAACTGATCTATGCGGGCGAGGAGCATCTCGACCCAGAATATGTCGAAGGGTACGACGAGAAGTCGGCGGTAGATCACTCCGACGATATTGAGACATTGCAAGCTCATGGGCTCAACTCGGAGAGCGTCGTTGTCGATATGGGCGCGGGAACTGGATTGTTCGCGCTGGCGCTGGCTCCGCACTGCGAGCGGGTCGTGGCTGTCGATGTGTCGGATGCGATGCTGGCGATCCTGGAGCGAGAGATCGAGCGAGCCGGGATCAATAATATCGAGGTCGTCCATGCTGGTCTGCTGAGCTACGAGCACCAGGCGGCTCCGGCTGATTTCGTCTACTCCCGTAATACCTTCCATCATCTTCCGGACTTCTGGAAAGCGCTGGCGTTGCAGCGCATAGCAGAGATGCTCGCGCCGGGCGGCGTGCTGCTGCTACACGATCTGGTCTATTCGTTTGACACGTCGGAGGTTGGGGAAGCGATCGAGGGCTGGCTGAGCCGGGCTGCGCCGACGCCGGACGTGGGCTTCACCCGGGCTGACCTGGAGTTGCACATCCGCACCGAGTACAGCACCTTCAGCTGGCTCTTCGAGCCGATGCTGGAGCGGGCCGGGCTGGAGATTCTGGAAGCACGCCACCGGCCATCGCGGACCTATTCGGCCTATGTTTGCCGGAAGCGATAGAAACAAAGCCATGAGTGTGGAACTCAAATACCGGTCCCACACCCATGCAATGTTGATCAGCCGCGCTTGAATACGCTCTTGATGCGCTGGGCAACGCTCTTGCCCGAGTTCGCGCCGGATCGGATGACGCCGAAGCACCTGTCGAGGGCCGTACGGCGCCGGTGCTCTTCGAGAATTGGGTTCGGATCGGCTGGAAATAACATACTCATCGTCTCTGCCTCCTTCGGCAATCTATCCGCGCATCTGTGCGCGGTAGGCTCTCTGAACTAGCTCTGGTCCTTCTTTGGACCGGCATAGCGATACTTGTAGATCTGGCGACCCGTCCAGTTCTGCCAGCGAACGTTGCCCTTGCTGTTGCTGACCCAGGTCTGACCGATCGACGCCTGCTCGTACATCCTGACACCTCCTGTGGTGTTGTGTGCTCCGGCTCCGTTGCCGGTGCGCTGCATTCATCTGTCAACAGAATAGGCGCGGCGCAGTTCGGCGGCATCCGTTGAGTTGCCTGATTGCCACGCCCTCAGCTTTGCGCAATGATCTGAGTAGTACTACCTATTCCACCTTCACACCATATGCCGTTATGATGGACAAGTAAGTCAAGTCAATGCCCGTGGCCGCAAAACCGTCGGCGCTGTGTCGGAGGCAGTTGCGGCGTACGGCAGCGCATGTGGGAAGAGGTATTCGATGACTGACTATCCTTACGATCTAGGCAGCTATAGCAGATCGGTCACGACCGATTCGGAAGCGGCGCAGAT
This sequence comes from uncultured Chloroflexia bacterium, assembly GCA_963745675.1. Classification (GTDB taxonomy): domain Bacteria; phylum Chloroflexota; class Chloroflexia; order Thermomicrobiales; family CFX8; genus JAUIIK01. Next base: position 281,421 of record CAVUYM010000013.1, read on the forward strand.
CTGGTTCGACCGCGGTCTCAATTGGACCTTCGCTTTCAACCATGAGGAAGCGATCACGTGTTACGAGAAGGCGCTCGAACACGATCCAGACTGTGCGATGGCGAAGTGGGGCGTCGCCTACGCCCTCGGGCCCAACTACAACAAGTCCTGGGAGATGATGGACGAGAATGCGACCTCAAAGACATCGTCCGCTGCACTATGAATGCGACCCAGGAAGGCGATCGCGCTGCGTGGATCGCTACACCGGCCGAAGCAGGCGTGATCAAGGACCCTGTCGATGTGCGCTACCCGGCGCCGGAACCGGCCGAAGATGTGGAAGACATGGATAGCTGGGACGACTCATATGCCGATGCGATGCGAGAGGTTTACCAGCAATATGCGATGATCTGGATGTTGCGGCCTTCTTTGCTGAATCGATGATGAATCGCACGCCGTGGCTGATGTGGGATCTTGCAGACGGGCCAGCCCGCCGACGGCGCCGACACGGTTGAGACGACCGAGGTGCTGGAGAGCGCACTGGAGGATCCGGCGGCCTGGACGCATCCCGGCGTGCTGCATCTCTACGTCCACCTGATGGAGATGTCGCCGCATCCCGAACGAGCCTTGCGGCGCCGGCGACTGGCTGCGGGATCTCGTGCCCGACGGCGGCCACCTGAAGCATATGCCGACCCACATCGACGTGCTGTGCGGCTATTACTGGGACGTCGTCGAGTCGAACCACGACGGCGATCATCGCCGACCGCAAGTTCTATGAGCACGCCGGCGGCGATGAACTTCTACACGCTCTACCGGACGCACAATTACCATTTCAAGCTCTATGGCGCGATGTTCCTGGGGCAATTACGAGGCGGCGATGGAGGCTGCCGACGAGATGGTCGAGACGATTCCCGAGGAAGTGCTGCGGGTGGAGTCGCCGCCGATGGCTGACTTGCTCGAATGCTTCCTGTCGATGAAGATGCACGTCTCTGATCCGCTTCGGCAAGTGGGACGAGATCATCGCCACGCCGCTGCCGGAGGATCAGGAGCTGTACTGCGTCAGTACCGCGATGAATCACTATGCCAAGGGTGTCGCCTACGCCGCCAGCGGCCGGGTCGCCGAGGCCGAGAAGGAGAAGGAACTGTTCGAGGCGGCGGTCAGCCGGGTGCCGGAGTCGCGCATTCTCCACAACAACACGGCCCTGTGATCTGCTCGCAATCGGCGCGGAGATGCTGAACGGCGAGCTGGAGTACCGCAAGGGCAACTTCGACCAGGCGTTCGCGCATCTGCGCCGCTCCATCGAGCTCGAAGATGAATTGCCCTATGACGAGCCCTGGGGCTGGATGCAGCCGACCCGGCACGCTTATGGCGCGCTGCTGCTCGAACAGGGGCGAGTTGAGGACGCCGAAGCCGTCTATCGCGCCGATCTCGGTCTGGATGGCACGATCGGCCGCGCCTTCCAGCATCCCGAGAACGTCTGGGCCCTGCACGGTTACCACGAGTGCCTGATGCGCCTTGGCAAGCATGAACTTGCGCACATGATCAAGCCGCGCCTCGACCTCGCCGTTGCCCGCGCCGATGTGCCGATCGAGTCCTCCTGCTTCTGCCGTTTGAGCCACGCCGCCTGAGGAGCGGATCGGACCGACAACCTAGCGACTGGTGATGCATGAAACTGCCCTGCGCTATCGATAGCGCAGGGCAGTTCGCGCTATAGTGGAGCGTATGGAGTTTTTGAATCTCTAGATCGATCTGGCTCGACGCTTGAGATGGGGATAAGCGGCTCGGCACGATCTTCTATCCGGGAAGGATAGCCGCATGTCCGATTACTACGACCTGGGAAACCACAGCAGGACGATTTCGACATCGTCGCCGGAGGCCCAGATCTGGTTCGACCGTGGGCTGAACTGGACCTTTGGCTTCAACCACGAAGAAGCGGTGAAGTGCTTTCAGAGGGCGCTGGAGCACGATCCCGAGTGCCCGATGGCCCACTGGGGCATCGCCTACGCCGGCGGGCCGAATTACAACCATCAATGGGATGAGTTCATCGAGGCCGAAACGATCGAGACGCTGGCCCAGGTTTACGACGCAACCGGGGATGCAATGGCGTTGCTCGACCATGCCAATCCGGCGGAGCAGGCGTTGATCAGGGCGCTTCAGGCGCGCTATCCCCAGCGGGATCCGGTTGAGGATTGCATGCCCTGGAACGACGACTACGCCGACGCGATGCGTTTCGTCTACCGGACCTACAGCGACGATCTCGACATCACGGCGCTCTTTGCCGAGGCGCTGATGAACCGGACACCCTGGCAGATGTGGGATCTTCCTACTGGTGAGATTGCCGAAGGCGCGAGCACCGCCGAGGTGATGGAGGTGCTGGAAGCGGCGTTGGAGCGTCCGGAGAGCCGGCTGCACCCCGGAATCCTGCATATGTACATCCATCTGATGGAGATGTCGCCACACCCGGAGAAGGCGCTACGAGCCGGCGACTGGCTTCGGGGCCTTGTGCCGGATTCGGGCCATCTCAATCACATGCCGACCCACATTGACGTGCTTTGTGGCCATTATCACGACGTCGTCGAATGGAACGAACAAGCAATCGTCGCCAATCGCAAGTTTTACGAGCGCGACGGCGGGATGACCTTCTACACGCTCTACATGACCCACGACTACCACTTCAAGATGTACGGCGCGATGTTCCTCGGACAGTACGAAACTGCGATCGAAGCGGCCGACGAGATGGTCGAGAAGATCCCGAACGAACTCCTCCATGTCGAGGTGCCGCCGCTGATCGATTTCCTCGAAGGCTGGCTGCCGTTAAAGGTGCACGTCCTGATCCGCTTCGGGAAATGGCAGGAGATCATCGACACGCCCTTGCCGGACGACCAGGAATTCTTCTGCGTCTCGACGGCGCTCATCCACTATGCCAAAACGGTCGCTCTGGCGGCGACGGGCAGAATCGAGGAGGCAGAGCGGGAGGCAGAATTATTCGAGGCCGCCGTCAAGCGGGTGCCAGAAACGCGCAAGCTGAACAACAACACCTGCCTCGACATTCTGGCGGTTGCCCGGGAGATGCTCTACGGCGAACTTGAGTACCGCAAAGGCAACTACGACGAAGCGTTCGCTCACCTTCGCAAGTCGGTCGAACTGGACGACACGATGCCCTATCAAGAGCCCTGGGCCTGGATGCAGCCGACTCGTCACGCATTGGGAGCGTTGCTGCTGGAGCAGGGCCGCGTCGAGGAAGCCGAGCAGGTCTACCGCGCCGATCTCGGTCTGGACGACACCCTGCCGCGCGCCTGCCAGCACCCGGAGAACGTCTGGGCGCTGCACGGCTACCACGAGTGCCTTGTCCGTCTCGGCAAGCACGATCTTGCCGCGATGATCAAACCGCGCCTCGACCTCGCCGCCGCCCGTGCCGACGTCCCAATCGAGGCGTCGTGCTACTGCCGGATGAGTGAGGCGGCGTGAGCAATTCTGCTCCACAGTCTGAAAGGTTTACTTGATGTCAGTATGGTTTCACGACGATCCGAATCAGCCCAAGCGCGCACTTCAGATCTGGCAGATTCTGATAGGGAAGGCTCACAACCGACAGACAATGACATATGGAGAACTCAGCAACCTGATTGGTTTCAAACGGTCTGGCACGCTTGGTGGATTCCTTGCTCCAGTCATGATTTACTGCCAAGATAGTGACTTGCCACCGCTAACTTGCCTTGTCGTGAACCAGGATACGGGATTGCCGGGCGAAGGACTTACTTCGCCCACCGATCTGCATGCGGAGCGTGAAAAGGTCTTTCGATTCGAATGGTATAAGCTGGTTCCGCCATCGATTGATGATTTCAAGCAAGCGGCATCGCGATCCTGACAGTTCGGCATGAGTTGCATTTGCTCATTCCTATTTTTGCCCGATGACTGAGGCGGCGTGAACTGGGGTTAGCCCATATACGTCATCACAGTCACCGATAAATATGTACTCGAACAGTACTTACAGCGCGTTGCTGAATTCTCGACGGCGACCAATCAGGTCACATGCGGTAGGGGTGGAGTTTATCTCCACCCGCGTACGTATGCGATGATGTTGCCGGGTGGAGACAAGCTCCACCCCTACGAATCCTAGCTGAATTGGCTCCTTTGAGCCTGCGCGAATACCGCCATATGCTCTAGTCTCGACCGGGAGGGTTCGCCCGCATACATTCACATCCATGGAGCCGGGCGAAGACGCGCTTCGACCCTACGAGTCAACGGGATAACCGGTCTTTGGCCGCTTGCTATTCGGCAGTACGGTCTAATGCGGGGATTCGACCTGGATCTGGCCCTCGTCGGTCAGGTAGGGGTGCTTCGGGATGATCTCGTTGCCTGTGATGAAGCGGTCGAGGGCGAAGGGCGCGGCAGGTTCGGGGCGGTTGCCGGTTGCGAGCCAGGTCGCCATCAGGTTGCCAACGTATGGCGCGGTCTTGAAACCGGTGCCGCTGAACCCCGCCGCCAGATAAAGCCCGTCGGCGCCGAGGTCCGCTTCGAAGATCGGGCAGTGATCCGGCGTCACGTCGGTGATGCCCGACCAGCCACCGGTGACCTGCGCGCCCTCCATCGATGGAATGCGGCGGGCGACTAGTTCCTTGACATCCGCAATGAGCTGATCGTCGGCGTTTTCGTCGTAGTCATCTGGTGAATCAGTTTGCCGGCTGCGTCCACTGCCTCCGGCCAGCGTTTCGGTTTCTCCATAGGGGCGGAAGTAGCTGCCGTAGGCGCGGTCGAGGAAGACCATGTGCCCGGCGTCGCCCATCGGCAGGTCGCCCTGTCGTTTCAGTAGAAAAGCGCCGGTGCGGTTGACAGCGATCGGTAGTTCGACGTCCAGGGCTGCGAAGAGCGGCACGCTCCAGACCCCGGCACAGACGATGATGCGCGGTGCAGACCAGATCCCGCCGTCGGTTTCGACGCCGGTTACCCGGCCGCCCTCAGTGCGGATGGCTCGCACCGTCGTGCCGGTCACGATTGATGCGCCATGCTGCCGCGCCGCTTCGGCGAATGACTCTGCGGTCGCTCTTGGCATGGCGCAGCCCGAGTCGGGCTCGAAAGCGCAGACATCGAGGCCCGTTGGATCGACCCACGGTTGGAGTTTGTGGACATCGTCGGCGTTGAGGGTGCAGGTGTTGATGCCGATCGACTGGAGCATGCGTACATTCTGGCGCAAAGCCTCTTCGTTCCACGGGGTCGAGGTCACGATGACGCCCGAGCGCACAAAGCCGGGATCTCCGACGCCGACGCGCTCGTTCCAGTTGGCGAAGTAGGGCAGGCTCTCGTGTACCAGACGTGCCTGGTATGGATCGGTGTAGTGCATCCGTACGAGCGCGCCGGATTTGTGGGTGCTGCCGCCCGCAATCTCCGTCCGGTCGATGAGCACCGTCTGCAGTCCGCGTTCGGCGAGATGAAAGGCCGTCGAGGTTCCAACAACCCCACCACCGATAACAATCACATCTGCGCTACGTGCTGTCATGTCAACTCCATCCGTACTGGTGATGCTGAAGCCATTTCAGGGCAGTGACTGCGGCGGTATTGCCCCGTAGAGACGTGCCGCTGGCGCGTCTCATGGTCGACATCGTTTTTCCCGAACAGGTGGGTTAGCAACCGGACGCGCCAATCGGCACGTCTCTACGGCTCCGACTAGGCACGGACCGGCTTCCAGACTGTTTCGTAGACGCGCAGGAAGTTCTCGCCCATGATCTTGCGCGTCTCGTCGTAGGAGAAGCCGTGTTCGAGGAAGGCTGCCGTCAGATTGCGCATGCCGTCTGGCGTTTCGAGGCCCGGTGCCAGCCGCCAGGGGTGTACCGGGATATTGCCCGGATTCCAGAGGTCGTCAGCCGCTTCCTGTTTCTCCAGCCGCGCGATCTGCTGTTCGGGCGTGGAGTAGGGGCAGATGCCCTCAAAGTAATCCATTCCGATGCCGATGTGGTCGGTTCCAACCAATTCGGCGATGTGGGCGGCATGGCGGACGATGTGTTCGATTTGCGGCTCGCGTGAAGCGTTGATGAAGTAGGGTAGCCCGAGTACGCCGATGACGCCGCCGGTCTCGGCACAGGCGCGGATCTGGTCGTCGGTGATGTTGCGAGGGTGGTCGTAGACTGCCTTGCAGCTGGAGTGGGAGAAGATGAAGGGCGCGTCGGAGATCTCCATCGCCTGGAAGGTCGCGCGCTCGCCGGTATGGGAGCCGTCAACGACCATGCCGACGCGGTTCATCTCCTCGATCACCCGACGGCCGAACTTCGAGACGCCGCCATTGCTGCTCTCGGTGATGCCGTCGGCGACGTAGTTCTGGATGTTGTAGGTCAGCAGCGCGACCCGGACTCCAAGCCGGTAGAAGACCTCGATCAACCCGAGATCGCGCTCGAAGGGCGAGCAGGTCTGGAAGTGCAGCATGACGCCGAGCTTGCCGTCGGCCTTTGCGCGTCGAATGTCGTCGCCGCTCTCGATCAGCATCAACAGGTCCGGCGCATGCCGGATCAGGCTAAGGATCTCCGAGATCCAGGAAAAGGCCTGTGTCGAGTTGCCGTCCGCTCCGGTCGACGCCGTCTGGCCGACGACGGTAACGCCACCGGCGAGGTGCTGTCGCGCACCCTCCGGGAAGAGATTGGCGACCAGGCTGGTGACGTGATCGATGACGATCGCTTCCTCGTGGAGGCGTGCCGCCTGGGTCTGGAATTCAGTATCAATGTTGGTCGATGTCATTAGCGCACTCGATCCTTGATCCGGTAATAAGCTCCTGCGAGCGGCAGCATCCACTGCCAGCCGAAGGCGTATGGAACGGATGGAAAGGCAATGTCTCGCCAGGGGTTGGCCTCGGGATGACCGTCGATGACCTCGGCCATGCACTTTCCGATGTAGGTGGCCATCTGGACGCCGTGACCGCAGTAGCCGGTCGCGTAGTAGACGCCGCTAGCTTCCCCGGCGTGTGGCATCTTGTCGAGGGTGAAGCCGACGGTCCCGCCCCAGACATAGTCAATCTTCACCCGTGCGAGTTGTGGGAATACCGTCGTCATCGTCTCGCGCAGGATCTCACCGGCTTCCCGGTCTGATTCGAGATCTGACAGGGCGAACTTTGCCCTGCCGCCGAAGATCAGGCGGTCGTCGGCGGTCATGCGGAAGTAGTTGCTGAAATTCAGCGAGCTGACCATGTTGCGCCGGTGAGGGCTGATCTCGTCCGCAAGGTCGCGCGGAAGCGGCTCGGTCGCGATGATGAAACTACCGACTGGCAGCACCCGCTTCTTGAGCGGCGGGGCGAACGCGTCGGTGTAGCCGTTCGTGGCGATCATTACCTGCCGCGCCGTGATCTCTTCCCCGGCTGGTGGTGAGCGCGAAACCGCCGTCGCGTTTGCGCGCCAGCTTCAATGCGCGCGTATCCTCGTGTAGATCTACGCCCGCAGTCGTTCGCCACCCGCGCCAGGCCGCGCACGTATTTCCCGGGATGTAGCCCGGCGCTCGTCGGATCGAGCAGACCTCCGTAGTAGTGCTGCGAGCCGATCTCACTTGCTAACTCGTCGCGGGGGATCAGCTGCAGTTCGTGGCCGAAGTAGCGTCTGGTTGCTTCCTGCCGGGCGCGGAGATGCTCGAAGTGGGCGGGTTTGGAGGCCAGACCCAACCGGCCGCAGCGCACGAAATCGCAATCGATCTGCTCGCTCCTGACCAGCTCTTCGACGAAGTCCACTGCATCTCGCGAGGTCTGATAGACGCTGCGGGCACGGTCCTCGCCATAGCGCTTGACCGCCTCGCCCGGACTGATGGTGATGCCAGCGTTGCAATGGCCGCCGTTGCGGGACGAAGCGCCCCAGCCGAGCGTCTCCTGCTCGATCAGCGTCACCTGGGCGCCTTTGCGGGCCAGGTGCAGCGCCGTCGAAAGGCCGGTATAGCCACCACCGACCACGAGCACGTCCGTCTGCTCTGGTAAGGGGCGTCCAGCATAGGAAGGGAGCGCGGGAGCGGAATCGACCCAGTAGGGCATCATCTTCATGGCTGTTGCCTCTCTGGCGCTTAGTCGATGCCCAGCGCCTTCGGGACGCCGGTGAGATCGGGCATTTCCTCGTAGGGGCCGAAGGACTGGTCTCCGGGAATACCGCGCCGGTTGATCCAGATTTTGCGAAGTCCCAGCTGATAGGCGGGCACGATGTCGTATTCAAAGCCCTGGGCGATGTGCACGACTTCGGATGGGTCCGCGCCGATCTTGTCGAAGACGTAGCGGAAGACATCGAGCGATGGCTTGTAGCCCTGTGCTTGCTCTGCGGTGATCACGTGATCGATCGGCACGCCAAGCTTCTCGAGATTGCCGGCAATCAGGTCGTCTTCGGTGTTCGAGATGATCACAAGCTTGAAATCTTGTCGCAGCCGCTCGAGGATGGGCGGTACGTCGGGAAAGGGCCCGAAGGTTGGCACCGCCTCGATCAGCGCGGCACCATCTTCGTCGCTGTATTCCAGCCCATAGCGCTCCATTGACCGTTTCAGGCTGGCCCGCAGGATCTCACGGTAGGGACGATACTCGCCGAGCACCTCCTCATATCGATCGCGGGCGCAGACATCGAGAAACTCATCTACGTCGATCGACTGGGCTCGATCACCGAGTCTGCTGACGATCACCGATGACAGGTCGAAATCGACCAGAGTGCCATAGGCGTCAAAGGTTAACCACTTTGGCTTGTCCACTTACAGATCCCCTCCCAATGCTTGCGCGCTAAACCACAGTTACGGATGCCCGAGGTGCGGGACTCATCCCGGTTCAGGGGCTGGCGTAAAGAATGAAATCCTCTTGGTCGCCGACCTTCTCGCGGAATCGTTCAGCGTAGTAGCGGTAGTGTTGCTCGGCGGCTTCCCGGGCCCGCTCGGGCTCTCGACTCTTTAGCTCGTCGACGTACTTGCGGTGACGCCGTGCTGTGTCCTGGGCGTCAAGTTTCAGCAGGTCGCGCGAGAGAGAGTTGAGTATCGAGAGCCTGGCATTCAGCAGGGCCCAGTGTTCGCCCAGGAGCTGCTTGCCTGAGTTCTCGATGATGATGTTGTGAAAGGCAATATCCAGGTCGCGGATGCGCTGGACATCTTGCTGATAGTCGAGATCGCGGACGGAGTCTGCCAGTCGATAGAGAACCTCGATAGCTTCATCAGTCAGATTCAGGACTGCCGCCTCGGCCGCGCGTCCTTCGAGCAGCCCGCGGAGTTCAAGTAGTTCGAAGACATGTGACGGTCGGCAGTTCGGCAACGAAGTAGCCGCGATATGGGAAATTGACGACCACACCTTCGTGTTCGAGACGCCGAAACGCCTCACGGATGGTTGGCCGGCTGGCATTGAGCTGTTGGGCCAGCTCGGTGTCGACGAGGCGTGATCCGGGCGAGAGTTCGCCATCGATGATAGCTGTCCGGATCGAGCTCACGATCTGGTCGCCAAGCGTCGCGTGATTTGAAGCATTCAGGTGCATCGGTCGACTTTCCGCCAGAAATACGCACATCGGCAGATTGTCAGATTATCTGACAATCGAGCTATGCGACGCATAGTATGCCTACGTCACGGCGATGTCAACCCTAATTCCCAATTGCGTTGTATGAGGACCCCCTGGAAGCATTGGAAAGCTCGAACCTGGCACATGCAGGTTGTGAAAGTACAGGCAGATTGAACGACGGCTGTGGCGTCGCCTGGGCGGTTATGAGCCGAACAATCAGTCCATGTTCGGCATCGCTGCCGGAGCCGCTCCGAATGCTTCTGGGTGGTGCGGTTCGGTGATCAGGCCGTCGTTGCGGGCCCGTAGGTCGAGGTAGATCAGAGTCCAGGCAAGATACTGGATTGGAGTGATTAAGACTGCTCCAATGATCCAGAAGAGGCCGACCAGGAGCCAGGCGATCATTGGTGGCCCTCCGGACGCGCCGGAAATCATGAAGCGCAGAATCAGGGCGAACATCGGTAGCAGGAAGAAGAACATCAGGACGCCGGTGATCGCGAACATGAGCACGGTTGACCCGAGCACACGCATACGGTTGTTCCTGGTCAACTCCCAGCTTCGCCCAAGGGCAACGCGAGCCCCGGTGCCTTCGAGGATAACCACCTGAAGGGTGACGAGCCAGGCGGCGGCCAGAAACATTGCAATCGGGATGCCGATGATGATCCATACCAGAAAACTGAAGATCACGTAAAGCAGATATGAAGCCTTCAATGTAGTTGTGATGCGCGGCAGACTGTAGTCGAAAGCCTGAATGATTGACGTTTTTCCGTTGACGATGATCTGGGCTGTTGCCGATGTGACGGCAGCCATCGCTGCGGCGGCCGCTCCGACGCCGATGAGACCGGCAAGAATCTGAAGCAAGAAGATCGCGACGAAGTCATCGCTGCCCAGTATGACGACGAAGAAGAGAATCTGGATGATCGTGGCCGGTATCAGAATCGCAGCCGAGACGCCGACGATTGTCTCAAAGTGATCGCGGTAGATCGCAGCGGTCTGGGAGAGGATTTCTCCGACGCTGCGGGGACGGACACCGTAGGGTTTCTGGCTCATCAGAGTTCGATCCAAACATGCGTATCCGGTATGGCTACAGCACCATTGTGATTTTGACTCGCAAACGCCGCGATAGGAACACAGTACTGATTGAGATGACGTAAGAGGAGATGCGGCGCCATCGTTCAGCGAAAAGAGGTGAGAAAGCCGGTGGAGTGTAAGAATAACGGTACGAACTTTTCGTTGGACTTTCGTCGTCGGTTTGCGTGCTTTTATGATGTCCTCGGCAGAGCTTGCCTGCGCTGGATCTAGCCACGTCAACGCCGCTCTCGCAGTAGCTTGGAGAAACTTCAATGGCAACGAATCGAATCGATCCCCCCGCTATTCCACGCGGCGCAGAGGCGCTGCTTGGAATCGCCATACGCCCAGTATCTGGACGTTGCCGCGCTCTATGCAATCCAGGCTGCCGAACCTGGCACCGGAGAACTCCGAGAACACGAGGAACTGCTGTTCCGGACGATCCATCTCGTCTCGGAACTCTGGCTGCGGTTGGCCGGGGCCGAGATTGAGCGGGCGATGGATGAAGCGGACGAAGGGAACCTTGGACGAGCGATACGCCTGGTGCGGAGAGCTGATGAGTCGATTCAGCGAGTAACCGACGCGACGCGCATGTTTCAGGCGATGCCAGCGGTGGAATACCATCGCTTCCGGGTTGCGCTGGGCAGCGCAAGTGGTCTGCAATCCCCCGGATACGCCTATGTCCGGCTGGTTGGCAACCGGCTGGCGGAGACGCTCGACCGGATGGTGAACGATGACGATGAACTCTTCCGTATCTATATAGAAGAGATCGACTCTCCGATCTACGCATTCTGCGAAGCTTTGCTCGATCTTGATGTCAGTCTCGACCGTTTCCGCGCCAGCCACGTTCATATCGCTCAACGCTTCCTCGGTGACTCGACCGCAGGCACCGGCGGACAAGGCGTGGCCTTCCTGCGTAACCACCTCGGCCAGAAGCACTTCCCCCGGCTCTGGGCGCTGCGAGCCCGGCTGGCCGAATCATCCGGCGCCGTCTCCTATGGCTATGGCGGGGCGAAGAGCGAGGCCAGCTAGACGGGTCAGAAGTTGGACCGGGGTAGTTGCATGTCACCGGCGAGCTTGTCAGACGCATAGAGCACTCTACGCTGGATGCCGTCGGAGGTGTCCGAGTCAGGTAATGGGGCGTGGCGCTTCATGAACCTCGGATCCTCACCGAAACGCTCTGACGAGCGCTTCGTCCAATTTCCGGCAACCCCACAGCGCATCTTCGATCCTGCGGCGCGCGTGCCGTCATCCCGTATACCGCTGATTGGCCGGGAGGATGAGATCGACATGGTTCGGTGTCTGCTCGCGCGCGGCGATGTGGCGCGGCGGCATTTGCTGTGGGCTATGGAATGATCTGAAATGCGCACTCGGATCATCGTTGCCAGAGATCGGGTTCCAGGCTATCGGAGGGTCTCCATGCTTGGCCTTATCTACCCAAAATTGCTTGACAGGGGGCGCGATCCGTCTATCGTGAAAGCTGCTTTCCCTGTTGGTGAATGCGTTTTAAGCAAATAGGCTGGCAGGCTGCGCATGAGTAACGGATCGGCGTCGGATCATCGGACAGGGCGTCTAATTCCATTTCCGGGTGGACCGAAGCGAGATGCCGAGGGCGGTGTGCATCTAATGCCGTCGATTCCGTTGCCCCGCACACAGCTGATCGGCCGTGAAGCCGAGATTCGTGACGTGAGCGAACTCCTCCTGCGAGACGACATCGCTCTTGTGACGTTGATTGGCCCGGGCGGCGTCGGCAAGACGCGCCTCGCTCTGCAAGTTGCGTTGACGCTCGCAGAAGGTTATACCGACGGTGTCGTGTTCGTGTCACTCGAGGCGTTGCGCGATCCGGCACTTGTACTTCCCACGATCGCCAATGCGTTGAACTTATCCGACACCGGCAATCAACGCCTGACCGAGCGCATCGTTAGTTACTTGCAGCCGCGCCAGCTCTTGCTCGTACTCGACAACTTCGAACAGGTCGTAGCCGCGGCGGCGCTCATCGCCGACCTGCTTCTCCGCTGCCCGCGGCTACAGATCCTGGTGACCAGTCGCGTCGTGCTTCGCGTGTCAGTCGGGCGCGATTTCCCGGTTGCCCCATTGGAGGTGGTTGCGGCGTCCGGAGTGGATTGGTCAGAGAGAACCCGGCTCGAAGAGGCGGGAGCATCACCAGCGGTGCAATTGTTCGTAGCGCGCGCGAGAGCTGCCACAGCAAACTTCGCGCTCACAGCGGACAATGCGGAGGCGGTCACAGCGATCTGCACGCGGCTAGATGGGCTGCCGCTCGCCCTGGAGCTCGCCGCCGCTCGAATACCCGTGCTGCCACCGGCCGCTCTGCTCGCTCACCTTGAGCAAGCTCTGCCGCTCCTGACAGGTGGCGCCCGAGATCAGCCAGAACGTCTACGCACAATGCGAGCTGCGATCTCCTGGAGCTATGACCTGCTTGATGAGGAGGAGCAACTGCTCTTTCGGCGGCTCGCGGTATTCGTTGGCGGATTCGACCTGGAAGCTGCGGAGGCGGTCGGGGGCATCATCGCTAGTCGTGGGCTTCCCGCGGAAAATACGGACCGTCAGTCAGGTGCATATCTGATTCTCGATGGCATAACCTCACTGGTCGCGAAGAGCCTCGTACGGCTGGTGGCGGGGCCACTGGCGGATCAGCCACGCTATCAGATGCTTGAGACGATCCGCGAGTTTGGTCTGGAGCAGCTTGCCGTTTCGGGCGAAGAACAGGCTGTGGCGGAGGCGCATGCCAGCCACTATCTGAGCGTCGCAGAGCCGGCATTCGAGCGCGTCTTCGCTACAGGCTATTTACCAGTACTCATGCGCCTGGAGAGCGAGCACGATAATATCCGCGCCGCACTGACATGGGCTGAAGCAACTGGACGGGCAGAGATTGGCTTGCGACTGGCTGCCGCGGTGGCCCCGTACTGGAACGGTCGCGCTCACTACCGCGAGGGGCGCGACTGGCTTGAGCGCTCGCTTGGTTGGGGAGAGCCGGCGCCGACGATCGTCCGTGCCCGCGTTTTGCGTGCCGCCGGCTGGCTGGCAAATCTCCAGGGCGATTTTGCGGCGTCTGAACGGTTTCTGGCCGAAGCAGTGGAGGTTGCCCGGCTGGCTGGGCACCGCTTTACCGAAGCTATAGCGCTGTTGGGGCTGAGTTTGACCGAACTGCAGCGAGGTGATTATGCGCGAGCCGTAGTGTGGGCAAAAGAAGCGCTGGCGCTCTTTCCAGAGGATGAACCCATAACAGTCGCCGAAACCAATCTCGTCAGCGGCATCTACTCCGGTCTTGGACAGATTGCCCTTGCTAAAGGCGATACAGCGGCTGCGGCCAGCTATCTTGAGGAGGCGCTTACCCGGCAAAGTGCAAGTGGCCTTACCTGGCGCTGGGGGTTGAGTGACACGTTGCGCATACGTGGCGATCTTGCACTGGATCTCGGTAACGTTGCCGGGGCGAAGGATTTCTATCGCGAAAGTTTGGAGATCGCTCGCGACCATGGCGATCGGCGCTTCATCATTTACGCGCTCACAGGTATAGCGATGGTTTCTGCCGCCCAGGGGAGGTCCCAGCGTTCGGTTCGCCTGCATGGCGCAGTGGCGGCCATGCGCGAACAGATTGACATGCCACTCGATGCCTGGCAACTTCCCAGATACGAGCGTGGGCTGGCGCTCGCGCGGTCCGCGCTTTCGTCTGAAGCGTTCGAGGCCGCCTGGTCGCTGGGTGAAGGACTATCCCTAGATGCGGCGATCGACGAGGCGCTTGCCGGTGAAGACACCAGTGATGAAGCTGAGACCGTATCCACTCCTTCTGAGGCAGCTGTCCAGGCCGGTCTGACGCCGCGCGAACGCGAACTCCTGCCACTGCTGGCGCAGGGGCTCACCGACCGTGAGATTGCCGAGGCGCTTTCGATCAGTCCTCGCACTGTTGGATACCACGTCACGAACCTGCTCTCGAAACTCAACGTCGAATCTCGCACTGCGGCGGCGGCCTATGCGATTCGAAACGGGCTGGCCTGAGGCCCGATTGCCTGAACCCGGTAGATCTACCAGGGTTCTTTACAACAGGTGCAACAGATAACCCGGTAGTCCTCCCGGTGTGTGCTTGCGTCTGAATCCCTACTATGAAGGTAGAGAAGGCAGGGCGCCTTCAATCCGATCACAAGGCAGTGATAGCACGAGCGCGAGTGAGCGAAGGGAGGTTCGCAAGCTGCCGCATACCAATCTTTGGAGAAAAGTTGGCGATCCATCGACCTACAGCGGAGGGCGCGGCCCATGTTGGCTCCGCGACGCTCTCGCACCGACACTGTTGTCGCATTTTGGAAGGAAGACAATCATTGATGGCTTCAATGATCCGATATCGATCCCGCTCACGAATCCGTATTCTGTTTGCCGCGCTCCTGGCGCTAGCCAGTCTGAGTGGCCTGTTGACTGGCGCTGTTTCGGCTGATTCAACGACGCTGCTGGGTAGCTCGAGCAGTGACAAGCCTACGATTGTGCTGGTGCATGGGGCCTGGGCTGATAGTTCTGGATGGACCGGGACAATCAAGCAGCTTCAGCGCGCAGGTTATCCGGTGATTGCACCGGCGAATCCGCTGCGGAGCCTGGTGGGTGACTCGGCCTACATCGCCAGTGTCCTGGCTGACATTGACGGCCCGATCATTCTCGTTGGCCATTCTTATGGAGGCGCGGTGATCACCAATGCCGCCGCCGGCAATCCGAATGTCAAGGCGCTCGTCTACATTGCCGGTTTCGCGCCAGCGACAGATGAAACGGTCTTTGGGCTGCTGGGCATGTTCCCGGGGAGCCAGGTCCAGCCCGCCTTGCATATCGTCCCGTACCCGCTGGCGGACGGCGAGTTCGGACTCGACGCCTACATCGTCCAGGATATGTTCCGCGATGTCTTTGCTCAGGATGTAACTCCCCAGACGGCCGCGGCGATGGCAGCTGCACAGCGCCCGACTTCCCTGTCGACCGGCGAAGAACTGTCCGTCGGCGAGGCTTGGGCAACGATTCCCTCGTGGTTCATGATTCCCAAGCAGGACAAAGTGATCCCGCCCGAACTGCAGCACTTCATGGCTGAACGGGCCGGTGGACATATTGTCGAAGTCAAAGGCTCGCACGCGATTCTGGTCTCGAAGCCGAACAAGGTTGCCGATCTGATCGAACAAGTGGCTCAAGCCGTCGACTAGATCCCAACTAATCCACGACGAACCCCGGTGGCGGTTTAGCAAACAGAGATATCCGTCGCCGGGAATTCCTACCAAGGAGGACCATACAGTGAACACCTCAAACCGTGATTTGACAGCCCTCGACACAATCGTTCTGATCCATGGACTTTGGATGACTTCACACAGCTGGGCTGATTGGGTCGAACGCTATAACCGGCGTGGCTTCAACGCGCTGGCGATCGGCTGGCCCGGGCTGGATGGGAAATCTGTCGAAGAGTTGCGCGCCGATCCGACGCCGTTGACGACCCTTTCGGTGACCCAGATCCTCGACCACTATACCCAGATCATCCGTGGCCTTGAGCGCCCACCCATTATCATGGGGCATTCGCTTGGCGGCGCCTTCACGCAGATTCTGGTGAGTCGAGGGCTGGGTGCAGTCGGGGTGGGCATTGCCCCGGCAACGGTCCGCGGCGTGCGGAAGTTGCCGCTCTCGACGCTCAAAGCATCGTCGCCGGTATTGGGTAACCCGTTCAATCGCGGCAAGGCCGTCCCTCTTACGCTCAAGCAGTTTACCTACGCCTTCGCCAACACGATGCCCGAGCGCGAGGCAGCCAAGATTTATGAAGAGCAGTACATCCCGGCTGCGGCGTCGGTCTTGTTCGAGGTCGCATTCGCCAACTTCAACCCGCGCACGGTTGTACGGGCCGATTTCCAGAAGGATGAGCGCGCGCCGCTGCTTTTCATTGGAGGCGAGTTCGATCATGTCGTGCCACCGTCAGCGATCAAGGCCAACTTGAAGAAGTACAGCAAGTCGCGGGCGGTCACCGAGTATCAGGAATTCGCGGGCCGCACACACTTTCTCGCAGGTCAGGAGGGTTGGGAGGAGGTGGCAGACTATGCGCTCGACTGGGCTGTCGCCCACACCGTTCCTGCTACCCAGAACGGCAGGGCCGCGCTTGATAAACAGGAAATAAAGGTGGCCGCAAAGGCTGGCTAACAATGGTACGATGATCTCCTCGCACACGTCTGTACCGGCGATGCGATGCGTCGCCGGTACAGGACCGACGAGCATTTCCAGAGAATTAGACAACGCAGGTCTTACATCCGGCGCTCACTGTCTGTCCCGCGACTGGCGCCGTTGCCGAGCCGCAGGGATAAATAGCGCGGAAGGAAGTGCGTTGAGCATGGCGAACCACAATCCGCCAAAAGAAAAGGAAGCGACCATGAGCACGATCACCACCAGCGACGGCGTCGAAATCTTCTACAAGGACTGGGGGCCCAGAAACGCACAGCCGCTGGTTTTTCACCACGGCTGGCCGCTCAGCAGTGATGACTGGGACGCGCAAATGCTGTATTTCATCAGCGAGGGCTACCGCGTCGTCGCCAGTGATCGGCGTGGGCACGGCCGCTCGACTCAGGTTAGCGACGGTCACGACATGGATCACTATGCCGCTGACGTCGCCGCTGTGGCCGAGCACCTCGACCTGAGGAACGCCGTCCATATCGGCCACTCCACCGGTGGCGGCGAAGCGTTGCACTACGTTGCTCGCCACGGCCAGAGCCAGGGCCGCGTTGCCGGGCTGGTTCTGATCAGCGCGGTGCCACCGATCATGGTCAAAACCCCGGCCAATCCCGGTGGTCTGCCGATCGAGGTCTTCGACGACTTGCGCCAGCAACTGGCTGCCAACCGCACGGAGTTCTATCTCGGCGTCGCGAGTGGACCGTTCTACGGCTTCAACCGGCCTGGCGCGCAAGTGTCGCAGGCCGTGATCCAGAACTGGTGGCGGCAGGGCATGATCGGCGGCGCAAACGCCCATTACGAGGGTATCAAGGCCTTCTCGGAGACCGATTTCACCGATGATCTCAAGATCATCGACGTGCCGACGCTCGTGATGCACGGCGACGACGACCAGATCGTGCCGATCGCCGACTCCGCGATGCTGTCGTCCAAGCTGCTGAAGAACAGCACCCTGAAAGTCTACGAGGGATACCCACACGGCATGTGCACGACGCACGCCGACGTCATCAACCCGGATCTGCTCGCTTTTATCAAGGGTTGATACGCTGACCAGTCACAAAGCGGATGGGACGTCTGCGCCGGGGAGAGATGGCCCGTCCGCAATCTGATGTCAGGAGGAGATGATGGACAAGGCTACGGGCGTTTTCGAACGCCGAACTGCAAGTACGGTGCGCTGGCCGGAACTGCCACTGGATGAGTGGCAATCAACGCTCGACACGCTGCACATGTGGTTGCAGATCGTTGGGAAGACCAAGCTCGAACTCACCCCATTTCTCAACCAATGGTGGAATGTGGCCCTGCTGCCTACGCCGCGCGGTTTGACGACCGGTGTTATTCCCTACGGCGCGCGTAGCTTCGAAGTTGAAATCGATTTCCTCGATCACACATTGTCGATACGTGACAACCTGGGGC
The DNA here is from genome assembly GCA_963745675.1 of uncultured Chloroflexia bacterium. Lineage (GTDB taxonomy): Bacteria > Chloroflexota > Chloroflexia > Thermomicrobiales > CFX8 > JAUIIK01. Next base: position 299,532 of record CAVUYM010000013.1, read on the forward strand.
GTTCAGAGGTCATCGCGCTCGTCGAACGGACGGTCGCGCAGTTCTACGACGAGTACAGCGCGAGGCTGGCCGCACTCGAGCTTCAGGTCGAGATCAATCCGGTCCCGGTTGAGGTCCCACACACGATTCCCTTCCATGCCGACGACGTCCACCGGGACTACGATCCGGAGTACGTGACGCGCTGGTGGTCGATCATGCTCAACACGGTCAACGTGCTACAAACCTATTGCTCGCGCTTCACTGGAAAGGCCAGTCCGAGCCAGTTCTTCTGGGGCTCGTTCGATCTCTGCCAGACGCGCTTTTCTGGCCGGCTGGCTGATCCTCCAGCTGGCGCGCCACGCTTTCTGCAGTTGGCCGAGAACGAGGAAAATGCCGCCTGCGGTTTCTGGCCGGGCAACACCTCGATGAGCGGTGAAACGTTCGGCGAGCCGGCATTCTACGCCTACTGCTATCCTCTACCGGACGGCTATGCTGAGGAAAGCATCAAGCCTGAAGCGGCCTACTATGACCAGCGAATGGGTTTGTTCATCTTGCGCTATGAAGATGTCCGTCTCAGCCCATCACCGGAGCAGAACATACTGGCCTTTTTCGAGAGTACCTATGAAATCGCAGCCGAGCGTGCGAATTGGGATCGCACCAGGCTAGAAGTCAATCCACCGGCAACTGCATGAGAATCCGGAAAGAAGGATAGAGATGGCTCAGCGGCCACAGTGCACCCATTTGGATCAGATTCGCGATGTGACACCCAGCGCGGAAGGGTGTGAAGAGTGTCTGGAGATGGGCGACACCTGGGTGCACCTGCGCATGTGTTTGATCTGCGGCCACGTCGGCTGCTGTGATGACTCGAAGAACAAGCACGCAACCAAGCACTTTCACGCCACCGACCATCCGATTATCCAGTCAATCGAGCCAGGCGAGGACTGGCGCTGGTGCTACGTCGATCAGACCTTTCTCAAGCGTAGATGATGACTGGTGGACAGCAACGGTAGACCGGGCCACGGTGCGGAATTCCGAGCGATATGGGCTAGTACTCCTTGTCCCCCTGGTATCTGGAGCATTCCACCTCTCCTTCGATGACAACGCCAGCATTGTCGCTCTGGCTTGACATCTCGTCACTGCCATGATGAAATGAGGGTGTACGTACACCCTTACCCACCGCGTTGTGTTGGCGTTTTGGATGATGGCGGTGGCCCTGAATGAGCATGGAGGACGAGCCAATGGCGACTCGAATGGCGGACCAGGTAATGCTCCTGGCTGGCACCAGAGATGGCCTGTACATCTTTAAGAGCAATCTCGAGCGCGAGCAGTGGTCGATTTGTGGACCATTCCTCGAAGGCTATGACATCAATTCTGCTGTCCTCGACCCGCGCGATGGCCGGACGATCTGGGCGGCAGCGAACGGCAACGGTGAAGCTGCGATCTACAAATCGAAGGACCGTGGGCGCACCTGGGAACGTTCTGGTGAGCCCTTTGAGGCCGATCTCGTCTGGCAGGTGACGCCTGCGCTCGATGACATGCCCGATTCGGTCTACGCCGGGATCATGCCGGCGATGCTCTATCGCTCCGACGATCAGGGGCAGACATGGAACGAAGTCGAGGGGCTGGCCAAACATCCGAGCCGTGAAGAATGGTGGCCCGGTGGTGGTGGTATGTGTCTCCATACGATCGTCACCAATCCGCTGAAGCCGAAAGATCTGCTGGTCGCCATGTCCGTCGGCGGGGTGCTCTACTCCGAAGATGGCGGCGAGAATTGGGAGCCGCGTAATGCCGGCACCTTCTCAATGGCCGAGGAATGGTCGAAGGAAGCAGGTCGCACCGCACAGCACGAAGTGCATCGTTGCACGCACAAGGTCGCTCGGCACCCAAACAACGGTCTGCTTTTCCAGCAGAACCACGTCGGCGTCTACCGCTCCACGACCTACGGCCGCGAGTGGGAAGATATCAGCGAGGGTCTGCCAAACCGCTTCGGTTTCGTGATCGATGTCACGCAGGACGGCACGGTCTTCGTCGTTCCCCAGCATGATTGGGAGCCGGAGATCGGCGTGCGGGTGACCGGCCAGCTTGCCGCCTATCGTAGCCGTGATTCAGGAGATAGCTGGGAACGTCTGACCAACGGGCTTCCGGAGGTCGAAAATGTGACGCTCTATCGTGAGGGTATGGCGACAGATTTATGCGATTCCGGTGGCGTCTATTTTGGTACGAGCGATGGGGTGCTGCACTACTCCCGCGACGGTGGCGACTCCTGGCACCAGCTTGCAACCGGTCTGCCGCCGGTGCGCGCCGTGACCTGCGAGCACTACACCGTTTAGCATCGCAGCAGGCGTTGGCGACTGAAAGCGGCGCAACCGGCAGACATAGTATCGAAATGATTGACTGAGGCCACCGGGTGATATTGCCCGGTGGTTTTGCTATCGCTTCCGCATCCACTGACCGCAGCAACGAGCGGCCGCATGTTTTCGCCTCTGTTGTTTGGTGGCTGTAGCCGGGTTAGTCGTCGGTGGCGGTGAATTCGTGGACGAGTGATCCGTGTTCCATCAATGACACTTCCTGGATGTGGGCGAACCAGGCCGCGGCAGGGAAAAGGCTGGCGGCTCCCTCGGCGGCTTGTTTCGCGTGTTCCATCGAGTCCCAGAAGACGATATCGAACCAGATTTCCGGTTCTTCACCACGGAATAGCCTGGCGGATTGGAGCCCCGGGAAGGCGTCTCGGATGGCTTCGATGGCCATTTCACGATCGCGCAGGAAGTGTTTTTCATTACCGGATGCGACGCGCAGTTTGACGAGTTCCAGGACCATTGTCAATTTGAATTCCTTCCAGTCAACGAATGTGAGTATAGTCGCTGGCTAACGTCAGTGCGGTCGTATGCTTGTGGGGAAACACAGCGAGACACTAAAGGGAGTTCCCAGACAATGGCCAACCGACTTGCACAAGAGACGAGCCCCTATCTGCTCCAGCACGCCGACAATCCGGTGGACTGGAACCCGTGGGGCGAAGAGGCGTTGCAGCGGGCGCGGGACGAAGACAAGGTCATCCTGCTGTCGATCGGCTATTCGGCCTGCCACTGGTGCCATGTGATGGCGCACGAGAGTTTCGAGAATGACGCTATCGCGGCTCAGATGAACGACCTCTTCGTCAACATCAAGGTCGATCGCGAGGAACGTCCGGATATCGACGCGCTCTATATGGCGTCTGTCCAGGCGATGACCGGCCACGGCGGCTGGCCGATGACGGTCTTCCTGACGCCGGAGGGCAAACCCTTCTACGGCGGCACCTACTTCCCGCCGAGCGACCGTGGCGGTATGCCGGGCTTTCCGAGAGTGATGCAGGGCGTCCACGAGGCGTATCAGAACCGTCGCGATCAGGTCCTCGAGAGCGCGGACACAATGGCCAACCGGCTCGGTGAGGTCTTCCGTAGAGAACTGCCGCCGGGTGCGCTGAAGCCGGAACTCTTCGACAACGCGTTGGACAATCTAGAACGCCAGTATGACGCCGCCAACGGCGGTTTCGGCGGCGCGCCGAAGTTCCCGGCTGCGATGACCGTCGATCTGCTGTTGCGCATCCATCACCGAAACGGCAGCGAGCAGGCGCTCGAGATGGCTCATCACACGCTGGACAGGATGGCGCGCGGTGGGCTCTACGATCAGGTTGGCGGCGGCTTCCACCGCTACACCGTCGATGGCATCTGGCTGGTGCCGCACTTCGAGAAGATGCTCTACGACAACGCTCTTCTGGCCGATGCCTACGTGCAGGCCTATCAGGCGACTGGCGAGGCATTTTACCGGACGATTGCCGAGGAAACGCTCGACTATGTGCTCCGGGAGATGACGTCGCCGGAAGGCGGCTTCTACTCGACGCAAGACGCCGATACTGAGGGTGAAGAAGGGAAATTCTTCGTCTGGCGGCCGGACGAGATGCGGGCTGTACTTGGCGACGACGCTGACGGGGTCATTCAGCTCCTGGGCCTGACCGAGCGCGGCAACTTCGAGGGCTCGAACGTCCTCTCGATTCCGCAGCAGGCGGACCGCATGCGCTGGCGTGAGGAGCCCTTCGTATCACTGCGGCAACAGCTGTTCGAGGCGCGAGCTGAGCGGACTCATCCGGGACGCGACGACAAGATCCTGACCTCCTGGAATGGCCTGATGATGCGGGCTTTTGCTAACGCAGCCTGGATGCTCGATTCGGAGCGCTACGCTGACGCAGCCCGGGCCAACGCCCGCTTTCTGCGTGACAATCTCCAACAACATGGGCGACTGCTCCACAGTTACAAGGATGGCGCCGCCCGTATAGACGGCTTCCTTGAGGATTACGCATTTCTGATCGATGGCCTGCTGGCGCTCTACCGGGCCACGTTCGAGCCGGAGTGGATCGTCTGGGCGGGGGATCTGGCGCGGCGAGCGGTCGACGACTTCTATGATGCCGACGAAGGAGCTTTCTACGACACTGCGGCCGGAGGCGAACAGTTAATCGCTCGACCTCGCGATCCGTTCGATAATGCGACGCCCTCCGGCAATAGCGTCATCGTCGATAGCCTCACTCGCCTGGCACACCTGATTGGCGATGTTGAATTCACCCGACTGGCGCGGAGCGTTATTGAGGAACACGCTGGAGTTGCAGGCGAACACCCTCAGGGGCTCTCGCGTCTACTCGCGGCCGCAGATTTCGTGACTGGACCGAGTGCAGAGATTGCGATCGTCGGGCTAGAAGGCGATACCGGTCGAGATGCGCTGCTTGCCGCTCTGAAGGATGAGTACCTGCCGCGCGTCGTCGTAGCCGCGGCGGAGCCGGGTGACGGGGCGGCAGAGGTTATCGACCTTTTGCTGAGCCGGGATCTCGTCGATGGCAAGGCTGCTGCGTATGTCTGCATCAACCACGCTTGCCAGATGCCGGTAACGGAGCCGGAAGCGATGCTGGCGCAAGTCAGGAAGTTGCTAGGGAATAGGGGATAGCAGAGGCCGGAGCGCTCGACGTAACTGCTGCGATCGATCGCGGCATCTGAGTGGGGTGAGATCTTTTCGGAACTGCTACGCCTATCCGCACAAACATCTTCACTATTTCCTGGCCTTTAGCCCCTATCGCCGGCCCGGAAGGCCAACTCCGGGGGAGGGGCGTTCGAGGAGGACTTCGCGGCGGAAGCGGAAGAGTTCGGCGGGCCGACCGCCGGTGCGGGTCGTCTGGCCAGTGCCTTCGACCAGCCCGGCGCGTTCGACGAGCCGGCGGAAGTTCTGCTTGTGAAGATGGCTGCCACTGAGTGCTTCGACGACTTGCTGTAGCTGCAGTAACGTGAAAGTGTCCGGCAGTAGTTCGAAGACGACCGGGCGATACTGGATCTTGCCGCGAATCCGGCTGATCGTCGTCGCGACGATGCGGCGATGGTCGTAGGCGAGCGAGCGGCCGGGGACGAGCTGGATGTTCGTTAGATCCAGAGGTTTGCCGAGAACGACCGCCTGATCCTGATGATATTCCTCAACGAGTCCGGCTTCCCAGAGCAATTCGTAACGGTCGAGGGCGCGCTCTGGATCCCAGGATGAGAGCCCCGTCCCAAAGGCAATGGCGATGCGGTCGCGACGAACGTGTGTTAGATCGTGGGCTCGTTCTGCGGTAGCCCAGCATTCGAGCGCGGGCAGGATGCTGATGTCGATCATCTCCGGCCGACCGTCTCGATGATCCTCCCATGGGAAGAGCTGATACCAGTCTTGCCACCAGACATCTTCAGACGCGGGCAGATCGTGTTCCTGAAGGAGCGCCAGATAGGTGACGGATAGGACCCGGGCAGGCTCCGATTGCTCGCGATTGAGATCGCCGAAGGTATAGAGCTGCTCGACGTAGCCAAGCTCCAGGCCGGTGCGCTCTCGCACCCAGCGCCGCACGCCGAGTTCTAAGGTGCGATCACGTTCGGTATCGAGCTGTCCGAAGGGTAAGGTTGGTTGCTGGCCGCTGCTATTTCGCAGGGTCAGGATACGCGGCACGCCGCTGGTAACGGCGACGATCGCGGCATTAAGGCGGATGATGATCGGCAGCGGCACGTCATTAGTCCGGTCGATGTTGAGCGGATACGTCAACCTGAGTTTACTGGCCACGACAGACGGAACGCCCCTCGTGCGAGGGGCGTTCCGTCAGAGTTGCTGGTTGTCTGGGACAGGCTGCGGCTAGATGCGAATCATATGCTCGATATCGAGCAGATTTTCAACAAGTATGGGGCGGATTTGTTCGGCGTCAAGGCCCGAATCCGTGATGACGATGAGTCGCAGATCGCTGCCACTGATAATCCGGATCGTGCCATGCTCGGATACAACTTCCGAGTAGTCTGGTTGGTCGCCATCCGGCTGACCTGCCGAGACGGCGGTTGCCGCGAGCTGTTCCGCGTCGGCGACGGTTGTTGCCGCGTTTGCGACAAGCAGACCGTCAATCGTTGTAATGACTGCTCCATGGACGACTCGATATTCGAGGAGATCGAGTAATCGACTTTCAACTCCCGAACCGCGCGTACCCGCTGACATGCTTGATTCCTATTCTTGCTCTTCGATCGAATGTGCTATCAGCTCCGAACGGAGGCCGTCTACATTCGTACCTCGCGCATGAGCCGTCGTGTCGCCATCGCCATCGATGCATGGTTGCGCGCCTGAGCGCTGTCGCCTCGGCGGCGATAGATGTCGGCAAGGAGACGGTGAGCCAGATCGGCTTCGCGGTCCTCGAATGCACACCATTCCAACGCAGCGATGATGGCGTTGTGGCGTGCGGGCGCGTGCCGAATCAACCAGCGATATTCAGAGAAAGACGCATGGATTTGACCCTGTTCACGCAACGCCTCAGCATACTGCCAGCGTGCGTTGTCGTCGTTGGGATTTGTCTCTACTGCAACACTCAGTTCGTGGATATCCTGATGACCCTGGCCTATCTGATCAGTTGATTCGGGTTCCGCTTCCGCGACAAAATGTTCCTGTTCCGAAAGTGGAATATCAGGCTCCGGGGCTGGGAACGCTGGTTCGACTACCGGCTCTGGCTCCATGATTGCAGCAAATTCGCGGTCACCTTTAATTGCACCCTGTGCGATGAGCTCATTCTTTGCGCTACGCGCGCGCCGGAACAAGCCAGCATCATCGGCTAGTAGTTCAATGGTCGGTGAGGGAATATTGCTATGCGGTTCGTCAAGATCAGGGATACTGGCTCCAACATCGGCTGCCGCGACAGTTTCAGCCGGATCGCGGCCCTGGTCGCGGTGGAGCTTATCGAGGTTCTGGCGTGCGGCTTGTTCAATTTCAGCCATACGCTGCGCGAACTGTGGGTCGAGCGCCGCGTTGCTCAGTTCCTGGTTGATCTCGAGGTGGTCATTGACGCCATGGGGGAGTTCGGGATCAAGTGATACCAATTCTGCTTCATCAATCTCATCAGTTTCGGTCACTTCTGCCAGGAGCTCCTGGACATCAAGCCCGCCCACACCATCTTGCTGTTCCCATGGAAGGACGCCGAACTCGAAAGATTCACTTCCAACGATGTCGTCGAAATCCTCGATCGCGAATGGTGCGAGGCCCTGGATATCTTCGTCGCGTTGCGACCCTGAGGGAGTATCTGCCGATTCAGTAGAGACGTTTGTCGGATCGACAATCCGGTCGATATCTTCCGACAAGGCTCCAAATGGCGAGGTTGGCTGCTGGGGCGCGCCGCCCGCCGCTCGAACGGATGTGACGCGATCCATATCTTCCTCGTCGAAGCTGAATGGTTCCAGCCCAAGCCCATCGACATCGAGAAAGTCATCACTGCTCTCGCCACCGGGTGTTGCGGAAGCCAGCTCGGCATCAATGTCGTCCCAACCGTCAGCCAGTGACGGAAATGATCCATGATCTTCTCCGGACGACGCAGTCTGCGCAGCCGTCGCGCTGTCGGCGGTGCGGGCAGGATCAAATGGAGCGAGGCCTTCGTTTCCTAACTCACCAAGCAGCCGGGTGAAACCTGTTCCCGCCTGAATAGCTGGTAGATCCTCAACAGACGTTGGCTCGGAGGCGAGGGGTTCTGGCTCCGATTTCTCATCTGCAAGAAAGCGGGCTGTGCAGATTCGGATTCAGTGGCTTCTTCAACACTGAGAATGACCGTCGCTTGATCTAGTTCGTCGATTTCGGGGTCAAATGCGCCAGGCTCGTCGACTTCGGGCAGCTCAGGGAATTCTTCATCCAGGCTGGAAGCGTCGCCGAAGCTGCTGCCACCGAAGATGCCAGGTGCGACTTTGGGCGGACCGCCGCCGATTTGAACCGCTTCAGGATCTTCGATACGGATGTCGAAGTCGATCTCCGAATCCTCAAAAAAGCCTGAAGATTGTGGCATCAGCTCGCCATCCGATGCACCAAAGTCGTCGAGGCTCATCGGCTCGATGCCTTCGAATTCGTTCAGCAAGCTCTCCAGCTCAGCTTCGTCAACTGGTTCATCGGAGAATGGGGGCGTATCGTCATCCAGGTCCATCTCGAGCAGATTGATGCTCGAGATGCCGTTGTCCTGATCGATTGCGCGGTCTGAGGCGCTTCGTCGAGGAGTTCGTCTGCTCGCTCGTGTCCCAGTCGTTCGACTTCTACGGTATCCGGTTCTTCCTCTTCTTCGAAATCATGTGGAATGAATGAGGAAATTGTCGGTTGTGCCGGAATCTCGGGCATCTCGTCGCCGAATTCTTCGAGCCGAATCGGTTGCAGGTCGTCAAATTCGGCGTCGCTGGCCACCTGGTCGCGCTCTGGCATATAGCTGAAGTCCGGGGCTGGCGCGAACTGGGGCCGTTCACTAACGACTGTGTCAGACCATCCTCGAATTCTGGCTGTTCTTCCGCTTTCAGGAGCATGAAGTCGGTATCGGCGCCGGACTGTCTGGTGATCATAGCGGCGGTGAGCGTGCTATCTGGATCAAGGCGACGCAGCCGTTCGCGGTAGTCGGCGGCAAGCTTTGCGTCTCCGGTACGGTGCTCGATGTCTGCCAGGATGATCAGAGCCGGAATGAGGTCGTTGTGATCCTTCAGGAATTCGCGGGCAATTTCGGCTGCGTCTGCGTTTTCGCCGAGCGCCCAGAGTGTTTCGGCCAGTCCCATCCAGAGATCAATGCGGTCTGGGAGTGCAATCAGCGCCGATTGGTATTCCTTGATAGCGCGTCGCAAGCGCGAGGCGTTGGCGTGGATCCGAGCGAGCGCGGCATGGGTAAGCCGCAATCTACCATCTACACCGTAGCGCTTTTCAGCGACGCGATTGACCGGTGCTCGAAAGTTGCTGTCAAAGGGCGCCAGTTCCCAGGCAACCTGACAATATGCGAGCGCGTGGTCGAGGACGCCACGGTCTTCCGCGATCAAACCGAGTCCAAGGTAGGCGGAGGGATCGCGCGGGTCATGCACGAGCAGCCGTGCGAACCACGCTTCCGCTTCACCGGCCTGTCCTTGTTCAAGGTAGGCCTGCCCGAGCAAGCGCTGGGCAGCGGTGTAGTGTGGGTACTGGTTGATGATGTGTGTACATGATTCGACAACCGAGCGATAGTCTCCGTTGTCGAAGGCAACCTGTACCTGGTCGATCGTGGCACCGAGAGAATTACTCATGGCTTACCTGTACCGTTGAACGTTCGTCGCGCCATCTGCGCGGTCATTACCGGACAGTCTTGAAACAGCCCGGGCCGCGGGAAGTAAAATTCCGCGACACTCGCATTATATGGAGCCTGGCCCTGTTGCCATACCCTAATTGGTAGCCGATTACTCCCAAATGGTGTTCTCAAGAGCATCATAGGGGCGCAAACGTCCTATCGGAGCTATTCGGTCTACTGTTTCACAGTGTAGGGAAATGCTACCGCAATACCCAACCGGAGTACGGCAACATCAGGACCTTCTACCCTCAACAACGAAGAGCCAAACTTCGAAAATGTAGAATAGAGCCAGCGCTCCTGAGGAGACTGACTCGATGGCAGACGGGGTGGCAACTCGATATTACGTAGTTGCCCACTCCGCTTCGACCTTAATCGCCGGGAAGCTGGACATACGAGTTTGAGTCAGGATCGACTGCACACGTACAAATGCAATGCTTACGTCGCAATGGTGGCGGCCCTGGCGATCGCATTTCTGACCGCATCTTTCTCGCTCGTTCCTGTGGAAGTGACGACCGGGCTGCTGATCACAGCGGCCCTGCTTGGCGTGCTAAGCCTCATCTTCGAAGTTGGCATCGCGTTTCCACTCCTGATCAATGGCGCCACCAGTTTCTCAACCGTGACGTTCATGGCGATGGTGTTTCTCTTACCATTTCCGACACCGGCGGTTCTTGGAGCGATTGTCGTCGTCATCAATGATCTTTGGGAACGTAAGCCGCTACGTAGCCTGATCTTCAATTTCTCGAACTACGCGCTGACATTCGGACTTGCGTCGCTTGCCTGGCACTACTTCAGCGACGGGCGGGCGATCCATGAATTGCCGTTGACCGCTGAATCTCTCGTTGCCATCGTGGCTATCATCGCGATCTTCTATTTCGTGAATGTCTTTACACTCAATGGATACCTCTCGGTCGCCAACCGGCGTCCTTTTCATATATATGGCTGACCCAGGATGCTGAGTTCCTGCTGCCGTACGTCAGCCTGCAGGTCGTTGGGATGCTCTTTGCGGCGCTATGGGGAACAGCTCCGGCGGCGATACCCTTTCTTGTTGTTCCCGCGATTACTACCTACCTGGCCTTCGAGACGATCAAGCGGCTGCAAGGACAGACGCAGGATGCGATGATCGCGATGGCCGATGCAATCGACGCCCGCGATCCCTATACGGCAGAACATTCTAAGCGGGTGACCGAGCTGGCCGTCCGCATTGCCGAAGTCCACGGGTTGCGCGCCCAGGAGATCGACCGGGTTGAGTTGGCGGCGCGCGTCCACGATCTTGGGAAGATCGGCATCAGCGATGCAATTCTCAACAAGCCGGGCAAACTTGAAGATCACGAGTGGGATCTGATGAAGGCGCATCCGGTGATCGGCGAACAGTTGCTTGGTCCTTACCGGCAGTTCCGCCATGAATCGACAATTGTGCGCTATCACCACGAACGCTGGGATGGACGCGGTTATCCCGACGGAGTCAAGGGCAACGATATCCCGATCGGTTCCAGGATCATTGGTGTTGCCGATGCCTTCGACGCGATGACCTCCGATAGGCCATATCGTAAGGCCCTACCGGACGAGTTTGCAGTCGACGAGATCCGCAAGGGAGCGTTGACACAATTCGATCCTCAAGTCGTCGCTAGCTTTCTCCACGTTGCCGAGGAATTGGCGAAGGTTACGCCTATCTCCCGCGCAACCGAACACACCGCGTCGACATCCGTGCCGCTCGATGAGATCCGCCAGATTTCCGCAGCAAAGTAAAGACACCCACCAGAGAAACTTCCGACAGTTTGCATATGGTTGTCGCTCGCCCGAACAGGACGCGGCACGCTATTGCCTGCGGAACTGGTGTCGTAGAACCAGACTCGTGGTGACGGTCGTCAAGCCGCGATGATTGCCGGTCCGGCGAGCATCCAATCGGGCGGTGTGTTGCCGCGCAGCATCACTTCCTGCAGTCCGCTGATGCCGTAGGTAACCGGCAGGCCGTAGGCGACCAGCTGAACTGGCGCCAGCAGATCGTCGAGCGGTAGAAAGAAGCCGCTGAAGAATACGGCTGCCAGGAGCAGGATCATCGAAGCCTGCACGGCCTGTGTCTCCGCGCCAGCGACTGCTGATATCAGGAATCCAACACCAAGCGAGGCGGCCAGCACAGCCCTATGATGAGCGCAAGCTGGAGCCAGTTACCCAGCAACGGCACGCCAAGACCGTAGATGATCACCAGGGTGAGGATGGCGCTTAGAAAGATTCCGATGACGAAATATGAGAGGTACTTGCCGGTCAACACTTCGCGCGGGCTGATTGGTGCGACACGAAACAGTTTCAATGTGCCGCCGGTGCGTTCGCGCACCAGCGCCAGAGCGGTCAGGGTAATGGCGATGTGCTGAATGAGCAGGGCCAGCACCGCAGGAGCGTAGAACTCGACGAAGTCGGGCGATGTCGGCGCAAGATTACTTTCGCGCGCTTCGAACGGCGACAGCAGCACATCCACCGGAATAGCAGGCAGCTCCGCCGCCGACGAAGCGAAGTCGTCACGACGCTGGGCAATGAATTCAAGATCTGGCTCAACATCTTTGGGTTTCGCATTCGGAGAGCTGATTTTCGTAGACGTGTTGGTGAGGCCCGTGTTTATTTCGACCAGACTGTTGTCGATTGATTCGAGCGCCTGAATAGGCGGGCTCTGTGGTGCGCCTCCAGCGCCGACGGACCGAGCCGTTGCCAGCAGAATGAGTCGGGACTGACTGGCTGCATCGCGGGTATCTTCAGTGAGTGTCCGCAGATCTGAAAGCTCTGTTTGCGCTTGCTCAGTGTCTCCATTTGCAAGAGCGGCGTTGAAGCGCTCCAGCCCGGCGTTTAGGTCTGCGGGATATTGAATGAGCTCGTCGAGTCCTGAGCGCGACTGTGCTAATCCCTGCTTTAGCACCTTTCGTTGAACGATTTGGTTGATCTCCGATGTTTGCGCACGCGAGTAGAACTCGAGCCAGTTGCGCTCAAACGGGACGAGCTCGTTGTAGTAGACCCTAATCTCGGCCGGTGCTCCGGCCGAGATTGTGTCGAATGCGTCATCCGGGAAGGCAACGACGAGATCGATCTCCTGATCCCTCAGTCTGCGTAGCGGAGGTCCTATTTCGGTCGTGACCTCATCCAGCACGAGCGGCGAAACGAAGTTGTCTTCGTAGACGCTGCGATCGGTGGTCAGGTCGCTTTCAGCAGGAATGACGAGAACCGTGTGAATCGGAGGAGCGCTGCCTTCATAGCCGATCCCAAAGAGTAAGAGGACGAGAAATGGGGCGATGATCAGGGCAATGATGAGCTGCGGCTGACGCCTGATCTGAGTGATGTCCTTGCCGACAAACGATGCCGGTCGCAGGATAGAACGCCAGAGGCGATTAATCGAGATGGCGCATCTGGATTGCTTTCCGACGAGCGCTGGACGAGTTCGACGAAGAGGGTATCCAACGAGACTTGCACCTCTCTGATTTCGTCGATCTGATAGTCGCGAGCCTGAACTTCCTCGAGCAGGCGCGGGATAGCGGTGTTGGCCGACGTCACGACGAGTTCGACTTCTTCAGGACGCAATTGCTCAACGGAAACGACATAGTCGAGATCTTCGAGTGCTGCCGCCAATTCCGGATGGGGCCGGTTTGTGACGATTCTGACCATTTCACCGCCATAGAAGCTCGCGTCGCAGCGCCTCCGGGGTTCCGTTGGCCACGATCGAACCGTTGTTGATGATGAGCAGGCGGTCTCCGCGTTCGGTTTCGGTGATGTACTGCGTCGTCACAACAATGGTCGCGCCAGCGCTGGCGCAATTCTTCGAGCATTTCCCGGATCACTTCGCGCAAAACGGGATCGAGCCCGGCGGTAGGTTCATCGAGGACGATCAAGTCCGGTTGATGAAATAGATGTCGCCGCCAGCGCTACCCGGCGTTGCATGCCGCCTGAGATGTCACGGGCGAGGCGATCTTCGGCCGTTGTCAGATCGAGCAACTCGAGCAGATTCGTGATGCGTTCGCGCGGCGCTCGCGCGGACCCATGCCGTACATCCCACCGGCAAAGAGCAGATTCTCGCGGATAGTCAGGTCGTCGTAGAGGAGGAACTGTTGCGGTAGATATCCAATGCGTTCCCGTTCGTTGCGGGTGAAGTCTGCTGGAGGCATGCCGAAGACGGTGACGCTGCCCCTGCTGGCTTTATAGAGACCAAGAAGGAGGCGAATCGTCGTCGTCTTGCCGGACCCACTCGGGCCGACGATGCTGACGATTTCACCGCGTGAGATTTCAAGATCGATGGAATCGATTGCGTCGACAGGACCAAAAGATTTTCCAGCGTTGGACGCGCTGATCAGTGTCTCGATGGAACCCCTCGCCTCACGCAGCAGTCAAATAGGACGACAATTGTGAGTCTAGTTTGCCACCGTCTGGCGAGGCGACGGGAAGTGATCTGGCAGGTGGATACATTGCGATGCACAGATGTGGCGGGAGAACTTTCACGACGCCGGAGGTCGTGCGGGAGATACTAGAACTCGAGATCGTCGTCCTCGAAATGGTCGTGCGCTATTGGATCAAAGTCATCGTCGAGATGCAGGATCGTCAAAGAGCGAGCTACCAAGAAGCTCAAAGGGCAATGAAGCTCCCAGATCCGGGGCCAGCGTCGGGTCGAACGTAAAGTCGCTATCGTCGTCAACATCCGGACTGAAGGAAACGGGCGGCTCGACGGTGCCGATATCCTCCTCGGGCGTGAAGATAATCTCGGCGGTATCGTCCTGAATCGGATCTGGTTCAGATGAGTCTTCCGGCAGGAATTCGAGCTTTTCGAATTCATCAGGCTCAGAGGGCGCTCCGGGTTCGTTTGTATGGTCTAGCGATTCAAAGTTCATTATCAGGACTCCTGCGAGATGCCACTACTCTCATGCATTTTACGGTTCCGAGCGTTGCCTGGATTGTTAACTAGGATACAGCCAGATTGTTGCGCGGGTTTCGGCCTGCGTTTGCCTCACTATCTAGAGGTGGCTTGACGTCGGATGCCTGGGCTGATTGAATGAATGATTAAGTGAATATTCCGAGGGAGCAACGGGGGCTCGGGGGCGCCGGGCTGCGAGGGTAGTCGAACCACTACCGACCGTTTGGGACCTGACCTGGGTAATGCCAGCGTAGGGATGTGTCGGAGGGTGCGGCGACGGGAAACTGCCGGGCCATCTCGGAAGGATAAGCATCACAGCGCTGGTCTATAGACCGGCGTTTTTGCATTGCCATGACCGTTAGGGATCCTCAGAATCGAATATTGTCACCGGCGCACGCTGCGGCGGATCGGCTGGTCGTTTCAGGGCTATCGGTCAGCTTCGACGGTGTGCTCGCGGTGCATAACGCGAACCTGAATGTAGGCCAGGGCGAGTTCGTTGCCTTGCTCGGGCCGTCAGGGTGTCGCAAGAGCACCCTGCTCAATGCCATCGTCGGCCTGGTTGAATCCGACTCAGGTGAGATTCGGCTGAATGGCGAGATCGCCCATCAACGGCTGGGCCGGGTGGCGTACATGCCACAGCATGACGCGCTCCTACCCTGGCGGACGGTTCTGGAAAATGCGACGTTGAGCGCTGAAGTCAGCGGCGCAGACCGGGGTGCTGCACGCAAGCGGGCACGGGATTTGCTGCCGCGTTTTGGGCTGGAAGGGTTTGGCGACCACTATCCGGCGGCGCTTTCCGGCGGTATGCGGCAACGGGCGGCTTTTTTGCGGACGGTGTTGAGTGATCGTGAGGTGATGTTGCTCGACGAGCCTTTCGGCGCGCTGGATGCGCTCACTCGCCGAACGATGCAGGAATGGCTGCTCGATCTCTGGAACGATCTCGGTCACACGATCCTGATGGTGACCCACGATGTTGAGGAAGCGCTGTTGCTGGCAGACACCGTCGCGGTGATGACGGCCAGACCGGGAACGATCAAGGCGCTCGAAAGCGTCGATCTGCCGCGTCCACGGTAAGGAGATATGTTCGCCGCTCCAGCATTCATCGAACAGAAGACGAACCTGTTGGCGTTACTCCGGGAAGAGATGGGTCAGAAGGGTCGTTCGCGGTGATCGATGTTGTTGGTCATGATGCCGCCTCCGAACGTCGCTCATTGGGATCGGTCAATCTACGCGATTTGACCGGCTGGCTTATCCCGCTGTTCCTGCTGGCCTTGACGATCGGAATCTGGGAAACCTGGGTCTCGATTGACGACACTCCCACCTGGTTCCTGCCCGCGCCGAGCGCCGTTGCAGCTGAGACGTATGCCAGCCGTGGCCTGCTCTGGGAACACACCTGGACGACGCTTCAGGAGGTCTTGCTGGGCTATCTGATTGCGCTGATCGTCGGTGTGACGACGGCGCTATTGATCGCCTTCTCGCCAATCGCCGAACGCACGCTGTATCCGATCATCGTCGCCAGCCAGGCCATCCCGATTATCGCGCTGGCGCCGATACTACTTATCTGGTTTGGCTTCGGTATGACGCCGAAGATCATTGTTGTCGTGCTGCTGTGCTATTTCCCAATCGCCGTCAATATGGCCGATGGTCTGCGCTCGGCTAATGCGGATGCATTGAACTTGTTGCGGAGCATGGGTGCGAGCCGCTGGCAGGTGATGCGGATCGTACGGATACCCTCGTCGCTGCCGTATCTCATCTCCGGCGCGCGCATCGCCGCCGCCGTTTCGGTCATTGGCGCGATAGTTGGCGAATGGGTCGGAGCGTCATCCGGGCTTGGTTACTTGATGACCCGCGCGGCATCGCAGTTCCTGACGGCGCGACTCTTTGCAGCTGTCGGTATTTCGGCGGTCCTGGGCGTTGGCCTGTTCGTTGTCGTTGCGGTGCTTGGGCGGGTGCTGGTGCCGTGGGGGAGAGAAGAGAGATTAGGGAATAGGTAGCAGATAAGAGGAGAACAGCCGATTCCCTCACCCCCCGGCCCCTCTCCCACACGCCTTTGCTGCGCTACAGCGGGGGAGAGGGGAGGAAGACGGGGAGGCGTAATTGATAGCACTTTCTTGTCCTACTCCCCTCTCCCCGCGAAGCAGTGGGAGAGGGGCCGGGGGTGAGGGAAACCTTAAGGAGGAAAACGCGCATGAAACTGCTGAATATACGTTTGCTCGCATTGTTGCTACTGGCAATTCCGCTGGCGACGGCCTGTGGTGGCGATGATGACGATAATAATGGCGAGCCGGTGGCGGTCAGTGTGGCGCTCGACTGGTTCCCCTGGGCGCAACACTCAGCGCTCTATCTGGCGCAGGACCGGGGTTTCTTCGAAGAAGAAGGGCTGAAGGTCGATTTTCATGTGCCGGCTAATCCAGAAGATGGGCTGAAGCTCGTCGGGTCCGGTGAGGAAGACTTCGCCATCTCCTATGAGGCTGACGTGCTGCTGGCACGAGGAGCGGATATCCCGGTGCAGTCGGTTGCTGCGCTCGTGCAACACCCACTCAATGGAATCATGAGCCTGGAATCGGCCGGGATAAGCCGTCCGGCAGACCTGGCCGGGAAGCAGATTGGCTACGCTGGACTGCCGAGTGATGAGGCGCTGGTCAAAGCTGTCCTGGAAGCCGATGGTCTGACGCTGGACGATGTCGAATTGGTCAACGTTGGCTTCAGCCTGGCTCCGTCGCTTGTATCACAAGCAGGTTGACGCTGTTATCGGCGCCTATTGGGTCTACGAGACATTCCAGATTGAGAATGAAAGCGGCGAGACCGTCTCTGTCTTGCCACTCACCGACTGGGGTGTGCCTGATTACTACGAACTCGTGCTCGTGACGAGCGACAAGATGGTCAAAGACAACCCGGAAACGATTCAGAAGTTCGTGCGTGCGGTCCAGCGTGGCTACGATGCCGCGGCTGAAGATCCGGATGCGGCGATAGCGGCGCTGCTTGAAAACAACGCTGATGCCAGCGCAGACGTCGAGAATGCGAGCATTAAGCTGCTGGCGCCATTCTGGACGGATGGCGGCACGGTCGCCTTCGGGACCCAGACGGAGGAGAACTGGGCGCGCTACGCAGACTGGTTGAAGGCCAATGGCCTGCTGGGAGAAGACGTCGACAGCTCGGATGCCTTCACGAATAAGTTTGTTGAGGAAGCGTCAGCGGATTAGCGGCGCGGTGTGGTGACCCACATGCCGATCGCGCCGATGAATGCGCCGACCAAAAGGCCAAGGATTCCGCCGAGCGGCCGTAAATCATTCGAGTTCTCGACAGTGACACCCAGGCTAGACTCGAACACCGAAGCCAGCGCCATTGGTGCAATAAGAATGCCGATGAGGATACAGACGACGACCGTGCCGAGAAGGCCGATGATGACCGGTGTCAGATCCCGTTCATCGGTTGCTGAATTTCGGTACGTACTTTCTTCATCGTCGTCCTTCCACCATTCCTCCAGCTCGGTCTCTGGTGTTGCTATGAGGGCTATCTTGTCTGGATTGATTGCTGCCGTTGCACCAGGAACGACCATCAATGCGTTAATACCGGGAGAGCCGCAGGTGGGGCAAACTTCCACGCCGGCGTCCAGATCGACCATGCACCATTGGCAGCGAAACGAGGTCTTTGATCCAGCGTTTCGTTGCTCGGCGGACGCGCTGATGCGTGTTCCGAGTTTGGGAAGTTTGCCGGTTTGAGTTTCGGCCATACTGCCTGCCTGTCACGTGCCCATCGTGGCGGATGCGAACGACAACAATGAGCCAGCAATAGGCATTGCTGACCCATCTCTGGTTTAAGTCCAGCCGGGCGTGGAGGCAATCGCCCGTTGGTACCATTCGGCTTATTCCGGACGGATTCCGCCGGAAAATCAGGGAGTGAAACACGAATGAAAGATTATGCGACCTATAGCTTTTGGCTCGAGCAGGCTGGCGACGATCTGACGCCGCGTGATCCGCTCGACGGTTCGACGACGGTTGATGTTGCGATTCTTGGGGCTGGCTTCACCGGGCTCTGGACGGCCTACCATCTCTTGCTACGTGATCCAACACTTCAAGGTGGCCATACTCGAAGCGGAAATCGCCGGCTTCGGAGCTTCCGGACGTAATGGCGGCTGGTGCTTCGCCGGATTCCCGCTGTCACCAACTGAGCTAACCGAGCGTTACAGCCGTGAAACGGCGCGAGCGATATCGCTGGCGATGTACGACTCGGTTGATGATGTTGGCGCCGTCTGCGAGCGGGAAGGTATCGACGCCCACTACGCCAAGGGCGGCGAGTTGGAGATCGCCCGTGCCGACCACGAGATGCCGACGATCGAGAAGATGTACGAGGATTTTCGGTCGATTGGCCTGGAAGATCACTACGAGATGTTTGACGCGGACCAGACCGCCGAGCGCATTCAGGTCGCGAACGCCATCGGATCGTTCTGGAATCGGGAGGGTGCGGCGGTTCAACCGGCACGCTTGGCGCGCGGTCTTGCGCGGGCTGTCGAACGGCACGGCGGCACGATCTACGAGCAGACGCGCGTCCTCGACTTCACTCCCGGGACCGCCTGCGCCGGTCTTCCATACCGATCGCGGCGATGTCACGGCGAAGGTCATCGTGCTGGCAGGTGAGGCTTATCTAGCCGAGCAGCCGAAAATGAAGAAGAGAATTCTCCCGATCACTTCCCATATCGTGATTACTGAGCCGTTGAGCGATGATGTTTGGGGCGAAATTGGCTGGGAAGGCCGCGAGGTTGTCGGCGGCTTTGGCAGTGAAGGTGCCTACTTGAACCACACGGCCGATGGCCGCATCGCTTTCGGTCCCTACCGCTCACACTATCCATTCGGCTCGAAAATCAGCGATGGGATCAATCTCCAGGAGGATATCTTCGAGCACGGCCGAAAGTCGGCGCGTTCCTGGTTCCCGATGCTCAAAGATGTCGAGTTCACCCACTCCTGGGGTGGGGTGCTGGGGATGCCGAGAGACCACATGCCGACGATGGCCTACAACCGGCCCACAGGAGTCGCCTTCGCTTTCGGCTACACCGGCGATGGCGTCGCGACGACGAATCTCTCCGGTCGGGTGCTCACCCACCTAATCACCGAAACCCAGTCCGAGCTCACCGAACTGCCAATGACCCGTCACCGGCCACGTCGCTGGGAGCCGGAGCCGTTGCGCTGGATCGGCTCGCAACTCGTCATGTGGAGCCGCCATCGCAACGAGCGCAAATCCGAGCGCACCGGCAATCCCTCGCAGGGGACGACGCTGGCGGAACGGCTCTGGCGGAGTTGAAGTTGAGCTGATTCGCCCGGATTATTCACGGACTATGCCTGAGCCGTACGGTTGAACACAGTAGAGACGTGCCGTCGGCGCGTCTCGCTCGCGATTCGAGTGACTGCCCAGGGAAACGTTGCGCAGATCAGTTGAAGACGCGCCAGCGGCACGTCTCTACGCTCTTTTCGACGTCTATAGAATAATTCGAATAGGGAAGGGTTCGCGCTTCGTGATTGGCGGAGCGAAGGATTCTTTCGAAGGTTGCTACGAGACGTTGCGGAAAGCGCTACCTGACGATGTCGTCTCCCTGACGATCGAGCGCATCAATGGCGTCGATCAATTCCTCCGGGGTGATGATCGCGAGGTCCCCCGGCATGGTCATCGCGATGCTGGCCGAGGCGACGGCGCTACGGAGAGCGCCAGGGATGTCGTTTGAGTCGCTGAACCAACTATGCAAGAAACCCGCGGCGAAGGCGTCGCCTGCTCCGACGGGGTCGATGATGTCGACGGTAGGGGCGGGCTGGTGGTGGACGTTACCGTTGCGGTCGACTGCGGTTGCGCCGGCATCTCCGGCGGTAACGATGACGAGGCTGCGCGTTCGATCTGTCGAGCAGGCTGCGCCCGACTTCTTCGGAACTTCCTTCCAGTCCCCAGATCGTGCGCGCATCTCCCTGGCCGCAGAAGAGCAGATCGACGTGATCCAGGAAGAATTGAATGCCCTCGGCAGCTTCTGCTGGTGACCAGAGCAAGCTGCGGTAGTTGACGTCGAACATCGAGCGGCACGCTCTGTCCTGCGGCGCGCTCGACCAATCGCCGGCAGGCTTCGGCGCATTGCTCGGAAAGCGCGGGCGTTATCCCGGTCAGGTGGAGCAGCCGTGAATCGTCGACGAGTTCGTAGGGGACATCATCGGGATCGATCGTCGCGATGGCGGAGTTGGTGCGGTCGTAGATGACGCGGGTTGGCCGTGGGGCGGAGCCCGGTTCGAGGAAGTAGAGGCCGGCGCGGGCTGTCTGGCTCCAGATGACGTGGCTGACATCAACGCCGTGAAAACGCAGGGTAGCGGCAATGCGACGACCGAGCGGGTTGGCAGGGAGAGCGGAAAGCCAGGTCGCGCGCCGCCCCAGGCGAGCCAGGGCGACGGCGACGTTGGATTCGGTTCCACCGATCGACATATCGAGCGTTGCAGTCGTTTCGAGGCGATCGAAGTCCGGCGTTGCCAGCCGGATCATCGTTTCGCCGAAACTCAGGATGTCGCGCGTGACACTACTCCATGCTCCGTAGCGGCTGCTTGCCTTCGGCGAGACTCGCGGTGAGGGCCGATACCCACTCGAAGTCGCGTTTGACGATATTGAGTCCGATCGCGGTATTCGAGCGCTGGACCCCGTCGAGATTCGCCAGCCTGTCTGTCAGGAAGGCGTAGAGGTCATCCTGATCGAGGAATGTCGCGGTCAGAATGATGTCGAATTCGCCGGTCGTGATGACCAGGTACATGACTTCGGGAAAGGCTGCGAGCGTTTTCGCGATCTCCGGGACGCGGTCCGCTTCGGCCTGGAGCGATACGACAGCCGTGAGTGTGTAGCCGAGCCGCTCCGGTTCGACGAGTGCCGTAATGCGCAGCAGGCCGCTTTCGGTCAGACGTCGTACGCGGTAGCGCACGGTCGCTTCCGGGACGCCGAGGTTGCGTGCAATCTCGCGGTTCGAGCAGCGTCCATCGGCCTGTAGCATGCTGATGATCTGGCGGTCGAGCTGATCGGGATCGACCATGCTCCTCCTATTGTCTCTTTCCACTCCCACTCCCCCTTTGAGTCGTCGACTGTTGACGATACCCGGCTTAATCCCAGTCGCCGGGTATCGTCGATATCGTAGCAGCGATGCCTCGCTATTTTACGCATATCTGAAAACGAGTGTCTCGAACGCGTTCTAGCTCGCGACGAACGCTTCAATGAACTCCACGATTCGGTCGCAAGCAGCTTCGACGGTCGCTTCGCCATATTCGATCGAGGTTCCGCGGGCGTCCCCCAACGCACCGTTGGCGGTCACCTCATCGAAGAAGTAGGGCACCTTGATGCGGCCCTGGAAACCGGCCTGTGGATAGGGCTCCGGCAGAATCTCGCCGGGCGCAAGGGCCGATGTGCGTACTGCCCAGGGATAGCCGAGATAGAGCAGTTGGCTGGCTTCGTTTTCGCAGGCGTGGCCGATGCGCTCTGCCGTCTTGCCCTCGTTGACGACATCGCGGGCTACTTCGGTCGGCGTCAGGTAGGCGATGTTGACGCCCAGCTCGTAGCGCAGCTTCATCGTCACCAGCTGCAGGGCCGGCATGTTGCCGCCGTGGCCGTTGATGACCAGGAAGTTGTTGATGCCGTGATGCTGGAGACTCTCGACGACTTCGTAGACGACGGCCATGAAGGTCTCCGGCTTGAGCGTCACCGTGCCGGGAAAGCGCATGTGGTGGTAGGAGACGCCGTAGCCGACTGGCGGTGCGGCCAGCGCACGCGGATAGAGCTTTTCGGCCAGCAAGCGGCAGAAGCCCTCGGCGCGGCCGGTGTCGGTGAAGAATGTCGTGTTCGGGCCGTGTTGTTCGACGGAACCTGTCGGCACGAGCGCGATCTGGACATCTTCGAGCGCGTCCTTGACCTCGGGCCAGGTCATTTCGTTGAGGACGTGTCGTGGTGTGGTGGACATTTCTGGTCGTTCCTTTCCGGGAGGCTCCCTCCCCAACCCTCCCTCGAATTCGAGGGAGGGAGCCAAATCTGACAATCGAAGCTAGTCTAAACCCTAATCCCTCTTCCCTAATCCCTCCCCGTCACTCCCGCAACTCCAACATCGACTTCGGGTTGTTCTTCTCCCCCGCCGTCGAGGGGTTGAGCCATTGGACGCCGTCACGGGCGAAGCGGTTGGGGTCGAAGGGGGAGAGGTCGAAGGGTGTTTCGCCGTCGACGATGAGTTGGGCGAGGGCTTTGCCGGAGACGGGGCCCCAGGAGAAGCCGCCGCCGTTGTAACCGGCGCTGAGGTAGAGGCCCTTTGCGGGCTCGTAGGGGCCGATCAGCGGCAGGCCGTCGGCGGTGAAGCCCATCAGGCCGGCCCAGGCGCGGACGACGTTGACATTGCCGAGCTTCGGGAAGAGCGTGGCCAGCAGGTGGGCGCAGCCGAGCATGCAGTCGGGCTGGACTTCCTCTGTATAGAGGCCGAGCCCTTCGTCGATGTCGTAGCGCCGGAAGCCGCCGCAGATGATCTGGCCGGTCGATGTCTGGCGGCCGTACTCCTTGTCGTAGTTGGTGCCGAAGGTGACCGGCAGGATTGGCGCGACCGGTTGGGTGACGATGATCTGGCCGCGGGCGGAGACGATTGCGCCTGCCGGTAGATCGGGCAGGATGTGGGGCGTCCAGGCGTTGCTGGCCAGGATGACGGTGTCGGTTTCGATGACGCCGCGTTCGGTCTCGACGCCGGTGACGTTGCCGTTGGATGTTTGCAGGCTCTTGACCGTCGTCCAGGGGTGGATCTCGGCGCCGAATTCGCGCGCGCCCTCGGCCTGGCCGTTGACGAGCTTGAAGGGCCAGAGGTGGCCGGAGTGTTTCGAGTGCTTCGCGCCGAGCAGGTGTTCGCTGGCGATCGGGATGAGGTCGCGCAGTTGCGGGCCATCGAGTAGCTCAACGTCGAGCTCCAGATCCTGGACGCGGCGGACGGACTCCTGGAGATACTCCCACTGCTCTTCGTTCTGGGCGATGTCGACCGAGCCGGTGATGCGGAGGTCGAAGTCGTCGTGGAGTTCCTGGCGCAGATCCTCGCGGATCATCCTGAAGTTCTCGCTGGTCAGGGCGTGGATGGCGCTGCCCGAGCTTCGAGGCCAGAGCCGAGCCGCCACCGCCGGTGACGCCAGCGTTGCGGCCGGACGCGCCGGAGCAGATGCCGCGCATCTCGACCAGCGTGACCTGCTTGCCGCGCCGGGCGAGCTGATAGGCGGCTGACGTTCCCGCGACTCCGCCGCCGATGACGACGACTTCCGACGAATCGGGGAGCGGTCCAAGGGCGTCATAGAGTTCATCGGAGGACCATGCGATCTGGGTCAATGTGCTCACGGTTGTTTCCGTTCCTTCTCGATTCTGCGGGGTGCATTGTAGGGGTTGGGAGGGGTGTTGTCAGGAGTGGCGCCCAGTGTCCGAGGGAAATCACAGCACCAGCGCATGTCATCCTGAGCGAAGTCTTGCGGAGTCGAAGGATCTACTTGAAGTTGAATGCGTAGCCAGTGATGGCTACCTCGGGCTGACCTTCGGACAGTACCAGGCATCGAGGAGAACGAAGCGCCGTTCCAGTGGAAGCTCGACGAGCCACGTAGATCCTTCGACTTCGGGGACTCCGCTCAGGATGACCAAGGAGGGCTCTAGGAGGCCCGCCCCAGCGGCTGTGTTTCTGAATAGAATCGATCACGTCTGCAACTAATCGCGGCTCAAGCGTTGCCTCACTGCGGTATCACCGCTAGAATCTGGGTAACGAGAGAAAAGTCGCCAGCATGAAACTCGTCCGCGCAACCATTCTTGCAACGGTGCTCGCCGCATTGCTGTCGTCTGCATGCAGCGGGCCAGATCAGGGATCCCATGGGCTACTGGCGTATCCAGCGCGCCCGCTCAAGTAAACACCGTCTCCGGGACAGCACCATCCATTGAATCGGAACAGGGAACTGAAACCAACAATCGCGACACCTCCGGAACCTACGGCATCCAACAGCCACAACCGACGCCTACAACCGAGTCAACCCAAAGTACTTTTCCGCCTTCCCGAACCGAGTTCGGTCGTTACACCTTCTGCGGTGCTGACTGCGACTCCAACCACTGCTCCGACAGTAACTCCAACAGAATCGCCGGATACCACCGCTACCCCGACCGAACCACCAATCCCTACACCTGTCCCAACGCCAACGCTAACGCCAGTGCCGACTCTGTCGCCTGGCTATGCTGATCCACAGATTGGGATCATCCGAGCTCTTTCGGAGTTGGGTGCTCCAACGAATGCAGCAAACCCGATGGTAAATTTCTATCTACAGACCGCGCCAGCATTGCAGCGCTTGTACAACCTAGCTACGGCGCTGAAGGTTACTTCAATGATGATACGGAGCAGTTCGTTGACTGGCTCAAGCAGATATTCGCTGACGAGAATCGCCTCTTCGGAGCAGTCAACTATGCCTTGACTCAGGTCCGTATCGCGATCTACGAGCTGAAAGTGACATTGGTCGCCGGATTCGCACCATTGAAGCGGGTGGGGATCCATCGTTCCCTACGATCTGGGCCATGGGAGTGTGTCTATGAACCATTCTTCATCTGTACCGTTACCGATGATCCGTCCCTTCCCTTGATTGAAGGCCCTTGGGTCGATTCGGGAATATCTCATAGCCCCCACGATGCTAAGCGCAAGTAGATCCGGGCAACGTGTGATCCCTCGCAACTTCGTACAAACTAATTTGGGATTACGGCTCGGCACTCTATGATAATTCCTTCGCATATCCCGACTTCGGGCGTCTATCTCGTCTCGGTGTGAGATACGACATGAGCGGGAGACTAACTGTCGACTAGGTAGGAGGTACCAGAAGCGCCACTCAAACCTTGCCTGATATAGGCGATCCTACCGTTAGGATTGTCCGGGAATAGAACACACAACCGGAACGGGACAAGGGGAACCGTGCGTGACCGCGAACGGTTCGATTGAGAGCAGGCTTTGGGCGCGGCCGACCAGCTGTGGGCGAATTCGCGGTTGAAGGCGTCGGAGTTTTCGGTGCCGGTGCTCGGCCTGATTTTCCTAGCCCATGCCGATGCCCACTGCGACGCCTACTCATCGGCCAGCGAGCATCGCTACGCGGCCGCGGCGTAGTTCATTCGCCCCGAGAAGAAGGTCCAACCCCTGCTAATGTCATCCTGAGCGGAGGCTCCGCGGGGCGCCCTCTGGGCCCGAAGGATCTACATGATGGATCAATCGCGGCCAGTGATAGCGATTCCGTCGATGCGGGTCCGTCGACGATCGCACAACGGGAACATTAGCCGTTCCGGGTAGCGCTTCACTATTCAAGTAGATCCTTCGACTCCGAAGACTCCGCTCAGGATGACGTGGTTGAGAGGTTTTGGTTCCCAGAGAGATCGATTGTGCTCAAACTACAACGGAAAATCCTCGTCGATGCCGATGATGTCGATCGTTTCGGTGATGTCTTCCAGCGAGCCGGGGTCGAGGCGGGGGCCGGGGTGGCGGACGGCGGCGCTGGCGATCAGGCCGCGGCGGCGCAGGATTTCCTTGCGGACGGCGAGATTGATCTTCGGTTGGCCTTCGAGCTGGATCAGCGGCAGGTAGCGATAGTAGAGCTCGGCGGCTCCCCTGCGGTCTCCGGCATCCCAGGCGCGCCAGATGGCGACGAGCGCTTCGGGGTAGGCGAAGCCGGTCATCGTGCCGGATGCGCCACGGCGCAGTTCGTCGAGGTAGTAGATGCCGCCGAGCGCGCCGAGGATGGTCACGTCGGCGCGGTTGATCAGGGCCAGCGTCTGGCTGATGCGCTGCGGGGTCGGCGGGTCTTCGAGCTTGATCGTCGTGATGGCCGGGATGGTGTTGACCAGGGCCGCCATGTCGGAGGGTGTCATCATGACGCCGTTCGAGGGCGGGAAATCCTGGAGGATGATCGGGATCGAGATGGCTTCGCCGAGACGCCGGAAGTGCTCGGTCAGCGCCGCGCCGGGCTGGAGATAGAGCGGTGGGGCGACCATGACGCCGGCTGCGCCTGCTTCCTCAGCTTCTTTGCAGGCGGCGATGGTGGTGTCGGTGGCGTTCTGGGATGCGCCGACGATGATCGGGACGCGGCCGGCGTTGACCTCGATGACGATCTCGAGCACCCGGCGACGCTCGTCGTCGAGCATCTTCTGTGCTTCCCCCGCGACACCGAGGACGGTGATGCCGTCGACGCCCATCCGGATCGTCGCCTCGGCGAGGCCCCGCAGGCTCTCTTCGTCGAGTTCGCCGCTTTCGGTGAATGGTGTCGCCATGATGTTGTAAACGCCGCGTAGTCCGCTCATTGTTGGTTCCTTTCTGTTTTGGGGAGTGTAGCGTGCTGTCGGGAGTTGGGAGTCGGTGAGGAGTTTGTAGTGGGTAGGTTGAAATGAACAGCCGCTCCCTCCCCTGGCCCCTCCCTCGAATTCGAGGGAGGGGAACTCGGCCAAATCTGTTGGGTCTCCATGAAGATCGACTCTGGCGCGGAGACACCCCTCCCTTGGTTTCGAGGGAGGGGACGGGGGAGGGAGCATTCCCACCATCCCACGTACAATAGAGAGACGAAGACACGCCCTTGTCGGCTATCATGAACGATCTACGAAACGGAACGGCATGAGCTCTTCTTCACAACCAGCTGCACCGTCGAAGCCGAAACCGGTGGCAACGCCGTCTCCAATGAAATTTGCGCGCGATGTCGTCAAACTGGGGGTGGACGCCGCGGGGGCCTACCAACGTCCGGACTTGCTGCAACGCATTCAGATCGGGCTGGAGCGGCTCGAACGTCCGGATACCATCGTCTGTATCACCGGTGAATTCAAGAAGGGCAAAAGCGCACTGGTCAACGGCTTGATCGGCGACGAATACTGCCCGGTTGACGATGATATGGCGACGTCGGCGATCACGATCCTCCGCTTTGCGGACGAGCCGTCGATGACGGTCCGTCGCCATGATGAAGAAGGCGCAACGGTCGTCGAGCCCATCGAACGCAGCCAGATTCCCGATTATGCAACCGAGGAAGGCAACCCGGAGAATAGCCGCCGCGTCGAATTCGTCGAGCTTCAGATGCGCAACGGTTTGCTCTCGCGTGGCATCACCCTGGTTGATACGCCGGGCTCGGGGACGCTTGCCTCGGGTTACGGCGCGGCGACGCTGGCATTTCTCCAGTCAGCCGATGCGCTGATCTTCGTGACGGACTGTTCGCAGGAGCTCATCGAGCCGGAGGTCGAATATCTCAAGGCGGCTGCGGAGCGCTGCTCCACGTTGCTCGTGGCGATGACAAAGATCGACCTCTATCCAGAATGGCGCCGGATCGTCGAGATCAACAAGGGCCATCTGGAACGGGCCGGCATTGATGCTCCGATCATCCCGGTCTCAACGACGCTCCGCCAGATCGCATTGACCGAACGAGATCGGCATCTGAACGAGGAGAGCGGCTTTCCAGTGCTGCTGGAAACATTGCGCAGCGAAATACTCGAACAGGCCGGTACGCGGGCGGCGAGCGAGGCGTTGCGAGCGACGCGCGAGGCAGCCGATCAGATGATGACCGCTTATCAATCAGAGCTATCGATCCTTAGTGATCCCGAGGGTGCTGAAGAGGAACTCATTCGGCTGGAAAATGCTAAGGAACGGCTGAATGCGTTACGCGGTGCGGGTTCGCGCTGGGCGACGGTGATGAACGATGGTTTTTCGGTGTTGACGTCGAATGTTGATTACCAGTTTCGTTCGACTATGCGAGGCATCTTGCGTAGCACTGAAGAATTGATAGAGCAGACCGATCCATCGGGCGAATGGGATGAGATAACCGAGCGTCTGCAGAGCGATGTCGCCAAGGCGGTCGAGGAATCCTTCAACCGGATTGACGATGATGTCGGTCAGCTGCGCGACACGATATCGGCGATGCTGCGCGATGAGACGGCTGCCATCTGGCAGACGTCGGCGGGGTCGATCTCCATTAATGTTGAAGATATGTGGAGCGAGCGCGAGATTGATGACGAGAACATCGCCCAGAAGATGTTCAAGGGACTCAACGCTATGCGCGGCTCGTATATGGGTCTGCTGATGGTCGGGATGCTCGGTAACTTCGTCGGACTGGCGATGGTGACACCCGTTCTGATCGGCGCCGGCCTGCTCTTTGGAGGCCGCCAATTCCTCGAGGAACGCAAACGAGATGTGACCCGCAAACGGCAACAGGCGCGCACCTTTGTGCGCCAGTTCGTCGATGATGTCCAGTTCGAGGCCGGGACGCGCATCCGCGAGACGACGCGCGATTTTCAGCGCGAGATGCGCGATTACTACACCGACCGCATCGGTGAGCTGGCGCAGACCTACACCGAAGCCGTCCAGAACACCCAGAACAGCCTCAAACAGGACGAAACGTCACGTGAGGGGCGCAAGCGGGACTTGACGACGCGGGTTGAAAAGCTGGCCGAATTGCGGCGGCGGGTGGAAATCGCCGAGGGTCGGCTATGAGCGCCGGGATGCCGGCCGGACATGGTGTTGCCGAGCGGGTGAATTACCTCTGTGATCAGGCGATGGTTGCAGTGCATGGTACAGAGCTTGCCGGGCAGATCACGGAGATTCGCCAGCGTATGAGCGAGCCGTTGCGTGTGGCTATAGCCGGGCGGGTCAAAGCAGGCAAGTCAACGCTGCTTGAATGCGCTCGTTGGCGAGCGGCTCGCTCCGACTGACGCCGGGGAATGCACCAAGGTGGTCAGCTGGTATCGCCAGGGTTTCGGTTACGAGGTGCGCGCAACGCTGACGAATGGCGAATCGCGCGAGCTGCGCTTTCGGCGGGACGATGGCCGGCTCGATATCAACCTCGGGCGTCTTACGATCGAAGAGATTGACCGCATCGATGTCGCCTGGCCTTCGTCAAATCTGGCGCGGGCTACATTGATCGATACCCCGGGTCTGGCTTCGCTCTCGCGCGGCGCGTCGGTACGCACCCACGATTTCCTGGCGTTGGACGACGAAGACCGGCAGAGCGATGCCGACGCGGTGCTCTATCTGATGCGCCACATGCACCGCCGGGATGCTGAATTTCTGGAAGCGTTTCTGGATGATTCGCTGGCGAACACTTCGCCGGTGAATGCTATTGCCGTGTTGTCGCGTGCCGACGAGATTGGCGCGGGGCGGCCGGATGCGCTGGAGTCTGCGGCCAATATCGCCAAACGCTATGGCGAGGACGAACGGGTGCAGGCGCTCTGCGTCAGCGTTTTGCCGGTGGCCGGGCTACTGGCCGAGACCGGTGCGACGATGCAGGAACACGAAGCGGCCTCCCTGCGAGCCCTCGCTGCGATCGATGAAGGCGACCTGCGCAGCATGCTGTTGTCGGTCGATCGTTTTCTGGAGCCGGAGACGAGCGATCTGTTAGTTGAAACGCGGCACGAGCTGCTCGAGCGACTGGGATTGTTTGGTGTCCGCTTGATGATTCGAGAAGATTCGAACGGGGGAGGCGCAGTCTGCGGTCGATCTCTCACGTATTCTGATCGATGCTTCGGGGCTAGAAGAGTTGCGGGGATTGCTCGAAGCAGCATTTCGCCGCCCGGGCGTTGGCGCTCAAAGGGCGCTCGGCACTGGCATCGCTGCGCAGCTGTGCCAGCGATCTGGCAGAACTCGATCGCAACGCCGCCCGACGGCTGCTGGGTGAGATCGAACAGGTTGAAGCCTCGACCCACGCCTTCGCCGAGTTGCGCCTGCTCCACATGATGCTGACCGCACAGATCAAGCTGAATGACGATGAACAGGCAGAGATTAGCCGCTTGACCGGCGGCGGGACGTTGGAGCAGCGGGCCGGCCTCGATCCGGACGCGAGCGACGAGGAGATCCGTAAGGTTGCTCTTGAGGGCATCGGTCGATGGCGGCAACGCGCATCGAGCCCGCTACTCGATCGCGCGCAAGCCGATGCCTTCGAGATCGCGGCCCGCTCGTATGAGGGTATTTATGCGAGGCGTTGCGGAGTAGGGATGTGGACGATAATCGCACGCGGGATGCGCTCACCTGCTTCGATTCACAGGTTATTCATTGAAACGTTGCTACCCTCCTGTAAAGCGCGATACAGCCTCGATGTCAATTGGTCGCTACACTAGAGCGTAGCGAACGAACTTTGGACGGAGGTAGGGCGATGCAGCGTAATCGACAGCCGCAACGCGAAGAGGAACCGGCAGTGACGTTTGAACTGGAAGAAGCGCCTCGCAGCCAGAGCCGTGGCCAGATGGGTGTATTTGGCGCCGCAGCCGTGGCTGGAGCTGGATTAGTCTCGAGTGCGGCAGCAGCCGAACAAGGCGACTCTCTCGATGTCTTCGATCTATTGCATGATGCGGCAGATCAATCTGGAGATGTGCCAGTGACGAGCTTCGAAGAGTTGACTGCTGCGGAATCTCACTCTGCATTTCCTCCTATCGAATTTGCGAACATCACCGCATTGGACGTCGATGCAGGCGTCGATGGATTTGCGGGAACCGAGTCGATGTTCGGGGCCTCCGCTGAAGTAGGTGGCGGATTCGTGCTGGATGACGTTACTGGCGATGAAGCCTTCGGTGTGCCCGACATAGATATCGACATCGAACCCGTTTCCGATTCATTGCTGGATGTTGATGATCTGGGAGAAGATCACGATACGGACCTGGACGATCCAGATGACCTTGACCCGGATTAGATCGCGCAGCAGCTATTTTGGTCTGAGATCGTCTACGAACCATTGCTTATCACCTTCTATTCCGTGTCTTGTATTGCAATTGACAGTCCGGGCGTCAACTGCGGCTCCGGCGAATCCCTCATTTCTCCCTATCGTGGTATCTGGGAGAAGGGAAACCCTTTTCACGCAGTGGACAAGTGTCGCGTGCTGGCCTAGTATCGACCTAGCCTCATTGGTTTTACACATGCGGGATTGCGGAGATACCTACCGGCGCGAAAACTGGAAGGATCGATTTCATGATGTTCGATGAAGATCAGACAAGAAGAGGCGCCGGCGAGTCGTCTTCAGAAGACGAGCCCAGAAGGGACGAACGCCGCAGCCGGGGTGCTGGCGCGGCAGCGGCCGGGGCCGCTGGAGCTGGGCTGGGAGCCGGAGCCGCGGCAGGTATCGTGGGTGGTGATGATGCGGTGGATTTTCTCCGCGAGCGCATGGGCGAAGAAACCGGTTCGGATCAGCCAGATCTCGCAGAGATACAGGCGCGCATCGAGGCCGCTCGAACTGCCGCCCAACTGGGCGGCAGCGGAGCGGATCAAGCCTTGACGTCTTTGAGAGTCAGGCTGCGGCAGAGTCTGGCGATCTGCCGAGCGGAATTGCTGATGCTGCAGGCATCATCGGAGACGCGCTTCCACCGCTTCCAGCTATTGAAGATGCTGGTTCGCAGTCAGAATCAGAACCTCCAGTTAGTCCGCCGACAGGCGTGCCATCGATCGGGCGTCCGAATCCCGACGATCTTGTTCCATCCGATGAGGATGCTCCCGTGCCGGGCAGACCGCCAAATTTCGGGCGGCCGCAACAGGAATCTGGCGAGGAAGTTGAGTCTGAAGCTCCGGTAGCGCCGGACGGCGCTGGTTCCGATGCTGAAGACGATGGCGCCGGGCTAGCTCCGCCAGCTGCGCCGGGCGCTCCTGCTGCTCCTTCATTCCCTGCACCTCCCAGTGGCGGTCCGCCGCCCGCTCCGGCCCCTTCAGCCGGTGGCCCCTCGGCCGGTAGCGGAATCGAAGACGATCAAGTTGTCGATGAAGCTCCTGCTCCTTCACCCGCTCCCGGGGCGAGCGTTTCGGACGATGTCGTTGCTGAGTCGCCTGCGGTCGAGGATACGCCGTCAGCCCCGGGCGCTCCTTCCGTCTCTGACGCCTCCGATGACGATAGCGTTCCGCCGCCCGTATCGGGCGCGCCGAGTGTGCCGGAGACACCGTCGGCACCGGACCCCGGCTCATCGTCGCCTTCCGATGGCACGTCGGATGATGCCGAATCGCCAGTTTCGAGTGAGCCGAGTGCTCCCTCGACATCAGACGCATCGCCAACTCCGTCGGGACCGGGCGGTTCGAACACTCCACCCGTTTCGTCGGATCCAGGGGGTTCAGACAGCTCATCTTCGGGCAGTAGTGAACCAATTCCTCCGCTGCCAAGCGGCCCGGATGCTGGCTCGTCGCCCGGAGGTGGTCCCGGCCAGGCGATCGGCTACCCCTACGTCTATGAATGGGATGACGAGGGGCACTGGGTTGACGTTGCCATGCAGAACGATCAGGGCGACGCCTATTATCTGCGCTATTACGACAATGGCTCGGTCTACTATCTGAACCAGTACGGTGACTATGAGCAGGTCGAGGGTAACCACCTGCCGCATCTGCTCTACGTAGACGATGACGGCGTCGCCTACTTCTCGAAGATGCAGCAACAACACAACGTCTACTTCTCGCTCGACTCCTATGGCGACTTCGACTGGGTCGATTATCACGATGTTCCGAACTATGAGATGCCGCCGGATGATGACGGCTACGAATATCCGCGCGTCGTCGAGTATGAGTACGGCGATGAGGGTTGGGCGCTGGTTGAGATGGAAGACGGCCGGCTCGTCAAGTACTACGACGAGGGCGGCGCCTACTGGGTCGACGAGTATGGCAACGAAGAAGCGTTTACGGTTTCCAGGTGCCAACACTGCTCTACGTCGATAACGATGGTGACGCCTATTTCCGCGTCTTCTCAGAGACCGAGGGCGGCTATCGTTACTACACGATCGACGTCGATGGCGGTGTCGAGTACATCCATGACTATGACGTGCCGGGCTATGAAGAGCCACCGTATGACGACCTAAACGAGTACCCGCGCACGATCGACTGGGAGGACGACGAAGGCTGGGCGATCGTCCAGGACGATGATGGTCACTACGTCAAGTATTACGAGGACGGAACCTACTTCGAAGTCGATCAGTATGGGGAACAACTACCGCCGAATGGTTCATATGGCTACCTCGGCCAGTTGCTCTATGTCGACGACGACGGCAATGCGTACTTCCGAGGCGGTGAAGAGGGCAGCTACAACTACTTCATGGTCGACCACGACGGCGGCATGGAGTACGTTCAATATGAGGAGATCCCTGGCTACGAAGACTTAGATCCCCCGACTGATGGGCATATCCCGTATTTCTTCGATGTCTATCCTAACGTGGTGGTCCAGATACAAGAGCCCGATGGCGAACCAATCTTTGCCAACGGCACCTATCAGCAGACCTACAACGACGGCCAGATCGTCGTCACCTGGTCCCAGGAAGGCGGCCCGTATCATGTTCGCTATTACAGCGAAGAAAATGCGGGCGGCTACCTCCAGTTGGACGTGACCTATGACGTTGATACGTACAGCTATGAAACGCACGTCTATCCGTACGACTACTTCGACCACATCGAAGAAGACTTCGAACTTCAGCCGATCGATCACTACGTCGACTATGCCTACCTCGGAGTCCCGTACGACAATATGGAGATCTCGAACAACGAGGTCGAGTACTACTGGTACGACGAGGACGGTGATCTAGTACAGAAGACAACTGTCGATCGCGTAACCGGTGAGGTCACATACCAGTACGACGATCTATATATCCACGTTGACCAGAACGGATACGAGACCTACGACGGCAACCCGGACCCGAATTGGATGCCGCCGGAAGGCTACGAACCGCCGGCTGACGATCTCTATCCGCCCTATGGGATGCCGCCCTACCTGGTCTTCGGCGAGGGCTACGATTACGAGATGCAGTATCTCGACCCGGACGAAGCGGGTTACGAGCTGCTAAGTGCCACGCCTGCCGACGACCCGACGCAGTGGCAGTACATCGGCCCGAATGGCGAGCGGGTGATCGTTAGCCAGTTGGACGAATACACCTACCAGTACGTCTGGCAGACCGACCCGAACGCTCCTCCAGGCCAATGGGAGATGGTGATGAACGTCACCACCGATCAGTATGGCAACTATGTCTCCTACGAGGCGGTCGACGGCGAATACTACGACGAGTACTACGAGCCAGTTGAGGACTATGGTGGCGTCATTCCGGAGGGCGCCCCGCCGTACTTCGGCGATGAGCAATGGGTGAATCCGGAGCAGGACAACCACTTCGAGTTCGATTCTGCTGAGACAGATGCAAATGGCGCGGTTCACTACCTCTACACTGCCGACTTCGACGACAATGGTGACATCGACTACAAGATCGACGTCATTCAGTATCCAGATGGTCATGTCGAGGTCGAATACCACAGCACCGAGTACGGTCACGAGGCGACCTATGAGATCATCACCCAGCCCAATGGTTACTACGGATCGTACGTTCCGACGTACTACGTCGACGATCCTCAGGGTGTGCCTGAGTACGAACCGGAAGACGGGGACTATCCACGCATCATCGACTGGGACGCTGGTGAGAACTGGGTCATCCTCGATATCGACAACGGCATGCACGTCAGGTACGACGATTACCGTCCGCCGTATTTTGTCGATGAGCAGGGGAACGAGATCACGGGTCAAGGCACGCCTGGAGGCTCCGGGCATCTGATCAGCGTCGATCTGAATGGCAATGCCTACTTCCAGAGCGGCGAAGACTACTACGTGATCGGTTCCGGCGGGGGCTTTGTGGAAGTCGAGCCCAACGATATTCCGGGGTATGACTACGAAGCGCTACCGCCCGATGACTACGAATACCCGCGCACCATCCAGTGGGATGCCCACGATGGCTGGGCGATTGTCGAAGATGAGAATGGCTATCACTACAAGCTGTACGAGGATGGCGGCGCATACTTCGTTGATCAGTATGGCAACGAAACGCCGACGGGTGACTATTACGTGCCGGAACTGGTGCAGGTTGACGCGGCGGGCAACGCCTATATGCGCCAGGGTGATCCGGGCAACTACAGCTACGCCGTCATCGACCAGGACGGTGGTTATGAGCCCATCGATGTGGGCGACATCCCTGACTACGATCCCGATGCTGACGTTGTAGATGAGTACTACGAGGCCGACTGGGCGGAGCATTACGACCCGAACTACGGCTACGAGCACCCCTACGACCTCTATGGCCAGCCGGATCCGCCGGGTGAGAATCAGGATCCGCATGTGTACACCTATGGTGGTGGCCGGGCGATGGTCGTCCACAATGAAGATGGCAGCGAGACGATTACCTGGTACTCCGAGGGCGGGTATCAGAACGGCTATGTTGAGTATCAGGCGACGGTCGAGTATGAGGGTGGCCAATGGGTTACCGAGTCGGTTGCGCTACCGACTGACCAGATCCCTGTCTATGGTATCTGGCCTGTCGAAGGTTCACCGGTCTATGACCCCTATCATCCCGATGCTCCCTGGGGTGAACCGGAATCGGTCACGATTCTCGAAGACCGCGTGATTGCGATCTGGAACACCGACGAGGGCCAAATCCGCTCCGAGTGGTATCGCGATGGTTCGCATGCCCGAGAGGTGACCTACCCGGACGGACTGGTCATTAGTTGGAGTGGAGACACCTGGGAGTACGATGTTCCGGAAGACTGGACGCCACCGGACTACGACGGAGTCGAGCCTGATTCGGACATGGATGCCGATGGCCCTGAAGGAGTCGACTTGGAGGACATCACACCGCCGGTAGACCTTCCGGATCTCGGCGGTGATGCCCAAATGGGTGAACGTGTAATCAATTGGAATGCAGACCCGGACAACGCCTGGGTGCAGATTCTAAGCGAGGACGGGCAGAGCATCTACGAGTACCACCTGGACGAGCGGGACTATATCGTGCGTGATGCTGAGACGGGAGAGGTGACCTTCAACTCGGCAGATGGCGGCCTCCCGGTACTGGCGCCGCGTCTCGTCTATGTCAGTTCGGCTAACGGCACAGCCACATTCGAAGACCCTTATGGCAATGAGTACTATCAAATCGACACGTACGGGTATCGTACCGAGATCGATGCCGCGGATGTGCCTACATACGAGATGAATGAAGACGAGAATCAGCCCGAAGACGAGCCTCTGGAAGAAGCAGTACCGGTTGATGACCCTGCTGACGAGACCGGGCCCGAGCCGTGGACTGACCATCTCTCGGCCTATTGGAATCTCGAGATCGGGACGGGCCAGCACGAAAACTTCTATAACCCCGAGGCAGAGGGACAATACGTCGAATACGATCTGGTGTCGGAGAATGCGACTGAGCGTGTCTACGTCGATCAGTTCGGCCAGTACGTCCGGATCGTCGACGATGGGGGCGGGAACTACACCTTCTCCTGGGGTGAGGATCTGGCCAACCCGGATCTGGTGATGGGCGTGCCGTACGAGGGCGATCCGGTAATCGAGTACACCAGCATCGGCGTCGTCGATCCATGGGATGAGGAAGCAGCTCTCGTCGACGATGAGCCCATGGCCGAGATGGAGCCGATTGGCCCGGAGTACTACGTCAGTGGCGACTACCAGAACCCGAACTACCTGGAAGCTGAGCGAGTTGACGGTGCCTGGTCATATTACGAAAACAACACGATCGCGGTGCAGGATCACTATGACGGCACCGAGACAGTGATGTACGGCGACGGCCAGGGTAACTATGACATGGTCTTTACGCGTAATGCCGCGACCGGCGAAGTCATCGAGATGGTCTACTGGCCGGACGGCGGCATTGGCGTCGATGAGGAAGTCGACACGAACGGATCAGCTGCGGAGATTGTTGAAGAAATCGATCCCTCTCAGCTTGCGGACGCTGACTCGCTCGAGACTGAGGGCGAAGACCCGGAAGCTGACGCTGATGGGGAGCCATCTGATGATCCAGATGACCAGGAAGATCTCCAGTTCTTGACAGAAGAAGAGGTCCAGACTGCGGAAGCAGCTGGCGAGGAACCACTGGAATTCAATGGCCCTGAGATTGATGGCACGGAGGGCTCGGACGAGTTTGCGAGCGATGATGCGCCCGAAGAGCTTGAGCCGGTCGAGATCGCTCAGCCCGAACCACTCGAGGCTTTGGAAGATATCGATCCGATCACGTCGGCTGCGTTGGATGAAGCCGACCTGTCCGATGACGGCTTCGATGACGATCTGGACGACGATGACGATGATGACGGCAGCGGCTTCTAAGCCGTAGCGATCCGAATCGGTCAGACGACGAAGCCCCGGAGCAGCGCTCCGGGGTTTCGTTCTCTATGCGGTTTGCGGCCGGCCATGGGAACGCTGCGGCGTGCCGGGTGACAGAGAGATGTGCGTGTGAATCGCGAGCCAGGGGCTTGCGGTGTTGTCGCGAACGAAGAGTACGGTGGCGCGTCCGGGACGTTCGTAAGGCGAGCCGTCCTCATGGAAGCCGGTTGAGGTCCAGGGGGTGATGCCCCAGGCTTGCAGACCATCGGACGATATGCCGCAGATGAGATGCTCGGTCGCGAAGTGGAAATCAGCGATGGTGCCCCAGATCGAGCGCCATTGCTGTTGTTCGAGGGCTTCGAGGCCGCGGACATACTCCATGTAGGTGCCGAAGCCGACGACCTCGGGATGGAAGAGCTTGCGAGCGGATTCGAAATCTACAGCGGCGACGTAGCCACTCCACTCATCGAACCAGGCTTTGATCTCTAGCTTCTGATCGGGCGTTGCGAGTTCATCAAGCATGTCCTCGTTCCTTCCTCGGCTCCCGTCGAGTAGTCTTTGTGATTCTTGGCATTAATCGGTCACGCTTGTGGCAGCGCCTTCTTCCTGCACTGCTTTGCGCGGAGATTCGCCTGCAGCGACTCTGGCACGCGCCGTAGCCAGGGCTGCCTCACGGGCCCGGCGATTGATCCAGTAGCTGACACCGAGAACGACGCCGGTTATCGCCGCGATGATAATAATCTCAACTGGCAAACTCGGTGAGAAGATATTGTGAACTTTTTCGTCTTCGAAAAACATTCGTGCGGCTGTTACGACGAGAATGCCGGAACCGATGTAGTTGAGTATCGGGTAGGAGTCGATCGCCCGCGCGATGAGGCTACTCCCGAAGAGCAGAGGTGGTATCGAAAAGACAAGTCCAAAGATGAGCAGGCCGATATGACCGTCTGCCGCGCCGCCGATGGCCAGGATGTTGTCAAGGCTCATGACGAAGTCAGCCATCATGATCGTTTGCAGGGCCTGGCGCAACGATCCGGCAGCGGCAATTTCATGTTCGTGCTCAGCCGGTTGCAAAAGTTTGAAGGCGATATAAATCAGGAGGAAGGCTCCTCCAGCCTGAATCAGTGGAATGTTGAGTAGCAGTGCCGCGAGAATAGTGAAGATGATTCTGAGGACAATTGCGCCAGCCCCGCCCCAGATGATCGCCTGGCGACGTTGGCTGGCAGGCAGGCGACTGGCCGCCAGACCGATAACGACGGCGTTGTCTCCGGAGAGGACGATGTTGATAGCAATGATGCTGGCGAGTTGCCCGATAAAACCAAAATCCAACAGGGAGTCTCCAGTTTCGATGATTCGAAAGCGTCATAGTTGCAGGTGAATTCTATCTGGTCGCGAGTCCGAGAGTTTCCCCTCACAGCGCGACGCGGCTGCCTCGCCCTCTCTCACAGTTGCGCCGCGCTGCGCGGAGAGAAGGAGAGGAAGAGGGGTCGCCGGGTGCGGGAGGCGGTGAAACCCAGGTACCGGAATGGGCAAACTAGCAATGACACACTGACGGTCGAGCGCCAGATCGAACTGGTCCAGCAGATGCTGCCGTAGCCGATTGAGTGTGCCCATCAGATCGCGGCGACGGCGTTTCGGCAGCTGTGGGAAGCGGCCAGGATAGTCACGGAAGGCGAATAGCAGGTGCGTTTCCTGATCCCAGCCACGGCAATCGCCAACGACCACCATTGTGAGTAGTTCGCGGTGGTGCAACCGCCTGCAAGGCATCGTCGATGATGACGCAGACAGCGAGACAGAAATCGGCGAAGCTGATTATCATCAGAACACCTCTTCGGTTGCAATCGGCTGCTTTCATACTGCACCGATAGCCATCTGAAGGGGAATTCGTCAATCAACTAGCACAGGGGCCTACTATGGTCAGACAAGCATCCGCGTGAGATAAGAACTGGAGGGGGCTGCTTTGGGAATAGGCTCGGGCTCACGTTGCGGCGATCTGAAGCACTGGGCAATCTTTGGCCTGGCAGTGCTGCTGGTCGCTGCCTGCGGTAGTGGCGATGCTGGTTCGTCCGATTCTTCGGGCACTTCGAGCGCTACTGAGCCTTCACCGAGATGCACTGTCCATGCGACCGGGTCAGACCAAACACCGGGCTCGCCTCCTGCCGTCGATTCAGACGCTACTCCCATCATCAGTGGATCTTTCGCGACCAGCACCAGCTACGAATGGACCGGCGATGACCGGCATGATCCCATCACGACGGTCAGAATGGAGACGCTCCCCGATGGCAATGTCTGCGTCACCCTGATTGCCGAAGATCCAGGCGACGAATCGGGCGTCGCGGCTATTCGCTTCAGGACGTACGATGGTGAGTCGCAGGTCTACTCCGGACCATTCGCCGTTGCAAGCGGCGCTGAGGTCATTGTCCAGGCTCTCGATCAAGCGGGGCATCTGGAACTGCCGCGAACGCTGATTGTCCTCCCCGGTCCCCACGATGATGTCCAGCAGTCAATCGCCATTGATGGTCCATCTGTTTCAGTTGGGACGACGCAGGAGGGACAGAACGCGCGCCTCACATTCGAGGGCGTCGCAGGTCAGCTCGTGTCGCTCCAGGTGTTGGAACCCGAGACAAAATCGGCGCCTGCCAGAGGATGGATTGTCGATCCGGATGGCTTCGCCGTTAGCGGCTGGGAACGTGGCCTCGGGGGCTCATCGCCCATTGGCGGACGCCTGCCAGAAACAGGCACGTACACGATATTCGTCAACGCTAGAGACACAGATCACAGCCAGGTGACGTTGCAGCTTGTCGAGGCATTTGACTATCACGGCATGATCCGGGCTGACGGCACGCCCCATGAGATCATCTTCGATGTTCCCCACCAACGTGCGGAGTTGCAGTTTGATGGCAAGGCAGGCCAGCTGTTCTATCTTGTTTCAGCGAGTAGCACGGTCGGTCCGAAAGACGGCCCGTGGCAGCTATATTTGCAAGTAGAGGCACCCGACGGCACAACGATTGGAGACCAGGGCATTGCAGTCGGTGCACGTCACAACAGGACTGAACTACGCCTCTCTGCAACGGGCACTTATCGTATCGATTTGATCCCGCAAGCAGGCTACACCGGAGAAGTGACGCTTGCACTGCATGACGTCCTTGCCCCGGAAGTGCGAGCTAGCGTTGGTGGCCCGCCGGTGACTGTTGAGATCGAAGGCCACTTCGATCAATCTTCTGTGGCATTCGAGGCACACACTGGAGATTGGATTCAGCTGGATAGCAATGTTCTCGTAGGTAACTCGTCCTGCTGCAGCGTTCTCATCTCGATTCTTGAGGCTGATGGCCGTCCTTTGAAAGCCGAGACATGGAAGCTGGAAAACGGCCAACCGCGGAAGATTCTTAGTCAACGACAGGTCTTCGCCAATATCGGGGCTTTCCAAAACACGCGCATTTGGTTCCAGGTTCCTGGTTCGGGCGTCTATATTGCTCTTGTTCAGTCGGCAGACGATGCTTCGAGTGAAGTTCGGCTTCAGCTTTCGTTGAGCACTGCTCCCTCATCGGATTAGGGCTTGCCTGTTATTCTCGTATCAGGGCGGATCGCAAGGTCTGCCCACTTTCTCCGCCAACCCATTCGACGACTTCTCGCAGGGTGCGCTATTCCCTAATCACCGTAGGTGTTGTTCGAAGTGGCGCACCGAGCGGCGGATGGTGTCGTGCCAGGTGGCGGCGCGGGTGAAGATGTGGGGTTCGTCGGGGTAGACGACGAGATCGAAGTCTTTGCCGTGGTCGGTCAGGGCGCGGACCATCTGCCGGCAATGGTCGATCGGGACGTTGGCGTCATCGTCGCCGTAGAGGGCGAGGTAGGGCGCCTGCAGATTGTCGATGTATTCGAGCGGGTTGCGTTCGCGATAGAGGTCGGGATGCTCTTCGGGCAACTCGAAGCGGGAACGGCTCCAGGTTCCAGGGGCGCGGTCGGAGAGATAGTGATAGTAGTCGACCCAGTTGAAGACGCCGACGAGGTTGACGCCTGCGGCATAGAGTTCCGGTTCTTTGACCATGCAGAGCGTCGTCATGAAGCCACCATAGGAGCGACCCCAGACGCCGATCTTGTGCGGGTTGACTTGCGGCTGATGGCCGAGCCAGCGGGTGGCCTCGACGATATCGAGAAGATCTCCGCCACCGACATCGAGATAGGAAGCGGTCTCGTAGTCATAGCCATAGTTCCAGGAGCCGCGATAGTCGACGATCAGGACGACATATCCCATCTGCGCCAGCATCATGTTGGCCGCGTAGGTCGTGCCAGCGGCGGTATAGCCCTGCCAGGCCGGGACGGCATACTGCCCCTGGCCGCCGCCGTGGATGTAGATGACGCCGGGCGCGGAATGATCGCCGGGGAGATCCTTGCGACGCATCATCAGCACTGGAATCTCCCACTGCTCGTCGTCGCTCGGTATGGTCGTGGTGCTGACGACGACGTCGCCAACTTGCGGGCTGATGCCGCCGTTGTGGTCGGCGATGACATGCAACGGGCCGGTTTCTGCATGAAACGCCGCTAGATAGTCGGGGCGGTCGTGGTTCGACATGACGGCCACAATGCGCTGACTCGTTGGCGACCACGAATAGCTGGAGATGGAGCCGGCCTGGCGGATGGGATCGTGGCGGTCCTCGCGATGGAGAGCATTGACGAGATGCAAGCGCTTCTGGCGACGCTGGTTCGAGAGATAGCTGATCCAGTCCTTGTCCGGTGACCAGCGCGGCTTTTCGGCTTCGGCGCCTGGCTCGGAGACCTGCATCGGGTCGTTGGTGCCATCCGCATGAGCGACGAGGATCTGGCCAAAATTGTCGATCGGCGCGACGAATGCGATGTAGTTAGCGTGAGGCGAGAAGGCGGCATCGAATTGGAAGCGGGAGACCCATTGCTTACTCTCATCGCGCCACATTCGTAGGGGGTTCTCTCCGGTCGGCTCGCAGACCCAGAGTTCGCGCCACTTGACTCGCCAGTCGTAGCGAGTGAATGCCAGCCGCTTACTGTCGGGGGACCAGACGGCGGTGGTTTCGACGTCGTTGCTCGGCATGATCCGGTGGAGTTTGTTGGTGTCGCGGCTGAAGACGGCCAGGTCGAGGCCGTGCTCGCGCGGGCAGGCGATGGCGACGTACATACCGTCGGGAGACGGGAAGAAGACATCGGTGATGCGGTGCACCAGGCGCGTCATCAGCCACTGGTCCTCGGTCATGCGAACCGGCTCGCCAGCGGGAGTATGGTCGTGCCAGTACCAGAGCCAGGCATCGCCCTCATGGACATAAACAACGGCGTCTGCAGATGGCAGGATGGTGATGCGCGTCGCGTCATCGGGCAGGCTGAGAATTGACTCTTCATCGTGCGTGTCGATCGTGACGCGGTGGACCTCGTGGCCGCGGCTGAAGACGATGCGTTCGTTGCCGTCCCAAACTGGCGGTCCGGCTGGTTTGTCGCCGCTGGTGAGCTGGACCGGATCGCCGGGCCCAGAGGGCGTCCCCTGGCTGAGCCAGATCTCGCCGTGCTCGAAACCGGCCAGCCGGTAGGCGACATGCGAGCCGTCGGGTGACCAGGCCGGTGACTCCGGCGTCTTGATCGCGACGATCTGGTCGATGGTGAGTTGCGTTGGTGTGGACATGCCGGCTCTCCTGCTTCATCTGATTGGCCAGGAACAGTAGATTTATCGTAGACCAACTCGTCAGAAGAGGATAACCGCTCCATGCTTGCCATAGAGATCGAGGAGCTACATAGAACCGTCAACATTGGGGACGTGTTCGAAGAGGAGGGGTTTGTTAAGCCGGTCGGCGAATGAGATCAGTCGCGAAGGAACGTCCCATGATGCACAGACGACAGGATACGACGCGGAACTACGACCGGATCAGCCGCTTCTACGATCTTATCGAAGGCCCGTTCGAGCGGCAGGCGCGGGAGTGTGGTCTACGATTCGCTCGACATTCAGCCGGGTGAACAGGTACTCGAGATTGGTTACGGAACCGGGGAGGCGCTGGTTGAACTTGCCCGCAGCGTTGGTTCGGGCGGATGGGTCACCGGTCTCGATCTCTCGACCGGGATGCGCTCCGTTACTGCGAGCCGGTTGCGGCGAGCAGGGCTGATGTCGCGCGTCGATCTGGTGAGAGGCGATGCCGTCGCCCTTCCGTTCGAGGATGATGCGTTTGACGCGGTCTTCATGAGCTTCGTGCTGGAACTCATGCCGACCGGGGATATCCCTGTC
Organism: uncultured Chloroflexia bacterium; assembly: GCA_963745675.1. Lineage (GTDB taxonomy): Bacteria > Chloroflexota > Chloroflexia > Thermomicrobiales > CFX8 > JAUIIK01. The sequence goes on from CAVUYM010000013.1 coordinate 343,325, forward strand.
GTTCTCCGGGAGTGTCACCGGGTATTGCGATCTCGCGGCAGGCTTGGAGTGGTTGCGCTTACCACCGAAGAAGGTCGTCCCTTGATGATGCGCCTCTATGAGTGGGGCCATCGCCAGTTTCCCAGCTTCCTCGATTGCCGTCCTATTCCAGTGACTGAGGATGTCAAGGAAGCGCATTTCGATGTTGTCGTACGCGAGCCGATAAGTATCTGGGGAATTCCCGTTGCCGTTGTCCTGGCACGCAAGATGGAATAGAACGGCGTACTGGTAGTGACAGGGAGTATCCTCAACACGGAGTAAATACGTATCATGCAGCCACAGTCGATAAATCACGAACCGCAGGAACGTACCGGTCACGTCGTTGGTGTGCACGGTGTGGTTCTGGAGCTGGAGTTTGAGCGTCGGAAGCTCCCTCCGCTCGGTCATGCCCTGGAGGTGGAGCGGCCAGGTTTATCGCCGCTCATCCTCGAAGTTGAATCCCACGTGAGCGAAACGCTCGTGCGCTGCATCGCGCTCGGCAATGTGGCCGGTATACGACGAGGTCTCCGAGCGCTTGATACTGGCGGGCCGATTCAGGTGCCGGTCGGCGACGAGACGCTGGGAAGGGTCTTTGACGTTCTCGGCAACCCGATTGATGGCCGGCCGCTTGAGGCGGGGGTGGCGCGCCGTTCGATATTTGGTTTGCCGCACGAACTCACCGAACAGATCAGTTCCGGCTCTCCATTCATTACCGGAATCAAGGCGCTCGATCTGCTGGTGCCGCTACCACGAGGTGGCAAAGTCGGACTATTCGGTGGGGCCGGCGTTGGGAAGACCGTGCTCGTCATTGAACTCATGCTTCGCACGGTGCGCGAGCATCGTGGGGTTGCTGTTTTCGCGGGAGTTGGCGAGCGTATTCGAGAGGCCAACGATCTCTATTTGCAGATGAGAGATTCGGGTGTTCTTGATCGTTCCGTGTTGATCTTTGGCCAGATGAACGAGGCGGCCGGTTCGCGTTACCGGGTTGTCCACACCGCTCTCACGATGGCGGAATTTTTCCGAGATCAGGAACACACGAATGTCCTGCTCTTCATCGATAACATCTATCGCTTTGCCCAGGCTGGGATGGAGGTTAGCTCGTTACTCGGCCGAATTCCTTCAGAACTCGGTTACCAGCCGACGCTATCGAGGGAGATCGGGGCCCTGGAGGAACGCATTTCCAATACGTCGGACGGCTCGGTGACGAGCGTCCAGGCGGTCTACGTGCCAGCCGACGATATTACTGATCCCGGCACTGCGGCTGCATTCCGTCATCTGGACGCAACTGCCGTCCTCTCGCGACGGCAAGCCAGCCAGGGACTCTACCCGGCGGTCGACCCGCTTACATCCACATCGCGACTGCTGACGCCGCGCTTTGTTGGCGACGAACACTATCAGACGGCACGCGACGTGCGGCAGGTGCTGGCGCACTACGAAGAGCTCAGGGATATCATTGCGATCCTGGGAATCGAGGAGCTCTCCGAGGACGAACGCCAGACCGCTGTGCGCGCCCGCCGTTTGCAGCGCTTCCTGACGCAGCCGTTCTTCGCGACCGAGCAGTTTACAGGCACTCCCGGGAAGTTCGTCGCGCTCGAAGATACGATTCATGGCTGTCAGGAGATTCTGCGTGGGCAATACGATGATGTGCCGGAGCAGGCCTTCTATATGGTCGGTGCAATCGATGAGGTTAGGACCAACCAGTGAAGCGCGATCTCTGTGATGATGTGAAAGAACGAGATCAGTGCAGCTAGAGCTTCTGACACCCCAGGAGCAGGTATTTTCGGCTGAGGTTGACACTGTCTTTTTACCCTTGCCCGATGGATGGATTCAGATCCTCCCTGGTCATCTCGGTTTCTGTGCGCGAGTGATGGCGGGGCAGGTCATCTTTCGAGATGGTGAAGGCGAGCGTCGTGTTGCCACCACAGGTGGTACGGTGTTACTTGCCGACGACATAGTCACGGTCCTTACCGGTGCCGCCAGGCTGGATCAGGATCTCGAAACGCTAAGGCAAGAGATAGGTGAGCGGATCGAGGAGATTGCCGCAGCAGAGCAGGAAGCGGAGAAACATTTCAACCGCGTCTACCGACAAATGGCCAGATCCTTTAACAGGCGCCATTGACGGCGATGACGTTGAAGATCAGCGACGGCGCACGGCGTCGTTCTGGCGAACGATGGCTTACTTCACGTCGCTTGGGTGGTTCCTTGCTCTGCCTATCGCCGGGAGCGTCATCCTGGGCCGCTACCTTGATGATCACTTTGATACCGGCAATTTCTGGACATTAGCCTTGCTCGGCATGGGAATTGGTTTAGCCGTCATCGAAGGGTATCTGGCCGCGCGGTATGCCTTGCGCCGAGATCATGATCGGTAGTGGTATAGCTGCGGTCGGGCTCGTTGCTCTGGTCGTGGGGTATGGACAGGTCGCTTTCATCGAGCGACAGGAGCGGCGCTTCCTCCGCCGGCAGGTCCCAGCACACGTCTTGCTGGCCCTCCTGGCCGGCATCCGTCTCGCCGTCGCGGGAAGCATCGTGCTTATCATCGCGACGATTGGGATCTGGTTTGGCATTTGTGCGATGGCAGGTTTTTGGATCGGTAGAACGATCTCCCTGATCGCTACTGTTCAATGGAAGACGTGAGCAGGCGGTGGATTTCGAACGGCAGGTAGTGTTTGAGCTATTCGGTTTGCCGGTGACGACAACCGTTGTCACGACCTGGGCGATGATTCTGGTACTTGCGCTGGTCGGAATCATCCTGGGCCGTCGGATCCAGCGAGTGCCTTCGGCATGGCAGTCGGCTCTTGAATGGGGAGTCTCTGCCATAGGAGGAATGATTGCGGAGACGACTGGAAAGTCGCGCTGGCTGTTCCTGCCGCTAACCGCCACCCTGGGTTTGTTCATCATCGTTGCCAATACGCTTGCAGTTCTCCCACTGGTTGAAGCCCCAACGGCAGATGTCAATACACCGATCGCATTGGCGCTGATCGTATTCTTTTCGATTCCGTATTTCGGAATGCAGGAGATGGGGCCGGTTGGGTACTTGAAGACGTTCATGCAACCAATCCCGCTTCTATTCCCGATCAACGTTATTCACTATTTTTCGCGCACGCTGTCCCTGGCAATCCGGCTCTTTGGCAACATGGTCTCGCACCAGGTGATCGTTGCCATCGTGCTGGTCATTCTTCCGCTACTGGTGCCGGTGGTTCTGGAGATCTTTGGCCTGCTGATCGGGCTACTCCAGGCATATATCTTTGTTGTGCTCACTGTGGTGTACCTTGGGGGTGCCGTGCAGGCGGACGAGGGGATCTAGCAAATGTCTGAAGTGATTTTCTACCTTGTTGTCACCGGCTCGGCGGCGCTTGCGATAGGCGTCGGGGTCATTTTCCCCGCACTAGGCCAGACGCATGCGAGTATTCGGGCGATGGAGGCGATCGCGCGCCAACCGGATCAAGAGCGGCTAATTAGCCGGAATCTGCTCGTTGGCCTGGCGATGATCGAGTCGCAGGCGCTGTATGTCCTGATTGTTTCCCTGATCCTGCTATTCGCCAATCCACTGGATAGCAGGGTGGCGGATGCGGCAATCCAGGGGAACCTGGCGCTCTGGTTCCTCGCTGGTTCGGCGGCAAGTGCCACGGTAGCGATAACAGTTGCTACGATGTTCAGTTCCCTCGGTCAGGGAAAGGTAACCGGAGCTGCGCTCGAATCTATTGCGGAACAGCCTGCTGTTGGAGACCGGCTGTCGACGACGCTCTTTATCGCGCTGGCGCTGCTTGAATCGCTATCGCTTTATGCCCTGATCATCTCGTTGATATTGCTCTTTGCGAACCCGCTCGTCGATAGCGTTCTTGGTGCCGGGTAGCGCATAAGGTCATAATGTTCGATCTCTCGCTCGCCACCATACTCTTTCAAGTTGTGAATTTCCTCGTGCTGTTGGGCGTACTGAGCTGGTTCTTCTATCGCCCCATCCGTAAGGCGATCGAGGAACGGGAGCAGCTGATCAGCAGTCAGATCGAGCAAGCTCGCCAGCGCGAGCGAGAAGCGGAAGAGCGTCTCAAGGATCTTGAAGCGGAGCGGGCACGGGCGCGGGATGAAGCAACGGCTCTGCTGCACTCCGCCCGAGAATCTGCAGCCAGTGAGCGGGCAGAACTCATCGAAAAGGCTCGGGCTGAAGCCGGCCAGTTACGCCAGGATGCGCTGAAGCAGGTTGATACAGAGGAGCGGTCAGCAGAGACGCGACTTGCGCTGGAGCTTCGCCAGGCGGCGGTCAGCATCGCTGGAGATCTCATCCGCACGGCGGCCGGCCCATCCGTACATGAAGGACTCGTCGACCAATTCCTGGATAGCTTCCCAAAGCTCGATCGCCATCAACGAGATCTCATTCGAGAGGCAATGGAACGCGACCCCGAGTCACTTACGGTTGAGACTGCCTACCCACTCGACATCGATCGACAGGGTGAGGTGCGAGAACACCTCGCCAAAATTCTCGACTACGACCCCGGCGATCTCCAGCTTCGTTTTGAAGTGCGCCCGGAACTGATCTGTGGCATCCGCTTCGTCGCAGGAACCGCAGCGATTGACCTGAGTCTGAGCCGGACGCTCGATACGCTGAGTGAGAGCGATGGCTCTGAAAGGGCCGGATCATGAACTGGGATCAGAGACTTCGGGATGAGCTCACGTCGCTTACAGAGCAGGCGCGAAGCGCTCCCCTGGAGGCGCACATCGAGGATCTTGGTGAGGTGCTTGAGATTGGGGACGGCGTTGTCGTCGCCGAAGGTCTGATTGAGGCGGCAATCGGCGAGCTCGTTATCTTTGCCAACGGCATAACCGGCCAGGTCATCGACCTGGATCACGAGCACGCGCAATGTGTGCTCTTTGGGCCTGACACGGGTATCGAGGCAGGCACTCGGATCGCCCGGACACAGCAGTTTCCCGAGATGCCGGTTGGGACGCCAGTCCTTGGCCGGGTACTCGATCCATTGGGGCAGCCGCGCGATGGTCTCGAGTCGGTTCGCGGGGCGGAAACGCGTGCGGTTGAGCAGGAGGCACCGGGACCACTCGAACGACAGCCGGTCCGAGAACCACTGCTGACCGGCATCAAGATCATCGACTCTGTAATCCCGCTCGGTCGCGGTCAGCGCGAACTCATTCTGGGTGATCGTTCGACGGGCAAGACGAGCATCGCACTCGACGCAATCATCAACCAGCGGGGACGGAACGTGCCCTGCGTCTACGTGAGCATCGGCGCGCGGTCTTCGACAGTTGTTGACGTGGTGGAGCAATTGCAGCGCAATGGCGCGCTCGAATTCACGACCGTGATTGTGGCCCGGGCCGAAGATCCAGCCGCACTCCGGTATCTCGCGCCATATGCCGGCTGCGCGATTGCGGAATGGTTCGCCTATCATGGAGAGCATGCCTTGATCGTCTATGACGACCTGACCCGGCATGCCGAAGCGTACAGGGAGCTATCGCTCTTGCTGCGCCGGCCACCTAGCCGCGAAGCGTTCCCTGGCGACATCTTCTCTATTCACGCCAGCCTCCTGGAGCGTGCGTTCAAGCTGAATGATGAGCAGGGCGGCGGGTCGGTGACGGCATTGCCGATTGCCGAGACGCAGCGCGGCAACATCAGTGGCTTTATCCCGACCAATCTCATCTCGATAACGGACGGCCAGATCTTCCTCGACACGTCCCTATTCGCTCAGGGGCAGCTTCCGGCGATCAATATCGGCCTGTCGGTATCGCGTATCGGTGGAGATGCCCAGCCCGGGACACTCCGCGAGGCGTCCTCTGATCTCCGGCTCGAGGTTGCCCAATATGAGGATGTCAAAGGCTTTGCGCGTTTCGGAAGCATTCTTGATGAGGAAACCAGGAGGCAGATCGAGCGCGGTCGCCGGCTGGTACAACTTCTCGAGCAAAACGAGCGTGAAGTTGTTCCTTTGCCGGCACAGGTTGTCACATTCTGGGCATTCAAACAGGGGTTGCTGGATGATATTGATCCGGAGAAGATCCACCTGGTTGAACAACAAATTGAGGAACATGCTCATCGGTTCGCGCATGTCGAGCAGCAGATCGCGACGGCCCCCGCGATCGATCAGTCGCTGGCAGACGAACTTCGTACCTGGGTCACGTTGTCCAAGCAGGGTTTGAGCACGTCTGAAGGTAGCGCCTGAGATGCAAGATCTCGCCAGCCTTGACGCCCACCGCCGATCGATTCAGAGTCTTGTCCCCTTACTCGAGGCGATTCGTTCGGTCGCCGAAATTGGTTGGAGACGCGCCGAGCAGGCCCGTACCCCATTGGGTAACTACACCGACCGTCTCATTGCCATGATGAAAGCTGTCAGCGCAGTGATCGATCCCGCAGAGCACTGGTTTCTCCGAGGATCTGGGACGACTGACGGTCCAATGGCTCTGCTACTCGTCACTGCCGAGCGGGGGCTATGCGGGCGATTCAACCATCACCTGGTCAACACTGGACTCCAGCATGCCGAACGCCTGCGAGAGCAAGGCCATAGAGTGGAGCTTTTGTGCCTGGGTACACGGGGGCAGCGGCTACTCGAAGAGGCGGGCGAGAGCGTCCTGTTCTTTCGACCGATGCCCTCGCTTGGCGTCCCGGATTACATTGATGTTGAAGAAATGGCGCTGGAGATGCTGGATCTGGTCGAGCAAGGGCAGTTTATCGGCCTGAACGTGGTGTTCAATCAGCCAGTGCGGCAGTTCAACTATGACGCGATCTTCGAATCCCTGATGCCTCCGCAGATCGGCAGTGACGAGATTCGGCCAAGCCAGGTTACGATCAAGCCCTCCGATGATGGAATCAACCTTCTCTCTCATCTGCTTGCCGAGTACATGCTCGTTGGACTCTATCGTGTGATCATGGAGTCGGTCGCCAGCGAGCAGCTGGCGCGGATTCACACGATGCGCCTGGCTGTTGATAACGCGAACGACCTGCTCGAAGATCTGACGGCTGAGTATCGGCAGGCACAGCACCAGGCAACCACAAACGCGCTGATAGAAACGCTCGCCGGATTCCGGGCAACGATGCGGGGCAACGAGCGGCGGTGAGATCATCCTATTGCTTATGCGTTCAGCCCTGACGTCATTTCGAGTCTTGGCTGACTAGACAGGTGCGCCGACGCTGGCGTCCCCAGAGGCTCCAGTGATGAGGCGCTGGTAGAGATAGGAGGCCAGCAGCAGCAAGATACCGAGAGCGATGAAAGAGATGACGCGGTAGGAGGCGTCGAGCGAGGCCAGGTCGACGATGAACACCTTGACGATGGCGATGCCTAGCAGGGCCAGGCCGTAGATGCGCATGACCGTGCGCCGTAGGATGATCCCGAGAACGAAACCAGCTACCCCGAGCGTCGTCCAGAGGATCGACAGGCCGACCTGGGCCTGTTTGCGCAAGGCATCGAGATTCGATAGATCGGCATCCAGATGCCTCTGGAACTCATCGACGAGACCGATCGAGAGCAGGTAGACGACGAGGCTGGTTGCAGCTGCCAGTGCGAAGCCTGCGATCTCTGGATATTGGCGACGATGCAGATACCAGCCTGACTGCCAGCACGAGGGCCAGGGATATGAGCGCTAGCGTCGCGTGGCTCCAGAAGGGGAAGTGGTCGATAGCTCGGGACGAACTGACGCGCAGGCGTGAGGGCGTGGCGATCTCGGCTAGCGTGAAGAGCAGCGCGAAGCCGCTGAGTGCAAGAGCTGCGGCGACATATAGTGGATGGCCGTTTGGCTCGATACGGTTGACAGCGGTAGAGCACAGAGCGCAATCAGTGCCCAGGCGGCGATGAGCCAGCCATCGGCGATTTCAGAAGGCATGGCATAGGCGAGCAGGCCTGCGCCTACCAGGATCGCTGCCGTGACGACATCTTTCGAACGGGCGAGATAGGCCGAAGCAGCGAGTGCGAGCAGGAGGGCTCCCAGAACCGCGCCAGAACCGTTGATGAATGGGTAGCCGCTGTCTGTCGTTCCGGAGAGAAAATCTCCGGCGCGATATTCAAAGAGTACGAAATACCAGACTGCGGCTAGCCCCAGGAGTGTGCCGGAGGCGAGGCTGAAGGGGTTGCGCAAGCGCCCGTAGAGCCAGATCATGACGACACCGACTGCGGCCCAGGCCATTGGAATCGTCGCGCCATCGAACTGGACCGGAACGGCGATTGAACCGATGGCCAGTCCGAGCCCCAACGTCAACATACCGAAGGCGTGGCGATTGCCGCCGCGATAGAAGAGATAGCCGGCGATTGGCAGGTGTAAGGCCGCCAGGCCAAAGAGATAGAGGCCGCGCCATTCGTCTAAAGTTCCATCGAGCAGGATGAACGTTCCCCCGAGGGCGATGGCCGTGTTAAGGCCCATGACTGACGCCGAACTCGGTCGCAGGTGAGTGCGCAGCCTGCGTATATCCTCTCCGCCACTGGCTAGCGTGTGGATCAGCCAGTAGCCGGTCATGACGGCCAGCCCGATACCCGGCCTGTGGGGAGTCTGCGAGCCAGTTGTAGAGCTGGAAGAAGGTGAAGAGCAAGCTGAAGAGTGGCAGCCATGTCCAGGTACGATAGACGGCGATTGCTGCCGCGCCGATCAGCAACAGGCTCAGGAAAGCGATCGTGACGCCATTCGCACTGGCGCCAAAGAGCGCCGGGGCGATGAGTGCCGGCAGGAGTCCGTACATTGCGGTGACCTGCGAGCGCGCTCTGATCGCGATGAAGGCGCCAACGGCTGCGGCGACGAAGGTTCCAATGAGCGCCAGTTCGAATGCAATGAGATCGTAGAGCCGGGTCGAGGCGAAGAGGGCCAGGTTGAAGACGCCCAGCCCGACAGCGAGCAGGGTATGGCCGAAGAGTCGTTCGCGACGCTCGAAGAAGAAGGCTCCACCACTCACCATTGCCGCACCGGCAAGCAAGCCGATGATGACGCGCGTTTCGGGACCAATCCAGCCACGGGAAAAGGCCAGGCTCAAGAAGAAGAGGCTGCCGACGAGAATCGCCAATCCACCGACCCAGGCCATGACTCGACCGCTGAGCAGCGCTTCGATGTCGACCGTTTTTTTCGGAGATACTGGAAGCGCTATCGACACTTCGGGGACTCTGCGTGCGGGAATCGGTTGCGTTTCCAGATCGATTTCGGGCGGAGTTGGAGCGGGAGGTTCTGATTCGATGGTAGGGGTGGGTTCAGTTGCTGGCGGCGGGGTGGGCTCTTCAGAACCATCGTCGCGAATGCCCAGGAGTCCCTGAAGCTCGGTGAGCTCGCTTTGGAGGTTGCGAATCTGGGCATCGAACTTGTCGAGGCGCTGCTGGATCTTCGCTGGATCTTCGTTCATGAGGAATCCTTTTGCCCGATCGAGTGCCGAAGTGTTCTTCGCTGTATGGTGGACGAAGCAGACGGGCTAGAAGTTCCATCATAGTGCATGGGAGGGAATTAAGTGAGGAAAGTGCTGGTGCTGGGCGGTACCTCTTTCATCGGACCGTCGGTTGTGCGATCGCTGGTCGAGGCAGGACACCGGGTGGCGGTCTTCAACCGTGGTCGAACTGATGCCGATCTGCCCGATGGGGTTGAACGGATCGTTGGGGAGCGGGAGCGGATTGACGAGTCGCGGGATGCGTTCGAAGCGTTCGGGCCGGATGTCGCGATCGACATGTATGCGATGACTGAGGAGGATGCCCGGCTGGCGCAGGCGGGGTTGCGAGGGATCGCCGGCCGGATGGTGGCGATCAGCAGCATGGATGTCTACCGGGCCTACGACCGCTTGCGCAAGGCCTATCCCGGTCCTCCGGACCCGGTGCCGCTGACCGAGGATTCGCCGCTGCGGGACCATCTCTACCCCTACCGTGGCGAGCACCGGCCCGCGAATATCGACCGGCCATACTTCCACGACTACGACAAGATCATGGTCGAGCGGGTTGTCATGGGCGAGCCGGAGATGCCGGGCACGATCGTCCGGCTGCCGATGGTCTATGGCGAGCGCGATGGCCAGCATCGCTACTGGCAGTATCTGAAGCGGATGGACGACGGACGGCCTGCAATCGTCCTCAACGAGCGGGTGGCGGAATGGCGCTGCACCTGGGGCTTTGTCGACAATATCGGCGACGCGATTGCGCTGGTCGCGACGGACGACCGTGCAGCGGGGCGGATCTACAACCTGGGCGAGCCGAACCACCCGACGACGACGGAGCTTGTGCGAGAGATCGCGTCGGTCGTCGGCTGGGAGGGTGAGATTGTGACGGTCTCCGACGAGGAACTTGATCCGGGGATCGACCCCGATCAGCATCTGGTTGGTGGGACGGCTCGGATTCGCGAGGAGCTGGGGTATTCCGAGAGAGTGCCGAGGGTGGAGGCGCTGCGGCGGACGGTGGCGTGGGAGCGAGAGCATCCGCCGGAGGATCCGATGGCGGGGATCGATTATGAGCGGGAAGATGAGTTGATGGGGTAGGGGAAACAGCCGCCCTCACCCCCGGCCCCTCTCCCAATTCTGGGAGAGGGGAGGAAGAGACTGATGTCGATGGTAAAGGGGAGATTGTGGACGATCAGGTAGTCAATATTGTTGGGGATCGGGTGAGTCTGGGGCCGTTGCGGCGGGATCTGGTGGGGGAGTATCAGCGCTGGTTCAACGATGTGTCGACGAGTGCGACGCTGGGGCTATCCTGGCCGACGACGTTTGAGGAGGAACTGGCGACGTTTGAGCGGCGAGTGGCCAGTTCGAGCGAGATCTATTTCACGGTCTATGAGCGGGAGACGGCACGGCCGATTGGGATTGCCTACCTCTATGAGGTCGATGCGCGGCATGGGCGGGGGAGCTTCGGGGTCACGATTGGCGCTGCGGAGTGTCGCGGCAAGGGGTATGGCACCGAGGCGACGCGGCTGACGCTGGACTATGCCTTCAACTCTTACGGGTTGAACAATGTGATGCTGACTGTCTATGAGTTCAACGCTGGTGGCATCCGGGCCTATGAGAAGGCTGGCTTCCGGGAGTTTGGCCGCCGTCACCAGTGCTAGCCGCATGGGCCAGCAGCTCTGGGATATCGTCTATATGGAGTGCCTGGCGGAGTGGTTTGAGGATGACGAAAGCAGGAGTCTGTAGGGGTGGAGCTTGTGTCACTCGTACCACCTAATTCAAGGTAATAATCGTGGGTCTATCGGCAATGAGCACCTTTAGGCCGGAAAGATCAACCATGGGCAACCTCGGTGTCATCTTGAGCGGAGCGCAGCTGGGCACCCACCGCGTGGGTACGAAAGAACTTGTTCCCCGTTCGGATGATGATATTGGACGTAGATCCCTCGACAAGCTTCGGGATGACACCCTTTGGGTGTCTGATCAGGGCAGAAACAGGAGATGTACGTTCAATTTGGTGGAACAAGTGAGATTGTCTCCACTCGCGTACGCATGCGATTTGGTCGTCGAGTGGACTCGTACGGTGTAGTTCGCGGATGTCCACACGAACTAGATTCTCGACTTGCTGCTGGCGACCTCGGGCTCAGCGAGACTCCAGGATGTTTTCGAGGGACTCTGACCCGCACCAGTAGTTAGGCTCAAACCCGGAATCGTTTTGTGCGGTAAGCAGATCATCTCCTGGTGACGGCGGTCTTGACGTGTCGTTCGCCTCTAGGATGGGCACCAGGTTCAAGCAGCGCCAGCAACACCCGATAGATCATCATGAAGAGGATGCTTGCAGTTGTAACGAAGTAAATCGTCATCACCCAAATGGTGGCGCGATCGGTCCCAGCGCCGATGCCGTGTATCAGCGCAAGTGCCCAGAATGCGAATGTGAGGTAGTGGAGCGTGCGCCATCTGGCTTTGCCTATCCAGCGCCGGGCCGGGAAACTTACGGCGATCCCGACCAGCCCCCAGGCCGACAGGATCCCGAGGTCGGACCAGGGTTGCCTGACATCTGACACCATTGGAACGAGTGCGCCAGACAGTCCGATTGGCACCGTTGGATCGACGGCGATGGTGAGCACATGAATGGCAACTCCTGCCAGTGCGAGATCAGTCGACAGGCGATGGATCGCCAGGGATATGCCTGCGTCGCCAGCGATGCCAAACAGCCTGGTCGTCAGGCTGAGTCCGGTGAGGACTGAAAGCCACAGCAAGATGTAGGTCGTCATCGCCGCTGAGCGAGTTATGTACCAGACCAGTGGGCTGATCGATTGGCCCGTGGCGAGACTGATGAATATCAGGCCGAGGATGAATCCTATCCCTGCGATCAGAGCAAGTGGACCGACCTCACCCCAGGAATCGGAGGCTCGTTGCGTACGGGTAGCGCTCCTACTAATGGTAGACATCGATGGGAGCCTCCGAATCAAAATCCTTGAACGTGACTTGCTGGTAACCAATGAGCGGTAGGCAAGCCAAGGGATATTCGGCGAGTTCTTTGCACTCCGCGTTGTTGGGGTCGGCGAAGAACACGGCAGATCCGGCTTCGGCTCGAAGTGCCCTACAAGCCTCGTCTCGGTGATTCCCAGTCAACAGGAACTCTATTTCGCGACTCAAGCTGTATTGCCGGAGTTGTTGCGCTCTCATGATGAGCGGGTTCTGACGCGGGGCTTCCGTGTCGGGACAACGGGAGCTACCGGCCGGGGAGTCACAGTTGAGGTTGCAAGTGCGCTCTGTTCAGGCGTCTTCGTTGTCTCAGCTGTCGCAACCGTTCCAGCCGTCGTTGTAGGTGTGGCGGGCACAAGCGGTTGCCGGGCGGTCGGAATCACCGGGGCGACTTGTTGCGGGATCTGACTGGTTGTCGAGGATTCCACTGGCTGCGAGCTGGCCGGAGCCTGGGCGATAATGATTCCGAGAAAGAGGGCCGCACTTCCAGCAGAGCCGGCGAGTACGAGACCTTGTAGACGAGCCTGGCGCTTTCGCCGCGTCGCGCGACGATCCGTGGTCATAGTTGATTTCCGTTTCAGTGAATGTCAGTAGATTGGCCCAACCCCTGCAGGTCATACTCACCTTCAATGTTTATTCCCTCTACTCTTTCGGCAGCGGGACTGCAGCTTGAACTCACAAGCAGTCCTTCGAGCAAAGGGATGTCGCCAAGGGAATAGCAGTTTGCATACCCGCATTTTCCTGGAGACGTGTCCGCAGTAGCACTGCGCCAATGATCAATGCGAAGAGCAGCGCCACTATTGCGGCAACCCATAGTGCGCTCGTGCGTGATTTCAACGGCCACTCCCGAGGTCGTGCAGCGGTTAGATCTCACCGCCTCGCTCAATTCTCAGTAACAGTCTAGGAACCAAGAATGAAACGTACCTGAAACTGAGCCCGAGATTGAACACGTCAATTGAATAATTCGCGAGAGCATTCGGACAACACACGAAATCGCTCGACGCCACATGACTGGCTAGTACACTGTCACACCTCAAATGAGGGATACAACCGGTGCAGTTTGATGCGGGCATCGTCGGTCGTGAAGCGCCAGTCGATCGGGGCACCCTTCGCATTGCGCTCGACCACCCACGTCGCCACCTCGGCTTCCAGGAAGGTCCGATCCGGTACACGTCGGTTCACGCACTGACGACTGCCAAGGGCACCCGCACTCAACTCGATCTCCGCCATGTTCAACCAACTACCGTGCTTCGGGGTGTAGTGAATTTCCAGCTTGCCTACCAGCCGTCTGGCTTGTGCGGGCGGGAAGCGCTCGTACAGCGCGCCGGGGTATGCGTGTTGAGGTTGTCCATGATGAGCACGATGCGTTCCGCCTCGGGGTAGGCGACATCAACCAGGTACTCGATCTGCTCCGCCCAGTCCCGTTTCGTGCGCTGCTCGGTCACCGTCACCTGGCGCCAGCCCCGCAACGGTTCACAAAAGAGGAAGAGATTGAGCACCCCGCCACGCGTGTATTCGTAGTCCTCGCGACGCACGGGGTGCCCTCTGGGCCCCGGGCGCATCGGCAGCGGCTCCCGCACTTCACAGAGCACCTGTTTGTTGACTTGTGCCTCTGGCCATGCAGATCACTGGCCGCTGCGGATCATAGGGCCGCGTGTAGACCTCGAGCACATCCTCCATATGCCAGACAAACTCACCACTCTGCTCGGGTGGGATCACCCACTGCTCTTCCCGATGAGGCTGGAGTTCGTTTTTTTGAGCACGCGTCCCACCGTCTGATGGGAGATACGCTCGACGATCTCCAACTCAACCAATTGGTCAGCCAAGAGCCGCAGACTCCAGGCGGCGTAGCCTGCAGGCGGCTCACCACAGGCCAGCGCGATCAGGTACGCTTCCTGCTCGCCATCCAGCTTGCGCTGATAGACCCGGTTGGGCGTGCGCCGGTTGAGGGTCGCTTCCAGGCCCTCCTCGACGTACTGCTGGCGCACCCGTGCTACCGTCGGTTGACTGGTCTCGACCGCGTCGGCGACGCGCACATCGATCCAGCCCGGCCCATCCGGTCCCTGGTCGCTCTTGAGCAGCATCCGGGCGCGGGCCAGCTTGCGGGCTGGGGCCGTGCCCGCTGCAATCAAGCCCTGGAGATAGCTCCGTTCCTCTGCACTCAACTCCACGACATACTTCTTGCGCATGCTCGCTCCTCCCTGCTACGCTTCGCGCCTCAGGGTAGAGCATGACCAATCATCACTCAAATCACGTGGACCGCTGTACTAGTTCCTAACTACGCTCGCGCAGCGCCGCCGCCAGAACCGATCTTATGTATGAGATCACGCGTGGTGAGTCCAGCACTTACCCGTTGGTAGAGATCTTCTGCGATCGGTCGATACTGAGCCGCATCCTGATCCGGTAGACCAGTAAAGGAAGCAAATAATCCAAGAGCTGGCAGTGGACTTGAGCCGCGGTTCAACAACTCCTCGCAGTACCTGGCGTCAAGTGAGGAAAGCTCGCCCCAGATGAACGCTATAGAAGTGACGCCAGAACAGGATTTCAGGTTCCGATCCGAACTTCACTTCAGCTTCATCAAGCAACTCATGCATTCGAACCCACGCGGTTTCAAGAAAGTCAATTTCAACTCATGAGCCGCCGCATAGCCTCCGTCGTTAGCGACAAAGTAGAGGACGCTCAGATTGAGATACGCTTCCAGACTTGCCTCGCCGGAGGTAATAAGCCGCTCGTACAGTCGCGATGCCTCCAAAACATCATCGTTGTACTCTGCCTCCATTATTTCTGAATCGTCAATCACTCTATATCCTCCACACATTTCTCTGGTCTAGAGGGCACCTCGTGGAATGGCATTAGGCCCCGCTAAACTCTGCGCCAATGCCAATCCCGATTCACAGTAGGAGGCGATGGCCACGACCAAGACTTGGGCATGAGGGTTCTTCCCTACAAGAGTACAATCGGAAGGTTGATTTGAGGGATATTGGGTTAGCTGGGGAAGTTAGAACATCTTGAAGATCTTTGATTCACACGTGCATTTTCCATGGGGCGAGGACCGCGATCGCGGTCGAAGTGACCGACGAACTGGTCGAGCGGGCAAGGGCGGCGAATGTCGAGCACCTGTGTTTGCTGGGGTCGCGTTTTGGCGAGTCCAACGCTCGAGTTCAAGTTGCGATCGAGCGCTATCCGGAGATGCTGTTCGGTCTCTACGGGGTCGATCTCGACAACGAGACGCCGGAACAAATTCACGAGGCGGCGGCGCGCGGCTACCGCGGCCTGAAGGTGATCCTGCCGACGAAGCGATATGACCATCCGGACTATTTCCCGATTTTCGAGGCGGCCGAGGAGAATAATTTCGTCTGTCTCTTCCACACCGGCGTCATCGGTGGCGGCTTCGATTACCGGGTGCGTGACCCATTCGACCCGGAGGTCATCAAAGCGGTGCGCTCGCGTGAGGAATCGCGTGCAGGACGCGGGATGTCGTCGGCGCACATGGAGCCGATTGCGCTGGATACGATTGCATTTACCTTCCCATTCCTTAAGATCATCGGCGCGCATCTGGGCATTGGCTACTACGACGTTGCCGCGCACATTGCCCGCTGGCGGCGAAATGTCTTCTGGGACATCTCCGGTGGCGAGATGGTCCGGCGCCACATCATCGAACGCAAGTTGATCCCCTCAGAGATCTCGCACTTCAAGCTGCTCTACGGCTCGGACAACAACGACCGCTTCGAGGACGAGATTCGAGACTGGGAGACGATGTTCGACATGCTGCGGCTGGACGAAGAAGCCCGCGAGCGTATTTTCTACGGCAACGCGGCGCGTCTCTTTGGCGTCATCCCGGTTGAAGATGCTGGCTACGTCGCACCCGAACCTGCCGGAGCCGCGACCGGCGGGGACGACGATCGACTAGCGTCCCGCGATCGCCGGTAGGTGCGGCGGAAAAGTATGTTACAGGGGATAGTTCACAGCAGAGTCTGTGCATGAACCATCCCCGCGTCTTCTCCGCAGTTTCAACATAGGGGATCAATACGATGACAACTGATGAACATGCCAGTGCGCTAAAGGGCCGCCGGGTGGCGGTGCTTGGCTGCGGGATCATGGGCGAGGCGATGATCGCCTCGATGCTGAAGGGCGAGCTGGTGTCGGCCGACCAGATCACCGGCGCTGAGCCGGCTGACTGGCGACGGAATGAGCTGGCGAATCGCTATGCCTTCGAGCTGACAGCGGACAATAGCGTTGCGGTTCAGGATGCTGATGTCGTGCTGTTGACGGTGAAACCGCAGTCGCTCGATAGTGTCTTCTCCGATCTACGCGGTCAGCTGCGAGATGGTCAGGTGGTGGTGTCGATTGCAGCCGGGGCGACGTTGAGCCGTCTGCTGACTGGCCTCGGCCATCCGCAGATCGTCCGGGCGATGCCGAATACGCCCTCGCAGATCGGCCAGGGAATGACCGTCTGGATGTCGACGCCGGATGTGAGCGACGCGCAGAATGAAATGGTTGCGGCGGTTCTGAGCGCGATGGGTAAGGCGGTGCGGGTCAAGGACGAGAACGAGGTCGATATGGCGACCGCGCTCTCCGGCACCGGCCCGGCCTACATCTTCATGATGATGGAGGCGCTGATCGACGCCGGGGTGCACCTTGGCTTCTCACGCCACATCGCCGAAGAACTGGTCTTGCAGACGATTCTCGGGTCGGTGCTCTTCGCGCGCGACTCGGAGCTCCACCCGGCCGAACTGCGCAATATGGTGACCTCGCCGGGCGGGACGACGGCCAACGCGCTCTATCATATGGAAAAGGGCGGCCTGCGGACGGTCGTGGCCCGCGCCGTCTGGGCGGCCTACGAGCGCACGGTCGAACTCGGCGCAGGCGATTCGACACCTACCGCGCCCAGAGAGTTTGGGCGGTCGGAGAGTCTGGATGATTAGGGATTAGGGAACAGGCAAGAGGTAACAGGGAATAGGGAAGCAGCCGGAGAGGCTCCCTCCCCCGTCCCCTCCCTCGAAACCAAGGGAGGGGTGTTCTATTAGAAGCCCTGAGTCTTCCCGGCACTCATCGAGATTTCAGAGTTGTTCCCCTTCCTCGTGCCCAAAGGGCGTCCAGAGGGCGGGGCTAGGGGGAGGGAGCTGTTCCAAATGACCGATATGGAACGCTATGGGCGAATATTGCTGACGATTGCGGTGCTGGGATTGTTCCTGACGATTGTGGCGAGCATGATCGTAGGGCGATATCTGACGCCGACGCTGGTTATCGTGGCCGTCTTCGGGATTGTCGGGTTTGTGATGATGCGGCGGGGTAAGGGAAGTTTGTAGGAAATCCTCCCTCACCCCCCGGCCCCCTCTCCCACTGCTACGCGGGGAGAGGGGGAGGAAATCCACAGTTGCTAGCTATTGAGATAGCGTTCCACGTCACGTTTGGCGCTACGGGCTGCCCAGACGAGGCGGTTCTGGCCGCGGGTGAGGTGGACGTCGATGACGCGGGTCATGTGATCGTCAGCGCCGGCGAGCTGGTTGACTGGCGCGAGGTCGGGGAGTGGCGGGCTGGTGCGGGCCGGGTCCTGGCGGAAGCGACCGTCGCGGGAGAAGCTGACCGAGATCAATTCGCGGCCAAGTCCACGCTGAATTTCGTTCGCTGCTGCTGCGGCGCTGGCTGTCGCCGGCGGATTCGCTTCGATGGCGGCGTAGAAGTCGCCGAGCGTGCTTTCCAACGCATCCAATTCAGACATCGCAGGCGAGAGATCGAATTTGTCTCCGGCTGCTTCGGCATAGCCTGAGAGTAGGCTACGGAGATCCTGGACGGTTGCGCGGTAGTCGAAGGGATGGAAGGGTGCGTTGAGCGTGCGCAGCAGCGCGACCGCGTAGACCTTGATGTCGCGGTAGAGGTTATCGCGGTCGGCGATCTCCATGGTGTCATCTTCGGTATGCCAGGCGATGTTCGCGCCACAGCCGCCGACCGGGTAGTAGCTCTTTTCCTGGCGCAGCTCATCGGGCATCGTCGAGGAGAGCATGAAGTAGATCGGGATGCCGATGTTGTTGAAGGAGCAATCGCCTGCACGCAGTGGGCGTAGGCCTGTCGCGTCCTGGCCGGTGACGTCTTTGATAACTGATTTAGCCAGTTCTTCGGCTTCGGCTACCCACATGACGTTGTCGTAGACGGTTGCCCAGCGGCAGCCTGGCGAGTCGCAGTTGACGTGGCTGACGCAGTTTTCCATCAGATCCAGCGCGAATTCATCGGTGAACCAAGTCGAGCCAGCGTAGCGGCCGTGCGAGTGGCCGCTCCACCATGCGATCTTGAGCGAACGGGCCAGCTTGTCGCGGTTGGCCTGGAAGACGCGGGCGATTTCGAGCAGAGTCGCGTCGCCGGTGGCGTTGTCTCCGATGCCGACGTGCCATGAGTCGAGGTGACCGTGGAAGAGGACGAATTCGTCCGGCGCTTCCGCACCTTCAATATCGGCGACGATGACCGGGATCTCGCGCCAGCCAACCTCGACCTGATTTGAGAAGGCGACTTCGACGGTTCCGGCTTTTGCCAGCTCGATCAGTTCCTGGCCGTCGGGGCGGTTGATCGTGATGATCGGCACTGGCGGGGTGCGGCCGAGCGAATCGAGATCGGGCGAGCCCCAGGAGGCTGTCGTGATGCCTTCGTGGATGTTCTCTCCGGGGTTGACGAAGATGGCGGCGATTACCCCGGAGGTTGCGAGATTGATGCCGCGGGCGGACATTCCCATGCCCTCGGTGATGAGAATCTTGCCGCTCAAATCGGTGTCCTCGACCGCTGATCGGCCACTACCGAAGAGGGCGGTGATGTCGGTTGCCTGGCTGCCGGGCACGTAGGCGAGCTCGGCGACGACCTCTTCACCGTTGGTCGAAGGCGAGAAAGCGGGAGTCTTGACGCGGTAGCTCTTGCCATTGGCGCCGGTTGTCCTGAGCGTTGCAGGACCGGGCAGGCTGATCAGGCAGGTCGGCTTGTGGACGGTGTGAGCGACGCCGAACTCGGTGAGCTTACCGGTGATGTAGTCGACGGCGACGGCTTCGTCGTCGGAGCCGGAGAGACGCGTGAGGGTGCTGAAGCGTTCGACGAGCGCCCAGGGTTCGTCGATCGAGATCTGTGCGAGAATTTCCTCTTCGAGGCCGGTGTCTTTCCAGAGTCCCGGTTTTGCCATTGTGGTGTTTCCCTTCCTTATAAAAACGTCCAAAAGTAAGTTACGTCAGGCGAATTTCATCCTACGGCGACTGGTGGTCGGGCACGAGGGCAACGCATCGCGTTGCCGGTACGAGTGGTAGCGAGGGTATCGGTTGACTATTCACTCTCGGATTCGGGCTGCGAGTCCTTAACCTGGTAGATGCAGGGTGCATGATCCTACAACCCATTGCGCTGCAGGAAGCTGTGGACGGCGTTGTTCCATTCGACAGGCTGTTCTCTAGCCGCTCCGTGGTAGGAGTCGGGCATGATGACGAAGTCGCTATGTTTGAACTCCTGGTGCCATTCGTAGGAGTGCTCGACCGTCTTTTGCGGTTCGTGGCCGCCGACGATGACGAGGGCTGGCACGTCGAGTTCGTTCAGCTCGTTGTAGCGCGAGCGAATGTCCCATGCGCCGAGGGCCTGGATCATATAGATGCCAGCTTGCGCTCCTCCACCGCCCATCTGATTGAGTGAAGCGGCGTAGATACCGGCCGGAGAGCTGGCGAAGTTGGGATTGGCGGTTGGAGGTCCCTCTTCTTCCCATTCATAGGAGCGCGGCTGCATGACGATTGGACGCTCTCCGCGTTCGATGGCCGCGACCTGTTCGTCTATCCAGTCGGATGCCAGTGGCCAGAGGTAGGGCACGGTGTGGCCGACGATCAGCGCAAGAGAGCGGTCGGGATAATCCAGCCCGAACTGGCAGCTGATGACGCCGCCGAGCGAGGCCCCTCCGACGATCGCCTTCTCGATATCTAGAGCATCCATGAGGGCCCGGACATCGGCGGCGAAATCGGCGATCGACCAGGGGCCGGGCGGGTTGGCGGAGCGTCCGGTGCCTCGGCGGTCGAAGGTAATGACGTTGTAGTACTGCGAGAAGTAAGGGAACTGGTAGGGCATCCAGGAAATGTGATGATGTGCCTGGAGGATGAAGGGTATACCCTCACCAGCCGATTCGTAGAAGAGTTCGATATCTCCGGCTTGTATGCGAGGCATGGGTCAGTCCGTCCTTTCGACGTTGTCCTTGCGCCCATTGCTGGAGGGCAAGGATTCGAGCTTTTCTTCCAACACCCCGAGTTCGGCGCGGCAGCGAGCGAGCAACTGCCGGTCATCTCGCGACATATCTTCAGCGGCGACGTCAGCGGCTAGCCCGATGCGATAGCTGCGCTTGGCGACTTCCAGGACATAGGATGTCTCCGTTTCTCGCAGTCCCTCGATAGTGCCGAGGGTGACGGTGAGAAAGGTGCGAAAGTCGTCATTGTCGCGAAAGAGCGCTTCGATGACGATGTCGTATGTGCCGGCAGTGATGCCGACGTAGCGCACCTGCCGCATGGCAGTCAGCAGGGTGACGACGTCGTTGACTGCGTCCTGGCTGGATCTTCGCGCCAATGACTGCGTGAATGTCATAGCCGATCTTGTGCGGGTTGGGGACTGCGACTACCTGCATGACATCTTCATCGACGAGTCGTTTGAGCCGGCGTCGAACCGTTGGTTCGGGAATTTCAAGACGTCGGCCTATCTCGGCATGAGAGAGGCGGCCATCGACCTGGAGTAGTGCGATGATACAGCGGTCAATCAGATCAATATCCGTCACATCTTCTCCCTCTAGCGTCATGAAGCGCCATCGACATTATCAGTAATGGAGAAATCCGTTGTCAATAGCCGTCTTTGCGACGAAAGCCGTTGACAGACGTTCGAAGCACTCTTACACTGCCTGATAAAGCTCACCTGGCTGAACGCGGGGTGAGTTTAGCTGGCGGTTGACCAGTGACGCACGATGCGGTGGATAGGTCCGTACAGAACCGTGGTGACGTTCATTAGGTAAGCCAGCCGGCGTTGGATTGCTACGGCCAGTATGCAGGAGCGAGAGCGTTTGCCGCGGTCCGACAACGTAGTGGCAGTTTAAGCAGGATGTTCGCGAATTTGAGGAGGGAACTGATTGTGGCTGGTATGACGGAACTGGAACGCTTCAAGGTTGCACAGGATCTTGCGGCTCGATTGCTTTATAACGGCATTTCCCGGCGAGAATTTCTCCGCCGTGCTGCGGTTGCCGGGCTCTCAACCGCAACAATCTCATCGATCCTTGCCGCCTGTGGAGGCGATGACGACGACGATGATACGACCGACAATCCGACTGCGGCTGACGAAGCACCAACCGCGACGATACAGGCGACAGCCCGGCCGGTTGTGCCGTCGACGGCAACGCCAACCGAAGCGCCCGCAGCAGGCGGTGGTGACGCGACAGCGACCGAAGCTCCCGCAGAGCCCACCGCGACAGCAACGGAAGCGCCGGCTGACACTGGAGCGGTTGAAGGCGGTACGCTGGTTGTCGGTATGGCGGGTGAACCGCCCGGCCTCGATCCAGGCGCGCTCTGCAACGTCAACTGCCACACGGTCGCGATGCACATGTACGACTCGTTGCTGGCGATGGACACTGAATTCAACATCTACCCGTGGTTGGCGACCTCATGGGAACTTTCCGCGGATATGCTCGGCTATATCTTCACGCTACGCGATGACGTGACCTTCCACGATGGCACGCCACTCAATGCGGAAGCGGTCAAGTTCTCACTGGACCGAATTGCGCTGCCGGAAACGGGCGCTACTTCGGCTATCGCGATCATTGGACCCAACTACGAAGTGACGAATGTTATCGACGAGTACACCGTGGAGGTGCGCTTCACCGCGGCCTACGCGCCTTTCCTTGGAGGCGTCACGACTGCCTTCCTGGGTATCGTTTCGCCAACGTCGGCGCAGGAGTTCGGACTGGACTTCGCGACGAATCCGGTCGGCAGTGGCCCGTTCATTTTCGAAGAGTGGGTGGCGCAACAGAGCACGTCGATGAAGGTTAATCCCGACTACAACTGGGCGCCGGGGGTCTTCCAGCACAGTGGCCGGGCATACCTCGATGCGATTGAGTACAAGTATGTCCCGGAGAGCGCGACGCGCCAGGCGTTGCTCGATACCGGCGAAGCCCAGTTCATTGACTCTGTGCCGCCGCAGAGCGTTGCCGCTATCGAATCCAGTAGCAATGAACAGATGATCATCGCTCCGCGTCCGGGTGCCTCCAAGATGATCGACCTTAACACGGCAAAAGCACCGCTTGATGAACTCGATGTGCGGCGGGCGCTGCACTATTCGTTCGACCGAGACACACTGGTTGACACCGTCCTCTTCGGCGCCTTCGAACCCTCCTCGACACCCCTGGCCAAATCGACCTTCGGCTACGATCCTAGCGTTGCGGGCATGTATCCGTATGATGTCGCCAAGGCAGAAGAATTGCTTGACGGCGCTGGCTGGGTGCTCGACGGAGATATCCGCAAGCGTGACGGTGAAGAGTTCCGCCTGAACTGCATCATCGGGACGGGTGAAGAGGACGCTGCGATCGCCCAGGTGCTGCAAGCACAGTGGGGCGAGATCGGGATTGCAGTAGATATCAACGTCATCGCTGGCACGGCCCAAACGGAGGCGAAGCGCAACGGCGAACACAACATCGGCTTCAAGATCGGTGTCTACCAGGACCCGGATATTCTCGGGATCTACTTCCACCCGCGCTCGATCGGTGGTTTCAACTACACCTTCTTCGACGATCAGAAGCTGGCCGACCTCTTTGACGAGGGCATCGCGACGCTTGATCCAACTGCGCGGGCGGCGATCTATTTGGAGATCTCCAACTACATGATGGAACAGGCCATCATGATTCCGATCTACTACCTCTCGAATCTCAGCGCTGCCAGCACCGACCTGACTGGACTTGTCCATGATACGGCCGGCTACTGGTGGTATTACGACGCGTCATTCCAGGGGAGCTAGGAGGTAGATGGGAGTCTATATCCGGGGGCGCTTGCTGCGCTCGATCCCAGTTATTCTCGGGGTGATGACCCTGGTCTTCTTCATGGTCCACCTGCTGCCAGGCGATCCGGCCGAGGAGATCGCTGCGGGTGGACTTGGCGGAACGCCAGAGCAGATACAAGCGATCCGGGTTCGTCTGGGACTGGATCGCCCACTCTATGTGCAGTACTGGGAGTTTGTGAAACGAACGGCTCAGGGAGACCTGGGCCGTTCCATCTACCGCAATCAGCCGGTCAGCACGATGATCCGCGAACGTGTCGGCGCGACGGCGCAGCTGACGCTGGCGGGGATCGTGACGGCGCTCGTGCTCGGGGTGCCGCTCGGCATCCTGGCGGCGATTCGACAGAATAGCTGGGTCGATTCGATCAGCATGACGGTAGCGCTGACCGGGATCGCGATGCCGAGCTTCTGGCTCGGATTGCTCTTGATATGGCTTTTCGCGGTCAGGTTAAACTGGGTTCCTGTTATCGGCGGCACGGGTATCAAAGGGCTCATTTTGCCCGGCTTCACGCTCGGCTTCAGCGCCTCGGCGATCATCGCCCGGCTGGTGCGTTCGAGCATGCTCGAAGTGTTGCGCCAGGATTACATGATGACGGCCCGGGCGAAGGGTTTGGCGAGCAGGGTCGTCGTGATCAATCACGGCCTCAAGAACGCGCTCATTCCTGTCGTCACGATTATCGGATTGCAGATTGGCAACCTCCTTGGCGGAGCGGTCGTGATCGAGACGGTCTTTGCCCGGCAGGGTATTGGCCGGATGGCTGTCGACGGCATTCTGACCAAAGATTTTCCAGTGGTCCAGGGCACGGTGCTGTTTGCGGCACTGGTCTATGTGACGATCAATCTCGTCGTCGATCTGCTCTATTCCGTGCTTGATCCCAGGATTCGCTATGACTAGACCGCGGCTCGAAATGTCCGACCTGACGTTGGCGCAGTATTCGGAATTTCGTAGGAGTGGAGTTCATCTCCACCCGGCTACGATACGACACACGTGCGAGGGTGGAGACAAACTCCACCGCTACACTGCAGGCGGGTCTGTTGCCGCCTCGGACGTCAATGTTTTTACACACGAGCATAGGGCTCAGGACCATTGGAAAGTGAGCGGTCAGCGATGACGGCCGGGACCAACGCGGCTGCGACGCGAGAGCCCGTCGAACTCGGCCAGCAGATGCGAACGCGCGGTCTCTGGAGCGACGCCTTCCAGCGACTGCGACGCAATCGTGGCGCGATGATTGGCCTGGGCATTCTCGCGTTGCTGGGGATCATGGCTGTCTTCGCGCCGATACTGGCTCCCGACAAACCGAACGCTATGACCCCCGTCGATGCTCTTCACGCGCCAAGCGCGCAGTACCCAATGGGGACCGATCAGTTCGGCCGCGACATCTTGTCACGCATTATCTTCGGAGCCCGGCTCTCTCTGCAGGTGGGCTTCATCGCCGTCGGCATCGCTTCTGGTATCGGGATAACGCTGGGGATGATTGCGGGCTACTACGGGCGCTGGATTGATGGCGCGATCGGAATATTCATCGACATCATGCTTGCCTTTCCGGGCATTCTTCTGGCTCTGGCGATCGTCGCCGTGCTCGGGCCAAATCTGGTCAACCTCATGGTTGCGGTAGGAATCTCGTCTGTCCCGACCTATGCCCGCTTGATCCGTGGCGCAGTGCTTTCAGCACGTGAACTGACCTATGTCGAAGCGGCTCGGGTGGTTGGTGCTGGCGATGGGACGATCATGTTCCGGCACATCATGCCGAATGTCATCGCGCCAGCGATCGTGCTGTCGACGCTGGGTATCGGCGGCGCGATCCTGATTGGCGCGGCGATCTCGTTCCTGGGACTCGGCGCGAAGCCGCCGACGGCGGAGTGGGGCGCGATGCTCAGCTCCGGACGTAACTTCCTCCAGCAGGCCTGGTGGATCACGTTATTCCCCGGTGTGGCGATCATGATCACTGTGTTGTCGATCAACTTGCTCGGGGACGGGCTGCGGGATGCGCTCGATCCGCGCTTGCGGAATTGATGGGCACGTGAAGGCTGGCGCGCTGGCAAAGTCATTCGATGTTGCAACGGAGTCGAATTCGTTGCGATGGAACTTACGTGTACAAGTGTTGGCATCCCGAATGAAGGCTCGGCGAAATGAGGGATCTACGAACGCGATACTTTGACACGATCGTAGCTAGATCCTTCTCTTCGAAGACTCCGCTCAGGATGACATCTGAGGATGTCTTGTCGAGATCTTGAGCGCTTCAGAAAGCTCACAATGAATGGGTAGGAATACTATGCAAGACATCCTCGACTATATAGATGAGAACCGTGAACGCTATATCGAGATGATTCAGAAAGCTTGTCAGCAGCCGAGCATCTCGACGCAGAACATTGGCATTCAGGAGATGGCCGAGTTGTGCCGATCGATGCTGGAAGATGTTGGCGCGAAGGCTGAGATCATTCCGATCGAGGGCGGAAATCCGGTCGTGCTGGGCGAGATCTAGGGACCAAGCCCGCGGATGCTGAATATCTACAACCATTACGACGTGCAGCCGCCGGAACCGCTCGATCTGTGGTGGTCCGATCCCTTCGCGGCTGAAGTGCGCGACGGGCGTATCTGGGCGCGGGGAGTTGGTGACAACAAGGGGCATCTTGTCGCCCGGATTTGTGCCGTCGACGCCTGGCGTAATGTGCGCGGCGAATTGCCCTTGAATATCCGCTTCATCTATGAGGGTGAAGAGGAGGTCGGCAGCACGAATCTCGAACGCTTCGTCGAAGAGAATCGAGAGCGGATCACGCCGGCGGACGGCTGCATCTGGGAGGGCGGCGGCAAGGACTTCAATGGCCGGGTGCGCCTCTCCTGTGGCCTCAAGGGTATCTGCTACATCGAACTGGCTGTGACCACTTCTAACACCGACATGCACTCGAGCAGGGCGACGATTGTGCCGAATCCGGCCTGGCGCTTAGTTTGGGCGCTGAACACCTTCAAAGACGCCAACGAGCAGGTGTTGATCGAGGGCTTCTATGACAAGGTATTAGAGCCGACGGTCGAAGAGCAGAACATTCTCGAAGAGACGCCATTCGATGAGGCGGAGTTCCTCGAGATGTTCGGGATGGACGATTTTCTGCTCGGGCTGACCGGGCAGCAGCTCAAGATCAAGGACATGTTCCTGCCGACCTGCACTATCTGCGGTATCGAGAGCGGCTTCAACGAGCCGGGTGGCCTGAAGACGGTGCTGCCGAACACGGCTTCGGCCAAGATCGACATGCGGTTGGTGCCGGACCAGGATCCGAGGGAGATCTGCGATCTGGTGCGGGCTCATCTTGACCGCCACGGTTTCTCCGATATCAGCGTGAAGCTACTGGCGGCGGAGCATCCGGCGAAGACGGATCTCGAAGCGCCGCTGGTCAAGGCGGTCGCTGAAGCGGTGCGCCGGATTCACAACCACGAGCCGGTGATCGTGCCGATCACGCCGGGGAGTGGACCGATGTACGCACTATGCCAGGCGATCGACATTCCGTCGGTCAGTGGACCGGGCGGCGGAAATCCGGATTCGAAGATCCATGCGCCGAACGAGAATATGTACGTTGAGGACTACATCAACGGGATCAAGGGCATGGCGGTCTTGTTTGAGGAGTTCGCGAAGATTTAGAGAGTTTGATGGCTTTCTGGTTGGTTTTGGTGGAATCCGGAGCGTTCCAATAGTGTCATCCTGAGCGAAACCCCGTGGAGTCGAAGGATCTAGCTACGGCCGAGACCTACTTTTGGAAAAGTAGATCCTCCCACTCCGCTACGCTCCGGTCAGGATGACACCGATCTGGGTGTCCAATCAAAGTTTCAATTCAGGGGCAGTCCGGTTTGGATATTAGCGGTGGGGGCGACGCATCGCGTCGCCGGTACGGCGCACGCGGGAATGACATTTCGAACGAATGTAGTAGAGCTCGAAAGGAAGAGGAGCGACGATGACGGTCGCGATAAAGAGTACGCAGATTATTGATGGGACGGGCGCGAGTCCGATTCGCAACGGGGTCGTCCTGGTTGAGAACGGCGTCATTTTGGACGTTGGCCGGGAGGCTGATTTAGGTATTCCGGATGGTGCTGAGGTGATCGACCTTGGCGATAACACGATCCTGCCAGGGTTGGTTGATCCACATACCCATATGACGATCAATCCAGGCAAGCGCGGGTTGCTTGGCCAGCTCGAAGGCCTGGAGGAGCTTGACGCCCAGCAGGGCGCGCGCGCAACGCACAACTTTCGGCTGGATCTGAAGTCGGGCATCACGACGCAGCGAGTGATCGCCGAGGTGAACTGGAACGATATTGGCCTGCGGAACGCGATCGAGGATGGCTGGGTGCCGGGGCCGCGGATTCTCTGTGCGACGCGCGGGATTACTTCGTCGCATGGTCACGGTGCGCCAAGCTGGATGTTCGATGGCGTCGAGAATATCCGCAAGGCAGTGCGCGACAACCTCCAGATGGGGGCTGATTTCATCAAGATCCTGGTCCTCGACCGGACGCCGAACATGGCCAGTTACTCATTCGAAGAGATTCAGGTGGCGGTTGAAGAGGCGCACCGGGCCGGAAAACTAATCACCGCGCATGCTGGTGCAAGCCCAGGTACCTCGTTGCGGCTCTGTCTGGAAGCGGGCGTCGACTCGGTCGAGCACGCGATTCCGGTGACTGACGAGCAGATCGAGATGTATCTCGATACCGATACAGCGTTCGTTCGCACCTTCACGATCGGTTTCCAGACGGCGACGGACTGGGACTGGTTCAAGGGCAAGGATATCGAGGGTCGCGTCAACGTCATGCGGCAGATCGTCAAGGACACGATCGAGAATCCGCCCGACACGAGCGGTTTCGCTGACTACTACAAGCTCGGGGTGACCCTCCAGGATCGGGTGAAGAACACCTACGATGTTGTTGTACCAATGTTCAACAAAGCGGTTGAGAAGGGCGTGCGCTGGACGGTTGGGATGGACAGCATGCACGGCCTGATCGGCTATGAGATCGGTTCGCTCGTCGAGTGGGGCCTTTCGCCGATGGAGGCGATCATGGGCGCAACGAAGCAGGCGGCTGAGATCTGTGGCGTCGATAACGACTGCGGCACGCTCGAAAAGGGCAAGCGGGCCGACATCATCTCGGTTGACGGCGATTTGATGGAGGATATCTGGGCGATTGCGCGGGTGAACTTCATCATGAAGGCCGGAGAGCGGCTGGACCACATTTCGGTGTTTTAGGAGCGGCGGGAAAGACTAGCGAACGCCGGTATTAGAACCAACCAATATGGCATCCCGAGTAGAGGATTTGCGAAGCGAGGGATCTAATCGTGACGTCGTGCAGTTAGCCAAGCGGTTCCCCCTCCGTGGGCTGACTTTGCACCCGGCTTTTTTGCCCTGCATCTCTAGGCCGTTGCTCATAGATCCCTCGCTTCGCAAAGTCTCCGCTCGGGATGCCAACACCGGGAGCGGGTAGCTGTTCTCGTTCGGGGACGATCGATAGAAAGGGTCAGTCATGCGCATTGCCTACATTGGGCCGAAACAGCGGGAGGCGGCGCTGCAGGCGTTTGTCAGTCCTGGTGTGACGGTTGAGGCGCGACCGCATGGCAAAGGGCCGCGCAGCATCGAATCGATGTGGGAGGAATACCTCTCAGTGCCGGGGATGATGGAGTCGGTCGTCGAGCTCGAAGAAGAGGGCTTTGACGCGATCGTGCCAGGCTGCTTCGGCGATCCAGGCATCGACGGCGCGCGCGAGCTGGTCAAGATTCCGGTGCTTGGCCCTGGCGCCTCGGCGATGGCCGTCGCAGCGAACATCGGGCACCGCTTCAGCATCGTGACGGTGCTGGAGAATGTCATTCGCCCGCTCGAAAATCTGGCGCTGGTGTCAGGTTTCGCGTCGAAGCTGGCATCGGTGCGGCAGATCGGCATTCCAGTGCTTGAGTTGAATGATAATCCCGACTTCACCTTCGCGAGGTTGACCGATGTGAGCCGTGAGGTCATCGAGCGTGATCGGGCGGACGTGCTGATAGTCGGCTGCGGGACGCTCTCGTTTCGAGCGGCGGAGTTGCAGGAGGCGGTTGGCGTGCCGGTGATCAACCCGCTGCAGGTGACGTTGCGGATGGCGGAACTGCTGGTGAGTTGCGGTTTGAGCCACAGCAAGCTCTCGTACCCGACGCCGCCGAAGCTGGCTGCGGCGCTGCTGAATTGAGCCGAGGTGGCGGTACTTGCCGCTCTCTTGGCCGAGAATAGTGAGCAGGCGATTCAGCCGTCGCCTGCTCACGCAACGTGTTGGACCCCTACGGAACCGTCAGTACCTGGATGCGATGGTTGTCGCGGTCGGTGACGTACATCGTTCCGCCAGTCTTGAGATCGAACGTGATGTCGATCGGGACGTTAAACTGGTTGAGGCCGTTGCCGGGGCCACTCCCCCATGCTCGCAGGAACTGACCGTCGGGCGTGAACGCCTGGACGCGATGGTTCTGCGAGTCGGCGACATAGACGTTGCCGTTGGGACCGATCGCGAGGTCGGCCGGGACGTTGAACTGGCCTGGTCCCGTGCCGCCGGAGCCCCAGATCACGCCGGTCGGGTTACCGCTGAGATCGAACTGTTGTACCCTGTTGTTGCCCTGATCGACGACATAGATGACGTTACCGGTGACGGCGACGCCCGAGGGCGTGTTGAACTGGCTTGGTGCGCTGCCGAACGTGCCCCACTCTGTAATGTAGCTCCCGGTGGTGTCGAACTTCTGGATGCGGTGATTCGCGCCATCCGCGACATAGACGTTGCCGGACGAGTCGGTGGCGACGCTCAGTGGTACGTTGAACTGACCTTGGCCGTTGCCAGCCGTCCCCCATTGTTGGACGAATAGACCGTTTATGCCATACTTGACGATGCGATTGCTGAACGTGTCGGCGACAAACCTGTTGCCAAAAGCATCGATGGTGATGTCGAGCGGGAGGAGGAGTTCCGGATCTCCCGGAGGCACGGTTGTGCCCGCGCCCCAGTCATTCAGGAATTTTCCCTGCTCGTCAACGACCTGAATGCGGGAGAGACCGGTGTCGACGACATAAATGCCGTCGTGGCTACCACCAGTGCCAACCCAGTCGATGCCGGAGGGGAAGAGGTAGCGGCCGCGGCGGTTGTCACTCCACTGGTCCACGGGGAATCCAATGAAGCTCACGCGCTGAACCCTGTTGTTTCCAGTGTCGGCGACGACCAACTCGCCGCCGAAGCCGCCAGCCATCGAGCCTGGTGCAGCGAACTGGCCCGGTCCTGTGCCACTGCTACTGAACTCGGGTTTCCAGCCTCCAGTGGGATGCCATTTGTAAAAGGTGTTGGACGGTGCGTCGACGACCCAGAGACCGTTGGAGGAGTCGATCGCCACATCTTCGAGTAGGGAAGTGCCGGGAACGGTGGTCGTGGTTATCAGGTTGCCCTGGACATCGTAACCTTTCAGGTTTGTGAACCCCGGACCGGTATCAGTGACCCAGACCATGTTCGTGCTGGCATCGAAGGCGATGCCGGTTGGGGTGGTCAGATTGATCGCCGAGAGGACACCGTTGCCGGAATTGGTAAGGGTTGGGAAGCCCAGCAGTTGCTGCCGACCTGAGTCGATGACCCAGACGTAACCACCTCCGATTGCGATGTCTTCCGGGGACTGCAACGTGTGGAGGATGGCGCCGCCCGGATCGACGGTGGTCACGGTTTGCTGCCAGTTGCCGGCACTGTCAAAGATCTGGACCCGGCTGTTGCCGCGATCAGCGACATAGACGGCACCAATTGAGTCGACCGCGACGCCGACGGGATCGTTGAACTGCCCGTTGCCATTGCCTTGACTGCCCCACTGGAGGTGGAACACACCATCGTAGCCATACTTCTGTATGCGGTGGTTGCCAGTATCGGCTACATAGATATCTCCGCCACCAATCGCGATGCCTTGCGGGCTGTTCATCAGTGTCCCGATGTCCCACGGCTCTCCGAAGGTTGTTGAGAACTGGAAATTGGGTGCTGGTGGCGCTGGTTGGGTTGCAGTCGCCGTGACGGTCATCGTTGCGGTTGCGGTTGGACTGCTGGTTACGGTCGCGGTCGGGCTGGACCCTGTGGTTGCCGTGGGCGCGCCCGGTTGGGTGGCTGTAGGGCTCGCTGTCGTCGTTGGAGTCGGTTGAGTCGGCTGCTGGCCATAGCGCCAGGCGTAGTAGTGCTGGCCGACATTGCCGGCTTCCACCTGCCAGCCGGACGTGTTGTCCGGGGTAAAGGTCAGGCAGCGGCGTTCGAAACACTGGAGCAGGACCCACTTGTAAGTACCGGCCACCTTGATATTCGCCCAGTAAGCCTCGGTCACAGGATAGCCGGTCGCGTAGAAGGAGTTGAGGAAGAGTTGGTCGGGAATGATGGCTCCGTCCTGCCAGACCAGGCCGCTTGAATTCATGAAGTCCCAGAAGGGACTCGCAATCTGGTGGTCGATGCCAGGCACTTGGACGTGATGGGCGACAGTGATGCCGAGATCGGCGAGGTTCGGTACCGGCTGCACGATATTACCGTCACGGTCGATCGTCCAGGCGATGAGTTCGTTGTCTGGGAGCGGCAGTGCATCGCGGACGAGTGCCATGGTGGCGTAGGTAGGACCGGTGGGATCGTCTGCGTCGCCGCCAACATTGACCTGGGCTGGTTGTCGAGTTTGGAACTCGGCATCGCCGACTTGTAACTGACCGGTCATCATCTCGACGACGAGCAGGCCGTTGGTGACGTCCCAGGGTGGGGTGGACGTGCGCCAGCTGTTGTCCTCCATGCGGGACTTGTCGAAATACTGAACCAGGCGCATCCCTCCGGGTGCCTCCTTGTAGTCCTCGTCGAGCTGGCCGGTGAAGGCTTCCAGGCCCCACATCCAGGTGCGGGTGATGCCGAAGTCCGCGACGGGCTTGTCGGTGCGTTCCCAGGTGCGCTGGAAGGCGGCGGTTGCAGGTGGATCCGCGCGGGTGATATCGATCGTCGCCGCGATCCAGGCTGCAGTCATGAGCAGTGTCAGGCTGAGTGCAAGTAGCGCGGTCCGTCTCATCGATCTGCCTTTCATTGTCCAGCCTGCACGGCCCTCCGCTGCTGGGTGCCTGGGCTGAAGGAAGGGTGGCTCGTGTCCGCCCCATTGGTGTCGAGCGAGTAGACGAGAATCTCGGGCTCACCGGGCCGGACGACAAGTATGTCTGCAGTAGCTGGGTCGATTGTTATGTCCAAGCCTACGAACGGATCAGCTCTGAACGCGGCGAAGTTGGTGTCAAGTTCTACGTCACGGAGGATTGCGCCGGTGTCGGGATCGATCTGCTGCGCGTGATATTCTCTATCGCCGTTCGGAGCCTCGATCTCGCGATTGAGCCAGAGTGATCCATCACTTCCAATTGCAAATCCTCTCGATATCAGCCCGAAGATCCGGTTTAGTTCAGTGCCGTCCGGGGTGTATGTTGCGATGCCCTCTGCACGTATCGTGGCGTAGAGCACGCCGTCGCTAAACGCCAGCCCCCAGCCGAATGGGTCGGGGGCATAGGGATCGTTGCCGCCCAGCTCGCTGATCTCCCAGCGGGTTTCGTAGACACCTTCGGATGAAAAGCGGTACACGCGCGCGGGGTGGTAATGATGCGGGGCGTTGGAGCCCAGGCTCAGGACAAAGATGTCACCAGTTGCGGGATCGACGGTGAGCGCCAATGGGTCAAGTTCGAATTCCGACACAGCGTTCGCTGCGGTTAGCAGGTCGATCGTCTGAAGGTGCGCGCCTTCCGGGCTGTAGCGCAAGAGGGTGGTTCCCTCGAGCAAGAGAAGATTGCCTTTGGCATCGCTGGCCATGTCGTCCAGGGAGTAGAGGTCATCGACCTCGAAGTTGCTGATGATGGCGTCGGTAGCGTCAATTCGAATGATTGACTGGTTCCCTGTATCGGCGACGAAGTAGGTTCCATCGGTGTTGGCGACGACAGCGGCTGGTTCCATGAGACCTGGCCGCGACCACTCGGCAATCCGGTTCCCGCTCGGATCGAGCACGAGCAGCCGGTGCCCGGCCGGATCGGCGACGTACAGCCGCCCCTCACTGTCGAGTGCGATTCCCTCCAGGTCCAGGGACTTGCCAGGCTCGGAAGGCGACAATAGATCCCAGGCCGGCAACTCCTGACCTTCGCTCGCGATTCGAGTGATCTGGCCGGTGGCCGAGTCGACGACATAGACGGTGCCACCTTCATCGACCGTCATCCCACCGCTGAGGCCGCTGGAAAAGCTCCACGCGCCGAGATAGATGCCATCCGGTGTGAAGCGGTCGACGCGGCCGAGCTGTTCGTAGACGACGTAGACGGTCACGTAGACGGTGCCATCCGGACCGATGGCGATCTCTAGTGGATAGTCAGGGTAGGTGAATCCGTCAGCAGCACTACCGGTGTTACCCCACTGGCTAAGAAAATTGCCCTGGTCATCAAATATCTGAATGCGGTAATTGAAGGAATCGACCACATAGACGCGGTCGTCCGGTCCGATGGCGATACCGCGTACCGCCGAAAACTGTCCGGAATCGTAACCGGTTGTGCCCCAAGCCAATAAGAAACGGCCATCGCTGGCGAATTTCACTACTCGATCGCGCTCGGAGTCGGTCACGTAGATGTTTCCGGCCGCATCGACGGCGACCCCATATGGGGCGATGAACTGATCGATATCCGTACCGGACTCACCGATCTTCTGCATCAACCGGCCCGCTGTGTCGAAGCGGAGCACTTGGCCGGCGGATGAGTCCGCGACGAGTATGGTGTTATCCGGGGCTCGGGCGACACCATAGGGATCGCCGAGCAGGCGCTGCGCGCCAAGCGACGACGTCAGCTCGTAACCGCCGGGACCAACGGCGAGTCCCCAACCGTAGCGCCAGCTGTAGTAGTGCTGGCCGACATTGCCGGCCTCGACCCGCCAAGCAGGGTCGTTTGATGGCGTGTAGGTGAGACAGCGGCGTTCGAAGCATTGGATCAATACGTCGGTATAGATATCGGCAACTTTGACATTGGCCCAGTAGGCGTCGGTGACCGGGAAGCCGGTGGCGTAGAAGGGACTCGAGAAGAGTGGCGCAGTCGTGGTCGCGCCGTCCTCGTAGACGAGACCAGAGGAGTTCATGAACTCCCAGAAGGGAGTAGCGATCCAGTGGCCGGTTTCTTCGACACGGTGCGTCGTCCCTACGCTGTATGCGGCGAAGTCCGGATCGTTGGAGATCAGACCCTCGCGATCGATTGTTCTTACGATGGCGCTCTCCTGGTTGGGGGCGCCGTCATCCAGATGCAGGCCAAAGGAAGCATAGGTTGGTCCCTCTGGATCGTCGTAGTCACCGGCGACGTTGACCTCGGCCGGCAGGCGCTGTTCGAAACTGTCATCCCCGACTTGCATTTCGCCGGTGATCAGTTCCATGACGAGCAAGCCGTTGGTCACGTACCAGGGCGCCGTCGGGTCGGCGTTGGGATCGGTGATCTCCATGCGGCTCTTGTCGAAGTACTGGACACGACGCTGGCCGGCAAGTGCCATTCCTGGGAACTCGATCCGGGCACCCACGTATTGCTCGCTCTTGGCGACCGAGAAGGCGCCGTCGCCCCACATCCAGGTGCGGGAGACATCGCCATCCGCCACAGGTTTATCCGTCCGGTCCCAGGTGCTCTGGAATGACTCGTTTGCCGGCTCTTCAGCTCGGGCAGCGATCGCAGTCGGGATGAAGATCAGCACCAATATCAGTGAGAGCGCGAGTCTTGTGGAGCTGTTGAATTTCATTCATCTGCCCTTTGGTTATTCGATCGATTGCAGAATCGGGTCGAACCTGAAGATCGTGTCGTTGCCGTGAGACGCAACGAATACCCGGTCTTTCGTGTCGACCGTCACTCCCCAAGGGAAGTACAAATCGTCGCCCCCGATGACGGTCAGAAATTCGCCGGAGGGGAAGAACTTCTGAACGCGACCGTTCGTGTTGTCGGCCACATAGACGTTGCCGCTTGCGTCGGTTGCCACGCCGAGCGGCTGATGGAACTTGCCTGCTGAGGAACCATCTCCGCCCCATAGCCGGATGAAGGTGCCGTTACGATCGAACTGCTGGACACGGTGGTTGTTCATGTCGGAGAGGTAGACGTTGTCGCCATAGACGGCAACTCCCTTGGGGCTGACGAACTGGCCGTCATCGCTGCCGAAGTCTCCCCACTCGCGGAGGAACTCGCCGTTCAGATCGAATACTTGAACGCGCATCTGGATCGAGTCGACGATATAGATCTCATGATTTGCCGTGTCGATGTGGATGGCGTCGAGGGATTCGAACTCGCCGTCTCCACCACCGTAAACGCCGAACGAGGTGAGCTGCTGGCCATTGCTGTCATAGATCACGACGCGCTGATTGCCCGAGTCAGTCACATAGACGTTACCCAGGCTGTCGGTTGCGACATCGGACGGTTCATTCAGGCCGGTCAGTCCGTTGCCGGCCGGTCCCCAGGAGATGTAGTTGCCGTCAGCGTCGAATTTCAGAACGCGGCTGCCGTCAGTATCGGCAACGAGCAGATTTCCGGCGGCGTCGATGTGCAGCCCCCAGGGGCCTTCGAGGGCATCTGTTGGTGACGTGCCGGTGTTCCATTGGGTTCCAAGCGTGTAATCGCCTTCGCTGGACGGCTCCTCGGCTGGGATCTGGACATAGCGCCAAGTGTAGTAGTGCTGGCCGACGTTGCCGGCTTCGACCTGCCAGCCGGTCGCGTTATCGGGTGTGTAGGTCAGGCAGCGGCGCTCGAAGCACTGGAGCAAGACATCACGGGCATTGCCCCCTACCTGGATTGTGGCCCAATAGGCCTCGGTGAGCGGATAGCCGGTGGCGTAGAAGGGATTCTGGAAGAGCAAGGCATCCTGAAGAGCGCCGTCCTCCCAGACCAGACCGGTCGAGTTCATGAAACTCCAGAAGACTGACGCCACCTGGTGGTCGATGCCAGGCACCTGAACGCGATGCGCGGCTGTGACACCGTAGGTTGCCAGCGAAGGATCATCTGTCGTGACCGCACCTCCGCGGGCGATGCGTTGGGTTATGAGCGTGTCATCGGCGAGCGGTTCCCAGTTCCGGACGGCGGCCATCGTCGAATAGGTTGGACCAGTAGGGTCGTTGGCGTCGCCGCCAACGTTGACGTCCGCCGGATCGTGCTGCTCGAAGGTGCTATCGCCGAGCTGGAGCCTGCCCGTCATGAGTTCGAGCACGAGGAGGCCGTTGGTGACATCCCAGGGGTCGGAGGCGCGGTAGCCGTTGTCCTCCATGCGGGATTTGTCGAAGTACTGGACCGTGCGCTGTCCACCCGGCGCCTCATCGTAGTCCTCGACTAACGCAGCCGTGTTCGCTTCCGGCCCCCACATCCAGGTGCGGGACACTGCACTGTTCGCGACGGGGTAGTCGGTGCGTTCCCAGGTGCGATTGAAGGATGTGTTGCCAGGTGGATCTGCGTGAACGGTCGCGAGCGGCATAGCACTGAGCGCGAGAAAACCGAATACGGCAAGCGCTCGCAAAATGCTGTAACACACCATAACTTCTCCTCCTAGCCCGGCTGCAAGGCCGCGAGGACGCATCCTGGCCGTTGGTGCGAAGGCGTCTCTGAGGAGACGGTGGGGGTGTCCAGCGACCAGGACGAAGGGGATTGAGATCATTCTCATTGTTAGGTCGCAACAGTCGCGCCGTAATCGGGAGGCGCGACGTTACAGTTTCGTCTCAGTTTTCTGCGTGTGCTGCTATGACGGACACGCCGAGGTTAGAAGTAGGCTGGTGCACCGCTCATTACAAACGCCCTGCTCCCAGGATCAGGAGGAGGGCGTTTGCATTGGAAACAGATAGCGCTTCGGTTGATAGAGCGGCTATGTCCGCGGCATCCGTAGTCTATTCCCTGGTCATATCAATGCATCCGCGAGCCGTGCCTGCTCTGGGTCGTCTCCGAGGCGTCGCAGCCGAAGCTGACGTCGGAGCACCAGCCGCGGGCCTGAAGCTCTTCGACGCCCAGGCGGCGCAGGAGCACTTCGTACTGGGTGCCGTCGTTTTCCGGGTGGTACTCGAAGATGGCGCGTTCGAAGTACTGGCTGACGTAGCCGGTCTCGGGATCGGTGAATTCCTCGCTGAGCGGGAGGCCAAAGAGCGCCAGCGATTCGGCGTAGCTGACACCCTCGTCGCCGAATTCGAGGCCCGAAGCTTGCCAGTAGTCGAGGAAGCGGCCGCAAAGGGTGTGGCCGGTCTCACCAAAATAGAGGCAGCCTTCCGGTTGCTGGATGAAGACGATGGGGTGGAAGGGCTCGGTGTCGAGCAGCCCGGCGCGTTCGGCGGCGGTGTATCCGAGCCGTCCGATCAGGACTTCGTAGGGTGTGCCGGCGAGGTCGGGATGGTGTTCGAAGCGCTGTCGTTCGAGGTACTGGACGCGCAGGGGATCGCCCGTATCAGGATTGCGTTCAGTGTATTCGCTGGTGAGCGGGAAGCCGAAGACGGGCAGGCCGCCGCTAGCCGTCCCAGAAGTTCAGGAATTCTGTCTCGAGCGGGTGCATCGTGTCGTCGAAGAAGCGATAGGTTTCCGAGTCGTCGCCTGTGCGGCTTTCGGGTCTGGTTGGCAGGACGTTTGCGACGGTCGTTGCAATGATGTCGTGGCCGGTAGCGCCGGCTCTTCTTTGCCAGGTGATGACGCCGTTGTTGACGTTGGAGTACTCGTGATTCTCTCCCGGCGCGCCGCCAACTTTGAAGCGCGCGCCGCTGGCGATGTCGTAGCCCCAGATCTCGATGCGACGCTCTTCCGCGTAGTGGCGGAAATCTTCGTAGAAGATCATGCCGTCTTCGATCGTCGGGCAGCCGCCGCCGTCGAGCAGTTTGGTCGTCGTCTCGGTTTGCATGTCGAAGATGAAGAGCTCGCGGTTGGTGGCCCAGCTGATGACGTTGCTATCGACGTCGTAATCGTCGCGGAGGCCGCGCGCGTCCCCGGCAATGCCTTCGCTCACGTCGTAGTACTGGCCGGTCAGGATGTCGTAGCCGCGCAAGTGGTATTCGCCGGAGCCGGAGGTTATGGTCTGAAACTCCGACCAGACGAGCTTGTTGTCGTCGGCGCGTGGCAGGTCGATCTCCCAGCCGGGCTGGGATGTCGCGATCGCGAGCGGTTCGTCATCGCTGAAGATGTTCTTCATCCAGAGCGTCTCGGTACTGTTGTCGCCGAATTCGACCCAGGCGACGACGCCGTTGGTGATGGCGGGGCGTGTTTCGTTGTTTTCCGTCGCGGAGATGACGAAATATTCGCCGGTGGCGAGCGTCATGCCGACGATATCGCCCTGGCAGCCCTCGCAGCCGAAATCCCGTTCGGCCCAGATGGCGATGCCCTGATCGACGTCAGGATAGAGGCGATCGTGATCGCCGGAGGAGATTTCGAAATCTTCAGCGGGGCCGGAAAGGTCGCCCAGGTCCGCGCCGAAGACCTGGTAGTAACTGCTGGTTCCCGCCTTGCGTCCGCGGCCATCGAGCCAGACGACGTAGCGGCCATCGGTGCGTGGCACGTACTGGTCTCCTTCGGGAGTCCATTCGTAGGTGGGGGCGGCGGAAGCGGGGGGAGGGAATAGGGAATAGGGAACAGGGAATAGGGAAACAGCCAGGAGGGCGGTGATTATCAGGCGGCGCAAGCTACGTCTCCTTCAGGAGTGGGACGATCGTCGTTGGTCAAGAGCGATTCTAGCCGAATGGCGCGCAAGATATAGGGGAGACCGGGCCGTGAGGCGCTGAATATTGAGGGATTTGGCACCGTATTGCACTGATTGGCGTGTCAAATCGGCACAGTGCTGTGGTGTTGATTTGATGGCGCGCTGGTTGTTAGAAGCGTGCAGCGCAACATTTCTGGCCTGCTTCGCACTGCGGCGCTACTCGACGATCTCGATATCAAAGACCCAGGTGACGAAGAGCGGGCGGTCGATGACTGGATGCTGGCCCCAGCGGCCCTGTGCCCAGATGATGTAGTGGCCCGGGGGGAAACCGTCAATGACGAAGGTGGGGTTGGCCTGATCGACGCGCAGATTCTGCAACGGCTCTGTTTTGATCGCAAAGGCCAGTTGATCCGACTGGCCCGTCTGGCTGACGGGTATGGCCGAGTTGGTCTCGAAGTCGTAGATGGCAACTTCGAGCTGGAGCGGTGGCGTGCGGTATTCGCTGCCGTAATAGATGATCGCGAGCTGATCGCCGTTATTGACCTCGACCGGTGGGCCCTGCTCGAGGACGGTGATCGGGGCTTCGATCGCGCTGTAGGTCTTGACTTCGTCGTTGAACTGCCACGAGTAGGTGCTGAGGTAGCTTTCGGTCAGCTGATTGGGCGTTTGCAGGCGCGTCTGGGGCGGATAGAGGACGTCGGTGATGGTCGCGGCGGAGGTTGGCGTCGGCAGGTTTGCGCGAGCCGTTGCGGAGGCGTCGAGGTCCGCTTGCTGAGCTTCCTGGGTTGCGGTCTTGTCAGCCGGGGCGACGACTTCGGTCGCGGTGAAGGTTGAGATGACGACTTCACGCGTGGCAGTTGGTTGGCTTGGAGCGGGGTTGTCGTCATCGTCGTCGTCACCGCCCAAGGGCCCGCAAGCGCCGATGGCCAGGATGAGGATGGCGGCGAAGATGAGTGCCGGTAGGAGCCGACGTGGAATCACAGGACCTCCTTGGACATAGGTAACAGGGAATAGGGAAGCAGGGAATAGGGAAGAGGGAACAGGGGAGAGGGAACGGGCCATTGAGGGTCTGGTGGGTGGTTTGCGGGTGAGGGTCATGATGCTGAGCACACTGGCTTCATTATTATGTCGGTTGTGTATCACGCGATTCCTCCTGTCGTCGCCGCTCTTCGCGGGGCGGAACTCAGTATAAGCAGAACGGCTGGAAGCCGTCGTGGTTACGGTGTTGCCGGGGCTTTGACGATCAGGCGCAACCACCGGCGCTGTCATTCGTTATATGATGCGAAGGGGGCAACTGTGCCCTTTTCAGCTGGTCGGGGGTGTGCTGTTGTCATTCAGGAACAACTGGACCTGAATGAACGTACACCGTAGACTTGTAAGTACGTGTGTTGACAGTTACTCCGAGCGTTCCTATACTCACCGATTGGTGTGCTCAGAGAGGAATGCCGGAAGGAGGGAGGGAGCCTAGAGGGGTGGAAACGAATAGTTCGGCGGTGAATGTTTCACCATCGGACAGGATGTATAAACTGATCTGGCGCTCACCTTTACGGTCAACCTGTGTGGGCACCTACGATCAGATGGGGGCATCTCCCCAACGCTCTTTGCGAGAGGAGATTCATACTTGAAGAAGCCATCACGGTTTCTACGCTTGATCGGGGTAGCGGGCTTGTTAGCCACGCTCCTTGCAGGCGTGTTTGCAACTCCGATAGTTTATGCCGGTGGACCCGATCCGAATCCTTCGGACGACGGCACTATTGGAAGCATATGGGACGATAGCATCGACCCGCTTTTACAGCTGGGTCCTGGTGGTATCTACTACCCATGGGTAGGTAATAACGACGAGTCGACCGGGCTGGGTCCAGCTGACACTTCGGTGTCGGTCATGAACATCAGCGACGCTCCGGCTGTCGCCTTTGCCTGGGTTGGTTCACATGACACAGCCGAGTTGCCGGACACCGGCAGCTGGGACAAAGTTGGTCCGTTCTTCCTGGCCCCGTGGGCCTCGAAGACCTTCACCGCTGCTCAGCTGGGCATTGCTGAGGGCACCGGCGCGCCGGTTGCTTTCGCAGGCTACAACGAGCTGTGGACCGAGGGTGGCAGCTGTACTACCAACATCGGTGGTTCGCTGGCTCCCGGTAACGATGTCAATGGCAACGGCAAGTGCACCGATCACGAAGTCTATGTCGGCAATCAGAATGACGACCCGACAGATCCAAGTCTGTGCTGGGTTGACGACTCCAATGGCGACCCCGCCCCGACCTGGGACGGTAGCTATAACTATGGCGGTCTGAATAACGACGGCGACTGCAACGATTCTGAGCAGGGTAGCTCGGGTGGTGTCAAGCACATCGTCCCGACCGTGCTCGGTGGTATCGCCAAGCAGGCTGTGGCCGGCGAAACACTGCCGTTCACGACTGCTGCCGATAGCTCGGTTTCCGGCTACAACGCAGTCGGCGGCTTCGAGCTTGGTGAATTCGACGACTGGTACTTCCCGATCGTTCAGACCAACGGTGGTCCTGGCGGCGCCTGGAATACCATTCTGCGTATCGCCAACTTCGGTAATGTCGTTGATGGCGAAGTTGGTCACATCGGCTCCGCCGCTGTCACCGCTCGCTTCTTCCCGGCTGATGACGCTCAGGGTTCGCTCAATACCGGCTTCCAACTTCAGGCGCTGGTAAACACGGGCGACGTCTGGAACATCGACGTCAGCGATTACGTGCCGGAAGGCTGGGTCGGATCGGTCCACGTCTATTCCGACAGCGCGATCTACGCGATGGCCGACCGCGTCAAGCTCGGATACGGCGAATGGATCACCAACACGGCATCCAACTCTCCGTACACAAATGGCAACAACGTCTCTGGCGCTCTCGGCCAGTACGTGCTGTTTGCTCCGGACGTGCGTCTTGACTACTTCGGTTGGAACACCGGCATCAACGTCGC
The DNA here is from genome assembly GCA_963745675.1 of uncultured Chloroflexia bacterium. Taxonomy (GTDB): domain Bacteria; phylum Chloroflexota; class Chloroflexia; order Thermomicrobiales; family CFX8; genus JAUIIK01. The sequence continues at coordinate 385,267 of CAVUYM010000013.1, forward strand.
CAACCTCGTCAACGACGACAACAACGTCAACATCCAGTACTTCAACCTCTATGGCAACGCGCCGACGGCTCTTACGCGCCGGCTCGCTCCGCAGGGCATGACGTACTTCTACGATCCTTCGCAGCTCCCGCAGGATAACTCCCTGCAGGATCCGTCGACGGACGTAAATGCCGATATTATCGGTAGCGCGCTCATCTGGTCGGACTATCCGGTTGCAGCCGTGGTTGACGCCACCAAGTATCCGGAAAGCACGAACTCGGAAGATCCCAATATCTTCCAGGCGATGAGCTACAGCGCGACGGCGAACGTCTACACGACGCAGGTGCACCCGCTGGTTCAGAAGGGCAACCCGACGACCGGCCAGGGCGCGACCTCGGGTATCAACATCATGAACCCGAATTCGACTGCGGCGTTGGCGAGCGTCTGGTGGGTAAATCCGTCTGGCTTCGGCGCCGATAACTACGGCACGAGCGCGGTTGCGATTCCTGGCTTTGCCAATGGATTCGTTTATACCTTCAACGCGATGAACCTGCCGAACGGTTTCTACGGTTCAGCAGTTGTGACATCGACGCTACCTGTTGCTTCGGTGACGACGCAGGTTGACTACCAGGTTGAGTGGGACGGCACCGCTGTCTGGCTCGGCTACAACCCGTGTGGCTACTACCGCGACAATGGCGGCTACGATCTCACCGGCTTTGGTTACGACTCCAACTGTAACCTCGGCGATCCGTTCAACACCGCGGGCGGCCAGATCACCAAGAACTTCGTGGACGATAATGGTGAAGCAATCACCGGCGCCTACGTAGAGATTTGGAATGAGGCCTATTACCAGCAGGAGTACCTCGGCAACGAGAGCTTCGCTGGCATTCCGTGGGCTGGCTACGGCTGGTCAGATGTTAACGGCACGATCGAGTGGACAAACGTCCCGGTCGGCACCTACTACCTGCACATAGCTGACCTCCCCGAGGGCAACTATGACTACATGTACGAGGGTTACGACACGATCGAAGGTCCGTTCACCCTCAATGAGGGCGAAGACTATGTGATCGACAACGAGCTCGATCGTATTCTCCCGAACAAGTACGTCTACCTCGGCTCCGATGCCGGCGGCATGGAAGTCTGTCTGCTCGGCGACGGTGACTAATGCCGATCCGCCGGAATACTGCACGCAGGCTGATGAAGACGGCTACGCGGAGTTCACGGCATCGAGCCAGGCTGGTACTTCATCATCGTCAATGGTGGCATTGAGTACGACGTAGTCGCCGGCTTCAACAGCCCGGCCTACGAGTCCGACTGAGTACTTCGGTCTCGGTGGCGAGTACTACAACTACCTCGAGGATGAATTCGGCGTAGCCGAAGGCAACATCCAGAAGGTAATCGTCCTGCCGAGAAGCCTTCTGTGGGAACTGGTTGGTAATCCGTCGTCAGTGGCGAGGCCTGATCCTGCCCGAATCTCGAGATCTGGCGTTATCAGATTCTATGGTCCGAACGGTTTCGAGGCTGATGGCAACGTGCAGACCTGAAGTACGTGGATCCAATCGGCCCGAATGATGAAGCTGCGTTACAGCCTGACGGACCTCAACGTCCCGGTTGGCGGACCGTACGAGATCTCGACAAAGTACACGATCACTTATGACTACGATGGTCCTGGCGGCGATGATCCGGTACGTTGTCTACATCGGTCCGGTTCACCCTGACCGAAGACGGTCGATGGTCAGGTCATCTGTGACGACTTGTTCGACCTGTCGAGCCGACTGTGACGCGTCGCCGGCTGATCCGGAGATCTACGTCTACGAGAATAAGACGACACGTGTCTGCAATGACTTGACTGACATCGAATTTGGTCAGATGGATATCTTCGTCCGTGACGAAGAGACCGACCTGCCGCTTAACGACGCGCGTGGTCTGTCGTCTACGACGGGACGATCGACCACGGCCGCGATCCGTGGCTTTCGACTTCACGCTGACGCGAACATGGACGGCAAGGTCTGAGTTCCATGCTCCCGAGCTGGTATCTACTCAGATCACTGCCTGGACATCCGGACTACGAAATCCAGGGCTCCGGTCTCGTGCCGCTACGTGCCGATCCGTTCGACGCGCTCCGGGCGGTGGCATGGACGACGAACTCGGTGACCGACTCCTTCGGTCGCCAGCTTGACTTCGAGATGGCGCTGGATCCGCATCCTGCGGTCCTCGGTGTCAGTGTCGATGGCAAGATCCTCACCCTCAGGGCGATGGGCTTCAAGGCGGCGGCTTGGCAGATCCGCAGGCTAACGTAGAGGTACGTGTGTACCTCGCTGACGCGTCGTTCGATAGCCCCTATCCCAATCACTGGGGGCCCAGGCCTGTGCTACGGCGAGACGCTCGTGGCTGTCGGTTACACGGACATCGATGGCTTCGTCGAGTTCAACCTCGCGAACGACACGGAGTACTGTGTAACAGTGTTCAGCGACGTTGTCGGACCGTTGTCGTATACGCCGGTCAGTGCGGGTAACTACTACGCCCCGGCGCATACGACTTCGATCCTAGATCCAGCGGCGATGA
>CAVUYM010000014.1:0-147782 GCA_963745675.1 uncultured Chloroflexia bacterium
AATGCATTGCTCTCTCACAAGAACACGATCTACGAGTCAACATAACGGACGACGAAGCGCTGGTCCGGGGCAATGCCGACCAGATGCGCCAGCTCATTCTGATTCTGCTCGATAATGCTCGTATTCATACTCCGGCGGGCAGCCGTGTCGATCTACGTGTAGAGAGACAACGAAGCCGTCATTACCGTCGCGGACAACGGTCCGGGCTTTGGACCGGAGCATCGCGACCGGATCTTCGATCGTTTCTATCGCACTGATGGAGCGCGGACGCGATCATCGGGAGGCACGGGGCTCGGACTTGCGATCGCCCGCTGGATCGCGGAAACACACGGTGGGTCGATCTCCGCCGAAAGCGTGCCCGGAGAAGGCGCGACATTCACCGTGCGGTTGCCTCCGGATGGACGTGGCACGGACGGCAGGAACGACGAGATGGTCGACTCAGCCCGAGTCCCCGGCCAGCCAGGCCGCGCCCGGCATCGACCTGATCAGAGCTGCACGTCGCCTGACTCGTCGAGCATGCGTTCGATGGAGTCGCATGCGTCGCTGACTAGCCGCGAGGCGGCGGGATCAGTCATCGCAGCGAGGGGTATGAACTCTGCCCGGGACACTTCCAGATAGCGGCTGGCTTTTGCTGGATCGTTCGCGTGTATCACTGAACGCAGGTTGTCAATGCGATCCGCCAGTTTGAGCAATCGAGAGTCGATCGAAAGCGTTGGGAGCCGGTCGAGATATGCCCGATCACGTTCGGAGCGCTCTTCGGGTTGCACGGCCTCCTTCGTGACATCGTTGACGAGCCGGGTCACGCGGTCGCCAAAGACGGACTCGATGAGAGCTGCGTCAACCGCGTCGCAATCCTCGATAGTATCGTGGTTTAGCGCCGCGATGAGGAGCTCGATATCCCGGACGCCGAGTTCGTGCCAGAGTAACACAGCGACGCGGACGGGATGTTCGATGAAGGGCGAACCCTCGTCGCGAGTTTGGCCTTCATGTGCGGCGAGGGCAAAGCGATAAGCCAGCTCAAGAAGCTCTGCGTCGTCTGGACTGAGGGACGCCTGAATCAGCGTCAACGAATGGGGCATTGGTTCGACAATTTCATACATCATTGACATAACAAACAAACCTGTCTACGAACTTGGCCAGCAAATGGAATATAGTAGGGAACAGTGAGAGTGTGCCAGCGGTCGTTGTAGTCCTGGGGGAGGGACGAAGCGGGTGAAGGCGGTTCGACAACTTAGATTTCGCAGTCTCCTGGCGCTCGTCTTGCTGTCAACGACGTTTGTCTTTTCTGGCTGTGTACAGATCGAATTCAACTCTGAGTTTCAGCGCAGCGGCACGGCCGTACACTCGCTCTCGGTTATCTTGCCCAGAGACGAATATGAGGCAGCGGCAGCCGCCGGCAAGATAGCGATTTTTGAAGAGATCTCAGCGAGTGCCGCTGCCGCTGGCCTGAACGCCAGCACGATCTTCACCCCTACCACTGTGACGCTGAAGGTGTGGGTGGAACGGCCCGACGGTGAAGACGCCGGAGCTGCGCTGAACAGCTTGCTGAACGCCACTGGAATTAATCAAAGCCCCGGTATCAGCGCACCCTTCAGCGGCTTTTTCCGCCAGGAAGGGGCGGCAGTCGGCGGCAATCTCTTTGTTCTCGACATGAACATCGATGGCGAATTGCTCTACGACTACGTCGAGTCGACGGAAGCCGCGACAGGAGAGTCGCGCAGTCAGATTGAGGACAACGTCTCGATCAGCTATCAGGTCTCGGTGCCCGGCGATCTCCGCGATTCGACCGGCGATGAGATAACACCCGGTGTAATACGCTGGGATATTCAGCCGGGCGAGACGATTTCGACGCAGACTGAAACCAGCGCCGGAGACACGAGCCGTACAGCCCTTTTTATTCTGGCCGGACTTGCGTCGGTCATCGGAGTTATCTTTCTTGCTGGTCTGATCGGCTGGATACTGGTGCGGCGTCCCCGATTGGCAACGTCGATTGGCTCCGCCGCCAGCCATTTCCCGCAGCGGACGACGATTACCCAGCGAGGGCGTCTGGGTGTCGGATCGTGTCCGGCAGCTGGTCGAACGAATCTGGCATCGGGGCGCGCCGCATCACGTACCACCTGCCCGGCCCGACCTGCTTGAAACCGACTCTGAGGGGAGCGACGATGGCCCTGACGCCGAAAGAAACCGATCGCCTGCTGGTATTCACGGCAGCGGAACTAGCTCGGAAGCGCCGGGCGCGGGGCCTGCTTCTGAATCATCCTGAAGCTGTCGCGTTGATTACCGATGAGATCTTCGAAGAGGCTCGCGCCGGGAAGACGCATGCTGAGGTCATCGAACATGCCCAGAGCGTGCTGGGAGTGGCTGACGTCATGGAAGGCGTTCCGGAGATGATCCCTGTGCTTAGCGTCGATGCTGTCTTCCCCGATGGCGCTAGGCTGGTTAGCGTCCGTGATCCGATCGGTGGGAAGCGATGATTCCCGGTGAGATAATCCCGGCCTCCGACCCGATCCAGATCAATGCAGGCTGCTCGATTTCCGTCATGACGGTGACGAACACGGTACAATACCGGTCCACCTTACCGCACACTTTCATCTTCTCGAAGCAAACCCGCGATTGCGTTTCGACCGTCGCAAGGCTTTCGGCATGCGTCTTGCGACCCACGCCAAAGGATCCATTCGCTTCGAAGCGGGAGACACGAAGCTGGTGGAGATGGTTCCAATTTCCGGGGCGCGTATCGTCCGCGGATTCCACGGAGCTATCGACGGTCCGCTCGACGCCGTCGTTGTGGATGCGGTGGTCGCGAGGTTGGCTGAACGCGGTTTTCTGCACGCACCGGAAGAGGAGTGATATTGGATCGCCGTGAATACAACCGGCTCTTCGGCCCCACGACCGGCGATCGAGTGCGTCTGGCCGACACGAATCTCTTCGCCCGTGTCGAGCGCGACGATTCGCTGCCTGGATTTGAGCCGACGGGCGGTTTCGGGAGACCGTTGCGCGACGGCATGCTCATTGGCCGTTCGTCACCTAGTCAACTCGATCTGGTCGTTGCCAACGCCATTGTCATGGACCCGGTGCTGGGTATCTTCAAGAGCAACATTGGTATCAAGGACGGCCGTATTGTAGGCATCGGTCGGGCTGGCAACCCGGATGTGACTGACAACATCGAACTGGTCATCGGCCCGGCGACTGGCATTGTTCCGGCCAACGGGATGATCGTCACAGCAGGAGGTGTCGACAGCCATGTGCATCTCTCCTCGACCAGCCTGGCCGCCACGGCCCTGTACAGCGGCGTCACGACGCTCATCGGTCAGGGTAGTGGAGGTGTCTTCGATCTCGGCGTCAACCCGCTTGCCAATATGCTTCACATCTTCGAAGCCTTCGAATCCATCCCGCTCAATCTGGGCGTCCTGGCGCGTGGTTCGAGCGATCGTGAACAGCTTGCCGCCCACTTCGAGTCGGGCGCATCCGGCCTGAAGATTCATGAAGATGTCGGCGCTTTTCCGGCGGTCATCGACGCCTGTTTGAGCGTCGCTGATCAGTACGGCGGTCAGGTGGCGATGCATACCGACGGCATCAACGAGGCCGGTGCATTGACCGAGACGATCTCGGCAATCAACGGGCGCTCGATTCACGCATTTCACGTCGAAGGCTCCGGCGGCGGTCACGCACCGAATCTGATCGAGATTTGCTCCGTACCGAACGTCATCGGCTCTTCGACGAATCCAACGCTGCCCTACTCGATCAACTCGATTGCCGAACAGCTCGAGATGATCATGATCGTCCACGGTATGGATCGCTCGCTGCCAGAGGACGTCAAGGCCGCCCAGGACCGCATTCGCATCTCGACGATCGCCGCCGAAGACATCCTCCACGACCTCGGTGCAATCGCGATTGTCTCGTCGGATTCGCAGGGCATGGGGCGCATCGGGCAGGTCATCTCGCGCACCTGGCAGATGGCACATCACATGAAGGCCGTGCGAGGTGGCGGCTTCGACGAAGATACCCACGACGGCGACGACAATGATCGCATCTTGCGCTACATCGCCAAGTACACGATCAATCCAGCAATCGCCCACGGACTCGACCACGAAGTCGGCAGTCTGGAGCCCGGCAAGCTTGCGGATATCGTCCTCTGGCACCCGGCTTTCTTCGGGGTCAAACCAAATGCGATCATCAAAGGCGGTTTCGTCGCTGCGGCCCAGGTCGGCGATGGTGACGGCTCGACCCGAGGCAGCCAACCGCTCATCTACCGACCAATGTGGGGCGGCATGGGTCTTGCGCCATCGCGGTTGAGCGTCAACTTCGTCTCTGAAATGGCAGCAGGCGGGATCCCACTAGGCGCCCATCTTCAGCGTCGCCCTGTGGCTGTGAGCGACGTTCGCAACACCTTCAAGTCCGCGATGCATCTCAACACCGCAAGCCCCGATGTGCGTGTCGATCCCGAAAGCCTCGACGTCACCATTGATGGCGATCTGGTCGAATTCCAGCCGGCTGAACGGCTGCCGCTTGCCCAGCGCTATTTCATCGTCTGATACGTTAGGCAGTAGGAATGCGCGATTGGATGGCCTGTCGCGCTAAGCTTAGGGACATTGAACTCGCTCCCGTCAAAAGAACGGGAACCGGGCAGGGAGAACCATGATGACAGCGACGACTAACGATCCATTCAACGCGCGCGACACGCTCGAATACGCTGGCGGATCGGCGACGATCTACCGGCTTGACGCGCTCTCGGAGTTGGGCGACATCGAGCGCATGCCGATGACGGTCAAGATCATTCTCGAGAATGTGCTCCGCAACTGCGGCAACGACGGATTCGAGCCTGCGCACGTGGAGGCGCTGGCCGGCTGGACACCGTCGACGGAGATCGACTCTGAATTGCCATATCTGCCAACACGCGTCTTGCTCCAGGATTTGACGGGTGTGCCAGCCGTCGTCGATCTGGCGGCGATGCGATCGGCTATGGAGCGACTGGGAGGCGACCCATCCAAGGTCAATCCACTCCTGCCGGCCGACCTGGTCATCGACCACTCGGTGCAGGTCGACCTGTTCGCCTCAAGATTCGCCTACGCGATGAATGTCGAACGTGAGTACGAGCGCAACCACGAACGCTACGCCTTGCTGCGCTGGGCGCAACAGGCTTTTGATGGGCTCAGCATCGTGCCGCCCGGCACCGGCATCTGCCACCAGGTTAACCTCGAATATCTGTCCAGCGTCGTCGGATCAAGAGAAATTGACGGCGAGCTTGTGGCATTCCCCGATACATGTGTCGGCACCGACTCGCATACGCCGATGGTCAATGGCGTCGGCGTCCTGGCCTGGGGCGTTGGCGGCATCGAGGCCGAGGGCGCAATGCTCGGCCAGCCAATCTACATGCTCTCGCCGAAAGTCGTCGGGGTGCGCTTCGTCGGCGAGATGCCCGAAGGTGCGACGGCAACCGATCTGGTGTTGACCGTCACCCAGATGCTGCGCGAGCACGGCGTCGTCGGCAAGTTCGTCGAATATTTCGGGTCGGGGCTGAGCAATCTACCCGTGCCGGATCGGGCCACCATCGGCAACATGGCGCCGGAGTATGGCGCAACAGCGGGGCTATTCCCGGTCGACAACGAAACGCTCAACTATCTGCGTCTGACGGGTCGCTCCGAAGAACAGATCGATCTCGTCGAGCGCTACTGCAAAGCCCAGGGCATGTTCCGGACCGACGAATCTCCAGAGGCCGTCCTATGATGAACTGCTCGAACTCGATCTTTCGACAATCGTTCCCAGCGTTGCCGGTCCGCGTCGACCGCAGGATCGTGTGCCGCTCAATGGAATCAGCGGCGCCTTCTACGGCACATTTGGCGACCATATCAGAGTCCCCCCGGAGAACGGCGAGGAAGCAGCAGTCGACCACGTCATCGAAGACTCCTTCCCGGCGAGCGATCCGATGCCAACCCAGGACGAACACCCGGGTGGTTCCGAGGCAACGTTTGAGCCGGTCTCGGAACACATCACCCGGGCTCCGATGATCGACATCGGCGACGGCATGGAGTTGGGGCATGGATCGGTCGTCATCGCGGCGATTACCAGTTGCACGAACACCTCCAACCCATCGGTCATGCTCGCCGCCGGTCTGCTGGCCAAGAAAGCGGTTGAGCGTGGCCTGACGATGAAACCGACGGTCAAAACCAGTCTTGCGCCCGGATCGCGGGCGGTCACGGACTACTACGAAAACGCCGGTCTGACGCAGTATCTGGAAGCGCTCGGCTTCTATACCGTTGGCTACGGCTGCACGACCTGTATTGGCAATAGCGGCCCGCTCATTCCAGAAGTCGAAAAGGCCGTCGACGAACACAATCTGGTCGTCGCCTCGGTACTCAGCGGCAATCGCAACTTCGAAGGCCGTATCCATGCCCAGGTGCAGGCTAGCTTCCTGGCCTCGCCGCCGCTCGTCATCGCCTATGCGCTGGCCGGAACGGTCGACATCGATCTGACGACTGAGCCACTCGGGACGGCGAGCGATGGGAGTCCGGTCTATTTGCGCGACATCTGGCCAAGCCAGGACTGAAGTACGCGATGTCGTCAACTCAGCCGTCACCGCCAACGTATTCGCCGATAACTATGCTCACGTCTTCGAAGGCGACGAGAAGTGGAAGTCGATGGAGACTCCGACCGGCGCGCTCTATGACTGGGACGCCGAATCGACCTATGTGAAGGAGCCGTCGTTCTTCGAGAATCTCCAGCCCGAACCGACAGAACCAGGCGACATCCTCGGTGCTCGCGTGATCCTGAAAGTGGCCGACTCCATCACAACCGACCATATCTCGCCAGCAGGCTCGATCCCACTGGATAGCCCAGCCGGCGACTACCTAATCTTGAACGATGTCCAGCGGCGCGACTTCAACTCCTACGGCGCGCGGCGCGGTAACCATGAAGTGATGATGCGCGGCACCTTCGCCAACATACGATTGCGCAATGAGCTGACGCCGAGCCGCGAGGGCTGGTGGACCCGCTACATGCCTGAGAACCAGGAGATGTCGATCTTCGAGGCCTCCGACCGCTACAAAGCCGACGGCACCCCGCTGATCGTGCTGGCAGGCAAGGAGTACGGCACCGGTAGCTCCCGTGACTGGGCCGCAAAGGGACCGGCCCTACTTGGAATCAAAGCGACCATCGCCGAGAGCTATGAGCGCATTCACCGTAGCAACCTGATCATGATGGGCGTCGTCCCGCTGCAGTTCATGCCCGGTGAGGGCCGCCAGGAGCTTGGCCTCGATGGCAGTGAGACATTCGACATACGCGGCATCGCCGGCGGACTGACGCCGGGCAAGATCCTCGATGTCGTCGCTCACCATCCGGGTGGCGCGGAGATTCCTTTCCAGGTGCAGACGCGCGTCGATACCGGCGTCGAATGGGAATACATCCGCCACGGCGGCATTCTGCCGATGGTCCTGAGGCGGCTCGCCGCTCAGTAGGATTTCGGTCTAACTAAAGACGATTTAGGAGGCAGGCGTATGGGTGTCTGCCTCCTTTTCTTGTAGTCACCCGATTGAGTTCACGTTGTCTTGATCGAGAAGAGCCAGCGGCGCTAGAGTGTGCCAAGGTCGTGATCGAGACGGCTCACCGCATCGCACCATGGAGGCTACGAACCTTGCAGACATTACCGTTTCAGAAGCCGGGCCGGTTCTATCGTGGCAATCTCCACACTCATTCGACGGAGTCCGATGGGCGCTTCACACCGCAGCAGGTCGTCGAACTTTATCGTAACCAGGGCTACGACTTTCTATCCCTGACCGATCATTTCTCACCGCAGTGGGACTATCAGATCACCGATACGAGCGAGCTTGGTGGCGGCGGACTCACGACGATAATCGGAGCGGAACTGCACACTCCAGGGTTGGCCAGCGGCGCTCCATGGCATATCGTCGCCGTCGGTCTGCCGCTCGACTTCGCGGCGACCTCGGCCAACGAGACGGGCCCGGAGCTTGCTGCCCGCGCCGCAGCGGCCGGAGCCTTCGTCGGCATCGCCCACCCGGCCTGGTACGGCTTGCTACCGGATGAAGCACGTAGCCTCGAAGCGGCCCACGCTATCGAGGTCTATAACGAAACCTGCAAGCTACTGAACGACGCTGGCGATAGCTGGTATCTGGCGGACATGCTGCTGGCGGAAGGGCGCAGGTTCAGCGCCTATGGCGCGGACGATATGCATGGAACGCACGAGGGCCGCCCAGACGCATTTGGCGCATGGGTCTGGGTGCGGGCTGAATCGTCGGAATCGCAAGCGCTGCTAGATGCTCTCAAGGCGGGCGACTACTACACGAGCCAGGGACCGTTGATCCACGATATCTCTCTCGATGACGGTGGGATCAGCGTTGCCTGCTCTCCAGCAAGTGCGATCTACGTCACCGGGCGAGCGGAACGATCCTATCGGTTGCATGGGCATGGGCTGCTTGAAGCACATTTCCCAATTGATCTCTTTGAGAATTCATACTGTCGGGTCACGGTTGTCGACGAGGCCGGGAAACGGGCATGGTCGAATCCGATCTGGTTGGAGTAGGGGAGTTCCCTCACCCCCAGCCCCCTCTCCCACACGCCTTCGCTGCGCTGCGGCGGGGAGAGGGGAGCCGAACGAAGAAGCGGATCGCTGTATTTGATTGCTCCTCCTCTCCCTCTCCCCAGCGCAGCGAGCGTGGGAGAGGGGCCGGGGGTGAGGGAAATCCCCCTTATTCCCCGTACCTCGGTCCATCTGTGCGCGGTGTGAACGGTTCTGTTGAGAGCCAGGAGCGATAAGGCAGGATGCCGCTCAAGCGGGTGTGGATGCCGCGCTCTGCGAGAGGCGGGTGCTGGACGCCCTTCAGGTGGAAGTCGAAGAAGAGCTTCATGTCTTCGAGCATCTGTTTGACATTCTCACGGCCGGCGACATAGTAGGTCTCGCCCTGATAGGCCTTGAACCAGTAGGGCTTGTAGGCCGCCTCCAACGCTAGCGCGAAATCTTTTGACGATGTTGAGCCGGGGTAGGAGCCCTCGCCCTGGATGATGAAGCAGGGCACGTTGGCCTGCTGGGTCCAGTAGATCGGCGAACAACGGCGATAGACTTCGAGCGCCTCCGGCAGCTTGCCGAACTCATATTCCATCATCTTGTTGTGGCGTATTTCTTCTTCGCCCACCATGTAGATGAAGTCACAGTAACCCGACATCGGCGCGGCGGCCTGGAAGACGCCGGGGGCGCACCAGACGGTCGCTGCCATACTCATGATTCCGCCGTAGCTTGTACCGGTTATGCCGGTATGGTCTGGGTCGATCTCCGGGATGTTCGCCTTCATCCAGTTCGCGCCCTCAATGGCGTCCTTGAGGTCGCCGTGACCCCAGTCTCCGTTGTTTGAATCTTCGAATTCGCGGCCATAGCCGGAGCTTCCGCGCACATTCGGCATCATCACGACGTAGCCATTCAAGGCAAAGAACTGGACGAGCGGGTCGAATCCATCGAGATACTGGCTCGTCGGCCCGCCATGGATCCAGAGCAGGCCAGGGTATTTCTTACCCGGCTCTGGATTCGGAGGGCGCAGCACATAGGCGTTGATCTCGCGGCCATCCCAACTCGGGTACTGGATCTTCTCCGGCGTAACGAGGTGCTGTTCGATGCCGGATGGGACCGGGTGGGTCAACTGCCGTCGTTCGCCCGTTTCGGTGTCGATTAGCCAGAGCGCATTGGGCGACGTCGGTGTCGAAGCCAGGAATGCAACCTGCCGTCCATCGGGAGACCAACACGGTTTCGTGTAGCAACCCAACTGAGGGCTGAAGCCGTCGATCGCTCCTGAACCATCCGGGGTGGCAATACGTAGTGCGAGTGTTCCGTTGTGGTTTTCGACATAGGCGATCTTCGAGCCGTCCGGCGCCCATGCGGCGTCGTACTGGTCGGCGCTGGCAGGCGCGAGTGGTCGTGCAAGGTCTGAGCCATCGACCGATGCCATCCAAACGTTTTCCCAGCCGCCGCGGTGGGAGCGGAAGAGGAAGGTCGATCCATCCGGCGAGACGAGAGGATAGCCAAACTCGCGACCGTAGTGATAATCGAAGAAGTTGTTGTCGGCTTCCAGGACCTGTTCGTCCGAGCCGTCCACCGCGATTGAGATGACGGTATGGTCCGTCCAGTCGCCGTTCAGCCGAACATAGAGAATTCTCGATCCGTCCGGGGTGAACTGTGGATAGACCTCGTAGTCGTCGTGGCCGGTCAGACGGGTTTGGGTGGAGCCGTCCGCCGTCACGAGATAGATGTCGAAGGTGCCCCTGGTGCTGGCTGCAACGGCAATGCTTTGACCGTCGGGAGCCCAGTCGAACGCTTCGATCCTCGCGCCAAACCGGGTGACTTGCCGATCCGGTAAGCCATCGCCGCTCCACAGCCAGAGTTCATCCGCGCCTGATTTGTCGCTCACATAGGCGATGTGGTCCGCAACCGGTGAGCGTTTCGGCATGAACGTAGCCAGATGTCCGACCCCGCCCATACCAACTGTCAGCTGGCGCAGTCCTGATCCATCGTATCGGATAGACCAGATCTCGGGGCCGTCGCCGAGATTCGAGACAAAGCGGATCTCTGTCCCATCTGGCGACCAGTGCAGTTCTTCAGAACCGCCGATCGATCGGATGGCTAGCAACTGGTCGATACTTGATTTTCATACTGTCTCCACTACATTTCTCGTTTTGTCGCCAGTACTGGTTGCGGTCGCAACGAATAGAACCCAACGATCCCGAGCATGAAGAGACCGGCAGTTACCGGAAACACTGACGGCAGACCGAAACTGTCGGCCAGAAGACCGAGCGTAAGCGGGGCCAACGTAGCACCGAGCCCTGTCGCCGTTCCGTAGAGGCCGATAGCCGATCCTCGAATAGCCTCTCGGGCATGGTTCGTCACAAACGTCTGGCTGGCAACCATGAAGCCGCCGTAGGAGAAGTCCTTCAAACGCGAGAATGAGAAATATCGCGGGCATCGCGGTTAATTGCCAGAGTGCCGATCATTACGATCAGTTCGGCCACCAGAACGATGGCCAGGATCGTGCTCTCGCCAACATGGCGAGCGATCATACCGCTTGGCAGTCGCGCAAGTGTCGAAACGATGCCGCGGACCGCGAACATTGCTCCGATCTGGGCGGTGGTGAGTCCGAGATCTTCTGCACGCAACGGAAGAAAGGTCGTGATCGTTCCAAACGAGGCAAAGCTGACTACAGCTCCGACGAGGTTGACCTGGAGCATCGGCTTGCTGGTGACCAATTCTCTGAAATCCCGGCGGACGTTGCGATCGACCTGTGCATTCAGGTCGCGACCTCGACCCTTGAGCAACACAACAGCTAAGACAAAGCCAACGAAAGCGGAAAACGAGGCGATCCAGTATGCACTTGAAAGGGACAGTCGGTCACCGAGATAGCCGCCTAAGAATGATCCAGTTGTCACCCCAGCTCCAAGCGCGGTCGCATATGCGCCGAAGGCGAGCGATCGACGTTCGTGCGGAATGACGTCGCCAAGATGAGCTGCGCTAATCCTAAACACACTGACCGCTGACATTGAAAATAGGATACGTCCAGCGATTAATGGCAACTCCGAGCCAGCAGCCGCAATCGTCGCCGTCGCTGCCATGAAACCGACCATTCCGGTCCGTATCACCCAGACGCGACTAATCCGGTCGGAAAGAACACCGATAGGGAATGAAGTTGTGAGCGAGGTCAGTCCCCCAAACGTGTTGATCAGCCCAAGGATGACGAGCGAGAGCCCCAGTTGCTCAACGAGTAAAGAAAAGGTCGGCGACATGATCCCGGCCACCATGTCGCCGATGAAGACGACAACACAGACCGCTGTAATTTGACTTGTCACAAGTAACCGGAGCCGGAACACAGCGAATCCTTAGTCGGCGCTTGAATAAAAACCCGCGCATTCTAGCGCTGCAGGGGCGAATGATGGATGGCTGTTGGGACCACTGGCCCTATGTGGATATATCAGGAGAGCCATATCCTTGATATTGAAACTCGCTCCGTCGGACACCGTCTGAGCAGTTCGTGGCCGCATTACCGTCAGAGACAGGCTTGGTGTTCCATAATGCGTGTAGTCCTCGTAGAAAGTCGGAATCGAACACGCCAGGAATTGCTGACGATGCTCGGCGAAAGTGGCATCGACGCCTATCATGTTGATGAATTCGAATCACTCAGCGCAACGCTGGACGAGGGCAGCTTTAGCGCCGTCATCATCGGTGAACCGGGTGAGGGGACAAAGGCAGATCTCATTCGAGAAGTACGGCAGCATGTCCTGTCGGCACGCATCGCAGTCATCACGATCGTCGGAGATATCGACGGACCGGAAGCAACATTACTTATTGAAGTCGGTGCCGACGATGTATTTGCCCTTCCAATCACCGCAGAGGACCTAGGTCAAACAATCCGTCGTTCGCGCTGGGAAAATACGCGCGAGCTTGAATCGGCGGCGCGTGAGCTGCGGTTGGTTAAACCTGCAAATTTGCTTCTCGAGGTCTTTAGTCAAGCCAAGGACGGCTATTTCGTTTCTGCCGATACGGGTGGCATCATAGCCGCCAGTGCTGGGCTGATAAATTTGACCGGATTCAGCCGCGAGGAACTCATGGGCGAAACAATCGCCGATCTCGGGCTGATCATTTCGCCGGACATGGATTTCGAAACCATACCGACGGTACCGCAACAAATGTCCTTCACGCTCGTGACGAGCGATTGGCGCAAGATCGATGTTAGCGCCGAGCTTTATGAGATTCGTCTGGCCGGTGTGCGCTGCCATTTCGGCATCATCCGCGAAGAGCTTCCCAACGAGGGGGTGGCGCCGCAACACGCCCGCTCAATTATTCACACGGTCGTGCGAAATTCCACAGACGCTTTGTTGCTCATCGATCGTGACGGGCAGTTCCAGCACATCAGCAAGGGCTTTGAACAGATCTTTGGCTGGGATGCTGATGCCCTTCATGGGCGCACATTGATTGATTTCGTTGCACCGGAGGATTTTGCCGTTGTGCAGCCGTTTTCAACCGGGGTAGGTGTACACGGCGGAGTCATCGAGGGCATACAGATGCTCCAGGAAGACGGTGAGTATCGAACGATCAATCTGAAGATCACTGAGCTCGATCAAAATCCGCTCATGTCTGGCTGGCTCGTCGTCATTACTGCTCCTGCCAACAGCGTGCTTCATCAAACGCGCAGGCTTGACGGGGGAGGGTACTACAGCCTCTATGATCCCGTGACAGCCCTTCCCAACCGTTTGCTCTTCATCGATCGGCTCGATCATGCGATTGAGCGCTCTGGGCGAATCCACAGCGTCATGTGCTGCATAGTGGTGTCGGTTGACAACTTTGATGAAATGTTTCGTGACCTCAGAAACGATGATATGAATCAGATAATCTGTGAATTGGGTCGCCGGCTCAATCAGGCCATGCGTGAGGGTGACTCAATTGCCCGGGTCGGTGATGCCGACTTCGCGATTCTGGCTGAAGGTATCGGTGGAGCAGCTGAGGCGCGCATGCTTGGCGACCGTGTTGTCAGTGCTTTGAGAGCGCCTTTCGTTTCCGAGCGAGGGACAAATACTCTTCGTACCAGTATCGGCCTGGCGATCAGTAAGCCTAGTGGCCAGAACGCTGGCAACTTGCTGCGGGACGCTACTTCCGCCATGGAATATTCTCGACAGGTCGGTGGTGGGCGCAGCACGATATTTGAAGACAGCATGCGGCAAAGCGTCATCGACAGTCTCCGTTTTGAAAGAGATATTGAAGGTCTCCAGGATCGTGGTGAGCTACAGATCTTCTATCAGCCCGAGGTTGATATCGAGACCGAATCCGTCCTAGCTGCCGAAGCACTCGTACGTTGGGAGCACCCACGACACGGACTCATTCTGCCCGGAGAGTTTATTTCTCTGGCTGAAGAAGCGGGCTTGCTCCACGAGATCGGGCTATGGACGATCGAATCAGTTTGCTACACGGTGCAGGCTTGGAGAAACCAACACGCCAACGCCGATTCGCTCGTTGGGGTAGTGAATCTCACGCCTGGACAATTAGAAGACGCCGACTTTGTCAACAGTGTGGCGGGGATTCTCGATCGTACAGGGCTGCCACCTGCCAACCTGCGTCTTGAAATCGCAGAAGGCGACTACCAGAGCATTGACCGCTGGCGGGAATTCGCCGTCGAACTACGAAATATCGGGGTTAAAGTGGGTTTGCAAGATGTAAACCCTGCGGCAATATCCGTTGATGTGCTGGAAGCGCTGCCGGTCGATACGATCAAGATCGATCGGTCCGCGATGAATACGCCGGTTCAGAATCCTTCGCGCCCCTCTCAATCTGCGCCAATGGCCCAGTTCGCATCCAGGCACCACTTCGATGTTGTGGTTGCCGGCATCGAGACGGCGCAACACCTTGCTCGCGCCCGCATCTATGGCTACCAGCAGGGGCAGGGCTTCTACTTTTATCGCCCGGTGCCTGCACAGACGGTCGAATATCTACTTGTTCGCGGTCTGAACCGCGCGCAAACTCCGGAATTGATCGAGCCAGTGCGGCAGCTAGCCGCTACGGCATGAAGCCAGTCGGAAAATCGACGGGTGATCGAACGGCTCGTCAGCGCTTCTTTCTGGCGGTGGCATGCCCGACGGCGACAGCATCCTCGGCCCATTCCAGAAGCTCGCCGCGGTCTTCCAGCAGGTCTGCCGGTACTGACCAATATGGCATCGTCATGAATTGTTCGCTACCGGCTTCTTGATAGCGAGTGCGCGTCACGTCGTCGACCTTGAAATAGAGTGTCGAATCGGAACTAATCAGGGCGAACATATCACCGCTCTCCCAGATACCATGGCCGCCGAACATGCCCTTGTGGGTAATCACGCCAACTGGCTCTAGTTGTTCGATGACGAATTCGACGAAGCCGGGATCTACCGCCATCCGTCCAAATACCTTTCTACCTACCAGGTGAGAATTGCCTGCCGATAGTTTGCCAGAAGATAGTGAAAAAGCAGACCGACCCCCATCAGCAAGATCTGCGGGTGGGGGTCGGTAGGCAGTAGGATGTGCTACTGAGGGTGTGCAAGCCGTTCGATGACTCGCGGAGCGATAACGGCAGTCGTAACCGCTGCAAACAGTACGAGCGGAATGTCGATCAAGACAAACGCCCAGCTAATGAGCGCTTCGCCGCTAATAGCGGTTGCGATTACGCCGAAGACAACGCTCATTACCGCCATGAGTGCGATGCGCAATCGAAGATCGAGAACGCGGAGCGCCACCATGCCAAGTGCAATCCCGGCTACGACTGGAAATACTTCGCCCATCCCTGGTCCTTTCATGTCTTGGCCTGGAGAACCCATGCCAAGTAAGGATTACGATACTGGTTAAGTTACCTTAAACTGTTTAGCGAGGGAAGATCAATCACGTTCGCCTCGTAACTGCCGCCTCGCGTATCGATTTTCTTTCCTGCTTGTAGTCGACGTTCGCAGGACCAGAACGAAAACACAACGAATGGTCGAGCTTAGACCTATCCGGGATTAGCGGCTCCGGAGCTGAGCAGGTCGTCAAAATGCCAGTTGGAGTGTGATCAGGTCATAACCCCGAGGAACGCCCTATCGACAGACTCAGAAGCCGCGGCCGTTGCCATCGCAATGGCGTGCGCCACGGGCGCGAACTGGAGCACCTCGTCGGGCGACAAGCTGAGGTAGGGAGCGACCTGGCGTTCGTTCCAATCCTCCCACTTTGTCAAATCGGACTGATCGAGGTCATAGTCGTACAACCTCGAACTCTGAACCATTGCGCTTCTTTGCATCCTACGTGTGGCTGCGCTCATCGTGATGCGATTCGGGCTAAGCCGTTTATCCACGCCGCTACAGATGTTCTGACAGGTAGCGGAGTGCGCCATCCATCCGCTGCGGCTGGCCCAATGGTCCGGCGCGGCCAGCATGATGCAGTGCCAGGAGGAAAGCAAAGAGGCGGGCGTCATTCAACATGGACGCGGTTACGGACGACGTTGTCTCATAACCCTCGATCAAGTGACCGGTCAGTCGCCAGCCGTGGAAATAGGCGAACGAAGCGATGTCCCAGGCGCGCGGTCCGGCGGTCGCATCCCCGAAGTCGAGCAGGGCCGCGAGTCGCCTCTCGTGGAAGATGAGTTGTCCACGGTGAAGATCGCTATGCAGGACCGAGGCTCCGGACTCGTTTTCAGCCAGTGCGTCGAGAAGCGGCTCGATGTCTCGCAGCTTTTGGACAAGATCGGGGCGTTCGACTGCGACGGGGTGCTCTTCGATAGCCGCTCCGGTGAAGGGCCAGGGACGGTCGAGCCGGTCGCAAATGCCATTTCGTAGGCTGAACTGCCTGCCAACCAATTGGTCTCTACGGTTCTGGAGAAGGCCGAAGCCCTCGACCGGCAGGTTGTGAAGTTTCGCAAGCAGTTCCCCAACTTCCCGGCACATGGCGGGTGTCAGCCTGTCTAATCGCTCAGGCTGGCCAACGACGTACTCATCGAGGCTCCAGGCTACCGACGTGCTGGCTTCGATATCTCTGTTGGTGAATAGAGGCTTCGCGACCTGGCCGCCGATATCGACGAGTTGCTGCCGTATGGCGAATTCGGATTCGTAGGAATTCGTTTCTCCGGTTCGGGCGACGCCGATGCGCAGGGTGTAGCGTTTTGTGGCGCTCTCAACAAGCCAAACCTGGCTCTGTGCGCCCGTTCCAATGTGCCTGATTTTCGACGGAACGATCCCGCAGGCGGCGAGTATCTTCTCTACCGGCTCAAACGAGAGCTCGCCACCTGCGGGATACATGCCTGTCCGGAATCGTCAGCGTCTAGCGTCCCCGGAAGATGTGGCCCCAGATTGAAGGCATTTCTCCGACCGGAACGTCGATGAGAGTTGGATGATTGTTGTCGAACCCTTCCCGGATTGCCGAGCGCAGCTCGTTGGCGTCGGTTGCCCGGATGCCGGCCGCACCAAAAGATTCCGCCAGCTTGACGAAGTCCGGGTTGGTCAGGCTGGATGCCATCACTTTGCCGCCATAGTTCTCCTGCTGGATGCGCTTGACGTTCCCGAACGCGCCATCGTTGAAGACGACGGCAACGAGTGGGATCTTGTGGCGGACCGCGGTGGCCAGTTCCGGCATGGTGTACATGAAGCCGCCATCGCCATTGATTGAGATGACCTTCTTGTCCGGATTGCCGACCTGCACGCCGAGCGCCGTCGCGAAGCCAAAACCGAGCGTGCCCTGGAAACCGGCATGGACAAGTGTGCGTGGCTCGTAGATTGGAAAGCCGCCAAACTGAGCGAAATATCCGAGCTGAGTGATCTCTGCAACGTACTTGCCGTCGTCCGGCAGCTCTTCGCGCATGACCATCGAGAAGTCCCACTGTGGCTGGAGTTCGCCGAAGACGTCGTTGACTCGCTCGCGTACAGCTTCGAGCTCATCCTTGCGTGATGGGCGCGAACCGTTGGATTTGGCCAGCTCGGGCAGCAGCGCCTTGATTGTCGCTCCGGCGTCACCGGTTATCGCAAGATCTGCTGTGCCGAAGCGGTCGACTTCCTGTGCATCGATGTCGACCCGGATCAGTGTGTGCTTATCCGCCTGATACCCGCCAAACATCTGGGGCATCGAGAAGCGCGTCCCGATGGCAAGAATCACATCAGCATCTTCCAGGATCATGCGTCCGCCGATGATAGTCTGCGCTCGATAGTCGCGATCGCTGACGACGCCCCGGGCGCCGGGAGACATGACGACCGGCGCTTCGAGGGCTTCGGCCAGTTGCTGCATCTCCTCGGGATAGTCGATCACTCCGCTTCCGGCGAAAATCACCGGTTTGCGAGCATGCGCGAGAAGCTTTGCCGCTTCTGCGATCTGCGATTCGTCCGGGAGAGGAGCG
Source organism: uncultured Chloroflexia bacterium (assembly GCA_963745675.1). Taxonomy (GTDB): domain Bacteria; phylum Chloroflexota; class Chloroflexia; order Thermomicrobiales; family CFX8; genus JAUIIK01. The sequence goes on from CAVUYM010000014.1 coordinate 17,856, forward strand.
GCGTAAGAGGTGATTGGATCGAGCAGTTCGACATCTTGGGTCAGGCCCATGATGTCTGGCGACATCTCGAATTCAACTGGGCGTGGACGGCCCGTTTGCAGTTGCTTGAAGGCCTCCCGGAGTAGTCCGGGTACTTCCGAAGGAGCGTCCGCGCGGGCGGCCCACTTCGTGACCGACTGAATCATGCGCAATTGTTCGGGGATTTCGTGGAGCGCGCCGAAGCCTCCTTCGATCTGGTCGGACTGTACTTGTCCCGAAAGAGCCAGCACCGGCGTGTTCGTCGCGTAGGCGGTTGACAGGGCAGCAGTGGCGTTGAGCAGGCCGGGGCCGGGCACGACGAGGCAGACGCCGATCTTGCCGGTTGACTGCGCGTAGCCAAGCGCCATATAGGCTGTCGCCTGTTCGTGGCGCGTGTTGAGCACCCGGATGTCGTCCTGCATGTCATAGAGAGCATCGAAGATATTGTCGAGCTGGACGCCGGGCAGTCCGAAGATCGTATCGACGCCGTAGCTCTTCAGGGTCCTGGCGATCGCTTGCCCGCCGGTCATTTCTGCCACGTAATGGTCCTCCCAAAATCGTTTGCGCATGATCAATGGACACGCGCCGTTTCAAGCAACGTGTTCCATCGAGCATTCTAATGCACAGTGTCGTTCGGGCGGGATTGGATGAACTTCGCATTTTGAGCAAGAAAATGGGCGAGTGACCGAAAAACTACTGCGGGGAGGTCACTCGCCCGGCTGGGGAAGGGAGGAAAGAACCATGTGTATCTTCGCCCTGCTCACCAGTTTTGTAATAGGGTCGTTGGTCCCAACTCGTACCGCCAAAAAGTCACCAGGGCGGGGGAGGAGGAACTGAGGACTGTCCGGCGGCGCATCCTTGCTGACACCGGTCAGCCTGAATGCGGCGTGTTTACCGGGCCGCTAACGGCCACCCCCGAGATGACGACTGCGGCGTGAGAACTGCATGCCTGTGAAAGTTAGTGCGATAAGTCCAGGCACGATGAGGACAACCGGCAGAACCCCGCCGGGGTTCAATGTGCGCCGCTCTGTTACGTGCATATAGACGGGAGCACTCGCGATGAGATCGCCGCTACTGGCAGGTTGCTTCTCGTCCGGTAACACGACGACGTAGGCGGCAACTTCACCCTGGAGGGCGGTGTTGATGGTCCAGGTCTGAGTGACTGATGCTCCGGACGCGACGGGCTGTACCGATGTAGTCCGGTGGGACGACCAGTCCTCGGGGTCGACGTAGGTGCTGTGATCAACGCTAACGAAAGCCAGATTGACGATCAGCGGTGGACTGGTCTGAGATCCATTGTTCGAGATGGTCGACGTGAAGGTGAATGATTCGCCGACAAGCGTCGAGACCTCACTCTTGCTGACATCGATCTGGAGGTCGGCGAACGCAGGTTGTTCGCTGGCCTGAGCGGCTTCTGTTCCTGCTATGACGAGGACCACCAGAAACGCGAAGAGGGCTGCTAGCTTGGGATGCATCAAGTTCAAGCGTCTCATTTGCTGAATCCTCCCTGCAACTGGAGGCGACTGGTCAGGATGAACGTCGCGACAAGTCCAACGAGTGCGGCAACGACTGGGGCTGCGAGCAGAGACAAATTGCTGCCCCAGGAATGGTTATTGACGACGATCTCCCGTGTCAGGCTTTGACTCGCAGTCATTGGATCGATGCGCAGGAAGAGATCCCCGAACCAACCTTTGAGCGCGCCGCTCGGGAACTGAGTTGGCGCCACCAGTGCAAAGAATATGAAGAAGCTCGCCGCAAGACTCGTGCGATTAGAGCGTGAGAATGTGCTGATGATGACGCCCAGGCAAGAAAAAGTGATCGTGAGCAGCGAGCCCACAACTGCCCCGGCGATAACAGCATCGGCGAATAGTCCGGCTCCGATCCTGAGCGCCCAGATATACGGGATAGTGATGATCAGACCAACCGGCCAGACGGAGAGAGACGCCAGCAATTTCCCGGCCACTATCTGCCGCGGTGTCACGGGCGTGAGAAGCAAGGTCTCCAGCGTTCCGCGCTCGCGCTCACCGCTCATTGAATCGGCCGTGGTCAGCAAACTCAACGTCACACCGACAACAATCGCCACCTGGATCACCAGGTTGACAGTGTCTTTCTGGTCCAGGAAGTTCAGGTCATTTGATATGGCGGCCAGATAGGTAAGTAGACTAAGCAGCAGGCTGAAAGCCAGCATGAGGATTGGGGCGCGCCAGGAAAACCAGAGATCGTGGAATTCCTGGCCAGCGACGATCAGCCATCCCGGCGTCGCACTGCTCGTCCTGGATCTTGCCGCTTGCCCCTGGCGTGCGGAAATCATCGCTGTTCATCCTCCGTAAGGGCGAGAAACGCATCATTCAAACGATCACCTTCACGTTCGAAGGAGAGCACTGGTATCTGCGCGTCGACGAGGGCTTTCATCGCCCCGTTCATTCCCGCGTCACCATATTGGTTGATCCAGGTGGAGTCGAAGACGACGGCAATCCGACCGCGCTCTCCGCCGGCTGGTTTTGCGTCTGAAACTCCGTCTGCCGAACGGAGCCTGTTGACAGCCTCGGATGCTAGATCGTCCGGGACGTCGAACCAGCCGGTGCGGGTTGCGCCCGCCTTGCGCTTCACCTCGGGGATCGTGCCCTGCGCGACGACCTTGCCCTTGTTCAGGATAATGACGCGGGAGCAGACTCCTTCGGCCTCGTCGAGCAGGTGGGTAGTGAGAATGACGGTCGCGCCACGCTGATGCGCCAGGCTGGAAATTAGTCCCATCATTTGACGCTGTCCGGCGGGATCGAGTCCCAGCGTTGGTTCGTCCAGAAATATCAGCAACGGGTCGTTGATGAGTGCCCGCGCTACACCAAGCCGTTGGCGCATTCCGCGGCTATAGGTACTGATGAGGTGGTAGCCTCTATCCTCCAGTCCGATCTCTCTCAAGAGTGTGCTTGCCTTGTCGCGCGCCTCAACGGCTGGCAGGCCATATAGTCGACCGTAGTATGTGAGGTATTCATGGCCGGTCTGGTGTTCCGGATAGCCAGCACTTTCCGGAAGCACACCGACATAGCGCCGAATCTCGGATTGCCGCGTATGTGGAATGCCGTTGATTGAGAAACTGCCGCTCGTTGGCTTGAAGATCGTTGTTAGCACACGAATAGCAGTCGTCTTTCCGGCCCCATTCGGGCCGAGAAGGCCAATTACCTCGCCAGAGTGTGCCTCGAACGAGAGACCCTGAATTGCTTCAACCGTTCCGTACGATTTCGAAATGTCGTTTGCTCTTAGAGTGGCTGCGTCCACGGAGTCTCCGGATCCTTTTCGCGAAGATGTGATGTCATGTCTAAAGTGTCGCTGTCGGAGATGAAATCCCAATGAAGCCAAACGCAGATATGGCGAGCGATCTCAGCGCAGAGGGAACCGCTGAATCGGAACGTCGATGTTCCGACCGCCAGCACCTGGGTTTCAGGATCTATTCGGGCGCAGAAATTCCTGAGCTATCGCATCCGCGCAATCTCTTCAGCGCTATATCGATAGCAACGGAAGACGCGGTTGCTGATCAATGCACCGGGTTCGTCCGAGACGGCGTAGAAGTGGGGATTGACGTATTCCCAGACAACTTCGCCTTCGCAGGTCACTTCGAAGAAACGCCCAAAGGAGCCTTCGCAGATCAGGGTATTGCCATTCGGTAGCCTGCTTGCGTTGGAGATCAGGGGGCTGAAGAAGTCGCTGATATAGCGTTCCTGATACGACCAGACGATCTCATTCGTCGCGGGATCGACTTCGATGACGCGAGAATAGGGAATGTCCGTGTCCAAGCGGTTCTTGCCATTGTCAAAAATGAGAATGTTGCCGTTATCAAGTTCATTTGGAGCGTGCTGGCCTGATAGGTTGGGCGGACCAATATGCCAGATTACTTTGCCAGTTTGACGGTCGATGATGACGACTTTGCACGGATTGCGAAAACTAACCAGCAGATTCCCGTCTGACATTTCGAAGACGGTGTTACCGTGAGTCCACTCGGTGCGTGGCTCGGTCGGGGAAGCGAGGCCGTGCTCCCACGGATCTAAATGTTCCCAGGAATTCCAGCGCCAGACTTCCTCCCCATCCCAGGTCATCTCGACGATGTAGTCGGCATACATCTTGTTGCCTTCGGCTTCCGAGCCGGGGAGACCGCCGCGCACCTTCTTCTGAAACTCCTCTTCCAGTTCAGCGATGCAGAGCAAGATGACGTTGCCATTCCTCAGCTTGCGACCATCGTGGTGGTGCGTTGGTTGCTTCAGTTCTCGCAGGATATTGCCATCCCAGTCGGCTTCGAGGACAACGCCGCCCTTCCAGGGCGCCTGCCCCCAAAAGTTCTCATCTTCTGGGTCGACGACTTTGCCGTTGTAGAAGAGGGTGCCCTCCGGAGTGAAATAGCCGTAGAGCCCGGGCGGGTAGGGCATATCCCACTTGTGGGCGACGTTACCTTCCATGTCAATCAAGAAGACTTCGCCCGGACCGGTGTTGGCGCAGAAGAGTGTGAAGCCTTGATAGGCCTGTTCTTCGTCGTGCCCGCGCAGTCCGAGCCCGGCTCGGCGTCCCCTGACTTGATCGACTTTTGGCATCGTTCTTCTCCCTCTACACAAACCCTGTCACAACAGTAGTGGTCTGGATGGCGTGGAAGTCGGGGCGATTTCAGCGCGTATTCGTCTGACTCCGGATCAGTCAATCTGACAAGCTGCTGCCAATCGGCGGCGTCGAGATAGGGGCGCACCCGTTCGCCCCAGTGGCCCTCGAAGACGCTGTGCTGGAAGTAGTCGATGTCGCTTTGTGCGAGCGGCTGCACCCGCTCGGAAATAACCGTCTGAACGTCGATCTGCTCGAAACCGGCCGCAAGCATCCATCCATAGATGTTGCGATGGTTGGTGATCTGGCTGTGTGAAAGCCCGTACTTGTCGCGGTAGTAGGCGCGGCAAGACTGGACGACGCTCTGCTCCAGCCGTTCGTCCCAAGCGAAGATCATTTCGGGTAACAGGAGATCCTGGATGAGGACGACCCGGCCCCCAGGCACGATGGTATGAGCGAGCGTCTGTATGGCCTTGACCGGCTCGTCGAGATGGTTAATCGTGTTGTATGTCCAGACGAGATCGAATGCGCCAGCGCCGAAGATAGTCTGCGTGATGTCACCCTGCATAAAGCGCAGCGGTAGATCGCGAGTTCCATTCAGTTGCTCGGCAGCTTCAATGTGCCCGTGCGAGAGATCGACGCCCACGACGCTGCCAGCGCGGCCGGTCGTCTCCGCCAGCCAGCGCGTGACAAGCCCGACCCCACAACCAGCGTCGCAAATACGCGCGCCCGGTTCGATTTCAAGGCTCGCGATAATTTCGCGCAGTTCCGGTTCAAGGAAACGTTCGTAGCGCTCCAGCTTGTCACCGTACGAGCGATCTGGTGTGTCGCCGAGTAGTCCCGGCGCTGTTTCAGCCATTCCCGCGAATGCGCCCGCGCGTGATCATGCGGATCGGCGGCAAGCGATCGACGGGCACGTCGATAAGCGTCGGATGGTTGTTCTCGAAGCCTTCGCGGACTGCTTTGCCGAGTTCTTCAGCGTTTGTCGCGCGCAGTCCGGCAGCGCCGAACGACTCCGCCAGTTTGACAAAGTCCGGATTGTGCAGCGAATTGGCGATCTCACGCCCGCCATAGCGTGTCTGCTGGATGTACTTGACGTTGCCGAATGCGCCATCGTTGATGACGACGGCGACGAGCGGAATGCCGTGGCGTACGGCGGTTGAGATCTCTGGCATCGTATAGAGGAAGCCACCGTCGCCGTTGATTGAGAGCACTTTCTTGTCGGGATTGGCGACCTGGACGCCGAGTGCTGTTGCGTAGCCATAGCCGAGCGTGCCCTGGTAGCCTGCGCCGATCAATGTACGCGGCTGATAGACCGGGAAGCCGATGTCGGCGTAGGCGCTGAGCTGAGTGATTTCGCCGGAGAGGATGCCATCGTCCGGAAGCTCCGCGCGTATCGCCTTTGCAAACTCCTGGCTAGGCTGGAATTCGAAGAGTTGATCTTCAACGCTTTCACGAATTGCGTCGAGTTCCCCTGCACGCGATTCCCGCGTATAGGTCTTGCGATCAACCTGGTCGAAGATCTGTCCAAGTACCTGCCTGGCGTCACCGACGAGACCAATAGCGGGCTCGATCAGGCGGTCGATTTCCTCGTCATCAATATCGACCCGGATGATCTTCATGCCATCGTCGATGCCCCAGTCGGTCGCAGGGCGGTCGAAGCGGGTGCCGATGGCCAGAACCACGTCGGCGTCGGCGTAGACGTGGCGGCCGCCGAGCATCGTCAGGGCCATCGGGTGCTTGTCGCTGACGACGCCTCTGCCACTCGGCGTCATGATTACCGGCGCCTGGAGGACTTCGGCCAGTTCCCGGATCGGATCACCGGCGTCCATTGCGCCGCCGCCAGCGAATATGATCGGGCGTTTCGCGTTGGCCAGTAGTTCGGCGGCTTGAGCGACGAGATCTGGATCAGCTTGGGCGACTGGATAGGAGTTGACCGCATCGAGTAACTCGACCTCTTCGGCCAGCCCCATGATGTCCGGCGACATCTCCAGCTCAACTGGTCGCGGCCTGCCGGTTCTCAACTGCCGGAACGCTTCGCGCACCATCGCCGGCGTATCGGATGGCTTGTCGATGCGTGCCGCCCATTTGGTCAGGTGGCTGATCATTTCGAGTTGGTTCGGGATCTCGTGAAGCGAGCCGAAGCCCTTGTTAATCTCGTGTGAGTCGACCTGACCTGAGAGAGCCAGCACCGGCGCGTTCGTCGCGTAGGCGGTCGAGAGGGCAGCGGTCGTATTGAGGAGGCCTGGGCCGGGTACGACGAGATAGACGCCGACCTTGCCGGTAGATGCCGCGTAGCCATAGGCCATGTAGGCTGTTGATTGCTCATGTCGAGCGTTGATCACTCGAATATCGTCTTGCTCGTCGTAGAGGGCGTCGAAGGTGTTGTCGAGCTGGACGCCGGGCAAGCCGAATATCGTATCGATCCCATAACTCTTGAGTGACTGGACCAGCGCTTGGCCGCCAGTTAGCTTCACCATAGATTCTTCTTTCGCATACCGTGTTGATCATTCATTTCCGGGTACATTCTAGTCTGACGGACCGAATCTCGCCCGCTTGTCGCGATCGCTATTAACAATCTCAGAGTGTTCAGGAGAGGCGACTATTTGCCTTGAGTCTTTCGCAAGAAGGCTCCGGGTCAGTCATCGCTTTCAAGGCTGAGTAATGACTCTATCGGGGTGGCGCGAACTTCGGCAATACGAAGGCCGTCGAGTTCCGTAATTTCGAGGATGTGATGTTCCGTCATGATCGTGTCGCCAACTTTTGGCTCACGCCCGATTTCCGAGAACATATACCCACCAAGCGTCTTGGCAGTGTCGGTTGACGTAAGATCGATATTCAGATACTCGTTGACATCAAGCACAGGAATCAGCCCGCTCAGGAGCATCGAGCCGTCTTCCTGCCTCTGAGGTGAAAGGGCAGGTTGACCGTATTCATCAGGCACTTCGCCGACCAGGCGCTCGATGATGTCTTCCAGGGTGACGATTCCCGCCATGCCGCCATACTCGTCGATGGCGATGGCGACATGCGCTTCCTCGCGCTTGAGCTCGGCCAGCAAATCGTCGATCGGCAGCGTGGATGGGACGACGTACGATGGGCGGATAATTTCACGCAGGTCGAGGCGTCTCGCCGACTGGGTGCCTATCAGGATTGGCAGCACGTCGCGCACGTGCAAAATGCCGATGATTTCGTCGACGCTCTGGCCTTCGACCGGGAAACGGCTGTACGGGTGGGTGCTGATGATGTCGCGGAGATCGTCAAGGGTGGCATCGGCCCGCACCGTCACGACTTCGGTGCGTGGCACCATAACGTCCTCGGCAGTCTGATCGCCGAAGATCAGCGCCCTGCGGATAATCGCTTCCTCAGATCCTTCGATCTGTCCGCCAGCGGTGCTGGCGGTGACGATGATTTCAAGCTCCTCAGCAGTGTAAGCCTGATGATGGGGACCGGCCTCGCGCAGGCCAACGAGGCGAAGAACCCGGCGTGCCAGACCGCTCATCGTGTAGATTGCCGGACGGAGGACGATGAGAATGTAACGCGCCGGTGCGGCCAGCGTCATTGACGTCTGCTCGGGATATTGCACTGCTATCGACTTGGGTGTGAGTTCGCCGAAGACGACGTGCAGCAGCGTGATAGCAAAGAATGCAACTGCAAACGAGATGCCGTGGGCGCTGACGAAGGCCACCGGCTCCGGCATGATATCTTCGAAGAGTGGATCGAGGAGCGTTGCCAGCGCCGGCTCTCCAACCCAGCCAAGACCGATGCTCGTGATAGTGATTCCGAGCTGCGTGGCGGCGATATAACTACCGAGGTTTCCGAGCGCCGTCAGCACGCTGCCCGCGCGTGGATTCCCAGCTGCCACAAGCGATTCCATGCGGCTCTTGCGAACGGAAATGAGCGAGGTTTCTGTAGCGACGAAGAAGCCGTTGGCTGCGACGAGCCCGATAACGGCAACCAGCTTGAGGATGGTTGTCGTTAATTCACCTTCCATGTTTTGGTGCTAGCCCCTTTGCGCTGCGCGTTTTTTCCAGTCTTGATGATACCAGTGGGATTGTCGGAGACGCGTCTTGCAGCAATTTTCGTGAAGTGCTGCTAAACTATCCCGATCATTGTCCAAGTGGAGGAGACTCCCCGGCGATCGCACTTGAGGAACCAATTAGCTCCGAACAGGCCGTAGTAGAGCAACGTCGCAGGAGTCGGGCGATCCGTAATCTCGTGCCCAGCACCTTGTTCAAGGCGGGCATGTTCGCCTCGCTTCAGCATCGCAACTACCGTTACTTCTGGGTCGGCACGCTGGTCAGCAATATCGGCGACTGGATGGACAACGTCGCCTTCAACTGGCTGATGTGGGAGTTAACCGGTAGTGGCGCAGCCCTGGGCCTGCTGGCGCTCTTTCGGGCCGCGCCGATTCTCATCTTCACGCTCTTTGGCGGCGCGCTTGCTGATCGTATGGAGCGCCGCCGGTTGCTTCAGATTACTCAGAGTGCAGGTATGTTCCTGGCACTGCTGCTATCCGTTCTGGTCTTGACCGACGTTGTCGCCGTCTGGCAGGTCTTTGCTATCGCGGCCGGGCGCGGCATCATGATGAGTATCAACATGCCAACGCGACAGGCGATGCTCTCCGACATCGTCGATCGCGAGAACCTCACGAATGCGATAGCGCTGAACTCGGCGACCATGAATCTGACGCGGGTGCTGGGTGGTTCGATCGGCGGCATTCTCATTACCCTTATCGGGACCGGCGGCGTATTCCTGGTCAACGGTTTGTCGTTCACCATTCTGATCATCACGCTCGCATTGATGACCATCCCGCCGATGGCGCAGATGGCCCAACGACGTTCGATACTGCGCTCAATTGGCGATGGCCTATCGTATATCAAGGGCAGCAATATCCTTCTATCTCTCATCATCCTCGCGCTAGCGCCGATGATCTTCGGGATGCCCTACATGACGCTCCTGCCCATATTTGCGGACGAAGTGCTCGGTATTGGAAACGAGGGCTACGGCGTGCTGGTCGCCTTCACCGGCATTGGCGCGATGGTCGGCGCGTTGACGATTGCCGGGACGTCGAATATGCGCCACCGTGGCCGGGTCATGCTGATCGTGATGATCGCCTTTGGCATTATGCTCTTCGCCTTCAGCCGCTCGGCCGACCCAACGCTCTCGTATGCGTTGCTGCTTGGCGTCGGCGCGGGTCAGACGACCTACATGGCGCTGAACAACACGCTCTTGCAGACCCATGCATCGGACGAGATGCGTGGCCGGGTCATGAGCGTCTTTTTCCTGAACCGGGGCATGGTGCCGCTGGGCACTGTCGGCGCGGGCTTTGCAACCGAGTTCATCGGTGTTCAATGGACAGTCTCGATCATGGCGATGGTGCTCATCGCGCTCGGGCTGGCTGCATTCACCTTCCTGCCGCGACTACGGGCACTCGAATAGCCTCAGAGTTAGCGCCTGGCGTTCGTGAACTCATTAGTCTGCAGAATTGCGTTGGACAGATCGGCTCATCGTGTTAAGGCTTCGTGGTCCTCGATGGTAGAGCGTCCAATGCTGCAACATGCGTTTCAGAATTGTGGGCAACTGACGGCAGCTCAACTCTGCTACATTGCCCTGCTGATCGATAACTAGAAGGGTAACGATATATGGCGACGCACGAATTCACACCTGATCACTACTACAGCGCGATGGGCACCTACGAGCCGGTGCTGCATATCGCAGATGGCGATACGGTCGTCACGACGACGGTCGATGCTGGCGGGCTCGACGCAACGAATGAACGTGCGACGCCGGGTGGTAACCCGATGACCGGACCATTCTTCGTCGAAGGTGCCGAACCGGGCGACACGCTAGTCGTGCGCTTGGACAAGGTACGCCCGAATCGTCGCCGCGGCTGGAGCGGCTCCGTCGTTGCGCCAAACGTCGTTGACCCGGATTTCGTGCCGAGCTTGCCGGCTGCTGAAACCAGCGAGTGGGATGTTGATCTCGACAGCTGGACGGCGACGCTCGTGAAACCGGAGACGGTGCTCGGTCGCATCGCGTTGCCACTCGATCCGATGATCGGCTGTTTCGGCGTCGCTCCGGGCCGCGGCCAGGCGATCTCGACAGCGACGTCGGCTGAGCACGGCGGCAACATGGACTATCGCGGGTATGTTGAAGGTGTCACGGCCACATTCCCGGTTTTTGTCGAGGGAGGGCTCTTCTTCATCGGCGACGGGCATGCCTTACAGGGCGATGGCGAGATCGTCGGCTCCGGCATCGAGATCTCGATGGACGTCCAGTTCACCGTCCAGCTCCGCAAGGGTTATCCAAGCCACTGGCCGCGTGTCGAAACCGAAGACGAACTGATTGCGATCGGAAACGCTCGGCCACTTGACCAGGCACTACAGCACGCCACCACCGAGTTGATGCGCTGGCTCGAAGCCGACTACGGTCTCGACTACACCGCCTCGTCGACGCTACTGGCTCAGGTCAGCCGTTACGAAATTGGGAACGTCTTCGATCCGGCCTACACCGTGGTTGCGAAGATCGCGAAGCGCTGGTTGCCGTAAGACCCTCACCCCCGGCCCCTCTCCCACACGCTTCCGCTGCGCTTCAGCGGGGGAGAGGGGAGGAAGACAGGGAATCCGTGTATTCGCTTCTTGGATCGGCCCCCCTCTCCCCGCGCAGCAGAGGGAGAGGGGCTGGGGGTGAGGGAAATCCCTACCGCTCCCACTTGTCGATGTACTGCTGGATATCAAACTTCCGCTTCAGCCCGTTGAAATTCATGTAGCGCACCTTGCCGTAGACCGGGCGTTCCTGCCAGGCGCGGTCGTGGAGTCCGCCGATGGACCAGAGGATGTTGGTGTAGCCGTTGGGGTCGTAGCCGTCCAGTTCGTAGCGGTCGTTGAGGGTGATCGCAATGTCGATGGCGGTTTCGGGGTCGGGCGTCCACTCGAGAATCTTCTTGGCCCAGTACATCCGCATGTAGTTGTGCATCTTGCCAGTCGTCGTCATCTCGATCTGAGCAGCATTCCAGGCTTCGTCGTGCGTCTGGGCTCGTTCGAATTCTTCGATGGAATAGAGGTAGTCGCGCGGATCGCCGCGGTGTTCATCGAGCGTCGATCTTGCCCAGTCGGGTAGACCGTCCCAGTTGTCGTAATTGGCGTTGTAGTAGCAGAAGTTGTCGGCGAGTTCCTTGCGAACGACGATCTGCTCGATGAACGCGTCGGCGGATGCCTGAATCTGCTCGTCGCCCGGGTGGTCGTTCGCGAACGATAGGACATCCAACACTGCTCGCAGGCTGGAGATCTGACCGAAGTGCAGGTAGGGACTCAAGTCAGACTGGCCATCGAGGACGGGATCGTTGCGGTCCGTGTCATAGGCGGCGAGCCGCTCGTGGATGAAGTGGTCGAGCGTCTTCTTTGCGGCAAGTTCGCCCGGCTCGAAGGACGGACAGTATCCGCTGGGAGCTTCAGCGGTGATCTGATCCCGGATCGCCGGCCAATCCGTCTCCATCGCGTTTTTCGCCGGGTAAGGGTGCGTTTCTACCTGGTCCGGCTCGACCAGATACTCATCTAGCGCTGCGCGAATCTTTGGCCGGATCGTGCGGGCTCCATATTCCTGTTTTCCCGAAGCGACCCAGATGGGAACGATGTTGTGGGTGTCTACTTCATAGACGGGTGCATCACGTCGTTGGGCAACACGCTTCCGGAGCGCCTGTGGACCCCGTAGCGGCGAGAAATCGAAGTAGATGGCGGCTGGGCGGAGACTTGTGAGCGTCTCAACGAGATTGCCCGTCCTGACCAGGAGCGGGATGTTCAGCCGCGCCAGTTGCGATTCGACTTGCTCCAACCCGCGCAGCATGAACTGATACTGCTGCTGGACCCGATTGGCTACCTGTGGATAGAGCTTGAAGAGGACGACGAGCGGTAGCTGGCGTTCAAGTGCATCCCGTTGGGCTGCGAGCAAGGCAAAATTATCGGCGACGCGTTGGTCACGGGACATGACATAAACGACACATTCACCTGCATCGGTTGGCGAGGCGTCGTTCAGAGGGCGTATTCGTGTCTCAAGCAATGGACCGAGTTCTCCGTTCAGAACGCTATCAGTCCGGGGCGGAAACAAGGGTAACCGATCGCTTCACGTTGGCTCGCCCAGCGAGTAGGCTGGTCAGATGGAGTGGCAAGGCTGGGAGGAGGGTGCACATGTCAAAACGAGCGTGGATTGAGATCATCCCTGATGAGGAGGCGGATGGGCAGCTCAAGGAGCTTTACGACCAGGAACGGGATCGCCGCAGTGGCAAGATCGACAACATCATGGCAATTCATAGCCTCAACCCGGACACCCTGCGAGCCCATGCCGATCTCTACCACACCGTCATGCACGGCAAATCGGGGCTGAGCTTTGCCGAACGCGAGATGATCGGGGTCGTCGTCTCGGCGATCAACAAGTGCCACTACTGAGTCGTTCATCACTCGGCCGGTCTCGGTCGATTGACCCGTAATCCAGATCTCGCCGGCCAGCTCGTTGACGACTACCTCACAGCCATAATTGACGACCGCCAGAGGGAGATGCTGCGCTATGCAGAAAAGCTCACTGTCGCTCCGTGGGACATGATCGAGGATGATGTTGTACGGCTGCGTGAGTGCGGATTCTCCGATCGAGACATCCTGGATGTCAATCAAGTGGCGTCCTACTACGCCTATGTCAATCGGACGGCGGACGGGTTGGGAGTCGCGCTGGAGTGAGTTTGTAGGTTGTAGTTCGAAGTCTGTAGGAAGCCGGTTTCACTATTGTGTGTGTCGCAATACTCGTAGGGGCGTGATTCATCACGCCCGGCATTTGGCAACCACGAACGAACAAGGCATTGGCGCGTGATGAATCACGCCCCTACATGTGCCACGAATTATCTCGCCATCGACAGGATGAATCGGTGTAAGACAGAAGAAACTCGATGCCTCAGTTTTGAATGCAGCAACGGGGGGGGGCGAGCTTCCTTGCTACTGCCTACTTACTTCGCAATCTCTCTAGATCACGCTCCATGCTCCGCGGCAGCTCGGCGCCAAGTCCATCCACGACACGGTTGGTGAAAGCATATTGAGCGGTGATGTTGGCGATGTCGGTGATCTCGGCGTCGTTGAACCCGACAGTGCGGAGGGCGTCGACATCGGCGGCAGTGATCGTGCTCGGGCGGAGTGTCAATTTCTCGACGTAGGCGCACATAGCCTGATTCTGATCGCTCAACGATGCATCGCTCCAGCGACCTCGCGCAAGCGCGTCTGCCACCTCAACGTCACCACCTTCGCGGAGGATCCACCTCCGATGGGCGAGTAGTCAGAAGACGCATTGATTCAGGGCAGAGGTGAGCGTCGCGATCATCTCGATTCTGAGCCGGCTCAGAATCGAGTTCTTGAAGCGGTTGCCGCCCGCCCAGGCCCAAAAAGCTGCCAGCACGGCTCCATTCTGAGTGAGAACCTCAAACGGCGGTCCGCCGGTGCCGTGCTTGACGCCAATGCGCGCGTACGCGTCGGCGAGATCTCCGTCGGCTTCTTCGACCGGTACGAGTTGAATCCAGGCCATCAGTTTGCTGGTGTTATATTGAGCAACGCGCCGAGGTTCGTTCCTTCGACAATGATTGGCGCGATTTCGCCAGCCGGAGCGGTCATCAGGAGAGTTACTCCGGGACCGTAGCCAGTGCGGATTGAATCGGTCGACGAGACGACGCCGATGCCCATACTGCCCTTGCGGTAGCCGTGGCCCCAGGCTGAATCGTAATCCTGCAACGCTACGAGGTCGCCGAGCCGCAATTCGTCGAGTCCGGCCCGCTTGACCGCCTCCCAATCTGTGGTCTGGATGCAGATCGCGCCGCTCTCGCTGGTCAGTCCGGAGCCTGCGCCGGCTAGCTCTGGTGGCACGATGGCGGTTACTGGCACGCTGAGCGAACCTCCATCCTCCTCGATTCTGAGCGCGTCAAAGACCGCTGGTGACAGGCTCTTGAGATGGACGCCGGAATAGCCGTCGACTTCAAGGCCGACGCCGTGGGCGCGGACGACGATGCGGTCGCCAAAGATGAGCTGTTCGAGCACATCGCGTTCGAAATGGATGATGACATGCTCGGCGAAGCGGCCGCTCTTACCGGTGACAGTCCCGGTTGCGCCGCTGGCGTTGCCGCTCATTACGACCGCCTCGTTGCCGACGCAGGCGAAGACGTTGAGTGCCTGATTGGCTGCGCCGTCTGAAGCTTTGATAGCAACGCCGGGCTCGATCAGATCCCCGGCCCAACCGTAGACACTATCGCCTAGCTTGATGTTGTAGACGATTCCACCGTAGGTCGGCAGGAGTCTCGGACGACCCTCGCGATCAATCTGATGGGGCAGGGCGGGCAGGCTGGGATAGCTGGGAGAGATAACCTGGCCCATGACCGACATCTTGATTACCTTGTCGACGTTGGTTAACACCATTTGACTTTCTCTCCTGTCAGCTTTGCGCCCAGCTGTGATTTCCGATGCCGAGGTAGGCGGCTAAATTTGGCCGCTGCTCCGTATCGACGTAGTACTCGATCTTGTCCGTTGAGCATGAGAGGATATCCATCACCCCCGGGCCATGACCGGTCAGGTACGAGTCGGCGTGGTTGATGAGACCAATCGTGACCGCGCCTTCGCGATAGCCACGATTTATCGTGTGGTCGTGATCTTTGATCGCTAGAATATCGCCGATTCGTAAGTTGTCGAGCCCGAGCTCCGCCAGCGTCTCGCGGTCGTTGCTCATCATGTCCTGATCGACGTAGTCGGCCCCGAGTTCCGCTCCGGAGCCCATCATGTATGGCGGCAACTCGGCTGCCACCGGGATACGGATGCGCCCATCACCGAGTTCTTCGATTCGTAGTCGCTCGAACAGATCCGGATCGAGTTTGCGGACGGCGATGTCCGGATAGTCGAGCATCTCCAGCCCCATGCCGATGGAGCGGATCAGGATCTGGTCGCCGATGCACATGCGCTCCATCACTTCGGGCTCGAAATCGACCATGATGTGCGCGTGCTCGCCGGTCACATAGCCCCACTCGCCGGCAGCCATGCCGGTTGTGATGACGGCGCGGTTGCCAATGCAGGCTAGATAGTGCAGCGCGTGTTCCGGGCCATCCTCGCGATTGCGGATCGAGACGGCCGGCTCGACGTGATCCGCCGCCCAGCCGTAAGCCGGATCACCGACGCGAGCATTCAGGATGATGCCGGCAGTGCCCATGAAAACTTTGGACTCGCCCTGGGCGTTGGGACGATATGGCGACGCAAAACGCGGCGGCCATGCTTCGCCACCAACTGCCATCTCAACGAGCCGATCTCGATTAGTTCTGACCATGCATGCCTCCCCAGATAGTACCGACAGACTAGCACGCGTTCCTGGTTGAAGCGTGGTTGGGTTGCGATGCGCCGTAAGATGCGCCGTAGAATGAATAGCCGCGCTGCCAGGCAGCGTTGGAGTCAACCGCGAAGACCGAAGGGAGAGGATCTTGCCCGCACCGGTGCGCGTCGTCCTTGGAGCGGCGCTGACGCTGATCATCATGGTAGTGTCTGTGATACCCCCGATTATTCACTTCTTCACCGGGCCGGTTGGCCCGGGGATAGGTGGGTTCATCGCTGGTAAACAGCTGAAGCTCTCGGACAAAGAAGCGGCTGCTATGGGTGTGCTCGTCGCGCTCGCGGCGGGTGTACCGGCTTTCATTTTGATGAATAGGCTGATTTCGAACGAAACATTTGTGATCTTTGCTGCAATTGTGGCGTCGATTTGGGCAGGTGGTCTGGCGACGGTCGCAGCCTGGTTCGCCGGAGGAGCAGATGCTCAGCACGAGGATGAAGCAGTCGCGGTTGAGTAGATGGTAATCTCCTGCTAGCCCACCGACGTTTCCAACGCCGATTAACCGGAACTGACTGGCGCTAGAATAGGCGAGAAGTGCTGATTTTTTGAGTGGAGTTGCGCATGGTGCGGGGTTGGTCCTGGTGGCTGTCCTGGTCGCTTTGCGGCATGAGCCTTGCGCTCTTTGGGCCGATATTCCTGCTGCTGTATCAGAATCGCCATGCCCCGGAGATCTGGCAGATATTCGAACCCCAGTCTATTCCCGGAGTCCTGGCGTTTTGCGTGGTGGGTGGGTTCCTTGCCTCGCGCCTGCCCGACAATGGTCTGGGCTGGTTCTTCCTCGGTGCCGCTCTTGTTAGTCAACTCTCCGATTTGACAGCCATGTATGCCGTTTTTGGGCTCGGCCTGCGTCCGACTCTGCCGGGTTCTGAGTGGGCTCTATGGTCGAGTCTCTGGCTTTCAGCTTTGATCCTCATCACCTTCCCGACGGTGCCACTGTTACTCTTCCCGGCCGGGCGTTTTACGAGTAGGTGGTCGAAGATCGTGGCTGGAGGAGTCTCGCTGAGTGTGATTCTTCTCGTTGGTGCTTTGATCAGCGGCACTGTCATCCCGCCAGGTTTTCCCGCTATCTACGACCAAACGCCTCATCCAATTTCAACGGGGGAGCCGGCTTGGGATCCCGCGCTGGGTATCCTGGTGGGCGGGATCTGCGGCATTATCGCGGTGAGCATGCTGCTCTACCGCTTCCGTAAGGCTCTCGGAGTCGCGCGACAGCAATACAAGTGGGTCATGTCTCCCATGGTGCTGCTCGTGGTGTTGTATATCGCAGACTTCTTTGCCCGCGTACTCGGAACTGATGCGTACATGGTTACAAGCCCTGCGTTCACTATTGCGGCGGGACTTCTTCCGATTGCGATGGCTGTCGCGATACTTCGATACCAGCTCTGGGATATCGATTTCATCATCAACCGGACTCTGGTCTATGGCGCGTTGAGCGCGAGCGTCATCGGAATCTATATCGTCGCTGTCGGTTGGCTTGGGACCGTCTTTCGCTCGGGCGGGAATCTGGCCTTCTCCCTTCTCGCGACCGGTGTCGTTGCGGTCCTTTTCCAACCACTGCGAGATCGCATCCAGCGGGGTGTTAACCATCTTATCTACGGGGAACGTGATGAGCCGTATGCCGTCATCGCTCGCCTGGGACGCAGACTGGAAGATACCTTCGTTCCGGATGCTGTGTTGTCTGCAATTGTCGGAACGGTTCGTGAAGCTCTGAGGTTGCCCTACACCGCCATCGCACTCAATCAGGGCGGTCAGCTCGCTGTCGCGGCCGCTACAGGTAATCCCGTCGATGATCCCTTGCGCTTGCCGCTCGTGTACCAACAGGCACCTGTCGGTGAACTCCTTGTTGGGCGACGGGCTCCGGGCGAGCAGTTCAGTTCTGCCGACCAGCGACTGCTCGACGATCTTGCCCGCCAGGCAGGCATCGCCGTCCATTCCGTCACCCTGGCGCGCGAACTCCAGCTAGGCCCGCGAGCGTCTGGTTTCGACGCGCGAGGAAGAGCGTCGCCGGTTACGCCGCGATCTCCATGATGGCTTAGGGTCACAGCTAGCGGCACTGCACCTTCATGCCGGGGCTCTTCGTCAACTCATAGAGGCGGAACCGGATCGCGCGCAGCATGAACTCGAAGAAATGCGGCTCGAGCTGCGCCGGGCGATCGCATCTATCCGCGAGCTCGTCCATGGCTTGCGCCCACCGGCAATTGACGAACTGGGGTTGCTCACCGCCCTGCGCGAGCGTGTGTTGCGCTTGAACGGTAGCGACCTCAACGTACAGGTCGACCTTCCGATTAGCGTTGCCTTCGCTGCCTGCTGCGCTCGAAGTTGCGGTCTATCGTATAGCGGAGGAGGCGCTAGCGAATGTCGTTTCCCACTCCAGTGCCAGAAATTGCCGGGTGTCGATTTCTGTCAACTCGGTGCTATCCATGGTCATTGAAGATGATGGCATCGGGATGGAGCCTCCGATTCGCTCCGGAGTAGGTTTGCAATCAATGCGCGAGCGTGCCGAAGAACTCGGCGGCCGCTGCACCATTGCACCCGGCGACTACGGCGGTACCCGCGTCTCCGTCACGATTCCCTACAGCGTAAGTACCGGCGATGAGTGAGACCTATAGCATTCTGATCGCGGACGATCACCGGCTCATACGACGAGGACTCCGTACCGTTCTGGAGGTTGAGCCGGATATCGAAATCGTTGGCGAAGCGACGAACGGTCAGGAAGCGATAGATCTCGCGCTTCAGCTGACGCCTGATATCGTCCTGATGGATTTGCAGATGCCAGAACTGAGTGGCATTGAAGCGACGCGCCAGATCCTGGATGTTTTGCCAGACACGCGCATCCTCGTGATCACGCTGTTCGATGACGATGACTCGGTCTTTCTGGCCCTGAGAGCTGGCGCGCGTGGATACATCCTCAAAGATGCAGATGAATCCGAGATCATCGGCGCTATTAGAGCGGTTGCGAATGGTGCGGCAATATTCAGCCCGGCCGTCGCGACGCGCGTATTGGCACTGTTCCACAGATTTGATGGCCAGGTTGCTGAGCCTGCATTTCCAAACTTGACCCCGCGCGAACGAGAAATTCTGGAACTGATCGCTGAGGGCAAATCAAACCAGCGCATAGCTCAGCAGTTGAACCTCACTGTTAAGACTATTGGCAACAATGTCTCCAACATCTTCAGCAAATTGCAAGTGGCCGACCGCTCGGAAGCGATCGTGCGTGCACGCGAAGCCGGGTTGGGTCGCGGGCAGGACTGAGCAATTGACGCTGGTAGCTTCACAAGCCGCAACATCTGCCCGCTAGCATCCCCGAGAACTGTCCCGGGAAACATTGCCCGAATTGGTCGGGATTCTACCCACTTCACCCCGGGAATGATCGTCCCATACAGTCGAGCGTGTGGATTGCACAGCGCTTGAATTGGAGGGACGAGTAGAGATCATGTCAACGGCCATCGCACCAGCGGCTCAGGCCAGCCGCCCAACAGTGATAAAGATTGCGGTCTTCCTAACAGTTTTGGGAGCGGTATCGACCATCCCTTTCTTCTTCCTGCCTGGAAATGAAGACATCCCCTGGGGTGCACAGTTGTTCTCCGTGGCAGGAGCGATTTTGTCGCTCATTGGCGCATGGGGTCTCTGGAACCTGCGCCGCTGGGGAGCGATTCTGACGTTCGTCGTTACGTTGCTGAATACGATCACCGCCATCCCGGCATTGATCGAACGTCCCAGTGGTTGGATCGTCGCTGGAGTCCTGATTCTGACGCCGGTCGGCATTGCGGTTCTCGTGCTTATCGCCTTGCCGTCGTCGCGCCGTCTTTATCACTAGCAAAGTTCGTTTTCTTGTAGACCAAATGTGAGGAAGATATCATGAAATGTTGGAAGCTCCACCGTCGCACCTCGGCCCTTGCGGTCACGATGATGATCTTGGCGGCCATGCTGCCAATTCACGGCGGCTGCAAGCTCTCATGACGCTACCCGTTCCGACGCGACGATCGTGGTCACGAACGGTGATCCGATCGACTTCGGGGCGTTCTGGGAGGATGCCAACGGAGGGATCCACATCCGCGATATGGTGACCATCGATGAGATCACCGGCGACATCACCGGCACATCAACTTCGACCCAGAACGTTGATGTGGTCTGTGAAGGCGATGTATGCCCGGCGACGGTCAATGTCTGGGGTTCATTGAGCATCGTAGACGAGACGGGCACATGGGAAGGCCGTTTCGTGCAGACGCTAGCTTTCGCGCCCGGCGACGTAGATATCCCGGTCTATGACCAGGGATACGTAGCGTTGACCGGCTCCGGCGGCTATGCCAACATGAGCTTCTTTGGCCGGGTAACGGAGACCAACGAAGCAGACGCAACCGTAGAGGGTGCCATTTATACGATGGCTACGCCGGTCCAATCGCTCAACCTCAGCGCCACGCTCTGTGCCGGTGAGGAAACATGGAGCGGCAGCTACCTGAGTTCGGGCGTCATCGAAGGATCTGGTGAGGCAACCGGAGAATTCGTGTCGGCCAGCTCCGATGTCGCCCACGACAGCAATATCTACGGCAAGGTCCAGATCGCTGACGCAGCCGGTACTGCGACGCTTGAGTTCGTCGCCGGCGGTCAGGACCTTGAGTCGGCGGACAGCTACTCAAGCCACGCTTTCGGCTCCTACATCATCACCGGCGGCACAGGCGCGTATGCCGATCTCTACGGTCTGGGTCGCGTCGTTGGTACGGCATCGTCGATGCCGGGCTGCGCCAGCGGCTTCGGCGCACAGGTGCAGTTCATCGGTGCGGCGCATATGAACTAATTGTTCGAATAATCTCCCTCAGAGATGCTTATGCCCGCCTCAGTACCGGAGGCGGGCATGTCCATTTCAGAAGACATGTAGCCTGACTACTGATCTGCCTACGATTTCAGGTTCCGTTCAGGTTGGATGAGTACCATAGTCCTCAACGAGTGAGATTTCGCTCGTGTGCAGCCCGGGGAACGGGAACTGGTACCGGTCGCCAGGGGTGGTGACAAACCAGCATGAACTTTCCGTAACCATGGATGCTGTCTTCGACTTTTCCTCCCGGAAGGGGCGTCGGGCAGTGTTAAAACGTGTGACACAACTCTCAGATGCAGGCCGTATCGACGGCACCGTGGATGAGGGCAAACTGGTTGCCGCTGCGCAAGCGGATCCAAAAGAGTTTGGGGCGCTCTATGAGCTGTATGTGGACCGGGTCTATCGGTACGCTTACCGCCGGGTAGGGACGCATCACGACGCTGAGGATGTGACGGCGCAAACGTTTCAACAAGCACTGGCCGCTCTGCCCAAGTATGAATGGCGTGGTCTTCCATTTGGCGCGTGGTTGTTTAGAATCGCGGCAAATGTGATCAACCGCCGTGGCCGCACCGGCAGCCGGGAGATCCCCGTCGAAGACGTATCCGTATTCAGGCCGCAGGAGCTTTCAGACGACGATCCTGTTGATTACGTCGCACGCGACGAGCAATCCGAGGAGCTCAACGAACTCGTTTCGACGCTCCCGCCCGATCAGCAGCGCGTATTGATTCTGAAGTTCTCGCATGGTCTGAAAAACCGGGAGATTGGCGACCAGATGGGCCGCTCCGAAGGAGCAGTCAAACAACTAGTCCATCGGGCGCTCGTCAACCTGCGAGCGAGGTTCAAGGAAGAGTATGCCGTCTGACGAGCTTGATCAGACTTCATTCCAGGCAGACCGCCTGAGCCGGAAAATTGACCGTTTGCAGACTGGACAGCCGTCATCGGTTCACGATGGCGATACTGAGGAACTCGCCGATCTGGCGCGGTTGCTCATGGAGCAGCTCGACAAGACTCGGCCCGATCCAGGGTTTCGTGAACAACTCAAACGGGATCTCATCGATCCGAGCCCCCGGCTCGTCAATTTCAAACCCCGCCCTGGCCCGCGGCGCTATCCGGTCCCGGCCCTTTTTGGCGCTCTGACTGTCGTGCTCGTTGCGAGTGCCGTTACCGGCTGGATGGTCTTTGCGGACCACAGTGGCAACGCTGAAAGTGCTGTCAACCGCGTAGCCCGATTCGCAGCCGCCTCACCGACGGCGGCTTCGGCAACAGGCGCAATCTTCTCAACCAGTAGTGTTGCCACCCTGGATGCTACGCCCCTGCAGACGCTCCCCAGTGCCGCGATCGAGGGAGCCGATGGGCCGGAGGCTCAACCGGTTCCAACCGATGATCTCGACGCGCAGCTGGATTCCGCGCCACCGCCCTCTCCGAACATTCAAAAAGCCGTTGTCGAATTGCCACCAGTTGATGCATTGCATGTCGAGTTAGGCGCCCTCGCAACCGTCGTGTCGCCCCCAAATACCATTTCGCCAGACATCGAGTTCAGCTCATCCGTCGATCCGGCAGCGATCGACTTGCAACATAGCGGTGTCGCCTACACTTTTTCGACGCCCTACGTAGAACCGGACTTCATCTTGCGAGGTGTCGAGCAGTTCCTTGGCATCGAAGCGCAGATCGATCAGCGTGAGCGCGGCGGCAAGATTATCTACTCGCTTTCGTCCAGTGAAGGTTCGATCAGTTTCACCTGGTCTCCGGCAAGCGGCGCCTTTTCCTGTACGCTGCCTGATCCGTATTCGACCGCCGACATCGAAGATCTGAGTCAGGCCGCGGTTCAGTGGCTGCAGGAATTCGGCTTCCCAGTCGGTAACTCTGGCGTGAGCCCAGTCATTCAGACGATGGAAAATGGTCAAAGATTCGTCCATGTTCCGCTCGGTGATCGACAATTGCCGAACCCGGCCGTGGGTCATCCGATGTCGATCACGCTGGTTGTGGACCCGGAAGGCAGAATCGTTAGCGTTTCGGGCTACTGGCTAGAAGTGACCGACCAGGAAGACGTAGAGCTTGTTACCGCTGAGAAAGCGTGGCAGCAAGTCCAGGCGGGCCAAGGATACTGGCCAGAAGGTTCTGCGCCGCGTAAGGCGGGGGAATTCGTCGCCGAACATTTTGAAGTGAGCTATATGCTGACTTCTTCCGAAGGTGCGAAGAAAGGCCTCACGCTCCAGCCGGTCATTGCTGTATCCGGCAACTTCTACCCAACCGACGGTTCAGATTCTTACTCGACGACTGTCTATGTAAAGGGCATGTCGGAACTGTAGCTCGTCCCCGGCAATCCGGCACGCTTCCCTTAATGGTGCCGGTGGAGCTCATTTGTACCCAGCCGCGCAACAGCATATATACGCGCAGCCGAGACAGGTCCACCCTTTACGATTCGGACGCATACTCACGTTCAGTCTCAGGCACCCACCCTGAAATTCGAGCTAGTTGGCGGCAAGCTCTGGTGCATCCGGGTCGGCGTTCGACCACTCGTTTCGCGCTGATTGGCGGCTTGCCGTGGCCGCAGCAGATTCGCCGACGGCCTGCTGGGCTTCGGAGAGCCAGAAGAAATCGCGAGCGGAGTGACGGTGCTCGAGGCGTTGGCGAAGCATATCTTCCGCTTTTTCATACTGTTCGGCGTTGAGATAGGCCTGTAGCAGCGTCTCTTCGAAGACCTGGCGTTGTGCCTGGCTGCCTCCAGTGCGAACCATCTCCGGCGCAACTGGCTCGATGAGCTTCACCGCTTCGTCATAGTCTCCACGCGCGAAGGCTTCAATGCCTCGTACGAGTGGCAACGTCACTTCGGCGTCCATCGTATTTCCACGCTCTGCCCGGCGGCGTAGACGTCCGGTCATTTCATCGAGCGTGGTCGTGTCGCCGGTGGCGGCGAGCGCCAGCGCAGCGTGCATATCCTGCCAGGCGTAGCTCCCGGCGTGGTAGGCGTCGCGGGAGAACTTCGCGACTTCTGCCCATTCGTCTTCGGGCACCGCGTAGCCGTAGAGCCGGAAGCGCCAGAGGAGCGAGGTCGCGTCGGCGATCGGCGGACCGAGTCCTCCTGCTTGCTCCAGCACGCTCGGCCTGATCGTCTGGCGGTAGATCTCGTGGGCGCGTTTGTAGCGTCCCTGAGTCAGTTCAAAGAGCGCCAGATGCCAGTTGAGGTGCGAGAAGAAGGGCGCGCGGGCGTCGTAATCATCAACCCATTTGGCGATGAACTGGATGCCGCCGGTATAGTCGGCCGTCTCATAAAAGCAGTGCGCCATATTGTGGGAGGCGTTGCCGTTGCGCGGATTGCCCCGCAACGAGCGTTCGGCGTAATGCCTCGATTCGTCGAAGCGGTCGAGTTCGTGCAAATAGAATGAGCGTGTGCCGGTGTAGAACCACTCGTCGCCATAGGCGTCCTCGATCGACTCCAGCACGCTGAGCGTACGAGCATTGCGCTCCCGGTCACCGCTGCCGA
This sequence comes from uncultured Chloroflexia bacterium, assembly GCA_963745675.1. GTDB lineage: Bacteria > Chloroflexota > Chloroflexia > Thermomicrobiales > CFX8 > JAUIIK01. The sequence continues at coordinate 42,143 of CAVUYM010000014.1, forward strand.
AATTCAGGTAGGTGTATTGCTGGAGGATGTTGGCATCACCGGGGAACTCCTGCAGATGCTCGTCAGTCAGCTCCATAGCCTTTGGAGCACGTCCGACAATCATTTCCGTCGATGTTTCGACGTGGCTGCGTTCGCGACGGGTGAGCCCGTTGGCTAGTTCTCGCGCTCTCGTTGCGTTTGCCCGCGCGTCTTCAAAGCGCCGCTGGCGCAGATCGAGGCCCGCAAGGGCCGCATAGGCCATCGCAAAGCCTTCATCCTCCGCCACGGCGTTGCGCAAACTCGTTTCGGCACCGAGATTCCCGGAGAGGATACGATCCATGCCATCGACGTAGTGCTCGACAGCCTTCTGCGATGTCGTCGTCAATGGCAGGCCAAAGCGATCCGTCTTTTCAGTCTTGTAGTTCAATGTGATCTCCGATCGATGAAACCAGGTCGAAACGCGATATTGAGCCTATAGCTGTAGGGCGCTGGCTGTCAATCGATTGCAGCGGCAATCATGCGAGTCGGTGTTCAGTGCGACCAGCGTCAAGGTCATCGGGTTTCGGAGCAATGGTGACCTGCGTTGCGTTGCCACAACTGCATCTTCGGTCGCATCGATGAAATCTTATGGCATCCTTCGACGGCTAGATTTCGGGATAGTACGAGCGGACAGATCGAGATGCCACGGCGAAAGATCCAACTCAAGAACGAGCATCAGCTGCAGAAACTACGTGCGGCCGGGAAGCTCGTTGCAGACACGTTCGCGATGATCGAACCGCATATCCAACCCGGCATCACTACCGGGGAACTGGATCAGCTGGTTGAAGCGTTCATCCGGGCCAATGGAGCCGAGCCCTCGTTCAAGGGCTACAACGGCTTTACCGGCAGCATCTGCGTGGCCGTCAATGACGTCGTTGTACACGGTATCCCCGGCAAACTGGAGCTGCGGGAAGGCGACATCATCGGCGTGGACATCGGCGCGCGGCTCGATGGCTGGCATGGGGATGCGACGATCACCTTCCCTGTCGGCAAGATCGATGCAGAATCGCAACGTTTGATGGATGTTTGCCTGGCTTCGCTTGACGCCGGAATCGAAAAGTCGCAGGTCGGAAATCGCCTGTCAGATGTGTCTGCCGCCATTCAAGGCGTTGTTGAAGCGGCGGGATTCAATGTCGTGCGAAATCTCTTCGCCCACGGTGTTGGCCGCAATTTGCATGAAGCGCCGAGCTTTCCGCACTACGGTGAACCCGGACGCGGCCCGCGTCTCAAAGAGGGCATGGTCTACACCATCGAACCGATGATCGTTGCGGGCTCAGAAGAGGTCGACATACTGCGTGACGGCTGGACGATCATCACCTCCGATGGTTCACGTTCCGCCCAATACGAGCACACGATCGCCATCACTTCCAATGGTCCACTCATCCTGACCGCGCCATAGCCCAGCGCCACCGGTTACTTATGCTGTTTCAAAGGGGTCATGACCTGTTGGACGTAGGGACGTGATTCATCACGTCCGGTGTCCGCAACTCGCGTACGTTCATGGGTGCGAAGCGCGGGCGTGATGAATCACGCCCCTACCATGTTGATGGCATCTTCATCGTGAAACGGTATTGGCAGTCAGACGAGCAAACGTGGGACGATCTGCGGCCAAAGAACACTATCGCTGTCGTTCTCTACACGTGGCCACATGCGCGATGTATAGATCTACACCGTGCATGTGGCTACAAATGCGGGGATTAGCTTCTTTTATCGGCGTCATCGCCAACGCTCTATTGAGCGCCGATCTACGAGTCCTCGGGTAGATAATCGAGAGTGAACACTTCGTCCACGTCGACATGACGGTCGAGCAAGCCGTACTTCTGCAGGAACGCGTCCATCGCTTCCCAATCAGCCGGATCACCGTAACCGAGTTCGCTGCCGCCCTCCACTTCCCAGAGCGGTAGCGTGGCTTTCAAGACTTCGAGCGCACTCTGTTCCTGTTCTGCATCAGTCAACGTTGGCACATAATCCTTGGCGATCTGGACAGTCTTCTCTGGATTGTCTATGGCATATTGAAGACCTCGAAGGGTCGCTTCGACCATAGCTCGCACGGTGTCCGGGTTCTTGTCCGCGTATTCATTCGTGACCACGAGTCCGTTAGCGACCAGCGGACTGACATCACTCACTGAGAAAGTGCGCACCGGCATGCCAGCGCTCTGCACCTGGAGTGGCTCGTTATTCACATAGCCCATGATCGCGTCAACATGCCCCGCGAGAAGCGCCGACGCCTGGGTGAATCCAATGCTCTCTACTGAGATATCGTCCTTCGTCAATCCTGCGGAATCGAGGAGCGCGAGCAGACCAATCCAGTTTGCTCCATATTCCCCGGGCACGCCGACCTTCTTGCCCTTGATGTCGGCGATGGTCTGGATATCGGAGTCGGCCGGCACGATCAGCGCAACCGGATACTTGCGATAGACGACGGCGACGTAGACAACTTCAACATCCTTGGCGCGGACCTGCATGACTTCATCCCCGGAAGCCATCAACATCGCTTCCTGTCCGCTCACCAGCGCGCCAAATTGGTCAGCTCCGACGGCGTGGTGATTGAACTCAACTTCGAGTCCGGCCTCTTCGTAGTATCCGAGCGAATCGGCGACGTAGAAACGGTGCAAACTGGATGTTTGGAACAAAGGTTAGTCCGATAGTGACGGGTTCGGGATCAGTATCAGCCCCATCGTCATCGTCGCCGCCACAGGCTGCGAGCAACATGGGTACCAGCAGCAGGGCCACTACCCCAACGAGCCAGTATGCCCGGAGCCGGGAGACAGAGGTGTTGCGATCCCGTCTAAACAGTAATCGTGAGTGACGCCGAATCTTAGAAATGCTCACAGTCCGAGTTTCCTTATCAATATGCGCTCCACTCCCCATGCAGTGTAATAGAGCGTCATCGTTAACAGCATCAACATTACGATTGTTGCGAACACGAGTGGAGTGTCGAAGTTACCCCTTGCTATTTCCAATAGTCCGCCGAGACCACGATCCCCAAGCACGAACTCTCCCACGATTGCGCCGGTGATCGAAAGAGTCAAGCTCGTGCGCATGCCAGCGAGGATAATTGGCATAGCCAGCGGGACTTCAATGTAGCGCACCATCGGCCAGAAGCCGGCTCCGTCCACGCGCGCAGCTGCGATCACCTCGCGATCAACGCCGACAATACCGACAGCTGTATTGATCACCATTGGGAAAAAGACGATCAAGGCGCAGAGAATCGCGATGGGTTTGAGGCCGTAGCCAAACCAGAGCGTCAGAATCGGCGCGAGCGCTACAGCCGGAACCGCCTGGCTGGCGGCGACATATGGCTGAGTCGCGGTCGCCAGTAGACGGCTACGCGCGATCCCGTAGCCTAGCGGGAGCGCAATGACCGCCCCAATCAGGAAACCGATCATGCTTTCCTGGAGCGTCGTCCGCGTATATCGCCAGAACAGACCATTCTCAACGCCTCGCCAGAATGCCCGTAGAACTTCTGTAGGCGAAGGCAGAAGGTAATCGGCCGTGGCATCGGTAACAGAAATAAACTGCCACGCTGCCAGCATAGCTATTCCGATAAAGAATGGCGGCAGGAGGCGCCATGGCTTGCCCTTTGCCACTCCCGATGATCGCGGCGGGACGGGCACGAGCAGGAGACGGCCACTTCTTTGTGAAATCTTGGACCTTGACGAGATTATGACGCTCGCATCCTTCTAAGTTCCCCTCAACCCCTTCGGAGCCTGGTGTGGGGGCACATATCGTTCTAGTTTGCCCGAAGTCTTTCGCCGCTGGTGCGTGTTGAATAGTTGCCCTGAGAATGAACAATCCGTGGTACGGCGTTGGCCACAAGACGGCCTCGATAGTCAAGTAGATCGGCCGGTACGTCCAGATCGAATCCTAGACCTTCACTCGTGACACTGCGGACATCGAAACCGTCTGCTTGAGCGCTACTGACAAAGCGGCGATAGCTATCTTGCCCGAACTGGAGCCGGATCTCCATGCCGCGTTGCACGACGATAGCGTTTGTTCCGATGCCTCTCCGGTCAGGCGAGATGGCCAGCGTTTCAGGCGCGCTTGCGCTCAGCATCATTTCAATATCAGCGACATCTACGAACGGCAGATCGCCGTGGAGGGCCAACACTGACTGTGCCCCTTCCTCGTACGCTCGCTGTATGCCGGCTTCGACAGCGGCGTTCACGCCGTTGTCAGGATGTAACGCGACAAGTGCCCCGTGCATTTCCGCTAGAGCCGCAACGCGCTCCCCGGCCGTGACAATGACGATCTGATCAATTCCGGCTGACTGTCGGAGTACAGCGACTTCACGTTCCAGCAATCGGAGTACGAGTTCTGCTCGTTCGCGCTGCGAAAGGCGCGACGCCAGACGTTGTTTGACGTTGGCGAGACTCTTGATAGGGATGACGGCAATGGTTGCTGCGCTCAACGTGTCGCTGTCGCTTGAAGGCCGGCATCGACGACGAAACGTGCAAGGTTCCGTCGATCTTGGTCGGTTCGCATGAGCGTTTGCGTTATTGCCACTGCTATCCCGAGGGGTTCGATTCTGGCCGCCAGATCTCGGTCTACCTCGTCGATGATCAGCACGTCTATGAGATCGCGGTAATAGGCCGCAACGCCCGCCGCCGAGACTTCATGACCGAGCGAGGCCAGCATCTGGGCTGCCGGGCCCTTGACCGCCTCTCCACCGATGATCGGGCTGACGGCGACGACCGGGGCGCTCGATTGCGCGATACGCTCGCGAACGCCATCGACGGACAGTATCGGATCAACACTGACGAATGGATTTGACGGGCAGATGACGATGATATCGGCGGATTCGAGCGAATCCGCTACCGGGTCGGTCAGCGATGCATTCTCGATACCATCGAAGACGATCTCGAATACGTCGTCGGCATGTCTGCGTCGCACGAAATATTCCTGGAAGTCGAGGAGCCCTTCGGCGGTTCGTACCTTCGTCTCCACCGGATCATCGGTCATCGGCAGCAGCTGCGCTTCGATGCCGAGGGCGTTTGCCAGGTCACCCATTATCGCCGTCAGGCTGTCTCCATTTCGCAGCCGTTCCGTGCGCAGAATGTGGGTTGCCAGGTCCTTATCCCCGAGCATGAACCAGGTGTCGACGCCGTACGCGCCGAGCATCTCCAGCGTCACCAATGAATCGTCGACAACACCCCAGCCCGTAGCGGGATTGGCTAATCCGCCGAGAGTGTAGAGGACAGTATCGAGGTCCGGCGAGATATGAAGGCCATAGAGTGTGAAGTCATCACCGGTATTGACGATGACGGATAGCCGGTCGGCGTAGCCGTCTAACGCCAGACCGTGGGCCAGTTTCGCGCCGCCAACGCCGCCGGCCAGCGCGACGACGCGTAGAGAATCGTTGTTTGAGTTCACCGAGATCGATCCATGACCAGAATCTCAATTGGATCGGGCAGCTCGTCAGCACTCAAGGTGACTTCACTATCGCCAAGTCTGCGCACGCTGCTCTTGCCTTCGACGAACTCGTCAACGGTGATGAACGGCATGTCGATCTCGCTGGTTTTGAAGTGGCATGGCACGAAAATGTTCGGTTGGATTTGTTCGGCCAGCGCCCACATCAGGTCGGGAGCGAGTGTCGAGCCGCCGCCGATTGGAGCCAGCATGACATTGACGCCGGTGAGCATCGCTACCTGGGTCGGCTCAAGCTCGCAGCCCTGATCGCCGAAATGCGCGATACGAATTCCGTCGACCTCGAAGACGAAGATCGTGTTTGGTCCGCGCCGCGCGCCTTCTTCGTTGTCGTGGTAGCTGCCGATACCGAGGAACGGCATGCCGCGTACCGCCTGAGTGCCCAGCCCCCGCACCACACGATAGTCGCCGGGCACGGCATCAACATTGGCATGGTCGCCGTGTTCATGGGTCACCAGCACGATGTCCGCTTCGTCGAATGTGGGGTCGTAGCGAATGCGTTCGTTGTATTCATAGGGGTCGATCATAATGCGGGTGCCGTCATCAGCCGTGATGTGGAAGGCCGATTGCGCGTAGAATTTCAGTCTCATCATGTCGTCTCCTCTTTGATTGCGTATCGCAATCGAGGTCCGTGGGACTATCCTAATAATAGATGTTGGACGTTAGTCGCGTTGTGATGGCCGCACCGAAAGGAAATTTCATTGGCTCGAAAGACAGCCATGCAGATGGTCGCTGAAGCAAGAGGGCAGATAGACAATCTGAATAATGACGAGCTCGCCGCCGATATCGACGCAGGCGCGTTGATCGTTGATATTCGTGAGCAGGTCGAGCGGGAGCAATCTGGGGTCATTCCTGGATCGGTCCATGTACCGCGGGGATTGCTGGAGTTCATCGCTGATCCGGAGAGCCCGATGCACCGGCCTGGATTCGATCTGGACCGCAGGATCGTCCTCCATTGCGCGACCGGTGGTCGTTCAGCGTTGGCAACGATCGCGCTCCGGGATCTTGGATTCACCAACGTCGCACACCATGGGCCCGGGTTTAGCGGCTGGGCAGCCGAGGGCCGGACCGTAGAGGAGATCGAACCTGTCTGGGACGACGACAACGCATAGGCGCTATCGCTCTGACGGAGATCGGGAGCTCATCCATGGATTGTTGAGGGAGGCTTCCGGTCGCTCACCTGCGCCAGTCATATGTTCGATTGGCGATTTCGAATGGTGGCAGGTGAATCATGATGATCCAGAGGCGCTCCGGTCTGCCTGCCTGTGGTTCGCGGGCGACCGACTCGTCGCTTTCAGCTGGCCGAGCGGCAGATCGCTCGACCTTGTCACTCATCCAGAGCACCGCGATTTGGAAGCAGAAATACTCGACGACTGGCTTACCGGGCATGCAGACCACGATGTGAGTCTATCGATCAATGCACTTGCAAGCGATGCGCCTCGAATCGCCGCCCTCAAGGCCCGCGGATTCGTTCCAGTCACGCGGGCCTACAACGTCTGGGCACAAATCCTCGACGATCCGCCGCCGAGCCTGCCAACGCCGCGCGGCTACACTGTCCGTGCGTTCGCTGGTGAGGGGGAGATCGCCTCACGCGTTGCGGCCCATTGCAGCGCTTTCCACCCCTCGCGTATGACTATCGAGAAACACCTCCGGGCTATGGCATCGCCGCTCTACCGACAGGATCTCGATGTCATTGCCGTTGCGTCTAATGGCGAAGTCGCCTCGTACGCACTCGTCTGGTTCGACGACGTAAATCGTCAAGGGTTCTTTGAACCTGTTGGAACGCACGTAGATCACCGCCGCATCGGGTTGTCCCGTTGCGTGATCCTGGAAGGACTGCGCCGCTTGCACGCTCTTGGAGCGACGCAAGCGTATGTGAATAGCAGCGCGGCCGATGTCGCGTCGAATGCGCTCTACGCCACTTGCGGATTCGAGATCGTCGACGGTGAGATGCATTGGGAGCGCCCTGGCTAGTCGGCTACGATACCTGCGGCAAGATTTCTCGTGCGATCAGGCCCAGGACGTCGATGTCGTCCATATCGAGCGTCTGAAGCATGATCCGGTCGATGCCCTGGGCTTCACGCATCTTGATCGACTCCACGACCTCATCCGGCGTGCCGATGAGCAGGCCGCGCTCGCGCATACCGTCAAGCACCTCTGCAGGATCTTGATCCTCTCGGCCAGTGATCGCCATGATCCGGCGGGCGCGTTCGTGCAGCTCCTGCTCGTCCTGGCCGATAACGTGCGACAGCATGATCGACTTGCGGATCTCGGAAACATCCCGGCCAACGTCGGCGCAATGCTGCTCCAGAACGCTGACTTTGTGGTCGAAGACATCCTGTGGAACCGGCGTCACATTCCATTCGTCGGCATACTCAGCGACGAGTCGTAGTGTCCGCTTTTCGCCACCCCCACCGATCAGGATGTTCGCCTTACCGTCGGTCGGTGTCAGTGCCGCCTGGGCCATGTCGAGCTGGTAGTAGTCACCTTTGAAGTCGATCCGCTCGCCGCTCCACAGCATCGTGATGAGCTTCAGCGACTCCTCCAAACGGTCAAAGCGTTCTTTGAGCGGAGGTAGCCGGAAACCGAAGGCGCGGTGTTCGCTCTCGTTCCAGCCGGCGCCGATGCCGAACATGTAGCGGCCATTCGACAGCCGGTCGAGTGTCGCCGCTTCGTAGGCCAGGTGGACAGGTTCGCGAAAGCTGATCGGCGAGACGAGCTGGCCGAAGACGAGGCGATCGCTCCACATCGGTACAGCGGTCAACGATGGGGTGAGCGCCAGCGTCTCCCGTTCGTACTTGCCCATGACAGAATAGAGATGATCGGAACGCCAGACGGACTCAAACCCGAGCCGATCGGCACTGTCGACAATTGTCTTCCAGCGATCCCAGTTGAGACCTTCCTGACCCTCGATCATGACTCCAAGTTTCATCGAGTTGCTCCAGACTATTTGCATTTCATACCGAACGTTCGCAATGATCTTATCCTGAATAGGCGAGCGAAGGGTGACACTTGGTCACTCCAGAATGATAGAATAGAACATATGTTCTATAACCGCGTTCAAGGATGAAGGTGGTGTGATGGCTCGCCAAAAAGGCAGGGCGACATCGTCCGGTCACAACGCAAAGAAATCAAGTCAACCGGCATTCAAGGTCGGCCAGCGAGTTCAGATCGACGGCTATGGCGCGGGAAAGGTCATCGCAGTCGAGGCCCGCCGTGGAGGTCGATATTCCGATGTGTGGGTCCAACCGGATGAGAATCCGGCCCAGGAGATCGGTGTACGTTACCAGCACGACATGGTTGAACCCGCATAAGAAGCAGATCGCTTTCGACAGATGGACGACTCCCTGGTGGTAGTCGCCACCGTATTGGTACTATCTTTCTATCTGCCCGGTAGATCGAGGATTCTGGTTCGTCAGATCATCAAGCATTACATTCCAACTGATAACAGTTGGGAGGGCTGCAATTATCGGGCATTCACCACACGCCAACCGATCGCTGAATCTGATCGTTGCTGGAATCGTTTGCGCCTTGCTGATCCTATCGGGGTGCGGTGAAAACCCCGACACTACTGATGCTGCCGACGTGTCCGCACTCGCGGCTCGCAGCGCCGTCGTGGCGTGGGGCATTAGCCGGCCCTCCGACATCCGCAACATAGATGTGGCTGACGTTGACATATCGGACCAAGGCGCTGACGTTCAGGTCACATTCGACGTGCGAGCTTCTCGTTCGGGTGTCTGGGAATCGCTATCCATCCTGCTGCCGGTTAGTCGAAACGCTTCAAATGGTTGGGCCGTGCCGTCGACCATAGTGGTCGATCGCCTGGTCGTCTCTGCTTTAGCTGCCAGGGCTGCGGTTTCACCTCGTGCAACCGAATCTCCTGTCTCGACACCCACCCCGACCCCACCGTTGCCTACTTCAACGCCTGAGCCTCCTCAAATCCCTGACCCACCTGAAGGCAACGTTCTCTACACATCCGACTGGTCGGCGGGTTTGGATGACTGGATCGGCCCTTCGGAGTGGAGTGTTGTCGGCGGCAGGTTGGTCAATGACGGCTCTCGCCAGGGACGCGATCCGTGGATCGAAGCGCCGGTTCGGGTCGAACCCTGGCAGTCGATGATCGTCGAAGTTCAGATCGAAGCTCCGGTGTCAGACTACGGGAGCTTCGGATTGATAGCGCGCAGTAGTGGCGACGGCTGGCTTGAGCTCGGGTTGCGCTGGCAACAAGCTGAGGATGGAAGTGGCATGCCAATGGTCACACTTGGTGCGACGATCCGGAGGGACACCGGCGGGTCGAGGAAGAGTGGTTTACAGCACCGTACGCGCTCACCTCAGGACCTCACATCTACCGTTTTGAGTTTCTTGACGGCGAGGTCTCTATGTTCATTGACGATGTCGAGGTCGGTGAGATTCAGGACGGGACATTTGCAACCGGCGAGTTCATAGGTCTCTGGTCCGAACAGACCCCGCTGCAAGTGGACTGGTTCAGGGTAACGGTGGTGTGAGCCGCTGGGCACATAGGCGTAATATCGCTTCACGAAGAGGATGTCATGAACAGGGTAGGGGCGTGATTCATCACGCCCGCGCTGTCTCCCAACTAGCGTACACGAGTGGCGGACACCGGACGTGATGAATCACGTCCCTACGTCCAACAAGTCATAACCTCTTTGAAACAGTATAAGGATCACCCGAACAGAAAGACCGCTGCCCATGAGAAGGCAGCGGTCTTTTGTAAGGTCAGTTTCGGCTCTTAGGACTCGATCTCGCTGCCGAACTCAGTCTCAGCCTGGGTGATCGATTCGTCGATGATTGTGACCATACGGTCAAGCTCGTCATAGGTGATAACGAAGGGCGGCGCGACGTGGATGATGTCCCAGACGCGGGATAGCATGCCCTTCTCGTTCATCAGCTGGTCGACGCGCTTGACGAACTTGGAGTCGCGGCCAAACTTCTCCTTGGTTTCCTTGTTCTTGACCAATTCGACACCAGTCATCAGGCCGAGGCCGCGCACCTGCCCGACGGATGGGTGGGTTTCAAGCTCTTTGAGCTGCTTGACCAGATACTCGCCCTTGTCTTTCGACTGCGTCGGGAGATCTTCTTCCTTGAATATCTCGATGTTCTTCAGAGCGGCTGCCGCTGCGACCGCCTGGCCACCGAAGGTCAGCAAGTGACCGAGCGAAACATCCTTGTGGTCCTTGAAGGGTTCGTAGATCTCGGAACGAACTGCGGCCGCCGCGATCGGCGCATAGCCGGATGAGAGGCCCTTCGCCATGGTCATGATGTCGGGCACGACATCGTACTGCTCCATCGCGAAGTAGGTGCCGGTGCGGCCCCAGCCGTTGATGACCTCGTCGGCAATGAGGAGTACACCGTGCTTGTCGCAGATCTCGCGCAAACGCTTCCAGTAGGCCTTGCCGGGGATCTGGACGCCGTTGGCGGTCGAGATCGGCTCGGCGATGATGGCGGCGACGGTTTCAGGATCCTGGAATTCGATCTCTTTCTCGAAAGCATTGGCGCAAGCAAGTTCATCCGCTTCGCCTTCAAGGCCGGGGAATTGCGAGCGGTAGTTGTTGGGCGAGGGTACGTGGAAGACACCAGCCATGAAGGGGCCAAAATACTTCTCTGCGCGGATGCTGGTCAGACTCATCGCGCCGAAGGTCATGCCGTGGTAGGAACCGCGGCGAGCGATGATCTTGTAGCGTCGTGGGAAGCCGCGCATGGCCTGGACCTGCTTGGCGATCTTCATCGCGCTCTCGACGGCTTCCGAGCCACCAGAACAGAAGAAGAGTCGGTCGAGGTCACCGGGCAGGAGATCGGCGATCGTCTTCGCCGAGGGCAACAGCGGGAACGGTCGTGTAGTTGCCTGCTGAAACGTAGGCCAGGCGCGCTGCCTGTTCTTTCATCGCCTCGCCAATTTCAGCGCGGCCGTGTCCGGCATTGACGACCCAGAGACCGGCGATGCCGTCAAGGTATTCCTTGCCGTAGACATCGTAGAGTCGAGCACCCTCGCCGCGGTCAAAGACCTTCATGCCCTTTTCTTCGGCGAGATTCTGCCACGTTGCACTGTGGATCCAGACATGATCGAGTGCGGATTTAGTTAGTTTATCGGCGGTTGCGACAGCCACGCTGCTCTTCCCCCTCGCTGATCCCTGATTGATGAACAAACGGCAAGAAAATGCCGTGAAGCGATCATCGCTTAGTGCCAGTATAGCAAGAGTCGTGACAGATCGGGCCGTTCTCCGGTGGCGATTTTAGGGCTATTCTATCCTGCCGATTGGGCCTGCCGTTTGAGTTGCAGATATGTTTCCAGCAGGGTGTTGATGCGCTCAGCGTTCGCCGTGCAGATCATAGGTATTCTGAAAGGTGCGCGCGCCTAATTCCCCAAGCTTCCCAACCTGATCGCGCCAGTCATCCCAGGCCGGAAGCTGTTCTAATCTGCCGCAATAGTGCTCGTTGAATTTGTCGACCAGGTAGTGCGTCGTGCGATTTTCGTGAAGCACGCGATCGAGATCGAGGACGACGACGCAGAAAGGCACGATCATCTCCACCGCTTCCTCCGGCCGATCGCCGAAGCCTAGCCGTGCTTCGATCCATGCCGGATAATCGACGATCCCCAATGTCGCGTCGGCCGGAAGCCAGTCACCCGACTCGGGGTCGTGAATCTCCAACCAGCGATGATCGTTGTGCTGGTAGCCGAAGGCGGTGGCCTGAGGGCCGTATGCGTTGATCATCGCGGCGCTGTCGGCCTGGCGTTGGTCGCTTGGCGGGTGGATATTGATCTCGGCTATCCAGCGTGTGTCGATGCCGGAGGCTCGCAGCAAGGCGTCGAGGACTTTCGCCTGTTCGGCGCAATTTCCAGCCCGGCGTTCCAGAATCTCGTCGACCGAGCGTTGCTCGTAGTCGGTTGCAACCCAATTCGAGCGACGCGTGCAGCCAGTCGGTCAGGTCGTTGTGCACGTCTGGCAACGTCACCATCTATGCCTGCGATTCGATGAGCGAGGCTGTCGATCGCTACGGCCATGAGCTGCATCCTCGTTTCATGCATCGATACGTCTTCGTGAAATAGTCTAGTCCGTCTGGAGTACGCTTCGGCGTCTAGAATGATCGCCAGCGAAGAGCGAACCGTCAATCGTGCAAGGAAGAAGACCATATGTCCAAGGAAGTGCTCATACTGTCGAGAAAGTTTCGGGAAGGTGATCGCGGCTACGTTGAGAAGTTTCTCGATCAACGTGGTTGTCAAATGGTCGACAAATCGATCTCCCACCCGATTGACGACGACCAACTGCATGATCTGGTCAGCACTGCTGGCGGGATCATCACCGGCCTCGAACGGATTACCCCACCAGTCTTTGAAGCTGCCCCAAATCTCAAGGTCATCTCGACCGGCGGCGTGGGGTTCGATCACATCGACCTGGGCGCTGCCGCGAAGCACAACGTCGTCGTCGCGAACTGCGCCGGCTGCAACAACCACGCCGTCTCTGAACTGGCTTTCGGGATGATGCTGAATCTCGCCCGCAAGATTCTTCCCAATGACAGCGCGATTCGCACCGATGGTTGGGTGTCCGAAGGGCCATTGCGCGATGGCGGCGAGCTATGGGGGAAGACCCTTGGCGTCGTCGGTCTTGGTCGCGTCGGGAAATCCAGCGCATTGCTCGGCAAAGCCTTCGGTATGAACGTGCTCGCAAACGACATCAATTGGGATATCACGTTCGCCAACCAGAATCGCATCTCGTACGTGCCGCTCGAACGCCTGCTGCGGGAGTCGGACTTCATCACGATGCACGTTCCGCTGACCGAATTCACCCACGAGATGATCGACGAATCCGCGATCGATCTCATGAAGCCAAGCGCGATCCTGATCAATACGGCTCGCGGTCCGGTCGTCAAAGAGTCGGCGCTCGTCTCGGCGCTGTCGGCCAACCGCATAGCCGCAGCCGGTCTCGATGTATTCCGCGTCGAGCCGCACCCGGACAACCCCTATGTCGAATTTGACAACGTCATCCTTACCTCCCACATCGGAGGATCGACGCGGGAAGCCTTTGACCGCTCGCTCTACCTGGCACTGACGAATGTCTGCAACGTGCTGAATGGCATGCCTGCTCATTCGCAGGTCAATTAGAGGGATAGGGAACAGGTAATAGGGAACAGGGAAGAGGGAAACGGCCGGGAAGTGCGGCGGGCCCGGGAGGTGAGGGAGAGGCGAGTACGGCTGATCTCTTGCAAGCTGCTCGGGACTGCCTGGCTGTTGGAGCCGGATGAAGCGATGTTTGAGCGTCTGGCAGCATTGCCGGGGTTGACTTATGGCATCGAGAGGATGACTATAGAGGAGGTGGCCCTGGAGTACAGCCGGGTGGTGCTCCAGCTCGTGCCTCCCTATGCTTCATTGTTTCTCGATCAAGAAGCGATGCTGAATGGCGATCTGACGGAACAGGTTGAACTTGGAATATCGTCGGTCGGGTTTCATCATCAAGCAGGAGTGGCGTGCGGGGCCAGCCGATCATCTAGGTATTGAATTGCACTATCTTGCCTACCTGATGGAACATGATCGAGTTGGAGCGACGCAATTTCTTCATTCCCACATGCTTACCTGGGCGCCGGTCTGTCTGCTAGCCATCACCAGAATCGATTCAGCTCGACTGTATCCTCAATTGGCGCTCGTGACGCTTGGGGCGCTCTGCCATCCCTGATCCCGAAGCCTTTTCCTCGACTGTCGTTGACTGACTCAGGCCACCGACACCAAATTTGGCGGGCGCGCCAGTGAAGTTGGTCATCGTTGAAATGTCATGAAACCGACTGAAGCCCGCACGCTAAGGCGTCTTAGCGACTGGGCTCACGACCTCGTTATTGTCGCCGACGACAATGTCGGGGCGTTCGATCAATGGCGACGCGTCGCGGGTATGGTGCTGGGACCACTCCTCGCGCTGATCGTCCTTTTGATTCCGTTTGAGGGCCTCAGTACCGAAGCGCACAGAATGGCAGCAGTTGCGGTCTTCGTGATCATCTTCTGGGTGACCGAGGCGCTACCGCTTCCTGTCAGCAGTCTGCTCGGGATCGTCCTGATTGTAGTAGCCGGGGTCGCTCCATCCTCGGACGTGCTGGATGCCTTCGGCGATCAGGTCATATTCCTGTTCATCGGGAGTTTCATGCTGGCCCGCATCATGCAAGTACATGGTGTCGATCAGCGGATTGCATATGCCTTGCTCGGCCATCCATGGGTCGGAGGCAGTACCTACCGAACAATCTGGGTCGTGGGGCTGACAAGCTGGTTGTTGTCGATGTGGATAAGCAACACTGCCAGCGTCGCGATGCTGCTGCCTGTCGTTCTTGCCGTTGGGCGATCTGCAGGTGAAGCGCTGGAGGCTGCCGGTGTTGATGACCCGGTTGGTGAGCAGCGGCGGTATATGGCCGGGTTACTTCTGATGCTTGCATATTCCGCATCGCTTGGCGGGCTGGCGACACCGGTCGGGACGCCGCCGAATCTGATCGGTATCGCGTTGATCGCGCAGGGAACAGGCGAGCGGCTCGATTTTGTGACCTGGATGAGCTTTGCTTTACCGATTGCCCTGCTGATGTTGCTGCTTGCCTATGGCTTGATACTCCTGCGCTTTCGCCCGTCTATTCGTCAGGCTCCCGGCCAACTCGAACGGATGCGCGCTGCGCGCAAGGAGCTTGGGCCATGGACTGCTGGTCAGCGCAATTGCCTCATAGCGTTTGGAACAGCGGTTGTCCTCTGGTTGCTACCCGGCCTGACTGCCACTCTTCTTGGGGCCGATCACGCTCTGGCCGAAGCGCTGAAAGCGCGGCTGCCAGAAGGCATCGTCGCGTTGCTGGCGGCCACGCTACTTTTCGTGCTTCCGATTGATATACGTAGACGCCGCTATACCGCCACCTGGGAAGATGCCGTCCGCATTGACTGGGGTACCGTCCTCTTGTTCGGTGGGGGGATTGCGTTGGGCCGGATGATGATCCAGACGGGACTCGCGGAGACGATCGGCTCGGGCATACTCAATGCGGCTGGAGTGGAACGCGAAGGGCCGTTACTCGCTTTCACCGTCCTCGTATCGGCGATGATGAGCGAGATCGGTTCGAACACCGCGTCGGTGAATATCGTCTTGCCGGTCATCTTGTCGGCTTCCGAGGCGCTGCCGGTTTCGGCGCTGCATGTCGGAATTGGCGCAACTCTCGCGGCAAGCATGGGATTCATGTTGCCGGTATCAACGCCACCGAGCGCGATTGTCTATGGCACGGGCCAGATTTCGGTCATTGAGATGGTTCGGACGGGAATTCTGCTCGACATCGCCGGCGTGATCGTCATCTGGATCGCCTCCCTTTGGTTCATTCCGACAGTGCTCGGTATCGTGGATCTAACCGCATGCTGCTCCGGCTAGTTCGTTGTGTCCTGCGATGAAGCGCGCGACACCAGTACCTTGTCCACTCTCCTCTGGTCCATATCGACAACCTCAAACCGTAGACCTGAATGTTCGACCAGGTCGGACGAGTGTGGGATGCGTCCGAGCATCGCCAGAATAAAACCCCCGAGCGTCTGATACTGCCCAGGTACATCAGTCGCTCCCAGATCGACTCCAAGTACTTCCCTGAGCTCGTAAACCGGAACCATGCCGTCGATCAGCCAGGAGCCATCGGAGCGCTCGACAATCGGTTGTTCCTCATCAGGCGGGGTATCCAATTCGCCGACAATAGCCTCCATGATGTCGTGAAGAGTTACCAATCCTTGAACAACTCCATACTCGTCGACGACGAGTGCGCGCCGGATGCCGGTCTGCTTGAAGAGCTCCATGACATTGAAGACTGGAGCGGTCTCCGGGACGAACAGCGCTGGCGTTACGACTTCAGCGGGATTGAACTCTCCTTGCTTCCAGAGATCCTTGATCGCTACAAATCCCAGAACATTGTCTGGTTCACCGGCGAAATACGGGTAGTAGGAGTGGCCGCTGGTGACGATGTTCTGTCGATTGGCGCTTTCATCCTCTCGGGCATCGATCCAGACGATCTGCCGGCGCGGAGTCATCAGATCGATTGCATGAAGATCGCTGAGATCGAGGATGCCGAGGGCCATCTCTTCTTCAGCTTCGTCGATGACGCCGGAGCGTGCTCCTTGCTCAATCAACACCCGGATCTCTTCTTCCGTGACGGTCGATTCGAGCGTCTCGCTAACACCGAGTAGGCGCAGAATCGCCCGCGTTGAAATGCTGAGGAGAGCGACAATCGGGCGTCCAACCCGGGCTAACATGTTGAGCGGCCGTGCCATGATCGTCGCTACCGCTTCCGGATGTTGGAGCGCTAATCGTTTCGGGACGAGTTCACCGAAAACGAGCGAAAGATACGTCGTCGCTCCCACGACGAGTACAAACGCGACGGCTTCGTGATAGGGGGCGATGAACGAGACGGTTTCGAATCTCTGGGCAACCTTATCGGCCAGTGTCGCTCCGCTAACCGCGCCAGCGAGGATGCCAATCAGGGTAATTCCGAACTGGACGGTGGCGAGAAAACGGTCTGGTGCCGCCGCCAGTGCCAGCGCCATCTCAGCCCCGGATTTGCCACTATTGGCACGTTCTCGTAGGCGTACCGGTTGAGCGGAAACGATGGCGAACTCCGCCATTGCCAGCAATCCATTCAGGATCACCAGAATCAAAACGACAGTAATCTCGATCGCAAATGTCATGATCGGCGGTTGTCCTTCTTCAACTGAATTCTGTAACCGGCTCAGCTTCCGGCGCCACTGTACTAGTAGCTGGCGCTGTGCTTCAGGATAGGTCTGTGAAGTGCCAGTGCGCCTGAGGCCTGGATTAGCTCGACGGCACTATGCAGCCTCCAGAAGAGCTAAGACTATCTCTCACTGCGGCTGGGTACTATGTTTGCGTTCGGCGCGGCATCCTCAGGCGAGATTATTGTCAAGCGCGAAGCGGGTGGCCGCAACACGCGAACTGACCCCGACCTTGTTGTAGATGGAGCGCAGGTGCTGGCTGACCGTTCGACGACTGATGGAACAATCGCTCCGCCACATCAGCGTCGGTCAGACCCTCGGCGACGAGGCGCAACACTTCGACTTCGCGCGAGGAGAGCCCGGACGGATAGGCCGGGGTTGCTGCTGGCTCCGCTAGGAGCACGCGCAGCTTTTCAATCTCCAGCAGTGCGTTTTGCGCTCCGAGAGCGGTGCATCCACTGGCGGCGGCATCGAGCAATTGTTCGGCCTCAGCGGGATCTCCCTGAGCAAGCAAAATCTCGGCCTGCACGATGCGCGCGAGGTCGATGTCGTAGCTCGCTTTACATGCTGTAGCAAGTTCGAACGCTTCCCGGGCATAGTCGCTCGCGAGCCCGTAGTGCCGGGCTCGAATTTCGATCTTCGCTATCAGCCGGCGAGCCGGCAACAGGGTGAGCGCCTGGGGTGGATCGAGCGCAAGCTCTATTGCGAGCATCGCTTGTTCTCGCGCCTGGCTCTGAGCGCCCGATTGAAAGTGCCGTTCGGCACGGAGAAGTGCCAGATCAGCTCTCCCGAAGATCATCTCCGACCAGTCAATCCAGCGTTCGAAGCACTCTATCCAGGAATCCGCCAGGTCGAGATCATTAGATGCCAGTGCCGACCGAGCAGCGATCAGAATGAGATTGAACTGCACGAGAAAACTCTGACGGCCCGGTTCGGTATCTGGACCTTCTGGCAGCTCAGAATCCACAATCTGTTGAACCAGGTCGAGATTCCCGCGGGACAGGGCGATTTCCGCAATGATGATTTCCGGGCCCATATTCGTGGGCGCAACGCCTGCGTACCGTAGTGCTTTTTCCCAGTCACCTTCGATCCAGAAAATTTCGTATGAAAACAGTTCTGTCGGTAACTCCGATGGGAATGCACCCTGGGCTCGCTGCATAGCTTCCGCTGCTCGCTCCGCCAGCAGGGTGCGTTGCGCGTGTCTGTCGAGCTCGTATGTGTCAACAACCAGGCTCAACTCGGCGAAGTGACCAAGGGCTTCGGCGCGGCGATCGTCTGCGTCTCTATAGGCTTTACGGGCGTGGTGTAGCGCCAGACGCGCTTTGTCAGGCTCGCAACGTATGGTGAAGACAAATGCCATCGCAGTGCACGCGTCGGCGTAAGGCACGAGTGCGTCGTCACCGCGTGGAGGCGGCGCAGGATATACGTCCAGAATCGCCTGTGCCGCTACTTCAGCCGCCGCATAGCGGCCCGTGGAAGCAAGGCGAAGGGCCAGCGTCCCAAGCCCAAGGTTGGCCTTCGAGCTCGCGCGTGGCGTGCGCAGGATCTCGCCGAAAAGAGCCGTCCGTAAGGGCCCTGCCTGTTCAAGTTCATCCGGAACGAGCTCTCCGATCTGAATCGTCGCGCTTTCCAAGTCAGACAGCACCTGCTCGGTTGAGTTTGAGAACGACTCAACGACTCCGCGCATAAATGCGCTATAGACTTCCAGCACGTGGTCATTCGATTGAACGCCGATCCGCTGGGCCTGCGCGAGTGCAACAAGGCTTGCTCGCAACTCCTGAAAACGGGTGAGCGTTCCAATTCTGAACTGCAGCCAGCCCTGATCGTTCAAGCGTTCACCAAGCCGTTCGAGCTCTTGCAATGCCTGGCGATAGTGCTCGGCCGCGTCTGGCCAGGCAAACGCGAGCTGTGCGTTCTCGCCGGCCTTGATGAGCCAGTCGACGAAGCGCTTATCTCCAGCCAGACGATAGTGGCGAGCGACCAGGTCTGGCACCGGAGAAGGACCGGCTACCAGTATGTCGCCAACGCGAGCATGCCATCGACGTCGAGCAGGAAGGGGAACGCGCTCGTACAGGGCTTCACGAATCAGTGCATGATCGAAGGCGAAGCTTGGTCTGCCAGGCGATATCGTGGACGAGGCCAAGCTCGCGGGCTTGCTGGTACGCCAACGAAAGCGCTTCCGGCGCTGTGTCGCTCAACTCTTCCCAGAGGTCGAGCGGTACTTCGACCCCTATGACGGCAGCTATTTCGAGTAGCTGCCGCGTCTCAGGAGACTGGGCGGACAGACGGTTGCTCATTACCTGGCGTAACAAAGAGGGCATTCTGAATGTGCTGATGTCACCCAACGTCCAGCCGGTCTCCGAGCGACTCAGTGTCGAGTCATTCTCCAGGTCTCGCAACAACTCCAGCGTGTAAAAGGGATTGCCACCAGAGTACTCCTCGACGAATGCCGAGAGGAGCAGTTGTTGATTTGCCGGGAGTGCATAGCGTTCAGCGAGAAGATCGCCCAGCGCTGGGCCGGAGAAGCGTTCTCAACTCCATGCGAACCGGCTCCAACGACTGCACAAGGTCAGGAAGCTGCGGTACCAATGGGAGCGTCTCGTCAGGTTGGGAATCGCGGAATGTAACGATGAAGAGAATGCGTTTGCGTGCAAGCCAACGTGCGAGGTAGCGCAAAGCATCGAGACTTGCCTGATCGATCCAGTGTGCGTCTTCCAGAACGATCACGAGCGGGCATTGGTCGGACAGCGTGCCAAACAGATCCCTGGCACGCTCGAAGAGTGCAGGTTGACTGCGGATGTCTTCGAGGTCGACGCCGTTCCTCAACTGCTCGGGTATCTCCAGCGAATGATTGCCGGAGTCGTATTGTTGGAGTGTCTCAATCCAGGGCCAGTACGGTGAGAGTTCTGAGCCTTCGTAGCTGCGCCCGATGAGCACCATAGCTCCACTATGTTCGGCGAATTGCCGAAAATCGCGAACAAGCGCAGTCTTGCCAATGCCAGCTGCGCCGCTAATAAATACGAGTCTGCCGCCCCGGGTAAGCGTTTCTTCATAGAGCTGCCGCAATGCGGCGCGTTCAGTATCTCGACCATAGAGCGCGGGCTGCATGCGGTGATCCGTGGCATTTCAGCTAGTTAGCGAATTGGACTGGGATACAGCGCCGATGCACTGAGTGCGCAGAGTTTAGCATGGAGCGTCCTGTATGATCGCGCAGTCAACAGGCCATAAATGAAAAGACAGCGCGGCTTGGCCGCGCTGTCCTCCTGATAAACACGAGGTGTAGTTGGGGATCTGAGAAGCTAGGGGACGAGGGTGTTGACGCCTGGTCCACCGTCGAGAGCGTCGGTGCCTTCTCCACCGTTCAGATAGTCGTTGCCATTCATTCCGAAGAGGACGTCGTTACCCTGGTCGCCGTACATTTCGTCGTTGCCGTCGCCGCCATACAACTCATCGTGGCCGTAGCCACCACTCATCACATCGTCGCCAGTACCGCCCCAGAGAACGTCATTGGACTGATCGTCGAAGCCCGGGAAATAACCAGCTGCGCCCCAGAGGGTGTCGTTGCCGGCATCGCCGTAGAGCGTGTCCGCGCCGAACCAGCCCAGTAGATAGTCATTACCATTGCCGCCATACAGAACATCGTCGCCGTCGCCACCCACCATGATGTCGTCGTTGTCGCCACCATAGAGCACGTCAGCGCCTGCGCCGCCATCCAGCTGATCGAGCCCTGCGCCACCGCTCAGGGTATCGTTGCCTGTATCCCCTACGAGCGAGTCATTACCGGCGTCACCAAAGAGTGAATCGCTGCCGGTTCCGCCATAGAGGAAGTCGTTGCCGTCGTTGCCACAGATGATGTCGTTGCCACCATTCCCATATATCTTGTCGGTACCTCCAAGTCCGACGATGACATCATCGCCACTGGTGCCCTGAATCGTGTCGTTCGCATCGGTCCCAACGATTGTCGCGAACTTGCCGCCGCAGACATGAAACTTGAACGGAGCATTGATAGTTGGGGCTGCCGCCGCATGGCCAATCGATGCCACACCCGCAATCATGACGACCCCGGCGATTGCGAGCATCCGCGCTCGCTGGAACGAAAATCCTCGAAACAGTGTTTCCATGTGCATATCGCACCTCCTTTGTGCTTGGTCCTTTCTGGACCGTTGCGGCGATCTCCTTTGATCACCATGTCCATACTTTATGGCCTGCGAGCTCGCTCCACATCCGCCAATATGCTCAATATGCCGAGCTAGCGAATCGAACACCGCGCTACGTACATGTACCTAGTGCGAGAAGCGGCCCAACGGGTTCTCACTTTCAATAAGGGTTCCCATAGTGTCTGACTGGCCCAGGCTGGCCACACTTATCGTCGCGTGTCTTTTGCTGGGCCGGGTGTCGAGCAAAGGAATTACCCTGCTGATCTTCCGTCCGGTGTCTCCGGGAGAGCGAAACCGACTTCATCTTGCGCATCCAGTGTGGGCCTGCGACGATCTACTCTGGAGTAGAAGAAGAGACGCTGGGGAAGAGGGCGCAATGATGTATCGAGCCGACAATGTTGGGAGCCTACTGCGGCCCCTCGAACTGCTGCAGGCGCGTCAGGAATTCGAAGCAGGGGAAATCGGAGCCGCTGAGTTCAAGGCGATCGAGGATCGTGCCGTCGACTTCTGCATCCAGGTTCAGGAAGAGTCCGGTATTGACGTCATCTCCGATGGCGAGATGCGCCGCTCTGTCTTCGCCAGCCAGCTCGTTCAGGCGTCGGAAGGCTTCGAGCGTATCGAAGATAACTACGTCGACTGGTATGACATGGACGGCAATCTGCAGCGCGATCCCGTCACCGTCGGCCTGACCGGCAAGATCAGAATGAAGCGGCGTCTTTCGGCTGAGGAATTCACCTACTTGCGTTCGAAGACGGCGAAACCGACGAAGATGACGATTCCGACGCCGACGATGTACGCCTACTACTGGGTGCCCGGCGTTTCGGAGTCCGCCTATCCCAATCCAGCCGCGTACATGGCCGACGTCACCGATATCTTGCGCGATGAAGTAGCTGAACTGATCCGGCTTAGGTGCGAGATATATCCAGTTCGATGCGCCGGAGTTTGGCATGATCCTCGATCCCCATCAGCAGGGGTGGTTCCAGTCGAAGGGCTTCGAAGTTGACTACATGCTTGACGATGGCATCGACATGATCAATGCAATCATCGCCGGACACGATGCGGAAGATGTGACCTTTGCGCTACACGTCTGCCGCGGCAACGACGCCAATCGCTATATGGCGCGCGGCGGCTACGACATGATCGCGCGCAAAGTATTCCAGCGCTGCGACGTCTCGCTGTTATTGCTCGAATACGACGACGACCGGTCGGGGAGTTTCGAGCCATTGTCCGAGGTCCCGGAGGATACGTCCGTCGTTCTCGGTCTGATTTCGACCAAGCGTGCCGAGATGGAGCGGGAAGATGAGCTGATCGCCCGGATCAATGAAGCTGCACGATACATCCCGCTCGAACGGCTGGCGTTGAGCCCGCAGTGTGGCTTCGCCTCCGTCGCGAGCGGCAACCACCTCGGCTTCGAGAAGCAATCTGCCAAGCTGAAAGTTGACCGCCGACGTGGCCCGACGAGTCTGGGACAGATAGGCGACATATCCCAGCATGCTAGTCACCGCGAGGACATCCCCATCGCTATGCTACATGCTGGAAATGGCGTAACAATTTTGTTACTGTTGCGCCATGAGTATTCAATCCTTGCCAGGCGATCCATTCGATGCGCTGGGTGACCCGAACCGCAGGGCGATTATCGAGTTGCTGCGATCTGGAGACAGGTCAGTCCAGGATATCGCCGACGAGTTGCCTATCAGTCGCCCGGCCGTCTCGCGCCATCTGCGCTTGCTGAAAGAAGCAGGGTTGGTGAGCTACGAATCCGAAGGCACGCGGCGGCTCTACCGGCTCCACGATGAGGGAATTCAGGCCGTTCAGACCTATCTCGAAGAGGTCTGGGGCGATGTCGCGACACGCTTTCGGATATTTGCGGAAAACACGGAAGTGGATGGCGAGGGCTCATGATCGAACCGTTGCGCATCTCCTTCACCGTCGAGTGCAGCCGCCAGCACGCGTTCGATGTCTGGACTCGACGCACCACCTCCTGGTGGCCCAAAGATCACACAATTTCGAACGATACGAACGCGAAGGTGACGATCGAGCCATTTGTCGGCGGCCGCATTCTGGAAAGCGCGCCCGGCGGCAGCGAACACGAATGGGGCGAGATCGTCGAATGGCAGCCACCTCAGCGCTTTGCCTATCACTGGTACATCAACATCGGACGCTAGCGATGCGTTCTCTCGTCGAGATCGAGTTTCAGGATATCGATGCCGGAACGCGAATCGACATCAACCATAGCGGCTGGGATCGCCTGGGTCGTGGGGTCAGAGATGCGCCAACTCAACCAGGGTGGCTGGGACGCGATCATCCCTCATTTCGTTGACGCTTGCCGCAGCGCCCGGCACTCTAACATCACCAGCACAGAAGACTCGACGCAAATGGTAACAAATCTGTTACCATTTGGCGTGGATCCATTCTAATGAGTGCTATCTGGGTATCGCGCGCTACTCAGAGCACAAAGCGAAAGAGGTTGGCCTATGTCCAGGGTCGTCGTTCGATACAAGACGAAGCCCGAACATGCCGACGAGAATCAGAAGCTCGTTGAAGCGGTGTATGAAGAATTCGCCCGCGATGAGCCAGATGGATTGCGCTATGCGACCATGCGGCTCGACGACGGCGTCACCTTCCTTCACATCGCCGAAATAGAGGCTGAAGAAGGGAGGAATCCCCTCGGAGATACTGCAGCGTTCAAGCGGTTTCAAGAGAACATCGCTGCACGGTGCGACGAGCCACCGGTCGCCTACCAAGGTTCGCTGGTTGGTTCGTTCCGAATGTTTGCAGATTAAGATGACATAACGTGCGAGAAACCTCTCCGGCAATTCCCAGTCCCCCTGCGGTTGCCGGAGTGGTTCTCGTCATACTTGATCCAGGCGACACTGCGCTAGCGAAAGCGGCCGCGTCCGAATACCGCGCCCAGAATGATCATGATCAGCAGCGCGATCAGAATCAAGCGTAGAACGCCTTCAAGAACGAATCGCTCCGCCTCCGACAAATAGTAACAACACAATGATCAGTACCAGCAACAGCACATCAGACTCCTTTCCCGAGCAATGAAAGAAGCGTAGGGTACGCGCCTCTTTGCGCACGAGATGCCTGGTAACGGTGACAGGTAGGTTTGAGGGCACAAAATTTAGATCATGCGGATACGTGTCGGCTGCCTGCATACATGAGAGTGCGAAGCTGGCGGCGCAATCGGCTTGGTTGAGCATCGGAACCTAAGAACACCCCCGCGACCGGCTGGTCGCGAGGGTATCTCGTTGACGGTACTAGCGTTGCGGTTTTTCGGTGTCGTCTTCCATCGGAGCGTCTGCCGCTGAACCGTCATCTAGTGGACCATCAGCTTCTGAAAGATCGTCGAATGGGGCGTCAACTTCAGGATCATCTTCCAGTGCGGGCATCAGCTTCAGGAGCGTCCGCTTCGGGAACCGTCGCCATTGAAGGCTGGGTTGGCTGATCGGCACCATAGGATGCAGGCGGGGGAGCAACTGCAGGGCCGCTTGGCGTTACTGTCGCAGGGGCTGTACCGCGTCGGTTCATGAAGATGAAGAAGACGACCGCGGCCAGAGCGATCAGACCGAGAGCGATGATACCGACGACGACAAGTATGGGAAGCAGATTCGAGCTGTCGCTTCCGCTGGATGTCGCAGCAGCGAGGGTTGCTGATCCTTCGAGCGGTAAGTCCCAGGTAATTGTGCCATCGCTCCCGACGCGCCCATTCGTCGCATCCTCGTCGACTTTCGCCTGGAACCTGGCAGTGTAGGTGAACTCGAAAATCGTATCGAGGCTGAGTCCGAGATCCTCGTGCCGCCAATGTCCTCTCCGGCGGTATTGGTCAAGGCCGACCCGTCAACGGTGAGATCGATGGTGTAGTCATCGCCGTCTTTCTCAAATGTTCCTGAGAAGGGCGATACCTCTTCGCCGTCGGCTGCCCCGGCATTGAACATGGCGTTGAGCTGATCGCCGAGATTCGACGAATCGTCGACATCCTGGATGATACGAACACCGACGATGTCGCCGTCTTCTATGCGCTCGACCCGAAAGCCTTCGGCGCTTGCTTCCTGTTCCGATCTGGTCGAAATTCTCGAGGGGATCGACACCGCCTGAGCCGAGATCTCCGAGGTCGCCCAGGGCGCCCATATCAATGGTGAAGGCCATCGAGTGGGTCGCTCCGCCGTCTTCGTTGAATTCGCTCTCAAGTTCCATCGAAACGCAGGAACTCAAGACGAACATCGTCGCGATCAAGGACAGGAGTTTCAAGAGGAGCCGGAATCTCAATTGCGCGCGCATGCGGGCGTTCACCTTTCCCGATTCTGGTTCGTACGTATGCCCACTTTGGCCGAACACTACCACGCTGTTGGATCGGCCGTCATCACCCGTTGGTTAGTATGTCGGCTAGCAGCAGTGGATCAATGCTGCCGCCACTAACGACGCAGACAGTCTTTCCGCGTTGATCGAGATCGGTGGCCAGCGCCGCCGCGACAGATAGTGCGGCGGCGGGTTCGGCGACAATCTTGTTCTTCGTCGCCAGTAGAAATATGGCGGCTCGTGTCTCATCATCCGGGACAGTCACGACTCGTCCAGCAGAACACGCACGGCGGCCAGCGTCTCTTCGAAAACGAACGGTGAGCCGGCGCTGTCGACTATCGTGTCGCATTCCATCGGATCGAGATTCCCAGTATGTCAGAGCGCGTGCAATCGCGCAACAACCCTCCGGCTCTACCCCGATGACCCGTACGTCCGGCCGGAGCGCCTTTATCGCGGCAGCGACCCCGGTCGACAATCCCCCTCCGCCGAGCGGGGCGTAGACAGTCTGAACGTCATCGAGATCTTCCAGAATCTCAAGCCCGATCGTGCCGTTTCCCGATGACACGCGCTTGTCTCGGAACGGGTGAATGAAGCCTGGAGAGTCATTGAAACGGTCATCTTCCATCGCCGTGAAAAGATCATGACGTGGGAGGAACTCAACGCTTGCCCCGAATGCGCGGGTGGCATCGATCTTCGTCTGAGGCGCGCCTTCGGGCATGATCGCCCTCGCCGGAATCCCGAAGCGAGCGGCGGACCATGCAACCGCCTGAGACATATTGCCGGTGCTGATCGTAAACGCCGATGTCAACCGGATTCTGCTCCATCATCTGCGAGAGTGCATTGTAGGCGCCGCGAAGTTTGAAGGAGCCAATAGGCTGAAATACCTCGGGTTTGATCCAGATCTCGTGCTCGGGGAGTCCCCCCAGACGTAGCAGTGGAGTCCGCACCGCAACCCCGCGTAGCCGTTCTCTGGCCGCCTCAATCGTCGCGAGATTCAAAACGCTCATCTTGCCCTCCAATAGCTCCGGATGCCGGACTACGCTGAACTGAAAGACTAGCCCAGATCGGATAGCTTGAGCGAACGGTGATCCGGCTGGCTACAATTGCCAGCCGTAGTGTCTATGGGGGAACGCAATGGATCAAGTTGTGCGACGTCGAGCGATGATACTGGCGATTTTGTCGCTCTTGCTGATTCCAGCCCAGGTGGCTGCAACAGATTTGGACCCGGGCAGCCCCGCGCGCGGGAGTCATCTGGCGTTCACTCCGGATCATGTCGAACTCGAGATTTCGGAATATGTCGGTGGATTTGTAAAGCCTGTACATGTGACGAACGCGGGCGACGGTTCGGGCCGGCTCTTCGTATCGGAACTTGCCGGCGTCGTCCGTATCGTCGAGGATGGCCAGAGTACTTCCGGAGCCGTTTCTGGACATCAGTGACATCGTCCGTGATGAGGATGGAGAGCAAGGCTTTTTCTCGATCGAGTTCCATCCGGACTTTGCATCAAACGGCTACTTCTATGCGGTGTACACCAAGCAGCCCGATGGAGCTGACGTGCTGGCTCGTTTCCAGGTATCGCAAGACGATCCAAACCGGGCCGACCCTGATTCGCTGCTCGAAATCCTTTCAATCCCCGACCGCTTCGGCAGCCACAACGGCGGCGATATCGCCTTCGGCCCCGATGGTTATCTCTACTACTCGAATGGCGACGAAGGTGACGACAGCAGGGCGCGGGTGCATGCCCAGGACGGCCATTCGATCTATGGCAAGATGCTCCGTCTCGATGTTGACAGTGCCGAACCATATGCCATTCCGCCGGATAATCCCTTTGTCGATGATCCCGAGGTGCTCGATGAGATCTGGTCGATTGGACTGCGCAATCCCTGGCGCTTCAGCTTCGATCCTGAAACGGGCGATTTCTACATTGGTGATGTCGGCCAGTCGACCTGGGAAGAGATCGATTTCGAGCCTGCCGGCAGTCCCGGTGGTCTGAATTACGGCTGGGATTTGATGGAGGGCTTCGCCTGTTTTCCCGAAGACGTCACCGAGTGTGACAAGACCGGCCTGACTCCACCGATACTGGCCTATTCACATCTGGGTGGTCAGGGTGTTCGCGACGGTTGCACCGTTGTTGGTGGCGAGGTCTATCGTGGCGAAGCGTTTCCCTATATGGACGGGGCGTACATCTTTGCTGACTGGTGTGAGGGACGGGTCTGGGCCGGTTATCGTGATGATAACGACGAGTGGCAAATGACCCAAATCCTCGATTCCTTCATCAATTGGACTTCGATCGGCGCAGACGAATCAGGTGAGCTCTACGGCACGGACCTGATTGGAGGGCGGCTGTTTCGGTTTGGATTTAGTCAGACCGCCCCGCCCGTTCTGATCGAAATGAGTCCTTCGGTGGTGATCCCCAATGGTTCTGATGTCGAAATTGCGATTTTCGGCCAGGGATTTAGCGAAACATCCGAAGCACTCTGGGATGGCAGTCCATTGCAAACGTCCTTCGAGCACTCGGAGGCAGTAGTTGCGACTGTTCCCGACGATTTGCTCGGTGAGCCAGGTGATCACATCATCACAGTGCGAAACACGAGCGATGGGGAGACTTCAAACGGACTCGTATTTGTCGTCGGTGACGGTCCCTTCATCAACGATAGTTTTGAAGCGCTCTGGAACCGTACCGATGAATTGGTGAGCGATGGTTCCGTACCCCGCACCTGGATTTGGGGGCCAGAGCCGACATCTGGGGCCGTTTGGTTTTGAGCCGCTATGAGCAAAGCCCGGACGGTCGTCGCCTGGTTCTCTATTTCGACAAGAGCCGGATGGAAATTACGTATCCGAATAATGACTCGACGACCAACTGGTATGTCACAAATGGCTTACTTGTCGTCGAGTTGATGACCGGTCAGGTACAGGTTGGTGATGATTCGTTTATCGAGCTGGAACCGGCAAACATAAACGTGGCTGGAGACCCCAGCATAGAAATGGGGGTCACGTACGCCACGCTTGCCGACTTGCGAGATGCGCCGGCCCTTGCGGAACGTACGTTGATAACAACTGTCCTGGCAGCCGACGGCAGCACTTCAAACGATGGTTCGCTGGCACAACTGGGAGTTCGTGCGGGACCTCTATCACTTGAAACGGGCCACCGTACGGCGTCGGTCTTCTGGGACTTCATGACCTCCGAGGGCGTGGTCCTCGAGGACGGCACAGCAGACGAAGCACCTCTTTTCGAAAATCCTTACTTTGCAACGGGATTACCGGTTACTGAAGCGTACTGGACGATGGTTGAAGTCGGTGGCACACCTCATCAAGTTCTGTTGCAATGTTTTGAGCGACGGTGTCTAACATTCACACCCGCGAACGATCCCGGCTGGCAGGTCGAGGCGGGTAACGTTGGTCTCCATTATCTCGACTGGCGCTATGGGCGATGAGCCGTCTAACTCGCCGAACAACGCTCAAACTTGCCGCTAGCGGGGCTGCACTGATGGCGCTCGGTGCAGCCTGCCAGACGGACAGCGCAGCTCCGAAGGTCGACCAAGTACGGGTTGGAGCCGAGGAATTTCCCGATCGAGCCGGCGCGCCCTTTCACAGCAAGGATGGCCGCTTCTACCTTTTTCAGGGCGAAAACGAGCCGATTGCACTCTACACCCGCTGCACCCATCGTAGCTGCCTCGTCCGCTGGGAGAACGAGGACAGCGAGTTTCAGTGTCCCTGTCACGGAAGCAGATTTGATCGGGATGGAATGGTCATCAATGGACCTGCAGAGCGTCCGCTCGAGCGTATGACCGTCGAACAAGATGGAGGATGGCTCGGTCGTGGTCTTCACCGGCGAGCGCTACTCTGGTGCAACCTAGCGCCCGGTCTTCCACGATGAGCCGGGCGCGCTTGTTGATGCCGCTGTCGATGGTCGCGATGGTGGCTGGTATTGCAGGCTTTCTCACCACGCCTTCGGATCTAATGTTTCGCGTCGGTTCGCTTTTACTGGCACTTCTGATTGTTGGGATAACGAGCTGGTCGATCTCCGATCGCCCTGGCCGTGATCCTCTTGATGTGCGGATCGTCGACGCGCTGTTAATCGCGCTGGCTTTCATGGCGGCGGCTGTGTTGCTGCTCGGCAGCTTCGGGCTACTCGGCTGGTGGATGCTCGTTGCCAGCGCCGGCATGGCCGGTTCGATATGGGCGGTGATCGATCGCAGGACTGCGTTTGACCGGCGCCGAACCCCATCCGGCAGGTTAGAGGTCGGACTGTTCGCCGCGCTCGCCATCGGATTCGGCGCTTTCGCTTTCGTTCAGGCGGTTCTCGGGCGGGTGTTTCGTCCGCCGGTTGGCGATTCACTCGCCTACCACCTGCCATTTGCCGTTGAGTGGCTCCAGCGAAAAACGCTGGACATGCCGATACCGGCAGCTGGCGATCCCTCGACGCCTTTCTACCCGCTGAATTCCGCGGCCTGGATCTACTGGCTGCTCGCTCCACTCGAGAGCGAAATCCTCGCTCGTTTCGTGCAGCTCCCCTTTCTGCTGTTGCTAGGACTCGCCACCTTTCGCCTTGCGGCAGATCTGGGCTTGTCGAAACAGGCTTCAGCAATGGCGGCGGCGATTTCGGTGAGTGTTCCAGCCATTGCTCGGAGCGCATCGATACCAGAGAACGATCTGATCATGGCCGCTCTTCTGATTACCGCAACTGCGTTTCTCATCCGGTTGGCCGGGAGGTTTACGACCTGGCGGGCAGGGATGTTCGCGTTGGTGATCGGTCTGGCTGTTGGGACAAAGGTAATCGCGCTCGGTTTCGCGGCGCTCCTGGGTCTCGTTTGGATGGTCCTGGTCCTACGTGCTCGCTGGTCCAGTGGTTTCTGGGGGGTACTTCGTTTGCTATTTGCCGGGGCGGCGATTGTGCTACTCCTCGGCGGCTACTCCTATCTTCGTAATGCCGTCATGATGGGGAATCCACTCTATCCCGCTGGATATGAATTACCTGGCGACATTGTGCTGGACGGCCTGTACTTCCCGACCTGGGAGTGGCGGCAGGCGCACGTATTCTTCGCCTTCGACTGGGAAGCATTTCTCAATGGTTCACGGCGCGACTTCGGCTGGACGGTGACGGCCTGGGCTATACCCGGCGTCATTCTCGCGACACTCGTTTCACTCCTGGGATTGGTGTTTCGAAGCAGATCGGCACGCGATGTACAGGGACTTGTCCCGGTGATCTGGGTCGGACTTGGCCTGGCGATCTTCTGGTACGTCATTCCCTATCATTTCAGCCGTTTTCTCTTCCCAATGATCGTCATGTCCGATCGTCGCCGGAATGTGGGCACTTGGGACGATTGGCGGCTGCTATACGAATCTTGCGTATCGAAGTCTGGTATCCACTCCTGGCGGTCCCGATCATTGGCCTCAACCTGATCAATATCCCGCTCGATCCGGCGGTGCGCGATCGTGCGCTCTACTGGATCGCGGCCGGAATCGTGATTATCGGCACGACGGTGGGATTGCTGACGCTCCGCTGGATCCCACTTCGAGCGATACGGACCGTGACTCCCGTCGCGGCGATGATTGCCCTGCTCGCCGTCATGGTTGGCTGGCCCTTTTATCAGGATGAGTATGAGGATCGGCGTATTCCCGAATGGAGGGCTCAGATCCAGGGGTTTAGCCTGACGCCTGATGCATGGGAATGGATGGAAGGCAAAACGGCAAACAGATCGAGCATCATTGCGGTTGCCGGGACGAACGAGATCTATCCATTTTATGGCCCTAGATCTTGACAACCGAATCGTGACGATCTGGAGCAGCGGGGAAGCTAGCTGAATACGGCTGGTATCGACCCCTTCGTTCTTTACGGTGAGCCGGACCGAGCAGCCTGGCAGGATGAAATCGAACGAGCCGACGTTAGGTTCATCGTCCTGACCGAAAACGTGAGCTTCGGTGGCTGGCCGGAGGAACGATCGTGGATCATGGCGTCGCCAGAACGCTATAAGCTCGAATTCTCGAATACTGAGGTCGAAATCTGGGAAGTATTGGAACCGGCGACGGAAACAGCACGCTATACTGTCCGCGAGGAGCTTTTCAACACATTTCGATTGGCACGATTATTGACCAGCACCGTCGACATTGGAGCGCCGCGCGAGCGCATGCTTCACATCATC
The DNA here is from genome assembly GCA_963745675.1 of uncultured Chloroflexia bacterium. Classification (GTDB taxonomy): domain Bacteria; phylum Chloroflexota; class Chloroflexia; order Thermomicrobiales; family CFX8; genus JAUIIK01. The sequence continues at coordinate 73,913 of CAVUYM010000014.1, forward strand.
GTGAACCCATCGTCCGGAAACGGTGCGGCCGGAAAAGCGTGGCACCGCTTCGCAACTGATGTCTCGCTGCGCGGCTACAGTTTCGAAGTGCGCTTCACCGAGAAGCGCGGCGACGCCACTCGCTTTGGCCGTGAGTATGCCGAACGTGGGGTCGAAACGGTCGTCGCGATGGGTGGTGACGGCACGGTTAATGAGGTCATCAACGGGCTAATGACCGAAGATGGCGCGCTCAGCCCATCGACCCGACTGGCGATTGCGTCTACTGGAACGGGCAAGGATCTTGTACGCAGCCTTGGAACGCGATCTATCAGCCAGATGCTGGATGCGCTCGACGCTGAACATTCGACGCAGATCGATCTCGCGCTACTCACCTATGTCGATTCCGAAAGTGGTGCGGAAGCCTCGCGCTACTTCGCGAATGTGGCTGACATGGGCCTGGGCGCAGATGTCGCCCGGCGCATCGAGACTTCACCGTCGGGTAAAGCTTTCGGCGGGATGGTCTCGTATCTCGTTCAGGCCGTCAAGACGATTCGAGTCTTCAAAGGCAAACAGATCCACCTGAAGCTTGACGGTGAAACGGCTTTCGAGGGCACGGCCCAAATGGTCGTCTTTTGCAATGGCGCGTACTTCGCCGGCGGCATGCGGATTGCGCCGCTTTCATCGCTGCGTGATGGTTTGCTCGATGTCGTCGTCCTGGAGGATGTCGGCCGGCGCAAGCTGTTGACTTCGTTGCTACCGCGCGTCTATCTGGGGCGCCACATCGGGCAGGATGGCGTCCACCATCTTCAAGGCGAAGCAGGCCTCGATAGACACGCCCGAACCATTCATGGTGGAGCTCGATGGTGAATTGCCGGGGATGTCACCGATTTCGGTAGCCGTCGCTCCGAGCGCCCTGACGGTCGTTGCACAACCCGAGTCAGAAGCGAACAATGAAGGACAATAGCCCGGAATATCCTGTACTATAGATCGATTATCTCGTGTTGAACTGAATCGGCACGTGTCGCATTCATCCTTGTTCAATCGTTGTACTAGTCTCTGCAGCCTCCGGGTAGTAGAGGATACGGGGGAAATTGTGGTGTCAGTTAAATCCAGCCAAGTCGGCGGTTTGAGTACGAACGGTTCACCGGTCACCTTCTCGCCAGTCAACCACTCAGTGAGTGATCTTCAAGCCTGGTTCCGCGATGGCCTTGTCGCCGAATTGCAGCGACGAGGTTTTGAGCTTACAGAAGGTCGTCCGGACGAATCCAATCTGGTGCTAAACATCACCGACTATGCGAATCCCCAAAGTTTTCGACGCAAATCACAGGGCACGTTCGGGATTGCAGTCGTTGAGATTAGCGAGCGACCCGACGATTTCATACGTGCCTGCTACCCCATTCTCGTGCGTTCGCTTTGCCAGGTTGCAATTGTCCTTTTGCAGGATGGTGATTCGCTCGAGGCGCATTTCTTGACGATGGAGCAGGGGCATTACGCCCTCGTTCATCCTGCCGGTGGCGATGACGCGGCCTTTTTTGCCGAGGTCCACGACCGCATCGAGCCGCTGGTCACCGCTCGCTACGTCATCAACAACATATATATCCCGGATCTCCCCCGGGAACTGTGGAACGGCGACGAGATCAGCACTCAGCTCATCGAGGCTGGCCGCCAACTGGATGCGCTCAATCTGCTGCCCGCCCCTTGGCCAATCGACGAGTTACTCGACGAACGCGAGCGACGCCATGTCAAGCGCCTCTTCCAGATCGGCGGACTTTCCTACGGCAACCTCTCAGCCCGGAAGTCTGCTGATACGTTCTGGATGAGTGCCAGCGGCGTCAACAAGGGCAAGCTCAAAGACATTGGCCGCGACGTCCTTCTCGTTACCGGTTTCGATGCAGACGAACACGCGATGGTGCTGAGCGTCCCGGAGAACGTCGAACCACGCCGGGTCTCTGTTGACGCCATCGAGCATTTCATGATCTACCAGGAGCACCCCGAGGTCGGCGCGATCATTCACGTTCACGCCTGGATGGATGGGATCAAATCGACCCACATCAATTACCCCTGTGGCACACGCGAGCTGGCCGTCGCCGTCGCCGAGCTGGTGCGGCAGGAACCTGATCCGTCCCGAGCTGTCATCGGTCTCAAGAACCACGGCGTTACCATTACCGGCCTTTCATTGCCGGAGATCTTCGAACGCATCGAAGGCAAGCTCATCAACGACGTTCCAATGACCTGAGATCAGGGAATAGGTGACAGGTAATAGGGAACAGCAGAATGGGGATCGGGAATTAGCGAGAGCTCTCACTCACTCCGCATAGGCATCTTTTTGCCGCCTGGCAGTTGGGACGCGACGCTTCGCAGCTGGCAACTCGTCGAAGAACTTGGTTTCGATTGCGCTGGGGTGACCGATCACTTCATGCCGACGTCGGGTGAGGGCAAAGCGCTCGACCAACCGTTTCCGGAAGCCTGGACACTGCTTTCGGCGCTTGCGGCCAAGTCGGAGCGTATGCGCGTAGCGGTGCTCGTTGCTGGGAATACTTATCGCCATCCCGTTCTGCTTGCAAAACAGGCGGTGACCCTCGATCACATCACCGGAGGGCGCGTAGATCTCGGGATCGGCGCCGGTTGGTATGAGGCCGAACATCGCAAATTTGGCTGGGAGTTTCCTCCCTGCCGGCACTCGTGTCGACATGCTCGAAGAGTCATTACAGGTCATCCGCAGCCTCCTGACTGAGCGACGCACGACGTTTGAAGGCAAGCACTACGAGCTGGACGACGCTCCATTTCAGCCCAAACCCGTACAGGAGCAGCTGCCAATCATGGTAGGTGGGCAAAAGCGCCGGATGATGGGATTGGTGGCCCGCTATGCCGATATCTGGTCTATCGACCAGGGACCGGTCGAGATGCGCGCCAGCGGGGATTTGCTCGAAGCTGCCTGCGCAGACATTGGCCGCGATCACAACGAAATCCGCCGCTCCGCCTTTGTCGTCTCGCGCCGCGCTGGACGCGAGCCCTGGGAATCGCTTGATGCGTTCCTGGACGTACTGAACAGCTACATCGACGCCGGGGCAAGCGAGGTGTACTTCAAGATGCCCGATGAGTCACAGTGGGATCTCTTGCACGAGATTGGCAAACGGCTTCCAGAGCTGCGCGCGAACTACTGATTGCAGCGAGCCGAATATCGGATGATCGCTAGAACGTAACCGGTGGCCGGTTGAATCTATTCAACCAACCACCGGGCTAGTGCTTCAGCGGAAACCGGATTACGTGGACGGTTCTTCCTTGAGGGTGGCAGTAAGTTCGAGTGCTTGCTTGTCCCGCAGAACCGAGAGCGTCACGGTATCTCCTGGCTTGTGGGATTCGAGGATCTGAGCCAGCGCTGAGTCCTCCGTCAATTCGACACCGTCAATCTTCGTGATGATGTCTTTCGCTTTGAGGCCCGCATCCTCCGCTGGTGATCCGCTGGCTACTTTGCCAATGTACGCGCCGAAGGTTTGGTCGATACCTATTTGCGCGGCGATTGCCGCGTTGAGTGGCGCGTACTGGATTCCGAGATATGGATGGACGGCGTGGCCGGTTGCCACCAGCTGGTCCGCGATCGGTTTCACCGTCGCAATTGATATAGCGAAGCCGATGCCTTCAGCCTGGATTCCCGGTTCTGCCTGGCCGGCTACCAGAGTGTTGATTGCAATGACCTCGCCATTCAGATTCACAAGTGGGCCGCCGGAGTTCCCGGGATTTATTGCGGCGTCCGTCTGAACCACATCAAAGAGGAATGGTCCTGGTTGGCCGGAGGAATCCGCTGGTTCCTGGACTGTGCGCCCTGTGGCGCTTACGACACCTGCCGTGACCGTTGGTCCACCGGGCAACGCAAGCGCGTTACCGATAGCAACGACCCAGTCACCGATCGCAAGTTTGCTTGAATCTCCAAGTGCCGCTACTGGAAGATTTTCGCCCTTAATCTGTAAGACGGCGAGGTCGGTCTGGGCGTCCTGGCCAACTAGATCGGCTGTGAATGATCTCCCATCGGGCAGTGTGACAAGCAGTTTTTCGGCGCCTTCAACGACGTGATCGTTGGTGATGATGTGGCCCTCTGTGTCATAGATGACGCCCGATCCAACCCCGGCGGGCACACTGAAGGGCTGGTTGAACTGGTCGAATGCCGTCTGCTGGTTGGTGATCTGTACGACGGCCGGCCTTACCTGTTGAACGACATCGCCGATAGCAATGCTAAACAGATTGCTGCTGTCGATTGGCGTCGCCGTCGCTGCTGGAGTGCTTGTTGGTAAAGGCGAGGGGGTCGCTTCTGAGGCGTTACCGTTGTTCGTGCTGATGCTGCAGCTTGTTGCGAGGAAGAGTATCACCGCGATCGGGATGACAATCCAGCTGCGTCGTCTAACATTCATTCTTTATCTCGATTCCAGAGCGGGGCCGAGTATGACCCGGCGACTCTCAATGTGCTGGTCTCAAGAGGGGTTAGTTACTCATGTTGGGCCAGCTACGATCTTGTGTTCACATTCTTGATCGCGAGCTGTAGACCGGGTCGCATCGTCATGCAACCGAGTCGTGCAGACGGGCAATTCAGACCTATATATAGAAATGATTGGATTCACACTTCGTTATGTGGCGCACATCACGCCGTTTGGCCATCGGGGGCAGGGCTCTTGACGATTCCACAACTGCGCTAGCCATGCTCCAACGCGGCCAGATACCCGGATCGAGCCGGGCTAACGAAAGCGGAATTACCGATAGGCGACAACGCCAAACGCCTTCGGTGCGCGGCGCACACGTTCAAATCCGGCTGCTTGCAAGCGACGGATCACGCCGTCAGTCGTGCGGCGGCCACTCTTGCTGGTCGGGTCGCCAATATAGTGAAAGAGCCGCCCCCTGCGATCCAGCACCCGATGCAATTCGCGGTAGAAAGCTTCGGAATAGAGTTCTCCAGCCAGAGCCAAAGTCGGCGGATCGTGGATGATCCGGTCGAAGGAGGCATCGTCGAGATCTCGAATCAACTCGTTGACGTCGGCGAGCACGACGCTGATGTTGTCGCGAGTGAGCAGCTCGTGCGACCAGGGGTTGTAGCGGATAATCTCGATTGCTGCCGGGTCCAGTTCGACGCTCAATACATGGTCGGCGGTCCTGGCGGCTTCGATCGCTGTATAGCCCAGACCGGTGGCGGTATCGAGAACGCGCCCTGTTACCGGACGAATGGCCTGGATCTTCTCGCGTGTGTCGTCCATCGGATCGCTGCCCTTGATGCGATGCATCGTGAATCCACCGACCAGCGTCGTGGGTGTACCACCCGTCTGAATCAGAGAGCGATACCAACCGGTCGTCTCCGAGAAAACGCCGACGGGCCAGGGTTCACCATCGTCCAGAATCGCGTAGCATCGTTCCTCATTGCCGGTGCACATTTCTATCGCCTCCCAGGAGACGAATACGCCTGTAGGAGTTTGAACGCCGTTTTGAGTCAGGATGACGACTACTTCCGTCAAGCCAAGATCGAATGACGTATCGATCTCGCCCGCTCCGGCTACTCGGGCTCTGAGAAGGTTGGATGCCATTTCGGCGGTCAACAACGGAACGACGATGGGTTCGTCGGACAGCGGTACATATCGGGAGGATGCTAGCTTCATGAGATGGTGACGATCTCGAGGCAGTCAGGCATTCACATCGGATTCGTGACGCGCCACCAGCGCCGCCGTCAACGATTGCCACAGATCTGCGCGATTTGCCTGCGTTGTCGCCATATAGCCACTGACTTCCTGTTCCTCTTCGAGTGCGCTCATAGCCAGATACCACTCAACGATCTGGAATGCTGAGCGTTCACCGGGCGTCAGGGTGTCAATGAAATCACTCAGCTTCGTTGCCAGTGCTCTGGATGTCTGCTTCCGTGACCTCGATTTCGTTGGCCATTGGGGGCCCGCCTTTCGTCGGTCAATCAATCTTCGCATGCTAGGCGTAAGCCGGGCGACCTCGCTAAGCTAATCTCGACCTCGGGCGCAACAATCGCGCTACGATCAACCATGACGCTGAGGATTGCACACTCATAAGACGAGGAGGCCTGCATGGCCCGCATGTATCCTGAACGCCTGCCCACGACGGTGGAGAGCAATGCAGAACGGGAGTTGTTTGCTGCGTTTCAGGAAAACGTTAGCGACCGTCGTACTGTGCTTGCGGGCGTGAACTGGATCTACTCGAACGATCGCGGTCAAGCCCGCACGGCCGAGGCGGACTTCGTCGTGCTCGATCCCGAACGGGGCATACTGGTCATCGAGGTCAAAGGCGGCACCGTTGGTCACGATGCGCGTTCGGGCCGCTGGTATAGCATCAGTCGCGGCGGCAACAACCATACAATCAAGGATCCGGTCGAGCAGGCGCGCAAAGCATTCTTTGACCTGCGAGCTGAGCTTCAGTCCGAATACAAGACATCCCGCTTTCAGTATCAGGGTGGTCACGGGCTGGCATTTACCGACGGCACCGTCGAGGGGGTAGCGTTGCCCGAGGATGCGCCACGGGCGATCATCATCGATCGAAATGATCTCGAAAATCTCGACCAACGCATCGACGCGATGTTTCGCTTCTGGACTGCGCCCAACGATCCTACCCCCGGTAGTGCCGGGGTTCAGGCTGCGGTTGACTTGCTGGCGCGGACCTGGGAATTGCGTTCGCCGCTCGCGTTTGACGTAAAGCGCGAAGCATCGGAGATGCGCACCCTGACCGAGCGGCAGTTCTCGCTGTTGAGCTTTATCGACCGCAACCCGCGCGCGCTCGTGAGTGGCTGTGCCGGTTCGGGCAAGACCTTCCTGGCGGCGGAGAAGGCGAGGCGACTCGCCGAGCGCGGGATTCCCACCCTGCTCACCTGCTTCAATAAGGCATTGGCCGCCTGGTTGCGCGAGCAGCTCAGCCCAGTGCCCGAAACACTCCATATCCAGCACTTCCATGAGTTTGCGTACGAATTTGCAGAATCGGCCGGCCTCGATCCGGGAAAACCGGATGAGATGGACTTCGGCTACTACTACAACATCCACTTGCCAGCGCTACTGATGGATGCACTCGCTCGGACAGAGAGGCGCTTCGACGCCATCGTCGTCGACGAGGGCCAGGATTTTCAAGAGGACTGGTGGTTGTCGTTGCTGGAGTTGCTGCGCGATCCCGACGAGGGCATCTTCTACATCTTTTTCGATGAGCAGCAGGCGATCTACAACCAGGGTCAAGCTCTACCGTTCGAGACTCCACCCTTTGAGCTCAATGAGAATCTCCGGAACACCCAGGGGATCCACCAGCACATCGCTCACTTCTACGATGAGAATGTACGCAGCGCGGGGCCGGAAGGCCGTCCGCCGGTCATCGTGAAGAGCGACGATCCGATCACGGCGCTCGGCGACCAGCTGACGCGCCTTATTCGAGGCGGTGATCTCGCCGTCTCGGATATCGTCGATATTGACACCGGCAAGCGAGCGTCGCAGCCAATGGTCGACCGGGCAGCGCGCGGGCCGCTACCGTCTTACCTGGCAGGATCCGCCGCCGGACGGCGAGGTGCTCGTCTCAACCATCCACAGTTTCAAGGGCCTCGAAAGCCCGGTCGTGATCCTCACTGAGATGGACGGCTATCCTGCCGACCACCAACTCCAGCTCGTCGCCTGCTCCCGGGCCAAGCACGAGCTGGTGGTGATCAGCCCCGCGTCCTAGAGATGTCGTAAGCTGGCTAAATCGGGCGACGCCTTCGGCAAATCATGATGGACTGATCTGATCATGAAACGATGGAACGGCAGCTAAGCAAGCGCGTTTCTCCGACACTGGGAATCAGGTTACGGATGCAAAGTACGATTGCGAATGTCAGTCGGGTAAGTGGTCTCGTGATCGAATTGCGCGGATTTGGGTCTTCCTGTCAGGTCGGAAGACTCTGGCTGTCATGGGCATAGAACCTGTCAGTCGAATGACTACGGTGCCTGTGACCACCCCCTCTGGATCGGATATGGCTAAATGAGCGAGTGGGACGCCTTATTCCGGATTGCCGTGGCGCTGCTGCTCGGGGGTGTCATTGGGATTGAGCGTGAGATAGGCGGCAAGTCCGCCGGATTTCGCACGCTTATGCTGGTCACCTCTGGTTCAGCAACATTCGTTGCAATCGGTCTGCTGCTGCTGGATCAGTTCTCGCGCGATGGCAATGGCTTCGTCTTTGATCCGACACGCATCCTCGCTTCAACAGTAGTGGGGATCGGCTTTCTCGGGGGCGCGATTGTCTTTCGGAGCAATGAGCGCGTCATTGGGGCGACAACGGCGGCGGCGCTCTGGGTTGCTACCGGGATCGGTGCTGCTGCCGGAGCCGGCTATTACATCGTCGCCATTGGGCTCACCGTTCTGACCCTGGTCACGTTGACCGTCGTCCACTCGGTCGAGCGGTACCTCAGGTGAATCGGCTCGCTATGAATCCAGACCTCGCTGTTTTGCCGGTCCCTATATCCATTGACAGGTAGTGAGTGATGGATAGCAGAAACCCTCGCTAAAGTTCTACGTACTTCGAAATGCTAGGGTTTTTGTCGTCGGACCAGGTGTGGATGCCATCGATGAGGTTGAGACCTCCGCCTCCATTTGAAGGAGTGTGATCGCATCTAACCGCTTACCGTATAGCTTGATTCGCTAATCTGCATGATGAAGCGTTGATCGCGAGCGAGAGCGAACTGGTAGCTAACTTCGATCACATCGATAAGTTCTTCGATGCGCGCCCTGGCTTTCGTTTCATCCATCCGAAGACTGATCCGGCCAGCCTGGCGGTTGAATCTGGTGCGTGTGCCGGACGGAAGCTGGGTAACAAGGCGCCTGAAGTCTCTATCGAATGTGATGACGACGAGTCCGACGAATTCCGCCGCAACGACAAGGACTGAGTCTGGCGTGCTCTTGGCAAACTGTTCGCCGACGTAAAGCACGTCGTGTCCGCGTGTTTCCAGAAAGCTTCCGATGCTTTGAGGAGCGTTTTCGTCAATCAGAAATCGAATTCTGACCGCCGACACTATGCGGCTACTTGTCGCTGCCGGGATTCGAATTCTATTGCGGCTTCGATGTCTCGTTGGGTCAGTCTAGGATATTCGTCGATGATTTCATCTGCAGAATAACCCGCCTTGTGAAAATTCCAGATCGCGCTGGTGCGTATTCGGGTACCGGCGAGAATCGGCTCGTTGTGGGCGATGTAGCGATGTTGGACGATGCTTCCGATTTCCTGTTCATCACGGGTCTGCATGGCGTTTGCTCGTCGCTCTGTATCTCCAACGACTTCGCGAACTTCGATTAGTGTCACAATCTGCTGAGGGCGAGTACCTTGATGGAACGAATCACTACGCGGATCGTAGAAGTAGACGTGGCGGCCGGCAACGTAGAATTTGCTCTTCGACCAGGAATCTTCGGATTGATTAGCCAGCCAGTCTCCGACTTTGCGAAGTTCCTGAAGGCTCACTTCGTAATCATTCCGTAAGAGTGATAGAACGCGAAGCGATACGACATCACGGAACGAATAGATGCTCCCATATGGTATTCCTGCTTCATCCTGGAAACTGGGATGGAAGAAGTCAGTGGAATCCCAGTAGCGTAGCTGGCGAATTGATAGTCCGGTGAGGTTCGCAACTTGTTCGGCGGTCAGGGCCAGAATGACGGTCATCTATTGGTCCCTTCGTTGAACTATCGTGCAGAATTCTCGATCTTATGTTCGCATTATCGCACAGAGGCCACCTCAGTCTGACTAGTACCGAGGTGGCTTCTCTTCTCCTAGATGACGATGGGTCCAGCTAATACTTCGGGATGCTGGGGTCGACGTCGTCGGACCAGGCGTGGATGCCGCCGACGAGGTTCTTGAGCTTGCCGAAGCCCGCCGAACGGAGCGTCTCCAAGCGCCCGGGCACTGCGGACGCCGGTGCGGCAGTAGAGGACGATCTCGTCGGCCGAGTTGAGCTCGTGCATCCGGGCCGGGACATCGCCGACTGGGATCAGTGTCGAATCGGGGATGAAGCCGATCTCGCGCTCGTGCGGCTCACGGACGTCGATGACGACCGGGTGTTTCCCAGCGGCGCGGGCCGCGGCCAGTTCCCCGGCCGAGATCTCCCACTCCGGGCGTCAACGCTTCGTCCGCTTCGACGTGGTCGCCGCCGAAGCCGCAGAACTCGTCGTAGTCGATCAGCTCGGTGACGGTCGGATTCTCGCCGCAGACCGGGCAGCGCGGGTCCTTGCGCAGCTTGAATTCGCGGAACTCCATGCCGAGCGCGTCGTAGCGCAGCAGGCGACCGATGAGCGGCTCGCCGATGCCGAGGATCAGCTTGATCGTTTCCGTCGCCTGCATCGCGCCAACGGTGCCCGGCAGCACTCCGAGGACGCCGCCTTCGGCGCAGCTTGGAACCAGGCCGGGTGGCGGTGGCTCGGGATAGAGGCAGCGATAGCAGGGGCCCTCTTCAGCGTAGAAGACCGAAACCTGGCCCTCGAAACGGAAGATCGAACCGTAGACGTTCGGTTTGCCGAGCAGCACGCAGGCGTCGTTCACGAGATAGCGGGTCGGGAAATTGTCGGTGCCGTCGACGATGACGTCGTAGTCCTTAAGGATGTCGAGCGCGTTCTCCGACGTCAGCCGGACGCTGTGCTTGTTGATCTTCACGTACGGATTCAGGTCGGTCAGGCGCTTGGTGGCGGCGTCGAGCTTGTCGACGCCGACGTCGCTGGTGCCGTAGAGGATCTGGCGCTGGAGGTTGGTCGAATCGACCACGTCGGCGTCGACCATGCCAATCGTGCCAACGCCAGCCGCCGCCAGATAGAGGCCAAGCGGTGAGCCGAGCCCGCCCGCGCCGATCAACAGCACTTTGGCCGATTTGAGCTTCTCCTGGCCGCCCATAGCCACCTCGGGCATGATCAGGTGGCGGCTGTAGCGCAGAATCTCGTCGTTATCGAGCGTCGCCTCGCGCTGCTCGGTCTTGATCTCGACCGCGCCACCGGCGATCGATGGCACGATCGTGATTTCGCTGCCGTCGGTCAGGGCCGTATCCTGGCCGTCGAGATAGCGGATATCTTCTTCCTGATAGTAGATGTTGACGAACGAGCGCAGTGCGCCCTCGTCGTTGTAGAGATGGTTGCCGAGATCGGGATACTCGGCAGTCAGCTGGCTCAACGCCTGGCCGACGGTTGCGGCTGTCACGTCGTAGGTTGGCTGATTGCCGGCGAATTGCCGGAGTGCCGTTGGTATGCGTATCTGCGCCGTTGCCATCTGTGTCGTCATCGTTGCGATTCCTTCCTCACATTATCGTTGTAGTCTACAGCGTGAATGCTCGCTGATTCCGCCGGTCCGCGATTCAAATCAATCATCGTTCAGTGTCAGCTTGAGTTCATCGTAGCCGCTGCGGTCGTCCTGGAGTTGCCAGGCTCGCATCCGGGTGGCCTTGCCGTCGCGCACCTCCACGATTGGATAGACGAACCAGGGCCAGGCATGCTCGCGGTCGAATTCGGATGGGCGTGCTTCGGCATTGGGGTGTGAATGATAGAAGCCGATCAGGCTGAGCCCCAGTTCGTCCGCTTCACGCTCGACGCGCATGTATTCGCCTGGGGTGATCAGAAAACGCCGCCGGCGCTCTTCGGCATCCCAGGTGTTTTCCATCTCCCGCAACGCAACGACCTGTCGGGTAGTTCCGTCGACATTCCCGTAGATTGCGCCGCAACATTCGTCGGGGAATGTGCGCTCGGCATGCTCGAAGATCGCCGCTTCTTGTGCGTCCCAATGACAAACGAAGCTGGTTGAGAATCAGCGGTCATGCAAGCTCATCCCAGAACCGGTCGCTCAGATAGCGTTCGCCGCTATCGGGCAGGATGGTGACGATGACGCCACGCTCGATCTGCCGGGCAACCTTTTCCACTGCCAGCAAGTGCCGCGCCACCGGAGACTCCGAGCAAGACGCCCTCTTTGCTCGCGACACGCTTGATCATGTTGTAGGCCTCGTCGGTCGATATCGGCAGGTTCTGGTCTGCCAGCTCCGGATCGTAGATGCCCGGCACAATCGCCGAACCCATGTGCTTCAAGCCCTTCCAGACCGTGCAACGCCAGATCGGGCTGCATCGAAATTGCCTGTATAGCTTCGTTGTAGCACTTCAAGCGGCGAGCTGTGCCCATGAATGTGCCGCTCGTGCCCAGCCCGGCGACGAAGTGGGTGATACGCCCATCCGTCTGTTTCCAGATTTCGTGGCCGGTCGTACGGAAGTGGGAGCGCCAGTTCTCCGGGTTGTTGTACTGGTCGGGATAGAAATAGATATCCGGATTCTCCTGGTAGCGCCTGCGCACTTCTCGGATGGCGCCATCGGAGCTTTCTGCGGGATCGGTCAGCACTAGCTCAGCGCCGTAGGCCCGCAGGATGCGCTTGCGTTCGGCGCTTGCGGAGGCGGACATAAAGAGCTTGACTTGATAGCCGCGCACTGCGCCGATCATGGCGTAGGCGATGCCGGTGTTGCCGGAGGTCGCGTCGATCAGGATCTTGTCTTTGGTGAGATCACCGGAGCGCTCGCCAGCCTCGATCATTGCCAGGGCTGGACGGTCCTTCACCGATCCTCCCGGGTTCGCCCACTCCGCCTTGCCGTAAATTTCGATGCCGTCGTGCGGCTCGAGCGATCGAAACCGTAATAGCGGCGTGTTGCCGATCATCTGTGTCAGGTCCTGTTCGACCCGCGTAACCGGGAGCACCAGTGGCGGGGCGCTCATTGTCGTTTCCATGTCCATCGTCAGTGAATGTCCATTCTTCGGATTCCCGGCGCGGCCGCCTCTACATCTCGAAATCGAGATGGGTTACCCCAGGCGGCGCGGCGCTACGATTGTCAGTTGTAAAAAGCTAGAAGCGTTGAAAGGGAACCGAGGACTAACAGAAGCAATCGCTGAAGAAAGCGTCCGTTTCGAACGCATAATGACCGATGCGCGCGCAGGGCCATTCAATATCGAGCAGACCACCTCGTGGTTGCTCGGGTGATGATGATTGCGGATTACCAGCCGGCTGATGGTCCAACTTTGGCTCCCCGATGTTTCGATTACACATACGCGCAGCGTGCTTGATCGCACGCTGGCTGCATACCGACTTGAACGCGTAGGGACCGCCGTCTATTCCGTAGAGATTCCAGAACCCTGGCAGCTAAGAAATCCTTGCCCGAGTATGGAGATCGCGAGTTACCCTTCTACTCCGGAACCGTGATCTCGATACGGGTTGTTTCATAGAGCGTTACATCTCCGGCTGGGATCGTCTGGTCGTAGACCTTTCGCGGGGGATCATCCTGCCAGTTGCGGATGACCCAGACGCCTTCCGATTCGTCGAATTCGTCAACGCCGCCGCCAGATCCTCCCTGCCCTCCGTGACTCACGACCCAGCCCGCAAACCAGTGAATGTCGAGACCAGGAATGTCAATTGCGCCCTGCGGGCAGTCGAGTGTCACGTCAGCGAATATATCCGTCAGTGGCCGCAATCGAATTTCTATCGGTGTGAAGGATGAGATCTGGCCGTCAGCGTTGGTCGGGAACTCTAGCTTCGTGATTTCGAGGGTTCCGTCGTGAAGAACGGACTGCGCTTCACATCCGGTTCCTGCAACAGTGAGGTCATATCTGACATATTCGAGCGTTGCCTTCCCTACCTCAAAAGTGCTCAGGTCCGGTTTGAAGATCAACGTGAATTCCGCGTGAACCTCGCTCTGAAGATCGACCGCACCTCCAAGCGACTCAATAGTTGAGCGGAAGTTGAGTATTGGATTGTCAAGCCGAGGGGAAGTTTCGTCGCGACTGACACAGTTAGGGCCCTCCGGCAGCTCGACCCAGGCACGCATGGTAATTTGCTCGCGTTGCTCAGCGTCGCGGCCAAGCGGCAATTCGCCCTTGAGCTGCCAATCGAAGTCCGACACCGCTTGCGCTTTCGTCGGCAAGAGTGAATGACAGTTCTGGACCGGCTGCACCCAGTGCTTCGATGTGAACGACAATCTGAGAGAGCCATGCCTCCTCGTCGGTAACTTCCTCCGGCACACGAATTCCGTCGACCTGAATGAGAAATGGCAGGCTGTCCTCAATACCGTCGCCGAATTCGCCGAAGATAGGAATCACTTCGCCATCTCCTAGCGGTTCACCTGTGAACGGACTCAGGATCTCGATTACCTCGCGCAGTCGAATGTGCCGCGCGCCGACGGAATCGAGCTCTGTGCGGTCTGTAGGATCATCTGCGTCTGGAACGCGGCGTCGACCGGTCCCGAGAGCATCGTTGTCTGGCCGCAGATCGCGGATGACTTCGTCCAATGGTTGACCGGTTTTCAATGCACGCTCATAGATGGCAACGGCATCGGCGGCAGCGTCATTCGCATAGACGGATTCAGTCCAGCCAACGAAGGCGCTCGATTGTCCGGCCAGGATCGCCGGGAGACTGGCGCTCAGGTCGAGGGATTCGCACGCGCTGAAGAACACCAGCGTGTTTTCGAGCGGCGTCGCAAAAGGATCACTGCCATACTCATATTGGAAGAAATCCTCCGTCAGCCCGATGCCTGAGAAGTCTTCGCCGCCTTCAACCTCGATTTGACCAATTGTCGCTCCGACAATCTCGATGTCGACCGCATCCTCGGCACTGGTCATGATGCCTGTATCGATCGTGGAATTACAGAGGAGATCGCTATCGGAGAGATCGCAGTCGGTGCTGCCGTGAGTCGATAAATGGATGATGTCGTAATCGTTCCAGTTCTCGAACTGCTCGATAAAGATCTCGGCTTCGCCTGACACCTCGTTGGGATTCGATGGATTCTCCCGATACTCAACCTCGTAGCCTTGCGCTTCAAGCAGATTTCGCAACCGTGCGCCCTCGTCATCGTTTCCAAAGTTCCACTTGAACGGCGAGAGGATCAGAGCACGTTTGTCGTCGCCAAAATTGCGGTCCTGACCGATGACGTTGCGAGGTACTGTCTCGAAAGCAAGCGGTGCGGGAGCGACCCGGCTCGCGGCTGTGTCCTCGGGCGCATGCACCGGCGGCGCATCATAGAGCCAGACTACGGGCCCGCCGTCCAGGCGATACCAGAGCGCGTTGCCGTCCGCCGACGTCATGACAACGTCAGCCTGCTGCAGAAGCCACGTCTCAGCGTCGGAGATTGAACCACCACCATTGAGGATCGAAAGCATCTGCGCTCCATAGGCATCGATCTGTTGCAGCACTTCGAGTGAGGTCGCCGCCAGGGTGCAGGGATAGTTCAGTTGGACACACTTCAGGTTGTCCATGCTGCCCGGTGGCGGCTCACCACCCGGCCCGCCGTCATCTGCATAGCGCCAGGCGTAGTAATGCTGCCCTGAATTGCCAGCTTCGACGATAAAACCCTCGGAATTACCTGGTGTGTAGGTCAGGCAGCGTCGCTCGAAGCACTGCATCAGCACGTCGCGCGCGGTCCCTGCGACGAGCACGTTCGCCCAATAGGGTTCAGTGACTGGCCGGCCGGTGGCAAAGAAGGCGTTCTCGAAGAGCGGGGCCGCTACCAGATATCCATTCTCATAGACCGTGCCTGACGTGTTCATGAAGTCCCAGAACGGTCCGGCAACAGCGTGCTTGGTAACGTCGTCGAGAAACGTAACCTGGACGTTCTGCGATGCGAGCGAGGGATCGTCGGACACGTTGCCAGCGCGATCTACTCGTTGGATGATGGGCTGGCCGGACGGGAGCGGCGTGGCGTTGCGGAGACCCGCGAAGGTGGCGTAGGTTGGTCCGTTCGAGTCGTTCGCGTCACCTGCAACGTTGACCTGGGCCGGTTCACGCGTCTCGAAGCTACTGTCGCCGGTCTGCAACTGGCCGGTCATCATCTCGACAACGAGAAGGCCATTGGTGACGTACCAGATAGAGTTGGGGTCGGCGTCGGGGTTGGTGATCTCCATGCGAGACTTGTCAAAGTACTGGACGGTACGCTGGCCATTCGGCGATTCGGCGTAAGGTTCATCGATAGCAGCCGTGAAGGCTTCCGGCCCCCACATCCATGTGCGTGCGACAGCGCCGTCGAGGACCGGTTTGTCAGTGCGCTGCCAGGTCTGCTGAAACGCGTCGTTGGCGGGCGCCTCGGCAGTTGCAGCCCGGCCGAGTAGTGTAAGAATCATCATTCCGCTCAGTGTTGCAAGCAAGAAGCGGCGCATGGTTTGTCTCCTTCTTCTGGTTGTATGCAACCAACGTAGCTAAGATTTCGCTACTTGTGCAAGTTCCGTTGCTGAACGGATCGATAATGCGACGGGCCGTTTCTGTTGAAAGGGGACTATTGATTGACTCCGATGGCTGAAGTGCAAGGACTCCTGCTAGATGTGGACGGCGTTCTACACGTTGACGGAACGCCGATTCCTGGCGCGGTCGGAGCTCTGGATGAATTGCGCGCGGCTGGCATCCCCATCCAGCTGTTGACGAATGGCACAATGCGAACTCGAGCGAATCTGGCCACTTTTCTGCGCGAGTTGGGTTACGACGTATCGGCGGATGAAATTCTGACTGCCGTGACAGCCACCTCAGAATATCTGCGCCGCATTCACCCCGGAGAAGCTTGTCATCTCGTCGTTTCAGGCGATATAGAGGAAGAGTTTGACGGGATTCCTTTGACCGATGACGAAGACGAGGCGAGGGTCGTCGTCATTGGCGGAGCCAGCGATTCGTTTCGTTTTGAGGCGCTCAACCGCGCCTACCGGATGCTTCGCAATGGCGCGAGCCTGGTCGCTATGCACAAAAGTGTTCACTGGTTGACCGCCGAGGGTGTCACCCTGGACTCCGGGCCGTTCATTCATGGTTTGGAATGGGCCGCGGGGACGGAAGCGGTAATCGTCGGCAAACCGTCGTCGCATTTCTTTCAGGCCGGCTTCGACGCGCTTGGATTGCCGGCGGAATCGGTCGCGATGGTTGGCGACGATCTGGTTCAGGATGTCCAGGCTGCAATGTCCTGTGGCGCGATGGGCATTCTTGTGCAAACCGGAATGGGAGGCCTCGAATCGATTGAAGGATTCGAGCCAGATCTGGTGCTGCCGTCAATTGCTGAACTACCTGATAGCCTCCGGCGCAATGCGGCTATGTGATCTTGCTGACTGAGATCAAGATGTAAACCCGGTAGGCTTGCGGCAGCTACGTCGATGCACCGCGATAGGATGCAGTAACCTGGCCGCTAACGCAAGCAGTACGATCTCAGTCGTTATTCCGACCTACAACGAAGAAGTGAGTCTTCCTCTCACCCTCGCGCAGTTTCGGTATCTCGCTGGAAACTGGCAGGTAATCGTCGTCGATTCCGGCAGTTCAGACCAGACCGTTTCAATTGCCCGTGAAGCAGGCGCAGATCTCGTCGTCGATGCCGCCTGCTGGTCGCGGCGAAGCGATGAACGCCGGCGCTGAACTGGCTACCAGTGAGTTCCTTCTCTTTCTTCACGCCGACACGTTGCTTCCGGAGAATGCCTACCGCTTGATCCTGGATGGCCTGGCTATACCGAACGTTTCAGCGACTGGATTTCGCTATCGGTCGGATCGGCAGGAATGGAGCTATCACCTGCTGACGATGATCGGACTCATGCGCTTTCGGGTTCAACGAACATTCTTCGGCGACCAGGCGATAGCAGTGCGGAGGTGCGACTTCGACAAAGTGGGTGGCTATCATGAGCCGGTATTGATGGAGGATATCGATCTCTCTCGACGCCTGCGAAAGCGTGGCGAACTTAAACTCTTACCTGCCTATGTGACAACGTCAGCCCGGCGTTTTGAGCAAGGTGGGGTGTTCCGTACCTTAGCTCTGATGACTCTGCTCTCGATCGCCTATTCATTGGGCGTATCCGCCGAGCGTCTCAGCGGCTGGTATCTGCACGTCCGATCTGAACGCAAGACTGGATCTGATCAATCTGAGCCTATCAACCTGTCCCATCTGGTATTGCTCGACAAGCGGGAAGATTCCGTGCGACTAACGAATGTCACTGCTTCCGGAACCGTCCTGCTGGTGTTTCTCCGTTGGCTTGGCTGACTGCCCTGCAGAGACCATCTCGCGCAGTTGCGCGAGCACGCAGACGAACTGAAGCGCATAGGCGTTCGGATCTATGTTGTTACTTTCGAGTCGCGCTCCCGAGTTGATCAGTACGAGGAACGCGAACCTTTGCCGTTCCCCGTGTTGAGAGATCCGAGTCGGAATGTTTACAGACGCTTCGGTCTTGGTCGCCGTCCAGCAACAACGATCTGGGGACCCGAGACCTTGTGGTACTACGGACGCAGCCTTCTCAGAGGCCGGCTCCCGGCGCGGTCCGAGGGTTCGGACCAACACCAGCTCGGTGGTGATGTCCTTTTCCGACCAGGCGGATCCGGCGGCTGGATTTACCGCTCTGCCCATCCGGCGGATCGGCCCTCTGTCGCTTCGATCCTGTCACTCGTACACGGAATACATAATACTGTGCCAGAGGAATGATTCAGCGTCGTTACGTCCCTTACGGCCGTAGCCTTCTTCGGGCACTTGCTCGATAACGCTTTGATCGTCTTGTGTCTTTAGAGCGCATACGCGCCTTGCGTCCAGGTCTACCGGCGTGACGGCTACAGGTCTGCCATACCGATGTGAAACGGGTGACGAAAGTCACGTGGTAGGTTATGGCTGAGGGCAGAATACTTCGGTTCATGTGAAGTATCTCTGGTCAGTTGCTTCCGTCCGTTGAAATTCAGCGGTCCACATCAGATCGTAGTGGAATTTTCTCAATGCCTGTCTTACGTTTAGCGTCGTTCTTACTGCTCACATTGATGCTTGTAGCGTGCGCGGGACCGACAGGGTCTGCATCATCGGCCCAAATTCCGAGTGTCGCGCCGACTCAGACTGTTGCTTCCCCGGTCAACACCACGCCACCGACTGCAACGATCGGCCTGGAAACAGCAACTCCGACAAAGGTTCCGACATTACCTCCAACGGTGAAACCAGTACAACCGACCGCAACGGCAACGGCAACGGCGGTGCCGACACATCCAAGGGTAACCCCGACAACGAAGCCAGCAACTCCGACGGTAGTTCCGACGGTAACGCTGGGTCTCTCACCTACCGTTGAGACTGTAACCAGCACCGCTTTGCCAACGATGGCGTTGAAGACTCCGACGCCGGGTCCTGCCGAACCCACCGCGACAGCCGAAGAATCTTCGTCGAACGCCGACCTTGTAGCCGATATTAATACGTTGCTTGAAGGGCGCCAGGGGCTTTATGAGGTAGTCGTGATCGGGCCGGGCGGCGAGACCATCTATGAACTCAACGGTGATCACCAGCTTCAGTCGGCTAGCCTCTACAAGTTGTTGATCATGGTGGAGGTTTTCCGGCAGATTGAAGATGGCGTCGTCGCTTTTGATGATCCAGTCTTCATGTACTCGGGCTTCTTCAAGGAAGCAGGTTCAGACGATCCCTTTGATCTCTCCTATGTCGGCTCGACCGTCACCGTCGAAGCATTGCTTTACCCGATGATCGCATATTCGAGCAACGTAGCAGCCTTCGCACTTCTCAATCTGGTAGGAAATGCGAACATCAATCAGACCGCTGCCGATTTAGGAATGACGGCGTCGGAGATTCGCTGGATGCCCGCGCTCGCGAGCGGTTCCACGGATGTTGCACCCGGCACCGGACTGGCATCCTACGCGGGATTGTATTTGCAAGCGCCAACAGCGGACGAAGCCTTCAATGTCACTGATGCGGACGATACTGCTCTGCTCTTACGCTTATTGGTCGAAGGTCAGGTGGTCAGTCCCAGCGCATCTCGCTCCATGCTCGACTTACTGGCTGCTCAGGTCGTCAATGACCGCTTGCCGGCACTGCTTCCCGGAGGCGTTGTGGCCCATAAGACCGGCAACATCGACAACGTCGTCCACGATGCCGGAGTCATTTATACGCCCTATGGTCCGGTTGTCACTGTCGTGCTCACCGAAGACGCTCTTGAGTGGCAAGCAGTTGACTTCATGCAGGAGCTGGCACTGGATATCTATGAATACGAGTTTCGCTAGTGGGTTCCACCTTGAAGTACTATATGTTGGAAACGAACACTCGATGATACTAACTTCAAGTATCGAGCCCAATGATGGGATAGGAGCCTCTGGGGCCTCTGTCATTCGTGAGGGGCTGGGGAGGGCGCGGGGATGAAGGTACATAAGCGGCAACTTCCGTTGCTGGGGCTACTCGTTAGCATCATGTTGCTGGCGGGTGGCGTCGGTAGATTGCAACCGTCAGGACACCCTGAATCAGCTGCAGCATCAGATGCGATAATCCCGCAACAAGCGCTGGACGAGCACTATCTCAATTGCTTCGATCTGCCGGAAATCTCCTCCGACCTTCCAGGCGCGCCGCGTCTCGAGGCTGGCGTGACGATGAATCAGAACATCGCCAACTGCTTTGCATGGCAAGAGTTCATTGCTTTGAACTGGATCGTCTCCGAAGACCATCCCGGACAGCCCGATTTGAGCGTTTCTGCAAGCTCATTTGGCGAGCCCGGCGATACCCGTTCCCGTGTATGGGAGACCTACGCGGAAGCCTTCGATGTCTACCTGCCCAATGCTGTACCGCCCAATCCCTGGGGATCGGAGCAATCCATTCCAGCGATATGCATGGACGTCGCCGTTGAAGGTGCTCGCAACCTGCCCTCAATTTCGAAATCATCGGGAGCAGCCCAGGTGCTAGATGAATTTGGCCAGGCGAACTCGTCAGTTTCTGATCCGGACGCATGGTTGACGGCCCAGAGCGGGCATCGGGCGCATTACGAAGTACGCATGAATGAGGTCGAATTTGATTACATCGTCGAAAACGAGTTCTACAACGCCCTGAAACAGTATGAAGCCGTCCAGCAGGCGCTAGAAGAGGGTGGACCGGGCATCTATCTCCCCCTTGGCACGCCTGAAAAGGCGGGCGCAATCGAGGTCAAAGCGGCCTGGGTCGAACTCGACAATCCCGGTCTTGCCAATCACTATCTCACGACGCAGGCGTACATCTATGACGAGCAAGAGGACGATCCTGACTGCTATGTTGCGACGATGGGGCTCATCGGCCTTCACATCATCCAGAAATCAAATGATCAATGGACCTGGGCAACCTTTGAGCACATCCAGAACGCCCCAAGTATCGATGAGATTGCGCGCCGCGATCTGCAGGATGTTTATCGCTTCTACAACCAGGGCTGCCGGGTGAATTGTCTGCCCAACAAGAAGCCATCGGCAGACCAGCCCTACGACCAGCCGATACAGGTGGTTCGCATCAAGGACATCGCAGATGTTGGCAGCTGGGGCAACTTCACGAATAACGTTGTCTCGCTCAACAATTACGTTCGCGATCAGATCCGAGCGGTGAACTCGAACTCGGTTTTCCAGTACTACGAGCTGGTGGGAGTCGGTTGGCCAGTCGAGGAGGTTAAGAACGATCATCCTACGACCGACCCACTACCCTACCAGGAGATCATCCCGAAGTCGCTGGCCAACTCGGTGATGGAGACTTACTTCCAAGAACCGGGCGTAAACTGCTCCGATTGCCACAGTGTTGCCCATATCGCGCCAAGCAGCATGGACGAGACTCCTCAGTGGCGCTCTGACTACAGCTTCCTGCTGAGTCGGGCCGACGAACCATCTTCGGTCGATTCTGAAGAGTAGCGGATGTTTGATAGAGAAGCGGAACGCAAATGTCCCGCCTCTCTTCTTTGCCACAACAACGAATCGGTTGGCTGCCTGCGGCGCTGTCAGTCGTGGGGGACGGTTGCCAGACAGCGTTCAGTCAGCGTAGAGGGTCAGTGGCATGGTTTTCCTCAGTTTTGCTGAGGTCAGACGGCTGCTTGAAGCTGGTCTAGGCCCTCCATCTGATCGCGTCGCGGACGAGATCAGGTGATCGCTAAAGGCTGCCACTGCTGGTAGCGATTCCACGATCTACCAATGAAGTGATAAACGCGATCGCTTCTTCCACAGAGCTTCTCCTCACGAGGCTGGACGGGACGCACCCTTCTTCCTCAAGTTGGACGCTATCGCCACCGTGGTTCTGCCCAATCCGAGCGTCTGGCGGTGCTTCGCATCAGCGGACTGGCCAGTTGTATTCGCATCATCCAGGGAACTGGGGCGGTTGTCAGCCGTCAAACCAGCGTATCCTAATAGGTAGACATTGAAATAGTAGGGGCGAGGGTGAAATGGTTGGACGACGGAGACGGCCTCATAACGTGCGGATTGAACTCTCAGCGCAAAGTGCGCTGATTGATGAAGCTGTCGAAGTGACGGTTAGCGGCCAGGATCCCGGTGATCGAATCCGACTCCACTCCATCATGCAGGACGATAATGGCGTCGAGTGGAATTCAGTCGCGGTCTTCGAGACCGGCGACGACGGCGTCGTCAGCACGGCAATGAGCCCGTCCGTGGGAGGCACCTACACCGGGCTCGATCCGGCCGGTATCTACTGGTCGATGATCGACGCGGCGGCAAATGGTGATCCTTCCTCATTCGCGGCGGGCAGCCTCAGACCGAAGACGATGACGATCGCCGCTGAACGCAGCGGTCGTAAGCTCGGGCAGGTCGAGCTTGTGCGCCACTTTGTCGATCCTTCCGTGGAAATTCGGGAGATACGCGAGGAAGGTATCGTTGCGACGTTGTTCCTTCCGCCTGATGGCGGTCCGGCTCCAGCGGTCGTGACCCTCGGCGGTTCCGGCGGGGGCATGGGTGGCGCGAGGGAGACGGCAGCGTTGCTGGCTTCGCACGGCTTCGTTGCGATGTCGCTGGCCTACTTCGCGATGGAGGATCTGCCGGAGCATCTGATCGAGATCCCCCTCGAATACTTCCAGACTGCATTGAACTGGCTGCGGAAGCACGAAGCTGTTGGCGGCAACAAGGTTGCGATATCCGGGGTATCTCGCGGCGGCGAACTGGTGTTGTTGCTCGGTTCGACGTTCCCTGAACTCATCGATGGAATCATCGCCTGGGTGCCGAGTGCGGTGATGTGGGCTGGTATCGGACCGGGAAATACGGCCATCGGCGCGCCTTCCTGGAGCTTGCAGGGTGAACCGCTGCCCTTCATGGCAGACCGCGTGACACCGGAGCAGGATGCCGAGATCCTAGGCCTCGAACCCGTGGCACTGACGCGCCGTTACCTGATTAATCTAGAAGACCGGGATGCCGTTCGTGCAGCTGGCATCGCCGTCGAGCGCATTCAGTGCCCGTTGCTGCTCATCTCCGGCGAAGAGGACGCGATGTGGCCGTCGAGCCTGATGTCCGAGATGGTCGTCGAGCGGCTCGAAGAACATAACCACCAGTACTCCGTACGCGCATCTCAAATACGCGGGAGCGGGCCATGGCATCCGGGCGCCACATCTACCGACGACGGTCAACGCTGGTCGGCATCCAATCCGCGGCTTTCTCGTCGCGCGCGGTGGCGAAGCTGCTCCTCATGCACGAGCGCAGAGGGAAGTTTGGCCCGAGGTGCTGGGATTCTTGGAGACGACATTGGGCAGCGCGTCCGGCAGCGATAGCGAATGAGCTAGCGTCGACGCGAATGCGGACGGTGGCGTTTGGACCAGGGGGCGGACCTTGTTTGGGCCATCCCGGAATTCGATCTCGTAGAAAAACATAGCGGGACGACGCAGCGCGTCGCGGCTACAGGCATGACTTGCGATATTTGCAGGTTTGCCGACATCTCACGGCTTCGTGCAACTGAATTCGCAACGTCTTCTTTCACTACGTAGGATCACCACAGCAACAGAACTACGTAATCCTCACGATGAAATCTCCGCTATTTGCCCCTAATCTGGAATAAGTAACAACTCAATACACATCGACGGAGGTGTCAGATGGCCGAGAGTCGTAGAGTGATCGTAGAACTGCGTCATTCGCAGGGTCGGCAGAATGCCTTTGCCCATATGTTAGCCAGCGCCGAAGCGCCAGGGCTCGATACCGCGCTCGTTCCAGGACTGGGTGAAATCAACTGGGATTCGAGCTTTCCGCTGGTCGAGCTTCCCGCCCATCGGAAAACGGAGGAGTCGAGCGACCCGGCCGATGTTGGGCTGCGCATGGCGGTAGATACCGAACCGGCCAACAGCACCTACCTGGCCCGTGGAACAGTTGACGATGACCAGCTCGACGCGCTGATGGCGGCTGCAAATTCGAGCGCTGCTGTCGTTGGTGTCTACTCTGATGTCGCAGTGCAGCCAACGCTGATTTGCCCCGGCGATCCGGCACTGGGCAACGATAGCGATGTCGAGCGGTTGCTGTGTGTCTCGAAGCTCCACGAAAAGGGCATGGACGGGACCGGTATCTACGTAGCAATCGTCGACACCGGGATCAATATGAACTATTTGCGGGCGCATGGCAAGAATCCCAATTTCGATGCCGTCCGCAGCTGGGTTCCAAATGCTGGTATGACGCCCGGAGATTTGCCGGTGGATCACGGCACGATGTGCGCTTACGACGCATGCATCGCCGCGCCAAAATGCACGCTGCTTGACATCGCCCTACTCCAATCGACGCGTGGTGGCTCTAATATCATGGAGGGTTTTTTGAGCGACGCCGTCCTGGCCTATCGCCATCTGCTCGACTTCATGCTCGCGCCGCGGCGTCCCGGCGAAGGCCGTTCGCTGGTTGTCAACAATAGCTGGGGTATGTTCCACCCCAGCTGGGATTTCCCGGTCGGCCATGCCGGTAACTACAGCGACAATCCCAATCATCCCTTTAACCGCATCGTCGGATCGCTCGAACAGGCTGGTGCCGATATTCTCTTCGCGGCCGGCAATTGTGGTCCGAATTGCCCGGATGGTCGCTGCCAGGGTGTGACCTCAAACGCGATCTATGGCGCGAACTCACACCCGCAAGTACTTTCGATCGCTGGCGTCGACACGACGAAGAATCGCGTCGGTTATTCGAGCGTCGGGCCGGGCCGCCTGGAGCGTCAGAAGCCGGATCTCAGCAGCTACACGCACTTCCGCGGTTCGGGCGTTTACCCCGCTGACGGCGGCACATCTGCTGCTACACCGGTTGCGACCGGTGTGGTCGCGGCGATCCGATCTCGCAATCCATACGATCCAGCGCGAGCGGCAACGGCGCCGGTCGCAATCCGCAACATGCTGATCAAGACTGCTGAAGACCGGGGGCTGACCGGCTACGATTTCGAATATGGCTGGGGCATCATCAACGGTTGTCACATCGCCGACCAGGGTGATGGTGACGACTGTCAGTCGTGTTGCGAAGAGTGTTGCAAGAAATGCTGCGAGCAGTGTTGTGGAGGCGGTGGCGGGGCTGATCTAGTGCCGGTTCCAGACGCCCATGGATTCTTCTGCCGGCGTCAGGATGGGAAGCTACTTGTCGAGGTAAAGAACCAAGGTACCGGTGCGGCAGGCGCGTCGACGACGTTGGTTGATTTCCTCCAATACGGCAGCGTCTCCCTCCCAACTCCGGCGCTTGCGGCAGGCGCATCGGCGAATCTGCTGGTCGACATACCCGCCGGTTGCTTCGATTCCGATTGCGAGTTCCGCATCGTCGTGGATTCGAAAAATGAAGTAGCCGAGACGAACGAAGCAAACAACACCGCAAGCGGCACCTGCATCGGCTAACAGGCGTTCGCCTGCAAGTTGGTGTGCAGATCGCCTTGGAAGCTTTGAGTTTCCTATTGGCGTAGCAAATGTGAAACATTGTACGCGGGTGGGGTCCGCCTACCCGCGTATGCAGGCAGTGCTCTCGTTGAGTTGCGCCGCTACTATCTGCGCACCCTCCAACGACCGGTCGAGGGCGCCGATTTCGGAACGAGCGCCATTGCCTGCGTCTCGGAGTCGAGGATGCACACAACAGACATCTACGGGGGGCGTATCCTAGACGTGCGTACGATGCTTTCTGTGGCAAGCGCCGATAAGAGCGAAAGGCTGGCCGTTGCGATATGCCGAAAGTAATGGTGACGATTCAGGCGCCGGAAGCTGCGCCGACAATTGACGAGATATGTGCCCGCTACGGTCTTTCGGAAGACGAGATCGATCTAGGATTTGGCGTCGTCGAAATTGACCCGCAAGATCATCTCTACACCGTACTCGTCGAAGAGAGCGCTGCTGGGAAGATCGTGCCGAGTGACGATTGGAACGTCGAGGGTCCCTTTTCAAACCCCCGCATCGCGCCCTTCGGCCCGCCCGAACCCGAGGAGTGTTGCTGAAGCTGACCGGCAGTTCGGCATCCTGGAATTCGAAGACGGCGAATACGACGTTGACGGCCAAAGTGATGAAGTAGTGGCGCGCACCGGCTTGGATGGAGCGATGAGCCATGACGACTTGGCTGCCGGGGACATCCTGGCAAGAATCTGACCATCGCCGCCATATCGTTGGTAATCACCCGGATATGGTGCAGTGCGTTGAAGGGACTCTGAAACCCGCTCCGATCCGCTATAGACAGAGTGTTCGTCTCAGACATGGTTCATCATTCCGTTCGACGCTCAATCCGCAGACTCGTTGGCGACCATACTCAGATTGAAGGATCGGCGAAGAGTTCAGTCAATGCGGCTGATCGTAAGATTGCGGAAGGCGAAGGTGCCGTAACCGCCGCGAGGGACGCTGATTCGAACACCGATAGCGCCGCTAGGTGGACCGAGATGGTAGGCGAAGCCCGCGTATTGATCGTTGACGAACATCCACGTCATATTGCCCTTTGCGATGATCTTCAGCCGGTTCCACTCGTTGAGCGGGTTGAGTGCGGCGACGGCATCCTGCTGATCGAGGAACATCCATTCGCCTTTGCTCCTGGCGCCTGTGTCGTCGTACCAACTGGTCCACAGTCCGTGCCCTGATGACACAGAGCCATACGGCGTGAAGGTCACTGTAGTCGTCGACTAACGCAGAATCAGCACGGACCGTCAAACAGCCGCTGGCCCACCAATCAGCGTCGACAATACGTACGTCGACGGCTGCGGCGAAATCCTCGTAATAGTGGCTGTCGGTCTGAGATCGTACGTTCCAGGACTCAATCTCCGGGTCGGTGAGCGGGTCACTCCAGAGACTGCGATCGACCTGTAAGAATATTTCGTCGTCTTGGCTCCAAGAGCGAAAGTAGGCTTCGTCGGTTAGCTGTCGCCACTTTCCCAGGTCATGCCGGATGGGAATTCCAACTTCAACCGGGATATGGCTGGCGGAGCCATCTGTGGGCTGGGACGCGCTCGTCAGGATCCCGGCGGCGCTGATTCCTATGAGGAGCAAGGCCACGAATCCGGCTGCGATGAGATGGTTTAGTCGATTGCGATTCATGCAGGCATGCTATTTCGTCCTGGCGAGAATAGATTCAAGGTCCGAGTTCATAATGAATCGGTTAGAGAAATTCGTGCATCGCCCAAATGTCCTGTAGGGGACATTGCTGGTATGGTCCGGCTGAACCCAGGTAAGGTCCTATGCACAGGTCGGTAACTATTTTCGGGTCAATCATTGTCACAGTGTCGTATGTGGTCTAAGATCCTCGCAAAATTGAGAAAGCGAGGAAATAAATGCCCCGGATACGCCAGCTGAATCCGCTGTTCCTTCTTTGTGCGAGCGTTGCCGCTTTCGCGCTGCTTCTGGCCGTTGGCGCGCCGGGACTGCGAGGTGTTTTCGGGCGTGACGTGAGCGCCAATCCGGAGTCAGATGAGATCCATGTTTGCGTCAATCTTTACACCGGTCGTTTGCGATTGGTGGCGGCAGTGGATCTTTGCAGCGCGACCGAGCACTCGGTGTCGTGGAATCAGGAAGGCCCGATCGGGCCAGTTGGCGAACGCGGTCCGGCGGGACCCGCGGGTGAACAGGGCCCAGCCGGCATCCAAGGAGATCCCGGTCCGCCTGGGCCGGAGGGCATACCCGGGCCACAAGGTCCGCGGGGCGACGACGGACCTGAGGGGGCCGTAGGGGCCGGCTGGTGAACAGGGAGAAAAAGGAGACGCCGGGACGCCCGGGCCTAAGGGTGAAAAGGGCGAACCGGGCCAGCCCGGTGAGGATGGTTCCCCAGGCGCTCCAGGTGATGCGGGTGCACCAGGGCCCGCAGGGCGAACAGGGGCCAGCGGGAGAACGTGGGCCACAGGGCGCTCAAGGAGAGCAGGGACCACCGGGGCCGCAAGGAGCCCAGGGCGAACAAGGTCCGGCGGGCCCTCAAGGACCGCCGGGCGAAGGGGAGGGCGTGCCTGGACCGGAAGGCCCAGCGGGACCTCAAGGTGAAATCGGCCCACAAGGTCCGCCCGGACCTGCCGGAGATGCGGGGCCACAAGGACCAAAGGGAGACGATGGACAACAAGGAGCTCAAGGTCCAGAAGGTCCGCAGGGGCCGCCAGGAACGGCAGGGCAAGACGGAGATCCGGGCCCGCAAGGACTACCTGGTCCTGCTGGCGCAAGCGGGCCTGCTGGTGAACCGGGGCTCGTCTGGCGTGGTGCATGGAGCGCCGTCACACAATACGCGGCAAATGACGCCGTTAGCCATGACGGTAGCGCCTACATCGCGACGGCTTCGAACATCAATGAACAACCCGGCACAGGCTCGAACTGGGATCTCCTCGCCAGCAAGGGTGATCAAGGGCCATCGGGGACCGGTGGCGGAGGCGGAGGATTTCCTGGCACGTACGTGGTGTCCGTTTCTGGTACCGGCACTCGCAGGCTTCGTCACATGAACGACGCTCATTTATGTGCTGGCCGCCGAATGTGATGCCGGCGACAAGGTTCTGGCCGGAGGTTATCAACAGAATCCTCGCTACTATTCTGACGTTTTCTTGATGGAGTCATTCCCTGTTTTGGCGTTCACGTCTGGCAACGAAGGTTGGCAGGTTGGCGTTGCGAAACTAGCGGACAGGACGTGGTGGGCGATGGGCGCTTTGCGCCGACACATCGCCATAACCCGAAAGGCTCTATGCCATCCGTTACTGAGAGGCGTTTTTTGGCAGATGTACTTGTCCGTACGGAGGATGAACATTCGGATCAGTGTTCGGTGTATTCCAATCAGAATCGCTGAAGAACTGATCTGTTCATGTCGTTGGCTCGCCGAACACTACTTCCTTACGGAAGCGATGGATTGCCACGAGTGTGGATCTGGAGCGTCTAGGTGGACAGCCAATTGGAGGACCGAAGTCGATGCAGTACCTATCGCGCGATGAAATCCAGTTGGCATATCTCGAAGCGGGTAGTGGCGAACCGCCATTGCTGCTGGTTCATGGCTGGTGTTGCGACCACAGCTATATGGCGCCGCAGATGGAGTATTTTCAGCCCGATCATCGTCTGGTAGCCGTCGATCTGCGCGGTCACGGGCAGAGCTCCAAGCCTGCGCAGCCCTACTCGATGGAATCTGTTCGCAGACGATCTTGCCTGGCTCATCGACGAGCTCGACCTCGGCCAGCCGGTCATCATCGGTCATAGTATGGGTGGCACGGTCGGCCTCGAGCTAGCTGTTCGCCATCCGGGGAGCGTCGCGGGGTTGGTGGCGATCGACTCGTCGTTACTCCCAACGGCTGCTGCGACCGAAGTTGTGTTGACAGAGCTTGTGCCGGGCTCTGCAGAGCTCGGACTACCAGGATGTGGCGCGAAAGCTTCGTCGAGCAAACGATGTTTCAACCCGGTGACGATCCAGCGTTGCAGGACCGCGTCGTGCGCGAGATGGCGGAAGCTTCGCAGCCGATGATGGTGACGGCGGCGGAGGACATGTTCACGCGTGATGCCGAGGCGATAGCGGCGCTTTGCACGGTTCCATTCCTCTACATCACCGGGACGACGCCCCGTTCAGATCTCCAGCAGCTTCGTGATCTCTGTCCTCATGTAGTCATCGGGCAGACAGTCGGTGCGGGACACTTCAGCCAGTTGCTGGTTCCCGATCAAGTGAACGCCATGATCGGGCGTTTTCTCGAGCTCACGTTCCCTCAGAGCTGCTATCGCGTGAGCACACAACGCCGCATTTCTGATAGATATTTCGCATTCCCAGAAACATGACAACAGCCCCGGATGACATCCGTGGGTCGCGTATCTCGCGGACATCGTGTGTCTTGCTGGTGAGCCGCCAGGGACTCGAACCCCGAACCCGCTGATTAAGAGTCAGCTGCTCTGCCAATTGAGCTAGCGGCCCAGTATGCCCCTCAGGGCGTCAACGAGTATACACGAACTGCTGAACTATTTGGATACGGTTGCGGACAGCATCCGCGTTGCCAGAAATAGCAATCCGCGGCTCCGAACTGGAGTCGTTGGTGTGAACAACGATACGCGCCGGGTGCTCGGTCAATGTCGAACATTGCCATAGACGCTGACTTTGTGGCCCTCACGCTCGCCTTCCCAGAGCAGTTTCGTGCAGGTGCGGCGCAGTAGACGTTTCCACAGGAGCGTCTGCTCGAAGAGGTCTTCGTCGGTGACGAAGGTGTTGAAGACGGTGCGACTGGCGATGAGGATCATCTTCTCCTTGGCACGGCTGACCGCCACCGTCAATCTGCGCGGATCATAGAGGAATTCGCCGGCAGTCAAGAGATACTGGCGGTCGCTCTCGGTTGCGCTCACGATAATGACATTGCGTTCACCGCCCTGGAAGCGTTCGACGGTATCGACTGCGGCAGCGAAGCGATCAAGATCGCCGCTGGTGTCGGTGCTCGTCATGTTACGAGCCACCTCCTGCAATGAGGCTCTCTGGGCGCGGTGCGGCACGACAACTCCAAAGCCATCGGACGGGTCGAGAGCGTGCATCGAGGGGTGTGCCAGGGCCCTCAGGATTGGTCTCACCAGCTCGCGTTCGAAAAGGTTGACCTTCTGGCTTTCCTCCTCTTCATGCACGATGACGATCAGCGGATATTCGGGCCGGAGCACCGCTTCGACGAATGTCTCGTCGTAGGCCATCGAGCCCATGAGTTTCACATTCTTCGAGAAGTAGGGAATGCCATCGGCCTGGTAGATCGACTCGCGCAGGAATTCGGCCATGTCGGTGTGCAAGCGGAAGCTCTGCTCGAACTGGATCATCGGCGGAGGCGGTTGCAGCCCGGCCAGGGCCGCGAAGAGCGATTCGTGGATGTTGAAGGTCTTGGCAGTCCGGCGGAACTCCCGCTCCCAGTCGTGGCTGATGATCGGTGGCATTTGGCGCGGATCGCCGACAACGATCAACTGCCCGCCGGGTTTGAGCGGCAGGGCTGACATGATCGCTTCCGGCAACCCAATCTGGGATGCTTCGTCGATGATCAGGCAGTCGATTAGCTCGTGTCCAAAGAGGCGTTTCGAATCGAAGCGGCGAGTGATGGTCGTATAGACGGCATTCGGTGTGCCGGCTGCGATGCAGCGTTTGCGGCGCTCGATCTCTCTGTAGACGTGATCTTCACCGGTTTCCTTGTTGCGCCCCTTGAGAGGGGTGACGCCAGTTGGGGTCGTGCCCCGTGGATCGATCCGGCAGAGTGGGACAGTCAGAATGCGCTCGTCGAAGTAGCGCTCGAATATGTCCGAGTGCCGCAGATGGAAGAGTGAAAGCGTTTCCCTGACGCTGAGAATCTGATTGACGACGACATCGATGGCCGCATGCGTTTTGCAAGAGATCATCACCCGGTAGTCAATATCGGCCTGCAAGGCACCCTGCATGCGGGCCAGGATCGCAAACGCCGTGGCGTAGCTCTTGCCGGTACCGGGTGGTCCCTGGACGAGCAGCGTCGGGGATGAGCCATGCTCACCGATGTACTCCTGCTTGCTCGGCTCGAATTCGTGGAAGCCGACTTCTTTGAGTGCCACAAGCCCGTCGAGGAAGCGTCTTTGTCCGGTGGCCGCTTCGTCTGGCCAGTCGGCCCGCTCAGCCGCCTCACCGGTCAAACGGTCATAGAGCGGCGAACCGCCTCCTTCGGCAAGTTTCTCGACCGTCTTCATCCCTCTGGATGAGGTCAGGTCGTTCGGATCGGATTCGATGGTGTAAACACGCTCGTTCACGAATGGACGTTTCAGGAAATCACTGTAGAGAAAGCCATCGTGGTTCGCGAACCAGTTGCGCATCTCGACTTCGGCGATCGCTGAAATTGCGACGCCGTTCTCGTCTCGTTTGGGGATCAGACGCAGGATCGTTCCGCGTGCCCCCCAGAGAAGCTGTTTGGCGGTCGGTGTGAAGGGCTCTTGCTCGGCTTCCGGCAAACGGCTGTCAACGTCGGTCCGCGGATGGATCACGATCCAGCTATCGTCGCGCAGCCCGGAGGTGCCCAGCAGTGTGTCGAGATCTGTGTCAAGCCCATCGGTGACGATCTCCAACCGGACGATCATGCCGTTATGATCCCAGGCTGTCTCCTTCTTCTGTTCGCGGGTGAGTTTCTCTCCTGCTGGCAATGCGCTCTGGAGTCGATCGCCCAGGGCTTGGCGCCGCCGCTGTTCGCTGACTTGAATGCGCGTCTCTGGAAGTTGAGTTTCGTCGAGATAGCGGACAATCAAGGAATCACCGCTGGTCGCACGTTGTTCCGGGGCGGGGAGCCGGGCCGCTTTCCAGGCGGCGATATCGACGTGGCGTTCGATCAGGATGAACTCTTGCAACGCTTCGGCGAGAGTGTGGGCGGTGTCTTCGAACGTACCGATCTCCGGCAGTTCGAATGAGGTCTTTTCCGTCCACTGGTTGCCGCGAAATTCGGAAGCGATGTGTTGGAGCGCTTCAAGGCGGCGGCTACAGAACGCGCGCATCAAGTCGGGCGTCACCAGGCCGTAGGTCGCCTTTGGATCGTCTTCGTCCTCATTTTCGTAATCTTCGAGCTGGCCCCAGGCGCCGTAGGCGTACTCCAGAGGAATCTCGCTCGAATAGCGGGCGCGGCGGTAGAACCAGCCGGGGTCGGTACTATCCGGATCGACGTCGAGCTTGCCCAGGTAATCAAACATGCCGGTGCGGAAGATCTGCCGGAAGCGCTCGGTGGCGTTCCAGTTGAATCCTCGAAAAATGGCGACCGACTGTAGTGACTGACAGAGCAGAGGATAGTTGCGGAATTCGCGGATCTCCTGTTCGAGATAGCTCACGATGCCGCTATCAAAGGCCGCCCGCTGGGTGACGAAGTCGTAGAGCGGCGTCGAACCGAGGACCGTTTCGAAATGTCGAGCTAATCCGTTGAGCAATTGCGACTGGCTGCGTGGATTCCAGAAGACGAGATGGATTGGCGCTTTGGCTTCGCCTTCAGCATCTAAGGCGGCTAATCCAACGGTAGTGGTGATTACCTCGTTGACCCAGCGCTCGATCAGGTCACGCTCGATGTCGCCGCTGTCTGGCGGTCCATCCGCGAAGTGGACGATATTGCGATCGCGTGCGACCCTGCCCTGGTCGTATGCGACGACCCGACCGCCGAGCATGTACAGCCGGTCCTGTAGAAAATCGTGACCGACATCGATATAGATCATCACCAGATTGGGATTCTGCTGGGCATTCACGAATGGCAACGAGCTATAGCCCTTGTTCGGGATGTAATTGGGGACGTCGTAGGGTGCCCCTTTGCTTGCCTCGTACTTTCTTGCCCGATAGATCAACTCATCCAGGCGCGAAGACAACGGCCAGGTCGTTGCCAGAGATCGGCGTAGCTCGAGTTCTTTCGGTGCGGCAGTAGCCGTCTCTTCGGCAAGTGGTAGGCGGGCAACCTCGTCAACCTCGCGCAGACTATTGCGCCGTAGCGCCGCTTTATCGTGTCCGGTCATAAGTGGAATCAGCGACAGGTCATCGCGCTCGGCGCTCCAGCGCATGCAGAATTCGTTGTAGATGCAGCCATCGCACTTTGGTTCGAGGTGAAAGTCGACATCTTCGAATGGCGTTTGAGCAACCTTTCGTGCGAGCGAATCAGGAGCGGTGACCAGATCGCTGACAATGTCGAAGTAGGTCTCCTGGTCCTCAACTCGTTCGAGCAAGCCGATGTCCAGATTGAACACCGACTCTGCGGCGGCTCGCTGAGTTGCCATCTCAGCCAGTTCAGCTTCGGAGAGTTCATTGTCTATGTGCGTTGGTCCGCGAAAGAGCACGCCAGTCTCGATGCGATCGTGATCGATACCCGCGGCGCTGAGTATCGCCTCGAGCATCAACGTGTAAAAGGCGACCTGCAGGTGATGTTCGAGCCGGTCTTTGCGCGACGATTTGATATCGGCGATGAAGGCTTGCACTCGATTGGATTCAGTCTTATGGATCTTCAGCAGATCGAGGTCACCACGCAGTGACCAGCCTTCAATAGGTGCCGCCAATCGAGCCTGGCTCAGGACGACAGTCTCGCCGGCGGGGAGATCATCAATGAGTGCCAGGACGCGATCGTTGTCGGGATCTCGACGACGACCACCCGGGGCGTCAGATGCCAAATCGATGACCTCGGTCGAATTCTCAATCTCCTCAACGATTTGGCGCTCGAAGTTGTAACCCTCGCGCCGCAAGACCGGCGGAATGATCTGAATGCTGGCTCGAGAAGCTTTCAGGAACTCTTCGCCGTATTCGCGCTGATGAAGCCTGATGCGAAGGTAACGCTGGCACTGATCGAGTCCTATGAAGCTGGCGATATCGGTTGGAGCCAGTTGCAGATTGTCGAGAGGGACGTGCATTGAATGCCATGGCTCGATGGGCTGATCGGTGTCGTCTGTGCGGATCTTGGACAATGGTTTGCCTCTATCGTGAAGCAGATGTGGTAACGAGTAAAACGTGCATCAAGGATAGCGGATTTTCGAGTGTACGAACGTACCGACTTTGGCTAACCGACGACGCACCGGGGTGTCAGAGATTACCCCGTATCAAGGCTCCCTGCTAATCCGAGGCGGGGCCGTACTGAAAAGCACCCCGGCTGGGGTGAGAACTATGCTGTCGCTGGCTCCGGGCTGCGGCGGAGGACAGAGATGCGCGAGGCGGTGTAAAGGATCAAGACGAGTGCCGCGAGGCAGGCAATTGTGGTTGCTGCCGGCGCCCCGATTTTGTCGGCAAGCAAGCCAAGCGGAAGCTGGCCAAACGGCAGCAGTCCCCATGTGATCTGGTTGACGGCCAGCACTCTGCCACGGATCGCGTCATCTGCGCGTAATTGAAGCATTGTCTGGTTTGTCGCAAGGAAGCCGGCGCTCAATACGCCGGACAGCAGAAGCATCATGGCGGCCAGCGGGACCCATGGTATCCAGGCGAAGGCAATTACGGCTCCAGCCCAGGCCGCGATCATCAATACTTGTGCTCCCGGAATCGCCGTAAACTCGCTGCGGGCAGCCACAAGCAGCGCTCCGACGACCGCGCCTATGCCGATGCCGGTCATCAGGACGCCGAGGCCGGTTGAGCCAAACCCAAGCTCGTCACGCACAAAAACCGGCATGAGCGTGATGTACGGCATGATCAGCATTGTCCCGATCGTTGCCAGCAGGACGGTTCCCAGTAGCGTCGGATCGCGACGAACATAGACGAGACCCTCGGTGATGCTCGCAATTGGGGAACCACGGCGCCCGGGTTGTCGAGGGCGAGTTTGGGGTAGTTTAAGGCTGAAAGCCAAGGCGAATATCTGGAGAGCTGCTGCGACAGCGAACGCGCCGCCTATGCCGATCAACGCGATCAGGATGCCCGCCAGTGCCGGGCCAAAGATGCGCGTGGCATTTTGCCCCGCCGAGTTGAGGGCGATGGCGTTGCCGAGGTCGTGCGGTTCAACCAGTCGGCCGATTATGGCATTGCGAGTTGGGAAGATGAAGGACATGCTCGAGCCATAGGCGAAAGCCAACCCGAGCATAGTCCAGCGATTCATTGCGTCGAGAAAGATCAAGCTAGAGAAGAATGTCGCCGTAACCATGACGCCAAACTGCCCGGCCATCAATACCTTGCGCCGGTCGAAGTTGTCGACGATCACGCCAGCCGGCAAGGCGAAAATGAGGATCGGTACGCCGCCCGCAAAGGCCGCCAGTCCGACCCAGAGGGGCGAGTCGGTCATCTCCAGCGCCAGCCAACCCAGCGCAACCTGGTACATCCAGAAGGCAGTGTTCGTGCAAAGGGTTCCCGCCCATAGCCAGCGAATGGCAGGGTAGATATGGAGTGACGCGAACATCCCGTCAGACGCATCGTCCGGCGAGATGTTCGTTTCGGGATCTACGCGGCGATCGAGCATCCGCAAGCTGAACTATTCCACCGTGCGCTGGAAGACATACCGTTGACCAGTCGAGCGTTCGCCCTCGAATTCTGGCGTCACTGTGACCAGGTTCCAACCCTCTTCCGCCAGACGATGTACTTCACTGAACGCTGCCATGGCGTTCTGCTGGGTGAATTCTCGTTCGACACCGACGCCCCGTTTCAGTTCGCCCGGGGTGCGGTAGTGGCCGACCGGCGGCTCTTGATATGAGCCAATAACCCGTAAGAGTTCCGTCTCGGATGGAACGTGGACGCTGACAACCTGATGTTTGCGTCCGAGCGCGTTGAGCAACTCTTCGATAATGCGATTCGGGGTCATGCGGTGACGCGTCGTCGGCCCGACGTGATCCCAGAGGACTTTCGCACCGTTCTCAGCGGAGTCGATGAGGAACATTCCTGGTCGCGCAATATCGCGTCCACCGGGTTCGCTTTCATGATAGCTATTGTAGGCGCGCGCAACTTCAGCGCCGGGGTCGCTCAGCAGCATGAAAGGCAGATCAAGCCGCTCTCGAATCTCCTTGTGGTTTTCCGGCGTTTCATTTGCGACAACAATGAATTCAACGCCGAGACCGCGAATTTCCCAATACGTATGACGCAACTGCGCCAGATATAGTCGTCAGGTGGGTCACCAATTGCCACGATACTGATGCATCAGGACGGGACCGGTACGAGTTAATCGCCGCAGGGTGACGTTGTTGTCGTCCTGATCCTTCAACTGAAACTCGGGAGCTTCCTTCCCGACCATCGACTCCCGGCCGTCGAATGTGGTTGGGCCGGGTAGCCATGTTCCGATTGCGCTCATTTATTCCTCCGCAAATTCGACAGATTGACTGGAACATGTTGCATTATCTGACCAGAACCTGCAACGTTAGGCAACGTATTCTGACACGATTGGTGACCCAGAAGGGTAAAAAGGCTGAGCCGGTTCAGATATCCTGGCACCGACGACGATCTGCTTTCATGGTTCGAGCGAGTTGCTAGCGACTGGCAAGACGCTGTGCTGCCGGCCTACCAGGGTGGCTCAATCGCTAATCTGCCAGCGTCGATCCTGTCGAGTATGGGCGTATCGGTGGATCGATGCAGCGGCTTATTGCCACCCGTCGCGGACGAAGTCTTGCCGGGCGGCATATTGGATGACGCACGAGTGGTCGTACTGATCGTGATTGATGGCCTGGGTAGCGTGGCTCTACATGAGGCAGCCGCCCGCGGTGACACCCCTGGACTCTCTTCAGCCGCACTCCAATCCTCGTTGACATCCGTCTTTCCTGCGACGACCGCGGCCGCCACGACCAGCCTTCAGTATGGTCTCGCGCCCGGAACGCATGGCATGGCCGGCTACACACTCTACCTACCTGAAATTGACGATGTGTTCAACATGATCACCTGGCGTAGAGTCGGCACCCGGAGCGAGAATAGCGATGACCCTCAGCCCGAGGCGTTTCTCTCCCATCGGCATCTCTTCTCCCGTTTCGATCAATGCGGGATCGACACGGTTATTGTGTCAAATGCTGCGTTCTCGAATTCACCATTAACCCGTGCTCAGGCCAGTGGTGTGCGCTACCGTGGCTACAGAACGCTGGCCGAGTTCAGTTACCGGCTGATTCGAGAAATCGAACGTCCGGGACGGCGATTCGTGTTCGGGTATTGGGATGGTTATGACGCGCTGGGCCACACCTGGGGCACGGATGCGGAAATCGCGCGACTGGAAGTGCGTTTGATCGACAAGGCGCTACGCGAGGGTCTACTGGCCACGCTGGAGTCTGAGGGGAAGGACGTTGCGCTAATCGTGACCGCCGATCACGGTCACATACCTACCCCGCGTGACGAACGCTTCAATCTCAAACAGGTTCCGGGGTTGCTCCAGTCTCTTCGCCACCGACCGACGGGTGAACCTCGTCAGTTGGGCCTTGCTTTTACCGACGGGCAAGCGTCGTGGCCCAACAAAGTGGCTGCTTGCCTGGGCAACGAGATTCTGGCGCTTGACATGCACGAAGCGATAGCGGCAGGCCTCTACGGCCCTGCACCATTGCACCCACAACTCGCATCACGAACAGGTGACGTGCTGCTACTCGCGCGCAATTCAAGCGCGGTCAACTTTCCGGGCGGCGGTTCGGGCAGCCTGGGCGGGCACGGATCGCTAACCCCGCACGAAATGCAGGTACCGCTCCTGGTCTGGCGATTCTCGCCGGCTTAGGTGGCCGCGCCTTGAATCTGGCTGATGTACTTCTTGTCCGATTCGATGAGTCCGTCAACGATGCCTTCGTACGTTCGCTCGCCCGCCGCCGTTTTCTGGCCCACAGCCCACTGCTCGTCGCTGAGATTTCTCAGAATCGACAGGATCGCTTCACGTGCGGTGCCGAATTCAGAGAGCAGCTGTCGCGAACCGATCGTCGAAGCTTCTGCTTGTTCATCGAGTCGTTCCTCGGCCTGCTGTGCAACTGTTTCCGCGAGACTCATGCTGCGGATGTACTGTGAAGCCTCAATCTCATTGTTGCGGATCCCGGTTAATGCCGTGTGCAATGGATTCCCGGCTTTATTCAATTCCGGAGCGCCCGCGATCTTGGGCCGAACCTCCCAATTGAGTATCCGAACCGTCTCGACCAATTTGCTGAGTTTTTCGGTGTTTGCCACCCTGGCCTCCCCGCCCTGTGAACTGAATCGAATGTTTCGACTATTACCCTATTCCCCATTCTGGTAGCAGCGATCCCTTTTTGCGCAAGGTCGCAGCCTCTCCAGGAACTCGAACGCTCATCTGAGTTCGAGTAACATTAGCCGATGCACGCTGCATCTTACAACCAGGCGCGGCGCAGAGGGTGCTGGCCGTGCCCTGATATATATGTGCAGAATAAACGGGAGAGAGAAAAGAGTCTATGTCTGGCAGGCGCGAATCACCGCTACGATGTCCAATTACCGGTGAACGTTTGCGAGATGTGCGCGTGATACCTCTCGGCCCCGTAACCGGCGAATTGGCATGGGAACTGCACGCCGGCAGATCGGAGCAATACGGCTGGTTCCAGGCCGAGGTGATCTCTAAACCGCCGCGCGAAATCTTCCCGGTCAAGCGACCTGGCGGATCTGCCCGGCAAATGATCATCGGCGGTAAGCCTGTCTATTCTTTTCCGACCATTTGGGACTCTACAGACCGCCATACACCTGTTGACATGTATGATCCTCAGTACTGGCAAGTTGACTGGTCGCGCCTTCCCAATCGAGATGAAGTCCCGGTCGAAGCGGACTGAGCGGGGTTCGAACACTTCTTGGCCAGCACTCGGATTGCGAGAAAAGCTTGGAGCAGCAGGATCTTGAGCCTACTGAAGTAAGAAAGCGAAGCTCTCGACGGGCTACGCTAACGCCGATGTCGCTCTTTCTCGTGCTGGTTGTGCTTTATCTCGTCATTCAAGTACGAATCGTCGTCTTGCTGCTGTTGTTCTCTATCCTCTTCGCTACCTTAATCGAACGTCCCGTCCTGCGCCTCGAGCGTTATGGATTCCCTCGTGCCGGGGCAATACTGGTTGTGTATCTCGCGATAATTGCAATCGGCACAGGCGTATTTTTGATCGTTGTTCCGCCAATCACTTCTGAGGCATTGCGTTTTTGGGACGAAGCTCCCATGCTGCTAGAGGATCTCGCTGAGGAGTGGCGTACAAGCGGAAATTCTTTCCTTTCGACGACCGGCTATCGGGTGGCGACGCAGTTGCAATTTCGGATAGAAAACCCGCCCCCGCCGACCGGCTCGACGGCGATTGGTCTCGTTACTGGCGTTGGTGGCGCACTGTTTGGACTT
This sequence comes from uncultured Chloroflexia bacterium, assembly GCA_963745675.1. Taxonomy (GTDB): domain Bacteria; phylum Chloroflexota; class Chloroflexia; order Thermomicrobiales; family CFX8; genus JAUIIK01. The sequence goes on from CAVUYM010000014.1 coordinate 113,669, forward strand.
GTCTCTACCTTCGTCATTGGCTTCTACTATCTCATGGAGAAGTCCCTTTTTCGCAAGTTCACGCTTGACCTGATCCGGCCAGATAATCGCGAATGGGTCAACTCCGTCTGGGACAACGTTGAGGCGAAATTGGGTGACTGGTTGCGCGGCCAGATTTTTCTGATGTTGATCATTGGACTGGCAGCGGGCGCCTGGTACGCAATTCTCGACGTGCGCTTCTGGCTCTTGCTGGGGCTAGTGGCGGGAATCACTGAAGCGATGCCGATCATCGGACCCTGGATCGGCGGGATCCCGGCTGTCATGCTGGCGCTGGTAGATTCCTGGGAGAAGGCGATAGCGGTAGCTATCTTCCTGGCGGTGTTGCAGTTGCTGGAAAATACGATCCTGGTACCGCGCGTGATGCGGGGAACAATCGGGCTGTCGCCACTGGCGGTCTTCGTTGCCGTGCTCGCCGGCGGACAGTTTGCCGGACCGCTTGGCGCGTTACTGGCTCTCCCAATTGCAGCGACAATCCAGGTCATCATCGTTGAAGTTTTTCGCGCCCGTGAGAAGGAACTGGCATTTGAACAGCAATTCACACCTTCGTTTTTTGTGCCCGACTGGCGCTCAATCCTGACCCAGTTTCGGGGACCAGACAACGCTCCTCAAGCGCCTCCAAAGGACGAACGAGAATCGACGCCGCAGAAGGGCGACGGAGATACGGACTGATACGGAATCGGCGGAACCTTAGCGGGCACGTCGGCGTTCTGGACATGAGTGTTCATCACGCCCGAGCTCGGCACCTCGTGCCTTCTCTATGAATGCTTGCGTCAGTTCACGCCTGATTTGCACCATACGCGAGCTTGCGGAGTCCTGCAGCCATCAGCGTGACGCCGTCGGCGGCGTGTTCGGGGTAGGTGAATTCCTCGGGAGTGTGGCTACGACCGTCCTTCGATTGCACAAACAGCATCACCATCCGGCTGAATCCGGCCATGCGGTTGGCGTCGTGTACCGCTCCGCTTGGCATGAGCGTGTGATTGATGCCTTGCTCGGACGCAGCTTCGTCGAAGATGTCGACTAATTCGGGATCAGATATGCGCGGTGGCTGTTCCGCCCCGTGTGTCCAGCTGAACTCGATATCGCGCCGTTCGCAGACTTCCCGGACGGTAGCTTCGTGGCGAGCATACAGGAGCGTGCGTGTGTCAGGATCGGGGTGCCGGGCGTCGATCGTGAAATAGACCTGATCCGGCACAATTGCCGAGCCGTTTGGTTCAACGTTCATTCGACCAACGGTGGTAACAGCAGGTCGCCCCATGCGGTGAGCAGTGTTGATGACTGTTGAAATGATCTCGGCGGCGGCGGCCATCGGATCGCGGCGAGTATCCATTGGACGCGCTCCAGCGTGGTCGGCTCGACCTCGGAGGGTGACGTGATACTGGCGGATTCCGGTGATGCCAGTGACGACGGCGACCGGGATGCCAGCCTGTTCAAGGATTGGACCCTGCTCGATATGTAGCTCGATGAAGATGTCGATGTCGTCGCGCTTGATCGCAGGAATGGCATCGAGGTCAAAACCTGCCTGCAGCATCACGTCGCCGATCTTTTCTCCGTCGTAGCTAATGACCGTTTCCAGATCCTCGGTACTGATCGCTCCTGCGACAGCTCGTGAGCCCCAGTGGTGCGTGGTCGGGAAACGGCTGGACTCTTCTTCGCAAAATGAGACGATTTCGATGGTGCGCTCGGGTTGACCGAAGCGTGTCAGTAGTTCCTTCACAGCGAGGATGGGAGAAATGACGCCAAGCGCACCATCGTAGCGCCCGCCTGGAAGCTGCGAATCGATATGCGAGCCGGTCAAGATGACGCCGCGACCGGCATCGTTCGAACCCTCGACGCGTCCCCAGACGTTCCCGACGGCATCCCAGCGGGTTTCCATCCCGGCATCCTGCATCCATCGTTCGACCTGTCGTTGTGCGTCAAACCAGGCATCCCCATAGACGGGACGCCAAACTCCAGTTTCTCCGTGCGCGCCGTGTACGGCGAGTGTCATGATGTAGTCCTCGACAGTGGCAGGATCGATAGCTATTTGCTCGGTCATATTCGTTTTCCCTTCAATCAGACCCAAGCGTTGCGGCTGCTTGCGCCACCCCGTACCCTCCACCGCCCCCTGTATGAGCCATGAAGACTTCTCCTCTTTTGAGCGTCACGCTGGTGGATGACATGAGTGCTTCCGTCGTGCCGTCGCCGCGTTGGACGCTGAAGGCTCCCGGTGCGCCGGTGTCACCACCGAGGACGCCGGCGACTCCACGTTCGAAGCGATCGGAGTATGCGGAGATGACGACGCCGTCCTTGAGCGCTTCGTAACCGCGCCGGACGCCATGGCCCCCATGTTGCGCACCGGCACCTCCGGAACCGTAATCAAGCTCGTAGTTCACGACGCGAAAATACGGGTATTCCGATTCGAGTGCCTCGACGGGAGCGTTGGCGCAGTTCGAGAGCGGGTTGTCGAGGCCGTTCATACCGGGGAAATCCGGTCCTGCGCCCCAACCTCCACCGAGGATCTCGATGACGACACCATATTCACCCGTTGCCGGGTCGAGGTGGCTAAGCGAGATGGCCGTCGTCGTATCAAAGCCTGGCGAGATGATGTGTTCGGGGACGGCAGCACTGAGCGCTCGAATGATCGCATTGTGGACGCGGCAGGCTGGTCCCATCCTGGCTCGGACCGCTGCGGGAGAGCGCGGATTCAGGATTGATCCGTAGGGTATTTCGACGCTGATCGGGCGGTTGCAGCCGCCGTTGAATGGAATGTCATCATCGTGGAGGACACCGCGGATCGCGCCCTGAACGGCTGAAATTGTCGAGGCGTAAGGGCAGTTGATGTTTGCTGGAACCTGATCTCCTGTGCCGGTGAAATCGACGTGAATTTCATCGTCATGGACTTCGACCCGAGCGCGGATGGGCACCGGATCGAGGCCCCATGCGCTGGCTTCGATTGCGTCTTCACCGACATAGATTCCGTTTGGAATCTCCCGGATACCGTCACGAATGCGCCGCTCCGCATAGTCCTGAAGACCGGCCATTGTGTCGCGTACCGTATCGAGGCCGTAGCGCTCGACAAGCTCGTTGAGCCGCCGGTCGGCGGTGTTGTTTGCCGAGAATTGGGCGTTGAGATCGCCAATGACTTTCTCAGGAACGCGCACGTTGCCCCGAATGAATGTCTCGACGAAGCCGCCGTCCCAGTCGCGCGAGCGGCTGAAACGGGAAGCCTGGAAGCGTAACCCCTCCTGGTAGAACTCAGTGGCGGCAGCGTTGAGCCCGGGCATGCCGCCACCGACTTCGACGTGATGGGCGACGCTGGCGGCAAATCCCAGCAAGTCACCATCGACGAATACTGGCGTGTAGAGAAAGATGTCCTGAAGATGCTGCCCGCCGGTGAACGGGTCGTTCATCAGAAAGGCATCGTCTGGAGTCAAACTATCGAAGTCGAAGCGGGCTTGCACTGGCTTGAACGCTTCAGAAATGCCTCCAGTCTGCATCGGGATCATTTCGGCCTGGGCGACGACGTTGCCGTCAACATCCAGAATCCCGACCGAGAAATCACGCGCTTCCCTGACCACAGATGAGTAGGACGCTCGGCGCATGTTCGCCGCCATCTCACGGGCGATCGCCTGGAGGCTCTTGCCGACGATATTCAGGGTAATTGGATCGACAGCGGTCATGATGACTCGATTCGTTCGAGGATGAGATTTGTCGCTTCGTCGAGAGTTACGCGCCAGCCAGGTGGCACGAAGGTAGTGGCAGTCGACTCTTCGATCACGAGCGGTCCGTCTACGGTGAAAGGCGCCGAGAGCGATGGTCTCCAGTAAAAACGGCAGTTCCTTTCCTCGCCCGCGATGACGATTGGGGCGTACTCAAACTGCGGTTCATCGCCCGAAGGCGATCGCAGCCGAGATGGCGCGTCGAATGGCTGGCTGAGTGTAAGGCGGTAGGTGACGATTTCAACTGGTTCTTTTGGCGTCGCGTGGCCATAGCGCTGGCGGTGGAATTCGTGGAATCGTTGCAAGAGCTGGTCGGCTGCTCCCGGCTGGAGATCGTCGACTGTTACCCCAAGAGTTAGTTCGAATCCTTGCCCGCGGTAGCGCATGTCCAAGCGCGGTCGTCTCCACACAATTTCCAGGTTCGATGCCGAACGCGAGCGTTTCCTGGTGAGCTTGCTCGCGCAGTTCTGCGAAAGCGCGCTCGAGCCCTGAATAGCCGCGTTCATCAAGAGGCGTTAATTGCGTTCGGGCGAAGTCGCGCTGAAACTGCCCCGCTAGCAGCCCGAAGGCGGAAAGTAGTCCGGGGAAAGGAGGCACGAGGATGCGATCGATGTTGAGTTGGTCAGCGACGCCAGCGGCGTGAAGCGGACCTGCGCCACCGTATGCGACCAGGGTGTACCGGCGTGGATCGTAGCCGCGTTCGGTAGAAACCAGCCTGAGGGCGTTGGACATCGTAACGTCGGCGATCCTGGCGATGCTCTCGGCTGCCTGAAACGATGGCTGTCCGATATCCTCGGCTACTCTTGTGATGGCTCTCTGGGCCGCTTCGATGTCGAGATCGAGCCCGCCGCCGAGGAAGTGGCCGGGACGAATAAGGCCACGAACGACGTTGGCATCAGTCGTCGTAGCTTCTGTGCCTCCGAATCCATAACAAGCGGGTCCAGGATCTGCTCCTGCGCTGCGAGGACCGACCTGGAGCATGCCACCGCCATCGAGCCAGGCGATGCTGCCGCCGCCTGCACCCACCGTCGCGATGTCGATCATCGGGACGTGCATCGGGAAGCGAGCGATGGTCGCGTCAGTTGTCATTTCGGGTTCGCCGCCGGTCACGAGGCAGACATCGGTGCTGGTGCCGCCCATGTCCATGGTGATGATGTCACTAATGCCAGCGTCCATAGCGACGCGGATAGCCCCGGTCACTCCGGCAGCCGGACCGGAGAAGAGCGTCCGGCCCGGATGTTCCCGAACATAACGAGCTGGCAGCAGGCCCCCATTCGATTGCATCATCATCACACTGGAAACATCACGTTCGGTTGCCTGCCGTTCCAGATCTTCGAGATATGCCTGGACAACTGGCTTGACGAAGGCATCGATGACCGTCGTACTGGCGCGCTCGTACTCCCGAAACTCAGAGACGACCGCACTCGAGCGCGAAACATAGATGTGAGGGAAATCGTTCAGCAATCTGTTCGGCGATCCAGGATTCATGGGCCGGGTAGGCGTAGCTGTGGAGGAAGCAGATAGCGATCGACTCGACATCGTGTTGAATCAGGTCGTCGATTGCGGCCCGAGCCTGGTCTGGATCGATTGACTGGAGGACTTCGCCGCTCGCACTGATGCGCTCGTCGACTTCCTGAATCAGCGACCTGGGAACGAGCGGTTCCGGCTTCCGGTACTGCAGTTCATAGATGCGCTCTCGATCCTGGCGCTGTAAATCAAGGATGTCGGCGAAGCCGCTCGTGGTCAGTAATCCGGTCCTCGCGCCCTTCCGTTCGAGAACGGCGTTCGTGGCGACAGTTGAACCGTGGAGCAGAGCTAATCCGGAGCCCACCTCATCGATGATGGTGTCGAGGGCTCGAATGACTGCTTGCGCTGGATTCTCCGGCGTCGAAAGCACCTTGGCAGTCGCCCGGACTTCGCCTGCATCATCTATCAGGATCAGATCGGTGAAGGTGCCACCCACTTCTATGCCGACGCGCAAGCCCGCCTACTTTCTAAAGAGATAGAGTGCCCAACCGAGAGTTTCCCGGCCCCAGCGAAGATAGTTCTCTCGATAGCGTCCGATCTGCTCAAGCACTTCTTTTCGGTCGGGATCGTCGGGATGCTCACGCGCCCATCGTTCGACGGCGTACCACTGGAGCGTCTCGTAGTGATCCCATTCATCGAGGTTGCTGGTTGTGGCGTACGTTGGTGTCAGGCCGATCTTCTCGCCGGTCTGGATATTGCCTTGATGACTGGAGAAATCGTCCCGTTTCATTCCATCGGCTTGCAAGTAGTCAGGATCGGGCTCTTTCAACCAGTACGGTTCACCGACGAGAATGTAGCCGCCTGGTTTCGTCCAGCGGGCCAGCGCTCGGAGTGTGCCGGCGTGGCCCTTCCAGATCCAGCTTGCGCCGAGACAACTGACTGCATCGAAGGATGCGTATGGACCGTCATATTCTGCGCCGTCGATGTGGAGCAGTTCGACATCTGCATCCGGAACTCGCTCGGCCGCCAGTCGTCTTGCGTCTTCGATAGCATACGGTGAAAGATCGACGCCGACCGCCGAGCAGCCGTAGCGTTCGACGGCCCGCACGAGGAATTCCGCCTTCCCACAAGCGATATCAAGCAACTTGCCACTCTCGGGAATACTAAGCAGCGCGATCATTGCGTCGATTTTCGCAATGCCGGTGGGGTTGCAAAGACGATGATGTTTCAGGCTGATGTCGTAGTAGCGGAAACGATCCATGATGAGTTCCTTCGCAGTCGATCTTCTTGCACTTGATTTAGCACGCAGCCGACACCCTCGCAACGCCGTGTCGTTCGCACGGGTGGAGTAGCGCTTCTACATCCGTTTTAGCGTTCACCAAAGCCGCCACCGCCAGGAGTAGAGAGCGTCAGGAGGTCGCCGGGTTGGAGCTGGTACTGGCGTTTCGGGTTAATCTCAGTGCCGTTCACGGTAACTGCGCCGACGGAGCCGGAATCGCCGCCCAGTATGCCCGCCGGACCCTCACGCAAGCGATCGGCGAGGAAAGCCGCCGTCATTGGGCGGTCGGAGACTGAACGGAAGGCGAGATCCTGGCCGTGCCCCCCTGTGTGAGCACCTGCTCCACCAGACTCGCGCCGGATCTGCTTGCGTTCGACACGTACCGGCGCGAGCGTTTCCATGATTTCTATTGGAGTGTTGGAGACGTTGCTCGGAAAGCTCAGGCACGAAATGCCATCTTGACTACTAGACGCTCCCTGCCCGCCGTTAAGGAAATAGGCGACGGCGAATTGGCGGCGTCGGTACTCACCGGCCAGATTCAGGCACCAGAGCGGTGAACCGCTAGGGGCCTGACTTGCTTCAGGCATGATCGGTGCAAGCGCCTGGAAGACCGCAGCGCTCAGGAAATGACCGATCATCGCCCGGCCCCCAACTGGAGCGGGATAACGCGGATTGAGGATCGTTCCTTCCGGGGCGCTGACGGTTATCGGGTTGAACGAGCCTTCGTTGTTCGGAATCTCCGGGCTGGTCAGGCATTTCAGCGGATAGGCGGTGTAGGCGAAGGTGTAGTTTGCGACGGAATTGAGAGCGATGTCGACCTGTTCAGATGTTCCTTCGTAGTCGCAGTCGATGCCGTCGCCGTCGATGCGGATAGCGAGCTTGATGCGCAGTGGTTGCTCGAAGCCGTCCGGGTGAACTTCACCGTGATACTCGCCATCGGGAAGGGCCGCGATACGCTGGCGCATGACCGCCTCGGATTGGCGGTGAATCGTCGCTGCGAGGTCAGCGAGGTCGTCGTCCAATTCGTCCATCAGGTGAAGCAGCCGGCGCGCAGTGAGTTCATTCGCAACCACCTGGGCCATGATGTCGCCAACGACCTGATCCGGGACGCGCGTATTCTGGCGGAAGAGTTGGAATAGGAGTTCGTCTGGTTCACCGGCCCGGAAGAGCTTAACCGGCGGAACCTGCAGCCCCTCCTCGAAAATCGTGCGCGCGTCGGCGCTACGAATCCGGCCACCAATGTCGGGCAGGTGGGCGACGCTGGCAGCGAGAGCGACGATCTCACCATGCCGGAAGATCGGCATGGCCAGTGTGAGATCGGGAAGATGACCGGTCGCGAGCCAGGGATCATTTGTCGTTAATATGTCGCCGGGTTCGAGTGTGTCTGGCGGAAATCGTTCGAGGAAGTGTCGCACGGTTATCGGCAGTGTTCCGATGAATGAAGGAATCGCGGCGCTATTCTGAACCAGCGAGCGCCCCTGGCGGTCGAGCAGGACGCAGGCGAAGTCATTGCTTTCCCGGACGAGCGTTGAGAAGGATGTGCGCCGCAGTGTTGCAGCCGCCTCGTCGACGATCGCGATCAGCCGGTTCCAGAGGATTCGTAGCGTGATCGGGTCGTATCGCTCTCCATTATTCATCGCTGCCTCCACCTTCAACACGGATAACAATGTTCCCGGATCGGTCGATCTGGAAATGATCGCTTGGCCCGATCACGCTCGTTGACTGGGCTTCCTCGACAATTCCCGGGCCTCGATACTGGTGATCACGCTCCAACGACTCCCGGCGATAGACGGGAGTGTCGAGGGTACCGTTGGCAGCCTTGAAATAAACGGGCCGGTAGGTGGGCAGGTCGCTACCAGAAGTGCTCTCGGCGCTCGCCACTGGTATCGCTCCATCTTGCCCGCGAAGGGTCGTGCGCCAGGTCACGCATTCCACGGCAACACCGTCGACGGTGCGGCCAAAGAGCCGGCGATATTCTGCGTCGAACGCCGCTGCGATCACCTGTCGAGCGGTGGCGTTGTCCCAGATCGCCTCTTGAATCGGAACGACTATCTCATGGCCCTGGTTAATGTAGCGGGCGTCTACGCTGCGCTGGATCGCAATCGTTTCGCGCCCGACGCCCATGTCGCGCAATGTTTCAAGTGCCTCACTCTCCATTTCCTCGAAGAGTTGCTGAGTACCGGGCCAGTCCAGTGCATCCAGAGTTGTGAGTGACGAGCGGGCAAAGTCGAGACGCGGTGGAGCGACGAGCAATCCGCCAGCCGACGCGACGCCGGCGGTCGGCGGGATGATGACCTTGCCGATGCCGAGTTTGCGTGCAACTTCGACGGCGTGCACCGGGCCTGCACCACCGGTTGCCACGAGCGCGTAGCGTCTCGGATCCTGGCCGCGTTCGGCGATATACACGCCGGCGGCGGTCGACATCATCTCGTTCACGACATCGTGGATACCGGCCGCAATTTCGATCGTTTCCAGGTCGATGTGGTCTCGCAGTTTGGATGAGATGGCGGCGTAAGAGTTGGAGGGATCGAGAAACATCTCTCCGCCCAGGAAATAGTCGGGGTTCAAATATCCGAGGAGGAGGTCTGCATCGGTAACGGTTGGAAGCTCACCGCCAAGCCCATAACAGGCTGGACCTGGTTCCGCGCCGGCACTGTCTGGGCCGACGGTAAGTAGTCCCAGTTCATCGATCCGGGCGATGGAACCTCCGCCAGCGCCGATTTCGATCAGTTCTACAGAAGGTGCTCGAATCGGCAGTCCGCTGCCGCGCTTGAAGCGATGGACGCGGGCGACCTCCAGGCCGCTACCAACGGTTGGCTGACCATTCTCGACTGCACACAGTTTTGCTGTCGTGCCGCCCATGTCAAAGGCGAGCACGAAGGGCTCGTCCAGCATACGGGCATAGTGAGAGGCAATCAGCGCCCCGGCAGCCGGTCCAGATTCGACGAGGCGTACCGGCACCCGTGCCGCTTCGACAGCGGTCGTCGTGCCGCCATTCGACAGCATGATTTGCAGCGGTGCTGGAATGCCCAGGTCGCTCAGTCGATCTGTCATCTCGAGCAGGTAATGAGATGCGAGCGGCTGAACGTAGGCATTGGCAGTTGTGGTGCTAAAGCGCTCGTATTCGCGAATTTCTCCAGCGACTGCAGACGAAATGCTCATCGGCAGGTCGGGCAGTCGATCGCCGATAGCCGCCGCAGCGAGCTGCTCGTGAGCCGGGTTGGCATAGCTATGAAGGAAACAAATGGCTAAGCTCTCCGCGCCGCAGGCTTGAAGTTGCTCCGCAACACCCGCCAACTCTTCGTCGTCGAGGTCGATGATCACTTCGCCGTTGTAGTCGACCCGTTCGCTCACTTCGAAGCGTCGTTTTGCGGGCACCAGTGGCTCAGGCATTTTCAGGAAGATGTCGTAGAGGTCGTAACGCACTTCGCGCCCAATCTCGAGCAGATCGGCGAAACCGCGCGTTGTCAGCAGTGCCGTTTTCGCGCCCTTGCGCTCGATCAGAGCGTTGGTGATCAACGTCGTCGCGTGGACGAGTTTAGAGACATTCTCGAAATCTAAATGATGTGCTGCAACCAGCGATTGCAGCCCCTCGACGACGGCTCTGTCGGGATCGAGAGGCGTTGTTAGAGTTTTCCAGACGTAGGTAGCTCCGGCGTCGATATCAACGGCGATGAAATCGGTGAACGTGCCACCAATATCGATTCCGATCTGTAGTGTTCTTGCCATACCTTGACTCTTCTGTCTTCAAGTATCGTCGCGACGTGAGTGTAGTTCGAATTTCGGGACGCCGGTGGGAGGCAACTGGCGGGGAAGGTGTGTACGTGCACCTATGCCGGTAATGGCAACGTATCGCCATGAATCGACGGGCGTTTCACTTATTCAACTGTATTGGTCTAATGATTGCTGCTTGTTCGGGGCCGGACGATACCGATCTTGGCACCGTGACAGTTGCGGGACAGTTCGATTTCCCGTGCAGCGTCATCGCCGAAAACCACGGCTGGCTCTACGCCATTGATTCGAACAATAATCGTATTCAGCGCTTTGACGGTAAAGGGTGGTCCGTCGTGACCGAAGGGTCCGGCTTTGGCGTTGGCCAGATTAGGGAAGGGTACGGGATTGCCGTTGATGCTGATGGCCGCGTCTACGTCGCAGATACTGCCGCTCACCGTATTCAGACGTTTTTCGAGGACGAATGGAGATGTCATCGCTGAGGGTGTTGGTGCTGGACTGGGGCAGTCTAGCCGCCCCGGGGCGTGGCAGTTTACCTTTCGGCTGTCAACCGATAGCCGCGCTGAGCTGATCGACCAGGGCAAAGAGCACCGGCGCACCACCTGTATGTAGAAAGATGATCGACTCGTCGTCCGTATGATCTCCGCGCCGGATAGCGGTAACCAACCCGGCAAAAGCCTTTGCGGTGTAGATCGGCTCGAGGAAGATCGCTTCGCTATGCGCCAGCAGGCGGATGGCGTCTATACATTCTGCAGTGGGAATTGCGTACGACTCACCAACATGGCCGTCGCGACAAATGAGGTGCGAGCGTTCAAGCGGTAGTGGAATCTCCAGCCGCTCTGCTGTGCGTTCGATGATCGCCCAGGCGCGGTCCGCAATCATCTTGCCGTCATCTTCAATCGCGATGCCGATTACATCGAACGCGCAGCCGTAGATTGCGGCACCTAGCGCGATGCCTGCTTGCGTTCCGCCCCCACCGGACGCGAAATAGAGCGACGATGGGGCGATGCCACGCTCCCAGATCTGATGCTGAAGCTCCAGCATCGCCGCGACGTAGCCGACAGCGCCGACCTCATTCGATCCACCGCCGGGGATGATGTAGGGCTGTGAACCCTCGGTGAGAAGGCGTGCGGCGATCGCCTCCATCTTCCCGGCCCTTTCAGGCTCGGTTTCCACCTGCTCGAAACTTATGTTTAACAATTGATCGAGGAGAAAGTTGCCCTGCACCTCCGGTGTTGGATTGACCGGATTCTGAACGATGATCGCTTCGAGCCCATGAATCCGGGCTGCGGCAAGGGTTTGCCGGACGTGGTTGGACTGTGGCCCACCTTCTGTGATGACGTGCGTCGCGCCGTGAGCCAACGCATCGCCGATAAGGTATTCCAACATGCGGGTCTTGTTACCGCCCAGCGCCAGGCTGGTCAGGTCATCGCGTTTGATGAAGATGCGGGGTCCGCCGAGTAGCGCGCTCAGACGTGGCAGTTCCTGTAGCGGGGTCGGGAGGTTAGTCAGGCGAACTCTTGGAAGACTGCTGAGTAGCATAAGGTGCGGTGTCTCGTTTCATTCATGGTAAGACTGAGATCCGTCCACGATTGTATACTCCTGCTCGTTGTCAACCTCCGACAACTGAAGTTCACCGTTTATTAGAAAGTGCAATGGACTCGATGGAGCATTCAGAAGTCTCATTGCTGCCCCTTGTCGTCGTCACGGTTCTGGCGTTTCTTGTGCCATTGCTTGTGCTGCGCATCCCGCGCATCACCATTCCAGTCGTCGTTGGTGAACTGATCGCCGGGATACTCGTCGGTCCGTCCGGCTTGGGCATCGTCGACGAGAATATCGTTCTGACCGTTCTGGCAGAGCTCGGCTTCGTCTATCTGATGTTTCTCTCCGGGCTGGAGATCGACTTTTCTGCACTTGGCGGCTCGAATGTTCCGGGGGCACCAAGCAAAGCGAAATTGACCGCGAATCCGCTGGTGATCGGCGGCGTGACGTTCGGGGCGGCCTTGCTGATCGCAGGTAGTTTTTCCTATATTCTGCGCGAATGGGGCTTGATCGAAGATTTCTATATTATGGCCCTCATCCTGTCGACGACGTCGTTGGGGATCGTCGTGCCGGTCCTCAAGGAGCGCGGACTGTCTCGCGGGCCCTATGGCCAATCGATCCTTGTGTCGGCGCTCTTCGCCGATTTTCTGACGATCTTATTGATCAGCTTCTACGTATTGCTTCGAACTGAGGGCTTCAGCGGCGAAATCGTCCTGATCCTTGCTTTTTTCGCGGTCTTTCTTGCGACATATCGGATTGCGGAGGTATTTCAACGCCATTTGCCGGCTGAACGGATACTCGAGGAGCTATCGTCGGCAACGTCGCAGCTGAAGTTACGTGGGTCGTTTGCCCTGGCATTGATCTTTGTGGCGCTGGCCGAGACGCTTGGCATCGAGAGTATTCTCGGAGCGTTCCTGGCCGGGGTCATTATCTCGTTGCTCTCCGGGGACCACGACACGACCCTGCGTGAAAAGCAGGATGCCATCGGCTATGGATTCCTGATTCCGATATTCTTCGTGATGGTCGGGGTCGGATTTGACCTGCCGGCCCTGCTCGATTCAAGCCGGGCATTGGCGCTTGTCCCGATCCTTGTTGGGCTGGCCTACATCGTTAAATTCGTGCCCGCCCTTGTATTCCGCCTGAACTACTCGTGGCGCGAGACGTTCGCGGCAGGCTCATTGCTGAGTTCCCGACTATCGCTCATCATCGCCGCCTCGGCTATTGGACTCGAACTCGGTGTAATCAGTGGCGCGATCAATTCCGCAATTATCCTGGTGGCAATCATCACTGTGACGATCTCCCCGGTAGCGTTCAACCGCATCCTGCCCGGCAAAGCAGACGAGCCCGACCGGGTGATCATCCTTGGCTCGCATCCAGTCGGCGAATTGCTAGCCCAGCGATTGCGCGGCCACGGTATCGAAGTCGCTCTGATCCTGGACGGAGGCCGTGAGGACAGTTCGGACGAAGATGGCAGCGCCCAGGAGATGGCTGGCGTCCGAGATGCGTTGCGCGACGCGGAAATAGAGAGGGCGACCGCAGTTATCTCGATGGTCCGGCCCGATGGCGAGAACTTGCGCATCTGTCGCATTGCGCGAACGATCTTCCATGTTGAACATGTCTTTGCCTGGGTGCTTGATCCGACAATGAATGAACGCTATCGCCGACTAGGTGTTCAAGTTGTGAATCCTAGCTACACGACGGCGATGGTGCTGGAGAGCATGGTTCTCAATCCCAGCACGTTCGAGGGCTTGGCGGATATCGACGCACATCGTGGGATTCGAACGGTAAAGCTGCGTAATGAAGCGCTTATCGGTCGGCGGGTGCGGGATCTCAACCTGGAGGAGGAGGATTACAACGTCTTGCTTGTGGAGCGCAATGGAACACAGATGGTGCCCGACGATGGGGCCAACCAGCAGATCATGCTCCAGGCAAATGATCTGGTCACGATTGTTGGCGACGAGGATGACATCGACGAGATAACCCGGCACTTTGCGCGGGAAACTCGACGCCGAACGGCGACAAAATGAATCCTGCCCCCGGTTGAATCGGGGGCAGGATCGCAGTGCGGTGTCGGTCAGGTAGCGATCGCTAGGAACTTACAGCGTCGATGCCCGATTCCCGGATCGTGCGGTTCAAGCTTGCGACTTCTTCTGAGAGCAGATCGTCGAGGCGATTAAGCTCGCGCTGCAAGTCTTCGGCTAGCTTGTCGTAGACCTCGCCATCCTGATCGGTGGGCCGGGCGTCGGCCTCATCGACCATCATCGCCAGCGCGGCAAAGCGGCCGCCGATGCGTGCCGGTCCGGGCTTCAGCGCTTCCGGATCAGTCTGGACGAGCTGATCTTCGATCGATTGCATTTCGTCCAGCAACGCCTTGATCGCTTCACCAAACTGCTCCGGATCGCGCGCCTGCCAGGTGTTCACCTGCTTCTTGATCTTGCGGATGCGGTTGACGCCAGTGTTCAGGTCACTGATGCGATCGCGGATGTCGCGCTTGAGTTCGTACTGAGCTTCGAGATCCTCCTGCGTCGCCGGAATGCGTGGATCGGGCAGAATCTCGAATTCGACCGTCTGTTCCTCTCCGCCCTTTTGGAGCGTCGCAGTGTAGGTTCCAGGAACGGCAACTGGCGGGATCACCCGGCCGAACCAGGCTTCCATGAGCGCTTCCATGCCCTCGGGTTCGCGGTCACGATCGATGGGCGTCGGCGGATCAGCCCGGAAATCCCAGACGAGCCGGTTCGCGCCGGCATTTGCCGGAGCTTTCGGCGGGCGGGAACTCGCGCTGGAGAAGGTGCGGATGGCGTTACCATCCGAGTCCTTGATGATGATCTTGACCTCTTCACCCTCGCCCGGCTCGTCTGCCAGCCAGTAGTGGAGGATGACGCCCTGCGGCGGGTTTTCGCCAGCGTCGATGTACTTCTCATCCAGCGTGCCCCAGGCATTCTCCGTTGGGCGGTGGGCAACCGTTACCGGACCGGTCATCTTGTAGTTGATGATGCCCGGCTGCATGCCGAAGGCGCGACCATAGTGCTTGAAGCGGATCGTGTCGCGCGGCTTGAGCAGCTGCATGGATGCCGACGTTGTCTCGTCGCTGATCTGATAGAGCGGCGAGAGGTCGTCGAGGATCCAGAAGGAGCGGCCATGGGTCGCGACCAGCAGATCCTTGTCCTTGATGATCAGATCGTGGATCGGAGTCACCGGAAGCGTCTGGTGGGCTGGGGCAAGCGGCTCCCAGTCGAAGCGCTGCCAGTTGTCGCCGTCGTCGAAGGAGATCCAGATGCCGGTCTCGGTGCCAGCATAGAGCAGGCCGCGACGGTTCGGATCTTCCCGGATGACGCGGGTAAATTCGCCGTCTGGGATGCCGTTGGTGATCTTCGTCCAGCTCTCGCCGTTGTCGGTCGTCTTGTAGAGATAGGGTCGCGTGTCATCCATCTTGTAAGCCGTCGCGGCGACGTACCAGACGCCGCGTTCATGCGGTGAAACGTCGATGATGCTGACCAGCGACCACTCCGGGAGATCCGGTGGTGTGACGTTCTGCCAGTTCTCGCCACCATCCTTCGATATGTGGATCAGACCGTCGTCGCTGCCGGCCATCATGACGCCGGGGACATGGACGCATTCGCGGAAGGCGAAGATCGTGCAGTAGACCTCGGCACCACTGTTGTCGTCGGTGATCGGACCGCCGGACGCCTGGAGTTTGTCGGGGTCGTTGCGAGTCAGGTCGGGGCTGATGATCTCCCAGCTCTGGCCGTCGTTGGTCGTCTTGTGGACGTACTGTGAAGTGACATAAACCGTTCCCGAATCGTGCGGGGATAGCTCAATCGGGAAGGTCCACTGGAAGCGGTACTTCATGTTGATCGCGCCAGAGCCGACCGATTCTGGCCAGGCAGTGACGTTGCGAGCCTGGCGAGTGGCTGGATTCCAGGCGAGCAGGCGTCCGTCTCCGGCGCCGGTGCCGATACCGCCACCGAAGACGGTGTAGGGTTCTTCTGGCCGGATAACGATGTAGCCGGACTCTCCGCCGCCGGGCTCGACATAATCTTTCCAGGAGATGGCGCCTTCAAAGCCGATGCTCGGCAGCATCATGGCCCAGTTATCCTGCTGTGAGCCATAGACGTTATAGGGCGTCCGGTGGTCGGCGGCGACGTGATAGAACTGCGCCGTCGGCTGGTTGAGAATCGTCGACCAGCTGCGGGCACCATCGAAATGTCACATTCGCGCCACCGTCGTTGCCTTCGATCATGCGGTTGGAGTCCTCGGGATCGATCCAGAGGTCGTGGTTGTCGCCGTGCGGCACCGGGATGTCGGCGAAACTCTTGCCGCCGTCGATCGACTTCCAGCAAGTGCCACTGAGAATCCAGACGGTGTCGGCGTCGCTCGGGTCGGCGTAGATGTGCATGTAGTACCAGGGGCGGCCGCGCAGACCCTCTTGCTCGCTCAGGCGCGTCCATGTGTCGCCGTAGTCGTCCGAGCGGTAGAGCGCGCCATCCTCGTGCTCGACGATGGCCCAGACGCGTCCCGGCTTGGCAGGGGATGCTGCAACGCCGATCTTGCCGTAGATGCCTTCTTGCTGCATTCCCGGCTTGCGGGAGATGTCTTCCCAGGTGTCGCCGCCGTCGAATGAGCGCCAGAGGCCGCTATCTTCGCCGCCGCTGACCAGCGCGTGTGGGTGGCGCTGGACCTGGAAGATGGTGGCGTAGAGGATGCGCGGGTTATTGGCGTCGATAGAGAGATCGACCGCGCCGGCACGATCCGACTTATAGAGCACCTTCTCCCAGTTCGCGCCGCCGTCTTTTGATCGGAAGACGCCGCGTTCTTCGTTCGTGCCCCAGGCGTGGCCCAGCGCCGCGACGTAGACGGTGTCGGGGTCCTTCGGGTGGATGATGACGTCGCCGATGTGGCGCGTGTCGCTCAGTCCGACATTCGTCCAGGTGTCGCCGCCGTCGGTCGACTTGTAGACGCCGTCGCCGTGGCTGACGTTGCCGCGGATCGTCGCCTCGCCGGTGCCGACGTAGATGACGTTCGGGTCCGACTCCGAGACGGCGATTGCGCCGATGGCTGAGGTCGTCAGATAGCCGTCGGTGATGTTTTCCCAATGCGAACCGCCGTTGGTCGTCTTCCAGACTCCGCCGCCGACACCACCGAAGTAGAAGGTTGCTTTCTCAGTCGGATGGCCGGCCACCGCCACAACGCGCCCGCCGCGGTGCGGTCCGATATTCCGCCATGCCAGCGACCTGAAGAGTTTAGGGTCCATGCATTCTCCCTGTATTCATAGAATCGATCCCAGACGGAAGGCATCATAGCGTGACGGGGGTCGAGTGTGCAGTGGTGGCTGTTGACTGAAGGTCGCATGGTGACGGTTCTGAGACCGGCTACGGTCCGCCGCCCTGGCCGGGGGTACCCGAGGTGGTAGTGCCCGGCGTTGCGCGGGCTGAGGTCGGATCGGGGCGGGCCTGGGAGAGCTGGGAGCCGACGAGGCTTGGTTCCGCCCAGGTGGGGACGCCGCGAGTGTCCATGAGCTCGAAACCGTAGTCGAGCAGCAGGCCGACATCCCAGTACCATGACCAATCGTCGTTCAGGGCAACGGCGATGACCATGCGGCCTTCGTCGTTGCGCGCCGCGCCGACCAGGCAGAAACCGCAGCCGTCGGTCAGGCCCGTCTTGCCGCCGATGTAGTCGCTGCGGTCGGTGAGCAGGTGGTTGCCATTATAGAGGTCATAGCGTTCACCAACGCGGATTGCCTGGGTCAGCATACGCTCCTGGATTTGCGGGTAGTTCAGAGCGGTTCGCAGAACGATGGCGAGGTCGTATGCGCTTGAATAGTGACCATACTGGTCCAGACCATGTGGATTCATGTAGTGTGTATCGCGCAACCCAGCAGCGCCGCCGTCTCATTCATCTTGGCGACGAAGATCTGCCGGGCCTCGTCGCTCGTCGTACCTCCAAGTACCAATCCGACGCCCCTCGCAACCGCCATCGCGGCGTCGTTGCCCGAGGGTAGCAGCATGCCGTAGAGCAGATCTCCGATGGTGAGCTGATCGCCGGCAACGAGCCCCATCGTTGCTTCGCCGACGAGATCGCTCTCTTCAATGGTCACGACGGTGTTGAGATCTGCCGTGCGGACGGCGACGATAGCCGTCATCATCTTCGTCAGCGACGCCGGTGGCGTGCGTTCGTGCGGATTCTGGGCGTAGAGGATTTCGTTGAAGTCGGACAGCACGACAAACTTCCCGGCGTTGATGTCGGGCGGACCGGTTGTTCTTGTGCGCCGCCAACCTGGCCGGCAAAGACTCCGGCCAGCACGATGGCAACAGTAGCAGATTCTTTGCGCGTCGCGACATAGCCAACGGGTGTCTAGCTCGTTGCCTGGACCGGATTGCGAAGCACTCCGAGCTGCTCGATTTCGACTTCGCAGACATCGCCGTCGCTCAGCCGCGGCGGGCTGGCCGGCGTGCCGGTCATGATGACGTCACCCGGTTCAAGCGTCATGACGCCACTGATGAACTCGATGAGCGACGGGATATCGAAAATGAGCATGCTGGTTCGGGAACTCTGAGCTGCCTCGCCGTTCACCTGGGATGTAATCGCCAGATCCGAAGCGTCGATATCGGTCACGATCATCGGGCCAAGCGGCGCGAAGGTGTCGAATCCCTTAGCGCGCACCCACTGGCCATCTTTGTACTGGTAGTCGCGGGCGCTGACATCGTTACCGCAGCAATAGCCGAGGATGACGCTGTTTGCGTCCGCGGCGGCGACGTGCCGGCAGCGTTTTCCGATGACGATGCAGAGTTCGGCTTCAGCGTCGACGTTTTCCGGCCCATCCGGCAGGATGATCGGCTCGTTCGGTCCTATGATCAGCAGATGTTGGCTTGAGGAAGATGATCGGATTATCTGGTAAATCCATGGCGGTATCTTGTTCGACGTGGTCTTTGTAGTTGAGGCCGATGGCGATCAGCTTGCCGAGGATTCAACAGGCGCTACGAGTTCGACTTCGTCGAGCGTGCCAGCGGCCGGGCCGACGGTGAGCCGATCGAACATGTCGCCGCGTGCCTGGCGAACGGCGTCGCCTTCCAGAATTCCCGTCTCGAATTTCGTCGCCATCGCTGATATCGGACAATCTGCACTGTCTACCTACCTCCGCAGTTACTCTTGCGCCACTCTCGAATGTCTCACTAGCATGGCGGAATCTCGGCTCGTAACGTCATTTGCTGAAAGGACGCAACCAATGGAACATCCCAGTTCAGACATCGATATCCTCCTTGAAGAATTGTACGCATTCGGCCGCAGCGAAGGCGGGATGTGGAACGTCGGGCGGGAGGGCGGTGCGTTGCTTGCCTGGTTCATCGGATTGCTCGATGCCAGCGAGTTTGGAGATAGGGACGTCGAACGGTGTCTCTACGATCTGGATGGCGCGGGCGCTGAGGAAACCGGCGGCGAACTGGTTACGCTGGAGGTCGAGCCGCGCAAAGTCGCGATGGCGACGGAAAATCTGAATCGAGCCGGACTCTTCGAACCGTCACGATCATCGAGGGGCCTGCGATCACGGTCGCTTGAAGCGATTGGTGGCACATTCGACCTTGTCTTCATCGACGCCGACAAACCGCAGTATCCGGACTATCTCAAAGGCGTCCGTGACAAAGTTCGCCCGGGTTCGATCATCGTTGCTGACAACGTATCTGAGACCAACGAAACGTCGCTACCCTACCGAACAGCCCTGGATAGTGATCCCCGATTCGATTCCGTCGGCATGTCGATCGCTGGAGGCTTCTGGGTGACCCGGGTGCGTTGATGTCCGCTGCCCACGAGTTCTTCAACGTCGCGGGCAGTGGTGGTTGAACAGGACTTCGAAGGTCTCCATCGGCGCCGAGCGAACCATCGCTATGGAGCGAGGATCAGGACCGTTCCAATGTACGTGGACATGGAGATCCAACAACGACGCCGTTAGCTTGACGCTCTTTGCGTCAGGCTACTTTGAGGATTGCGTGAGGATCATGGATCGGGCTCGCGCCAGAATTGGTCGGTACTGGTCGCTTTGAGAGTGATGCCGTTCAGCCCGAATATGGATGTGACGATGAATTTGTACTGATAGGTTGATTCGACCCTGAATCGACTACGGTCGTCCATGTTGCCATCGAGGAGCACCATCGACACATTGAGTGAATCGGCGTTGAGTCCAGTCGAGACCGTCATCATCTGATTCTTGATTGATGCTGCAGTTGCGGGCGCGTCCGCTTGAGTCGATCCACTACCGCGAACGGTGGCGTAGCGGGCACCCTCTTTCGTCGAATTAGCTGACCGTGTGGTTCGTCCAGATGAGTCGTCCACCTTCGAGAATACCGAAGATAAGCAACATGAATAGCGGCCCTATGAGGGCGAATTCGACGAGACTCTGAGCAAGGCGTTTGTCGCGACGATGATTGTTCAAGTTCTCGTTCCTATCCAACGACTCGCATCTGGACGGTTCGACTCATGTTCACGGTCTTTGGGAGCCCCGGGATGCCGGTGAGCACTGTGAAGGTGTAGTTGACCGTGACGGTCACTTGTTGATAGCCATCGCTGTCGGTTGCGGTCGAACTCGAAATCGTCGGCGCTTTGCCGAAAATCGTCGGACTATCCGCAAGTGCGGCATCCCGAACGGCATTCGCATTGCTTGCATTTGCTTTTGATCGGGAGCCATAGATCGCACCAGCTCGCGCTGAATTGCTGACTTCGATATAGGCTGAATAAGCCCGCGCGAAGTCAACGGTTGCCATGAGCATAAAGATAAGAATGGGCGCGAGCAGGGCCAATTCGACGAGGCCCTGGCCTTTGCGCCGTGTATGACGCGGTTTATGTGCCTGGCATGAAAATGTTTCGTTGCCATCGGCCATGTGGTGGTCCCGTCCTAACGCCAGTGAGTTCGATTTCGGCTGTGTTTTATGACATTCTGCCGACAGTCTTCAGTTTAGGTAATGGCGCGGAAACTACCATTGGGCGGAAGTCACGAACTGCAAAGTACCTGCGGGCTAGGCTTTGAAGTGCCTGAGAACTCGTGGGGTCTTTAATGCGGTATTATGGTGCTTCAGAGGGATTTCGGGCCAAAAGGCCCAGAAGGATGCGGCCATTGCCGGGCCACCTCGCCGTGATTCTGGTCGCGTTGATGAATTAGTTAGGCGGGCCTAATCCAATGGTGATCGCCAATGGTCCGCAACAGGAAAACAGAGCAACCATTGCGTCAGTCTGTGAGGTCGTGCCGTTCCACGCACGCTTCGCAGGGCCCGACATGTCGAACCGCGTCCGGGAACATTCGGGTGAGGTCGCTAGCGTTATCCACGATCACGGCTAACTCTCGGTCATCCCAAAGGGGAGTCGACGCTGAGAGGTAGTGCCCAGATCCACGATTTTCGCAATTCTGACGACCACCCACCAATTTGTGGATGGTCGTCGATTCCGGGGATAGCGTCTCTTTGAGAAGTGTCCTATTGCAGCTTGAGCCAACGCTATTCAATCAAGTAGATTTCATAACTCGGAGTGGGCGCATAGGGAAGATAGCTGATTGCCATATCTGAGGTGCCGCGTAGTTCGACTGTGCTGCCAACCACGATTCCGCTCACGGTATCTCCGTACGGGTTACCGTGAAGGTACAGGTTGGAACAAGGTGCGTAAAGAACTCCACCGATGAAGAACTCGTTATTGCCCTGCGAGTTGAACGTTGGCCCCGGGCACATGTCGAACCACAATACCAGGTCGTGATAGTCATCGTGCACCGTCAGTAGTGCCGGATCCGCCGACCAGCCAGGCGCCGTTAGATTAACCTCACCGTTTTGCGGGTCGAAGTACGCCTTGTCAGGATCACCGGTGAAGTAGAAGTTCACGCCGGCGCCTTCAATCCGCCCTGACTGGCTACGGAGTTCGATCTTGGAATTGTCGAAGTAGTAGAGACCTGGAAGGAAGACTGCCCGATCCCAGATCCGAATAGTGGCGTTCTTGTAAAGTCCCGGTGAAAATGTGCAGTCCGCGCCGACCAGACTGCGTCTTCCCAGCCGTGCGGATTACATCGGTAATTGCCGGTTTTCGGCGGACCACCCGGTTTTGGAGGCGCCGTGTAGCTATCGAATGGATCGAGAGCCGGGGCACGCCGCTCCCGGATCCCCCAGGCCGCATACCAATCAGAATCCTCGTCAATCGTGCCGACTGCGTCCAGGAACCCATCGGTAGAGATGCTAGTGGAAGAACCGTTGGTAGAGATGTTCTCGTTGGAGATGATGCCTCCGCCTGATACCTCGACGGACATGTCTCCATTGACGTTGATTCCGGGAGGGTCCAGGGCTATAAGCGCGTATTGACTGTCGCTCTTGTCGCTCGTTTCAGCCACTGCATGAGCTCCGACTTCCCAGGGGCCAGTGTAGATGGCGCCCAGGAAGAATCGATTGACCTGCATCGAAACATCGACCTCGACGGTGCCGTTCCAACGATCGCCCTCGACCACAACTGAGATGTCGGAATCGCCGGAATCAGAGCCTGGGAGTCCATTCGCGACCGCGTATTCCTCTGCTGCGTCGACGACAGCCGCGGTTGATTCGCCGCCGAGTAGTGCGCGTGCGCCAGCAAGCGCCGATGCATCAGCAGCGGCCTGCGCGTCGCGTCGTTCGGAAAGAAGATAACCGACGTCGATTGCCAACGCCATCGCGCCCAAGAGGACAACAGAAAATAGAGCGAAGAGCACGAGGACTTGACCTTCGCCTTGGGATCTTGCTTTCCGCCCCTGGCCTGCCAGACCGGGGCTTCTATCTGTGATTGGCCCGGCGGCAGTCCCTCTGAGACCGGATATGTATTTCATCTGCTCATCCTCATGATCATTGACGCTCTCCACAAAGCCAGGAGAAATCGACGGTTTAAACATCAGGATGAAGGCTTCAGCGTCAGCAGGGGAGTTACACAGGAAGGATTAAGGGGTGGAAATAAGTCTAACTGGGGCGAATTCTCCAGGACCAATTACTTTAGAGAGATAGTACAGGGACTGGGACGATCGACATTTGGGACTGCCATCAGCGGCTAAAGAAAAGAGAGATTGTCCGCGAGACGTGAAGAACTCGCGGACAATCTCTGTGTTGCTCAGATCAGGATCGACTCGAACTATTCGGTCAAGTAGACCTCGTAACTCCCTGTTGGCGCATACGGGAGGTAGGTAATGGACATATCCGATGTGCCCTGCACATTGATTGAGCTCCCAATGACAATTCCGTTCAGGGTGTCGCCGTAGGGGTTGCCATGGAGATAAACCTCCGAGCAGGGTGCGTAGATGACGCCGCCCACAAAGAATTCGCTGTTGCCCTGTG
Organism: uncultured Chloroflexia bacterium; assembly: GCA_963745675.1. Classification (GTDB taxonomy): domain Bacteria; phylum Chloroflexota; class Chloroflexia; order Thermomicrobiales; family CFX8; genus JAUIIK01. The sequence goes on from CAVUYM010000014.1 coordinate 136,741, forward strand.
AATCGATGGTGGATCCGGGACACATATCGATCCAGATGACCATGTCACGGTAGTCGCCATTGACGACCAGGAGAGACGGGTCCGAGGAGAAGCCTGGCGCCGTCAGATCCACCTCACCATTCTGAGGATCGAAGAACGACTGATTCGGATTGCCCGTGAAGTAGAAATTGACCCCGCTGCCCTCAATTCGTGCGGTCGTGCTGCGCAACTGAATGCTCGTGTTGTCGAAATAATAGAGCCCGGGTGCGAATACCGCGCGATCCCAGATACGGATGTTCGCGTTTCGGTAGTAGCCAGGGAAGAAGCTGCAGTCGGTACCGACATAGCTGGGGTCTTCATAGCCATGTGGGTTGCAGCGCAGATTTCCTGTGATTGGCGGGCCGCCGGGCTTTGATGGCGCTTCATAGCTGGCAAAAGGATCCTGTGCCGGTGCTCGTCGATCGCGGATACCCCATGGCGCTTGCCAGGTACTCGCGGATTCCACGGTTCCAACAGCGTCGATGAATCCATCCGTGATTACGATATTGGAGCTCGCCACTTGACTCGATGTTGCTGTTCGAAATGATGCTGCCATTGTGCGCCGTGATCTCCATCGATCCATTGACATAAATGCCGGGAGGGTCGAGAGCGATCAGAATGTAGTTTGCATCTGCTTTGTTTGAAGTCTCGGCGACGGCGTGTGCGCTAACTTCCCAGGGGCCCGTATAGATTGCGCCGAGGAAAAAGCGCGGAACCTGCATCGTGACATCGACCGTGACGGCTCCGTCCCATTTGTCTCCTTCGACATCCACTTCAATATTGGAAGCGCCACTGTCTGAGGACGCGATGCCATTGTCGACTGCGTACTTTCTGGCCGTGGATATGACTGCCGAGGACGACTCACCCCCGAGCAGCGCTCGCGCGCCTGCAAGGGCAGAGGCGTCTGCGGCCGCCTGAGCTTCACGACGTTCCGACAGGAGATAGCCGACATCCAGTGCCAGGGCCATGGCGCCAATGAGGACCATTCCAAATAGGGCAAACATGACCATGACCTGCCCCTGTGCCCGTCTCTGTTCTCGCGGTTTCATGCTTGTCTCCCTACGGCTCGGAATGGAAATAGAAGTGTCCGGTCCCTCATAGAAATGTATCCGGCATGTTGGATCAGGATAAACAGCCCAATATGGTGGGGCCGAAGGGCCCCGACTCCCAGTACTTGAGGGTCGTTAGTGGTGGATGTATGGTCTGGAGCGGTGCGAATGTACCTGACTCCACGGACCTTTTACCGAACGTACGTATGGCAATCCGTAACCATGATGATCAGGGCAATATTTAGGATGATCGCAAATTAATTGAGGCGCCTGTTGCATGCACTTGTGCAAGGTCACCATGCGGGCAGACGGGCGCACTGGCAGACCCTGACAGGATCAAGGATTCTGAGTGAAGGCAATGCACAAATAGTCTGTCACTCAGGCTATCGTTGTGGGAATCCGGAGACATATGGTTGGTAGATGTTTCCTGGATGGATATTACGGGTGCAATTGAAGGAATGTTGTCACATGGATCCACGTATAGAACGACTTGCTGATGTGTTGGTGAATTATTCGATGCAGGCGCAGCCCGGAGAGCTCGTTGCTGTGCAAGGCTCGCCGCTGGCCGCTCCTCTGATCCTGGCGCTTGTAGAGCGACTGCTCAACGCTGGCTCCTATCCGCTGCCTGTCGTTGCGTTGCCAGGCATCGATGAACTGATGTTGAAGCACGGCAACGACGACCAGTTGCGCTATATCACCCCCGTTCAGCGATCTGTCATCGAGGATTGTGGCTCAATGATCTCGATTCTCTCGGAATCGAATACACGGCGTCTGTCGGGGGTTGATCCGGCGCGTCAACGGCTCTCTGGCGAAGCGCGCAGGGAACTGCTGCACCGCATGATGGAGCGTTCGGCCAACGGTGATCTGGATTGGTGCGTCACCCTCTTCCCGACGGAAGCGCATGCCCAGGACGCCGACATGTCAATCTCCGACTTCTCCGACTTTGTCTATCGGGCATGTCACGTTGATGACCCGAACGAAGACCCGGTGGCCTTCTGGAAGCAGATGTCGAAGGAGCACCAACGATTGATCGACTGGCTCGATGGCAAGCAGCAGGTTGAGATCAAGGGTCTTGATACCGATCTGAAATTGAATATTAGCCGGCGCTCCTGGATCAATGCAGATGGCCGCAAGAACTTCCCGGACGGTGAGATTTTCACCGCTCCAGTTGAAGATTCCGTCGAAGGCACGATCCGCTACAGCTTTCCGGCGATCACCGGTGGACGCGAAGTTGAAGATATCCGGCTGTGGTTTGAGGGTGGCCGGGTAGTCAAGGCGACGGCTGGCCGTAACGACGCCTTTCTACAGCAGATGTTGGACAGCGACGAGGGCGCCCGGCGCATCGGTGAATTCGCCTTCGGCACGAACTTTGGCATCGACCGTTTCACAAAGAACATCCTTTTTGACGAAAAGATCGGCGGGACGATCCACATCGCGCTCGGAGCCGGCTATCCGGAGACGGGCAGCAAAAACGAGAGTGCGATCCATTGGGACATGATCTGTGATCTGCGTGACGGGGGGCGTGTGACTGTCGACGGCGAGCCATTTCTCGTCGATGGGAAGTTCGTCGTGTAGCTCGACGCGGTGAACCGCTACTTCGATGCTGACGAAAAGTAGATCAGACGAACGGCGATCACACTGGTTTTTGTGCCTGAATGTTCAAGCGCCAGTAGTCGAGCAGGAAGGGAGCGGCGTCGGCTGCTGACTGAGCGGTCAGCCGGTCGAGGAACCAGTCGCGCTGCTCTTGCTCCGGGACGCGGCTGAGGTGGCTGCCGAAGACGACCGTTTCCAGATAGTCGCGATATTCCGCAGCATCGGCGAGCGTGACGGGCGCGTCTTCGAGACTGGTTTCGATATTCGTGAAGCCTGAACGCCCTAACCTGGTCGCTGTTTCTTCCGCGCCGGCAAACTCCCAGGGGCCATCCCAACCAGCGAAGTAACCGGCTAATTCTTCTGATCTCATCAACGTCCACGCCCGCTCAACGAGGCTGGCGATGTTCGGGCCGCCGCCGCATTGGGCGATGAGCCAGCCGCCCGGCTTGAGGGCATCAAAGAAATGGTCGAACATGCGCTGATGGTCGTGTATCCAATGGAGCGCAGCCGTGCTGAAAATAGCGTCCACTTCATCGTCAAGTGAGAGTGTCTGAAGGTCCGCCTGCAGATAGTTGACGCGTCCTGGCGCGATCTGATCGAGATGACGGCGCGCTTCAGCCAGCATGTTCGCGGATTGATCGACAGCGATGACGTGTCCGTCGGGAAGCTCGGCGAGCAATTCTGCCGTCAGGCGGCCCGATCCGCAGCCTGCATCGAGGACGGTCTCATCACCTTGCAAGGGGAGCCGGGCCAGCACCCTCTTGCCCCAGGTGACGTGCGGATTTGCAAGTCGGTGGTATTCGGTCGCATTCCACTCGCGGCGCGTGTCGCCCGCGCTATTCATAGCGTTGCTCCTGATGGCGCATCTCCGGGCGTGTGAGCAACCGGACGACAAGCCCTGTGTCGTAAACCAGAAGTGCGCCGCCTTGAATCAGGACGCCGATGGCCGTGCCTTGAATCCATGGGGAGCGGCTGCGATAGGCGATGATGACGCCGGCAGTGACGTATGCGATGTCAGCGGCTGTCTGGAGCGCCAGGAGATGTTCGAATCGGCGTGCTCGTTGCTGGATATGACGAGCCGCAAACATGCCGGAGCGCGCCGACGTCGCGTGTCGGCGGGCGATGCAACCTGCGTAAATGGCGACCGCGCTGTCGACCAGTCCCCACGCGACAGCCTGAACGCCGATTGCGCGTTTGATGCCGCTTGAACGGGACGCGAGCACCGCACCCGCCGCGGCATTCCCGATGCCCCAGGCCAGGAGCATGTCGAGCACTCGTTCCTGCCAGACGAAGAAATCTTCGCGTTCAGTTTCTACGTTCCCTCGACCCAGAATCCAGGCCAATCGTGATCCGCGTTGAGGTAAAGATGATCGACATAGTCGCTATATTGCACCAATCCGCCATAACTACCATTAGTAAATGAGTGAGACTTGCTCCGTTCGAGCGAAGTCGTCCCTCGGATAATCCGACGCCTCTACTACCGCTGACGCGATTCAAGGCGTGCTAGGATTTCGCCGCGTCAATGGTACTCGTAGAGATCGGGTCGTGGTGATAGATCAACAGACAACCTGGCAATCCGTTCTCGTCGAATCGCTCCGCAAGAACCACATCGAGCTCGTCTGCCATGTCTCCGATACGGTGCTGGCGCCCATTGTCCGCGAACTGGAGCAGGATCCAACGTTCAACGTCGTTACCCTGACGCGTGAGGAAGAAGGCGTAGGGACGTTGACGGGCGCATATCTCGGCGGAGTGCGGGGGGCATTGCTATTGCAAGGTTCAGGCTTCGGAAATATCCTCAACTCGCTCGGATCGCTGGCGATTCCTTATCAGATTCCCTTTCCGATTATCCTGAGTGCTCGCGGCGGATTCCTGGAGCACAACGTCGTCCAGGTGGCCTGGGGCAAAGCGGTCCCGGAAGCAGTCGCAGCACTTGGCATGCAGTACTTCTCGATGACCCGCGCCGATGAAGTCGCCTTCGTCGCCGAGCAGGGCATCCGCCATGCCTTCGTCAGTCGCAGACCGACGGTCATCGGCATCGAAACACAACTTTCGGGAGGCAAACGTGGCAACTAGCCCGTCGATCCAGCGCCCGGAGAGGGCTGATCTGACCAGGCGCATCGTTGAGCTAGTCGACGACGAGACGATCCTCGTCTCCGGGATCGGCAATGCGACCTTCGATCTACGTGCGATAGCAGGTGACCGTGCGCGCAACTTCTACATGCTCGGCAGCATGGGCCAGGCGATCTCGATCGGCTTTGGGTTGGCCATCGCCCAGCCGGAGCGTTCGGTTGTCGTCATGGAGGGCGAAGGCTCGGTGTTGCTGAACATGAGCGCTCTGGCGACGATCGGAATGGTCGCACCACCGAATCTCACACTTGTCATCTGGGACAACGAGCAGTGGCAAATCACCGGCGGCCAGCGGCTCTCTACTGCGGCGTCCTGCGACCTTGCCGCCGTCGCCACCGCCTGCGGTATTCAGAGCGGCGCATCACCGAACAACGCCGACGAGTTCATCCAATCCCTACGCTACGCCCTCGACGCTCCCGGCCCGCACGCCATCGTCACAAAGATCGCTCCAACCCCCGGCCTCACCCCTCAACGGGACGACCCCGTCTCGATCAAGCTCAATTTCATGGCTTCTCTTGGAGTCCTGCCTGACTAACTAAGCGGCCGCAATAGTTGAGGGCGAGCCGCAAATTCAATAATTAGTACGGTGGACTATTGACCCTGGGCGCCTTTGTGCAGAACATGCTCCTATGAACGCCGGAGCTGCGAGTATCGCACGCGATATTGAGAGCATCACCGTCACCGGACCTGGCCGCCTTCGGCATTGGATCTACGACGGTGCGATAGTTCTTTCCTTCCCGCTCAGGGCAGGCTACGTGGAGATCTCAGTCGAGCGCTGCGCTCGCGTTCGTCCGTGTTTTCTCACCGCTCCGATCGGTGGCATTGTAGTAACAGCGCAAGCAAAGGAAGAAAGCATTTCGGATGGTGTCACGTCTGCAGAGTAGGCCCGAAAGTGTCCTTGCGCGGACCCTGGCAATAACGCTCGGGATAGTAATTGTCGCGATCTACTTCTTCATTTGGCCCGTCGTCCTATACATCCTATGGTCGATCTCTCATTACAGGGTCCATAAATTCTGGCCGCTGGCCGCCATCTTTCTGTTGCTATTGCTGGGATTGCAGTTCCTCGTTACCAAAACACGGCGTTCTTCGGACGGGTGGTTGATCCATGGCGCCTTTCTCATGGAAACGGCCAGCATCTGTGTACTGCTGTGCTATAGCCTCGCTGGCCTGCCCTTCAACGCTGGTTTAATCGTCGGTGTCGGGGGGACGGGCGGCGTGTTGGCAGCCGGACTGGACGTTGAGAAGAGGCGTCTGAGATTCGCGGCTGGCCCCTTCATCGAAGCGGTAGGTGCGGGTCTGGCTGCCGTCATCGTGACGGTTTTCATCGTGATCTTTCCCGGGGAGTGGTGATCAGGTAGGCTGACGCGAATGTGAACGAGCATGAGGAGAAGATCGGAGCGGGGACGATGACGGACGCGACACGATTGGCACGGTTGAGCGATGACCTCCACGCGTGGCGCGCCGCTCATCCGGAAGCCACCTTGAGCGAGTTGGAAGAGGCGCTCGACGCGCGGTTGGACGTGGTGCGCGCGGAACTGCTGGTTGACCTGGCAGCCACCACCCCGTCATCGACGACCTGCTCCACCTGCGGCCAGGCGCTGGTGCGTCGGGGCCGGCATCCGCGCACGCTGACCACACGGGGTGGTGCAGACCTCACCCTGGAGCGCGACTACCTGACCTGTCCGGCCTGTGGGGACGGGCTTTTCCCCCCTGGATGAGACGCTCGGACTGTTGCCCGGCCAACAGCTGACACCGCGCTTGGTCGAAGGCATCGTCCGGCTGGGCGCCGCGTTGCCGTTTGGTCAGGTGCCGGCGCTCATCGCCCATTTCACTGGCGTGACGATCAGTGCAGAGACCGTACGGCGCTTGACCGAAGCGGCCGGGACCGCCCAGTTGGCCTGCGAGGAGCAGGAGCTGGCCCGGATTCTGCGCGACCTGCCTGATCCTCCTCCCGGAGCACCTGTCCAGCAACTCAGCCTCGATGGGGCGATGGTGCCCCTGGTCGGCGGCGAGTGGGCCGAAGTCAAGACATTGGTGATCGGCGACGGTGGAGCAGATACCGGACGCGGATGGGCAACGGTTCCTGGGTACCCAGGCGCTGTCCTATTGTTCCCGGCTAACTGATGCAGCCAGCTTTGGCCAGGTTACGACGCTGGAGACGCACCGCCGCGGGACGCTCGCCTCCGACACGGTCGTGGCGGTCAACGATGGTGCGGTCTGGATCCAGGAGCTGCTTGATCTGCAGTGTCCCCAGGCGGTGCGGATTCTGGATCTTCCGCATGCCGTCGAGCATCTGGCCCAGGTTGCGCACGCCCGGTGGGAAGCCGAGAGTCCACAGGCGGCGGCCTGGCTGGAGGCGCAGGTCGACGCGCTGCTAAATGGTCAGGAAGCCGAGGTGCTGGCTCGACTGGCCGCACTCGGTGAACGTTGCGACCTCTCCCCGGAAACGCTCCAGGTCGCTGGAGCCTGTCACGGCTATTTGGCCCGTCGCCGCGACCAGATCCGCTATGCAGCGTTTCGGGCGGCGGGCTATCCAGTTGGCAGCGGGTGTGTCGAGAGCGCCAACAAACTCCTCGTCGAAGCGCGCTTGAAGGGCGCCGGGATGCACTGGCGGCGCGGCCACGTCAATGCGTTGCTCGCCCTGCGTTGTCTAGAACGCAATGGCCGCTGGAACGCTGACTGGCCGGCGCTCTGGCAGCCCTACAATATGCTGGAATTTGGAATCCTGGGCGCGGCAGTTGCCATGGCAGTCCTCGGAATATTCTGGAGGCTACCGGAGCACATGACGCCAACCGTCGGACTCACCATCCTCGGTGGGGCGGGTATGGAGCTGGCGAATGCCGCAGCGAATGTCGCAGGCCCTACCGACGCAGTCCGATTCCTTGCCTCAATTAGCTTTGTCGTAGTCATCGTTCATCGGGAGCGGCGATTCCAGAGAAGCCAGGCGCCGAATACCCTATCCGAGACGATCTGATACATCTCAGTTCCTTGTATCCAGATCGGCAAACGCAGTACAGCCTCTACTAGACAGAGACGAACACATGTTCTATTCTGTGTCTCTATGGCAAAGGGCGTTATCCGATGAATCAGGAGACGAAGATGATCCCAGCACGACTCAGTATTGTGACGCTTGGAGTTGAGGATATGGCACTGATGCGGGACTTCTATCGGTCGCTGGGTTGGCCGGAGCAGTCGACTGCAAGTGACGAGCATTCGATGTTCTTGACCGGTGGCGGGGTGCTGGCGCTCTTTCCACTTGACGAGCTGGCGGCGGACGCGAACGTTGCGCCGCCGAAGACCTTCATCGGATTTCGAGGGTTCACCCTGGCTTGTAACCTCGAATCCAGGGAGGCGGTCGATGCCGCCTTCGAGATGTTGCGCGGCACCGATGCCGTAATCGTCAAAGAACCGCAGGAGGTTTTCTGGGGAGGTTATTCCGGCTACTTCAGCGATCCGGAGGAGAATTTCTGGGAGATCGCCCACAATCCCTTTGTGAGCTTCGACGAGCGTGGCGCGATCATCGCCGCCGAGTGAACGCGACATATCCCAGAAATTATCAATAAGACTAACGCCGGAGCAGGAGCCTGTCGCCGGTGCGGATCATCGCTGGCAGTCCGGTTGAGATATAGGCGTAGAAGCCACGGGTGCCGTTGTCAAGAAAGCGCAGCGCTGCGCTTGTAGGCAGCGGCTCTGCATAGCGGTCGCCCAGGCAGAAACGGCTGAATTCGACGCAAGGCGCGGCGACGGTGACTTCGCTGAATGCGAGTATTTCGCCTTCAATGGTTGCTGATCGCTAGCCCTTGCTGGAGATCGTCGACCGAGAAGCGTCTGTTGTGCTTCGACGAGGATGTTCTCGCCGGCGATCCCGTCAACCAGATGATCTCCGAAGTGCTCGCGCATCTTGTCATAATGCGAAGTGAAACCAATCGAAAGCATGTTGCCGTTGCCGCGGTTGCGCGAATGAGGATGAGCGGCGGCGTGAATATCGATGACGTAATCTTCTCCGTGGGCGACAGACGCCACCGAATCAGTTACCCAGAGCTCATCGGAACTCAGGATGTGACGCGGCTCGTAGTAGCGCTCCGGAGAGCGTGGGGTGCCGGATTTTGGTTCGAGCGGTTGTTTAAGGCTCTGGCGCTGAATCTGTAGCCGGACGATCTGGCCGATTTCGCTGATAGACCGTTGGGGCTGATCTGATTCATCAGTCGATATGCCGTTCAATTGCCGACTGGATGGTCTGAATCCAGTCAGCGTGCTCTGGTTTCATCACGACGCAGCGCAATACCTCGACTGTCGGTCGATCCCAAACAATCTCGGGGTGCGTCGCTTCGATCTGTTCTCGGTTGACTCTCAACGTCGCCAGATAGACTGGTTCCTCGGGGTCATTCTCTGTGCCGTCGAAGATCTGCCGGGTTAGCGCCGAGATAGCGCTGGCGGTTGTTTCGCCGTCTGCGGGCAGCGCATAGAAGCTGACGATGTCGAGATCGGGTTCGACGGTCAGCCGGAAGCGAGGATGATCTCTCAGCAGACCCGCCCACAGCAGACCTGCCTCGCGCGTTCGCCGGACGATCAGTCCCAGCCCACCGTCCGGCTCTAGCGGCAGGCACTTGAGCGTCGCCCAGAGTGCCGCAGCCGAGGCTCCGGCCCGCGAGCATTCGAGGCTGATCTCGCCCAGGTGCAGCTCGTCGGAGGTGAAATAGGTGTAGGGCGAGTCATGCACGTAGAACTGGCCAACGGCGGGATCGCGGAAGAGGATCGCACCACAGCCGTAGGGTTGCAGACCGTGCTTGTGCGGATCGACGACGACGCTGTCGGACTCCGCAATGGCCAGGAACGGCGCCGGGTCGATCGTCGGTTCCTCAGCTTCTCGCCAGCAGGCTGAAGAAGCCACCATAGGCCGCGTCGACGTGCAGCCGGACACCAGCCTCGGCTGTCAGTTCTCGTATCTCGTGGATCGGATCGACCGCGCCCAGTCCCGTCGTCCCGGCGGTCGCGACAACCGTGCCGATGTCGCCAGTATCCAGTTGGGCTTTCAACGCTTCAATATCAATGCGCCCGTTCGAGTCGCTCGGAATCGACCGGATCTCCGTCCGCAGCAGTTCGCCAGCCCGGGCGTGGGTGTAGTGCGCCTGATCGCTGACGGCGATGGCCTTGTCAGGGTGAATACAGCGAGCAATCCAGAGCGCTTCGAGGTTGGCGATCGTCCCGCTCGACGTCAGATGGCCCAGGTGCGCCTCCGGATAGCCGAACATCGCCGCCAGCTGCGGGATGACTTCCTTCTCCATCTGCGACGTCGCCGCCCCGCCGTCGAGGGCGTGGTTGTTCGGGTTGACGAACATCGTCGTCGCATAGGCCAGAATCGCCACCGGATGCGGCGGCTTGAGCATCTGCCCGGCGTAGCGAGGGTGGCCGTAGGGGTAGTCGATCTGCAATCGCTGTGCGAGTTCATCCAGAACTTCGGCAACTTCATCGCTGGCGACAGCCGAGGTCGAGTCGGACTGGAACGGCTCCCAGCGCTCGAAGCCGCTTGAGAGGGAATCGAGGGATTGTTGGAAGTGGTTGAGGAACTGATTCTGTTTCATGGCTCTCACGTTCATCTGATTCATCCCGATGTTCAAGTGACTATAGCGGATGGCGGCCCTCACCCCCGGCCCCTCTCCCAAGGTTGGGAGAGGGGTGTAATGCAAGACTCGTTCAATTGGCAGTCAATGCTCCGACTCCGCTCCCCCTTCTCCCAGCATTGAGAGAAGGGGGCCAGGGGGATGAGGGCCGCCCTGTCGCCTACACTACTCCTAGAACGACGAGAACCCAGGAACGGAAAGTGAACCGATGACAGACCAACCAACCACGCTGATGCCATCGCCGGATGAGCTCGATTTCGGGATCGTGACCGGGCAGCACTGGCGGAGCTGGGAGACGGTGAGGAAGCAGTGGCTGTGGGCGGAGGAGACGGGCTGGGACAGCGCCTGGACCTTCGATCACTTCTGGTCGCTACGGCCGACGCATGATGGCGTGACGCTCGAAGGATGGACGTTACTGGCGGCGCTGGCGGTCGAGACGTCGCGGCTGAAGATGGGTACGCTGGTGACGGGCATCACCCACCGGCTGCCGGCGGTGCTCTTCAAGCAGGCGGTGACAGTCGACCACATCTCGAATGGGCGGCTGATCCTCGGAATCGGCGCAGCCTGGGAGGAGGAAGAGCACATCGCCCACGGGATTAGCAATACGTACTGGTCCAAGCGGCTACACAACATA
>CAVUYM010000015.1:0-100697 GCA_963745675.1 uncultured Chloroflexia bacterium
TTGGGAATCTCAGGCAGTTCGACACCGACGAGAGGGTCATTGTCTTGACCTTCGACGCCGGCGCGGACACCGGCTTCGCTGCGGACATCCTCAACATATTGGCGGCGGAAGGCATTCACGCCAGCTTCGGTATGACTGGTCCCTGGGCTGAACAGAATCCGGAACTGATTGAGCGCATCGTGAATGAGGGTCATCAACTGATCAATCACTCATGGTCCCACCCGCACTTCCCGGAATTGACGACCGCTGAACGGATTGCGGAACTTCAAGACGTGGAGAATCTCATCCGGGATACGACCGGCGTTGAGTTGCAACCCTACTTTCGACCGCCATTCGGCGAATATGACGATGCGACGCTGACTGACCTCGCCGCACACGGTTACACGATTAACGTCCTCTGGACCATCGACACACTTGGCTGGAAGGGACTGAGCGCGGAGGAAATCACCACCCGCGTATTGGACGGCGCCGCACCCGGTGCAATCGTGCTCATGCATGTGGGTAGTCAGTCGCAGGACGCCGCCGCATTGCCACAGATGATCCGACAATTGCGCGATCAAGGATATGCTCGTTCGCAAGTGTCGAGGAACTCGTCAAGCGCGAGTAGTTTGAATGGTTTACAGGCTCAGTAGGTGTATTCGATCAGCAGATCGGTGTTAGTCAGCAGGATACTCTCACCATAGAGTTCCAATGCATTCAGCGCCTCGAAGGTCTTGAGCGCTTTGTTGATGCTAACGCGCGTCGTTCCCAGCTCGGTGGCGAGTTCACCCTGGCTCAATTCGAACGGAACAATAAGTCCACGTTCAGTCCGCTCGCCACGATCTGCCGCCCGCACCAACAACCATTTGGCAACCCGGCCCGGCACATCGAGCGAGAGAATGTCCGACAGGCGTTCGTTGGTCGAGCGCACCATCGCGGCAACTGTTTCCATGACGCGCAGCATCGCCTCGGATTGGATTCAAGAAATTGAAGGAAGGCAGCACGCGGCACGATTCGCACCTGGAGCGGCGACTGAGCAGTTACCGTGGCTGACCGGGCGGCGCCGTCGATGAGCGCGAGTTCGCCGATGGCATCGGGCGCTTCGACGATTGCCAGCACTACCTCCTGACCGGAAGGCGTATATCTGGAAATACGAACCGATCCCGATTCGATAATGAGGAGCGTATCGCCAGGATCACCCTCACTCGTGAGGACTTGCCCCTCAGGGTATCGCCGGCTCCAGGATTGCTCCGCGAGACGTTTCAGCCCCTCTTCACCCAATCCTTTAAACAGAGGTACGCCTGCAAGGGGAGACTGCGCCTGGCCTGCCGTCATAATCGGTGGTGCTCCTAGAATCAATAAAATGTCGAACATTGTGCATCATTGTATCGTTCTGGACAGCGATAGAGCGTGGATGTTGCTTCGGGGAGGAACAAAGATGGGGCACGATCCAGCTGGAGCAGCGGCCAGCATCCTTGCACCTCACGTCCAGAGCATCATTCCCCGGATCAATGTCGACGAGTTCACCACGCTCGAATTCATCGAAACAATGCAGCTCGATCCCGCAGCCAAGCGGGCCTTCGATCAGGCCCTCGCGATCATTCCCGAAACCGACGAAGGTCGCGGCAGGATGATCCTCCACGGTCAGATTATCCCCGATCTCTTGCGCACGACAGGGCTCGTTGAGTGGGCGGGTTACGCCTACGGACATGAGGATCCTTACGGAGTCCCAGCCTGGTGGCGGAAGGTTAGCCCGGAGAGCTAATCTCTTCGATCCCGTTGCAAGCGCGAGCAATCCCAACGTCTACCTGCCGGCGGCCTCCAACGCCTCGACCAGTCGTTCGGCTACGATGATGTCTTCGCCCGGGTTGAGCGTCTCGGGATTGATCAGCAGCGCGCCATCTCCATCGACTGCCACAGCAATACGGGGACTACTCTCCCACAGCGCCTGTTGAATCCCGCGAGCGCCAGCCCCAACTGTCACCCGGGCACGAGGAATCGGCTGCCCCGCTTCGCTGGGCCAGTCACGAGACCCGGTAACACCGGGCACCTCCCGCACGGCATCAAGGACGGTCTGGACCGCGTGCTCGTAACCCTCTGAAAGTTCTTTCTGATCGAGCGCGACATAGCGTTCGACAGCCGCCAGTAGACCAAGCATCTCTTCTTTGCCTACCTTCATAGCCCGACCGCGATGGGCGTTCGGCGCGCCGTGAGCGCGAGCGACTTCGATCAGATCTGGGCGACCGAGCATCAAGCCACTTGACTGCGGGCCTCGTAGCCCTTTGCCGCCGCTGAAGACGGCAAGATCCACCCCAAGTTCGCGAGTGAAGCGCCAGAGATTCTCCGGTGGAGGGAGTTGGGCGGCAGCATCGACGACGACCGGCACGCCTCGCGTGTGAGCCAGACTGATGACCTCCTCAAGTGGCACGGCTCCCTCGGCCAGGTGATAACCAGCGAAATAAAAGACTGCCAGCGTCGCTTCTCCTAGCGCAGCTTCGAGCTGTACACTCGTCGCTCCAGATTCATCGCCGATCTCGACGATCGTCGCGCCGGCCAGTTCAATTGACGGCACATATGCGACGTGCTGGGAACGATGGATGACGACCTCGTGCCGTTCGCGGCCAAGTATCGTAAGTCCATCGCGCGGGTCCGTCGTCAGGCCGCAAGCGAGCGTCGAGAGATAGAGTGCGCCCGCCGCGCCGGAGGTCACATAGGCCGCCTCGTTATTGGTCAGCGTGGCGATCCTTTCGCCAACCACTCGCTGCAATTCGAAGATATCAACGAAGTGCAACGAGGCGTCTTGCATCGCCGCCACAACTTCGGGCGGCATCAGTGAACCGCCCAGCCGGGTCAGCGTCGCATCAGCGTTGATGACCGTTCGCAATCCCAGACGTTCATAAATGGTCACTGTTTTACCGCCCCTTTCGACCGCACCACTTCACTCGAGATTGAACCGGACCGACGGGCTATAGGATAGTCCGGCGCGATGGACTTAGTCTCTTTAACAGGAGCCTATTCTCGCGGCCCTGGAGAGATACCTGTTTATGTTCAATGCACCAGCAATCCAGACGGCGGGTCTGACAAAACACTATGGCGATATTGTCGCCCTCGATGCTCTCGACCTAACGGTCGAACGGGGCGAGGTATTCGGGTTTCTCGGGCCGAATGGCGCCGGTAAATCGACGACGGTGAAGCTCCTCCTGGGGCTCGTCCGACCTACTGCCGGAGAAATGCACATTCTCGGCCAGCGCGTGCCGGATCACCTAAAAGTGCTGCTGCCACAAATCGGCGCAATGGTTGAAGCTCCGGCCTTCTATCCCTTCCTGAGTGGCCGAGACAATCTCGTCGTCCTCGCCAAGATGGGACGTGTCGACGAGCGCAATGTGGACATGACACTCGAACGTGTTGGGCTGGGTGAAGCTGCGCGACGACCGTTCAAGACCTATTCAATGGGAATGAAGCAGCGACTGGCGCTAGCGGCGGCGCTTCTGAGAAAACCAGCCCTCGTGCTGCTCGATGAGCCGACAACCGGACTGGACCCGGCAGGGCAACGCGAAATCCGAACCCTGATTCCTGAACTGGCGAGGGATGGCTGCACGGTCTTCCTCTCCAGCCACATGATGCAAGAGGTCCAGGAGATTTGCGACAGAGTAGGTATTCTGCGGGACGGTCGCCTCTTGCAAACGACCTCGGTTGAACAGTTGCTCCACACCGGCAGTCGCGCGGTCTTCGACGTCATGACAGACGAGCCCGCCCGGTGTATCGAAATCCTGCAGGCGCTCGAATGGATTGATGAAGCTGCTGAGATTGACGGCCACCTGATTGTCACGACATCCGTAGCTCGAGCAGCGGACCTGAACAGGGCGCTCGCCGAGCGCGGCGTGTTCGCGTCGGAGATCCACCAACGCGAGCGAAGTCTCGAGGATGCATTCTTCGAAGCCATGGAGGAACAGGTCGCCTGAGATGATCCCGCTATTGTCGGCCGAACTCTACAAACTACGGCGGCGACCGGCCAGCTGGCTGATCATGCTTATTGGCATCGCAGTAATCGGTTTCTTCTATTTGATGCTGGCTATGTTGATGTTGAGCGGATTAGACACTGAGTCGGGCGCAAAAAGCCTCGAAGATTTGCGCGAGATAACTGCACTCCGAAATAGCGCCATCTTCGGCTTTGGCATCGCACAATTCGTCGTCTCAACGCTCGGCATCATCCTGATGGCAATGGTCATCACGAGCGAATACGGCTGGCGAACGATCCTGACAACGGTCAATTGGAGTGGCGAGCGCGGCAAACTTCTCGTGGCCCGCATCACGATCGTGCTCGGTCTTCTGGCTATCTGCATCGGGCTGGGATGGGCGGTAGCAGCCGTTGGCAGTGCTTTCATCGAGCTGACAAACGGGACCCTGAGCGCCGACGGGATTAACGCTGCCTTCGTCGGGAGCGTCTTCTCTGGCTGGGCGCGGACGTGGCTAACGGTCGTGACCTACGCAATGCTAGCGGCGGCTGTTTCATCACTTTCCCGCAGCCTTGCCGCGGGTATCGGCGTGGCACTCTTGATCCGTTTCCTCGAGCCAGTTGGCGTACAGATCATTGATCTATTGCCTGGAACTCTTTCGTCACTCCAGCATCTCGCAATTTCCTCGAATGTCGACGCGCTTCTGCAGGCCAATGGGGTCATCAATACTGAGACCACAGTGGACCGCGATCTGCCGTCGACGGTACAGGCTACGATCTACTTGATCAGTTTCTGCCTCATTTCCGGCGCAATTTCAGTCTTCGCTTTCGTCAGGCAAGACCTCGATGTCTAACCGCTTGTAAGCGTTCTCACCTTCCCACTCCGACAGTATTGAGTACACTTCTGGTTGCGCTTGCGCGATGCATCGCAGGGAACAAGGAGCGCACTCAACGCCGATGGCTACCTCTCAACGCATGCAAACTCAGTCGCTTAATGCCACTAATCCGGCTGTCGCTCTATCGCGCCGCCGGAAAATGACATGGCTTGCCCGCGCCAGCTGGAGTGGGGCGGCGATCTTCATCATTGGGCTGGTCGCTGTTACTGCCTTCTACCAGTATCGGGAGCAGGACCAGATTCGCGCTGGCATCAGTGTCTTCGGAGTCGACGTCAGCGGAATGACCGAAGTGGAAGCGCGAACCAGCGTCCTTACAGAAACCCAAGCGCGGGCAGCGAGACCGCTCACCCTCGTCGATGGCGACAAGACATGGGAAGTCACCCAGGATGAAGTCGGGTTGCGATTCGATGTCGATGCCGCCGTCGCCGATGCATTCGCCGAAGGGCGTAGCGGCTACGGCCCCGACCGCCTGGCTGTCCTCTGGCATCTGCGCAAAGGCTCGACCAAGATAGGTCCCGGCTATATTGCGGTTGCCACCGACACGACGCAGAACGCCCTGATGGCCCTGGCGTCCGATATCTACTTGCCAACAATCCAGCCTGACTTCTCTATCGACAGTGAAGGTCACTACAACTATGTGTCAGCCCAGACAGGCCGCGAGCTAAACATCGAAGCGAGTCGAGATCAGATCGTTCAAGCACTCTCGATGGGCGAAGCGTCCCTGAATCTAACGGTGACCGAATATCCTCCGGTAGCTGAGAATAGCGACTACGCGCCGCTCATCGCACAGGCAGAGAACGTATTGGACGGGCCTCTAACACTCGTTGCTGGCGATCAAACCTGGACATTCACACCGCTGCAGCTAACGAGCCGTCTTTCGATCATAAAACCGAGCGGCAGCACACCTGCTCATTTCCAACTTGACGAAGATTGGGCTATCAGCGTGATCGATGAAATTGGTTGGGCGATCGATCGATCACCTCAGAGCCCTCGTGTCTGGTGGGATGGAGCAGGCCAGCTCGTCATAGTCAAACAGCCACAGGCTGGTTACATGATCGAGGGTGGTGACGCGCTACAGATAGCAAAAGATGCCTTTAGCGGCCTATCAGCAGACAACACCGTCAACCTACCTGTCACTGTCCTGTTTCCACCGTCGCTACCTTCGGATCTTAATGCGCTTGGCCTTACCGCAATCATCTCGGAGTCAAGCACGCCCTACGGCGGGTCAATCGACGCCCGCAAACACAACATCGAGCTGGCAGCGCAGATCCTGAACGGTGTCCTGGTAATGCCGGGGCAGACCTTTTCATTCAACAGCGAAATCGGCCCGATGACCGTCGACGCTGGCTTCGAGGTCGCCTACGGCATAGCCAATCTCGATGGCCAGTTGCGAACGGTTCCGGCCGAGGCGGGTGGCATCTGCCAGGTCGCGACGACCGTCTTCCAACCTGTCTTCGCAACCGGCTATGAAATCGTCCAGCGCACGACGCACTCATACTGGATTCCATCTTACGCATACAACGGCATGGTCGGGTTAGATGCCACCGTCGATTCCGAATCCGGGCTCGATATGAAATGGACGAACAATTCGGAGCATGCTGTTCTCATCCAGGCGGTAGCAGACGGAGACAATTTCATCGTCCGGCTGATTGGCCAGCGGCCGGCATGGGAAGTCAAGATCGACGATCCAGTCATTACCAACATCGACTGGGCTGATGACCAAACGGTCTTCTATCAGCCGGACACCACACTAGAACCCGGCAAAATGCTTCGCATTGAAACGGCACACGAAGGTTTCGATGTTGAGATTGTGCGCACGGTCACCAGCCCCGACGGTAGCCAGCGAGTCTGGGACGGCAAGATGTCCTACGGCAAGTCCCGAAACGTCGTCCTCGTCGGCTCGGAAAACGGCGAACTACCGCCTGACTTCTCCCCGCCAAGCAGCTAAATACCTGCCGTCATAGTCGGACATCGAGTCCACCACTGCTCTCAGTACTGTCTATGCGACAAGGTAATTGAAGCGCAATTTTCCTCAATGATTTAGCACGAGCCGCAGACAACCAGATATGCATAGATACAATACCGCAGTACTCTCCAACGCCTTAGAATCAGGGACAACACACGAAGGAGCGAGCGATGATTACCTTGCAGCCTGAAGCTACGAGATTTGTCCGCGGCGCCTGTCCGCACGACTGCCCGGATACCTGCGCCGTCATCACAGAGGTGCGGGATGGGAAAGCTGTAGCGTTCAAGGGCGATCCAGACCACTCGTTCACTCAGGGCTGGCTCTGCGCCAAGGTGCGGCCCTATCTCGACCGTGTCTACCATCCCGACCGGCTACTCTATCCGCTCCGCCGAGCTGGCGCAAAGGGCGGCGATGAGTGGGAGCAAATCAGCTGGGACGAGGCGATTGACGAAATCGCATCGCGTTGGAAATCGATCATTGCCGAGCATGGGGCGGCGGCGATCCTGCCCTACTCCTACAGCGGCACTCTCGGTCTCGTCCAGATGGGCGCTGCCAGCGAGCGGCTCTGGAACCGTATGGGAGCGAGCGGCCTCGACCGCGCCATCTGCGATGTCGCGGCGACGACTGCTGTCCGGGCGACGCTCGGCGCAAAGTGGGCGCCCGACGCCTCGCATCTGCTCGACAGCAAGCTCATCCTCATCTGGGGCCACAACCCGGCCAGCACCAATCCACACGTCGTGCCCTTCATTCGTCAGGCTCAACGCAGCGGCGCCAAAATTGTCGTCATCGACCCACGCAGAACGCGCACGGCCCGGTCCGCAGACCTCCATCTTCAACCGAAACCCGCTACCGATGGCGCTCTGGCGCTTGGGCTCATCCACGTCATCTTCCGCGATGAGTTGCACGATGAAGCGTGGCTGGAAGCCAACTCGATTGGCTGGCAAAAGCTTCGCGAACGGGCAGGTCAATTCACCCCTGAATCTGTCGCGACTATCACCGGAATATCCAGCGCCGTCATCGAACAACTAGCCCGGGACTTCGCGACGATGACACCAGCGATCGTCAAATTCTCTGACGGGCTCCAGCGCCACGGCAATGGTGGCCAGACAATCCGCGCTCTGCTTTCACTCGCAGCCGTGACCGGCCAGATCGGAAAGCGCGGCGGCGGTATCTATTACAGCGCCAGTGATTATGTCCGCTGGGATGCTGAGGCATTGAGCCATCGCTCAGAATGCCCGCCCGTTCCGCGGACAGTCAACATGAACCGGCTCGGCGCGGCGTTGACCGGCGAAGCCAGCGATCCACCGATCATGTCTCTCTATGTCTTTGGCGCGAACCCGGTGACATCGTCGCCCAATAGCGGTCTGATCGTCGAAGGTCTGATGCGCGACGACCTCTTCACCGTCGTCCACGAACAGTTCATGACCGACACGGCACGCTACGCCGACATCGTCTTGCCGGCGACGACCCAGCTGGAACAGTTCGACCTCCACCGACCCTACGGGCATCGCCATTTGCAGTTGAACCAATCAAGCGATCGAGCCGCTCGGCGAATCGAAGAGCAACTGGGATCTGATGCGCCTGCTTGCCTCGGCGATGGGCTACGACGAACCATGGCTCAACCAGACAGCAGAGGAAGTCGCCGCTGAGATCTTCGAAGCATCGAAGCCCTCGAATCCCGTCCTCGCCGGGAGTCACCCTCGAGCAGCTCTATCGCGACGGCACAGCGCCGCTGACCTTCGACGCTACGACCGAAGTGCCCTACTCCGACTTACAGTTCGGCACGCCTTCCGGCAAAGTCGAGCTCTACTCGGAAAAGATGGCCCGTCACGGCATCGATCCGCTGCCCGACTACGAACCTCCCGCTGAATTCACACAATCAAATCTGGACGGCGACGGTCTGATCCTGCTCTCCGGAGCGGCCCACCACTTCGTCACCAGCAGCATGGCCAACCAGCCGGACCTCGCGCGTAAAGAGGGCTCGCCATCCGTCGAACTCAACCCTCTAGATGCCGAGAAACGGGGCATCCGCCATGGTGACACCGTCATCGTCGAGAATGCGCGTGGCAGCTGCCAGCTCGTCGCGATCGTGACCGAGGACGTGCCCCCAGGCGTCGCTTCTTCGGTCAAAGGCCACTGGGCGCAATTCTCGCCGGGTGCCCGCAACATCAACTGGACGACCTCCGATGCCCTCGCCGACGTGGCTGGGCAGAGCACGTTCCATTCGAATGTGGTGAGCGTTCGGCCTTTGCGTTAATGTCAGAGGCGCGCAACAACGCCTGGCTGTAGACAGGCTCATCCTTTAGGGATCAGGTCCAGCGCCAGTTGAATCGAAGCGTTCGGGTCGAAATCCAGGTCCGCGAGTCTGTCGTAGGTCAGTTCCAGATTGGGACGGAGCATCTTCCCGGTGTCAGCATCGTCGGGAAACAACAGACTCCACTTGTAGGAGATGCGGCCCTGAAGTCCGGAATGGTCGAGGGTATAGCGCAGGGTGTCGATAAAGCAGTTTCCAGCCTGCGACGACGGCACGCCAACGATCTTCGCACCGTGCTTGTAGAGCATTGCCGCCATGTCGAATCCGGCACTGTAGGTGCGGGCTGATGTCAATACGATGACTTCAGGCGTCCACGATGGATTCTCGTCGCGCGTGGCAATGAGCCGTTCGAAGGTTTTCGATGCAGATGCTTCCTCGATTATCCGGTCACGCAGGACGCGCCGCTCCTGATCGGTCAGTCCTTCGCGGCCGCGACGCCATTCGCGCTCCTCAGAAAAGTCGTAGCCGCCGGGCAAGCCAGTGGAAGATTCGCGCGGTATGTTGCGATTATTGTCGAAGAAGAGCGGGGACAGGCGACGAACCTGGTAGCCGCCGTCATGGTCGATCATGCCATTGAGACCGTAGAGCAGGAACTGGAGGATCGTCGCGATGGTGCTGTTTCCTCCGGTCGATTCCCGCAGGTCTACGATAAGCGTCTTCGTCGCATTCTTCGCCATTTCTTCGAGCATCTGAACAAAGATCTCGCTCGCCGCCGGCACGGCCGCTATCCGGTCACCCACATCGCATGGTCGGGGATACACGCCTAGATCTTCCACAAGCGTGTCGAGATGGTGGCTCAGATTGTGATGGTAGCCGTAGTGCCGCCAGACTTCGAAGGCTTCTCGATACCACATCATCGGGCCAACCCGTAGCAGCATTGCGCCGTCGACCATCTGCCAGCCGATTCGTGAGGGACCGACTGGAGTCAGATCGATAGCGGATGGAGGTGTGATCCGATCGCCCGCCGGCTGAGGGGAAAGGGGCACGTTCGCCTCTATTTGTGCTCCAACTCGATCGATAAACTTGAGTGTCAGAGCCTCAGTCGGCTCGCATTCCAGTAGATCGAAGATCAGATAGGGATGCCCGAGGGCCTCGGTAAGATGAACCAGGTTGTTGTAGGCGTTGTCATCACCACGTATGGCGCGCATGCGCTTGACCAATTCGCCAAACGGCACGCCTTCGACAGAGTCAAGCAGAGCTCCGAGGAACTGGGAGTGGCCCTCGTCGTAGACACCGCTGACCACGAGCTGCTCATCGACCGGCTCCCAATCGATCCAGAGCCGCTGGGCCATATCCAATTCTCCACCCATCGCTCTGACGTCGACGAGCTGGTCGGGCGCTGCGGGATCGAAGATTGTGGTGTGACCGTCCCGCACCGCGGCAACCAATGGTCGCAACAGTCGCAGGAACTCGGCAGGTGTCATTCCCTCATCCGGTATCGCCGAGAGGATATCGTTCGCCATGCGGTGAAACGAGACCATCCCGCCAATGGCTGAGAAGGGGTCAGGATGGGCATCGCTGAGAAGTGCTAGCAGTTGGCGCAGATCGGCTCGAAGTAGCTCAGGTTCTACGTGTTCGACATTTGCGTTAGTCGCCATGATCACTCTTTTCTTCGCAATGGTTTGACTTCCACGAGCGACAAACCGGGTTTGAACGTGTAGAGTCCTTCAGGTGTTCTTATGCCGAAATAGCTCCCCAGAACCCGCATGGATCGATCCAGGACGGGATTACCCATACCGGACTAGGCAATTCTTCTAGTGCACTCCGCCTCGCCACGCAACACGATCAGGCAATACTCTGCATGTACTAATTCCTTCGACGCCTTAGAGTCATATCAGGAAGCAACTCCTTCGTGGTCCGGACCGGTCTAGAATGACCTGTCCCGCCTATATGGAAAAGGCGTAGGTAGATGACAGACCGTATTTCTGGCGGGACCATCGGCGCGCACGGTATCACACCACGCGTTTTAGGGGAGGGTTCCAGAATGCCGCGCACACTTTTCGATCGATACGGCGGATTCGCCCAGGTGAGCAAAATCGTCTCCAGTCTCTATGACAAGATTCTGGATTCCCCTCTTACCAGCCCCTATTTTGAGCACGTCGACATGCGGCGCCTTATCGACCATCAAACACGCTTCATCGCAACATTGCTCGGGGGGCCTGCCAGCTACACCCACGAACATCTGGAACGTGTGCATCAGCACCTGGCTATCACCGATGAAGTGTTCGCGGAGATGGTCGAGCTTTTGCGAGAAACACTGGAAGACTTCGGATTCGAAGACTCGGACATCGGCCTCGTCGAGGACGAGATCATGAGCCGGCGAGCTTACATCGTTACGAAGGGTTGAGAATCATGGTTGTTGAATTTGCCGCAGAGCGCCACCTCGACAACGATATCCTGCGTACCGTCGCGCAGACACTCGGCATCGGGATCGCCGTCATCGATGCTAACAATTTTGAAATCCTCTTCGAAAACGCGAACTTCTTCAAGTGGTTTCCGCCAGCGAGCGGCGCATTCGATTGCCTCACAGATCGCGTTCCTGACATCAACACGAATCGATTGCTGTCGCGGCTCGAACGCGGTCGCAGCTACAGCATGCAACTCGAAGTGAAAGTTGAAGGGCGCGATACACCTCTCGACCTCGAATTCCACACATTATCAGACTTCGACGGTGGCGACATCGTCGTCGAGTGCCGCGATATCTCGAAGCAACTCAGGGCCGAATACATGCTTGAGTCCTACTCGAAGCTCGCCGAACGCAATGCACGCGAACTTCAACGTGAGAAGGATCGCGCCGAGCGGTTGCTTCTCAATATCATGCCGAAATCGGTCTATGAGGAGATGAAGGACTACGGGACAGTCACGCCGCAGGTCTACGAGAACGCTTCGATCCTGATGCTCGATTTCGCCGGTCATACCGACATGGCGATTTCTCGCGATCCGGTTGCCCTCATCACCCAGCTCAACGATATCTTCACCGTCTTCGACCGGATCACCGACATGTTTGGCTGCGAACGCATCCGCACCGTTGGCGATTCATATATGGCCGTCTCCGGCATCCCCGATGAGACACCCGAACACGCGAGGAACATCGCCCAGGTGGCGCTGCGTATGCTGCGCTACATCGAGCGCCGGAACTCCGCGCACCCGGAGGCGTGGCATTGCCGCATCGGCATCAACTCGGGTCCGGTCATCGGTTCGCTCGTTGGCGTCCAGAAGTACGTCTACGACATCTTCGGACCAGGGGTGAACCTCGCCGCCCGGATGGAAACGCTCTCAGAACCGATGAAGATCACGGTCAGCGAAAACACCTACAACCTGCTCAAGGACGACTTCTACCTCAGCGAGCGCGGTGACTTCGATGTCAAAGGCTTCGGCGAGGAGACGCTCTTCTTCCTGGAACGCGAGCTGCCGCACATTCGCTAGGCTCGGTTCGAGGTAGACCTATCGGTCGGGACGGAGATCATGCTGACAGGATCTCTTGGGTAGCGTCCAGCGCATGTTCAATATCTTCCGACGTCACTCCGAGATGGGTCACTGCGCGAATCTGTCCGGGTGCGATATCGCACATCTTCACACCGCGACGCTCAAGCGCAGCCAGGAAGTCCGCCTTCGTAATTCGCGCATCGTCGACGCTGAAGAAGACCATGTTGGTTGCCGGAGGGTCGGTCAGCAGACTGACCCGTCGATCTCCTTCAGACCGGCAGCGAGGAGCTGTGCGTTAGCATGGTCCTCAGCCAGCCGATCTACATGGTGCTCCAGTGCGTACACTCCGGCCGCAGCGATAATCCCGGCCTGTCGCATCGCGCCGCCGATTCGGTGCTGGTATCCGCGCGCCCTCTCGATAAACTCGGCGCTGCCGGCCAGGACTGCTCCGACCGGGCATCCCAAGCCTTTTGTGAGGCAGATCCAGGTCGAATCGAAGCCCTCGGCATACTCCGCTGCTGGCACGCCAGTCGCGACGCTGGCGTTCAACAAGCCGTGCCCCGTCGAGGTGCGTCTTCAGTCCGTGTTCCCGCGCCGTGGCCCGCACGGATTGCAGCTGCTCCAGCGGCCAGATCACGCCGCCACCATAGACGTTCGTCTGCTCGGCCCAGAGCAGCGTCGTCGGGGATTGGTATCGGGAGCCCGGCTGTATCGCGCCTGACACCTGCTCCGGCGTGTAGCGCCCCGAATCCCCGTCGAGTTGCCGGAACAGCACACCCGAGAGCAATCCTGGCCCGCCCGCCTCCGAGATCAGCACATGCGATAGCCGATCAGCAATGACCGTCTCGCCGTGGCTTGTATGAGTCTTCAGCGCGATCTGATTGCACATCGTCCCGCTCGGTAGGAAGAGCGCCGCCTCCATGCCGACCAGTTCAGCCACCATCTGCTGGAGCTTCAGAACCGTCGGGTCCTCATCCTTTTGCGAGTCCCCAACCTCGGCATTCGCAATCGCCGCGCGCATGCCAGCGGTCGGTTTCGTCTTTGTATCGCTGTAGAGATCGATCAACATTTGCTCTTTCTAGAAACGAGATAGACCAACGAGGAAAGCTCCCTCCCCTGTCCCCTCCCTCGAATTCGAGGGAGGGGAATTCTGCCAGAACGTAGTCTGCTACGGGAGTAGGTCACAACAGCCAACATGACACCCCTCCCTTGGCTTCGAGGGAGGGGACGGGGGAGGGAGCGTTTCTGGTTTTCTTACAAATCAATCCCTTGTCCCCAAAACCCTGTCACCTACTACGGCTTCTCCGGCCACGCACCGTACCAGTCGAAGGGCTTGTTATCGAGATTGACAACGACGTTCTTGACCTGGGTGTAGAGGTCGAGCGCGTGGCGCGAAAGTTCGCGGCCGATGCCGGACTGCTTGTAGCCGCCGAAGGGCGCTTCGGGCGGGTTAACCGTCGGGAAGTTGATCGAGACATTGCCCGCCTGCAAAGCGGCCGCCATATTGTGGGCGCGCTTGAGGTCGTTCGTCCACATCGTCGCCGCGAGGCCGTAGATGACGTTGTTCGCCAGCGCCAGCACTTCTTCGTCATCCTTGAAAGGAATGACTGAGAGTACCGGGCCGAAGACCTCTTCCTGAGCGATTGTCATGTCGTTACTGACCTGATCGAAGACCGTCGGTTCGACGAAATTGCCCGCTTTGAGCATTGCAGTGTCAACTTTTCGGCCGCCATGGGCCAGATCCGCGCCTTCTCCACGCGCCTTCTCGACGAAACTGAGAATACGACTGCATTGAGCAGGTGAGATGACCGGCCCCATCTGGGTATCCCAGTCGAGCGGATCGCCAACCCGGATTTCGGCTGTCTTGGCAACGAAATCAGCCATGAAGCGGTCGTGAATCGACTCGTGCAGAAAGAGGCGCGTCCGTGCCGTGCAGCGTTGGCCGGCGTTGGTGAAGATCGCAAACAACGAGCCACGCACAGCCTCGTCGATATCGGCATCGGGGAAGACGATGTTCGGGACTCTTGCCGCCGAGTTCCAGCGAGACTTTCTTGATCGTTCCTGCCGAAAGCCGGATGATGTCGCGGCCGGTTTCGGTTTCGCCGGTGAAAGCGACCTTGTCGACACCGGGATGCTCGCAGAGCGCCGCGCCGATGACCCGGCCAGGTCCCGGCAGGACATTGAGGACTCCGTCGGGGATGCCCGCTTCGCTGCAGATCTGGCCGAGGATGATGGCGGTAATCGGCGTGTTGCTGGCCGGTTTGAGGACGATCGTGTTGCCGGCCGCCAGGGCTGGCCCGATCTTCCAGGCTGCCATCAGCAGCGGGAAATTCCAGGGGATGATCTGGGCGCAGACGCCGACCGGCTCGCGCAGGGTGTAGTCGAAGAGCGGGCCATTCATCGGGATCGTCTCGCCCCAGATCTGGCCGGTCAGGTTGGCGTAGTACTCGATGCAGTTGGCCGAATTCAGGACATCGCCGCGTGACTCGACGATGATCTTGCCGCAGTTGAGCGTCTCAAGCTCGGCAAGCTCATCGACCCGCTCGCGGAGAATATCCGCTGCCCGCCGCATCCGCTTCGCTCGTTCGATCGGCGCCATCCTCGACCAGCGACCATCGTCAAAGGCCCGCCGCGCTGCCGCGACGGCCCGGTCGACATCCTCCGGGCCAGCTTTCGCGACCCGCCCGACGACTTCGTTCGTCGCCGGTGAAACCGTCTCGAAGGTCTCGCCGCTAGCCGCGTCGACCAGCTGGCCGTCAATCAGCAGCTTGTAGTCGCGTACTTCGATTGCCGTTGCCATGTTATTCCCTCCTCTGTGCTCCGTGATCTACCGATTGTGATTGAGCGATTCAGAGCGCCATCGTACACCAGCCACGCCGATTACCCGACGTCGGTCTCCGCAAAGGCTAGCCGGGAGACGTCATCACGTCGACGGCGCTGTGCTATTTTGCCTGGAAATGGAAGAGAAAGGATATCTGGAATGGTTATGACCTCCTCCCTGCGTGACGAGATCGACGAGTGGTTGCCGGAACTGATCGAGACGCGCCGCGACTTCCATCGGCATCCCGAGATGGGATTCGAGGAGGTTCGCACCAGCGGCATCGTCGCCGAGCGGCTGCGCGCGATCGGCTTCGAAGATGTGCGCACCGGCATTGCTGTCACCGGCGTCAAGGCCGTCCTGCGCGGCGGCCGCCCGGGCAAGACACTGCTGCTACGAGCGGACATGGACGCCTTACCGATCGATGAGCAGAACGAGGTCGAGTACCGATCGACAGTCAAGGACACGATGCATGCCTGCGGGCATGACGGCCACACCGCGATCCTGCTCAGCGCGGCGCGGATGCTCTACGCACGACGCGACGAGATCCCGGGAACGATCGTCTTCTGTTTCCAACCCGCCGAGGAGGGCGGCGGAGGTGCTCGGAGAATGATCGAGGAGGGCGTGCTCGAAGACCCGACTGTCGACGCGGCCATCGGCCTGCACCTCGTTCAGCGACTTTCCCGTCGGCACCGCCGTCGTCGTCGACGGGCCGACCCTATCTGGCGCTGACGGTTTCAACGTGACAATCCAGGGAAGAGGCGGCCACGGCGCGATGCCTCACAAGACAATCGACGCCCTGCTCATCGCGGCTGAAGTCGTCACGACCCTGCAAACACTGGTGGCGCGCGAGGTCAATCCGCAACAGGCCGCCGTCGTTTCGGTCGGCACCTTGCACGCCGGCACGACCGCCGCCAACATCATCGCCGACTCAGCCACGCTGAGCGGAACCGTGCGCTGGTTCGAAACCGAGGTCGGCGATCAGCTTGCGAGCCGCATACCGGAAGTGATCCAGGGAATAGCGACGGCGCTGCGCGGCAGCTGCCGAGGTCCAGTATCGGCGCAGAGCACTCCCCACGGTCAACGATCCCGCCGTCGCGGCGCTCGTGCGCGAGGCGCTGGCTGAGGTGGTCGGCGCTGAAGCACGTCCATACCGGTCCACGCATCATGGCGTCAGAGGATTTCTCCGAGTTCACTCACCGTTTGCCGTCAACCTACTTCTTTGTCGGCGCCCGCGACGAGGAGTCCGGCAAAATCTTCGAGCATCACCATCCACGCTTCGATATCGACGAACGCTGTCTGCCGCTCGGCGTCGAGATGATGACCCGCGCCGCAATGCACTGGCTGGAGGCCAACGAGCAGAGTTGATCTCATCGCCATTAATCGTGATGGCGCAGTCTCGCTCGCAGAGCGGAATTCCGGCTGTGTGCGGCATCAGGCTAGATAACGGCAATCGCTAGAGCATCACATCGCCGCCATTGGGACCCAGCGTCTGCCCAACATAGTAGGAAGCGGCATCCGAAGCGAGAAATACAGCCGTCGGTGCCACCTCCTCGACGGTTCCGGGACGCCCAATCGGCAGCATCTGATCGTAGTTCGTCACCGGCTGCCCTGCGCCTTCCGGAACGATCCCGGTATCAATTGGCCCCGGTGCGATGCAGTTCACCAGGACGCCCTGTTTGACGACCTCGCGCGCAAGCGACTTCGTGAAACCGATGATCCCAGCCTTGGCAGCAACATAGTGCGCCATCCACTCGCGTCCAATCTGGCCCAGTTGCGACGAGACGTTGATGATGCGGCCGTCGCCCCGCTCTAGCATGCCGGGCAGGACGGCACGGGTGACGAGAAAGGTGCCGCGGAGGTGCGTCCCGATCATCTCGTCCCAGACAGCAGTTTCCATCCTCTCAACTGGCGAGAGCGTCACGAATCCGGCGTTGTTGACCAGCACATCGATCCGACCGAACTCGGCCAGAACCTGGTCGACCATCGACTGGACCTGATCCTCCTGCGAGACATCAGCCTGGAGGACGAGCGACCGCCGTCCAAGATCAGCAATCTGCCGTGCAACTTCATGCGCTTCCGATTCAGCCGAGCGATAGTTGATCGCGACGTCAGCGCCCTCGCGCGCATACGCCAACGCGATAGCCCGCCCAATACCTCGGCTCGAACCGGTTACGAGTGCAGTACGACCCTCGAGTAGTCCCATCACGTCCCCTTTAAGCATTCCGCATGTGTACTAACATCGATCGGAGTTCGACCGTCTGAGAATAGCGCGTCTGCTCGTAGTTCATCGATTGGGGTAACAATGGACCTGAACCAAATTCCAATAATCGACGCCCACTGCCACCCCTATCGGGCCGACGAGTTAGAGATAACTGCTCGGCAGCTGAGGGATGCACTGAGCGTGTCGTTGCATCGGGAATCTGCCGCTGAAAACGAGAGCATGATGCTTGTCCGGATGGCACTCCGGGCGCTCTCGGAGCTGCTCGACTGTCCGCGCAATTGGGATGCAGTTATCGAACGCCGCAACGAGCGCATTCGAGCCAGCAAGACTGACTATCTGAAACTTCTCTGGCGGGATGCCAATATCAGCGCCATGCTTATCGATCCCGGGTATCCAGGTAAACCTGCGATTGGGAGCGAAGAATTCGCTGCGCTTGTACCGGCAGAGATATTCGAGGGGTATCGCATCGAGCGGTTCTTCCCCGCCAATTCGTTTCATGCTCCCGAATACCAGTCGCTCTCAGACCTGCTGGATGCGTTTCGCGCCAAGCTTGATGAGGAAGCGCGCCGCCCGAATGTCCGTTTTTTCAAGTCCGTCATCGCCTATCGCACCGGTCTGGCAATCCAGAATGTATCGGAGTCGATTGCTCTAGCGGCATGGAAAGAACATCAGGCGTACGGGGATCCGGCGGACAAGATCCTGCGGGACTACCTCTTTCAGATCGCCGCTGAGAAAGCAGCCGAGCACGACCTTCCATTCCAGCTCCACACCGGTCACACATCAATTACCAACCTCTGGCCCAACGTGAACCCGATCCTGTTGACACCATTCCTCAATCAGCCAGAGATGCAGGATACGCGCTTCGTGCTGGTGCATGCCGGTTATCCCTACTGTACCGAGGCCGGCTTCATGACATCCATTTACCCGAACCTGATGCTCGATCTGTCGCTGATGATTCCCTGGTCTTCGATCGGGATCGCAAAGCGCATCGAACAGGTACTAGAAAGTGCTCCGACCTCGAAGATCATGTACGGCTCCGACGGTATACAAGCGCCTGAGATGTACTGGATAAGCGCAAAGATTGGACGCCGGGCGCTCGGGCAGGTGCTCGACAATCTCGTTGCGATGGACGCTGTAGACATAGACGAAGCGTTGGAGATCGCTGAAGGAATCCTCTACCGCAACGCCGAGCGCTGCTACAGGTTGACCCTGAACAGCTGAGATCCTCGGGAACTTGACGGGTGCTAACTGGCATTCGATTCACGATCAGATGAGAAAGTAGGCAAGGTATGGCACAGATGGATCTGGTGATTCGTGGCGGGATGCTGGCTAACAGCGACAGTACATTCACGGCAGATATCGGCATTGTTGGCGAGTCCATCGTCCAGATCGGCGGCGATATGGAAGGTGCATCGGAGATTGATGCGAGCGGCAAGCTCGTCATTCCTGGCGGTGTGGATGCGCATGTCCATCTGACATTGCCACCCGGAATGGATGGCGCGCCCAATTGGGTCGACGATTTCCACAGTGGTTCCGCTGCTGCCGCTGCCGGGGGCATCACGACAATCGGCAACATGTCATTCCTGATGCCGGGCGAAGGGCCGCTGGCGGCGCTCCAGCGCGAAGCAGAGATCGCCGCCGGGCTTTCGGTCGCGGACTTCTTCCTTCATCCGGTTCTGACCCACGGCAGCACCGAAGTTCTCGACGAAATTCCGCAATTGCTTGCGACAGGCTGTAACTCCATCAAATTCTTTATGTCTCTGGGGAATTTCGACGACAATGTCGAGTTCTATCTGCGAGCGACCGAACTGGCCGGAGAAAACAACCTCGTCACGCTCATCCACTGCGAAGACTATCCACTCGTCGAACTCGCGACGCGCAAGCTCATCGCGCAGGGGCGCACGTCAATTCAGAATTACCCTGACAGCCGGCCAATACTCTCCGAACTCGTCGCCACCCAGCGAGCGATCGCCTTCGCGGAAGCAACCGGCGCGCCCGTCTATATCGTCCATTTGTCTTCCGAGCGTGCGATGGCCGCTTGTGCTGAAGCGCAGAGCCGCGGCGTGCCGATTCTCGTCGAGACGCGGCCGCTCTATCTCCACCTCACCGCCGAACGATTCGAAGGCGGCGACGCCGGGAAGTATGTCGGCCAGCCGCCGCTGCGACACCCTTCCGACGTCGACGCCCTCTGGGCCGCCATCCAGCAGGGCACGCTCCACACGGTCTGCACCGACCACGCCCCCTGGTCACTCGCCGACAAACTCGACCCATCCCACACGATCGAGGATGTGCGACCAGGGACGGAAAACCTGCAGGTGATGCTTCCGATGCTCTACTCAGAAGGCGTCCGCACCGGGCGCATATCGCTTTCCCGCTTCGTTGAAGTCACCTCCACCAACGTCGCCAAGATCTTCGGCCTCTATCCGCGCAAGGGCGCGATCCTGCCTGGCAGTGACGCCGATATGGTGATTTTCGACACCGAATTGACCAAGACGATCAGCGGCGAGATGCTGAAATCCAACGCCGATTACTCAGTCTTCGACGGTTGGGAAGTGACCGGCTGGCCCGTCACGACCATGCGTCGCGGAGAGGTGATATTCGACCATGACGAGGTCATCGCCAGCCCGGGCAGCGGCCAACTCCTGCCGCGTCAGAGAGCGGAGATGATTTAGAGCGCATCAGTTGATGCTGGGGTTGCGGCGGGTCGCTCGAATCCGGCGCGCCACGAGCAAATAGGTGGTTGCAGGCGGATTCGAACCCCGCCATGGTCTTCAATGTCGACCGAGGGCACAAATTTCTCGCAATTCGCCCACGATGTGCCCATATTGATATATCATCAAGATGTTGTGCGATTCACAATCCTATCCGGCTCGTCCCTATTGTCACATCCAGCACGCCACTCGTCGGAGTTCTGAACTGTGAAGCGACTTCTTCCTATGGAACCGGGGGCGAATATCAAGACCACCAAGGAGCTCGCATCGGACACGGCCTATTCACGTCTGCGTGAGTTGATCGTGACGGGCGCGATCCGACCCGGAGAGATCGTCCAGGAACAGCAGTTGTCGGCCCAGCTGGAGATTGGCCGCACGCCGGTGCGCGAAGCCCTTCAGCGGCTGGCGGGAGAGCGCGTTCTCACCATCATTCCGCGCCGCGGCATCGTCGTCGCAAAGCTCGGCATGCCGGAGGTCCTCGAGACGTTTGAAGCGCGCACCACGATCGAAGCAGAGCTGGCTCGACTTGCCGCGACGCGACACACCCCAGCCGAGGGCGAGCAGCTACGGATTCTCGCAGCCCAGGTTGATGCCGCAGCCGAGACGAAAGACTTTCTCGAATTTCTTGCTGCCGACCAGATCCTGCATCACGCAATCGCCGATGCCGGCAGAAATCGCTATCTGGCGAGTGCCGCCGACCACCTCCTGATGATGTCCGATTGGTTCTGGCATCAGTTCGTGCAGCGTTACGGGAACTCGGAAAGCCCTTATCTACGGCATGATGTGATCGTCGATGCCATCATCGCACGCGACTGCCAGCGCGCAGGCGAGGCCATGTGCGAACACATTCAGGGATCGCGAGAACTGCTGAAAGAAAGCTTCTAGGCAGGAACGCTCCCTCGTTCGGTGTCACAGGCGAATGCACGAGATTCGGCGGCCCGGATTACCGCCAGTTCTAGAATCCCGGCCGGTACTCACCCCACTCTTCCCGTAGAACACCGCAGATCTGACCCAGCGTCGCGCCAGCCAGCAGCGCTTCGCGCATCACAACCAGCAAATTGCCATCGGACTGCGCGGTCGCACGCACGCGCTCGCAGGCTGCTTCAACCGCGGCACTATCCTGAGATTCCTTGTACGCATGAGTGCGCTCGATCTGAAGCTGCGCCTTTTCGCGGTCACTGTGGTGCGTTGGAATCTCGACATCCTCGCCACGCTGGAAGTTGACGCCGACGATCTTCTGCTCGCCGCTCTGGACATCCAGCTCCCACTGGTAGGCGCTCGCGCCGATCTCATCCTGGACGAAGCCGCTTTCGACCGCAGCCACCGCGCCACCGCGCTTCTCGACCTCGGCAATCAGCTCCAGCGCCCGCTCCTCAATCTCGTCAGTCAACGCTTCGACCATATAGGAACCGGCCAGCGGATCGGCCGAGTCGGTGACGCCGGTCTCGTAGGCGATGATCTGCTGGGTACGCAGCGCCAGCGTCGCGGCGTCCTCGGTCGGCAGCGACAGCGCTTCGTCGTAGCCGTTGGTGTGCAACGACTGCGTCCCGCCCAACACAGCACTGAGCGCCTGGAGGGCAACCCGGACGACATTGTTCAGCGGTTGCTGGGCCGTCAAGGTCGAGCCGCCCGTCTGGGTATGGAAGCGCAACATCATCGACTTCGGATCTTGCGCGTCATAGCGCTCCTTCATCAACCTCGCCCACATGCGGCGCGCTGCCCGGTACTTGGCGATCTCTTCCAGGAAGTTGAAATGGGCGTTGAAGAAGAAGGAGATGCGCGGCGCGAAGTCATCGATGTCCAGTCCGGCATCAAGCGCGGCATCGACGTAGGCTAGTCCGTTCGCCAATGTGAAGGCGACCTCCTGAACAGCCGACGAGCCCGCTTCGCGGATGTGATAGCCGCTGACCGAGATCGTGTTCCAGCGCGGCAATCGTTCGGCGCAATAGGCGAAGGTGTCGGTCACCAGCCGCATCGACGGACGCGGCGGGAAGATGTAGGTGCCACGCGCCGCGTACTCCTTGAGGATGTCGTTCTGGATCGTCCCGCCGAGCCGCGAGAGATCTGCCCCCTGCTCCTCGCCAACGAGCTGGTACATCAGCATCAGCAGCGCCGCCGGGGCGTTGATCGTCATCGAGGTCGTGACATCGTCGAGATTGATGCCCTCCATCAGCCGCCGCATGTCATCCAGCGTGCTGATCGAGACCCCGACCAGCCCGACCTCGGCCTGCGCCCTGGGATCGTCGGCGTCAAGCCCGAGCTGCGTCGGCAGGTCGAAAGCGCAGCTCAAACCCGTCTGGCCTCGTTCGAGCAGCACCTTGAAGCGCTCGTTCGTCTCCTCCGCCGACCCGAACCCGGCATACTGCCGCATCGTCCAGAGCCGATCGCGGTACATCCTGGGATAGACGCCGCGGGTATAGGGATACTCTCCCGGCCCCGACTGCGGCCCCCGACCCTCGTCCTCGTAGACCGTCGGAATCTCGATGCCGGATGTCGTCGTTCGTTCGTTGACAGCTTTTTCGGTAGTCGCCATGGCTTACCTCTCCCGCACATGGGTCGAGTGTTGCAACCGGTATTGTAGCGGTCAGGACTCTTTACTCATGCCACGCCTTAACATGATCATGGACAATGATCTTGCAACTCACGAATCGTCATGGGTGTTGGCGTTGTGCATATCGGGATCCGTGCGCTCCAAACCCAAGTTTCAGCAGTCCGGCCAGCGCCACATCATGCCCTGGTGCGAGCGCTTCCTGACCGGAGAGCCAAGTATGTGAGAAGCGGTCCATGACCTCGCAAAATTGTGTTCACTTCTACGACCTCCACATTTGGCTGAACCCGCTTGGACTTCAGCGAATGGTCATGTTCACCGCATTGAGTCCGACTGAAATTGCCCTGCGCATGCGACACATTCTCACCGAGGACCACAGTCGTATCCGCTCCAGGGAGTATCGAGAATTCGACTGGGCGGTCAAAAAATTTCTTAATGAAGCGCCGCGAATGACTGCAACAGAAAGAGAAGATCTACTCGCGAAGCTGCTGGCATGGACCCCTTCGCGGCGGCCCGGTAGGGCTCGTGCCAGAGGTACGGCATTGCCCTGGGGCCTCGACTTGCAACTGTATTACTCAGATTCGCGCCGTCTCGAAGTGCGCTACGAAGAGCGGCCGGGACGGAACGATCCTGCACTTGAAGCTCGCGACACCCGTTTCTGCGATGTGGAGCTGGTACTGGATGTTCATGGCTCCGTACTCGACATACTTACTCGTCTCCGAAATGTTCTATGCGCGGACAGGGACCTTTTCGCGACCCATCTGGATCGAGTCGTTGTTCTACCTCGGAGGCGCATTCTTTCTGACTCTATTTATCTCTTACCTGATCATCAATCGCTGGCGCAGGCGCAACGATCTCGTCGGTTATCGCGAATTTCTCGTCGAGGCGATTGAAGCGCGCGAGATCGGACACCAACGATGACTGCCCAGTCACGAAGGAGAATATCGATGCCACAGGGTGATCGCATCCGGTTCTACCAGCTTCACCGTTGGCTCAATCCGCATTCACGCCGATGCGGGAAACTTTGTTCCCTCACCCCGCAGGATATAAGGGCCCGGCTGTGAGTGTATCGCAAATTCGTCGAGGTGCCAGACCCGAAAAGACCCTTGGAACGTGCAGATGCATTGACTACGATACTGAGGCCTTCCGGACAAGCCCGGCCAGGAGAGGTAACACGCAGACGAAGGATCGACCTTCATCTCTGGCCCTGTCCTGAAGATGGTTCGATTATACGGCATCTTGCATCCCGAGGGGTTCGCTATGGGGCGCTGTAAGGCGGACCACATTGCGATTTCGCAGGGACGCTATCGCGAAATGCCAAAGGCGGGACCCGCATCGAAGCAACGTTTGGCTGGCACTGGTCGTGGATGGTGTGTTAACTGTTGCTTACGTTTCAGTTCTCTTTCCATCTCGAGTCTGCTCCTATATCTTGTCGACACGGGCCTGACGGAGACATTACAAATCCTCATTCGCTGACTTCGGTGCACTAGGTTCGTCCTATTGCGATGCCCCAATAGTCGATATTTCGTCCAAACGTTGTGACGAGTTGGTCTCGCCGCAACGATCTTGCGAATGTATCGCGAACTGATGATTAAACTCCTCGATGCCCGTGAAATCGAACCCTATCAGTGAGCGAGAAGACACGCACGAGGCTAGGCACGGTGGGGCCAGCGCCCATCCGCTGGTTCGAACTCCATCGCTGGTTGAATCCTTTTCCCGAAAACCACGCTCAGTACCAGACCGAACTAGCCCCACAAGCGATGGAAGAGATACTTCGGTCGTACGAAAGCAGCGGAGGCAAACCCGGAACTAACCAGCCACGCTTGGCCATTTGGTGGCAACAGATCGGTCATTTCTGCTGAAGTTCCGTGAACCGGTGATTCACATGCTGGGACCTGTGCTTGAACTCGATATGAATACTGACAAGCAGTCGACGATCGTCCTCGCTCGCCATTTCCGGGTTCGAGGCGACCTGTACAGCACCCTTCTCGGACTTCTGATCCTAGCCACAATCGGAATTGCCGCGCTATCGCTGCTAACGGGCATGCCAACGGCCTTGACGTTGACCCTCTCGATCTCATTGGGCTCATTCACGGTGGGCTGGTTCGTATGGGTCCAATGGCAGAACCGCAACCTGTGGTACCTCTGGAATGACTTTCTCGTACATCAGCTAAGCGCCGAGCACGTCGTGGATCCGGTGAATTCGTGACAGTCAAGGCTAAGAAGAGTATTCGCTTCTACCAGCTTCGCCGCTGGCTCAACCCGTTCGCGAAGCAACACGCGCAGATGGTCGCGCCGTTGACGCCGCAAGAGATCGACCACGCATTACGGCCGTGCTATGCCCACTATTACTGGAGCCCCATTGTCGACAGGCATCAGGATGGAACTCCACAGGCGCGTGGTTTTCGACTGGGCCTGAGCGGACTGGGATCGCGACAGTTGCAAGCCTCTTACTCGGCGCGGGATAGCGCAAGACCGAGATGCAGCTGGAGGTCAGCTTCACGAGAACAGAATTCGCGCGCACAATCGCCATCGCAGGGCTACTGTGTATCCCGTTCGTCCCGATAAGTTTCTTGACTCCAGTGCTGTTCAACTCTGGTTCATTCCAACAACGCGATTCCGGAATGTTCTCGATACTTCTGATGCTGGGGCCGACGCTATTGGCCGTATACGCCGCCGGAAGCTGGCATAGCCGCAGCAGCATGACACGATATCAGCCGGAAAGATCGGAATGACACGATGAACGCCGCGATCCGGTCGGACAGTTCAGTTGACATCTACGAAATCGTGAGTTGGCTCCAGCGGTACGCGAAACCAGAGTTCCAGCTGATCGTCTGCCTCGAGCCCGAACAGATCGTGAGACGCATTGAAGAGAATTTCACCGCTAGACGGAGCGATCCGAAATCGAGCCTATTCCCCTATGGGCGATTCGATGCTCGAAATCTGAAGCTCTACCACTATATATCTGGTATCTACCCGTTCTCGCATGATCCGCCTCCCCTGCGTATCTCGTTCGAGCAATATGCAACAACCACAACGGTCATCGGTACACTCGACCGATCCGATGACACGATCCTGCCGCCGCTATCAACGATGGCGGCGTTCGCTGGTGTTTTCGTCATGACCACTGCTATCTACGCCGACCCGAGGATGATGCTTGAGTTCATTGGGATATCTCTCTGCATGGGGATGCTCTACTCCATCGTTCAACAGGTACGGCGCGTGAGTCATCTGAGCTCGTACCGACGTTTCCTTGAAGCCCTACTGGCCGACTCCCATGACGGCCATCGGGGGACCCGTCGATGACCGCCACAGCTCACGCCTACGAGACGAACATCCGCCGCCGAGATATCCACCGCTGGCTCAACCCGTTCCGCGTATGGCGCTCGGTGTTGCACACTCGATTATCCCCAGCGGAAGTTCGGGATGCGCTCCGTCCCCGACTCTATGAAATTCCCTGGCACCCGGTGTCGGTTGAGCGTGAGCATTGCGGAGTCTTGCAGAATACCGATGAGATTGCGCTACAAGAACGCGGCAGAGGTCGTCGCTGGCTGCATCTTGAGTTTGACCCGAAAGTGACCGGCACGACCCTGCGCTTCAGGCTGACGCGGTCCAAGCTCGATATCGCAATCTTCGTGCTCATGCTTGTTCTGACCACATACCTGGTGGCCGCGATCGTCTCGATCCTCGTTGCCTTCTCCGACTCTAGCGAGTTGGACGCGTCGATCGTGCTGTTTAGCTTCGCGATACCTGGATATCTCGTCGCCCGGTACCTGTTAGGGCAATGGAGACGCCGAGGTGATCTGGATCACTACCATGCATTCCTCGCTTCAGTCATCAGCGAAGTAGAACTGGAGGCGGAATGAGCACTCGATCCGAACTACCATCTCAGACTTTCGAATCTCAGGTTCCAACCCTCGAAGAGGGACCACGCTGGCTCAACCCGTTCACCAGCCAGCGGGCGGCAATGTGGACGCCACTGAAACCCGACGAAATCGAGGCCGCACTTCGACCATTGATGTTCAACTATCGTCGGAGCCATATACCGCATGAGGGAGTTTATGGCGTCTTGAAGTCGTGGGGGTTCGTCATCTGGAGCCAGATGTTGCAGTCAACACGCCTGGACGTCCGCTACGAGAAACACCCTGGCGGAACGGTGCTCAACATGCGTGTCAGACGGTCAGTTGCAGGTCTATTTTTGTGGGCTCTGAACATGGTGGGTTGGCCAGTTGCGGCCACCAGCTGGATCTATTCCCTCCACGCTTCCGGATTCTTCAGCTCAATTTTGTCACTCTCATTCGACGAACTCTGGATATCAGGGCAGAGATTTCCGATGCAGCCAGTGCTTTATTTGGTGTTGATTCCGTTTGCATTGCATAGCACGCTGAAATTCATCACGGACTGCTACCAACGGAGCGACGAGATCGACTATTACCGATCGTTACTGTCATACATCATCGACGCACGATCGAAGTGACGACACATGCAGGCAGATAGCAACATGGAGCAACTGGGAAGACAGCAGGGCGATATCCGCTGGTATCAATTCCACCGCTGGCTCAATCCGTTCCGCTCAGAGTACCTGGTGCTCTGGACACCCTTCACTCCGGAAGAGATCGAGTGTGAGCTACACCCGTTCATGTTCCGTCAGGCACGCAAGCACGATCCGGGGCCGATTTTCAAGGGCCGGTTCGACCCAGCGGGGTTTGCTCTTCATCTTTGGAAAAAGCCGATGCCGGAGATGCACATACGCACATGGCTTGTGGCGCGTTACGAACCGTTGCGAGAAGGGACGAATCTGCACGTCTCATTCGGCTCGACGCGGCGGTCAGCTCGCATTGCAACAGCTATCATCTTGACGTCGATCGTTTGCGCCGTTGTCTTGGGAACTGCCGCCATCCTCACCTACGGTGTGTTCTACGGTCTCATCGCATTCTCAAGTGCGTTGACGGTAGTGGCCTTCGGCATTGGGCGATGGCATCACCGTCATGATCTGGACTTCTATG
This sequence comes from uncultured Chloroflexia bacterium, assembly GCA_963745675.1. Taxonomy (GTDB): domain Bacteria; phylum Chloroflexota; class Chloroflexia; order Thermomicrobiales; family CFX8; genus JAUIIK01. Next base: position 27,844 of record CAVUYM010000015.1, read on the forward strand.
CCCGATTCCTAACCCTTGTGCTGACGGTCCACCGTCCGGATCAGTCTGCTCAGGCTCAGCACCAGGCCAACCAATTCCAACCGCTTCATCGCGAAGCACGGTAGCCTTCACCGCTCCCACTGCATCTGCCAGTTAATGAAGGTAAAACAATCCCGATGACCGCTAAATTCGCGGGATCGACATAGACGTCGATTTGTCTCACGACGAAGCCGCCGGACGGGTAACCGAGTAACTCAATAGCGAAGTCCTCGGAGTGCTGACGACGATTGGCATCAAGCCATAGCCCGCCGTTGGCACTACCAGCGCCGATACACTGATCTATAACTGCCGTACCAGTCTGCGAGCTGAGATTTCCCGGCTGTTTCCCTCTTCCCTGTTACCTAATCCCTATTCCCTATAATTGCCCCCATGTTCATCGGAGTTGGTTACGTCACGATACAGGTCTTCGAGAGCCATTCGCTGAAGGAGAAGCGGCGGGTGGTAAAGTCGCTACTCCAGCGCGCCCGCAACCGCTACAACGCCGGCATTGCCGAAGTTGACTATCAGGACACCTGGCAGCTTTCCGGGATTGCGGTGACCTGCGTCTCGTCGTCGGCGCAACATGCGGATCAGATGGTGGCCGAGATCCTGCGCTTCATCGAGAGCAACGTCGCCTTCGGCTCGGTGGCCGACAAACACACCGAGATCATCCCCTTCGACTAAGGTCGTTTCGCTGGGGTCTCAGCCCCTCGGATTGGCGACCCGCTAGCTCATGTTCACTAGGCGGATACGCGGCTCCCCAACGTCAGTAAACGTCCTTCACCCTGGTGGCTATCGTAGTAGCTGAAGCCACCGGGATAGTCACGTACGCTGCCATCCCGCAATTCGACGATGCGTTCGACCAGCTTGTCGAGGAAATAGCGATCGTGGGAGATGGTGAAGATCGTGCCCTCGAAGTCCTGCAACGCGGCTTCCAGCTCCTCGCAAGATGGAATGTCGAGATTGTTGGTCGGCTCGTCGAGCAGCAGGAAATTCGCGCCCTGGAGCATCAACGTCGCGATCTGCAGCCGGGCCTTTTCTCCGCCGCTCAGATTCCTCACCTTGTTGTTCGCATCCTGATACTCAAAGAGCAGTCCGGCCAGGAAGCCAAGCGCCTGCGGTTCCGAGTAGGCCCTGAGACTGCGCACGATCTCGACCGGCGTCTTCTCCAGATCGAGCGTCTCCTGCTCCTGGCTGTAGTAGCCGATCTTGCAGGATGGTCCGATCTTGATGACACCCGCCGTTGGCTCCTCATCGCCCAAGAGCAAGCGGAAGAGCGTCGTCTTACCGGCGCCATTCGGCCCGACGAGTCCGACACGTTCGCCATGTGTGACCAGCAGATCAAAGGGACTGAAGACTTCGCGTTCTTCCTGCCCATCGTCGAAGGTCTTCGCTACACCCTCGAGGTTGACGACGATCTTCGACCCACGACGAGCATTGAACTCGATTCCGACTGTCCGCCGGTCGATGATCGGCCGCGGTTTCGCCGCCAGCTCCTGGCGCTTGATCTCCAGGATGCGCCAGCGGTTACCGGCTCGTTTGGCGAACTTCGGATTCTGCTTTGCCCATTCCGTCAGGCGTTCTGCGGAGCGCTTGATCTGCTTCATCTCACGCTCGCGCAACGCGCGAATCTCGGCCTCGCGTTCGAGACGCTCGCGCTTCTCCTGCAAGAAGCCGGTGTAAGCGGAGTGATAGACGTGGACCAGACCATCTTCCAGCTCAAAGATCTTGTTGACGGCCTGGTCGAGGAAATAGCGGTCGTGGGAGATGATCGCAACCGCGCCACGGTGCGACTTCATGAATTCTTCGAGCCAGCGTTTGGCGTCGTAGTCAAGATGGTTGTCCGGCTCGTCGAGTAACAGCACGTCGGCGTCTTCCGATAGTAGGTGTGCCAGTCCGACCAGCTTCTTCTCGCCTCCGGAGAGTTGAGCATACGGTTCGTCCCAACGCTCAGCGCCAAAGCCGAGCCCTGTCAGGGCTTCTTCGACTCTATTGCCGCCGACTGGAATATCGATCGCTGCGAACTTCTCCTGGAGTCGTGCGTACTCGTCCATGACACGGTCAAAATCATCCGGATCGGCGGTGCCCATCTGCGCCTCGAGATCGCGCATCCGCGCTTCGATTCTGGCCGCTTCGTCCTCTATCGCGTCGCCGGTCGCCACTTCGAGGACGGTCGCCTCGGGTGCGGCGTTTGGCTCCTGTTCGAGATAGCCGACAACGAGATTGCGGCGATGGGTCACTTCGCCTTCGTGCGGTGTCAGGGCTCGAGTCAGAAGACGGAAGAGTGTGGTCTTCCCGGCGCCATTCTCTCCGATCAGCGCCACCCGGTCGCCATCATTGATTTCAAAATCGAGTCCGGAAAAGACTTCGTTGCCACCGTGGGCATAGGTCAAGTTTGCTGCCTGAATGAGCGTCGCCATGGCATCCTGCATTTCGATCAACGGGCACGGAAATATCTACTCTGAACAGCTTTGAGGTATAGCACGAGAGCCTGCCTGCGACGAGTCCGAGCCGCGAGCTTTGTTAGGGTTGAAGGAAAGTACGATCAAACCGCGAAAGGCGGTATCCATGTTCCAGGTAACCGAGGCAGCAGTCGAACGCATGGCCGAAATGCGCTCCGAGCGCGATACGACCGACCAACAAGGCATGATGCTGGTGATTGGCGAGAACAATCAGCTGGCCGTCGCCATCGGCGAAGCAAACGAGGACGACAAGGTCTTCGAACGAGACGGCGAACCGATCGTCATCGTTCCAGCCCAGCTCGAGCCAACGCTCGATGGTCTCGTTCTCGACCATACGGATGAAGGCTTTACGATCAACCGTACAAGCTAGCAATCGCGTCGCTGACCGACAAAATCAACGTGAGCCTCCGATCTCAGGACCGGAGGCTTTTCTTCATCAACTGGGCTCATCGTCCGAACAGTCGCAATGCGCTCATGGGATTGGCCGATTCAGTAGCAATGCCACGGGGTTTCGAGTCTTCCGGAAATGTCGGCGTCGGCGACGGATCAACTGCACGCTGTCCCGAGTCGGCGGGCGATGCGGTGCTTTTAGAATCCAATTCCCCGCAAGCGGCCGGGATCAATATCGCTATCGCGAGTAGCGGTAGCAGGCGTCTCATGATGGCCTCTTCTGCTTCGCATCCGCCTCCTGGATCCCAACCCACCGGCGATCCGGCCAGCCGTCACTGAGGCACCGATTGTCTGTCAAACAGACGCCGCCCAACCAGAGAAGGTTCCAACTTTCCACTCTGGGCATTGGAAATCGACCGTGAGAGACGTGATGGTCGCCCATCAAACAGCCGATGCCGCGAACGATGGCGAAACCTCGAAGGCGTCAGCTCGATTGGCCAAAGAGTCCTATTGAGCGAGAGCTGTGTCTGGCCCAAAATCTAACCACGCGTCCACTGTGGCAAGAGATGATCGAGATTACTTGACGGTGCTACGTCCGATGTTCAACCAGTTGCGATCATGGACGAGGCGGTTACGAAGACGGCTGAAAGTAGCCGAGTCGCTGCAACGCTTTGAGATCTCCACCCCATTGCCGGTTGAAGATTGCCTGCGACGACTCACCGGACGCCATCCGCCCTTTCAGCGTCGCGAACGCATTGCACGCCCGCACCCTTTCGATGGCTACATCGAGGGCGATGAAGTAGTCGTTCCAATCGGCGACCGCAGGGCTCCGTTCGAGCTCATAGGGCGTCTCGTCAGTGAGCCCAAAGGTACTCGCTTCCAAGCCGATCTCTGCTACGTGCACGATCCCGGCTGGTCGGTCCTGCAATTCCCGTTGTGGTTGATCACCATCTTCATGATCTCGGTTTTGATCCCGCCAACGATGGATCGAGAGCCGGCCTACTGGCCGCTGCTCTTCCCATTCGCATTCGCACTTCCAACAACGATCACGCTTGTCCGAAAACGCCCATTCGCAAAGATGCCAGAACCACCCGATCCGTCCGAAACACTCCGAGTGATGAGCAACCTCATCCTTGCGCCAGGGTGGCATTGAGGTGCCCCTTGGAGAACTCCGAGATCCTTTGCCGGACGACATTAAAGATTCGGCGCGGGGAGAAGACGAATGAGCATGTGGTCGCGGATCAAAGAGAAACGCCAGGCGCCACCAGAAATTCAGATATGTTCACCACTGTCTCCGCTTGAGTGCCACAAGAAGCTGACCGGCAAGGACAAACCCCGCTGGCTCGGCAATCCCTTCCTCAAGATGCTGAGCCTGCATGGCACGATGTCAGACAGTCACGATTGCGGTGCGCCTGCAGTCGTATTCTGTTTCATGGCACCGTCGACTCCTACGAGTCCGGCACGCGCATCGCTTTGTGGGCAAGTGAATCCATGGCGCATGGAGCTCGGATCCGAGACGAAGCGATCACCGCAGCAATCGCGGCGATTCCGATCATCGGCTACAACATCTGGCAGGGTAGTGAGCCGCTCAGTTTTCTGTTCATTCCGGGCGTCTATCTGGTCATGCGTTGGTACAAGGAACACACGGCTCACCTGGCCGGAGTACCCGGCGAATCCGGACGAGTTGGCGCAGATGTTAGCGGGACATCTCCAGGGTGTCGTTTTCGAATCAAAAGGCAGTTGGCCCACAGAGCCGTTCTCAGCCGCATGTTGGTGCGCAAGCTGAGGCTCAGTAGATTCAGATCCTTCAACAGACGACACCTGGTCTTCAACTCGCTTGCCATCGCGATAGGTTGCGACCAGTTCGATACGCCCAACGATGTTGGCGTTGAGTGCGTCGAGGTCTTCGGCGGGGATCCAGTATTCAAGGAGGTCACGGCTGCCCGCCGTCTGGACTCTCGTAGCGCTCCAGAAACGACGTGCGGACCTTGAAGCGGGTGACGTAGCCAACCTTGTTCGGTTCGCTGGTGCTGTTCCAGTCGCGAGCAATCTTCTCAGCATACTCGAAGCTCAGGACCGGATAGAAGATTGGCTGCCAGTACAAGCGCGGAGGCCATGCAGCCCAGCCGCTCTCACGGACGAGCGCTCAATTCGTTGTCACCGGTTGGTCTGAATAAAGTCTTCGTCGCTTCCTGAGCCACCTCAGTGATTCCCCTCACAATCACTGACCCCGTATGACATTGCTCCGTTTCGGGTCGCTGGCTGTCAGGACAAGCGCAAATTCTGCCAGACGCAGCCAACCCAACTCGGACAAGCGTTGCTACACTCCTTCCGATCTGGAGGAGAAGTAGAGGAGAAGGGTGTATTGGCCACGCGATCTATCCAGCTGCCGCAGGCTGCATTGCTCGTAATCGATGTTCAGGTTGGGATGGATGCGCCAGAGCGCCCGCCGCGCAACAACCCGGATGCCGAAGACAATATCGCTCGCCTGCTGTCAGCTTTTCGGGCTGCAAACCAGCCTGCATTCACGTGCGCCACGATGATCTCGATCCGGATTCACCTTTCGCGCCAGGCAAGCCAGGACATCCGATCAAGTCCGTGGTCGCTCCGCTTCCAGGCGAAACGCTGATCACCAAACACGTCAACAGCGCCTTCATCGGTACCGATCTCGAAGAGCATCTGCGGAGCAATGGGATCACAACGCTGGTGATCACCGGCCTGGCCGCCAACTACTGCGTCGAGTCGACTGCCCGCATGGCAGGTAATCTCGGCTTCAACACATTCGTCGTCGAAGACGCGACAGCCGCCTGGGACCACGTAGATCTGAACGGCAGGCACATCCCGGCCGACGACGTTCTGGCGATGTCGATGGCTACCTTGCACGAGGATTTCGCGACGATCACGACGACGGAAGCTGTCATCCAGGCGATCAAAGCGTAGTTGGGATTGGAGAGAGATTCAGGTTGCTAGCGCCGGGAAATGTTTCGCAGCGCTGGGAGTAAAGACGCATCGAGCTGCTTGCTATACTCCGGAGAAGCGTGCCATGAATAGAGAGCGGGGATGCGGTGGACGATCTCGATACTGCAATGAACAACGCGGCTTTACTCGTCATCGACGTCCAGAAGGGCATGGACGATTCTTCGAGACCAGCGCGCAACAACCCCGAAGCCGAGCAGCACATTGCACGACTCCTCGATGCCTGGCGTGAGAGCGGGAAATTCCTCGTCCACGTCCAGCATGACAGTCTGAATCCCAACTCCGTCTTTGTGGAGGGCAAGCCAGGTTTCCCGATCAAGGATCTGGTCGCGCCGCTGCCGGGTGAACCCTGGATCGTGAAGAATCACCACAGCGCCTTCGTCGGGACCGACCTCGAACAACAGTTGCGAGACGCAGGCATCGACACTGTCGTCGTCACCGGGCTTGTCGCCAACCACTGCGTCGAATCGACGGCCAGGATGGCCAACAATCTCGGCTTCACCGTCTACCTGCCCCGCGACGCAACCGCTTCCTGGGATGATGTCAGCTACGACGGCACGCGTTTCGATGCCGAGACGATCTATCAGATCACGCTGATGAACCTGCACACGGAATTCGCGACAATCACGACGATCCGACGACGTCATCCAGGCGATCGCACAACCGGCTGCCACGGCTGTCTGAGCAGGCAGTGGCCTAGGCTGGGACGCTAGCAACATTCATTATGTAGAGACGTGCCGTCGGCGCGTCTTGGTCGGGGCACGCAATCGTTTTCATGTGGAAGCGATTGTGTGCGTCGCCGAAGACGCGCCAACGGCACGTCTCTACGGGATTGATGAACGATGCTCCGCTAGACTAGCCCGCTCGTCGCCAACTGGCGGGAGACCCACATCATCTCGTTGCCGCTCTTGTCCGGACCGGGCACGCCGGTGAAGGCGACGACGAGGTCTCTGGATGGTGAAATGTAAAGACCTTGCCCGCCGTAGCCGCCTTTGTAGAAGTCGCCGTCGTCGGTCACCCAGTCCCACTGCCAGCTGTTGTGACGTGGGCGTTCGCCGCGTAGCGCTTCGATCGTCGAGCGTCCAGCACCGGCCTGGTCGAAGATCTCGGGCCGGCCATCTTCCTGAATCTTCCGCATGTGTGCTTCGGAAATGAGCGCCTGTTTCCGCAACGGCATTCCAGCTTGGAGTGAAGAGCAGCCCCAGACGCGCGACATCGCGAACCGTCGCCGAGATCCCACCATGGCTGGCGGGCGCGCCGATCCGGGATGTCGAAACGAGCGCGTCAGACTCGGCGCCGATCTTCGACCAGAGCATATCCGTCACGATCTCGTTGAAGAGCTTGCCGGTTATGCGCTCGACCAACCAGGTAAGCACAAAGGTGTTAGGCGACGTGTATTCAAACGCCTGGCCCGGTTCACGTCTTCGCTGGAGCGTCGCGACGTATTCGTAGGTTGAATCGAGCGTTTTCTCGGTCTGTCTGGAGCCAGCCGAGACTCGCTTCATACTGATAGTAGGGCGTAGCCGGATCAGAATAGGCGCCCGGCTCATCGCTCTCCAGACAGTCGATTCCGGACGCCATATCGAGAATGTCCCGAACGCTGACGCCCTCCCAACCCGAGCCGGACAGCTCCGGAAGATAGTGATCTATCGCGAGTTGACTGTCGAGCCGGTCGTCATCTTCCAGGATGCCGATGATCGTCGAAACAAAGATCTTCGAGACGGACATCAACAGGTGCTTGTCGTAAGAGCGCATGCCGGGATAGCTTTCGTAGACAATCTCCCCACTCGAAACGACGACAACCCCGTTGACCGGTCCGCGCTCAACGTACTCGCTCAGCGTCATCTCACCGATGCGCGTCTCGACGGGACAACCGGCAATGTCAGTACGCGGATTGGAACGCAATGATGAGATCGGACCAGTGCGATGAATGATCGCCTGGGTAAAGAACTCGGACATATGGAGGAAGGCATAGTGCATGATCTCGCCACCATCGGACCAGTTCTGGAAGGTGAAATCGCGGTGGTTCTTGAAGGCGCCAGCGGAGTTGTATTCTCTCGGGTACATGAGACTCATCCTTCGAATCGATCTGCGACTGCACGATGCGGTCGCGCGGAGAGAACAGAATGCAGCGCCAGACGACTTCTGTCCAGCCTACCGAGACTTTGGAACGAAAATTGAGTGCATTATGACAACTATCACTGTTCTGGCGAAATTTCGAGAACAGCACGAACACTACCGGATGTAGAACGCAGCGAGGCGGCGGTTGCGATGCACATCGGCGATGGTTACGATCTCCAGCTAGAGCGTGTCATGAATCCGAAGCTGCGACGGTTCTACCCGCCGGACAGCTAGTCCGTTATTGAATGTGGCTCCTTCGAACACTTCTCGGCGGTCGTCCGGCCAACGAGCTGCACTGATTGCGCAGGCAGATTGGGCCATCGCGATCGTAAGTCACGATGTGGAGCCTACGTCCGTTGGGGGGACTGGCTCAGGCCGCTTGCTGGAGCGCGTCTTCAAGCCCATGGAGCGAGCGAAATTGCTCGCGAGCCCTGAAGAGGATCGACTTGATCGCCGACTCCGTCCGGTCCATCGCCAGCGCAACTTCCCGCAAGGAGAGTCCCTGGTATTCATGCAGGAGCAGCGCCATGCGGTAGTGCGGCGACATCTGATCGAGCACTCGCTGGATCTGATCGGTGCGTTCGCGATTCATGACATGGAGTTCCGGATGGATGTCATCATCCGCTATTGCGGGAGCGGTCGCGGCGACTGAATCCCAGTCGACACAGGTTCGACGCTTGCGCTGGCGTAGCGCGTCAATGCACTTGTTGGTGGCGATGCGATGGAGCCAGGCAGAAAGATAGACGCCTTCAGACGCATCGGGATTACGCCTTGGAACGAGCTTATCGAGGTTCTTGTAGGCGCTGATAAATGCATCCTGTGTCACGTCTAAGGCCTCGTCGGCGTTGCCCATCATGCGGTATGCCAGGCCAAATATGCGCCCGTGGTATGCGTCATAGATCGCTTCGAATCCATCCGCAGCCGTCACGCCGCTCATCTGGCGTTCGGTCGAGATCGTGCTGCCACGATTGGTTGTCGCTACGCTCATGATTCATTCCCCTGTCCACGCGTAGTCCATGTCCGTCACTGCTTAGACCGGTGACGCGAAACTTCCTTACACTTTTCGCGCAGAAGATTGCACTCAGTTGCCCCGCTAGACTCACGATAGGTGAGCAAGCGGTTGGTGCACATCCGGAGGCTTACGGATTCGGGGTTACGTATACTGCCCAGCCGGTAGTGCGCCAGGCGTCAGATGTCATCAGGACGAGGATTAGAGCACGTGAGAGATAACGATAAACCAATATCAAACGAGGCGAACATCCGTGCCTGGTCGCGAGTGGAAGAATCCGAGTTAGAGGCATTCGGCGACGAAGGCGACTTCGCGCGGCAATACCTGCTAACACCGGCACTCCTCGACCTGTTGGGCGACGTGGCAGGCCAGAAGATCCTCGATGCCGGAGCCGGGAATGGCTATCTCTCACGAATGCTGGCCCGCATAGGCGCAACAGTCACCGCCGTTGAACCTGCCGACGGTCCCTATCGCTACATCGTCAGACGCGAGACGGAAGATCCGCTCGGGATCGAGGTGCTGCAACAGGATCTGTCGACGATGACGCAGATCGATGGGAAATTTGACTTCGTCATCGCCAATATGGTCCTGCTCGATATTCCCGACTTTCGACCGGCGATAGCGAACGCGCTGCGGGCACTCAAACCGGAAGGCGCATTCATCTTCTCGCTGGAACACCCTTTTACGGACGTCACCGATCGCTCAGAATTGCCATTCCGGACCAGCGACTATTTCAGCGAGCGCGCCTTCCCACGCACTTTCGCCCACAATTTTCATCGGACGCTGGAAACGTATGTTGACGCTGTGGCCGACTGTGGTGCGGTCATCGAGCGCATCAAGGAGCCACGCCTGGCCAGCGATGTGGCGGAGCGCCACCCGGACCGCGCCTGGGCCAGTAGGCTACCAGCCTTCATCATTCTCAAAGCTCGAAAGCTGGATGGACTCCACCGATAGCAACTCCCCGAAGGCTCATGGCCAATGTGATCGCGCAGCGGTGTGACTGTGTGTCGCAATGCGATCGATCTCCTCGACCAGTTGATCTGGGAATCAGGGAACATTTAGGTAGGTATGGATTACCGTCGAACGGCCTCTGTTTGACCGGATCTGCGCTAGATACTTGTTTCTATAGCACTGTACGTATATAGTGTACGTACACTTTGGCACGGGGTAGGGAGTTGGCTGTTACGGTGACACCATGGCAACTCTTGACCGTTCCATGACCGACCGCTACACTAGATCTTGCGTCTCTTCTCACCACATCACACTAGATATGGTGTTTATAGATCAAGTGTTCTGATTTCTGGTATACTTAGACGTTCACCGTTTTGATGCGAGGATCAACGAGTCGAACGGCTTCGGAAACGTACCGGAGATCACTGGTAACTATATTTCCGGAGGGCTGACGGCCCCGCGCAAGGCGAGAGTCGACGGGTCCGCTTCCCGGTAGTGAAGGATCGAGGAGAATGGCTACCGATCCCACCACCCTGGAGCAGGATAGCTTCAAGGAACCAACCGAACGAGTGGGCACCCGCGAGCGGGTACCCAGCGCTCACCAAGGCGTCCGCACGGGCCTCAAAGTCTCGCGGCGCTACACCGAAGCCGGTCAGGACCCCTACGACACGATCGAATGGGCCAGCCGCTCGTCGCGGATTACCAATCCCGACGGTACCGTCGTCTTCGAGATGAATGACGCCGAGATCCCGAAGTCCTGGTCGCAGGTCGCGACCGACATCATGATCTCGAAGTATTTCCGCAAAGCCGGTGTTCCCCAGCTCGACGCCGATGGCAACGCCATCATCGACGAGGCTGGCGAGCCGGTGCTCGGTCCAGAGCAGTCAGCCAAGCAGGTCATCGACCGGCTGGTCGACACCTGGCGGCACTGGGGCGAGCAGTACGACTACTTCGCCTCTGATATGGATGCCTGGGCATTTGCCGATGAGCTGAAGTACATGCTCGTCCACCAGATGTCTGCACCGAATTCGCCGCAGTGGTTCAACACCGGCCTCAACTACGCCTACGGCATCACCGGCCCCAGTCAGGGCCACTACTATGTCGATCCCGTATCCGGCGAGTTGATGCTCTCCGAGGATTCCTACTCCCGGCCGACCCCGCACGCCTGCTTCATCCAGTCGGTCAACGACGATCTCGTTGGCGAGGGCGGCATCTTCGATCTGCTTACTCGTGAGGCGAGAGTCTTCAAGTACGGCTCCGGCACCGGCTCCAACTTCTCGAAGATCCGCGCCGAGGGCGAACCGCTCTCCGGCGGCGGCACCTCGTCCGGCCTGATGAGCTTCCTGAAGGTGCTCGACCGGGCAGCCGGGGCGATCAAGAGCGGCGGCACGACCCGCCGGGCGGCCAAGATGGTCGTCGTCGACATCGACCATCCCGACGTCGAAGAGTTCATCAACTGGAAGTCGAACGAAGAGAAGAAGGTCGCGGCGCTGATCGCAGCCGGCTACTCGGCTGACTTCAACGGCGAGGCCTACGCCACCGTCTCCGGCCAGAACGCCAACAACACCGTCCGGATCACCGGCGACTTCATCGACGCCGTGCTCAACGACGAAGAGTGGCATCTGACCCGCCGCACCGACGGCTCGGTCCATCGCACGGTCAAGGCACGCGACCTCTGGGATCAGATCTCGGACGCCGCCTGGACCTCGGCTGACCCCGGCCTGCAGTACGACACGACGATCAACGAGTGGCACACCAGCCCGCAGTCGGGCCGGATCAATGGCAGCAACCCCTGTTCCGAGTACATGTTCCTCGACGACACGGCCTGCAACCTGGCCTCGCTCAACCTGATGACCTTCTACGACAGCGAGAGCCAGAGCTTCGACATCGAGAGCTTCAAGCACGCCAGCCGCCTCTGGACGATCGTGCTCGAGATCAGCGTCCTGATGGCGCAGTTCCCGAGTGCCGAGATCGCCCGTCGCAGCTACATCTTCCGCACGCTCGGTCTTGGCTACGCCAACCTGGGCGCGCTGCTGATGAACATGGGCCTGCCCTACGACTCCGACGAGGGCCGCGCAATCTCGGCCGCGATCACGGCGATCATGACCGGCGAGAGCTACGCGACTTCGGCCGAGATGGCGCGCGAGTTCGGGCCGTTCCCCGGCCATGCCGAGAACGCCGCCGACATGCTGCGGGTCATGCGCAACCATCGCCGGGCCGCTTACGACGCCCACCGCGAGGACTACGAAGGTCTCACCGTCGTCCCGCCCGGCATCGACGCCCACGACTGCCCGGCCGAACTGCTGGCTGCCGCCCGCGACGCCTGGGATCGTGCGCTCGAATTGGGCGAGCAGTGGGGTTACCGCAACGCTCAGACGACGCTGCTGGCTCCGACCGGCACCATCGGTCTGCTGATGGACTGCGACACGACCGGCGTTGAGCCGGACTTCGCGCTGGTCAAATTCAAGAAGCTGGCCGGTGGCGGCTACTTCAAGATCGCCAACCAGTCGATTGCCCCGGCGCTGACAGCCCTCGGCTACAGCGACGACGCAGGTCAAGGAGATCATCACCTACGTGCTCGGCACGCTGACGCTCGACGGCTCGCCGCACATCAACCGTCACACGCTCAAAGAGCGCGGTCTGAATGATGCCGACATCGACAAGATCAACGCGTCGCTGGTGGGCGTCTTCGAGCTGCCCTTCGCCTTCAACATCTGGACGCTCGGCGAAGACGCCCTGCGCCGGATGGGTCTGACCGAGAAGGACTGGAATGCGCCCGGCTTCGACCTGCTGCGTGCCGTCGGCTTCAGCCGCCAGCAGATCGACGAGGCCAACGAGGTCATCTGCGGCATGCAGACGATCGAGGGCGCGCCGCACATCAAGGACGAGCATCTGGCCGTCTTCGACTGCGCCAACCGCTGCGGCAAGACCGGCACCCGCTTCATCCACTACACCGGCCACATCCGGATGATGGCCGCCGCCCAGCCCTTCCTCTCCGGCGCGATCTCGAAGACGATCAACATGCCGAACGAGGCGACCCACGAGGATATCGAGCACGCCTACATGGCCGGTTGGGATCTGGCGCTCAAGGCGCTGGCGCTCTACCGCGACGGCTCGAAGCTCAGCCAGCCGCTCTCATCCAAGTCCGACGCTAAGGAGGACGAGGAAGAAGGATCGACGAAATCGTCGCCGAGGCTGCCAGCGGCAGGCATGCCGACGAAGCGCGCCCGCTGACGACGAACGTTGATGGCTTCCGGCCAGTCCGCCGCCAGCTTCCGGCTCGCCGTCGTGGCGTGACCCAGGAAGCCCGGGTCGCCGGTCACAAGCTCTACCTGCGCACCGGCGAATATGACGACGGCACCCTCGGCGAGATCTTCATCGACCTCCACAAAGAGGGCGCGACGATGCGTTCGTTGATGAACTGTTTCGCCATCGCCGTCTCGAAGGGTCTGCAGTACGGCGTGCCGCTGCAAGAGTTCGTCGACACCTTCACCTTCACCCGCTTCGAGCCGCAGGGCATGGTCGACGGCCACCCGAACATCAAGATGGCGACCTCGATCATCGACTACGTCTTCCGCGCCGTCGGCTACGACTACCTCGGCCGCGACGATCTGGTCCAGGTGCCCGACGAGCACCACGAGCCGATCGCCCCGCCGCAGCTGCCGGTGATCGAAGCCAAGCCCGCCCCGCCGGTCATGAACGGCAACGGCAACATAGCCACACCAATGGCAACGGTCATAGCAATGGCAACGGCAGTAACAGAGCCGCTGCGCGGCCGCCGGAAGGCGAGATGGAAGTCGTCGCCGTCGCCCGGCTGGAGCCGCCGAAGGCCAAGGCCCAGAGTGCGACGCTCAGCATCGAGGCTAGCGAGCATATCGAGGTCAGCTACAGCGCCTCGTCAGGTCCAGCCCCGAGCGGCATGGAAGCCCAGCTCAGCGCGATGATGGGCGACGCCCCGATGTGCGACGTCTGCGGCCACATCACCATCCGCAACGGCGCCTGCTACAAGTGCCTCAACTGCGGCAACAGCCTCGGCTGTTCGTAGAGTTCTGATGTAGCAAGAGCCCCCGCGTGCTGACCGGTATGCGGGGGCATTTCAGTTCTCTGGGGCGTGAAACGACGCGAGCTATGAGCGATATGCATCCCGCCGGTGACGGACTTGCAAAATGCGGATAATCTCGTGACCCGCCTCCATCGCCAATGTGAAAATGACCCGGTAGTCTCCTACGCGCAACCGAAATGCGCGCTCCCGGGAGCCACGCAGCCGTCTGACGTCGCCGTGCCCGGAATCGACGTAGCGATCGATCGCGAGCTGGATGCGAGACGCGACCTGCGCATCGAACGCCCGCAAGTCACGTTCGGCGCTCCGCGACCATTCAGCCCGGCGAGTCAACGCGTTACGTTGGAGTGAGCGACCACATCTCCGCGCTCGAATTCAGCGAGAGATTCATCGATGGCTTCGAGGTCCTTATCGGTCAAGGGCTCGTCGTCTTCAGGGGCATGTGCAAGCGATCGAAGGACGGGATCGTTCGTGATTTCAGAGAGACGGGCGAGAAGCGCTTCGCATCTGGCTGGATCTTCCAGGAAAAACTCCCTGAACAGTCTGGCAAGGAGATCCTCGATTGCAGCCGGGTCGGAGGACGACACGAGATCGTACAGCTGTTCCGAGGTCATGCCGAGCACTATGTCGCAGGCGCTTCTTTTCTTCTGGTGAGATTGACTGGCCATATGCGATGAGCGCCATTCGTTGATACGATGCGGTGGGTCAGCTACCAGAATTCTATCTCAGCCGAAGAAGCCTCCAGAAGATGGCCCTATCTGATGCCGAACTGGAGCTTGGTGGGGCTGGCGGATCCACAAGACGGTTCATCGTACCTGACAATACGTTGGCAAACAGCGTCGAGGTAGCTAAACTAGCATGTACGGACCTTGCAGGTTCCAACTTGCAAGGTGATAGCTTGCTAACTGCTTGGAAGGCGCACTGTGGCTCAACCAGTCCCGACCATCTTTCTCAATCGCGAACGCGAGCTTGAACAGCTCGAGCGGATCTGGCAAACCGACGGCGCTCAGCTGGTAACCATCTGGGGGCGGCGGAGAGTCGGGAAGTCCGCGCTGCTGTCGCATTTCGCTGCCGGCAAACGCGCCGTCTATGTCTATGGAACCCGAATTGCCGAGCCGGATATTCTTGCCAATCTCTCAGCTTCCATTGCAACGGCATTCGGGCTCAACTATCTCAGAGTGGGCGCATTGCCGTCCTGGCAGGACGCGCTCGATCTGCTCGCGGACGAGGTTCGCGATGAGCGCACACTCATCATCCTCGATGAATTCCCCTATCTCTGTGACGTCACCCAGGGACTTGACACGCTGGTGCAGCGCTGGTGGGACCTCGCAGGGCAATCCTCGAATGTCATGCTCGTCATTGCCGGATCGACATTCTCCTTCATGTCGGAGCTCACCAGCTATGCCGGGGCGCTGCATGGACGTCGAACCGGACAGCTGGTCGTCGAGCCATTCGAGTACGACGACGCGGCATTGTTCTATGAACAGCTAGCCCCGGTCGATCGTGTTCGCGCCCACGCCTGTTTCGGCGGCACTCCAGCCTATCTGCGCTACTGGCAGCTGGACTGGCAGCTAGACGACGCAATAATGGCGACGTTTCTCAACCCCAACCACCTGCTCTTTCGCGAAGGTGAAGATCTCCTACGCACCGAGTTCCATCAGGAGGCGCTGTATGCCTCGATCCTGCGGGCAGTTGCACGCGGAGAACATCGCCCGAGTGATATTGCACGCGCTGTGGGTCGCGGCGGCGTCAACGAAATCGCCGATCATCTCCGCAAGCTGCTGGATCTGCAGATGCTCCGGCGGGAGGTGCCGATCACTGAGCGCCACCGTCCGCGTTCACAACGGGTGCTCTACAAGCTGAACGATCCCTACCTGCGCTTTTGGAACCGCTTTGTCTCGCCTGACCAATCATCGATCCAGCTCGGATATGCTGAAGAGGTCTGGCGCACGCGCATCGAGCCACGGCTCGACGAATTCGTCGCCAGTACGACCTGGGAAGAGCTTTGTACGCGGTACGTCCAAAGAACGGCAACGCTACAAGACGGCCATATTCGATTTACCGACATCGGCCGTTGGTGGGACGGGCAAGATGAGATCGACATTGTCGGTGTTCACGACAATACCGTCACACTCGTTGGTGAGTGCAAGTGGAGCGTGCAGCCGGTCGACGAACGAGTGTTATCGGCGCTCCAGACGAAAGCACGGAAACTGAACCTGTCCACCGAACCGCTCTGGGTACTTGCAAGCCGCTCAGGCTTCTCCGATGGTCTGCGACGGCGAGCCGAGCTGGGCGGCGTCCTGCTCGTCAGCCCGGAGGATATCTATGCCTCTGGTCTCGACAACTGACCGTAGCCACATAGTCCGGCGGCCGGCGCTAATTCGAAGCGGAACTCGACGGATTCCCAGAGGTGCTCGTGGATGCACTAAGCTACCCACTAGGTCGAACGCCGTCGATTATCGCGAGGATGGCTTCCGATTGCCTTTCGTCTGCGACCAGCAAGATTGAATGCAGCCGTCCCGCCAGCGCATCGAGATCCCTGGTCGGCGCCTTTGGTGTGTGTGGAACATCATACGACCCGAGAAACTTGCCATACTCCCGGTCGAGAAAATCCAGGAATTCGTAGTCGCCACGCAGAATCTTCTTGATACCGATGAACGACATGCAGATCAGGAAGTCGATGCGTTCGTGAAAGTCTTCAACGGTATCGGCAGCGGTATCGAGGACCCAAGATCCGCGCCGAAATGCGTCGTTGCCGGAGAGATGGCGAGCTTCGGGAAGGATGACGCTGGTTGATGCCGGGGCGAGGTAATAGTCGGCCTGGATCAGGGTACTGCCGACACGATGGATGACCAGGGTGTAGGAGCCGCCGAGCGGCCGGTTGCGCGGCGCTTCGTGGTGGATGACGACCTCGGCAATGTTGTTGAAGATCTCGAAGCGGCGTTCGATCAACTGCGTGATCTGGTCATCGGGAACGGTGATCCAGAGGTCGATATCGCTCAGATCATCGCCGTCGCCGCGTGCCAGCGATCCGAAAAGGTGGATAGCAGAGGCACCCTCGCCTGCAAACATCGTCGCGGCGCAGGATAGGAGTTCATCGCGCCGAGCCATTGGACCGATCTTTTCAACATCACTATGCATAGATGTTGAGCTTAGCAAGTTCGAGCCTGCCAGGATCTGCCCCACCAATGTGCTCGCAACCGGTACGCGTCGTGCTCAGCCGCAACCTGAGTCGGTCCGACTCTGACACGGGATTGTTGCAGGAGCGCGCCAAGGTTCACCGGTCTGTCACGAGCACGCTGATAGGGTGAGGATGGTGAAGTAGCAAGCCTGCGAGATGAGCGTGTAAATGAGAGTGGTGGAACGTGGCGAATGCACAGCAATTGGACTTCTTAGTCGTGTCAGCGCATCCGGACGATGCCGAGGTGCAGATGGGCGGGACGGTGGTGAAACTCGTCCGCAAAGGGCTGGTTGGAGCTTTCCTCGACCTCTGCGACGGCGAGCCATCTGACTTCGATGCGCCAGGCGAACGGCAGGCACAGGCTGCACGCGCCGCCGCGATCCTCGGCGTCGAGCGGATCACGCTGGGCTTCCAGGACCGTTTCATTCAGGACACGATCGAAGCCCGGCTGGAGGTTGCCCGAGTCATTCGCGAGCGGCGACCCCGCATCGTCTTTTCGACCGCCGATGCCTTCGTCCATCCGGATCACGCCGCGATGGAGCCGCTCGCCCGCGCGGCAGTCTTCTATGCCCGGCTCAAGCACTGGGATCGCATCCCGGGCGGTGAGCTGCTGGCGGAGACCGAGCCCTGGGAGGTCGAGCGGCTCTTCTTTCCTCACTGCAAGATGGAGCCGGCCTGGGGCGAGTTCGGTTTCGCCGTCGACGTATCGGAGACCTACCACCTCAAACAACAGGCGCTGGCCGAGTACCGCTCGATCTTCCGGGTCGACGAGGGCGACCAGCTGCTCGAGCTTTACGAGGCGGAAGATGCTCTCAGCGGGCGTATCCTCGGCGTGCGTTACGCCGAAACCTTCCGCAGCCAGAGCCCGCTCGCCGTCGAGGATCCAACTGTCTTCCTGCCGGGCGTCCACGCCTGATTCGAGAGAACAGGGCAGATCCGCGAACCCTGCAAACGCCCTCCTCGCAGGATTGCAAAAGGGCCCTGCGTCATTCAGACCGGAAGCCCATTAGTGCTCGTCCAGCGCTATCCGGGTGGTTTCGCGGAGACTACTTCCCGGGCGGAGGCAGTATTTCGACACCGTATTTTGCGGCCGTCGCGATCAGGTGGGGAATATCCAGCGGCTCGTCGGATGGCGGCGGCAAGTCCATCGATGGCGCAGGCACGCTCAGGTCACGGAAGAATCCTTCGAAACCGGCGGGGGCGCACATGTTCAACACCCGCACTTCGTCGGACGCTAGCTCAAAGCGGTGTGGGATTCCCGGCGGCAGGGAGACGAGCGTACCCGGCCCGGCGTCGATGAAGCGCTCGCCGACCCAGAAGCTCATCCGCCCTTCGAGAACGTAGAATGACTCAACCTCCCGGCTATGGACGTGCATCGGCGGCTCGGAGCTGAGTCCCTTCCGGCCCACCTCTTCGACGAGCGAGTAGGCACCGCCTGTTTCTTCAGCCGTCGCGAGAAAGGTCAGCAGGTAACCGGAATACCAGACAGAACGTTCGAGGTCCGTACGATCTCGCTCGACAATTTCACCCTTGAGCACATCGATCATCTCAATCCCTAATCGGTCTATATCAAGATGTAGTCAGCCATCCTGACTAGTTTGTAATTCATGATGGTAAGCTAACCTGACTAGTTGGTCAAGGGAGGCGAAGTGAGCTCTAATTCAGTGAACATGGATCGTATGCTCGGCGCACTGCTGCGATTGCCCTCACAGGCAATCGTCGAACGGATCGCCCGCGATCTTTCCCGGGCAGGCCACGACGACCTTTCACCGGCTCAGTTCGTCGTCTTTCAGTATCTTCCTGCCGAGGGCGCACGCACAACGGAACTCGCCGAACGGGCCGGGATTACCAAACAATCCATGAGCGCGTTGGTACAGGCGCTCATCGCTAACGGCTATCTGGCAAGACAGCCTGATCCATCGGATCGACGAGCAGCGATCATCGTGCGCACCGCGACTGGCTGGGAGATCGAGCGCATCGCGCGCGAGGCGATCTCCGAGCTCGTCGATGAATGGCGTAATGCGCTGGAGCCGGGTCTGCTGGATGCCGGAATTGAAATGCTCCGCGCCCTCGCGGATTATCTCGATTGTCAGGAAGCGACGGCTTACGATTCACAACATAGCGAGGACCGTTGAGATGAATGCCTGATCCCCGAAGCTGCCTTGGCGCGCACGCTCGATTCCAGACAGGCAATCCATGAAATAACGCGAGGCTCCCGTTCTATGTCGGGAGCCTCGTTGGGTCTTTCTACTTCGATTGTCGGAACAGCAGTCGTGCTACTCCGCTGGCGGTGGCAGGATCTCGATACCGTACCTGGCGGCGGCGGCCATGAGACGGTCGAAATCCGGTGGACCGGACGGTGAACCTGGATTGAGGGGGTCCTCCACCAGGTCACCAGCTTCGGAGAAAAATCGTTCGTGGACGCCTCCTGGCATCGTCAGGACCAGGGTCCGGCCAGGAGTTTCGCCAACATTGCGATACGCGTGCGGTATGCCGCGGAAAGTCCGCGCGCAGTCACCCGGACCCAGGTTGTGTACCTCTCCATTGATTTCAAACGCGTACTGTCCTTCGAGGATGTAGAACGTTTCATCGTCGTTGTGCTCTATGTGCGGCGGAACGCCAGCACCGGGCGGAGTGCGCACGTCGAACATCGCGTAGGCGCCGCCGGTTTCTTCACCTGTTGCGATAAATCTGACGATGTCCTCAATTACGCGGTAAGTCTTGCCGGCATTGGCATTGACGATTCCGGCCAGACCCTGTTGCTGAATCACCATCTCAACCTCCTTTGGTTGATAATTAGACCGTTGTCTCATCGTGAGACTGTGGTATCATAAGGCTATGAAAGCAAGAAGTCAAGAGGGACGAGTCAACCAAAAACGAAGGACCAGAGCGGCACTTGTAGCTGCCGCAATCGAACTGGTCGAGGCCGGTGCGATACCGACGATTCCAGAGGTGGCCGACGCCACCGGAATCTCGCGAGCGACGGCCTACCGCTATTTTTCGAGCCAGGAGAGCATGCTGCTCGAAACGATGCTCGAGCGGGCAATGCCTGAGATCGATCGTGTCGTCAGAGACTGGGATGAGTCGGACGACGCGGCTGCCCGGCTGGATCAGCTTGTCGAGACGACCCTCTACGTTGTGATCGCTAATGACACGAGCTTTCGGGCGATGTTACGAGCTTCGCTCGACCCACAAATGGCGGAAGGCAAGGTCCGTCGCGGAGGACGGATCGTCTGGCTCGAGCAGGCGTTGGAACCGGCACGCGATCAGTTCACAGCTCCGGAGTTCCGGCGGCTACTCAATGGATTGACGCCCTATGTCGGGATTGAAGCACTCGTGTCACTCTGTGACATTGCCGCCCTGACCCCTGAGCAAGCAGTCGAAACCGCGAGATGGGCAAGCGGTGCGCTACTACGATCAGCTCTCGCGGAAGCGAAAGGCACGGGCAAGTAACGCACCATTTCCTCCGAAGACGAGCTTGAACTAGCATGTGGAACATCTCCTGGCCCGCGCGTCAATTGCCACAAATCCAACGACGGTTAGACCACCTGCACCACGGCCTCGCGAACGGCGAGATAGCGGCGCACGAAGAGCATCGCGATGACCAGCGGGATGGTGCCGATGATGGCTACAAGAAGCGGTAGCGACGGGTCGACAACGTAGAGGGCGCCGGCGATGAAGGGGGCGACCGCGTAGCCGCCACCGCCGAGCACCTCCAGCAGGGCGAAGGCGCGCGACCGCAAGCGGCTTGGCGTCACCTCGCCAAGCGCGGAGTAGATCAGACTCCAGGATACGAGGTAGCCGCCTCGGAAGAGGAACGCGAGCTCCGAAAATCCAGATGCTTCCGCCGAAATAGAACAACAGAAACGCGACCGGGCAGAGCAGCGTCGAAAGTAGCAACGCGTTCCACGGCCGGGATAGCCCCTTGACGCGAGCGATGGCGACTCCGAGGATCACGCTGCCGAGCGCGAAGACCGAACCGAACTGACCGATCGCGCGGATGCCGACCCCATGCACGTCCTGCAAGTAGTTGGGAACGAGGGTAAATCCGGTCGTCAGAACGAGCAACAGTGCCATGAAGACGCCACAGACGATGAGGATCGGTCGGAAGGCGAACACATCGCGATAGCCGCCGCCCGGTTCGTCGTCAACCGATATTTCGACTGGTCGCAGGCGCGTGAAGAAGATCACCGAGATTGCCGAAGCGGCCGCAGCAGCGAAATAGATCGCCCGCAGTGCAACGCCATCAGCCAGCGGGCCGGCCAGCAACGGCGAGATGATCAGCGCGGAGCTGGGGCCGACGGTGTAGATCAGCGTGAAGGCGCGTGTGCGCGTCGCGTCGTCGGACGAGTCAGCAATCGCCTTCGATATGACTGGAAACGAAACATTTCCGACTGACATGATCAGAATAGCCGGCAGAAGCTGCCACCACTCCTGCGCCAGACCGTAGAGCACGAGTCCGACTACCGTCATACTGCGGCCACCAACGATCAGCGTGCGCATCGGAATGCGGTCGGCGATCCAGCCGGCGGGGGCCAGGAAGAAGAGTCGCACTAGACCCTGGACGCCGATGACGACGCCAACCAGACCCGGCGATGCGCCGAGAGACTCGATGTACAGCGGACTCAACGTCTGATAGAAGCCAACCGACAACTCATTGAAGAGCATCGCCCAGAAGATGATGAGATTCGTGTGCGGCAGCCCGAGGCCCGGCCTCCGAAGACGGCGTTCTGTGATCGGTCGCCTGGCCAACCTGGGGCGCCTGCGCCGTCGACTTTTCTTTTCAGGCTCTGCCACGCTCACCCCGCACCGGGCAATGAAATCAGCCGCGCCAGAAGTGGCGAGGAGAACTGTAGCAGGCGGGAGCCCATAGGGGGTGGATTCCCAGGAGCTATCGAAGGTATTCCGCCACACGTCCGTGCTGCCCAACTGGATCAGTTCGTGGCGGCATCAGCCTCGTTATCGCGAACGATGCCAGCTTCCGGGCGACGCTGCCGGATCTGCGCGCTTCGTATATGGCGCAAGGCGATGTGCGGCGGGTCGGTTTGACCTAGCCGCGACGGGCGCCGCGATGCTGCCGACAACCACCCTAATAGCCTTGAATTGCGACTGCTCTGCGAAAGATCCTTCTGAGCACCTGTAAGAAAAAACCGACTCACCGGTCCTACCACCAACAACGCCGACGAACGGCGCATCGAGACTGATGAGAAGGGACGCTCCAATGCAAGGCACACGGATTACCATCTTCGCGCTACTTTTCACTTTGCTTACTACCACTTTGCTCGGCCCGCTCGGTGCTGCGGCGCAAACGCAGCCATCGCGCATACCGGACGGCGCACGTGGTGGAGTCTGTCAACCAATCGATACGGATGAACTTGCAGCCCCGTACATCTTCAAATACGGTCTCAACGGCGATACGCTGCAGGAAGACTTCTTCAGCAAAGAGAACCCGAACAGCTACCGCAACCAGAACTTCCGACCGACTCGGCTGACCGGCTACCTCGCCGGTAAAGACAATCTATTCATGACCAAGTGGGTCCAGCATGGCGAGGGCAACTGGTACAGCTGGTTCGGGATGACCGGCGATGATTTCCACCAGCACTATCTCGAGCTCCGCCACAACTACCGCCCAATCGACGTCAGCGGCTACAACACTGCCAAGGGCGAGACCCGTTACAACGTCATCTGGGAAGAGAATCTCGCTGGAGTGGACTGGAAGATCCACCGTGACGTCAGCCGCGCCGGCATGCAGAATCTCGTCAACGACTATGCGAAAAAGGGCTACGTCCCGGTCGTCGTCGAAGGCTACATCCGCGATGGCCGCCTCAACTTCATCTCGATCTGGGAGCGTGGCGACTGCCGCTGGAAGATGCACAATGACATGAGCCGCGAGGAGTACCAGCTCAAGCTTGACGAATACGAGAACCAACTGCGCCCGGTTCACGTCGACGCCTACGTCAACGAGGGCGAAGTGCGCTACTCGGCCATCTGGTATGGCATCGATGGTCCGGCCTATGAACTGCGATCGAACCGCGACTGGTATCTCTTCCAGCGCCTCTTCAACAACTACCGCGCTGAGGGCTATGTGATCGACACCTTCTTCGCCGTTGACGATCCCAGCGGCTGGACACGCTATGGCGGGCTCTGGGCCTTCAACACGCCTCTGCCTGTCGACGAGACATCGTCACTAGCAAGCAGAGTTGCCTACCATGTCGACCGTGTTCCTGGACGGGCCGGTGCAGCAGTCGTCGATCTGAAGTCGGGCGACTCGATATTCAGCCACGCCGACGCGCCCTACGGCACATCCAGCACGATCAAGATCGCCATCCTCTACGCGCTGCTAAGGAAAGCAGACGCTGAGGGTATCGATCTCGATAGCACATTCATAAACGTCGGTGAAAAGTATGGCTCGAACGGTGGCAATCTCCTCAACGAGGACAGCCTCTACCTGCTCAGCTACCTCGTCCAGATCATGATCGACAACAGCCACAACTGGGCCACTAATCGCCTGATCGACTACGTCGGCGTCGACCAGATCAACCAGGAACTGGATAATCTCGGCATCAAGACGACCCGCATCCAGCGCTACATGACCGGCGGCGGCGCTCCGAGTATGCACGGCCAGTCCGACCCGGTCGGCGACCTGATGGCCGGCTACGACAACTTCGGCACACCACGCGAGTTCGCCATATTGTTGCAGGCTGTATACGACAACGACGGACTCCTGACCAACGACGCCCGCCAGCGCTTCTTCGATGTGCTCGGGAATGCGAACAAAGGCTTCGCTTCGGCCGTCCTCGGCGAAGGGGTAGATAGCAACTGGAACGACGTCATCAAGATCTACAACAAGGCCGGCAGCAATGACTTCGCGGATATCAGCGCAGGCGATGTCGCTCACCGTCCCCAAATCGACGACGACTTCGCGCAGCGCAGCGAAGCTGGTTACCTGGAGTTCGATGGCGACAATATGGTCATCTACGCTGTCTTCGTCGACGAACTGGATGTCGGCGCAACCAACCCGGCGGGCAGCGATGCCATAAAATGCATCCCTTATGAAATCGCCAAGGACTACTCGGGACTCTCAACTGGCGTCGTCCCCGATGAGTGCGCCTACCCATAGGCCATCTCAAAGAATTCACAACTGCCCGATCTCTTGGTCGGGCAGTCTCGCATTTCCATTTATTTGCAGGGACCGCCTCAATCGATCCAGTCGAGAGCTGCAAACTGTTCCGCATGCTCCCACTCGTGCATCCCGTGAAGGAGGAGCAATCCGCGGACTCCCGGTTCGCCAAGGCCGTCGATCCTGATTCGGGTATCCCGTTTCACCTGGCTGGCCATCTTCAGCGCCCGCTCGAGTTCGACGTCACACTGGTCGAGCAGCGCCAGCGTCGCTTTTCGGTCCAAAACCCTCGCTTCCACCTCTTCGTCGGGTGCGCCTCCCGGGTCGGCCCCGGCGAGTTGCTGGAGCGCGAGTTGCAGCCAGAACATCATCTCGAGCAAGTGACTGGCCAGCTCCCCTGCTGACCAGACTGGTTCACCATCCTCGTCGGGCGGCTGCGGTTCGAATGCCCTGGCAGGCAGCATCGCGACCGTCTCTCGTATCTCCTGGCGGGCTTCGTGAATCGTCTCGACCAGTTCCGCCTCGGAGTATTTCGACGCTACACCTTCGATCGTCTGCTGCCGTCGGACAAAGACAGTATCTTCCAGTTCAAGTAGATGGTCCCGGTCAATTGAAGCCATGTCGGTAGCTCATCCTCTCCGCCAACGTCGTACAGTGATGACACCACATGGAGATGTCCGTCTCCAATGGATCGGCCTGTCAGTGTTGCGCGCCGAGATTGCATTGATACCGCTACCGGGAAGGAAACCTTCGCAGATGGCCGATCTCTTGTCAGTCGCGGCAATGAACAACGTCCTCCAGAGCGAAGCAGTCCTGGCGGCGCTTGGCTCCGCCGGTTCGTTTACCGACGCGTTTTGGTCCAACGGCCACTCCTTTGATATTCCCTATGCGAACGGCGCAACCCTCGGAGGTGAGGCGAAGAAGGTACAGCACCTTCAAGCGATTGAAGAGCTGACCGCGTCGCGTACCGACCTGCCCGCAACCCACATCATGGACTCGCGAGCGACGCTCGACCTGGTGCCGCTCGGATATGAGGTGAGGCTAGCCGATGAGTGGTTCGTTCGGGACGGCGGGAATGAAACGGATGCCGCGCCACCTCCTGTGTTGATCGAGATCGTGTCGAGCGCTGCCGGGATGGCCGAATTCGAAGCAGCGAGTGTGGCCGGGTTTGGCGGCGATCCGCCCGAGGTCCCTGGACATACCTATCCAGCGTCGCTTCTATCTGACGAGCGCTTCACCATGTTCTGTACACGGGTTGACGGCGAGATCGCGTCCGGCGTCTTCCTCTTCCGCGATCCAGAGTGCACCGGAGTATTCACCTTCTTCACCTTACCCTCCCATCGAGGGCAAGGTCTGGGAAGCGCAGTCCTGCGGCATGCCCTGAGCCATGCCCCGGATCTCCCGCTGGCCACCAATCCCTCATCCATGTCACGCGGCATTTTCGAGCGGTTGGGATTTCGGGCGATCGGCGAACGGCGTATCTGGGTGACCGAAAAGCATTAACCTGCAGACTACACGTCGTCGCTCATCGGCGGTGCATCTCCGGAATCGGCGGGTAGCCAGCT
The DNA here is from genome assembly GCA_963745675.1 of uncultured Chloroflexia bacterium. Classification (GTDB taxonomy): domain Bacteria; phylum Chloroflexota; class Chloroflexia; order Thermomicrobiales; family CFX8; genus JAUIIK01. The sequence continues at coordinate 53,697 of CAVUYM010000015.1, forward strand.
GATCGTCAGCAGAAAGGCTCCAGCTTCCAGGGCACGTACAGAGTGGCGCACATCCGTCTGAATCGATAGTAGGTCTCCGGCAGCAAGCTGCCTGGAATCGTTACCGGCTATGTCAACTTCGAACGAGCCCGTAAGTGCGTGGATGGTGATAGGTCCGGGAGCGCTGTGCTCATGGAGCTCTGCGCCGGATCGCATGGTGATGAGCACGACCCTCAACCGATCGGACTTGATTAGCGTCTCCGCGCGCCTTCCGCTCCGCGAATCCTCCGGTTCTAGCCGCGCGATCTCATCCTTCAAACGTACCTCGCCCAGTATGGCTTCCACCGCTTCTTACTCCTTCGCGCGTCTTCTCAGGCAACCCGACATCACGAAAGTCTAGCGTCCACATCGAGCGAGCGGTCTTGCTCTGGCGGGGTTCAGCCTCTTCAACCGAGGGCCCACCCCTGCTACGATGCCCGTCATGGGTCTAACAAGAGAAAGGGCAACACATGACCGCCGACCAGACGATGATTGACTATCTGAACGAGAATTACGACCACTTCTCCGCCCAGGCGCGGGCGATCTGGGAGAACCCGGAGATCGGGCTACAGGAGAAGTTCGCGTCGAAGCTGATCGCCGACGAGTTGGAGTCCAACGGGTTCGAGATCGAGTGGGGCGTTGGCCAGATGGAGACGGCGTTTGTCGCCTCATGGGGCGAGGGCAAGCCAATCATTGGCATTCTCGGCGAATACGACGCCCTGCCAAGCCTCTCGCAGGATGCAACACCGGAGCGCAACGAGCTGGTCCCGGGCGGACCCGGTCATGGCTGTGGGCACAACCTCTATGGCGTTGGAGCTGCGGGCGCTGCACTGGCGATGCAGAAAGCCATGCAAGAGAGCTCCACCTCCGGAACAGTGCGCTACTACGGCTGTCCGGCTGAAGAGACGTTGACCGGCAAGACCTACATGGCCCGCGCTGGGGTCTTCGACGATCTCGACGCCTCGATCACCTGGCATCCCGGCTACGCCAACACCGTCTGGTCGAATGGCAGCAGCCTGGCGATGAACTCCTTCAAAGTGCACTTCCACGGCGTCGCCGCCCACGGTGCAGCCGCTCCACACCTCGGCAAGAGCGCCCTCGACGGAGCGATGCTGATGGACATCGGCGTCAACTACCTGCGCGAACACGTAGAACAGGATTCACGCATCCATAGCGTCATCCAGAATGGCGGCGAAGCGCCCAATGTCGTCCCGCCGGAAGCGACGATCTGGTATTTCGTGCGAGCACCAAAGCGCGACCAGGTCGAAGCGATCTACGCCCGGATGCTCGACTGCGCCAAGGGCGCAGCCCTTATGAGCGGCACGACCTACGACGTCGAGTTCATGACCGGCTGCTACGAACTGCTTCCAAACGGCGTGATCAGCAACATCATGCTCGACAAAATGGAAGCGCTTGGAGGCATCGAGTTCAGCCATGATGAGATGGCTTTCGCCCGTGACCTACAAGCTTCGCTCGACAAAGAAACGATCGAGATGAACCGGCGACAGGTGTTGAACGGCGCGGCCGAAGGCACGACTGCCGAAGACATTGGCGATGTGTTGTGCGAAGGCGTCATCCGCCCAATCGATGAGTTCAGGATCATGCATGGCTCAACTGAGGTCGGCGATGTCAGCCAGATCGCGCCTACGGGCAACTTGCTGACCTGCTGCCATCCGCTCGGTTCTCCGGGCCATAGCTGGCAGATCACGGCCTCGTCAGGGCACGGCATCGGCTTCAAGGGCATGGATTATGCTGCCAAGGCGATGGCCCTGACCGGCTTCGAATTGATGACCAACCCCGAAGCGCTCAAGACCGCACAGGACGAATTCAAGGAGAAGACCGGCGGTCGCAAGTACGTGTCGCCCTTGCCCGAGGACGCAATCCCGCACTAGAAGCGCCTCTGGAGAACGTAGCGGGCCGGCGAACTTCATCGCCGGCCCGATCCGATATCTTCCCGGACGTCCATCCAGGCGTTTACAAGCGGACGAGGTGTTCAGTCGACGCGGTCCCCGGTGACGACCAGTCGTTCGTCATACTCTCGCAGGCCGCTGTCAAACGAGCCATCACAGGTTATCAATGTAATAGTAGGTCGGCCCTTGGACGAAACGGCCTCACTGGGGTCATCGTCTGCAGCGAATGATCGAACTTCTGTGACGCGATAAAGCACCATCGTGCCATCCTGCATATACACCTCAATCAGGTCACCAGCCTGTAGCTCGTGAAGGTCCCAGAACACGGCCGGGCCATAGCCCGCGTAGTCCAGGTGGCCTGCGAAAACTGCGTTGCCCCCGCCATCAGGTGGCGACGAAAAGTCATACCAGGCGACGACATCCGGCCCGCCCGGCGTCTGCATTACCCCATCTGGATTCACGCCTCTCACCTCAACCGCCGCGTCAATCCCGATACTGGGAATTACCAGCCGGGCGATAGGCAGGTATGGTTCGGGCGTTGGTTCCGAGGGAGGGGCGATCGCTTGTTCTGTCGGAGTTTGGGTCACTCGCTCCAACGGAACTCCTGGTGTGGGTTGTGCTGTGCCGAACGAGGCTGTCGTCGGAGCCGCCATCAGCGGCGGGTCAGGGAGAAGTTCGATCGGACTGGAGATGACGGTCGGTGTCACGATCTTCCCTGCTAGAGCGGACGCAGTTACGCTGGCTGTACGAGCTTCTGCCGGGATCACTGGTGCCATGCTCCCCGGCGGGGCCAGCACGTCCAGTGAGGGTCCCTCGGACGCGACGCTGGCCACGCTCGTCCCCGCTAAAGGGAGCGTTCGTTCCGTTGCGGATCGATCTCCTGGATCCACAATGTAGATGCCAATGATGAGAATCGCGAGAAGAGAGCCGCAGAGAACCACCAATGCCGGTTTCCAGAAAACGAGAGTGCCGATGCGGAGGGTCACCTGCTGTAAGCGGGTCTTCGGCACACGTCCATCCAGCGCCAATTGCAAATGATTCGGCTCAGCGCCCTGGATCGGAGTGCGGTCATTTGAAGCCTGATGGTTAGTGGGGGTTTTGTACTCGATCGGTCGAAATCGTACTCGCCCGGGCTGGTCGCCGCCGCCAGTAGCGACGACGACCTCTGCACCCGAGGAGCCGTCCTGGCTGCTAGGGACGACCGCGTCTCTCGACGATGAAGCCGAGACTCCCGGTCATCAGCATGATGATGCCGATAGCGATCACAAGATTGGTGAGCGACAGAAGCGGGGCGCTCTCGGCACCCAGCAGCCCACCTGAGCCCGTATTCGGAAAGGATACTGGAGGCACGGGGATGGGAGTAGCAAATGCTTCCGCGATAGAAGTCACTTCCACGCCAGCAGGGGTCTGAGTGATCTCAATAGCGGTCGCTGTAACCGCGGCAACCGTTGTCGCTGTAACCGTGGCAACCGCTGTTTGCGTGCTCGGAACTGAAGTCTCGACGACCGTGGCTACAGGGGTGCGCGTGTCAACAGCGGACGCGGTCGGAACAACTGTTTCTTCGATTGTGCTCACGGCAGTCGCTGTCAGTGCGGAAGGCGGCCCTGGTATGGGCACAATCACCGTGGTAGTCGGCACCGAGGTAGGCGGAACCGCAGTTGACACCACTGTAGGAACAAGCGTTGGCGTGTTTGGCGGAAGCGTGCCTGGCACTTCAGTGTTTGGTGTTTGAGTGTTTGGCGGCGGTGTATTTGGCGGAAGTGTTCCAGGAACTGACGTTGCCTCCGGCACGGATGGTTGTGGTGAAGCTGTCGCAGGCGACGCTGTTGTCGCAGTAGGGTTGGGAGCCGTCGGCGTACGCGGATTCGGCGTCTCCGTAGCGGTGGCAGGGATAGTCGTTGCCGTCGCGCCCGGATTCACCGGCGTCGCGGTCGGCACAGGTTGGGTTATGCACGCTGCAGCAGAAACATCGTTCGTATCCATCGTAACGGCGCCGTTTCTCGCCAACGCTCGACCGGCGATGGTCGCGCCTGTGGTCAACGTAATGCTCTGCAATGCAAGTATGTTTCCCGCAAATGCGGTGCCGGTACCAAGCGTCGCTGAACTACCCACCTGCCAGTAAACAGTGCAAACCGAGCCGCCAATCAGCAGGACCGATGAATTGCTGGCGGTTGTGAGCGTGGTCCCAATCTGGAAGGCAAAGACGGCGTCGGGATCACCCTGGGCATCGAGTGTGAGCATGCCGGTAAGTTGAGCAGATGACGAGAAGCAGTAAACGCCCGGGGTGAGTGTCAGTCCTCCCAGATCCTGGCTCGTCAGGTCAGTGTTACAGGCCATGCCTGCGAGCGTGTTGTACGCAGTCGTAACGTCTGATTGCGCCTGGCTCGCCACCCCGTCGGTGATATGGATCGTTCCGTTTGTGACCAGGCCAGGCGGAAAACCGGTCACCGCGCTACCCGGGCTAACACCCAGATTCCCTTCAACGGTCGTGTTACCGGTATTCGTTACCGTCGAGCCACCAAGCACCACGAAGCTCTGCGCGGTGCCGAGTAGAGTACTCCCCGCCGCGCCGCTGGATAGGACCGTGGCGACGAGTACGACACATGCCACCAATCCACTTGCAACAACCAGCTTGGTCGATCTTTTCAAACTTAGCATCTGTTTCCCAATCGGTGTGGCACGTCGAGCGCTCGACAATTCCTAAAAACAATTCATGTGAAAGCAGAAATACAGAGGCAAAGAGCCTGAGCTATACCCAATGAGCGAACTGCGATCATGAGAGTGAAGGTGATGGGTCACCGGATTCATGACCTCGGCTCCCCGATGAACTGAGCTGGGTAAATCTTCAGCATCTGTGATCCGCGAAGCGCCAAATCTGCGAAAACTATCCTGATCTATGTAGACGGTATTGACGACTTACAGCATTCGCTGTTTTCGCGATTTCCACTTTACACCTATCTTGCATTAAGTATATCGCTGCCATTACGAGCATCCATGAGACATTAGTCCGGAGAAACTTATGCACATACTTTCTGCTAGTGCCTTAAATGCACTTATGGCATGCGTGCTTTATCAAATTGACTGCGAAGTGCAACTGGGTGCGCGGCTTTATGGGCAATTCCATCTGGGAATTGCCCACTTCAATAACGCAAGGACTTGCCAATGCTCAGCTAGATGGTCGCAGATGGAGCGGTGAAATCACGCTTCAATCGATAGCAGCGACGCCTATCCGGCACGCTACCTGTTCAACTTCCATCTTCAATCAAAGCCACACTGATCCCCGCCCATCGGCTTTAAGAAACACAACACGAACTTTTGCAAAGCTGCCCTATAAATAAGTTAGTCTGCTATACTAGATACCACATCATCCTCACGGATTTTTGCGCAACTCATAAATCTTGACCATGATGCGACCCGGATAGTGACATGTTCGGCAGCGGCAACACCATTTTTTTCAAGCTACGTTCGCGCCGAGTTGCTAGCAGGAATCAGCTTCATAATGCTCCAAAAACGTGGATCCACGGGCCCACTCCATCCCAACATCGTCTTCGACAGAATGATGGATGAGTCCGACGACATTGCTCTCCCTCTACCTGCAAGCTGCCGAAGAATCTGCCGCAGGGATTGTCATTTGCGACTCTCAACTTCCCGACACGCCAGTCATTTTTGTCAATGCGGCATTCTCTATAATAACCGGCTATGCCCCGGCTGAAGTGCTCGGGCGGAACTGTCGCTTCCTCGAAGGACATGAAACATCTCAACCAGGGTTGGACGAATTGCGCGCGGCGGTGACGGCCGGACGTGAATGCGCTGTTCGGTTACGCAATTTTCGTAAAGATGGCAGTCTATTCTGGAATGACCTCCGGCTAGCGACGATAAGGAACGAAGCAGGAAAACTGACGCACTACATCGGCGTCCTGACAGATGTATCTGGACAGGTCGCGGCGGGGCTAGCTTACCGCGACGCAACTGACAAACTGAGACTACCTTCCAGTAAGCCGGTTAGTCCAGAAGTCGAGAGATTTTCGCCAACGCTACTTGATCAGTATGAGACCTTGGACCGGCTCGCCCGCGCCGCGGAGTCTCGGGACGATAACACTGGCGCACACACGCATCGAGTCGCCACGACTGCGGCCCTACTAGCCAGGGAGCTCGGCTGGCCCCCCGACGCAGTGGACAGGATCGAGCGAGCGGCCGTTTTGCACGATATCGGCAAGATCGGCATATCTGACGCGATACTGCTCAAACCGGGAAGACTAACCAACGGCGAATTCGCAAATATTCAAACCCACACGACCTCCGGTGGGGCAATCCTCTCCGGAGGGCGGCACAGCCTGCTACGACTTGCCGAATCGATTGCGCTTAATCATCATGAACGGTGGGATGGCTCCGGCTACCCGCAGCGGCTGGCCGGAACGGAAATTCCACAAGCCGGCAGGATCGTGGCTGTGGCAGATGTATATGACGCACTGACCCACAAGCGGCCATATAAAGAAGCCTGGTCGGTGGAGGACGCCGTTGCGGAGATTGTGGATCAGGCAGATCACCAGTTTGATCCAGCAGTGGTCGATGCGTTTGTCAAACTCCATAAGCGCGGAAGCCTGCCGGCACTGTAGCTGGGTGACAACAAAGCGCGGAACCCGTCCTGTCGCTACTTCCGATGTTCCATTTGAGCGCCAATCGCACGTCACGGCTGCAACATTGACTGCCCTCCACGGCCCATTGGACAAACCTGAAACAGGCTGCTTCCGGCTCCGGGCAGCGCAAGTCATGCTTTCAAATCTATCCGAAATAGATATCGAGGAGGATACCCAACCGAGTCCATCGTTGTTTTACTGTTGCAACCGAACGTTGCACCATGACTGACTGATGGAAATGAGACTGCCATGCGAATCGCGCAAGTCGCACCACTCTATGAAAGCGTCCCGCCGCGCCTATATGGTGGCACCGAGCGTGTCGTGTCGTACCTGACCGAAGCGCTAGTAGCTGCCGGCCACCAAACCACCCTGTTTGCCAGCGGTGATTCGATCACGGCGGCAGAACTCGTTCCCGTCTGTCCGCGGGCACTGCGTCTGGATCCCGACTGTGTCGACTCCCTTGCTCACCACATTCTCATGCTAGAAACTGTCGCTGCACACGCACACGAATTTGACATCATCCACTATCACGTAGATTATCTGCATTTCCCACTTTCTCGACGAAGCCACAATCCACAGGTCACGACGCTTCATGGCAGACTCGACATTCCAGACCTTGTCCCGATCTACAGAGAGTTTCACGAGATGCCGGTCATCTCAATATCGGACGCTCAGAGGAAACCGCTTCCCTGGGTGAACTGGCTAAGCACGATTCCCCATGGTTTGCCCGAGCATCTCTATGAATTCCATCCGGCACCCGGCAAGTATCTGGCATTCCTCGGGCGGATATCGCCGGAGAAACGGCTAGACCGCGCTATTCGTATTGCGTGTGAGGTCGGTATACCGCTCAAGATCGCTGCCAAGATCGACCGGGTCGATCAGAATTACTTTCAACAGTCCATCGAACCATTGCTTGATCATCCTCTCATCGAATATGTCGGAGAAATAGGTGATCGAGATAAATCCGAATTTCTCGGGAATGCCACTGCGCTGCTTTTTCCTATTGATTGGCCGGAACCTTTTGGCCTTTCGATGGTCGAAGCACTTGCTTGCGGAACTCCAGTGGTGGCTTACAATCACGGTTCGGTGCCCGAAGTGCTGACGCATGGCAAGACTGGATTCATTGTCGAATCATTGGCCGAAGCGATTGCATCCACGAAACGCATTGGCGAAATCAACCGGCGCGATTGTCGACTGGCCTTTGAACAGCGCTTCTCGGCGACGAGAATGGCGAATAATTATGTGCGCGCTTACGAACGGCTGACACGAGTGCCGTTCGAGCTACTCGAAGTCGCCGCTACCAACGGAATTGAGCATTCTTGACATTATCTGGCCAATCAACCGATCTCTACGCAATCCAATCTGCGTCGACCCCCTGGATGGAACGCACGCGGGTACTGAAGGACGGCGAGACCTTTGGAGTCTTCAATGCATCTGGAGATGTCTTTCCGCTACCTGGCGGTCAATCGGGCCTCTTTCACGATGCGATCCGGCATCTCTCCGGGTTCGTGTTCAAAATCGACGGGGTGTTGCCGCTCGTTCTAAGCTCGGCAGTACGTGAAGACAATCTTCTCCTGCATATGGATATGACCACGCCCGCCAGCAGCGGAGACGACCAGTTTGCCATCCTTCAGGACCGCCTTCACGTGTCCCGCGAACAGTTTCTCTGGAACGATTGCTGCTTCGTTCAGCTGAGATTTACGAACTATCACAGCGAGACGATCCGTTTCACCACCGAATTCGAGTTCGAGTCCGACTTCCACGACATATTCGAAGTTCGGGGGATGAATCGTATAAAACGAGGGGAGTACCTCAAATCGAAAACCAAGCCTGGTTCCCTGTTGATGGGATACCGCGGACTTGATGAGGTTGAGCGTACAACTGCGATCTCAATAGTCCCTGTGCCAGACGAAACACATCAAGCCGGATTCCAGACTGTCATCGAATTGCAGCCAGGTGGAGTTGAGGACATTGAGCTCCAAATTCGCTGTAACCACCGTGTGAGCGGACCGGAAGACAGATTCCGGGTGGCGCTTACAGCGGCCGAGCAGGCGCACGATTCTGCGGAGCAGCGTTGGGCCAAGGTGACAACCTCGAATGCCCAATTCAACGAATGGCTATTGCGTTCGAACGCGGACATGCGCATTCTCGTGACTGAAACAGGACATGGGATTTATCCGTATGCCGGCATACCCTGGTTCAGTACGCCGTTTGGCCGCGACGGTCTCATCGCAGCGCTCGAAACGCTCTGGGTAAATCCCGACCTGGCGGCCGGAGTCTTACGTTATCTAGCAGCGATGCAGGCAACAGAAGTGGACCCGTACAACGAAGCCCAGCCAGGCAAGATCCTCCATGAGACCCGCGGCGGAGAGATGGCTTCGCTCGGCGAGCACCCCTTTCGCCAGTATTACGGCAGCGTCGACGCAACCCCTCTCTTCGTCCATCTGGCGGGTGAGTATTACCGCGCGACGGGAAACCGCGCGTTACTAGAGTCGATATGGCCAAACATCGTGGCGGCTGTCAACTGGATCGATCGATATGGTGATTCAAACGGTGACGGGTTTGTCGATTACGCCCGAACCCGGCCCGACGGTCTTATCAACCAGGGCTGGAAAGATTCACAGGACTCGATTTTCCACGCCGATGGTGGGGACGCAAAAGCGCCAATCGCGTTGGCTGAAGTGCAGGGCTACGTCTACGGCGCCCGCAAGGCAGCGGCGATGCTAGGCGAGCTTTTCGGCGATGAGGAATTCGCAATCAGGAATCGCAAACTTGCGAAGGAACTCCAGTCCAACTTCGATCGCTCCTTCTGGGATAGCGATTTGGACACATACGTTCTGGCGCTGGCTGCCGATGGCCAACCCTGTCGGGTGGTAGCGACGAATGCCGGACATTGCATGCTCACCGGACTCCTGCCGGACGCGCGGGCAAAGAAGCTTGCTGACCGTTTGATGGCGGAAGATATGTTCTCCGGTTGGGGCATCCGAACCCTCGCAGCTGGCCAACCCCGCTACAACCCGATGTCCTATCACAATGGTTCCGTCTGGCCGCACGACAATGCCATGATCGCCGCAGGGATGGCACGCTACGGTTTCGGCGAGCATGTCGGACGCTTGCTCACAGGGCTGTTCGACGCAGCAACCTATTTTGATGGGCAGCGCGTACCCGAACTGTTCTGCGGTTTCGAGCGCCGCGCCCATCGTGGTCCGACTCATTACCCCGTGGCATGCCTACCGCAGGCCTGGTCAGCCGCAACAGTCTTCATGTTGCTCGGCGCGTCGCTCGGGCTCGAGGTAGACGGCACCGAGAATCGTATTGAGAATTATCCGGCCGTCGCTGCCGGACTATCTCGATTGGGTACGGATCGAAGCGTTGCGGGTAGGTGAAGGATCGATTGATCTTGAGTTTCACCGCTACCCGGAAGATATCGCGATAAATGTTCTCGGGCGCAAAGGCGACATCGACGTGACGATCATCAAATAGCCACGGAAGGTTGTACTTCCGTGGCTATTCGTCGACGAGTCTACTCGTTACAGCGTCGTCTGGATCGCCTTGACACCGGCAATGAACTTATCGATGTCTTCTTCGGTGTTGTAGAAGCCCAGCGAAACACGCGCCGCGTCGGGGTTATTGATGTAGCGGTTGACGTAGCGAATGATGACCTTGTGCTCTTCGGCCATGCGTGCGCTCAGGTCTGGCGGGTCGATACCCTCAACGTTGAACGCGATCAGGCCCGACTTCGCTTCGCGCGGCGTGACGATCGAGAGCCCTGAAACCTTGCCCATCTCGTCATAGGCGTAGTTGGAGAGGTTGTCGATCCGCTCGGCCACCAGTTCCATGCCGACCGTCTGCGTGACCCACTCGGTTGCGACCTTCTGGCCAAGCGTCTGGGTGACGCTCTGGCCGGCGGTGTCGAAGCGCGCGGCGCCAGCCGGCGGGGCATAGCTACCACCGTAGTAGTCCAGCGAACCCGGCAATGCGCCACCGGCGAAGTTCTGGTCGATTTCTCCGATGCTGGATGGCTTCACATACAGCGAGCCGGTGCCTTCCGGACCGCACATCCACTTCTGGCCGGGCATGGCGTAGAAGTCAGCGCCGAGATCCTGCATGTCGAGCTGCATCGAGCCGAAGGACTGCGCTGCGTCAACGGTCACCAGCACATCGTGGCTGTGCGCCATCTCAGTGATCTCTTTGAGCGGGAGCGTCGCGCCGGTCGTGTAGGAGACGTGCGAGAGAACGATCATCTTGGTCTTCGGATGTAATCTGCTGTTCGAATGCCTTGACGATGTCGGCCGGATCTCCGCCGCCGAGGCCAAGGTCGGCGACGCGAATCCGGGTGCCGAAACGACGCTTGGTCAGGAAGCTCGGCATCAGGCCACCGGGGTGTTCGATGTTCGAGAGGATGATCTCGTCGCCGCGCTCCCAGCGATAGCCCATGATGGCGATGTACATGCCCTCGGTCGTCCGGTGGGTGATCGCGATATCTTCGGGGCGGGCGTTGATCGACTGGGCAACGGCTTCGCGCACTTCGTTGCGGGCGCGACCGATCGACGGAAAGTGGTCGCTATCGATGCGACTCGGGGTCAACTCTTTCTCGTGCTCTGCCTTCATGATCTCGTAGGCCACTCGCGGCATCGGCCCGCAGGTGCCGGTGTTCATGTAGGCGACTTCCTTCGTCGCCGGGACCATGTCGCGGATTTCTTCTATTGTCGGAGCCTGTTTGACGGCTGTTGCCATTCTTCCTCCATCACACTAATCGGTGTTTCGCGCTACTTGCAGCGTCTTTAGTGGAGGCCATCATAGCGCAATTCGTTCGTCCACACGCCCTTCGACTAGCTGGCATTCATTTCATCCCGCCAGCGAATCCAGGCGGCAATATGACCGAGATCGTAGTTTGGGCCCGCGACCTTAAAGACGAGCTGCCGGGCACCGACATCTAAGAATCCAGCCCCAAGCTGCGGATCGAAGGTGCCGTCATACTCGTCCGACAATGACAACGCACGCTCTATTTCAGATGGATCACGGCCCACGCGCTCACACCAGGCGTCCAGCACGCCGCTCTTGTGGGCAAGCGTTTCCGGCGTCCCAAACCAGTGCCAGATGTCGGCATGCTCGGCTGCGATCCTCAGGGTTACTTTTTCTCCGCCGCCGCCTATCAGTATTGGCATCTTCCGCAGTGGCGGCGGGTTGAGCTTGTCCAGACGTTCGCGGATCACTGGTAGATCACGGTCTAGATCTCGCAGGCGGCTCGCCGCAGTCCCATAGGGATAGCCATATTCGCGAAAATCCTTCTCGTTCCATCCAGCGCCGACACCCAGGATGACCCGCCCACCGGAAATGTGATCGACAGTTCGCGCCATGTCAGCCAGGAGGTGCGGGTTGCGATAGGCACTACAGGAGACGAATGGGCCGAGTTCAACGCGGCTGGTGACCTCCGCCAGCGAAGCCAGCATCGTCCAGCACTCGAAGTTCCGTGCCGTCGAGATCATCGTAGAGCGGGAAGAAATGATCCCAGTTGTAGATGATGTCGACGCCCAGCTCCTCCAGCCGCAGCGCGGCATCCCGAATTGCGGCATATTCTGCGTCAGCCTGCTGAATCTGGACTCCGATCCGAATCGGTCTCTCAGCCATATGCTCCTCCATCTGTTGCGTGCTGAGTAATCGTCGTCAATACCTCTGTCGATCCACTCTACCCCTGTTTGGCGGGGACAGGATATGATCATCGCTGTAGTTGACAACCTGCCGACGGTGGAAGAAGGAGTCTCCTGTGGCGCTGCAGCTCTATGACGATCGATTGTCCTATGTGCATGGCGCGAGTGACGTGCCGCTTATCGGCGCAACAATCGGAGACCTCTTCGACCGGGTCGTCGAACATGCCCCAGATAACGAAGCGCTCGTCTCGCGGCATCAGGGACTACGCTACACCTATCGAGAACTGCAAGCCGCTTGCGATGAATTCGCCCGCGGGCTGATGGCTCTGGGCATCGAGAATGGCGATCGGATAGGCATCTGGGCGCCGAATTGGGCCGAGTGGGTAATCGCGCAGTTCGCAACCCCGAAAATCGGCGCGATCCTCGTCAACATCAACCCCGCCTACCGTGTCCACGAGCTCGAATATGCGCTGAATCAGTCGGGTTGCTCATCACTGATCATCGCGCCGCCCTTCAAGAATTCGCACTATGCGGAGTTGCTCCAGCGTTTGTGCCCCGAAATGAGCGACTGCGAACCCGGGCAACTCCGGGCCGAACAAGCGCCACAGCTACGAACCGTCATCGCCTTCGGCGACCAGGACGTACCCGGCAGCTACAGTTGGAACGATGTCCTTGAGTTGGCCAGCAGCGTCTCCGCTGAAGACCTGGCAAGCCGCCAACGCGAGCAGAACTTCGACGATGCGATCAATATCCAGTACACCTCCGGCACGACCGGTTTCCCGAAGGGCGCAACCCTTTCGCACCACTCGATCCTGAACAACGGTTATTTCATTGGCGAGCGCATGGATCTGACCGAAGCGGACCGGATCTGTATTCCGGTTCCCTTTTATCATTGCTTCGGCATGGTCCTCGGGAATCTCGCAGCCGTTACGCATGGCGCAACGATGGTCATACCGGCGGAAGTCTTCGATCCAGAACTGACGATGGAGGCGGTGGAAGCTGAGCGTTGTACTGCCCTGTACGGTGTCCCGACAATGTTCATCGCCGAGCTGAATCATCCACGTTTCCCTGAGTTCGACTTCTCGTCCCTACGAACCGGCATCATGGCCGGCTCGCCGTGCCCGGTTGAGGTCATGCGCCAGGTGATGAGCAAGATGCACATGGACGAAGTCACGATCGCCTACGGGATGACCGAGACGTCGCCGGTTTCCTTCCAGAGCAAGACTGACGACCCACTCGAAAAGAGAGTCTCGACCGTCGGGCCGATCCACCCGCATGTCGAATGCAAGATCATCGATCCTGAAACAGGCGCCGTCGTCCCGCGTGGAGAGACCGGCGAACTGCTCTCGCGCGGCTACATCGTCATGCTCGGCTACTGGAACCAGCCCGAGGCGACATCAGACGCCATCGATGAAGGGCGCTGGATGCACACCGGTGATCTGGCAGTGATGGATGAGGATGGTTATGTCAATATCGTCGGGCGGGTCAAGGACATGATCATCCGTGGCGGCGAGAACGTCTATCCACGCGAGATCGAGGAGTTCCTCTACCAGCACCCGGCTATCCAGGATGTCCAGGTCGTTGGCGTGCCGGACGAGCGCTACGGCGAGCAGATCCTGGCGTCCGTCATCCTGAAGCCGGGACAGAGCGCGACGGAAGAAGAGCTGCGCGCCTTCTGCGACGATCAGATTGCTTACTTCAAAGTCCCGCACTACTGGCAATTCGTCGACAGCTACCCGATGACGATCACCGGCAAGATCCAGAAATACCTGATGCGCGAGCAGGCCATCAAAGAGCTGCACCTGGAGAAGGCCGCCGCCGTCAAAACGGCCTGATATCGTCTAGGCGTCCTCAAGCAACAGGGCTCGAAAACCCGCCTGCACAAAGTGCCGGTCGGCGGTGAGCGCTTCGGTGATCCCGCGCTCTTGCATCACGACGAACGAGATGCAGTCGACCATTCCCCAGGATTTGTCAGTGTGCCGCGCAAAGAAGCTAAATGCTCGCTCGACGAGGACATCGTGAAGGCCAACAACTTCGGTATCTGGATCTTCGATGATCTCACGAATGAGAGTGACCGCCCCATGACGATATCTCGGACCCGCCAGAGCATTTCCGATCTCAAGTAGGACGGCTGCCGTGGTCACCAGCGTTCGCCCACCAGCTTCAAGCTGTTGTGATAGCGCTAGCGCACGCCCATGATGTTGATCAGACGGTACGGAAAGCGAGATTGCGAAAGACGCGTCCAGAAACAGATCAGTCATCTTTTGAAGGCGGCCTGTCCGGATCGGGATAGAGGTACTCTTCATACCGCTCCGACCAATCGGATGGACCTTCCAGATTGAGCGCACGCGCCGCCTTGAAGAACAGATAACGGCCCTCACCTGGATCGGATTCGACTTCATCGACGGTGAGAGTCACGTCGGTGTCCTTCGGTAGATTCACCTGATCTTTCGGAACGAAAGACTTGCCATCATAGGTTGCTCGGATTTTGATTGTCATACCGGGTTCATAGCCTATCGCGACGACGATTTTCTGATGACATAGTCAATCCTACTCTCCTCCTACCAGTTCGTGTATGCGCCGTCGCGGCGGCGATAGTGAGGTGGTTCCCAGAAGGTCATCTCGTGGCGGGCGGCAGCTTCCTCATCGAATTCGACGCCCAGCCCGGGAGCATCCGGAAGCGGAAAACAGTCTCCGTCTAGCTCGATGATCTTGGTGAAGATGTCCCGTGGGACCTGGGCGCTGATGTGGTGCTGGAACTCGAGCTGGGCGACATTGTTCGTTGCCGCGCAAAGGTGGACGCTAGCGGCGGTGCAGACGGGACCAAGCGGATTGTGGGGCATGATGTCGATGTAGTGCGCCTCACACCAGCCTGCGACCTTCTTCGACTCGGTCAGGCCACCGACATTGCTGACGTCGATCCTGCAGAACTCGATCAAGCCTTCCTCAATGAACGGGACAAGCTCCCACTTGTTCGAAGCCTCTTCCCCGACCGCGAATGGAACGCTGGTCAACCGTCGCAGCTGGCGGTAGGCCGCCGGACTCTGTGCCCGAATCGGCTCTTCGAGGAACATCAGATTGATGTCCTCGATCTGGTTGCAGAAATAGGCCGTCTCAGCAATCGACAGGCGATGGTGGAAATCAATCGAAAGCCCTATCGCCGGTCCAACCGCCTGACGCACATCCCGAATACGGCGAACCATGAGCTGGATTGACTCCATCGGCTCAAAGATCTCCTCCGGCGTCCCCTCCGGCATCGACGGCAAGAAACGCAGATACTTCCAACCTTCGTCGACGAGCTCACGCGCTCTGTCAACGGCCTCGCGGTCACCCATCCACGGAACCGTCGCAAAGGTCTGGACCCGCTCACGGCAGGCACCACCGAGTAGCTGATATACCGGCACACCTAGCGCTTTGCCCTTGATATCCCAGAGCGCCATGTCAATGGCCGAGATCGCCGCGCCGGAGATCTTTCCGCCCTCGAAGTAGGCGCCGCGATACATCGTCTGCCAGATGTGCTCGATATTGCGGGCATCCATCCCGATCAGGAACTCGCGCAGATGCTGGACATAGCCCTGCATCGCCAGTTCCCGGGCCGACATCCCGCCTTCGCCAAGGCCAATCGTGCCGTCTTCCGTCTCAACGACAACGACGAAGCCGTTGCGGCCTCCCGTCGGAACGATGTAGCTGCGTATATCCGCGATTCGCATGTCAACTGATCCTCTCGTGGTTTATTGGCACAGCCTACCACCAGGGCGGGGGAAGTTGATGGGCTTCCAAGTCGGCCTCATCGAAACTCGAACGGCGTCTCCAGATAGTGTGCGCAACCCATCCTGGAAGCGCCAGGACCGCTGCCAGGAGCATCCACGAACACTACCCAGGGGAATGGGCCATTATCTACTTGACACGAGCCCATTGATGCAAAGCATCGCGACGAATGTGATCTTGAATGTCCCCCAAAAGGATGTCTGCCGGGACCACCGGTGGGCCGCAACCGCAACCACAATGAGCCATAAATCGATAGAGAGGATGACGACAGCCTCGATCAGATCAACCGCTTCAATCACTCTGGAGATCGCTCTTCATAACTCGATCGAGATACAGGAAGCTGATGCTGGACAGTATGGCCAGCAGAATGAATGCAACCACCGCCTGATTGAATTTCCGGCGTGGTCCATACAGGGCAACCATCTGCCAGATCCAGCCATGACCTTTGCCATCCTTCGAACGCTTGGCGACTGCGCCATTCATCGAGTGCCACCCAAATTGCGATGGCGTGGGACATGACAGGACGACCGCCGACAGCCAGATCGGAATCTGTGTCGGATCCAACCGGTGGCATGAAATGTCAGCGAAACGAAGCGCACTACCGGGCATACGAGATAAGATCGCAAGAGGTAATTCCGAGGTTGAGCGGGTCATGCGGCCAGCCCTCTTCCTCGTAGAGCGCGGCATTGAGCCAGTTTCGGAACCAGGTTAGCGGCGATCGCATAATTCCACTCTCTCGCCGGAACTCCACTGCACAGAAAACCGGGGTCAGATAGGTTACGCGTAGCCAGCTGACCCCGGTTGTGTTGTCCTTCGATTTTGAAGGCTAGAACCCGTCGAGATCGTCAAGGTCAAACTCGACCTGGATCTCGAAGTTGTCGAGCATTGAACTGGCCATCTCAGCCATAGCTTCCATCCCTTCGTGTGCGCTGACGATGCTTGCCTGAGCCGATTCATCTGGTTCGCTCTGGAAGTCGTCTTCGGTATCACCACCGCCGAAGTTGCCGCCATCGATCGGGGAACTACCGCCCTCGTCAGCGCCGTCTACAGGATCGACGACACCGCCGCCAGAGACGATGAATTCGATGTGTTCGAGCGCATCGGCGGTGATGAAATCTGGAACGTGTCCGTCATCGTCAGTCAGGGTCGGTATGACCGCCGCCTTGAGCGTCATCGACCGCTTTCTCATCGTTCGCAGCCTGTTCCTTACCCAGATCGGACTGCAAGAAATCAAGCGTTGCTTCGGCATCGTCATCAACCGGATCAGTGTGGCCGCCGCCGGTCTTAGCGTCGACACCACGCTCGGTATCGGCCTGTTCTTGCTGGCCGAGCCGGCCATCGGTGAGGAATGAGAGGGCCGGACCGCTGCTTCCGTCATCGATCGGATTTGGCGTACCTTCGCCGTCGCCGTCCGGCATGTCTGATCCGTCACTATCGCCGTCACCTTCGCCGTCGACCATCCGGCATATCCGCGGCTTCAGTGTCGCCGTCATTGTCATCCTTGTCGCTGTCATCATCGCTATCGTCTGACGTGTCGCTGCCGCCGCTCGCATCGACGCCGCTGTCACCCTGATCGCCCGACGTGTCATTCGAACCGCTCGTACCGGAGGGCGGCGTGACCGTCGTTGACTGCGATTCGCCATCCGGATTGGTAATCGTCATCTCACCTCCGCCGTCGTCATAATGGACAGCTTCGATGTACGTGCCGTCGTTCATGATGAGTTCGACTGTCATGAAGCCATCGCCGTAGGTGATGATCGAGCTGCCGTCTGGGCCGTCGTGCTGCTCAGCGATCAGGTTCCCATCGGCGTCATACTGGTGAACCGTCGTTCCGTCGATGCCGCGGTGGACAACGGTAGATGAACCGTCCGCATTCACGTTGACGTCGACCGGCTGGGCGACCGGGCTGGAAACCTGACTGGTCTGATCCGGCTTGATCTGCCCACCGCCTAGAAGCGAGGAGAGCTTTGCCTGATCGACCACTCCCGCGTCGAGAATGCCGGACAGCATCTCCACCGGAATCTCCTGGGGCGCGTCGATGCCCGTACTCGGATTGACAGCAGCTTCTACCTGTGGGAATTGGCCGGCAACTGCAGCACCAACGGCAGGCTCTGCGCGGTCGGGCCCAGAGGGCGCCTCATCCGCGTCGTCCGCGGAAACGCTTTCCCCGGCATCTGCACCACGCGTAGGGTCGCTCGTCTCGCCATCACCGGAGTCTTTGAGATCTACTTGTCCCGGGATTTGGCGTTCTGGATCGGTTCCCTCGGCGTCGCCTGCAATGGCTTGCGTTGGGTCCGACGGTTCACCATCGCCCGACTGGCGCGTCTCATCAGTAACCCGAATGCTGAACGCCGGATCGATCCTGCTGAAGTCGCGAATAATTGTCGGATCGCTGGCGTCCGCATCGCCCTTGAGCGTAGGGTCGGACGCGTCGCCGTCGCCGGACGCGCGGCTATCGACCTCCTGGCCGATGGTTCGTGATGGGTCCAATGCGCCTGCGTCGCCCTTGAGCGATGGATCGGAGACATCGCCATCGCCGGAGTCTTGAAGGTTGCCCTTCAACGTCGGATCGCTAGCCTCACCGTCGCCGGATTGAATCTTGTCAGTTTCGTCGGACCCGACCCTGGACGGATCGCTGGCATCCGCGTCGCCTTTGAGCGTTGGGCCCGATACTTCTCCATCGCCCGAGTCCTGCACATTGATCTGGTTTGGAACTTCGCGGACCGGGCCCGTGCCTTCAGCGTCGCCAGCCTTCGTTGGATCGCTCGCGTCTCCATCCCCGGAGGCCAGATCACAACTGCTGTGTCGATTGAATGCGAAGGTTCGGATGTATCAGTTACTCCCTTGCGTGATGGATCAGAAGCATCTCCATCACCGGAATCCTGCAAATCAATGGTATTCGGATTCTCGCGCACCGGATCGGTGCCTTCTGCGTCGCCAGCTTTCGACGGATCGCTGGCATCTCCGTCTCCAGATTCCAGATTGTCGCTGGTCTCGGCCTTCGTGCGTGAAGGATCACTGGCGTCTCCATCGCCGGACGCGACTTCGTCGAAGACGTCGAGCGACTTTTCCTCCTCTGTGGTTATCGGGGCTTTGTCGGTTGGGTCTTCGGCCGGTTTATCTTCTGAGGCCGCATCTGATTCCTCGCCGCTCGCAACGTCGATCTGCCCCTCATCGATAAGTGGCGTTTCAATCTGTACCGTCGCTTCTGCAACCTGGCTACCGTCGACGGCTACCTCTGCCTGCGGAGGCTTCTCGTCTTCCTTTGCCGCGTCTACCGGCTTCTCTTCGGTCGCTTCTTCTGGCTTTTCGGGTGTTTCCTCGCGCGTTGTATTGGTGGACTCCTGCTCGGCCTTGGCCAGGTCGTTGTCGGCTACGGCCGTTGGTCTCAGCGGGGGCCGATTCTTTTTCCGATTCCAGTGCCTGCTCTTGTTCCACCGGCTTCTGCTCTGCTGCAATATCTTCGTGTTGATTCTTTGACTTCTTCTGCGGTCGTCTCGATCTTGGTCGTTTCTTCCTTTCGCCACGTCAGTGCCCTTCCCACGAATGTGCGCTTCTATCCTTCGCTATCTAGAGTCGCGCACACCGAGAGATCCCACGACCATAGCGGCTACAGCAGACGTGTGTTTCGCTTTACAGGGCATCCACAGCGCCGGGAAGTCGACGCTGTGGAGTGTGATTGTTAGACGAGAAAGTGGAGCCAGTCTGCTAGATCGCAGATGCCAGATTTGTCGGACGGCGCGGGTCGCGGGCGGCCCAGAGGACGCCGTTGCGGCGGTTGATCCGGGCGACCTGAATACCACCGCCGACCTGCCAGGCCGGAGCCGTCACCATGTTGTGTCCGCGTCGCGAAAGATCGTCGATGACGTCGGAGCCGAAGCGGTCCTCAATCACCACCTGATCGTCGCCGATCCGCATCTGGTCACCCATCGACCAGCGCGGTGCATCGACAGCAGCCTGAAGCTTGATGTCGAAGTCGATCAAGTTACAGATCACCTGGAGATTGTGCTGGACTTGCAGGTTCGCCCCTGGAGTTCCGATGGCATAAACGTCGTCCCCGTGCTTGACGAGCGCCTGGTTTAGGGTGTGGACGGGGCGCTTGCCCGGCGCGAGGACGTTGGGGCTGGTCGGATCGAGCGAGAAGCCGAGGGCGCGATTGTTCATCATGATCCCGGTCCCGGGCACGACGACGCCGGAACCGGCATAGAGCGAATGGATGTAGGCGACGATGTTCCCGTCACTATCGGCCGTTACCAGCGAAGTCGTATCGGCGTGGGCCGGTTCCATTAGAACGTTGCTGCGCCGTGCGAGATCGATCGCGTTGGCTCGTCGCTGGCTCTCACCAATCGAGAGCATCTCCTGGATTGGCACATCAACGAAGTCCGGGTCGCCCAGATAGGTGACGCGATCGGCAAATCCTTGTTTGATTGCTTCGATCTGAAGATGCACCGTGTCCGCCGTCCCGGCGCCGGTCGCCCGGAGATCCATCTCGTTGAGCGTCCCGAGTGCCATCAACAGGATAATGCCCTGGCTAACCGGTGGCTGACCGTAGACGGTGGTATCGCGATAGGCAACCTGGATCGGGTCCGGTTCAACGCTGGAATGGCGAGCGAAGTCTTCTAATGAGAAGAGACCATCCTGTCTTGAGGATGCTTCGACAATGGCCCGTGCGATGTCACCTTCATAGAAAACGTCCGGCCCATCATCGCGAATCGCGAGGAAGGTATTGGCGAGGTCTGGCTGCTTGAGGATCTCCCCGGCCTGTGGAGGGCGTCCTTCGGCGAGGAAGATGCGGGCCGTTTCTGGAAAATGTCGAAACTTCTCAGCACCAAAGGTGAAGCCCATCTCAAGCGATGGACTGACAACGAAGCCATCGTTGGCGTAGTGGATAGCCGCCTCGAAGAGCGCATTCCAGGGCAGTTTGCCCCAGCGCTTGTGGGCCACCTGCCAGCCATCGACCATACCGGGCACCGTCGAAGCCCGCCAACCGGAGTCCGGGATCTCACCCATTCCGGCGTAGAGCTCCCGTGTCGCTGCCAGCGGAGCGGCACCGGAGCCATTGACTGCCCGCACGTCGCCATCGCTGTCACTGACGAGGAAGAAGACGTCACCGCCAAGCGCTCCTGCGGACGGCATGACAACCGTCAGCACTGCGCCGGCTGCGATCGCGGCGTCAACTGCGCTGCCTCCGCGTTGCAGGATGTCAAGCGCGGCCTGAGTGGCGAGCGGGTAGGCGCTCGATGCAACTCCACGGGTACCTGTTACAGCTTCATGCGGCGGCGTATGGCGCTCCGCAATGCGCATCGATGCGGGCTGTGGCTCTGGTGATGTGATCGACATTGGCTGATCTCCTATCAACGGTTACGACTAGTTCGAGTGACTCCTAGCGCCGGAATTCCGTCAGACTACCAGACTTCCTCAAAGACCCGCAGGTAGTTTTCTCCGAGAATCTTTCGGACATCCTCGTCACTATACCCGTGAGCATTCAGGCGATCGGCAAAGTGCGTAACCTCGGTGTAGTTCGAAAAGCCATTCAATGCCCGCTTCGGTGAACGCACATTGCCGGTGACGTACTTGCTGTAGTCACCGGCAACGTCCGGGTATTCTGGCTCTCCCCAGGGATCATGATCGTGATCCGGGTAGGTTCCAAGCGACATGTCGGTACCTATGCCGATGTGATCGGTGCTGCCGGTCAACTGGGCGACGTAGTCGACATGCTCGATGAAATCGTCGACCGTCGGCCAGTGGGTTGTGCCCTGCTTCATCACCAGCGGCCCCCACGGAGCAAGTCCGATAACGCCGCCTTTTGCAACACAGGCTTTGATCTGATCGTCGTCGATGTTGCGCGGGTTCTGAACGACGCCATTTGGGTTGGAGTGACTAAAGACGCAGGGCTTCTCGCTCCGCTCGATGATCTCCAGCGTCGATTTCTTCCCAACATGGGTGCAGTCGAGCAGGATGCCGACGCGGTTGCACTCGTCCACAGCCAGCTCGCCAAAACGAGTCAGGCCGCCCTCTGTGCGGTCGAGCGCGCCATCACAGATCAGATTGGTCGTGTTGTACGCCGGCAACATCATTCGCAGGCCAATACGCTGCATAGCCTCGATACGATGCAGCTTATTCTCAATCCAGTCGCCTCCCTGGGCGGTGATGATGAAAGCGGCCTTGCCGTCAGCTTTCGCCTGGCGGATGTCATCCGCCGTCTCCGCCACGATGATGTTGTCGTGCCGACGTTCCATCAGGCGCCAGAACATACCCTCTTCCAAGCGCCTGGGCGATGGTGGCGTGGGGCCGCCATGCAGTCACGGCATAGGCTGTAACACCGTGGAGGTGGGCATTCGCGTAATCGGCATCCGGCCACGCTTGCATACAGGAGTCGATGAAGATATAGGGGTGATCCTCCTGAAGAAATGGATGAAAACCCTTGTTCTCTGCGACGGCGCTCATTAGTATCGGCCTTCCTTCTCTCTCAGATCCTAGATGTGGCAGTTTGACAGATCCATCCAAGCCTGCCAACTAGCGATTAGAACGCGACCAATCCTTAGCACTGCAAGCCGCACTGGGTTTTTTGAGAGATGCGGACTCCTCGTGCAGAAATTCAAGCAGGCACTGGCCCCTCATGCCACTCAATCGCTATTGTCGTTATCTCGTTTCGCGTAGAACGTAGAATCGAGCGCCTTCGAAGCGATTGAGATTGTTCGACGCTCGAACAGGGGATAACTACGTTCGCAGCTTGAAACGTTCCTCAGCCGTTCGAGCGGCGATCACCCGCCTGCTCAGTTGCAGCCAAGCGCTCCCAGAATCCAGCCTCGCTGGACCGCACTTGAATAGACAATCGATTTAGCACCTTCTTGTACATAGCTCAATATCCCAGCTCGCTAGCAGAAAAGTACCAGGCCGAAGCAGCCATAAGTCAAAAGACCCGCTACTGACGCGACTTCATCATCTGGAGCATGATTCACCGCCTCGTTAGCATAGACATCGAGGCACGAACCGGCACACCTGGCGAAAGTCAGGGCCGCAAAGTGACGGGTCTACAGTCAGCAGAATGCTGACCAGGATGGCCGCACTACCGAACGTCTGCTGTTGCCCTTCACGGTGGGATTCCCCGCTGGATCTACAAGGGCCCGATGCAGTGAAGACAGACGGAAAGCCGGATCAAATTCGTGAATACTCAGCGCCTCTTCAAACAACCAGTGAACCCTGCGGGAACGGCGGCATTCGCGCCTATGGGGAACACAAGGGCAGAGCCTCTAAATTGCGTGATTGCTAATAATGACGGGCCTCAGCCATGTTAAACCACCCGCCTCTACTGACAAATCGGATGAAGCGCATGTTCGCCGGGCGTCGTTGGCTCGCTTCATCCAGCCTGGCAATTATCGCGCTGGTGGCGTTGAGCGGCACCATATTCGCAGGCGGCTGGTGCCGGGCCGATCCGATCGTCGAGATCAACGGTGAAGAGGTGCAAGTCTGGGTTGCGATCCCGGACAATATGCAATCGGCAGTTACCGGCCCGATTGAAGTTCGGTTCAGCAGGCCGTGGGGCACGAACGCATCTGTAACCTATCTGGACGATGGCTTCAATGGGTACGGCGAACGGGTGCGCTTCTTCACCGATAGCCCGGCGAACGCTGACGGATCGATGAACATTCAAGTCTTTGTGACGGTACCAGTCGATTTGTCCAAACTGCCCGCCGGAGTCTGGAAGGTTCCCGTCCAGCTTGAGATAGTCACCGACAACGGACGGACCGTTGTCGACGGTAGCCACTGGTGGACATCAACGTCGGTTCGAGTCGGAGGCTAAAGTAACCAGTCCGTCCCACCTCCACGTTGGAGCGTCGCCATCCGGATCAATGCTCCCACTCTGTCCACTCCCCCATTGGCGACGTTCGATGGATTGCAGTCCATCGAACGTCGCAGTGAGTACCTGCGCCTAGCAACAAATCCACACTTTCGGACCCATCTATGGAATACGAAACATCTCTAGACTGGAAACTATTGGTTCGTCGCCTGCGATTGCGACCAGACAGGCTGCTCAACAACGAGAGAGGGTGAGAAGCTAACAGAATGGATACCCTCACCCGCGGCGCTCGTGTCTATCTACTTATCCTGACTCTCTCGGCGGTCGTATTGACGGCATTGCTGACACTTTCCGCCAGCCGCGAGATGGCCTTCGATTCTCTCCACTTCGGTCTGATTCTGGCGTTGGCCCTGCTCGCCTATCGATTTCCTATCAGCTTTGGATTCAAGCGTCGTATTTACCTCGATGTCGTCGCCATTGGATGTGGCGTCATGCTGCTCGCCCCTGGCCCCGCGGCACTGGCCATTGGACTGGGAGCACTTGGCGGGCAACTGCTCAAGTCCCGCGATTGGAGTGAGTGCTCCTTCAACGCCAGTCAAGCGATGTTGCAAACTATCGCAGGGGGCTTGCTCCTTGCAGAACTTGGATGGGAAGTTGGCGGGTTCATGTCACTGACGCCCGCTACTCTCCCCGGGCTGATCGCATTAACCTTAACGATCTATGCAATTAACAGTGTCCTACTGGCCGGAATCATTGGTATTCAGAGCGGAATCCCACCGCTCAAAGTCCTCGTGGACAGTGGGACATCGATCATTGAGCTCGCAGTCCAGGCGACACAGATAGCAGCCGCGGTTATCGCAACACTGCTGATCACAACGAGTGTCCTGTTGGCGGCCCTGTTGCTTGTGCCATGCGGAGCGCTCCATATCGTTCTCAAGCGCAATGTGCAGAAGCAGAAGGTTGCGATCATCGGCATGCTCGACACTCTCGCCGATCTCGTCGATTTCCGCGATCCATACACCGCGACGCATGCTCGCCGCGTGGCAGAGATCTCTCGCAAGATCACAAGAAAGCTCGATCTACCGCAAGAGCAGGTGGACCTGATCTCGATGGCCGCCAGATACCACAATCTGGGAAGTCTGACGATTCCAGATCAGGCTGGTGATATTGTCGGAGGCCTGCACTCTGACGCGTGGAACATCATGCGCCAGGTGCCGTCGATGAGTGCCGATCTTCTTTACCAGTTCCCTGAGACCGCCCTTGCTGGCGATCTTGTTAAGCACCATCTCGAGCGATTCGACGGTGAAGGCTATCCAGATGGTCTGGCCGGCGACGCAATTCCTCTCGGTTCGAGGATTGTCGCCGTAGCGGACAGTCTGGATTCGATGATGCGCCATCGCCCCTATCGACCAGCCCTGCTCGGCGAGGAACTTCGCATTGAGCTGGAGCTCTTTCGAGGTTCGCAGTGGGATCCGAATATTATCGACTTGGTGCTGGCGATGCTCGACACAGGCGAGTTGCGTCTCGCTCTGCAAAAAGACGACCAGGACGATGAACTATTGACCCAGGGCCATGTCACTACTCACACAATCGAGCAGCAGATTCAGCATCAGGCTTTCCACGATCCACTGACCGATCTCCCGAATCGCCTCCTGCTGACCAGCAAACTCTCGAGAGGGCTAACCGGCGGCGGGCGTCGATTTGCCGTGTTGTTTATCGATCTCGATGGGTTCAAGAGCGTCAACGACCAGCTCGGTCATCGAGCCGGAGATCGGGTACTGATTGCGGCAGCTCGGCGCATCCGAGCAGAACTTCACAACGATGACCTCCTGGCCCGTCTTGGAGGAGATGAATTTGTCGTGCTCCTCTGGGACGTCCAAACGAGCGGAGAAGCATCCGTTGTCGCCCAGCATCTGATCGAGGCGCTCGAACAACCCGGGCAGGATATCGACGCATCGATAGCGTTAGCGGCAAGCATCGGAATCGCTCTGGCCCGGCCAGGGTACTGAAACGCCAGATGACGTCCTGCATCGAGCCGACGAAGCCATGTACGATGCCAAGCATCGAGGCCGGGGCCAGATGGCGATCGCCAGGGGAGACGCCGTTAGCGCTGATCTCGCCTCCCAGGCGGCTGGCTAATCGTCGGGATATTCAGACTCTTTGTTCGGATATTTCTTCTCGCCGGCTTCGATAGGCACTGCAACCAGTTCCCAAAGGGCGGCAGGGTACACGTCCAGTTGTCGTTGTACTGGCAATAGGGTCCATAAGCATAGTTGAAATCGACGACCAGTTTCCCATCGGGCCGTTCCTGCGGATCGACGGTGCGTCCAGCGCCGTAGGTGTCTTTGCCGCTGGTAGCATCCTTGAATGGGATTAGCAATCGACCGCGACCCGGTTCTCGAAAGACCGTCAGACTGACCGTCTCATCTCCAATGGTGAACGTTATCTTGCTATGTGGAACGTATTCGACCGTCGTGCCGCTGGTGGTCCCCAGTTCGATAGGTTCGTGGTCGATATCAGTGTCAGGCTCGATTTCGAGGTGCAGATCAGGGTTCTCGTCATAGTATGCGAGAGGGACAAACGCCTCCTTCTGAGCCTCGGTCAGCGGCGAGTTCTCATGCGTTCGCATGAATTCATCGCGGCGTGCTCGAAAACGTGTCAGACGGTCGGTCTGTCGGGTAGCGGTCATGGTGCTTCCTCAATTGTCTGCGGCC
Source organism: uncultured Chloroflexia bacterium (assembly GCA_963745675.1). Classification (GTDB taxonomy): domain Bacteria; phylum Chloroflexota; class Chloroflexia; order Thermomicrobiales; family CFX8; genus JAUIIK01. Next base: position 80,196 of record CAVUYM010000015.1, read on the forward strand.
GCTACAAGCGGCCAAGTCATCCTAGATATCCAACATCCAGCGCGGCTAACGCATTCCGATGTCGCTGGCCATTGATCGTACGTGCTGAACCAGCCCATGACTATTTTCCCATGTACGGACCTAAACTTGTATGTGATGCTAAATATGTCGTTGGTTCCGACCTATCACTGCGAGCTAAGGGCTGCCACACCTCCCTCCTATGGCAGCTCTCAGCTTTTAAAGGGGTTGATCCTCCAGGCCCGCTAATTTCATCCAGCTCCCAATCTTTCGCTCCAGGAACGCGCCAGTCCGATCCAGGGCAATTCTGGCCCCAGCGGGCAGCAGATCCGACGACTTTCCACCCAGATCAAAGAGCATCCCGTAGCCAGCCCAGGCCAGAAAGAGCGGCAGATCAGACAACGCACCCATTTCCTGTCGATATTTCTGATGCCAACCGATGAGGAACGAGCGCAAAATGGGGCGGAAATGTTCAAACTGTTGAACTTCCAGACGCGGCATCGTGCGCAATATCAGGTAGGTTCTCGCGATGTCAAAGCGCGGATCGCCGCGTCTGCACGTTTGTCCAGTCAATCAGCCCGGTTATCTGCCCCTCATCGACGATTACATTGAGCGGATGGTAGTCCAGATGCAGCAATCGGTCCCGGCGCTGGGGAATTCGATCGAACGCCTCCAACAGGATATCGGGGTAGGCGTCGAGGCTTGGCCAACTCACCACTGCAGGTAACTCAACCGGCGCTTCGACGCGATGCAGAAACGCCTGCAAGCGCCCGAATTGCTCGCCAAGCACCCGCGGATCACCGCCCCGGCCAAGCTCCTCCCCAAGCGTCTGCCCGGGGAGCCAACCAAGCAACAGGTACGCGACATCCCGTTACTACCCCTCGCGACAACCCGGGCAACGGGAAAATCAAAGGCCCGGAGATAGTCCAACACCGCTGCCTCGCGCAGCGCGATCAGTTCGTCATGCCGAGCGTAAACCCGCAGGAGATGTGGACCGCCAGGAAGCTCCACGCGCCACAAGCGAGTGTCGCTCCAGCCACCCTTGACCGGGGTTGGTAGCGAGAGCGGAGAAAGATCAAGCGCCGCGATCAGAGAGTCAACATCGTTGCCCGCCAAAGCTGGAATCACCTCCAATACATTGATCTTCAGCCAGCAGCCGACTAGACTGCGCCATTCAGCCATCCTGTCCTCACGAAAGGCGGCCCCAGTGGCGACGACTGACTCCAGACTGGCAAAAGATCGCTATCGCACAACTGACTCACGCTCCGCGGCCCTTCATCAGCGCGCGGTGCAGGTCCTGCCCGGCGGGAACACAAGAACGACGGTCCATCTTGACCCCTATCCACCGTACGCCGAGTCGGGGCGTGGAGCGATCGTCACCGACGCCGAAGGTCAGGAACGTCTCGACTTTCTGAACAATTACACGTCATTGATGCATGGTCACGCCGATCCCGAAATCATAGCCGCCGTCACCGCGCAGCTTGAGAATGGCACAGCCTTCTCGATGCCGACGGAGAGCGAGATCGGGCTGGCCGAACTGATCTGCGAGCGAGTGCCTTCGGTTGAGCAGATCCGCTTCACGAATTCTGGCACCGAAGCGGTGATGATGGCGATCCAGGCGGCGCGTGCCTTCACTGGCCGGCCAATGATCGCCAAGTTCGAGGGCTCCTATCACGGCACCTACGACTTCGCCGGCGTCAGCACGGTCATTCCGCGAGATGCCTGGAGCGACAGCGAACCTCTGGCAATTCCTTACGCGGCAGGCACGCCACAGGGTGTCCTCGACAACGTGCGCGTTTTGCGCTTCAACGATCTCGAGATGGCGCAGCGCGTGATCGAGCGCGACGGCGCGCAACTTGCTGCAGTACTGGTCGATCCGATGCCCTGGCGCATGGGGCTCATTGCCGGGACCCATGAGTTCCTCAACGGGCTGCGGGAACTGACGACTGCCCACGGTATCGTCCTGATCTTCGACGAGGTGATCTCGCTTGCGCGCATCCTGGCACGGAGCCCAGGGGCTCATCGGCGTAACACCCGACCTGACCACGATGGCGAAGATCATCGGCGGCGGATTCCCGGTCGGAGCGGTGGGCGGAAGAGCCGACATCATGGCCGTCTTCGATCCTCGTGAAGGCAAAGCCACGGTGCCGCACGGCGGAACATTCAGCGCCAACCCGGTCACGATGGTCGCCGGGCGCATATCGATGGAGAAATTCTCAGAGGCGGAAGCCCAGCGGCTCGATGCGCTTGGAGCCTACATCCGTGAGGGGCTGGCGGAGGCACTTGACGGCGCGCGGGTGCCGGGACAGGTAACCGGCGCAGGCTCACTCTTCGGCGTCCATCTGACTGACCGGCCTCTCGTCGGCTATCAAAGCTGGGAGGGCCCGCCTGAAGAAGGCGTGCTCCGACGCCGTGTCGCGGAGGCAGTCTTCAAGCGCGGCGCGGTGCTGTCACCGGCTCTTACCGGCTGCCTGTCGACGCCGATGACCGAAGACGAAGCCAATACACTGATCGATGCCTTCAGTGCTTCACTTGGCGAGGTTGTCAGCTAGCGGCCGCGTCAAGAGAGTTTCGTCGCAGCCCTGAGCGAAACACGACAGACAGGCTCTAGGCATAATCTCCGCGAACGACCCTGCGACCAGGTTATTGGGCTTGTCGCAGGGTTTCTGTCGCGTTCGAGCGGGGCTGGCGGTAAAGTCAGCAGTCTCGCGGCTACAGCGCATATCCGAATAGTGAGAGCGATGTTATCTCGAACCCATTCGACCCCGCTCAGGGCAGGCCACGGGGCGAGATATCAGTGCGACGCTAAACTGGCGCTCGACTGAGAATTCTGGCTTCTCTCGAAGTGGCGGCCCTGGACCTTCGACATTTTCTCACTCTGCTCCGGTCTCTGCGTCATCATAGTACCCACAGTAAGTTCCATACCGCATCAGACACACTTGTTCGACGGCGCTCTAGTGTGGCGCACCTCCTCCTGGTTATGTGCACATCGCAGGTTCTGCAACGTCGCATGCTGTCCAGATTCACTGCTAGCGCGCCGTTTTTCCTTGCCGCGAGAGTCACCATGCTTCTCACCGTCAAGCTGAGTTATGTCTCGACAATGCCTATTCGTCAGTTCGCGAGCATCTATCCTATTGGCAGATGTCCGATACGGTCCCGGGCCAATCTCTTCCTGGTCGCAGTCGCGCCTGCAACTACTATCTGAGCCGCCGGTGCCGTGCGTGGTAAAACAATGGCCGCGATTGATTCCTGACGTGTCAGGAAATACAGGAGGTTGAGTGAATCTAGAGTTAGCCGTCGTTGGATTGCCTCAGAGCGGCAAGACAACCGTTTTCAATGCACTAACCCGCGCTAGCGCAGCCGTCGGAGGTTTCACCTCGGCAAACGACGAACCTAATCTCGCGACGGTGAAGGTGCCCGACAAGCGCATTCCCCAACTGTCGGAGATCTTCAAGCCCAAGCGCGAGGTATACGCCGATATCCGCTATCTGGATGTTGCAGGGGTCGCAAAGGGTCTGGGCAAGCAAGGGCTTGCAGGCCGGCTTCTCGGTTACCTCCAGGAGACATCGACGCTGATACTCGTCGTGCGGGCCTTCGAGGACGCGAACGTGCCTCATCCCGAGGAAAGCGTCGATCCGTTGCGCGATCTCGAAACGCTTCTACTTGAATTGAGCTTTTCCGATCTCAGCATCATCGAACGCCGCCTGGCCCGGATCGACGACATGATCCAGAAGCTGCGTGGACCCGAGAAGGAAGCTAACGAGCGCGAGAAAGAAGCGCTGCTGCGCTGCCAGGAGGCGCTGGAGAATGACATCCCGCTGCGCGAGATAGAACTAAACGAGCTTGAAGAACGACGTCTGCGCGGCTACGGATTCCTGACGAAGAAGCCAGCCCTAGTGCTCTTCAATCTCGGGGAAAGCCAGCTAGGCGAGGCTGGGGACAAATTGGTCGAGGAAGCGCGTGCACGTTTCCAGCGTCCGGGACTTGCGATTGACGCGCTAGCGGCAAAAATCGAGATGGAAATCGGCCAGCTCGACGCCGACGATGCGGAACTATTCATGTCCGATCTGGGCATTGAAGAATCAAGTCTCGATCGCGTCATTCGCCTCTCTTACGACTTGCTAGGTTTGATCACATTCCTGACTGCCGGGCCGGAAGAGGTGCGTGCCTGGCCAATCCAGAGCGGCACGACGGCGGTCAACGCCGCTGGAGAGATTCACTCCGATATTCAACGCGGGTTTATTCGAGCTGAGATCGTCGCCTTCGCCGATCTGATGGAGAAACGCAGCATGGCCGAGTGCCGCAAAGCTGGGCTATTGCGCGTGGAAGGTCGGGATTACGTCATGGTGGACGGCGACGTCACGCACTTTCTTTTCAACGTCTAATCGACGGATTCAGGTCTGGCAGTGGATCGCACGACGCCGCTCATTCCTCTCCCACTCCTGATCCTTCTCATTATTGCCAGCATCCTTCTACTCGCCGGCTCGTCGAGGCGTTCGGTTCGGCAGCGCATTCCCTGGCTATTCCCGGAAGCCGCGGTTCTCTTCGCACTCTCCGGGCTACATCTACTCTTTTTCTGGCAACCCTATCGATCTGCGGCACAGGTGCCAGCCGGAGGCGGCGATCTGGCCTCGTTCTTCTATCCTATGCATGCTTTCGCGGCGAGCGAGATCCAGGCAGGTAGATTCCCGTTCTGGAACCCTCACCAATTCAGCGGCATGCCGCACCTGGCGAACTTCCAGGCTGGCACGCTCTACCCGCCGAATCTCGTTGCCTACCTGCTTTCGGAACCATTCAGCTACGCAGCATTGGAGCGGCTGGCTCTACTGCATTTTCTGCTCGCCAGTTATGGCGGGTACTGGTTGGCCCGATCTATCGGTCTCGAGCGGCTGATTGCGGCAACATCCGGGCTGATCTTCGCCTACTCTGGATTCATGGCGGCGCATCTCGGGCACTACCCCCTACTCGTCACGGCAGCCTGGGCGCCCTTCGTCTTCGCCGCGCTCATCGGGACGATCCGGCGCGACTCCTGGCTGCTCGCTATCGGCGGCACGTTAACGTTGACCATGGCGATTCTCGGTGGTCACCAGCCGATGCTGCTGCTCGTCCTGAGTGGCGCCGGAGTGATCGCTCTCTTCGAACTGTGGCGACTGTCCGGCTACGTTCAACCGGCCAACTGGCGTAACGCGTATGAGTCATCAACGCTTCGGCGTGCATTTCTGCGCTGCGGCTTCCTGCTGGTGATTGCGTTCGGGCTCGCGCTCCCAGCTCTCGGTCCAGCCGTTGAGCTTACTGGCTTCACCTCACGCGGAGAACTGTCGTACCCGGAAGCTTCAGAATATTCAGTCGAACCGCTAGCACTTATTCATATGGTGTTGCCGACAGCATTCGGCTCCAACCCGACCGACTTCTGGGGTCCGTTCTCAAATACTGAAATATGGGGATACGCCGGAATCGCGACGCTGGTGCTTGCCGGAATAGCCATCGCCGCCGGATCCCGCCGCACACGGTTCTTCTGGAGCGGGCTGCTGCTTGTTGGACTGCTTTATCTCGTCGGACCTTACACACCGTTCCACGGCTGGCTGTATGCCTTCGCGCCGGCCTTCGACCATGTGCGCGCGGCAGGACGCGGGTATTTCTTCGTCGATCTGGCGCTGGCTATCCTCGCCGGATACGGGTTGCAAGCACTTTTGCGCCAGACGAGCTGGTCAACTTCCAAACTCACGTCGACGCTGCGATTGGTAGAGCGAGGTGGACTCATCGCCGTCGGAGCGCTTGTCCTGCTCGTCATTCCACTCTTCGCATCGCTCGTCCTGGGCGTAGACGAACCGACGAACCGCCCGATGATCGCGCTCGACAACCTGATGATGCTGACGCTCTGGCTAGGGTTGACCATCGGAATACTCGCACTCATTCGTCGTTCCCAGCCTGCCACGACTGGCACCAGTCGCGCTCCTGATCCTCGTTCATCGTGCTGGATCTCTTCTCGGCCACCTCCCGCTTCAATCCGACGAGCGAATCGATTCTTGGAGACTACGATCATCCCCAGTTGGTCTCATTTCTGACAGACAAACAGGCAGAAACGGGACCGTTCAGAGTCGACAATCGCTCGACGGCGCTCCAGCCGGACGCGGCCACCCTCTACGGCTTCGACGATATCGGCGGGCTCGTCGATCCGCTCTCTCTCGCCAGCTATGAGGAGTTCCTGGGTAAAGAAACAGACCCAACGAATTTGCCTAGCTAAACTCAACGTCCGTTACGTCATCACCGATGTAGCTACTCCGGGACCGCCAGAGCCGGGCGCTGTCCCTCGCCTCACGACCGAGCGCCTGGAGGTCTGGGAGCTTCCCGACGTGCGCAGCCGCGCCTGGTTTGTAGATGATCCAGATCGGGCAATCACAGTGGCATCAACCGATGCGGGTCATGTCGAAGTCAGTACACCAAACGACAGCCCTGGTGGCGTCCTGGTAATCAGCCAGGTTGATTATCCAGGCTGGAAAGCGCAGATAGACGGTGAATCAGTGGCAATCGAGCAATATCAGGGTACGCTTCAGGCGCTAAATCTCTCGGCCGGCGCGCACCATATCGAATTGCGCTTCCAACCTCGCTACTGGACGATCTGGATTGCGGGAGCCGTACTAAGCGCCGTCGCGGTGATCGTCGCCTTTGCGCTGACGGTGATTCCAACGCTAAGACGAAAGGTGATCTAGACGTCCCAATGACCGTGCAGGAAGTGCCAAGTCATGCGGCAGCAGAGCAAACGACCAGCCATATCGCGCTCTCGGTTGTCCTACCGGTCAAGGACGAAGCCGGAAGTCTCAGACAACTCTTCCGCGAGATCGTCGACGCGGTCGAAGGGCTTGATCTGCCGGGTAGCGCTGAGATCATATTCATAGATGACGGCTCGACGGACGGCTCGATCGAGGTAATCGAAGAGCTCGTACGCAGACAATGCAAACGTCACGCTCATACAATTTCGACGCAACTTCGGTAAATCAGCGGCATTGGCGGCAGGCTTCGCAGTAGCATGTGGAGACTTCGTCCTCACCCTCGACACCGATCTCCAGGATGTGCCGGACGAGATGAGGCATCTACTGGAGCCGCTGCAGTCTGGCGCATCCGATCTCGTCTCCGGCTGGAAGACTCCACGGCAAGACCCGACTGTCCAAAACGATCCCGTCTGCGCTCTTCAACCACACCGTCCGGGCACTTACCGGTATCCCTCTGCACGATTTCAATTGTGGCTTCAAGGCCTACCGGCACGAAGTCCTGGATGAATTGCAACTCTACGGTGAAATGCACCGCTACATTCCGGTTCTGGCTCATTACCGCGGTTTCAAAGTCAGCGAAGTGCCGGTGCGTCACCGCGCGAGGCAGTATGGCCACTCGAAGTTCGGCATCGAGCGAACCTTTCGCGGGTTCTTCGACCTGCTGACGGTGCTCTTCCTCAATCACTACACCCGCAGGCCGCTGCATCTCTTTGGCGGGCTGGGCGCGCTCGCGCTGGGCGCGGGCTTCGCGATCAACGCCTATCTCGCAGTGCTGAAACTCGGCTTTGGCGAACCGATCGGCCAGCGGCCGCTGCTGACTCTGGGAGTGCTCCTGATGGTGATGGGTGGGCAGTTCGTGATGTTCGGTCTGCTCGGCGAGATGATCGCACATCAGGCGCGTCTTGAGCGTCGGGAGTCACGGACAGCGGTCGATCGACTATTCGATCAGACGCGTCATCAGTCATGATTCGGTGACCGATGACTGATCAGTTTCGATGCCCGCTCTGTGACAACACCACCTATCGCGTGCGGCAAACGCTCCGAGATCGCGTAGCCAGGACGACCAGTGCCGAGTTTCAGCTCGTCGCCTGCGAACGCTGCGGTCTGCTACGGCTGCATCCACAGCCGACTGAACAGGTGCTTGAAGCCGCCTATCCAGATGACTATGCGCCCTTCAATCGTCCTGGACTCTCAGGCCGCGCCAAGCGCTGCCCTCGAGCGGAAAGGCGTCCGGGATATCTGGGCCTATCTACAGCCACCCAGGGCCATTCTGGATGTCGGCTGCGCCGGCGGCGAGTTGCTTGACTTGATCCGACGAGACCGGGAATCCCGATGTCTATGGACTGGAACCGGACAGCTACGCAGCCGGATTGGCACGCGAGCGCGGCATCGACGTAACCGAAGGTTATCTGGAAACGGCTGGGTTCCCCGCCGAGCGATTCAGCACCGTATTGCTCGATCACGTCCTCGAGCATGTCGACGATCCGGACATCTTCATGGCGGAGGTGCGTCGGGTTCTAGTCGGGGGCGGGGCCGTCGTCATCTGGCTGCCAAATGCGCGTTCAGATGCCGCGCGGCTCCTCGGCCGCTACTGGATGGGCTACGACGCTCCCCGTCATCTGACGACCTTCAGCGATCGAAGCCTGGGGCTGTTACTCGAGAAACACGGTTTCAGAATCGTGGGCATTCACCACGAACAGTCGGGGCTGGAGTGGGCCTGGGGTTTCCGGCTCTGGCTGCGCGAGCAACTACCGGTCGCCGAACGGTTTGTTGAGCAGGCTGCACGTGCTCGCGATCATCGCCGCCACCCCGTTGGGTATGTATGCGGCGCGCCGGAAACGAAGCGGCCGCATCCGGGTGATCGCCGTCAAGCGACCGGACCCGAATACGGCCAATCCCGTCGAACACATCGAGATGGACTCGGGGCGTTAGCTACATCGCACCCTTGATGACATTCGCCAAACGAGCGATACCGGTATCAATCTGCTCCTCGGTAACCGCGCTGAAAGAGAGCCGCAGCGCGTCCCGCCCGGACCCGTCCGAGTAGAACGAGGTGCCGGGGATATAGTCGACGAGATTCTGCTGGGCGACCGGTTGCAGATCCAGCGAGTCCACACCTACCGGCAGCTTCAGCCAGATAAAGAAGCCGCCGTTGGGCGATGTCCAGGTTGCGCCCTCCGGCATTTCGCGTTCCAGCGCGGCCAGCATGTGGCTGCACTTCGTCGAATAGATCCTGCGCAACTCCGAAATATGATCGCGGTGCTGTCCGGTCGTGATGAACCATTCGGCGAGCGCGGCGGTATAGGTGTTGCGCAGGCTGTCAGTGCGGCCACGCGATATGACAGCGATCACATCGGCAGGCCCAGCGCACCAGCCAAGCCGCATACCGGCTGCGATCGTCTTCGAGAGCGTCCCGAACAGGAGCACCGTTCCGGGCTCGGCGATGCCAAAGATCGTCGGCTTGTTCTCGCCGGAAAAGCGCAGGTCGATGTAGGCATCATCTTCAAGGATCAGCAAGCCGTGGTCGTTGGCGATCTCGGCGAGCTTCTCGCGGCGTTCCAATGTCAGTTCAGCGCCCGAAGGATTCTGGAAGGTTGGGATCGTGTAGAGGAACTTCGGAGCTTTGCCTTCTTCTCCCAGACGCTCTATCGCTTCGAGAACACGGTCCGGATTGACTCCGCCTTCATCGACCTCCACGCCAACGACTTCAGCGCCGGCAAGTCGGAACATGCCTGTTGCACCCATCCATGCAGGTGCATCAGCCAGAACGACGTCGCCAGGATCAACAAGCATGTCGACCACAAGGCCAAGCCCGCTGGCAGCGCCGAGCGACAGCAGAATCTGCTCAGGCGTCACATCAAGACCGTAGTCTTCTTTAAGTTTGTTCGCCAATGCCAGACTCAGACCATCCGGCCCCACCGGATTAGCGTAAGAGAGGGCGTCGCGCCGGTTATTCTCGGCTAGCACATCGGCACCCCGCGCCATCTCTTCGAGTGGCAGCGAATCGGGATCGGGATCGCCGTAGACAAAAGAGATCAAATCTTCCGAAGCGGTCCGCGATGGCCGGTTCATGTTCGCGGCTATCTTGCCACGCCGTGACCAGCGAGTATTCCAGCGTTCGTCCACCGTGTCTTCCCTCTCCTGACAGTTCAAGCCCTTCATATTACCGGGCCAGTTTACAAGCTACGGGCATGCAGCATAAAAAAAGAGCCCGAGCGGGCTCGGGCTCTTGGGTCTGATTCTTATTTAGGTCGCGCCTAAGACTTGCTCTTGAAGGCCTTTAGTAGCTCCTGACGCGCCTCGATTGAGAGATTCAACATCTCACTAATCGCTTCTTCCTCGACACCCGCCTCACGCAATACCACGTCGAGATCGGCGTCGAGCACAGCCACATCCTGCTCTAGCTGTGCGAATTCATCGATGCTAACACCGAGCACATGGGCGATACCCGCCAGGACAGTAAAGCTCGGTAGTGTCTGGCCGCGCTCAAGCCGGCTCAGATGCGATGCTGAAATCCCAGCCTGTTCGGCCAGGTCATCCAACGTCATGTCTTGCTCATGTCTCAGCTTGCGAATTGCAGGGCCAATTCGCTGACGCTGTACCACGGGTCGCTGCACCATTTCCATACTCCTCACCCAGAACGCCAGACAATTTCCCAGACTACCGGCGCACTGATAACGTAGACAAGCTATCTATTCCTATATTAGCAAGTTTGCCGGAAATAGCCAGCTTGCCCCGCACATTTGATCCCACATCGCCCCGATACCCATTGGGTATCAGTAAGTCGCTATAGGAATAGCATCTTGGAGCCGTAAAAGCAAGATTGTGTTAGTGCAATCATAGAAATTGGCGCGAATAGTGCCCAAGCCAGCCTTGACTCAAGCCACCAGCGATGGTTCCCCATCCGCTGCAACTTTCGCGTCGAGGTAGATGACGCCACCGCCTTGCAGGCGATGCAGAGATCGCAACACGCGTTCATGATCGCGGCCCGATATTTCCACGAGCTGGTCGAGCGTCTTAGGGCCGCGAATAAGCGAAACGAGATAGATTCGCTCTTCGGGATCGATCAGGGCAGCAGTCTCGGATGATATCGCCGGATTGAGGCGGAAGGGTGTGTCAAGCATGCGCTCCGACGACCATTCGTCGGCTCGACGGACAGCCTCGAAGACCTCGCTCTCGATCGACACATTCACGGTTTCGCCACGTAGATCAGGGATTCCGGGGTCGAAGCGAAATTGCCCGGTTGGATGGATCAAGAGGCGAAATACCAACTCGCCAAATTGTCGTGCGATGGCGCGCTCGAGTTGAAGCGAGGTGATGAAACCAAGATCGATCAAGTATCGATCCAAGCGCGGGCGGGGTTGAGCTGGTCTTCTGAGCTTCGAGCGCCTTTTGCAGCTGCCACTCATCGATCAGCTCGCCATCCACTAAGCCGGGTGCCGAGCCGTTGGGTACTATCCGTAGAGCGAGCGCCGACGAGCTTCCCCTGTCGAAAGGTGAAGACCATGTGGGTTGAATCGCTAACCAGCGTCAACCAGCCCTGATTTGTTCCGGCTCCCGAGGAACCAGAGGAGATCCGGGAGTGGAAAATCGAAGAGGTCGCCCTGAAACGCCAAGATCGGAACTCCAATGAGTTAGGCGGACCGTAGGCACCCATGGCCTGAACGTGACAGCCGGTCCACTCTAGTTAACAGCCTAGTGGTTTGGGCGAGGTTACAGGTACATCCGACGAGTACCGAATAGCCACGGTACAGTTGGACTTGAGCTGAGATAAGAATAGGAGCTGGGTTGCGTGCACGTCGGTCTGATTCTGCCGTCCTTTAGTGGCATCGCTTCAATGCAGATACCCTCAGTGTCACTCTTTGCTGCCGGATTATCCGAACGAATCGACGTGACCGTCATCCCGCTACGAAACCCGCGAAGGTATCGAATCCACCCGGCAGCGCAACATCGACGTCCTCGATCCATGCTGGTGCAAATTGCAGTTCAGAGCGTTGCTCATGCAGACAGTTGCAGCAATCCGCGCGCGGCATCGAAAACAGCCGTTTGATCTCCTGCATGCGTACTGGCTCTTCGAACCCGGTTTCGTCGCCACAATTGCCGCACGCGCAATCGGGGTGCCAGTGATAACCAGCATCGGCGGTGCAGAGTTGGTCTCTTTACCCGCGCTCGGCTATGGAGGGATGCGTTCCCGACGAGGCCGGCTCCTCAATAGCGCTGTCCTCCGCGCATCGACACTCACGACCGGAGGCTCTAACTACGTCCTCGATCTCGCCCGCCAGGCAGTTCCCGCAAGCACTCCGAAGCTGCGCCTCGCTCCTCTTCCTATTCAGATACAGACGCAGCCTGAGACAACCGAGAGTCCATATGACGCGCCCGGATCGTTCAACTTGCTACAAGTCGGGGCATATCTGCCGGTGAAAGGGCAGGATGTATCGATTCGTGCGCTGGCTGCACTAGCGAAGACGGAAAACAGATTTCGGTTGACGTTAATCGGGGAAAATCCCGTTGGATATAAAGAGCGGATGATGAACCTGGCGCAAAATCTTGGGATCGCTGAGCAAGTGCAGTTACTCGACCGCATGCCCCACGAAGCCCTCGTTCACTACTACCGCCATGCGGACCTACTGTTGATGCCGAGCCGGCATGAAAGCCAGGGGATGGTGGTGCTGGAAGCCGCCGCACTCGGTCTTGCGACTGCCGGCAGCGACGTTGGTGTAGTGCGCGACCTGGCGCCAAATGCCGCCGTTGGAGTGCCAGTCGATGATCTCGCTGCGCTTTGCCAGGGCGATAGCCACGCTTGCCGATGATCCAGGAAAGCGACGCAAACTAGGTGAAGCGGCGCGAGCTGAAACGCGCAGAAGCTACGACATCAGACCGGTCGTGGAGCGCTGGCTCGGCCTCTATGAGGAGGCGCTCGGTGACTAACGGGCGCCCAATACGCATTCTCTTCGTGACGCCCTTTTACGACGAACAGACCAGAGATCCTGTCGAAGCACTTGATCGATTCCCAATCCTGACAGAGCTGCCGCAAGAGATGCGAGCACGCGGCCATCTGGTTCAAGTGCTCGGGCTTGCGCCACAGAATGTCTCGTTCGAGCGGAATGGGATCAAATACAAGTGGGTTTCAGCTTCTGCTCCGGTTCGCTTGGCCGGACGAATGTTGAATCGCTGGAAGCCGCATTACGGTCCGGCCTATTACCAGCCGTCCCTCGGGTTGGCCAGAACGATACGCTCCATCGAACCAGATATCGTCCACATCTTCGGCCTGACGATGGACTTGCAACTCGCGTTGATCCGTCTTCTGGCCAGCCGCCGCTCCCATATCGTGGTCCACTATCACGGCGGGATTCCAGCTCAAGGGCGTATTGCGACACCGAATTCAGTCATTTGCATTGGGCAGAGTTGAGGCCGCCTGCTTCACCTCCGCTTCGCAGGCAATCCCGTGGGTAACCGCGGGATTGCTCGCGGTCCAAAGCGCATACGAGATTCTGGAAACAAGTAGCCCCTTCAGTGGCATCGACAAGGAACGAGCCAGAGAAATGACCGGGATGAGTGGCGATCCAGTCTATCTGTCCGCCGGACGCCTCCACCCGATCAAAGACCCGCTCACGATGTTGACAGGTTTCGCCTACATCGCGCGCCAGCAACCGGACGCAAGACTCTATCTCTACTACCTGACGGATGAGATGCTCCAAGACGCACGGGCACTCGTCCACACATTCCCCTATCTTCGCGAGCGCGTTGAGTTTCGCGGACGGGCCAGACCAGATGAAATGGAAGCGATCTACTCAAGCGCCGATATCCTCCTCCAGGCCAGCCTGCGGGAATGGAGCGGCCTGGCGATTCTCGAAGCGATGTCGTGCGGTTGCATCCCCGTCGTCAGCGACATACCCTCATTCCAGTCGATGGCGGGCGACGAGCGTTATGGCAGGCTTTTCGAGCCCGGAAACGCAATCGCTCTGGCCAATGCCGCGCTATCGATTGAGGATCTGAACGGCATGTCTGTCGAGGTCAAGCGGCATTTCCAGGATGAATTGTCCTTCGCGGCAATAGCCCGAGACCTCGAAACGCTCTACCGGTCGCTGCTGCCGTCAGCGTAAACCTCAGCGAAGGCAGCGTCACGTAGTCGACAGGAGTCGCACACACCGCAAGGCGTCTCGCCGCCCTCATAGCAGGACCAGGTGAGATCGTAGTCGACGCCCAGGCTCAGACCGAGCCGGATCACGCTGCTCTTCGGCAGGTGCATCAAAGGGGTGAGAACGGGAATCGAGATGCCCGATTCAACGAATTGTTTGCTGGCAAGATCAGCCGCCCGTTGATAGGCATCGATGAATTCCTGGCGGCAATCAGGGTAGCCGGAGTAATCGACCTGCCCCACTCCGATATAGATGGCGTCCGCGTTGACAACCTCAGCATAACCACTGGCCATCCCGAGGAAGATAAGGTTGCGCATCGGCACCCAGGTTGACGGAATACCGCCGCCAACACCCGCCTTCGGAATTTCAGCTGAGCCGGTCAGCGATGAACCCCAATCACCGAAGTCCAGACGCGCAATCCGATGGTCGGCCGCATCCAATTCTTTGCAGATCGCCCTCGCGGCTTCCAGCTCACGTTCATGGCGCTGACCGTAACGCACGGTAAAGGCGTGGATTTCATAACCCGAGCGTGCGGCCAGATAGGCAACGGTCGTTGAATCGACCCCGCCGGAGAGCAAAACGACTGCCTTCAATTGTGCCTCCAGACTAATCCGCGAAAGGGCGACCTTAACGAATGCGCGATGGTACCATCGACAGGAGACGTCATTGACTCACAAACTGTAAAAAGGGGCAGACATCCATGGCAACAGATCCAGTCGAACAGATTCTCACCTCAGAAATCGACAGTGGTTTTTCGACCGACCTGAACAAGGCACTACGCGATCTGGCGCGACTTGAACCTTCCGTTGATAGCCCTTACCTGTCCGCCTATCTCGACTGGAGGCCGGACGGCGAGCGTCCGCAGCACCGGAGCGCCGTGACCGTGTTCAACAATAAGGCTGAAGAACTTCTGGAGAACTGCCCTGAAGGTTCAGAAGCGAGAGATAGCCTGAAAGAAGACTTGAGACAAGTCAGAGCACTACTTGAGACTGGCATTGATCCTTCGGTCCATGGCGTCATCGTCATCGCAAACTCAAGCCGCGGTGTTTTTGAATCCTTCGTGCTGGCAGTCCCTGTCGAGACAGAGGTCGCTTTCAGCCCGACACCGAATCTGCTCCAGATGGTCCGAGTCGTCGAAGACTATCCACGCTACGCCGTCCTTGTTGCAGACCAGAAAGATGCGATCCTGACCGTCATCAATCGGGCAGCGAGAGTGGCAAGCGTCGAAGTACGCGGAGACGACCAGGCGCACCATCATCAGCAAGGTGGCTGGTCCCAACTGCGATTCCAGACGCGCAACGAAGAACGCCGGGCACATTTCGCCCGCGCCATCGCCGAAGAAACACGCAGGGCCATGGCGGACAGCAATATCGAGATGTTGGTGGTTGCAGCTGGGGATGTCATGGCAAGCGCTCTCCATGCTGAGTTCCACGAGGAAGTCAAGAAACGCATCGTCGGTACTATTCACTTGGACGTGCATGCTTCATATGATGAAATCCGGGACGCGACGATGCCGTTGATCGATAGCGCTGAGAAGGAGCGTGAATTTCGAGCAGTGACCACCTTGCTCGACCAGGTCGGCGCGCAGAATCGCGGCGTCGTCGGGGTACGTGAAACATTGGATGCTCTGCAACGTGGCCAGGTCATGACTTGCATCATGTTGAGTGATTTCGAGGCAGACGGATGGGCTGACTACGAGATGAACATCTATGGCGTTGGCTCGGTGCCTGAAACGCACCCGGCAGGGTGGCGACATTCGTGCCATCCATGCGGTAAACCTTGCTGAGGAAATCGTGCGCCTGACGGTCATCACCGATGCCGAGGGCGAGATCGTTCATGCTGGCGGGGCGGCGGCCGCAAAAATGGGCCAGCATGCTGTCGGTGGAATATTGCGCTTTACAACGGACGAGTAAGTAATGAAGCGACAACACAAGCTAGTCACGATGAATGCGGCCAAGCGATCTGCCGCAGGACTTTGTTGCGGTGTGATCGCACTGATCGCCGACCGACTCTGCGCGCGTTTCAAAGCAGAGGGTGCGCGCCGTCCTGAGGCTGCCAGCGACGCGGTAGCCCATCTGGCAACGGGATTGGCAGTTGCGTTGCCTGCATCATCGTACGTAAACGACCCCGAGCGATTTCTGGCGGTCGCTGGCGTCAGCGCGATCTTCATCGACCTCGATCACGTCGTCGCCGCACGATCAATCAAGCTCAATTCGTGTATGACCATGCCGAGCCGGCCCGCCACACACTCAGTGCTGGCGGTGGGTACTCTCGCCTACCTGACCGAGCGCCTGGAACCGGGACGTCAATTCGAACTCGCTGTGACTCTGGGACTTGGTTCGCATCTCTTGCGTGACTTGATCACCGGTGGCGCTCCGCTGTTCATGCCGAGCCGCATCGTTGAAATCGCCAAACATCGCGGAATCCTGATGATGCTTGGACTGACGCTCGTAGGCCGCTGGTATGCCCGACGGCTCCATGATCCGGACCGCAATCGACGCTCAAATCCGGTCGTTCTCGCTCCAGAAGCGCTCGTGGTCGGCGCGCGCGCCGTCCGTGCCAATCGCAACAACGGTCGAGCCGCGTAGCATTGGAGCCGGGCGGCGAGCAAACACCGGCTCCCGTTTTCGCGATCGTCGTCAACTTCCAGACAGCTGAAATGACAATTGATGCCGTGCAGTCGCTACTCAACAGCGACTTACACGGCATCAATCTGCAGATTCTTATTGTTGACAATGGATCCGGCGACGGCAGCGCAGCGAAACTCAGCCAGGCCCTTCCCGATCAGCGACACTTCCAGACTGAGCGTAACCTCGGTTATGCCGGCGGCAACAACGTCGCACTTAGAGCCCTTCTGGATGACCTCCCGCAGGACATAGACGTAGACACGAGCTATGTGCTGCTCTTGAACAGCGATGTCATCGTCGAAGCAGACGCGTTGGCACTGTGTGTGGATTATCTACACCGGCACAGCGACACCGCCATCGTCGGCCCGCGCGTTACCCTGCCAGATGGGCGGCTCGATCTGGCCTGTCGCCGTTCATTTCCGACCCCGTCAAGCGGCTTCTGGAAGTTGACCGGCCTGGCACGGCGCTTCCCAAACAGTTCCAGGTTATCGCGCTATAACTTGACATATCTCGACGAGCACGAATCAGCCGAGGTTGACTCGGTGATGGGCGCGTTCATGTTGATCCGGCTGAGGGCGATATTGCAGGCCGGGATACTTGATGAGAGTTTCTTCTTTTACGGAGAAGACCTGGATTGGTCGTACCGCATCAAAGCGCACGGCTGGAAGATCGTCTATTACCCATTCGCCCACGTACATCACCTCAAAGGCAGAGACGAGCCGCCGCAACTCGAGCCGCATGATCGTTGAGTTCTATCGTGCAATGTGGATCTTCTATCGCAAACATTACGCCGAGCGCCGGATTGTGTTGCTAGAATGGGCAGTGTTAGCCGGCATCGTTGCGCGTGGTCTGCTTGCACTTGGGATCAACGCGCTACGCCCCGCCGACCGCAAGCGAGTCTCCTGAGCCGGGGGCCGAAAGAGGAGCGTGTCTGGCGAATGACAACCGGAAGGTCCACCCGGACTGACACCGCCGATTCATCACGAAATGCGACGCTTGCCAGGCCGTTCCTGCGCCGCGGTCATCCGCGCCAACGCTACTTCACGGCGACCGCTGCGATCGCGCTCTTCTCCCTGGATTCGTTGATCCTGATAGCATCGGCCTGGCTGGCGGCAAACCTCCGTGATCTGACTGGCTGGAACTGGTTCAACTCGCTTGCGCCAGACGACGATTATCCTGTGATCGCAACACTGACGATTCTGATCACTCTATCGAGCTTCTTGATCGGGAATGTCTACACAAGCCGCCGCGGTATTTCTCGGATCGATGACGCCGCTCGCATATTCATCAGAATCACCCTCGCAGGAATGGCCGCTATCGCGATCAGCTCGCTTATCGTTGGACCAAGCCTCGACTTCTCTCGAAAGACTGTCGTCGCTGCATGGCTGCTGGCGGTCATCGGCACGACGGCTACTCATTTTCTCCATACTGGTCTGGTTGCAAGCCTGCGAGCCAGTGGCTACGGCACTGACCGGCTACTCGTCATCGGAGCTGGAGCGACAGGCGCGATCGTGCTCGACAAACTTCGTCGCTCACCACAGCTCGGATATGAACTTGCCGGGGTCGTGCGTCATCGCCCCTGGGGCACGGGCGAAGAGATTTCGTCCCTGAACGAGACGCCGGTGCTCGGGATGTCCTCTGAATTGCGCAAGATCGTGGAAGATGGTGACATCGACGAGATCATCGTCGCTATGTCTGGCACGGGCCATGAAGAAATCCTCGATCTCCTGATGCAAATCGATGATCTCCCAGTCGCTGTCCGCATCTATCCGGACTCATTCCGGCTCCTGACGAGTGACGTGCTCAGTATTCACGATTTGAATGGCCTCCCAACGGTCCAGATGCGATCGATCGGGTTGCGCCCGATCGACCGCACGATCAAGCGCGCGCTCGATATCGCCGTCAGTTCAGTCGTTCTCGTGGGATTTGCGCCGCTGATGTTGCTGGTCGCCGGGCTCATAAAGCTCACCTCGCGCGGTCCTGTTTTCTTCACCCAGGAGCGTGTCGGACAGGATGGCGGCGCGTTTTATGTGCTCAAGTTCAGGACGATGGGAGTCGACGCGGAAACAGAATCTGGCCCCGTTTTCACGACCCCTGGGGACACCAGACCGACGAGCCTTGGACGCTTCCTGCGACGCTACTCGATCGACGAGCTGCCACAGTTCATTAACGTGCTCTATGGCGAGATGAGTATCGTCGGCCCGCGGCCCGAGCGACCATTCTTCGTCGAACAGTTCCGGCGCGAGATCCCGGCCTACATGGCTCGCCACCACGAGAAATCGGGGATAACTGGCTGGGCCCAGGTCAACGGTTTACGGGGCGATACGTCAATCGAAGAACGCACCCGCTACGATCTATATTATGTCGAGAACTGGTCACTGATGTTCGATATCCGCATCATGGTTAAGACCCTATTCCACATCTTCCAGCGCGACAGCAACGCCTACTAGGCGAGCGCAGTGGGACAGAGACATACGCACGTATTCCCAGCCCAATTGAGCGATAGTTAATTCGTCGAGATGACTTCAACTCCAGGCCTGTTGCGTCTGAGATAGAGCGGCGTACGATCAGCCTGATTCCGATGATCGCCGCAATCCTTGAATACGGCTCTCGGGCGTTCCTGAACGTCCCTGACTACCTACTCGCTATGCGTAGTGCACGCTGGTGATTTGGGTGATTCTACGGATTCCTGCCCTAACATCTGGCGCTATTCTCAACTCATCAGATTGATCGCAATCTGAAACGAATCAAATCGAGTCGCGCAATGACGCGTCGGCTCGAGAGCCAGGCCAAAGGAGGCAGGCATGTCCAGTGTGGGACGACCGATTCAGGTTAGCGGCGGCATCGCAACCAACTTCCGGCTGCTTGTGCCGGTTTTCTCGACGGTGATCGTGGGAATGCTCTGGTGGGTGGGCATCCGCCCTTTCATCAGCCCGATCGCTGCCGATTTCGGGCTTTCGGTACCGCTAGTTGGCCAGATCATTGCCCTGGGCGCGTTGATCGTCGCGGCAGCCGGCCTCTTTACCGGGCCGGTGGCCGACCATTACGGTCACCGCCGCAGCATCGTCATCGGACTGCAGTTGCTCGCGATGAGCGCCCTCACGATGGCTATTGCGCCGAACCTGATCGTCATGGCCATCGGCGGCGTCATTGGCGGACTTGGAATGGCGATGACCTACGGCGTTGCCTTCGCCGTCGTCAGCACACATTTCACAGGAGACGAGCGACGACATACGGTTGGAATGACCCAGGCCGCCGCCTCGCTTGCGGTACTCGTAGGGCCGCCAGCGCTCGTCGGAGTCGCCGCTCTGACGAACTGGCGCGGATCACTTCTTGCGATGGCGGGCGCGATTTCCGTAGCGGGACTGCTCGCCGCGAAGCTTCTTCCCGCCGACATTAAGCCGGAGGGCACCTGCGCATCCCCGCGACGGATACTCGCAAACTACCTTCCCCTGCTGGCGGCGCCCCAGGTGCGAATGCTCTACATCGTTTCTATGTTGCGCTCCTTCACCGTTGGAGGGCTGGCAGTCTATCTCGGCGCGTTTTATCTCGATATCCTCTCGTTCTCGGCTCGCGAAGTCGCCATCGCCTTCATGCTCGAAGGCGCCGGCCAGATAATCGGCAACATTGCTGGAGGCGGTCGCCTGGGCAGCTTCAATCCCCGCCACACCTTCGCGCTGGGAACGGGACTGATCGGGGTCAGCGCGCTGGCGATATACACTATCCAACCCGGACCGGTCTTGATCGTTGGGCTTGCTATGGCTATCGCGTTTATCGCCGGTGTGACATTCACCAGCCTGACGGCGTTGCTGGCTCAGGAATCGCCGATTGCTGCGGCGACGACGATGGTTCTCAACATTTCGATGATCGCAGTCGGTGCGGCGCTTGGTGGCGCTCTTGGCGGTATTATCCTCGGCATCGCCGGATACCCCGCTGTGGGCATCGCCGCAGTCATTCTGTCGCTCGTCG